>NZ_JBSWBU010000013.1:0-139910 GCF_054052245.1 Micromonospora sp. PTRAS2
AGCAGGCCCTCGCCGATCGGCGGCGGGTGCTCGGCAACGATCACCCCCAGACGCTGGCCTCGGTCAACAACCTCGCCTACGCCTACCAGGCGGCGGGGGACTTGGGGCGGGCGATCTCGCTGTTCGAGCAGGCCCTCACCGACTGCCGGCGGGTGCTCGGCAACGACCACCCACAGACCCGGGTCGTCTATGGCAACTTGCGGGCTGCCATGGAGGGTTCCAGTTCCGAGTAGGAGGCGTGGTTGGGCTCCGGCGTCGACGGCAAGCGGCATGTATCCAAGAGAAGGTCCGTCTTTGCCCAAAGTATCGCTGAGGAGTTGATCTAGCGGACGGGAGCCCCGGGGGCTGTCCGAGAAACGATCGTCTCCCGAACAAGATCAAAAAGCGGGAGAACGACCAGTCAGAGCTGTCTAACAAACCAGTCTCGAAACCGAGCGTTTCCAACAAGCCGATCACGGGTTTGTCGGACACCCTCAATGGCATGACCGCCCCCACACTTACCCCGGGCGACCTCCTCGCCCGGCCCCGCTGTCCGGGGTGCGCATCGGCTACGGCCGGGTGTCGACCCAGGAGCAGAACCTCGCCCGCCAACGGCTGAGGCGGCGGTGGTGGGTGGTGTTGGGGTCGCCGGCCGGTGGCCAGCCCGGCGAACTGACCACCAGCCGGGCCGGGCAGGAGAATTACGGCGGCGACGGCGGGTGGGGTGTCGGCAGGATGGGCGAACCCATCCGGGAGGATGTTGAGCGCGTCGGTGGGCAGTCGGTAAGGGCGCTGGTCAACTGGTTGACCAGGTTCGTCGCGTCGTCGGTCCACTTTGCGTACGCGTCGGGGTAGGCCGAGACTTGGACCGTCTGGGCGGCCCGGGTGAGTGGCATCGATTCCCAGCCGGGGACGGTCAGGAGCTTGTCGAAGAACCTTCCCGCCTGGTAGCTGGGCTTGGAAAGTTGGGTGACGGTACCCCAGCCCTGGCTCGGGCGTTGCTGGAACACTCCAATGGAGTCGTGGTCGTTGCGGTTGCCGAGGTGGGGCAGGTTGCGCAGGCCGGACTCCTGTATGGCGGTGGCGACGGCGACGACCCAACCCCAATGAGGCACGCCTTTGGCGATGCCGACGTCGATGATGGTCGCGGCGATCTCCAATTGTTCGGTGTCCCAGCTACCGCTGCCGGATGGGTGCCCGCTGGGGCGTGCGGCGGGTGCGGTGGCGACGCCACAGCCGCCGGAGTCGCCGAGGACTGACGACAGCAGAAGCATGGGCAGTCCGAGGCAGGCAACGGTGATGACGGTGACGACGCCGATGATGATCCTGGTCATGGCGGTGGCCCTTCGTTGGAGACGCAAGAAAGCCGGGTCCGTGCGGCCGGCGAGGCAACAGCGGATGCGAGCTGCAGGCGGTGGGCGAGCGGTAGCAGCCCGTACGTTCGTCGCCAAGAAGGTCGGCGACTTCGTTCAGTGGGGGCGGTTCACCGCTGTCTCTTCGGATCGTCAAGCGCGGAAAGGACGGTGGACCGCCCGGAGGAGCGGCCCACGGTGAGTGGCGGTGGGTTCAGGAGAGAGGTGCGGCGAGCACCTGGGCGACGTGACGGAGCAGCTGCTCGACGAGCCGGCCGGCGTCGTGGAGGTCGGAGCGGGTGTCGATTTCTGCGGCGTTGCTCCAGTCCCAGGTGCCGTGGGTCATGGCGGGGACGTGCCAGAGATCGCCGGCGGGGTCGAGGAAGAGCGCGCAGCCCCAGCGGTCGGCGAGCAGGGCGAGGGGTTGCGTGGCGCAGGTGATGGTGCAGGCGCAGGCGGGCTCGTTGTAGGTGGTGCGCGGCAGGTGGTGGTGGAGCAGGCAGCGACAGTTGCAGCTTCTCTGCCACGGTGGCGTAATGGGGCCCTCCGAGGGTGCACAGGCGTACGCCTCGGACGTCGCCGGCGGTGCGCGGCGTCCGAGGCGTACGCGATGGGTGGGTGGATGTCGGGCCGTCGCTCAGGCCGGCGGCGGACGGCGGAGGTTCGGCCGGGGCCCGGGCGGAGGGCTCGGTCGTCGAGGGCGTCCGCGTGTCGGTCGCCCGGTCAGGTGTCGCCGCCGTTGCTGGTGAGGCGGGTGTAGATGGCGACGCAGCGCAGGATCAGTTCGTGTGGCGGCAGGGTTAGCAGCTGTTGGCGCTTGTCGTCGCGGAGGTGGTCCCAGATGAGGACGGTGACGTTGGCCGACCAGAGGTCCACGAGGACTCCGTCGATCTTGGCGTGCTGCCGGTCGGCGACGATGCGTCGCAGGGTATCGATGAGGGTGGGGTCGCCCGGTGGGTGGTTGGCGTCGTCGGGCCGGACGGCCTCGGGCAGCAGGGTGTAACAGTCCTCGCAGGTGTGGTCGATGCGTGGTGGGTGCTCGGTTTCCCACCGGCGGACGTCGGCGGCGGGCAGTCCGCACACCGTCTGCCGGATGTCTCGGGGGTGGCGGATGTGGCCGCTCATCGGCTGTCCGCCAGGGCTTCGTCGCGCCTCGTCGTGCGCGGTGTCATGGGTGTCCCTCCGGAGATGGGGACCGGGCGGCGGCACGGGTGGCCCGCCGTCCCGGCTGGGTGGGTGGGGAGTGGTCAGACCTTGAGCAGGTCGAAGGCGGTGACCTTCAGGTCGCCGACGTTGCCGGTGAGGACCCGGTTGGCGCGGGCGATGGCGTTCTTGGCGGGCTGGTAGTGGTCGAGGTACTCGGTGATGGCCTGGTAGCCGGCCCACCGGCTGCCGGTGATGGTCGCCTGGGTGTCGGACTCGCGGATGAGGTACTTGAGGGTGCCGAGGCGCTGCTTGGCGTTGTTGCGGGTCTGCTCGGACGCGTTGTCCTTGACCGGCCACACCTGGCCGACGATTTGTTCGAACTCGCGCATGGTCAGCTCGGTGTTGAGCATCCGCTCGGCGGCCTTCTCGAAGGTCTCCATGTATTTCCACATCAGGCCCAGTGCCTCGCGGGCCTGGCTGATCTGGGAGTTGACGTTGGAGGTGTGCCGGAACGTGTAGTGCCCGACGGAGTTGGCGAAGGCGGCGCGTTGGGTGTTGGCGCAGACCACCCGGATGGGGCTGGCGTCCACGCGCAGCGCGGCGGTGCCGTCGTGGGAGGTGGTGCCGATGAGGTAGAGGTCGAGGCGGTCCACCCCGGCGATCTCTATCGCGTCGGGCAGTTTCATGGTGACGAACACGCTCTTGCCTCGGCGGAGGCTGCCGGCGGTTTCGAAGTGGGCGCCGCCGACCTGGTCGACGAGGCGGTCGAGCATCTCGGCGCATTGCTCGTTCTGGACCACGGTGTAGTCGGTGCCGACGATGCCCAGGTACTCGGTGTCGCCGGTGACGGGGTTGCGGCGTACGGTCATCCGCTTGTCGTCGGCGGGGATCTGCACTTCGACGCCGTCGACGATGTCGATGCCGACGGTGCGGATGGTGCGGACGCCCCAGTCGCCGAGGCGGGCGGCGGCCATGATCTCTTCGGCGCGCATGGTGTCCTGGGTGACGGTGCCGAGCTGGTGCCAGGCCGACAGGCGGGCGCTGGCGAAGGCGGTGGTTCCGTCGGCGAGGGTTTCGAGTTCGTGTGGCACGGGGTTCTCCTTTCGATGTGCTGCGGGGGCCGGGCGCGCGGCTCGGCCCCCGCAGCGGGTGAGGGATGTGGTGTGCGGGTTAGGACGGGTCGGCCTGGCCGTCGGGGCCGTTGCCGGCCGGCGCGGGGTGGGCGAAGGTCAGCGGGGCGTCGGAGACCAGGAGGATCCGGCCGGCCGCGGCGGCTTTGGTGCAGTTGTTGCGTACGGCCCCGGAGCTGACCGCGCGGTGGAGCTGGGCGCTGATTGCGGTGGCGATGTCCTGCGGGGTCATCGCGTGGCCGGGGTGGGCGGCCAGGACGTCGAGGGTGAGCTTCTCCAGCTCGCCTCGGCCGAAGGGCTGGCTGCCGTCGGTGTTGACGGTCCCGTCGCCGCGCCGGCCGGCACTGCGGGCGACGCCCGCCGTGCGCGGGGGCGTGCGGGTGGGCAGGTCGACGACGTGGGTTTCCCCGTCCGGGGCGACGATGTGCAGCGTGCCGTCCGGCCGGATCAGCGACTGCACCGTCGCCGTGGCGTCCGGTGCGGTGGCCAGGCCACGGATGACCTGGTGGCACAGCGGGCAGCGGGGCGGCTCCGGGTTCGGGTCGACCTCGCTGGCCTTGGTCGGGCCCGGGATCCACCGCTGCGGCAGGCCGGGCAGGCGGCGGGCGGCGTCGGCCTGCTCCATCGCCGTCAGCAGGCGGGTCGCGGTGGAGTGTCCGATGCCGCTCTCGGCCACGATCACGTCGAGGGTCGCGCCGTCGTCGCCGTGGTCGGCCAGGACGCCCTTGATGGCCATGACCTTGCGGTCCCCCGGACGCGCCGGCTGCACGACAGCCGCCGCCGGTGCCTCGTCCTCCCCGTCGTCCGCGGAACCCCCGTCGCCGGCGTCGGGCTGGTCGTCGAGGTCGGTCGGCTCGTCCGTGTCGGTTTCCGGCTCCGTGCCGTCGGCGTCGCCGCCCTCGTCCTGGCCGGTCCCGCCGTCCTGGCCGATGTCGCCGTCCCCACCGTTGTCGACCGGCCCGTCGGGCGTCCCGGCCGGCTCGCTGTCCGGCTCTCCGGGTTCGGCGTCCGGGCTGGGGTCGGCGTGCTCGGGGGCGTCCGTGCCGGCGGTGTGTTCGTCGTCCTGGTCGGTGTCCTGCGGGTCGGTGTTGGTGGCCTCGGCCGGGGTTGCCAGGGTCCACCGCGTGGGCGTGCCCTCGGCCGCGTCGGCGTCGGTGTCCACCGCGACGATCAGTCCGGCCTCGGCCAGGGCCTTGATCGCCCGGTCGGTGGTCGAGCGGGCCTTGCCGGAGGTGTCGGCGAGTTCCTGGACGTTGCCCTGGCCGAGAGTGGTCAGCGCGTCGAGGACGGCCTGCGTGGCAGGTGTCAGGGACTGGTGTTCCATCAGGGTTTCCCTCCTCAGGGAACATGGGTTTGCCGGGCACCGGGTGGTGCCGGGCGGTGGTGCGCCGGGTTGCGGGCAGCAGCGGGCGCGGCAGGCGTGGAAACGCGCTGCCGTGCTGTGTGCTGTGCTGGGAGTGCGGCCCGGTGGACGTGGGCGGCGTGATGCCGCGCGGACGTCAGCGGCCGGCGGTGGCTGCGTCCGTGGTGGCCTGGAGGATGTAGAGGCGGTCCTCGGTCGGGTCGCGGTAGATGCCGGCGTCGGCGTGGGACAGCCGTAGTGGGTTGGCGCTGCCGGGCGGGCGGAGCCCGGCGTCGGCCGTGCCGACCTTGATGTGGGCGCGCTGGCCGGCGAGGTGTTGTCTGCGGCAGGCGTCGGTGTGCGGCAGGACGACCAGGACGGTGTCGCCGGGGTTGACGTAGCGCCGTTGCACCATCCGGCCCGGGTGCGCCCGCGCGTAGGCGGCGCGTGCGGTGTCGCCGATGAGGGTGTCGACCCGGTCGCGGGCCTGGTGGTACTCGCGGGCCAGGTCGGCGATCGTCTCCAGCGTGCCGGTGACGGCGCCGACGGGCCCGGTGAGGTCGTCGGCGTTGATGAGCAGGGTCCGTAGCTGGTCCACCGTGAGCAGCAGCTCGGTGCGCAGGTGCCGCAGTGTGCTGGCGGCCTCGGGCAGGTGCGCGGCGGCGGGGAGGGGGTCGGCGGCGTGCTGGTCGAGGGTGCGGCCGGTGGCCGCGGCGATCCAGCGGCCGATCAGGTCGAGGTGCGGCATGAGGGTCCCCGGTTCAGCTGGTGAGGTGGGCGAGTTCGGCGGGGGTGAGCTGGTCGGGGGTGCGGCTGCGCCAGGTGTCGGAGTGGCGCAGGTGCCACCAGCGCAGCAGCGACCGGCAGGCCGAGGCGAGGTCGTCGCAGACCGGCAGCGGGTACGTCATGCCGGCCGGCGTCGGGTGGTGCGGTGCGGCGGTGTAAGCGGTGGGTTTCCAGCCGGGCTCGGTTTCGGTGACCTCGCCGACGATGCGGTCGGGGTAGGGGATGTCGAAGGCGGTGGCGGCCTCGGCGTCGGGTATCACCAGCCAGGTGTGCGGTTCGCGTCGGCGCAGGGTGGCCACGCCGCGCGTCGGGTCGCCGGCGTACAGGAGCAGGTGTCGCTCGTCGCTGTCGCCGGGCACGGGCCGGTGGTGGCGCCAGGCGCGGTAGACGGTGAGGAGCATGGCTCCGAGGGCGATGTGCCGTTCGCGGGCGGTGAGGGCGTTGGTGAGCGCCTGGTGGTAGCCGGCGGCGTGCAGGTCGGCGCGGGCGGCCAGTCCCCGTCGGGTCGTGTCGGCGAGCACGCCCAGCCGGGCGAGGGCCTGGTCGAGGGCGGTGGTGCTGTCGGTGAACTCGCGGGCGGTGGTGTGCAGGATCCGGGCGAGGTCGCCGAGCGGGTCGTGGGTGGCGGTGTCGTGGCGCCACAGGCGTTCGGGCAGGACGTCGTTGGTGTCGGCGGCGATGCGCCGCAGCGCGGGATCGGTCAGGAACACCGGGTTCTCCTCTGCTGGTGGGCGGGGTTGCGGGCACGGCCGAGGACCGGTCGCCGCGAGGGTGGCGACCGGTCCTCGGTGTGTTCGGGTGGTTAGGTGTCAGGCGATGGCGACGGCGCACACCCGCGCGTCCGGCCGCAGGTTGCGCAGGTAGCCGCATGCCTCGTTGAGGAAGCGGAACCGGTCGGCGACGGAGTCGCTGGCGGGGGAGAGGACCCGACCGTCGGTGGTGATGAGGGCGTCGCCGACGAGGGCGATGCGCCAGTGCAGGCCGACGTAGGTGGCTTCGCCGGCCTGGTAGACGGACAGCTCGTAGGGGTCGAAGGCGCTGGCGAGCATCGCCAGCACGCGGGGCTGCTGTTCGAAGCGGCGGCGGGCCTCGTTCAGGGTGATCTTCGTCGGGTCGGCGAGGTGCTGGGCGAGGAAGTCCTCCCAGGGCCGGGCGGGCTTGGTGGTGGCGCTGATGTGGGTGTTCCAGGCCCGCCAGCGCAGGCCGGCGTGGTGGGTGGCCTTTGCGGCGGTGCCGGTCAGGTCGAGGCGGCTCTTGCGGCCACCGGCGGCCAGGGTGACCGCGCCGAAATGGCGGGCGGCGTCGAGCAGGTAGTAGCCGAAGAACCGGGTCAGCCAGCCGATGAGCCGGCGGTGGCGGACGTGGTAGCGGCGGGCCGGGGTGCCGTGGGCGTGCAGGCGGGCGTGGACCTTCTCGGCGGCGGCGAACCAGTCGGCGTCGTCGCCGGCGGCGAAGCAGACAGTGACGACCTGAGCGGGCCAGGACATGGGTGCGGGCATGGCGGGGTGCTCCCTTCGCGGCAGGACAGGGCTGGGCATGACGGGGTGTGTCGGGTGGTGCCACCGGGGCGCGGCGTCTGGCCGGGGAAGCTGCCGGTGAAGGCGCGGGGCGTGGATCACGAGCCGACCGCAGGGGGTGGGCTGGGAGGTGATCCCGCTGGCGCGGGCAGATCCGGAGAGGGGACAGACGGGCGGCGGTGCGAGCAGAGAGAAGAAGCTGCACCGTAGCGCCGTGACCTGACAGCGCCAGCGCGGTCAGGATCCGTGGCCATGCCCGTGAGCTGCGCTGACAGGATCCGTCGCCGGCCTGCCAGGGGCTGTCAGGGAACGAGGTCGCCGTCGTCGTCGAAGTTCGGGTTGTCCGCGACCGGCTGGCCGTGGTCGCTGGGCAACTCGGTGAGGGGGACCCGGGCGGTGGCGCCGGCGGGGAGCCAGACCGCCTCGGCCGGGTCGGCGGTGTGGGTGGCGGTCGCGCACGGCACGTCGCCGGTCAGGAGCCGGTGGAGGTGCTCTTCGCGGTGTGCGCTGCCGAGCCAGAACAGCACCGGGTAGCGGGGGCCGCCGCGGCGGGTCAGGTGCGCGTACCGGTCGAGTTTGGCCACGACCCGGCCCAGCGGTTCGGTGCCGGTGTCGGCTTCCAGGAAGAAGCCGACCGTGGTGCCGGCGACGCTCCACAGGCCGTGGCCGTCGGCGGTGATGGTCCGGAACTGCCTGGCGGTCAGCGTCTCGGACCACCACCGCTGCAGCCGCGCCTCGGGGCGCCGGCGGGTGTGGGCGGTGAGCCGGACGAAGAACTCGTTGGCGGTGAGCAGGTGGGGCAGGTGCGGGTTGGCCGACAGCCGGTGCACCCGTTGGCGGGTCGCCCGCAGGGTGGGCTCGGGCCGCTGGTGGGCGGCGGCCTGGAACCGGTGCCCGTGGTGGCCGAGGGTCCAGTGCCACGGGTGGCTGCCGCCTCCGGCGCGGGCGAACCGGAACCGGTCCAGCAGACCCAGGCTGGCGAGTTCACCGAGTCGGATCTGGCAGGTGCGGCGCGCCTGGAACAGCATGCGGTGGATCTGGTCGGTGGTGAGGACCTGGTGGTCGTCGAGGAGTTGGAGCAGCAGTCGGTCCCGGCCGGTGATGTGCGGGTAGAGGGCCAGTAGGCCAGGGGAACGCGATGGCGGCATGGAGGGTCACCCCGTGGAGAGAGAGTCCCGTAGGGAGTCTGGATGAGTCGATCTTGCTGGCGGGCCGGTCGCGGGCCGGGTTGCGGCAGGTGGGGCACCTGACAGGACGGCGGCGGAGGGCTCGTCTGGGGCCTCGTGTCGCGGACACCCCCAAACGAGCCCCCGGTGCCGTACCCGGCCGAGCCCCCGCACGAGCAGCCCGCCGGTCAGCGGTCGCGGGAGTTCATCCGCCGTTTCATCGCGGTGCGGGCCAGCTGCTGCATCGGCGGTTCACCGTCGGTGCGGCGGTGGGCGGCGGCGCATGCCTGCCGGATCGCGGTCGCCTCACCCACCACCGGCACCGGCGGGTTGGTGGTGAAGGTGAACGCCGGCAGTTCCCGGTTGCCGACCAGCAGCCGGGCGGCGGCGGTGTAGACGTCGAGGTGGGCGAGGTCGTGCTCGTCCAGCTCGGGTCTGGTGTGCCGGGACAGCTCCCGCGCGTCGGCGGGGTCGACGGTGAAGAACAACTTCGACCGGGCGTTGGCCGACACCGCCGCCGCCACGTCCCGGGGCAACTGGGCGAGGTCCTGGTGCGCCAGGACGAGCCCGAGGCGGAACCCGCGCGCCTCGGCGAGCATGTCCCCGACGCTGCCGGGCAGCGTCAGGAAGTTCTGGCACTCGTCGACGTACAGGCTGGCGTCCCGGCGCTGGTCCTCGGCGATGTTGGCCCGGGCGATGGCGGCCTGCCACACTCGGGCCACGATCAGCGAGCCGAGGATGCGGCTGGTCTCCTCACCGAGGATCCCCTTGGGTAGCCGGCACAGCAGGACCCCGCCGTCGAGCACCGCGCCCATGTCGAACGAGCTGTGCGCGTTGCCGATCACGCTCTTGACGAAGTCGCGCAGCAGGAAGGCCCGTAGCCGGGCGAGGACGGGGGCGATGACCTGGCCTCGGAACTGGTCGTTGATGCCGTCGTACCAGAGCCAGAACCCGCCGAGGCCGTCCGGGTCGTCGAGGCCGTGGGTGAACCGGCCCCGGAACTCCCGGTCCTGCAACAGCGACGGCACCAGGCTCAGCGTCGGTTTCGCGTGCCGCATCAACGTCAGGCACGCCACCCGCATGGTGTCGTCCATGCGTGGTCCCCACTGGCCGGCGAAGATCTTCGCGAAGATGCCCACCAGGTTGTCGACCGCCAGGTGCGGATCGCCCTGGTCGTCGAGGGGGTTGAAGCAACCCGGGTTCTCCTGGTCCGGGTCGATGATGACGATCTTCTTCGCGTACGGGGCGGGGAGCCGGTCGAGGATGTCGGTGATCAGGTCCCCGCGTGGGTCGATGACCACCGTGCCCCGCCCGGCTCGGATGTCGCCGAGGATCATGTTCAGCAGCAGCGTGGACTTGCCGACGCCGGTCTTGCCGACGACGTGCACGTGCTGCCGGGCGTCGGTCACCCTCAACCCGACGCTGTGGTGGCCGATCTGCGAGCGCCCCAGCACCTTCACGCTCCGCCCGCCGGAGGGCACCTGCACGGGCGCCGGCACGGCCCTGGCCCGCGCCCGGTCCAGGCCCGGCACCGCGAGGTCCTGGGGCAGCGCTGCCAGGGCCGCGAGTTCCGGCACGGTGGCCAGGAACCCGCGCCGCAACCGCCGGCCGCCGATCGTCGCCACCGGCCGCGGCATCTTCATGCGCCGCAGCCGGTTCGGCCCGGTATACGCCGCGGCGGCCGAGGCGATCGTGTGCCCGAGACCGACGAGACGCTCCCGGATCTGCGTGGCCCGTTCCGTGTCCGGTGGGGTCCGGTCCGCGTCGGTGGCCACGGCGAACCGGACGGCGATCTCGAAGTGCGGCACCCGCACCGCCTTGTCGACCATGGTGCGGGCGTCGGCGGTGGTCACCGGGTTCCGCTCGACCACCCGGGCCACCGTCGGCGGGGTGCGTGGCCGCGACGGTCCGGGCAGGAACGCGTCGAGCAGCCACAACAAGGGCTCGACGGCCAGCCGCGTCCCAGCCGACACCGTCCGGGCGGTGACGTCGGGCCTACCGTGCGGATGGGCGGGCGTGGCCGCCGCCGCTTGCCTGGCGGCGCGGATGCGGCGGGCCGACGCCGGGCGGGCGAGGACCTGCACGCACGCGTGCTCGCGGTGGCGTACCTCGGCCCCGGCGGCCAGCAGCGCCCGCAGCGGGTCGCTGTCGTGTTCGCTGCGCAGCGGCAACCCGTCGGGGTGCTGCGGCCAGTGCGCCCCGCCCACCTCGTCGCCCACCTGCGCCGGGATCGGGGCGGCGGCGTCGCTGGCGACCATCGTCGCGGCGGGCCAGGCCGCCCGGACGGCGGCTTCGACCGCGCCGGGCGGCACCGTGCCCGGCACCCACACCCGGATGGTCAGGGCGCGGCCGGTCCACGTGTACTCCCACCCGACGTGCGGGTAGCCGAACACGCGCCGCCGCCACACCGACGGGGTCAGCACACCGACGAGAGTGGTCCAGAACGCGGCGGCGGCCCCGGCGGTGACCTCCGGCGGCGCGGCGATGGTCAACCACCGCGCGCCGGCGGCGAACCGCCGGTGCCGCCAGGCGAGCACCCGGTCGTGACCGAACACGGCCGCGACGACCACGGCGGCGACGAGAACACCGAGCCACGGCCGGGCGGCGACCCACTGCCACATCTCGGCAGGCCAGGTCGGCGGTGCGGCCGTCATTCGACCTCCCCGACACCGGTGACGGCGATCGTGTGCTCCGCGGCCGATCCGACGCTGCGGAAGGGGATCCGGCTGCGCCCGGCGACGAGCAGGCCCTCGCCCCGGGGCGCCGACAGCAGCAGCCGGGCCTCGCCGGCGGTCAGGTTGAACGCCTCGGCGACGGCGTCGATGGACTGCGTGCTCTGCCGCATCAGCACCTGGGTAGCGGCGTTGGACACCACGGCGAGCCCCAGGTCCGTCGACAGCACGTCCGCAGCGTCCTGGGTGACGACGCACAGCCCGGCGGACCGCTTCCGGGCGGCCTTCGCCATCCGGAACAGGAACCGGCTGCCCTCGCCGTTGCGCATCAACAACCAGGCCTCGTCGACCACGACGAGCCGCCGCCGGAGGTGCACGCCCGGGGCGGGCGTGTCGATGCCCGACCAGATCGAGTCGAGGGCCAGCAGCGTGCCCACGGTGCGCAGCTCGTCGGGCAGGTGCCGCAGCGACCACACCACGAGGTGGCCCTCGGGGCGGACCGACGTCGGCCCGTCGAACAGGCCGGCGAAGTTCCCCACGGTCCACGGGGCGAGCCGGGCGGCGAGGTGCCCGGCGGCCGGGTCGCCGTCGGCGGCGAGCACGTCGGCGAGGTCCCGCAGCAGCGGCGCGGGCCTGGTCCACGTGGCGGGGTCGCCGTTGATGCCGGCCCGGGCGTAGGTGGCGGTGATGGCCCGGTCGAGGGCGGCGCGTTCGGCCGGCGGCGGGGCCGCCCCGAGCAGCACCGAGACCAGGGTGTGCAGGTACAGGCCGCGGCGGGTCAGGGTGTCGGGCCGGTGATCGGCGGGCAGATCCAACGGGTTGACGCGGACGCCGGGTTGGCCGAGCTGCACGATGGTGCCGCCGACGTGCTCGGCCAGGGGCGCGTACTCGTCCTCGGGGTCGATCACCGCCACGGTCGTGCCCTGGTACAGGTTTCGCAGCACTTCGAGCTTTACGAAGTAGCTCTTGCCCGCGCCCGAGCGGGCCAGGACGACCGAGTTGTGGTTGTCCTGCGCCCACCGGTTCCAGATCAGCACGCCGTTGCTGGTCGTGTTGACCCCGTAGAGGACCCCGTCGGGCGCGACGACGGCACCCGGCGCGGGGGCGGCGAGGTCGGCCGAGGCGAGCGGGAACGCCGCCGCCAGGGCAGTGGTGTCGAGGACGCGGCGCATCCGCAGCGCGTCCACCCCGACGGGGAGGGTAGACACCCAACCCTGCTGGTGGCGGAACGTCGCCGGTTGCAAATCCAGCAGCACGCTGGCGGCGGCCGACCTCACCCCCGCGACGGTCTCGTCCAGCTCGTCGAGGGTGCGGGCGTGGACGGTGACGTAGATGCCGACCTCGAACAGCTTCGCCGCCCCCCGGGCGACCCGTTCGGCGAGGTCCGCGGCATCGGCCGCCGCCGCCTCCACCATCGGGTCACCCAGCCGGCCCTGGTCGGCGTCGAGCCGCCGGGACGACTCGAAGCGGGCCCGCTGCCGCTTGAGCATCGGCGCGGCCAGCTGCGGGGCGACGGGGTCGAGGTGCACCGCGACGTCGACCCGGCCGGGGTAGGACAGCAGCGGGTCCAACCACGCCGGCCCGACCTCGGCCGGGTAGCCGCACACCACGTACGTGGCGGCGTACCCGTCGCCGACCTGCACGTGCCTGGGCGTGACCGACAGGGCCGCCGGGTACGGCATGCCGTACCCGGGGGCAGTGCTCTTTGTTCTGCTGGGCTTTCTCAAGATCACGGTGTGCTCCGTAGGGTGATCGAAGTGCCGGGCACCGCGCGGGGGCCGGACACCGGCGGGGAGAACGGATCGGCCGCCTGCGCGAGGGCGGCGGCGACGGCCGGCCCGTCCAACGCGACCGCTTCGACACCCACGCCGGACAGGGCGCGCACGGCGGTATCGGCCGCGTACGCGCCGGTGACGACGGCGAGGACCTGCCGGCGCAGCGGATCGCGGCGGCTGTCGAGGTCGACCAGGAAGTCGGCGTAGTCGCCGGCGGCGGCCTGCAGCGCCGGATGTGGCAGGCGCGGGGCATAGTCCAGGGTCGCCTGTGCGTAGGCGGTCAGGTCGTGCCGCTGCGTGGCCACGACGAGCTGCGCCGGCCCGGTCAGCGAGTTGAGGAACCGGCCGAACCCGTCGAGCAATGCGGCCTGCTCGCCGCCGGTGCGCAGGTGGATGTTCGTGGTGCCGCAGGCGATCAGGACCTTGTCGCCGCCCTCGCTGCTGAGGACGCCGGCCGGGGTGACGCTGGTGACCGCAGGGCGCAGCGGAGCCGGGACACGCGGCTCGCCGACCACGACCGCGACCGCGCTGGCTTGTGTCGCGCCCGGAGCGAAGGTGCGCGGGCTGCGCGACAGCAGGAACCCGTGGCGCAGCCACACATCCAGGGGCAGGCCGTCGCGGCGGCCGAGCGCCACCACGACCGCCCCGGCGAACACGGCGACCCCGGCGACGATCCACGCCACCGGCGGCAGCAGATGCCCGAACCTGCGATAGACACCGAACGCGGCCAGACCGACACCGCCGACGATGCCGAGCTGCCGGAACGTCAGCCCGAACGCGATACGGTCCGGCTCGTTGACGTCTGCCGGGACGACCGCGCGGGGCGTCGTGTCATCGGCGTTGCTCATCTCGGCCTCCGTACCGGTAGGTGCCGGCCCAGACCGCGGGTCAACCCCTGGAGGGCGACCGTGCGCACGACGAGCCCGACAACGTTGGGGCCCCGGCCGCCCTGCTGGCCGACGAACCGGCGCATCAATGTCGGGATCTTCACCGTGGTCCAGAGCACGACGACCACGAGCAGCAGGTTGAGCGTGTCCGACCCGGGCAGTCCGAGCAGGATCGGCAGGTTCGACTCCGGGTTGATCAGCAGGTCGATGCCCGCCGAGAACACCACCGCTTGCAGGGTGGGTGTGGCCAGGCAGCCCAGGAGACTGCGCCACCACAGCTCGGCGGCGGCCTGCGTCCACGGGGTGGCATAGCAGGCCAGGGCCACCGGCCCGATCCCGGCCAGGACGACCAGCACCCCGACGCGCGCGATCCAACCGCCGACGAGCATGAGCATCAGCACGACGATGAGCAGCCCGATGACGGCGGTGAGGAGCGCGGTGCCCTCGTCGGTCATCGCCGCGGCGATACGGGCCTGGACGAAGGTTACCGCCACGGTGGTCGGCGCGGCCTCGCCGGCCATTGACACGGTCAGGGCGTTCGCGACGTCGGTGAGCGCACCGGTCAGCGGCACCGCGAATGCGGACAGGACGAACCCGACGACGAGCCGGGGCGCCAGTTGTTTGACGCTGTAGCGGGTCTTCACCGAGTCGCCGACCATCGTGGCGGCGCCGGCGGCGACGATCGCGAGGACGAAGCAGGCGTTGACGACCAGCGACCCCTGCTCGGCGATCGACTGCACCTGCGGCAGGACCGTGACGTCCGGCGACACGAAGATGGACGAGGTCAGAAAGGCCAGCAGGCCGCCGAGAAGAGCAACGACTGTCTCGGCGAGCCAGCTGACCAGACCGTCCATCAGCACGTTGACCATCACCGGTGGCCGCCTCAGCCGCCGAGGATGCCCTGCAGCACCTGCAGGACCACCGGGGACAGCACGGCCAGGGCGTAGCCGATCAGGGCCGACTTGAAGTTGCCCTTGGCCTGCTCGACCTGGGCCGGGTCACCCCCGGCCGCCATGTACCGCAGACCACCGATGACCAGGAACATCGTCGCGACGAGCGCGATGATTCCCATGATCCAGTCGGTGATGTTGGAGATGACCTGGCCGATGCTGTTCGCCGCCAACGGCTGGGCTGCGGCGGCGAGGTCGGACAGGACAGCGAGAGTGGTGTGCATCGCGACCCTCCACAAGACTGCGCGGGCCGCCACGGTGGGGACCGGGCGAGGGGGATGTGGTCCGGTGGGGGCGCTCCTCCCTTACCAGTGGTGAAGGAATCGCGGTGTCAGTACGCCGCGCCAGCCGTGCCGGACCACGGGCCCCGCCGGAAGGAACGGTCCCCACCGGGCGGGCATGCCGTGGATGACATGCACCGCTCAGATCTCGACTGTCAGGCCGATCGAACCCCTGCTCTTCCTGTCAACCTCTGACAGGATCGGCCATCGGTGATGCTCGTCAACGATCGACCCGAGGCCGAACTGAACGCGGTACGGTCGATCGCCGTCGAACGGGCCCGCCCCGGTACCACGGGGCCAGACGGTATGTCGTACCTCTGTGCCAGGATGGGCGGTTGTGACGGCACCCATACGTTCATGGCTCTGGAGCGACTGGTCTCAGGCTGAGGCAAGTGTCGCGTCCGGTGACGTGCACGAGCACCATCAGTTCGAGCTGAAGCGTGATAACTACGGCACAGCCGACAGCGGCAAAAGGGAACTAGCAAAGGACATCGCAGCGCTGGGGATCGACGGGGGAACCCTCGTGATCGGTGTCGAGGAAGACCGGGACACTGGCCGGGCGACCCGCCTGTTCCCTGTCGACCTGGCCGGGCAGGTCGAGCGCATCCAGAGCGTTTGCTCCGCCCGGATAGACCCCCCACTCGCGATCACCGTCACGGACCTGGTCAACCCGAACGATCCCCGGACGGGTCTTATAGTCGTGAACGTTCCTTCCAGCCCCTTCGCGCCGCACCAGGTCGACGGGCGGTACCTCGGCCGCGCGGACCGGGTCGTGCGAGTGCTGTCCGACCCCGAGGTCTTCCGTCTTCACCGGCTACGGGAGGTGTCCGAGGAGAGTGTTCTTCCTGACCTCGAACGCGCGCAACGCTCCGCCACCACTTTGGAGTTGGGACCCTCCGCTCTGACAGTGGCTATCGCGCCCTTGCGGAGCCTACGCTCAGAGTTGCTGCGGGACGAACTGATGTCCGGTAACAAGTGGCTCACGTCAGTGACCGAAGCCGCACAAGCCCGGCTTCGCGCCCTGGAAAGTACTCCGCTCGCCAGCCTGGTCTTCGCGGATCCGAGCATTCCGTTCAGAAGCCGCAACGGCGTCGGCACACCCAGCGGCTTTGCGTTCCAATACCACATGCCCTACGGCTGCGAAGCGTACCTGGAGGTGGCGGAGTCTGGCACGGTCACGTTTGCGGCCCGCGACGTTGCCGACTACAACGCGTACTATCACCAGCGCCAAGACGACCCAGAGCACCAGAAGATCATCTATCCCGTGCAGTTCGCCACCTACACCGCCCTGTCCCTCGCAATCTTCTCCGAGATCGCGGAGCGCAGCGGTCTCGGCGGCATCGTCGGCATCGCACTTCACTTGGACGGCACACGCGGCGTCACCCCACTGCGCGAGCCGAGGCAAAGCAGGTTCTCGGATCCGTCGGTGCCATACCCAGACGACCACTACCAGCGCATCACGAGCGCCACCACCCTCGAACTCCGAAGTGACCTTACGCCCGTCATGGATCGGCTGTGTGGTCGTCTTTTCCGCGCCTTGGGCCTCGGTGACCTGCTCCGTCAACACGCTGCGTCGTCCTAGCCTTGCCAGGCGAGCGGGGCCGCCGGTGAGCCGGTGACCGCCGTGGGCTGGATACGTCCTCGCGTCCATCCACCGTGTCGCCTAGGTTTCCCACGTTGTTGCGCCACGACCAGAGCGCCAGAGAAGGGTGTGTCATGAACTCAGTCATTGATCTCGGCAACGGAGACTCCCTTCAACTGGAGCCGGCCCGGCGCGCCCTGAACCTGTACCCGGGTGCCGGAGGCGCGCAGGTCGAGGTGATGCTGAGGATCAGCAAGGCGCGGGATCTGGTTCCGGGTATTGCATACCGGGTGAGCGCCCAGATGTACGTCGAGGACAACAGGCGTAGCCAGCGAATGCTGTGCGGCCTCAACGCCGCCAACCTGGTCACGCCGCTCGTCCAGGCAGGCCAGGTGCATATCTCGGGCTTCGCCACCGACGGGCAGTTGCGCGCCGTCGAGCAGTTGCGCGCAGGCGGCGACCTGTGGGTGAGCCTGAAGCTGTCGGTGTTGTCGCTGGAGTGGGCGGGCGACTCTGAGCCGGCCACCGCAGCCCGGCAGCGTCCCGCCGCGCAGCTGGGCTGGGTGCTTAAGGATGGAGAAGACCAGGCGACCCTGCTACCGCCGGCGGGAACCAGGGTCGAGTTTCAGCGCCCGTTGCAAAAGCTGCGGACCGCGGACCTGAGGTTCGACATCAACGCCGGCGAGTGGGCGGCGCAGATGGTCAAGGTAGACGCCGGAGCCTTCGTCGAGCTGCTGGTGCCCCTGGCGAGGGACGCCGACTATACCGGCGCGGTGGCTGCGCTACGGAAGGCGCGTGAACTGCTCCGGCAGAGCAACATCGAACCGGCGATCGTCGAGGCGCGCAAGGCCGTGGAGCAGGTACGCATCGCGTACGGAACCCAGAAGCTGTTCGCCGCAGCCATCAAGAAGAACCCGCGTCAGCGGACCCTGACGGAGCGGTGGGCCTTCATGGTCGAGGACCTGTTCTCCACCATGAGCGGAGCGGGCCACAAGGACGAGGTCACGAAGGACTTCGAGTACACCCGTGACGACGCCGAGATGCTCATCGTCGCGACGGCCGGGATGCTCAAGCGGCTCTCCGCTGAGCACAGCGTCGTCTAACACCAACCATGGTTCGTGTCCGAGTCTGTCGGAGACAGGTGCGGCCTTAAACTGTCGGTGATCTTGATGGCCAGGTCATCAACTATTAGCCCGGGGTCCTCGGCGTGGGTGTCGCCGTCGAACAGCCGCCAGCAGCATGCGGTCATCCGTGCGGGTGCGGTGGCGTGCCGGGGGAGGACTTCTGCCACGGCCGACGGCACGCTTGACGGAATGTCGCTGGTAGCGCAGCGGCGCACGTATGCGTCGCGGGCGGTCGGCCCGCTGGCCGGCACCGTCATCCCGTACGCCGTGGTGACGAGCCAGTTGACCAGCCGCATCGGCATCGTGGTGGAAGGTGGCGCGCGACGAAGTCACGCTCGGCGGCGGACAGGTCGAACCGGGGCGGGGTGGCCAGCCTGAAATCGACGAGGTAGATCTGGTGCCGCGCAGGTAGTGCGGAGCGGGGGGTTCAGTCGGTGATGAGGTGGGTGAGGTGGTAGTGGTCCCACCAGTCGGTGCGGTGGTGCAGGTGGATGGCGCCGTTGGTGCGGGTCAGGAGGAGGTGGTTGCCGTCCTGGATGAGGGCGGCGTCCCCCTCCCGTCCGGCCAGGACCCTGGACACCGTGGTGATCATGTTGGGGATGGCTTTGTCGACTAGATCGTCGGCGTGGGGGGAGAAGGTGATGTTGACGTACGTGTCGGGTTCCCATTCCCAGCGGGCGTCGTCGTCGGTTTCGGCTTCGTAGTAGCCATGGGTGCCGGCGCGGACGGTGATGGCGTAGCCGCGTTGGTCGTAGAGGCGGGCGGTGAACAGCCGCGGGTTCGTCGTCGGTCGTGGCGTCTCGTCGGGGTGTGCGGCGGTGAGGGCGGCGATCTCGTCGACGGGTGGATCGCCGGCGAGGATCAGCCGGAACTCGACGCCCATGTCCGCTCCGCCTCTGCTCAGTTTCGTCGGATGATCTGTTGGATCGTACCGTCGGGTTGCACCACGGCCAGTTCCTTCAGCCTGTCGATGGGCCAGTCGTCGAACTGGCGTCGTAGCGCGCTGAGGTCGCCTTCCCAGTCCTGGAGGTTGACCACGACCCGCTGGGTCTGCTCGTCGTCGATCTTCTCCCGGACCTGACTCCAGACGTTGCGCACGGAGGTGCGGGCGGCGGGGGAGTAGCAGTCGAAGACGTGGCCTTCGACGAGGTAGTCGGGGTCCTTGTCCGGGTTGCCGTGGTCGCCGGTGCGTTCGCGGGCGTCGCCGGTCTCGGCTGGGGTGGGGTTCTGGTGGACCCGGTAGCCCTTGGTGGCCATGCTGTCGGCGCATTCGTTCTCCAGTTCCAGGGCCCGTCGGGTGCTGTCGTCCACCTTGGGCCCGATTCTGGTACGCGGGCCGGTCGGCGTGCCGCCGGGGACGCCGCTGGGTTGCCGGCTCCACGGGAGGAACACCTCACCCGGCTCCTGGGTGTGGCCGGATGCGGCGGGGGAGGATTCGGTGCTGGTGGCGGGGGTGGGGCTGGCCGGTGGGTGCCGGTCAGCCCCGCTCAGTTTCCCGAGGCCCCGAGCTGCCGGGCCTGGCCGGTGGTCGCTTCGACGGCCTGCGCGGCGGTGCCGGCGCGCTTTACGAGTAGCACGAGGACCTGTTTGACGCCGTCGAGGGCCTGCAGGAGCGGGCCCGGTTGCCCGCCCTGCAGGACGACGCTGGCTAGGTTTCGGGTGTCGTCGAGGTGGCTGATCGTCGCGGTGGCGGACTCGCGGGCGGCGGTGATGCGCTGCTGCACCAGCGTGAGCGCGGCGATGGTCTCCTGCGCGGCGGCCTGTCGGGGGACCGCTGCGGCGGCCGTGGTCGCCTCTCCGACAGCAGCGGCGAGGCTGCCCAGCCCGCCTTGGACGGTGGAGACCGTTGCCCGTACCCGGGCGATCCCGGCAGCGACGCCGGCGAACCCTGCGGTGGCGGCCCGTAGGGTGATCTCCTGGGCCTGCCGGTCGACCGCCGCCGTGAGACCCTGGGCCCGCTCGACGCCCGCCGTCAGCGCCCGTAGCTCCCCGATGACCTGTTCCATGCTCGACACGCGTCAGCCACCCCGACCGAGAACGGACTCCGGACCCCGCAACCTACCTGGACGACCCGGCCCAGGGGCACCCCGAACCGCCCGGACACGTCGAGGACGCCGGCCGTGTGATGCCGTCAGGCCGCCGCAGCGGCGGCTCGCTGGGCGGGCGGGCGCATCGCACCGGAGAGGTCGCCTCGGGTGACGGCGGCAGCCACGACACGTTCGGCTCGCCTTCTGCGCATCCGCAGGACCGAGGCGGTCACGCCCCGCTCGGCGGCCAGTTGCTCGATCAGCGCGTCGCCGAACCGGGTCGCGCTGATCAGCTCGGCGGCCTCGGCGGTGATCAGTCCGGTGGCGGCTGCCCGGCCGAGCAGCAGGTCCGGATGCCCGTAGGGCATGCGTGGTGACCGCGAGCCGGTGGGCAGGTCCAGCGGGAGTTCCTCGCTGTCGTCGGCCTTGACGACGGCGGCGCCTGCGCGCCACGCGGCCCAGCACAGCCGTAGCCACAGCCGGGGCGGGGCGAGGTCCGCCGTGCGCAGGGCGTGGAGGAACCCGGCCAGCACCTCGGAGTCCACGTCGTCGGCGTGCCGGGCGTGGCCTCGGCTGATCTTCGCCGCGAGGTGTGTCAGCGCGGGCAGGGCCACGCCGATCGCGCCGACGACCCAGGCCGGCCCCCAACGGCGGGTGTGGTGGGCGAGTTGCCGCCACACTTCGTCGGTGGTGTCACTGTCGTAGCGGTTGAACATGAGCAGGGTGCGTAGCTCGTCCAGCGGCATCGTCGTGTCCGGCAAGCCCGGCACGGGGCGTGCGTCGAACACCAGCGGCGCGGGTTCGCAGGTCAGCAGAGTGAATGCCTGCTCGGCGGTGCTCAGGGCCGTGACGGTCGTTCTGGTGCGGGTGGTCGTTGTCATCGTGATGGTTCTCCTCGGCGGTAGCGCTTCGCCCGACTGCGAAGGCTTCGAGACCCCCGATTGGGACAGCTCCACCTGACACCAGAAGGAGTTGTCAGACCGGGACAGGCCGTGTCTGTGCTGGTCAGGTTCGCGGCGGTAAAGACCGTCCGCGTGCCCGCCACTGGGCGATGGTGCGTGTGACCTGACCGGTTCGGTCAGGTCGGGGGTGGGTTCGATCGACCTGACAGCCACGCACTGGGAATCGTCAGTACGTCCCGCCGGTCCGGGGGCCACCGCGCCTATGACCGACAGAAACCCGCACCAGGCACCGGTCCCCGTGGGGGACGTGGTGCCCGGCGACGCGCCCGTGCCGATCACCGTCTGGCCGGTCCCGGCCCCACCACAGGGCGAGACCATGTCCAACGCGATGGGCGTACGGCTGGTCCACAACCTCACCCACCCGTCCGACCTGGTCATCGACCTGGCCGTGGGCCCGCAGTTGGCCCGCGCGGTCATCGCCGCCCACCGCCGCAGCCATCTGCAGTCGACCCGGCTGCTCGGCTGGGGCCGGGAAGCGGCGACGCTGATCGTCACCGGCTGGCCCCCCGACGGCGGCGTCCCGGCGGTGGAGTTCTTCCTGCGCTGCCACGCGAGCCTCCCACCGGGCGGCTGCGTGGCGGTGCTGCTGCCGCACGGGGACGTGATCCTTCCGGTCGACGTGGTCATCGCCGCGAAGCGGGCCGGGCTGGCGTACCTGCAGCACATCGTGGCGGCCGACCGGCCGCCCCGGCGTGGCCAGCCGGCGCAACTAGACATCCACACCGACGTGCTGATCCTGACCCGCAGCGCGACGCAGCCCAGAGGCGTCGATGGATGAGCCCATGCCGGTGACGTCGGTGTGGCTGACCTGCCAGCAGCCAGCCCGGGACCAACGGCGGGGCCGCTACGTGCCGGAGACCTCCAGCCATCCGGGAAAGATGCTGCCCCACCTGGCCGCGCACGCGATCAGCTCGTACACCGCGCCGGGGGATCTGGTGTTCGACCCGATGTGCGGGTCCGGGACCACTCTGGTCGAGGCCATGCACCTCGGCCGGCAGGGGATCGGGATCGACATCGAGCCCCGGTTCACCGTGCTGGCCGCCTCCAACGTCGCCCTGGCCGCGTCGCAGGCTGCGACCGGGTCGGCGCAGGTGTTCACCGGTGACGCCACGGGTCTACTCGACCTGGTGCCGGCGTCGGTGGTCGGCCGGGTGGGGCTGGTGCTCACCTCACCGCCGTACGGGCGCGGCACGCACGGCCTCGTGCGCGCGACGAGCGCCGGGGTCCGCAAGCGGGACCACGTGTACGGGGACCGGGAACGCGGCAACCTCGCCTACGGCGGATGGTCCCGCCTGTTCGACGGGTTCGCCGCGATTCTGGCCGCCAGCTACCGGCTGCTACGTCCCGGAGGGACCGTGGTGATCACCTGCCGCCCCGTACGCCGCCAGCGCGACGATCTCATCGACCTGCCCGGACAACTGCTCGCGGTCGCCCGGTCGGTGGGGCTCGTGCCGGTGCAGCGGTGCGCGGCGATGCTCGCGGCCGTCCGCGACGGACAGATCGTGCACCGGGCGAACATGTTCGGGCTCCTGGCCGTCCGGCGTGCCAGGGACGAGGGCATCCCCGTGCACCTGATCGCCCACGAGGACGTGCTGGTCCTCCGTCGCTGCTGAACGTCCGCAGGTTCAGCTCATCGGCTCAGATGAAGGACCGGGATCTGGGCGTCCGTGAGAGTCAGCGGGCAGGGGCGGCCTTCGCGGCGGGGCACCGCCAATGCCCGAGCGACTATCGGACATGAGGTTCACGGTCAGGCCGGTGTCCCCGGTGCCTGGACGATGACTGCGGCCTCGGGGACGCGGTCGTCGGCGATCAGAGCGGACAGCTCAGCGAGTAGTCGTTCGAGATCGTCGCGGCTCTCAAGGTCGTAGTGCTTGTTGACCATTCTGTCGTCGGCGAGGCGGACTGTCGTCAGTTCCGCCTCGCCGGTGGCCCAGATCATGATCCCAACGAGCCATGTCGTGGACTCGAAGTCGCTGACCACGACCGCCTTGCCGTGGTTCGGCTGGATCTGGTGCGTGTGCCATCGCATCCCCAGCCTCGCCCACGTCTCTGCTCGGGCCTTGACGGTGACCGACAGCGCCTCCAGGGGAAACGTCATGCCCGTGACTGTTGCACGGCCCCCCACCGGCTGAATCGGCACCGAACCCCGGCGATGCGTTCAGTCGAACCAGTTGAACAGCAGGTCACCGAGCCTGTCCGGCCGGTGGTAGGCGGCATCACGGCGTTCGTCCTCGGCGAGGAATCGCAGGTCACTGTCGCCGAGCGGCCGGATCAGCTCTGCGGCCGTGGCGACCCGCAACCCCGCCTCGGAGAACAGGTAGCCGGCCGGCACGTTGACGAACGTCAGCGTCACCGAGTGGCGATCCTGCGGCTCGGCCGCAGCGACCAACAATGCCGCAGCGTTGAACAGCAGGCCCACCGCTACTCCATCGCGGAGCCCCACACCCACCCGGTAGTAGTTCCGGCCGGCGGCGGGCTCCTCGACCCGGGTGGTAACGGTCCCGCCGGAAGCACGCATGCTGGCGTGCACCGCAGCGAGCCACACGGCACGAGCAACCGGATCGTGGTGTGGCCTGGTCGCCCCTGCCTGCGCCGCGTCCACGATCTCCACGGCTGAATTGTCCGTAGCCGGTGGCCCGGACGTCGAGTCCCGCACGGGGAACAATCTGACAGATCGCGGCTTTCGGCGGGCTGACAGCCTCTGCCAGCCGTGCCGACCTGACAGCAGGGCCCGTGGGACTCTGGCCGAGGCTAACCTGAAGGCTCTCCTTCTTCTCGTGCCCCCTGATCTGGCCTCTTCTCGCGACGTCATCGCGCCCACCGGCTCCGGTCGGCCGCCGTCGCCCGCGTCCGATCCGGCCCCACACGGTCCACGACCCTCTGCCCATGCCACAAGGGCAAGGGCGATGTTCCCGTTCCGCCCGGCGGTCACCACCCAGTGGCCGCCTTCGTGCTGTCCCGATGGAGGACGACATGCTCATGCCCCGCTGGTACCTGACTGCCCCCGACTGGTTCGCCGAGCTGCCCGACGCGATCCCCAGCGGCGACGACGGCAAGACCGTGACCAACCAGCACGTACGACTGCACCACGACGGGCCTCCCGTTGGCCCGGCGGAGAGCGACGCCGCGATGCGCGTGGCTCTGCTGGCCGTCGAGCAGCTCGGCGAGGCCATGACCCACGCCACTGAATGCCATGACCTGACCGAACTGGCCCGGCTGCTGTGCGGCCTCAACCTCGTCCAGGCACATCTGACCCAGACGATCCAGCGCATCGCCGAGAACGTCCACGGCGGTGCTTTCAGCGGACTCGCCGCCGTGCCGGACACCGTCGTGCAGGCCCTTACCGACAGCCTCAGCACCGCTGGCACGAACGGCGAGATCCTCGCCGGTCATCTCAAGGACGCCCACCTGATCCTGCGCTCCGTCGCCGTCGCCTAGCCCCGGCCTTCACCGGCACGCGTGATCCGGCACCGGACACGCAGCCATCTCGACCCGCACCATCCGGCTGATGCCCGGCCGACCGCGCACACCCGCGTAACATCCGGGCACGGCCGGTAGGCGTGCCCGGATTCCATCCACCAGCAGATGGAGGAATCCCGTGCCACACCACCTCTCCACGCTCTCCGGCCCTCGCCGCCGGATTCAGCCGCACCACCTCAACGACCGCCCCGTCGACACTCTTGCCGCGAACCTCGGCCGCCGTGCCGAGGCCATCCGCTGCCGGGACCTTCCCGCGCTGCGGCGGATGCGCTACGCCCTCACCGGCCCGGTATCCGCCCCGGTGGTGCTCGCATGACCGCGCCTGAGATTCCCGCTGTCCCCGTACGCCTGGCCCGGCGGCCCGTCGTCGGAGGGCTGGTCGTCCCATGGATTACCGCCCGTACTCCCGATGGCCGGTACCGGTTCGGTGCCGTCGACCACCATCGTCACGTCTGCGCGCTGCAGGACCGGCTCTGCCAGACCTGCGGCGACGAACTCGACCCCGGGCGGATCGTCTTCGCGGTGCGCGACAGCGACCTGCGGCTGCTCGTCAGCCCCGAGCCGGGCATGCACCCCGTCTGCGCCGCCTACTCCGCCAGTGGCTGCCCCATGCTGGCCGGCCGGATGAGCCACTACCGCACCACTTCGCTGGCCGCCCAGCTGACCGAGGTCGGCGCGTCCTTCCACGGCGATCCCACCGGAAGCCGCCCGGCGGCACCCGCCGAACGCTGGCACCTGCTCTGGACCACCGGCTACCGGGCCTTTACGAATCCGCTCACCGGCCAACCGGCCGCGATGGTGCTGCCCGAGCAGATTCTGCGCCTCCGCCCGATTGGCCCAACTCCGCCGCTGCGCCCCGCCGATCACACCCCGGACAGCGAGCCCGGCTCCGCGTCCAACCCTGGTCCCGAACGGAGCTCGTCATGACCCTGCACGTCATCGCCGTCTACCACAACACCGAGAGCCGGTTCCTCCCGTACGAGCCGGGTCACGCCCTCACCCAGGTCATCTCCTACTGGCGGCGCCTGCCCGTCTCCGTCAAACCGGAGCGGACCGCCAGCTGGATCTACGGCCTGTTCAACGTCGACCTCGACCAGCTGGAGACCTGCCGCGAGACGCTGAGTGGAGAAGCCGACTTCCTCATCGCCTGCACCTACCGGCTGCTGCGGCTGCGATCGATGTCCACCGGAGACGTCATCGCCATCACCGCCAACGACCGCACCACCTGGCTGGCCTGCGAATTCGGCGGATGGAGGCGCATCGACCCACCGAACAACATCACCGGGGAACCGTTCACCGCCGGCACCATCCGCCAGCACCTACGGCGGGACCGCCGTGCGTGAGCACCCCTGCCACCACCACCCGCTGGGCCGGCACACCGATGCCTGCCTGACCGGCCCGTGCGGCTACTGCGGAACCAGCCTCCAGGTCATCGCCTCCGGCGAATGCCGCTCCTGCCTGCTGATCGTCTGCGAGGCATGCGACGCCGGCTACCACCTCGACCTCGGCCCCATCTGCCGCTCCTGCGCCCACCCCGGCCGCCAGCCGCAAGGCCCGCCCGGCCACCTGACCGTGCCCTGGGACCACCCCGTACGGCCAACCTCATCGCCCGCCGGCCCCGCCGAGCGGGCACGTCACCCTTCCCGGAGGTTCCGCATGACACCCAAACCGTTTCCCGTCATCGCCGTCACCGATAGCCGGCTGCTGCGCGCCGAGCTGCGTACCGTCGAACAGCAGGCCGGATACGAGTTCGAGTACGCCGACTCCGTTCCCCAGGGCCGCCGCTACGCCAGCCGCCGCCCGCTGATCGTCATCGGCTCCGACCTGGTCACCCGGTTCCGGAACCGGCTCGCCTGCCGCGGCATCGTCGTCGTGGCCTCGGTGAACCCGCCCGACGCGAGGATCTGGGTGCACGCCGAGCGCGTCGGCGCAACCTACGTCATCGTCCTGCCCACCGCCTCCTCCTGGCTGGTCCACCACCTCCTGCGCGATCTGCCGTAGCAACTGCCTGCCGGGCCAGTTCGCGCGGAGGCCGTCGGCCATCGGACCAAACAGAGTTCCGGTGCCCGGTGATCGCCATTCCCCGACCGGGCGGCAGCGCATCCGGCAGCAACGCCGAGCCCGCCCCACGGCGCCCGTTGCCGGGACACCGAGCACAGAAAGCGGCCCGCCCTCAGGCGGGCCGTCGTCGTTTCAGGACCCGGGACGCAAATCGCCTAGGAAACGCACGCGTCCCGGGTTCTCCATCGGAATGGAGGAACCCAGTGTTCACCACACTCCTCGCGATCGCCACCATCGTGGCGGCGATCCTCGGGGCTGGCGTCGGTCACCTCGCGGCCCGGCCCACCATCACCCGGCTGCGCGCCGAGCTGGCCGACGCCGCCTGGCAACTGACCCACGACCCGCTCACCGGCCTGCTCAACCGCACCGGTTTGCGCACCATCCACACCGCCGTCGGCGCGACCTCCCCACCGCAGCGCCTCGTCGTCATGCTCATCGACCTCGACCGGTTCAAGGAGGTCAACGACACCCATGGCCACGACGCGGGCGACGACCTGCTCGTGGAGATCGCCGACCGGCTCGCCCAGGTCGTCCACACCTACGGCGGCACCGTCGCCCGGCTGGCCGGCGACGAGTTCACCACCATCCTGCCTCTGCGGCACCACCCGGTCGGCGACATCGCCGACCGGATCGTCAGCGTCATCGCCGCGCCGGTCAACGTTCAGGTCGACGGCGGCCTGGCCACGGTCACCGTCACGGCCAGCGTCGGCATCGCGACCGTGGTCAGCACCGACCCGTTGCAGGACATCGCGCTGCACCGCGCCGACATTGCCATGTACCACGCGAAGCGCCAGGGACCCGGCCGGTACGTCGTCTACGCCGACGGCATGACGATGCCCGACCGTGTACACCGTCGTGGACCGCGGCTGCGTGACCTGCGCCGCGACCAGCGGGGGAGCGCCGAATGAACCTCGCGACCCTCACCGCCTGCGCGACCTGCCGGTTGGCCCTCACCGAGCACCACGATGGGCACGGCACCATCTACCGGCATCCCGTGACCGAAGGCCGCCACGCCGTCGTCCCCGTCGACGCCGACCAGGTGAACGACGTGTTCGACCGCTGCCACACCTGCACCGGCGCGCCGCCGGTGTGGAACTACCACACCAGCCTCATCCAGATCGCGGTCCTCGCGGCCGTCGAGACCTACAACGACCAGTGGCACGTCTGCAACCGGTGTGCCCAGTTCATCGAGGCCGACGATTCCGAGGGCCTCACCGCCCATTGCGCCGCCCGCATGCAGTGGCTGCCCCACCACCATGAGTACGCCGTCCTCCGCGCACTGCACCGCGGCATCGTCCTCGGCCGCGAAAGCAGGACCCTGCTCACCACTACCGTCTGGCCGCCGGCCCGGCTCACCGCCGACATGCTGCCGAAGATCCGCGACCGGTTCACCGGCCTCCTCCGCGGCCCCGCGCACCTGCCCCCACATCTGAACGACCCAGACCACCGTCGGGCCCTGGCCGACCAGCTCGACCTCGCACCCATGTACTGGATCAACCAGGATTTTACCGACATGGTCAACGAGGTCGGCAACGACCAGCCGCCGGCGGCCGTCACCGACGACCTTGCCGCCACACCGGCCGGGCTGCTCGCCTGGTCCGAACCCGTCGGCGACACCCGGCAACTCGCTGCCGTGTCCTGGACACCCCACGCGGACGGCTGGCAGCTCATCGGCTACCGCAGCATCGGCGGCACCGCCCTCGACGACGACCTGATGCCCGCACTACGACACGAGATCGGCTGGCTCGTACCCATCCACGCCGAACAAGTAACCCGAGGGACCAAGCTCGACGGACGACACCCGCTCGGCCCCCTCGTCACCACCTGGCTGCTGATCAGACAGCAACTGGCCGAGGCAGTGCCGGCGAAACTGCCCAAGGCAACCACCAGGGCGTACCAGCGTCACCGGCGTCCTGCCCCCGAGGTCAAGATCGTGCGTATCGCACCGCGCAGCACCGCCGCCGCACCTCAACGAGGCAAAGCTGGTGATGGCTCCACGCGGGCCAAGCCCGACTACCGCTACTGGGTCTCCGGCCACGACCGCCAACAGCCGTACGGTCCCGGTCGCAGCCTCCGCCGCACCATCGAGATCGCACCCTTCCTTAAGGGCGACGAAGGTCTGCCGATCAAACTCAGTACCACCGTCCGTGCCCTCGGTAGCCGAGGCGATGACCGGACGCGGCGTACCGACCAATAGCTGTGCGTGTGGTGGTGGAGCTTGCTCCACCACCACACGCACAGCGGCCTTTTTGCGTCTGGGCGCCCGGTCACCGCTTGTGCGCGACCGATGTGGTCTGACCTCTCGATCGGCCCGGGCGCGAGTTCATCGGCCGGGAGGATGCCCGACAGGCGGCGTGGCCCGGCCGGCGTTCAACCTCGATGGCTGGTCGACGTCAGTCCTCCGCGCCGGAGGGCAGGGTGGTCAGGGGCCTTGGGGTAGCCGATGTTGCATGTCACTCGCCTCGGCCCCCGGGGGCCTACTCCGTCGTCGGCCCACCCGCGGGGAGGTCGGTTCAGCGGTGGGGACCGCACGGGCGGGGGCCGGCTTCCGGTTGCTGCTGGGTGAGGGGGCCGGTCGTGGGGGTGGTGACGGGGTGTCGGTGGTGGGGTGTCGAAGACCAGGGTGGCGGTGACGAGCCGGTGGTCGGAGGGGTAGGGCTGTTGTGCCGGGACGTGGACGCGGTAGCTGTCGGGGTCGACGTGGGGGCGCATGGTGTCGTTGGCGAGGAGCCAGTCGATGAGCAGGCCGCCGCCGGCGTCGATGTCGTGGTTGACGGTGGGGAGCAGAGGTATGTGGGGGTTGGTGGTCCGGGCGAGTTCGGCGAGGGCGTGGAAGCCGCATCCGTCGGTGCGGCGGTGGGTTTCGGGGTTCCAGCGTCCGATGAGGTGGTCGACGGCGTCGGTGTCGGCGGTCCAGGTGCCGTCGGGGTGTCGGCGTGCTTTCTGGGCGCGGGCGCGGTGGCCGGCGGCTGCCCAGTCGCGTTGGGGGAGGTGGGGGCCGGAGGCGGTGCTGTTGAGGTCGCCTCCGACGATGACGGGCATGTCGGTGGTGCCGTAGCGGTCGAGCAGGGCGGCCTGTTGGCGGCGGCGGATGCCGCAGTGGGGGTCCCAGTGGGTGACGGCTGCGGCGAAGGTGGTGCGGCTGTCGGGGGTGCCGGGTTCGCCGGTGTCGCGGATCGCGAAGATGGCGATGTTGCGCTTGTCGGCGAAGACGTGCGGGTCGGCGGGGGCGGGCCAGGAGCGCAGGGTCAGCAGCGTCGGGTCGTAGAGGATGGCGGGTGGCATGGGGCTGTGTGGGTCGTGGCCGAGCACGCCGACGTAGGGGCGGTCGAACCGGTCGGCGAGCAGTTCCGCGGCGTGGTGCAGGGGGCGCTGGCCGTCCTCGTGCCAGGTCTTGGCCTCGCAGAGCAGGATCAGTGCGGGCGGGGCCTGCACGTCGTGGAAGGCGTCCACGAGGGGGCGTAGGTTGCGTTGGCCGTGGCGGAGGCCGCCGGCTTCGAAGTTGAACAACGCGATGGGGATCATGGTTGCTCCGTGGGTGGGGTGCTGTGGTGGGCGGGCGTGGGGTTTGCTGGGGCCGGGTGCGGGGTGCTTGTCCGGCGGCGGGCGGTGACCTGGCGGGTGCGGGCCCGGCCGGAGGGGATCTTCCACTGCATGCCGATGGCATCGAGGGCGGCGATTTGCGGGTCGGTCAGGGTGCCGGCGCGACGGGCGGCACGTTGCTTGCTGAGCCACCTAGACAGGTCAATGTCGCCTTCGCGGTGGCCTTTGCGGGGGTACAGGTGGCCCTCGCGCTGGTAGTAGGCGGTGGCCGCTGCGAGGTTGCGCTGCCAGGCGGCTTCGCGGATGGACCAGTGGATGCCCAGTGTTTCCAGGGCGCGGACCCGCTCGGCGCTGAGGGCCCCCTTCTGGTGGTCGACGCGTCGGGCGGAGAGCCAGCGGTAGAGGTCGATGCCGTTGACGGTGTGGCCGAAGGGAACGTCGAGGTGGCCGTGGTCGGCGTGGAACCGGCGGGCGGCGGCGTACCCGTCGTGGTGGGCTGCTCGGATGTTCCAGTCGATGCCTAGGGCGTCGAGGTCGGCGACCCGGTCGGTGGGCAGGGTGCCGGCGCGGCGGGCCGCGCGTTGCTGCCACAGCCAGTTGTAGAGGTCGAACCCGTCGAGGACGTGGCCGTGGGGGACGTGCAGGTGTCCGTGCTCGGCGTGGAACCGTCGCGCGTAGGTGAGCCCTCGGGCCCAGATTCCTTCCCGGGGTTCCCAGTGGAAGCCGAGCGCGTTCAGGTGATCGACGCGGTCCTGGGCCAGGCGGCCGGCTTTGTGGTCGGCGCGTTGCCGGAAGACCCACCGGTCGAGGCGGACACCATGCCGGAGGTGACCGGTCGGGACCCTGGTGTGGCCGTGGTCGGCGTGGAAGTCGCGCAGGGCGCCGTAGCCGACCATCCAGTCGGGGGTGGTTTCCTCCAGCACCCGCACCGTCAGGTGCCGCAGCAACTGCTCGGAGGCGTATCCGTCGGGCAGGCGGACCAGCAGCCGCGGCGGCAACTCCGCGGCCCCGGTGCCGGTGTGGGCGCGTTGGAGGTCGAGGTCGGCCGCCAGGGCGCTGTCGTGGGCCCGCAACGCCCGCAGCGTCTGCAGCAGGGTCGCCCAGCGGGTCATGTTCCCGGTCAGGTCGGAGGTCATGTCGGCGGGGTCGTCCGGAAGCAGCACCGGAAGCAGGATGGTGGCGATGCCGGAACCGGCCGGATTGCGGCGCACCGCCCGCCCCACCACCTGGACGACGTCCACGGGGGACTCCTTCGGTGCGGTGAGCACGATCGCGTCCACGGCGGGCACGTCCACGCCCTCGCCCAGGCACCGCGCGTTGGACAGCACCGTCCATCCGTCCTCGGGCGGGTCGGCCAGCCGTCGCAGGTGCAGGCGCCGCTGCGTGATGCTCTGGGTGCCGTCGACGTGTCCCACCGTCAGCCGGCCCTTCGGCCGTTGGTCGGCAGGCAGCGACTCCACGGCGGCCGGCAGTGTGCGGGCGAACTCCCGGCTGGCCTGCACCCGGGGCGTGAACACCAATATCCGCCGGAGACCGAACTCCGCCGCGGCCCGGACGAGGGCGGTCTGCACCACGACCGTCCGCAACGGCGCGGCCCGCGCATCGACCACCGCGGCCGGGTCCAGATCGCGCAGCATTTCCAACGCCTGCGCGGACGTGACCCCGATGGCGAGGACCCGGTAGTCGTCCAGCCAGCCGTCACTGATGGCCTGCGCGAACGAGTACGTGTAGCAGACGGGCCCGAACACCGCCGTCTCATCCATCGACAGCACGTCGTCACCGTCGCCGCTGGTGCGGAGCCTGGCCGGCAGCAGCCGGGGCGTGGCCGACATGTACAGCCGCCGCCGCGCCGGCAGATGCTCGTCACGGTGCACCAGCGCACCGTGCTTGCCCGCCCAACCGGCCGTGTGGTGCGCCTCGTCCACGATCAGCAGGTCGGCGGCCACCCCGGCGGCGTTCAGGCCCCTGCCCACGGTGTCCGCCGACCGGTGCGTGACCAGCACCAGACTCAACCCCGACGCCGCATCGTGCTGTCTCGCCCATCCGGCGATCTGCGCCGCGTCGGTGGTCACCGGGCAGGTCAGGTCCACCACCCGTACCGCTTCGTCGGCGACACCGCCGTCGCCGCACACCGCCAGCACCCGGGCGGCCGCACCCGCCCGGACCCACACGTTCAACGTCTGGGCCAGCAGGGTCAGCGACGGCACGGCCACCACCACCAGCCCTGAGGGACACAGCCGGACCCCCGCGTGCACAGCCACGATCGACTTCCCGCTGCCGCAGGCCGCCCGTACCTGACCACGGCCGCCGTCCGCCAGCGCCGCGACCACCGCGTCGACGGCCTCCCGCTGATAGCCGCGCAGCGTCGGCATCGGCGTCATCAGCGGGTACGCCGGTCGACGCGCGACAGCCGGCCGGGAGCGGCGGACGGCGCACAGGCCGATGCGGACCGGAGGACTGCGTCGTGGAGACGCCGGGGGTGGGAAAGCAAGGGTGTGCTCCTGGGTCAGGGTGGGTGGGGCGGCGGCTGTCGACGTCGGCTGGTTCGCCTGGAGAGGCGGGTCATCCGGTGTCGGGCGGGACATCCCGCAGGGGAAGCGCAGCCCGAGCACGTCGAGGGGCCGTGGACGCGTGGCCGGAATGCCTCGGGGCCAAGCGGCTGCGAGGAGGTGGACGCGGTGTCACCGCAGCGGAGCCGCCTTGCGGCGCGTGATGGTGTCCTGCCGTCGGGCGAACCTGGTGCCGCCGGTTGGTCCTACCGCGGGTGACGTGGGGCGGGTGAAGGTTTCGGCGAGGTGGAGATGGTCGGCGGGGATACCGGCGAGGGGGAGTCGGTGGCGGGCGTGGTCGATGAGTGCGGGTGGGCCGGCGACGTGGACGTGGTGGCCGGGCCGGTAGTGGTCGAGGACGGCGGTGAGCACGTCACCCTGGGCGGCCGGGTCGACGAGGGGGTCGTCGGTGAAGGTGGGTCTGATGGTCAGCCACTCCGGATACGCGGTCTGGAGGGTGTCGAGGGTGATGCTGTCGTAGAGGTCTTCGAGGGTGCGGGCGCCGACGATGAGGGTGACCCGCCGCTGCCGGCCGTTGGTGGCGCCGGTGCTGGCGAGGTGTTCGACGATGGCGCGTAGGGGTGCCAGGCCGGTGCCGCCGGCGGCGAGGAGGAGGCCGCCGTGGTGGTCGGGGTCGAGGGTGAGTCCGGCGTGGTAGGGCGGGCCGAGCCACACGTATTCCCCGACGGCGGCATGGTGGGTGAGACAGGGCGAGACGGGTCCGTCGGGGACGGCGCGGACGTGGAACTCGATGGTGCCGTCGGGGCGGGGTGCGTTGGCCGGGGAGTACCACCTCCAGGTGCCAGGTCGGTGGAGTGTGGTGACGGGCAGGGCCTGGCCGGGTTCGTAGTGCAGGCGGCGGCGGGGGCGCAGGGTGAGCACGGTGGTGGTGTCGGTTGCCGCGTCACGGCCGATGATCTGCGCGGGGGTCCACGGGAGTGTGGTGGTGAGGCGGTGGGCGGCGCGGTGGATGAGATTGAGGACGTGGTGGCCGTGACGGCGCCACTGCTCGGCGATCGTGGACGTCCAGGTAGTGGGCGCGTAGCGGGCGACCGTGGCGGTGAGGGCGTCGACGAGCGTCTGGTGGTGGTAGGGCTGCAGGCCCAGGTGCCGGTAGGTGGGGGCGAGGGCGGCGAGCAGGGCGGTGCGGCCGGCGTGGTTGTCACCTCCGGCGATCAGGTGACCGACGGTGGCCAGGAACGTTTGTGCATCACGTTCGGGCACCAGCCTCATCCGTTGGTCGGCCAGGAGCGACGAGAAGTAGTTGCTGGCGTGGTGGATGCGTGGGGTGAGAGTTGTCCAGGAGGCGTGGAGGCCGTTTGGCTGCAGCCGCGTAGCGGCGCCGCCCTCGGCGTTTGTGGGAGGCGGCTGCCCGTGGGCGCTGGCCAGGTGGGTATGCATGAGGCGTCTCCTGGGTGGTGTGGGTACGGCCGGCGGCGGGCTGGGGATGCTCCGCCGCCGGCCGCTGGCCGGTTCCCGCCGCTCGGGCTGGAGGAACAGCGGGGGCGGGCTGGCCGGGCAGCCATTCGGGTTGGCTGCCGCTGCCGCCCTCCCAGAGCCGGTGTGCGAGCCGGGGTCGGGTGGGCGACGGAGTGAGGCATGGGTGAGCTACGTCCAGTGACTGAGCAGTGTGGGTGACCTTGGGCCTGAGCGATCGGGGCGCATCAACAGGTCCGGGTCCGGCAGGTCACTGGGGTTTCTGGGCGCGGGTGGAGGCGAACTGGTAGGAGCGCACCACGGTGTAGGGGTCGGTCATGAGTTCACCGAATCGGTCGAGCTGTTGCGGGGTGAAGCCGTGGTGGATGAGGTGGTCGCGCAGTTGGATCGCGTTGTCGGCGTAGAGGGCGCAGCCGGGTCCTCCGCCGGTCCATGTCTCGGAGTGCCACCGGGTGTGGACGTGGTTGAGGCCGGCGGCGAGTAGGACATTGGGTTCCTCGTCGCCCCATGAGAGATTGACGGCGCGGCCGGCCAGGATGGCGAGGATGTTCTCGATGACGTCGGTGATGAGGGTGCTGTCGGTGTTGTTCGAGGCGCGGTGCACCAGGGCGGGGGTGTGGACGATCTCCCCGAGGACCAGCCATCCGCCTGGTCGTAGCAGGTCGATCATCTGGCGCAGGACGTCGCGTCGGTTGGGTAGGTGTTCGAGCACGCACCGGGCGGTGGCGAGGTCGATGCTGCGGGGTTCGCCGGGGATGGGCTCGCGGCGCAGGTCCCGCTGGTAGACGTCGATCACTGCGGTGGGGTGCAGCAGACGGGTGTCGGCGTCGACGGCGGTGACCTTGCCGTGTGGGCCGACGAGACCGGCCAGGTGCGCGACGATCGAGCCTGCTCCGGCGCCGACGTCCAGGGCCCGTTGTCCGGGTTTCACGCCGACCGCGGCGAGTTCTCGTCGGGTGATCGGGTCGAGGACCGCCTGCAGCGGGCCGAGTTGGCTGTGGTTGTTGCGGAACTGGTAGCTGCTCTCCGTGCTGATCACGGCGTCTCTCCTTCTGACGATGGGACGCAGAGTGGGGGCGGGTACTCGATCCAGCTGCGTCGCCGCTGCGGAACCATTTCTGCAGGTGGAGGGTGGGTGGGGTCCCACCATTGCCGCTCGTAGTCGGTGGTGGCTGGTTCCCACCAGCGGTTGTCGGTGCGGGTGCGCGCGAGGAACAGCGCGTATGTGACCACTTGCCAGGTGCCTGCCCGGAGGTGGGAGATCTCGTAGGCGAGGGCTTCTCCGGTGGCCGGGTGCAGGATCAGTAGGTACCGGTAGCCGTCGGCGTCGACGGCTGCGACGCCGACACCGACGCGGCCTGCTCGGTCGGCGACGGCCGGGTAGGCGGTGAGGTGCGGGAGGTCGGCCAGGATGGTCAGCGTGGTGTGGCGTCCCGTTTCGTAGGGGCTGTGCCAGCTGGCGAGGTCGATCATGCCCAGCACTGCTTCCGCCGGATCGTTGTCGGCGCACTGGGACGTGATGTTCAGGGCGTGGCGGAGCAGGTCAGCGTCCCGGTAGGGGTTGGTGCGCGGGAGGGGCCAGCCGAAGGTGTCGTAGAGGTGCTGTCCCGGTCGCCACCACTGCCGGTTCACCGCTGTCCGCTCCGGTGGATAGCGGGTGGCCAGTGCCGCTCCAGCTCCCTCCTGGTCGAACCACCGCAGGATCTCCTGGACCCGACCGCTGAATCCCCACTGCCGGAACCAGACGTGGTTGAACCGGCCTTGGATGTGGTCGCAGGGCGCCGTGGTCATCTGCGCCGCGAGATCCCGCAGGACCGGGCGTGCCGTGGTGGGGTGCCGCAGGCGGGTCGGCTCGTGCCGGTCGGCGACGGCGGCAAGGTCGCCGCTCGCGGTGGGCGTCGCCGGAGGCACGACGCAGGCCGCGACCGACGTGGGGGCGGCGGGAAACCTGCCCGTGGGTACGCCGCCGGTCGCTGCCGTCAGGAGAAGGACGGTGACGGCGGCGGCCGTCCTGTGAGCAGCCCGGCGTCTCATGAGTCATCCCTGGAGGAAGGGCACCGGCTGTGAGTGGGCGGCTGGTGGCCGGCGGCAACTGCGATCGGCGAACGGGGCCCGGAGGGCGGCTGTGCGGTGGTGAGGCCGAGGTGGCGGCGGATCAGCGTGTCGGCGTCGTCGGTGTCCGGGTCCAGGGCTGGGCTGATCCGTCCGCTGGTCAGGACGTGGACGGTGTGCGCGAGGGCGGTGGCGACGCGGGCCTGGGGCAAAGTGATCAGGACGGTGACGCCGTATCGGGGAAGGCCGGCCAGCGCGGTACGGATGCGGGTGGCTGCGGTGGGGGCGAGTCCTTCGGTGGGTTCGTCGCACAGCAGCAGCCGGGGGGCCAGGCGTAGGGCTCGGGCGATGGTGAGCATCTGTTGTTCGCCGCCGGAGAGCTGGTGGGCGCGGTGGCGGAGCCGGGCGGCGAGTTCGGGGAACAGGTCCAGGAGCTGGTCGAGGTTCCATGACTGGCCTCGGTCCTGCTTCCGAGTGGTGGGGCGGGTGATGGTGAGGTGCTCGTGGACGGTCAGGGAGGGCCACAGTCGGCGGCCCTGCGGGGCGAGGGCGATTCCGGTGCGTGCTGCGCGGGTCGGATGGATGCCGGTGATGTCGTGGCCGTCGAGCACGATGTGCCCGGCGGCGGGCCGCAGGTGCCCGGCGATGGTGTGCAGCAGGGTGGTCTTACCGGCGCCGTTCGGGCCGATGACAGCGTGTACGCCGTGTGGTGGCAGGACCATGCTCGCGCGGCGGAGGACGGGGGTGTCGGGGTGGTGGCCGACGGTCAGGTCATTGATGCGCAGCATCGGTCGTCTCCGGGGTGCCGAGGTAGAGGGCAGCGACCGTGGGGTCGGCGCGGACCTCGGCGGTGGGGCCGTCGGTGATGCGGCGGCCGTGGTGCAGCACGGTGGTCCAGTCGGCCAGGGCGGTTACGACGGTCATGTCGTGCTCGACGATCAGCATGGCCAGCCAGCCGGGCAGGCTGGTCAGGATGTCGAGCAGTTGGGTGGTTTCGGTGTCGGTGAGGCCGGCGGCGGGTTCGTCGAGGAGCAGGATCCGTGGTTGGCCGGCGAGGGCGACGGCGAGGTCGAGCATCCGGCGGTGCCCGTGTGCGAGGTGGCCGGCCGGTTCGTCGGCGTAGCCGGCGAGGCCGACGAGGTTCAGCAGCTCGTGTGGGGTGTGGTGGGGGTTGTGGCGGTGGTGCCAGCCGCCGATGCGTACGCAGTCCAGCACGGTCAGGCCGGGGTACACGGTGGGGTGTTGGAAGGTGCGGCCGATGCCGGCGCGGGCACGCCACGGTGCGCGGCGGCGGGTGATGGTCTGGGCGTGGAGGGTGATCTGGCCGGTGGTGGGTCCGATGGTGCCGGCGAGGAGGTTCAGCAGGGTGGACTTGCCGGCACCGTTGGGGCCGATGACGGCGTGTCGGTCACCGGGCGCGATGGCGAATGCGTCGAGGTCGAGCACGGTGAGTTTGCCGTAGCTGTGGCGCAGGCCGGTGGCGGTCAGGCCGGTGCCGTGGGCGCGGTCGATGTCGGCGTGTGCGCGCCGTGACGGGACGCAGTCGTTGGCGTCGACGGGCTGGCCGGTGCTCATGCGGGGCTCCTGTCGGCCGGTGGCGGGGTGGTGCGGCAGGTGGCCGGTCGGGCCCGCCTGGCAGCGGCGGTGGGGAGGTGTGTGGGGAGGGCGGCCAGGCCGCCGGGCAGCAGGTAGACGGCGGCGACGAACAGGCCGCCGAGTAGGAGTGGGGCGTGGCCGGGCCACGGCGCGGCGGCGACGTCGCGGACGGTGAGGACGAGCACGGCTGCGGTGGCGGCGGCGGGCAGGCAGCGGGGGCCGCCGATGACCACGGCGAGCAGGGCCAGGGCCGCGGTGCCGAATCCGACGTCGGCGGGCGTGATCCACCGGTGGGTGTGGATGAGCAGGGCACCGGCGATGCCGGCCAGGGCCCCCGCGCCGGTGTGTGTGATCCACAGGTAGCCGGTGGTCGGGTGGCCGCTGGCGGCGGCGCGGCTTTCGTTGTCGCGTACGGCGGTGAGGAGGGTCTGCCAGCGGTGGAGGAGGTATGTCGCGGCGGTGGTTGCGGTGATCGTGATGGTGGCGGTGTAGAGCAGCAGCGGCCGGTCGGCGGTCAGCGCCGGTGTGCCGGGGAGCAGGTGGGCGGCGGGGATGCCGGCGAGGCCGTCGGTGCCGCCGGTGACGGTGCGCCACTGGCCAGCGGTGATCGCGGTCAGCTCCGCCGCCGCGAGGCTGAGCATCAGCACCACGGTGCCGCGGTAGCGGACCAGCAGCGCCCCGAGCAGTCCCGCGGTGGCGGCTCCGGCGACGGCGGCGACGAGCAGGTGCGCCGCGGCGAGGGTGACACCGGCCAGGGCGAGGTGGGCGGTGGTGTAGGCGCCGGCGGCGTAGGGGGCGACCTGGCCGAGGGTCGGCAGGCCGGCGTGGCCGGTGATGGCGGCGACGCTGACCGCGAGCAGGGCCAGAGGGAGCATCCGCGCCACGGTGGCGTGTAGGTAGCCGTCCGGCGTGGCCGCCACTGCGGCTACCGCGACAGCCGCCAGCGAGGGCCCGGCCCATGGCCGTGCGCGCTGTTGTAGCCGCAGGATGCGGCCGGTGGCCAGGTTGGTGAAGGTGTCGACGCTCATCGGCGTGCCCCGGGTTGTGGGGTGCGGCGGGTGAGCAGCGAGAGGGCCATCGCGGCGACGAGCAGGTACGGTGCCCACGCCGGTGCGGTGATCACCCCGATGGTCTGGACCAGGCCTGCACCGATCGCGGCGGCGACCGCGCCGGGCACCGATCCGAGACCGCCGCAGACCACGATGACCAGGGACAGCAGCAGGGTGGTGTCGGCGGTGCCCGGTCCCACGCCGAGGATCGGGGTGACGAGTGCACCCGCGAGGCCGGCGAGAGCCCCGGAGGCGATCAGGACCGTAGCGTCCACGGTGCGGGGGTTGACGCCGATGCCGGCGACCATTGCCCGGTCGTCGACGGTGGCGCGGACGAGTCGTCCGGCGCGGGTGCGGTGCAGCACCGCGTATCCGACGGCGGCGACCATCACGGCGACGACGAGGACCGCGAGCCGGTCGGCCGGGTACCGGTGCCCCGCCACCGTCAGGGTGGCGTCCAACGGGGCCGGTACCTGCGGGCGACGCGTGTCGGGTCCGAAGATGGTGGTCAGCAGGTCGGCGCCGATCAGCGCGACACCGAAGGTCAGCAGTGCCTGGTGGAGGTGGCCCCGGCCGGCCAGCGCGGCGGTGCCCGCCGCGAGGATGGTTCCGCCTGCGGCTCCGACCGTGGTTGCCGCGACGACGGCGAGGGCGAGGCTGGTCCAGGTGCCGGAGCTGGTCGCGGCGGCGACGTACCCGCCGGCGGCGAGAAGGGTGCCGTGGGCGAGGTTCAGCACTCCGCCAGCGCCGAGGGCCAGGGTGAGGCCGGCGGCGGCGATCGCGAGCAGCAGCCCGTAGGTGATCGCGTCGACGGCGGGGATCAGGTAGGTGTCCACAGCACCTCCTTCTGCGGGTGAGGCGGTGCGGGGGGTCAGTTGGCGGGCAGGGTGGTGAGGTCCTGCACCAGCACGTTGGACAGCACGGGCCCGTCGGGCCGGACCTCGCGCAGGTACCAGCGCTGCACCGGCCGGTGCAGCGTGGGGTGGAACTGCCAGTCCCCACGCGGTGAGACGACCCTGCCGACCGTGCCGATGGCGGCGTTGAGCTTCTCCCCGGTGACCGGCCCGTCGACGGTGGACAGGGCCCGGTCGAGGACTGCGGCGGCATCGTAGGAGGCCATCGCGTAGGTGGTCGGCTGGCCGGGGTGCCCGGCGGCGGACCATGCGGCCACGAAGTCCTGGTTCGCGGTGTTGGCGAGGGTGGGACTGTAGTTGAGGACGTTGCGGATTCCTGTGGCCGCCGTGCCCTGCGCCGGCAGGACGGAGCCCTCGGTGAGGAACCCGGCCGCGTAGAGAGGCACGTCGGCGAGGTCGGACTTGCGGTACTGCGTCACGAACGCGACTGACGCGGCGCCGGCGTAGAACGTGTACACCGCCGCCGGGTTCGACTCGGCGGCCTTGTTCAGGTACGGCAGGAAGTTCCCCGTGCCGGGGAACGGCGTGAACAGGGCCTTGCCGTCCGGGTTGGCGAGTTTCCCGCCGAGGCGGGTGAACGTGTCGGTGAAGCCGCGCAGCTCGTCCCAGCCGCCCTGGTAGTCGGGGCCGATCGCGTACACCGTCCCATCGGCCACCTGCGTCTTGACGTACTCGGCGATGGCGATGCCGGGCTCGTCGCTGTTGTAGGAGGTGTGCCACGTGTAGGTCAGGTCCCGAGGCTTCCCGCCGACCGCCGCGAACGCCGGCCGGGCGTTCCCGCCGACCAGGGGGATCTTCCGTTCGGTGGTCAGGGTCTGGACCTTGTCGACCGTCGCCCCACCGACAAGTCCGGTCAGCGCGACGACCCGGTCGCGTTCCAGGAGCTTGCGGGCGGCGGGGACGGCGGTGGCCGGGCCGTCGCCCTCGTCGGCGACGACCAGGTCGATCGTTCGGCCGCCGAGCTTGCCGCCGTGGGTGTCGAGGTAGAGGCGGAAGCCGCGCTGCATGTCCTCACCGACTGCGGTGTAGGTACCCGACAGCGACACCAGCAGTCCGATCCGTACCGCGGTCGTGTCTGCGCTGGTGGTGGTGCAGGCGGTGGTGGTGAGCAGCAGGCCGGCGACGGCTGCCGCAGCGAGTCCACGCTGGGCACGTCGAGGCGGATGGGTCATGGAAGGGGCTCCTTCGCGTTAGGTGACAGGTGCACGCGCAAGCCGTTCAGCGCCGAACGGCCCAGGCCGCAGCGGGGGCGGGGGCGGCGGTGGCGTGGGTGAGGGCGTGCTGGACGAGAGCGATGAGAAGGTGCCGGACGCTGTCGCGGTCCCGGGCGTCGACATCCACGATCGGCACGTCCGTACCGAGGGTCAGGGCCTCCCGCACGTCCGACACCGCAACGGCGCGGGCGTCGGGGAAGTGGTTGACCGCGACCACGAACGGCATCCCGGCGTGTTCGACGTAGTCCAGGTGCCGGAACGAATCCTGCAACCGGCGCACGTCGACCAGGACCACCGCGCCGGCGACGCCGCGGCTGATCGCGTCCCACATGAACCAGAACCGGTCCTGTCCGGGCGTGCCGAAGACGTAGAGGGTCACCCCGTCGACGTCGAGACGACCGAAGTCCATCGCCACCGTCGTGGTTGTCTTCGCCGGGCTGCGGGAGGTGCCGTCGACGCCAGGGGTCGACATCCGCACCTCGGTCGTGACCGGGGCGATGTCCGACACCGCCCCGACCAGCGTCGTCTTCCCGACCCCGAACGGGCCGGTCAACATCAGCTTCACACCCGGGTACGCGTCACGCGTCGGCCGAGGGCTGGTGGCGGGGGCCGGGACGGTCATCTCCGGCCCGCCACGGTGAGGGCCCCGGCGAACGCGGGGGTCAGTTGGTCGCCCACCTGCTCGGCGAAACGCCCCAACTCGGTCGTGACGAAGGCGAGATCGGCGTCGCGGGTGGTCAGCGCGAGCAGCGACGCGCCGCTGCCGACCGCCATCAGGATCAGAAAGCCCGCCCCGAGTTCGGTGATGTTGCCCTGCACGGGGCCCGCGTTCAGGTCGAGTGCGGCACCGTTGAGCAGGCTGCTCAAGCCCGCCGCTACGGCCGCGACCCGCTCGGCGGCGTCGTGGTTGAGCCCGTCGGTCCACGCCAGGAGCAACCCGTCGGCGGACACCGCGACGGCCTGGCTGATCCCCGCCACCCGCTCGGCGAGGTTGTTGGTCAACAGGTAGCTGAGGTTAGGGCTGGTTGCATTCATCAGGGGTGACCTTTCGAGGGGAAACGGCGGTGGCTGAGGCCACGCTGATAGGCGGCAGCCGTAGCCGCCAGGCCGCGGGAAGACGGATCGGGAAGCACTGCCGGGCCAGGCCGTGAAGGGGGTACGAAGGCGGTCATCGGCTGGCGCCGCGGCAATCCGTTGGGGGTGGTCGCCGGCTCGTCGTGCCGGGGACGCGGTGCGGGCAGGCGCGCCGCCGCGGGCAGGTGCACGGTCGCGCCTTCCTCGAACCAGGGCGAGCGCCGAGCCACCTCGTCGAAGACGGGAGTCACCTGGTCCACACCGCGCGCCGCACGTGGCGGCGGGACGACCGGCAGTATCTGGGTCGTCACGTCCACGGGATGCGGCACGGGTGACTCGACACGCCTCGTCGACGCCGCCGGCTGGCCGGGGGTCCGCAGGGCCTGCGCGGCGGGGACATGAGGGGCCGTAGGGTTGGTGCCGGGTGCCCGCCGGCCCGCCACCGGGCCCGTGGGCAACGCCGGTGGCGGCGTGGTCGCGACCAGGAGCTTGCTGGCCGGAATCTCGACTTCCGCGACCGTGCCACCCGTCTGCCGTGGCAGCAGCCGCACCCGCAGGCCATGTGCCGCCGCCAGCAGCGCCACCGTGGCCACGCCCTGCCGACGAATGTGCTCCACCTCGATCATGGGCGCCGGGTCGGCCAGCTCGCTGTTGAGCCGCCGCAGCAGCTCCCGTTCGATCCCCGAGCCGGTGTCGGTGACCTGGACGATGACTCGGTCACCGAGCAGATGCCCCGTGACCACCACCTCGTCGGGGCTGTAACGGGTCGCGTTGTCCAACAGCGACGCCAGCAGGTGCACGAGGTCGTCGATCAACGCTGGCGGCACCGCCACCCGCTCATCGATGGCACCCGACACGACCCGCCGGTACTCCTGGATCCGGCTCAACGCCGCCTGCGCCACCGTCACCAACGCCACCGGCTCCGGATGCACCGCCCCCAGAGAACGACCCGACAACACCAGCAGGCTCTGCGTGGCGTGCTGCAACTGGGCGGCGAGATTGTCGAGCCGGAAGAACGTCGCCAGCGTCCGGGAGTCCGCCTCGTCGCGCTCGGCCAGGTCCAGCTCCCGCAGCAACCGGTGCGCCATCCCCTGACACCGGCGTCCGACCGCCTCCACCGCGCCTGCGGCGACCCGCCGCTGCCGCGACAAGTCGATGGCGATCCGATACACCGCTGCCGCGAGGGTGTCGAACGCGGCAGTGACCTCATCAACCTCGTCACGGCTCCCACCCGCTGCCGCGAGTGCCGCCGGAGCGGGCGGCATCGCCGCTGGATCCGCCGGATCGGCCACTGACACCCGCCGCACCAGGTCCGGCAGATCCACGGCGGCCATGCCCGTCACCGCGTCCCGGACCCGCCGCAGCCGCGACGTCAACGCCCGGCCCTGCCGCAGCGCCAGCACACCCGCCACAGCCACCAACGCCAGGGCCGCGCCGGACAACACGCCTGTGGTGGCCCACTGCTCGGCGCGCCGCCGCGACACCTCAGCGGCGATGTCAGCGTCGACCCGCGTCTGCACCACGTGCAGACGCTCACGACGCTGCGCGCTGACCCGCGCCCACTCGTCGACGTCAACACGCAGGCGGGACCCCACCCTGTTCCGGGTGACCGCGTCATCGACACGCTGCGCCGCGAGAACCTCCGGACCGGACAGCGCCTGGTCCAACCACGACCGCCACCGCCCCGACGACCGCTGCGTCACCGTCAGCAACGCCTCTTCGTAACCCGCACGCGCCCCCGCCAACTCCTGCTGCAACGCCGGCGTCAACACACCACCACCAGCCGCGAGCACCGCCGTCTGCTGAATACCCGCGTACTCCGACGCCCGCGACAACGCCGCCGCCACCCGCAGCCGGTCCGCGACCTGCCCATCGGCACCACCGACCTGACCAACGGTCTCGCGCACCGCCAATCCCAGCGAGATCGCCACCCGATAACGCACCAGCACCGCCGTACGCGAAACCGACCGGTCCCGCACCTGCTCCCGCAACCCGGGCAACCGCATCAACTGGCCATCGATCGGTGCCAACAGCCGCTCAGCGTCACGATCGCTGGCACCGAGGCGGCCACGGCGCTGCCGGTACTCCCCAACCACCCGATCCGTGCGAGCAACCTGCTCCAACAGCGGGTTGGCACTGCCACGCGCGCTCGATACCAACTCCGCCGCCGTCACTCGCTCGCGGCCGAGCTCATCAACCAGCTCACCCACCGCGGCGGACACCGCCACCAAGGACTGCAAACGGTCGGCGCCACGCCCCTGCAAGCCCGCCGACACCACACCCCACCCCGCGAACAACACCGTCGCGGACAAAGGGATGGCCAGCAACAACGCCAACCTCCGAGCAACAGGCACAGCAGAACCTTCCGCACGTTCTAGAAACAAGAGCCGCTGTGCGATAGATAACCGTGGTCTGGCCTCACCGGTCGACCGCTACGCTGTTGTCTTGGTGTTGTCTCCTCCTGTCGTCCGCCCATTTGTGAAGGTCACAGGTCACTTCGCAGGGCATCGAGGGATAGAGTGGTCGCGACGCGAGGGAGGTGCGATGGCGCGAGCAGCGACATCCGCGAGCCAGCTTCTGGTTCACCCGCTGAGCTACGTTCGACAGCAGCGAAACTGGACTCACCAGGACTTAGTCAACGTGATAGCTCGGCGCCTGAATACGGCTGCTCGTCGTGAAAAGGCATGGCGCTGGGAACGATGGGGCGTGGTACCCGATGACCCGACGCAGATGGCTCTGGCAGCGGAACTTGGGATCCCAGAAGAGACGGTGCGACAGCGAGGCTGGCCTCACTGGCTTCCGGCAGGCCCTTCGGTCAGCGTCTCAACCCCCTGGACGGCCACAGGTGCGCTTGCGCTTCTCGACGAGACAGCAGGCTCAGCCGTGCTAGACCGTCGTGGGTTCCTGACCATGGGGGCGGGGCTCGCCACCACCGTCGCAGAGCAGTGGCTCGGCATCGAAGCACCCCGACTGTCAGCCGCGCTTCAAGGAGGCCGGATTGACCGTGAACTGGTCGACTGTCTTGAGCAGCGACTACCAACGCTGCGCAGGATGGATGCAAGCTTGGGCGGAGGCAGCATCCGAGGCCTTGTCGACGCCGAGCTACGTCTAGTAACCGACCTCCTCGCCGGTGGTTCATACTCGACGCCCACCGGACAACGGCTCTTTACGATCGCTGCTGAGCTGGGCCGGATCGCGGGATGGGCCAGCTTCGACGCTGGCTTTCACGCAGCTGCCGAACGGTACTGGTTTACCGCTCTAAGGTCAGCGCACGCGGCGGAGGATCGGGCTGCCGGTGCCAACATCTTGAAGTGTATGAGTCTGCAACGCGTCGACACCGGCCGCCCCGTGGAAGCGCTTGAGCTGGCCAGCGCCGCCCGCGCTGGTGCCAGTGGCGCGCCGGCACGTGTCCGCGCAATGCTCTCGACACGAGAGGCACGCGCGCACGCTGTCCTTGGCGATGCCACAGCGTGCGAGCGCCTGCTCAGTCAGGCCGAGACCGAGATGTCACTCGCAGACGACGAGCCGACGCCCGCATGGGCAGCGTACTTCGATCAAGCCGAGTATTGTGCTCAGACTGCTGCCTGTTACTTGCTACTGCAACGCCACCAGGCCGCTGACCAGTGGTTGGCACGGACACTCGCTCTCCAGCCAGACGAGCGGAGCCGCGACCGGGCCACTTACCTTGTCTGGCGTGCCGATGCCATGCTGAACCTCGGTGATATCGAACATGCCTGTGCTCTTGTCGGCCAGGCAGTACCGGACATCGCTGCCGCCCGCTCCGTACGCAACCAGCGGCGACTCATCGACATCCACGGTCTTTTGACAAGGCATCAGCACCCGGCCGTCCAGCAGCTCGATGAGCAGGTACGGAGCCTCGTCTCATGACCGATGAACAGCGAGTGGCCGTGGTGACGGGATCGAACCGTGGCCTCGGATTGGCGCTCGCCCGCCGTCTCGCGCAGCAGAGCATCCACGTGATCGTGACAGCACGCTCCGAAGAAGCGGCCGACCGCGTGGCGGGTGACCTAGCTCGTGAAGGCCTACCAGCCTCCGGGCACCAGCTTGACATCACGGACGCCGCGAGCGTGGCCCGTCTGATGGCTGATGTCGGCTACCTCCATGGCCGCTTGGACGTGCTCGTCAACAACGCCGCCATCGCAATCGATCGAGGGCAGCTCGCCGCTGCCGCCGATATGGAGAAGGTCCGGGCAACTCTGGAAGCGAACATCATGGGGACGTGGCGCTGCTGCACAGCAGCAGTACCAGAGATGAAGAAGAATGGCTACGGCCGGATTGTCAACATCACTAGTCACATGGGGACGTTTGCTCACATGGGGCCAGGCAGCGTGGCATATCGCGTGTCGAAGGCCGGAGTCAACGCTCTGACCTGTATCCTCGCCGCCGAACTTCATCCCGAGGGAATTCTCGTGAACGCGGCCAGCCCTGGGAAGGTCGAGACGCGACTAGCGTATGGAAAAGCGAATCATTCGCCGCAGGAAGCTGCCGATTCTCTCGCCTGGCTTGCAACACTGCCTGAGGACGGACCCACAGGATGTCTATTCCACGGGCACGATATGCTGCCCTGGTGAGAACCCGATTCGCGTCTTCGTATCGGGTTGTGATCAACAACCTGGCGGAGGCGACTGCGACGGTCTCATCGGCGAGGTTTGATGGCACTCACATACTCTGCGCTCGCTGGTTTGCCCACCGCTTCCTGGCTCCTAGAGATAGTCGACTTGTACGCGGTGGTGTATGCGGAGCCTCCGTACAGGGAGGGGCCAGAGCAGGTTCGGCGGTTTGCTGACGGCCTGCCCGGCGAGGCGATGCGGCCCGGGTTCACGCTGGTCACCGCAGACGATGAGGGCGCGTTGTGGGGGCGACTTATGGCTGGACGATGCCCGCCGGCCGATGGTGGTCCCGCCGTTCACCACGCCGCCTGCGCAGCGGGGACATCCCCACGTCAAGCCGACGTCTTCGATCTCAACCCCGTCGATGGTGATGTCCACCCCGAACGAAACGACCACGCCCCCGCACCCCTTCTGGCTTGCCTCGCCGGCTGTCGGCGGCCAGCTGAATTTCCCCGTGGACGGCCAGTACCAAAGCTACGCAAGGTAACGACAGGTACCTCATCGCCCTGCGTTCGCAAAGGCAACGATCTCGTCGAGTCCAGGGCGATAGCCGTCGCTGGTGTCCACCTCGATCGCGGGCACGTCGAGCCGGATGGGCTGGAAGCCGTCGTGGCCGACGGCATGGGTTTGATGGTCGCCGAGGTAGGCGTCGGCATGGGCACGCCGAGTCGCGTTCTCGTCCTGCCGTCGCTGGACACGGTCAAAGGCCGTCTGCGCGTCGACCTGGCAATGCACAACCCGGATGTCGGCGATCCCGATCAATGGCTGCAGGCCGGGGCGCCACAGGCGGTCTTGGAAGGCCGCCTCGGCGACCGTGGTGACGCCTGCGGTCAACAGCAGTTGAAGCACCTTGAAGAACGTGGGCAGGGTCCTCAGGGACAGCTCGTCGGCCGGTGCGGCGATGAAGTCGCCGGCCGCGTGGACCATGCCCTCCTTGATCTCGTCCCGGCAGATCGCCGGGCAACCGATTCGCCGGGCGAGCAGGTGGGCGAGTGTCGTCTTGCCAGCCCCCGACGGTCCGCTGATGAGGACAAGGGTCGGCGTTGTTCCCATCACGTCGTTATAGCTCGGCCGGGTGCGCGGCGCAGCACCGGGAGGGATCAGCGCTGAGTAGTCATCTACGGCCAGATACCTCCCCGCTAAGTGGCCGCCAGCGGGGAATCTGAACTGGCCACCAACAGCCGGCCGACCATACGTGGACTGGGCTGGCAACTGCACAGCAAATGGCAGACGTTGGAGACCGAGGCCGGATTCGAACCGGCGTACGCGGTGCTGCAGACCGCTCCCTAACCACTCGGGCACTCGATCCTGCGTGCCCCCGGCTGGATTCGAACCAGCGACCCCCAGGTTCGGAACCTGGTGCGCTATCCACTGCGCTACGAGGGCAACGTGGGAGCGGAGAGATTCGAACTCCCTGAGCGTGCACGCACCCGGGTGCAGCGTGCACGCTCCTGGGCTCGAACCAGGTATGCCGCAAGGCACCTGCTTTACAGACCGGCGGGCGTCCAGTCGCCCACAGCGTGCGTGACTACGGTCGTCCTCTGTACTTCGCGTTCCAGCGCCGTCGGGCCTCTCTCATCTCCGTGACGCAGCCAGCGCACCGGCAGCCCCGGGTGTACTGGGCGACAGACCCACAACCTTTCCGAAAAATCGCTCCGTTCTCCGCGAGAGACTTTTCCTTGTGGCAGGCTCCGCAAAGAAGCTGACACTCTTCCAGTTCCTTCAAGATGTCCACCCATGCGCGATGGAATCCCGACAGCGGAAACCTTTGAGCTTTTTCCAACCTGATCCCGTAGGTCAGGGATGGCGTTCGTAGCCTGGGGGTCGATGAGGGCGAGGCTCCAGGTAAGACAGCAAATCGACCAAAACCCGATGCCCCGACCGGGAGCCTCGCCTGTGCTGTCTTACCCGTCCACGATCTCGTTGTCCAGCCGGACCTTGAACCACCTGGCCGATCGCATCCGAAGCCACCGCCACCAGCGCCGATCCAGGTGGCGGCGCCTCGACGCGGGGCGGTAGGCACTGCTCGCCCTGGCTCACCTGCGCAACGGTGACACCTACACCCGCCTCGCTGCCGGATCGGAACTTGTCAAGGCTGATGGGACCAGTGGGTGTTACGCCGCTTGTGGCATCGGTTGATCGGTAGCGGGTTCGGTGGGGTTGATCCAGACGGTGCCGGGCAGGTGCAGCGCCTTGGGTCTGGGTCGGGGGGAGAAGCGTTCGGGGTGTGCGGTCCAGGCGGCGTCGAGGGCGTGGGCGCGTTGCTTCTGCTGGGTCGTGGCGTGGCCGTAGTGGACGTCGGCGGGGGTGTGCAGACCGATGCCGGCGTGGTGGTGTTCGTGGTTGTACCACTGGAAGAACGTGTCGCAGAACGCGCGGGCGTCTGCCAGGGACCCGAAGCGTTCGGGGAACGTGGGGTGGTACTTCACGGTCTTGAACGCGGATTCGGAGAACGGGTTGTCATTGCTCACGCGTGGGCGAGAGTGCGATCGGGTGACGCGGAGGTCGGCCAACAGGGTCGCGACGCGTTTGGAGGTCATCGAGGTGCCGCGGTCGGCGTGCACGACCTGCGGGACACCGTGGGTGGCGATGATGTCGGAGATGAAGTCGTGGGCGATCTCGGCGCTCTCGCGGGCGGCGACGTGGTGCCCGACGACGTACCGGGACCAAATGTCGATCATGACGTAGGCGTCGTAGTAGACGCCCTTGGCCGGGCCGGGCAGTTTGGTGATGTCCCAGGTGAATACCTGCCCCGGGCCGGTGGCGGTCAGTTCCGGGCGGGCCCGGGTGGGGTGTCGGGCCTGTCGGCGCCGGTCGACGACCTGGTTGTCGGCGCGCAGGATGCGGTAGAGGGTGGAGATCGAGGCCAGGTAGACGCCCTCGTCGAGCAGCGTCGCGAACGCCTCGGTGACGGTGGTGTCGACGAACCGGTCGCTGTCGAGCACGGCCAGGATCCGGGCGCGTTCGGCGTCGGACAGCCGGTTCGCCGGCACCGGCCGAGGCGTGGGAACACCCGCCTGCGGGGCACGGGCGCGTCGGTGGACGGTACTACGGGCGATCCCGGTCAGCCGGGCCGCCGCACGGCTCGACGTCGCCGCGGCCAGCAGCGCCGTGTGGGCATCGGTCAGGGCTTGGTCGGCCTGGTGTCGGTGTTCGCGCTCTCGGAGATCTCGGCCAAGAGCGCGTGTGCTTTTCCCATGATGTCCAACGCCGCCTCGGTCCGAGCGATCTTACGGTTCGCCAACTCCAACTCCCGACGCAGCCGCGTGATCTCGGCCTGCTCCCCACTCGGACGCCCGACACTCTGCCCGGGCTTCTTGCCCTCCAGCAGACCCGCGTCACGAGCGCGGCGCCACTCACTCATCAACGACGAGTACAAGCCGTTACGACGCAGATACCCATTCCCGTCGCCCTCGGCGACGGCCTGCTCATACTCGGCGAGCAGCCGCAACTTCTCCCCTGGAGCGAACGACCGCCGCCGCGGCCGGTCTGATCGGGGTCCTTCCATCGTCATGGCCCCATCGTGCCCCACGAGCAAACGTGAACTGGAAATCGTCATCGAGAGAAGATCCATCCTCGCCCCGGGAGGGCTACTTGCTCTGAACCGCTGGTCTCACCCAACCCTGACACCCAGGGGATTCGCCGTCGGCGTGAGTACCGCCTGGCGGTATGTCCAGGAAGCGATAGCCCTGCTCGCGACGGCCGCCGATGACCTGGCCACCGCCATGCACCGGATCCGCCGACTGGCGTACGCGATCCTGGACGGCACCCTGATTCCGATCGACCGGGTCGCCGACCAGAAGCCGTACTACTCCGGGAAACACAAGCGCCACGGCGTGAACGTGCAGGTCATCGCCGATGCCGCCGGCCGCCTCGTCTGGGCCTCGCCAGCACTGCCCGGCTCGGTCCACGACCTGACCGCAGCCCGAACCCACGGCATAATCGACGCGCTGAGCAGCGCGAACGTGATGACCTTCGCCGACAAGGGCTACCAGGGCGCTGGCGGCAGCGTGCGCACGCCGTTCAAGCGACGCCGCTTCCGGCCGAAGCTGTCACGCCGACAGAAGACCGTCAACCGCGCCCACGCGACAATCCGCGCCCGCGGCGAACGCGCGATCGCCACCCTCAAGACCTGGAAGATCCTGAACAAGCTGCGCTGCTGCCCACGACGAGCGACCACGATCGTGCAGGCCATCCTCGTTCTGCACCACGTCGAAGCCAACCGCTACGCAGGATGAAAAGGGCTCTTTCCTTGGACGGATCGCGGTGGTCAATTTCTAGACCCTCAACCGAGCCGCACTCGGCGTACTCTCCGGCCGTGGGCGCAGCAGCTGACGGCCGACCTGCTCGCCGCCGAGGTGCGCGGCGGGCAGCCGGGCCTGCGGCAGTTCGCTACCCGGCGCTGCCCGCTGACGGCTGTCGCCCATGCGACACCGCCAGGCCGCCGCAGGGTGCTGCACCGGCCGATGGCGGCCTGCATCATCGTTCGGATGCGCACCCGTACCCGCACCAGCGTCACCGCCCTGCTCGCCGCCGTCGCCCTCAGCATCGCCGGCTGCGGCGGCGACGACACCCCCAGCACCCCCGCCCCGGCGCCCGCCGGCTCTTCCTCCGCCCCGGCCGCCGCCCCCACGCCGGCCGCCCCCATGGACGCGAAGGGCGTCCTCGACAAGCTGACCGCCGCCGACGTCGGCGTCACCAAGGGCTCCGTCCAGGACGAGGACAGCGACCCGAACAACCTCCTCGGTCGGCCCGGCGGGTACACGTCCCGCGCGTCGGCGGACCTGCCCGGCGGTGACCCGGAGGCGAAGCGGTACGGCATCGACCGCGGCCTGGTGATCGAGGTGTTCCCGACCAAGGGAGACGCCGACCGGCGGTCGACGTTCATCCAGGACTCGTTGAAGTCCATGCCGATCCTCGGCACCGAGTACCACTACCGGGCCGGCGGCGGCGCGGTGCTGGTGCGGGTCACCGGGAAGGTGAAGCCGTCGGCGGCGAAGAAGATCGAACAGGCCGTCGCCGACCTGTGACCCCAACACGCGGACGCCTCGGTCAGCACCTCGGCCGGGGCGTCTCTGTGCCTACCGGTCGGGAGAAGCGCACAACCGGCATCGGCACGGCCTCTTCCATTTCGCGGTGCGCTGCCGGTGCCGTACCGCCAGCGCTGCCCGCCGCTCGGCGTCGAGCCGGCATCCGGCCCGCGCCAGGTAGGCCATCGCCGCCCGCTCCCACCGGCCGCCGTCGTCCAGCCCGGGAAGCCGATCCCACAGCTCCAGCTCACCCAACCAGCCGTTGCAGCCAGAACACAGCAGGCCCCGCCCGCACCGGCCGCAGGCCCGCCGATGGTCCGGGCAGCACAGATGGTCATGGTCGATGAACAGCGGCACCGCCTCGCTGCCGCGCCAGTTCCCCCGCCCGCAGATGCCGCACACGCCGTCCTGAGCGGCGCGGAACCGCCGGTACTCGTCCGCCGACAGCCGATACCGGCCGAGCGCCAGCTTCGGCAGGGCAAGGCAACACACGACGGGCGACCCGCCCACGCCGGCCAGCCGAATCATCCAGGGCACGCCCAGCTGCTGCCGCCGGTCACGCCATCGCCCCCCACTGGGTGACGTTCCAGTCCGGCAGGGAACGCCCGCCCGGGCCGACCGCCCGGGGGAACAGGATCACGAGCCGGTTCCCGCCGGCCAGCTCGACGGTCACGGTCTGCTGCGTCGCCGACCGCATCGGCGTCACCTTCGCCACCTCCGGATGCCCGGCAGCACCCACCAGCGCGGTCAGGTAGTCCGCGAACCCGGACGCCTGGGTGGGGGAGGAGTCCGCGCCCACCGCGGTGACGTCGCCGCCTGGGCCGGCCGCCGGATCGTAGTCGGCGGGTCCGGTCATCTTCCCGCCCGCCGACGCGGCCATGACGACCTGCAACCCGAACGCGGACCCGTCGCTGAAGTGCACCAGCAGACCCCGCACGTGGGCGTCGCCCTTCAGCCCATGCCACGGCTCGACCTTCGCAACGCCCGCGTGGGCAGTGCGGGGGATCAGGTCGGTGAGCATGCCGGCCAGGTAGCCAGGTGTCATGCGGGTCTCCTCGTCGTGGGCGTCGCGGTCAGTCCGATCATCGTGGCTTCCGGGCCTGGCCCTCGGTGCGCCGCGCCGCCCGCAGCGCCGCGTGGACGTCCCGCTGCACATGCTCCGCGAGGGCCAGCCGCTGCCGGGCGAAGTCCAGGGAGGCGATCTCATGCGCCAGGTCGAGCCCGGACTGCTGCACATCGAGCATGAGGATGGCCATCTGCGCTTCGGCGCCGGCCGCGTACGCGCCGCCCTCCAGCAGGTCGTCGATCTGCCCGATCCGGGCCTGAACCTCGACGGCCTCCCGGCGTGAGTGCTCCCGCCGCACGGTTCCCTCGCGGAGGGCGACGTCGTGGCGGGCGAACGCGACCTGTTGGTCGGCTTGCGCAGCTCGCCGGGTCAGCCACTCCACCTCGGTGGGTTCCTCGCCGACGTCGGGGATCTTCGCTTCCAGCTCGGCGAGGTCCTGTTCGGCTGCGGCGTCGAGGCCGTCGCATTCCTCGTCTGCGGCGGCGACCCGGCTGCTGGCGTCGTCGAACCGGTTGAGGAGCTGCTGCCGCTGCGGTTCGACCTGGCGCGTCCAGGCAGCGTCGACGGGGGACCGCTGGCTGAGGACCTCCGAGGGCTGCCGGCGGGCGGGGGTGGCGTCGGTGCCGGTCATCGGCTGGCCTCGCGGACGCGATAGTCGGCGACCACGGGCAGGGCCACCAACACCTCGCCGGCGTTCGAGGCGTGCTCGTCGGCGCGCTGCCGGTCCAGTCCAGCCCAGCCGATCCCGTTGTCGCCGACCGTCAGGTACACGGCGGGGAGCGGGCTCTCCGGACGGTCGACGGGGCCAGAGCCGAGCGGGGGGATGCTCGGGTCGACGGCCCGGCCCGCGATGACGCCGGCCAGCGCCAGCAGACGGCCGGGCGGGCACGGCTGGGCGCCGTTGACGATGCTGCGGAGGTAGTCCCTGCCGCCGGTCGCAGCGATCTCACCCTTGTAGGTGAGGGCCTTCTCCACCGACGCGACGTCCATCGGTTCGTCGTGACGGCACATGGCGGAGATCGTGTCGTAGATGAGCTGGTGCCGCAGGTCCTGCATGTCGCGGGAGGGCAGGAACTCGACGATGCGGCGCGCGTATTCCGTGCCGAGCATGAGCTGGGCGATCAGGGCCCGTTCTTCGTCCAGCACGTCGCTGGGGATGGGATCGGTCATCGGCTCCTCCGGTTGGTTCTGCCTCGGGTTCTTCCTACCTGGTGATCCGCATGTGCCGTACCTGCACCTCCGGTCGAATCAACGTGGTCTCGCCGACCTGAATCCACCCACCGCCCCACAGCCCACCACCGTGGTGCTCGCCGAGGCACGAGCAGTCGCAGTCGTCCCCGGTTGCTTCCTGGCAACGGACGTCGCAGCGGCGGGTCATCGAGAACTCCACGGTCGCGTCGACCTGCCCGAACCGGTCGAGCAGGTGGTCGACGAGGGTCGTGAAGTGGGGGCGGGCGATCAGCCACCGGCCGGTCGGCTTGTCGTAGATGGGTTGGATGCGGGCACCGAGGGTGGCGTGGATCCAGCGCCGGTTGGAGCCTCCCTCGTAGGGGACCCGCAGGCGCAGCCGGTCGGGTTGCAGGGGGCGGTAGATGTGGGGGGTGGACATGGCGGCTCCTCTCGCCGAGGGATGACACCCGTCGTATGGGCCAGCGGAGGCGGGGCTGTTCAGACTCCGCTTCGATACTGGCGTCCGAGCCGTTGATTGCCATCTGGTTCGAGCTGCCTGTGCACCAGGACAGGTGCGGTTGTTCACTCCAGCGACGAGATCCGTCAGGTTCGGGATGGCATTGTCACCTGAGCTTGGCGACGACCTCGGCTAGGAGCTCTGGCGTTAGGTGCCGTCGCAGGGCGTCGACCACCTGCTCGGCTGACTTGGCTTGCACCGTGAACCTGGGCGGCGTAAAGCCGGCCTTGACCATCGCGGCATGGGCGGACAGGTTCCCCGCCAGTACCTCGGCGTGCAGATCGGGCGCGTCCTTGCGTAGCCGTCGCAGAGCATAGTCCTTGCTGGTGCCTCTAGGAACCGATGCAACCTCGTTTCTATTATCAACCAGGTCTGTTCGCTGCCCCGGCCTGCCGTCTGCTTGTAGCGCGCGGTCCAGCAGATCGACTGCCTCCACGTCGTCGGCGACTACTCGACGCAGCAACTCCACCGTCGCCCCGATGCCCGCCAACGGCGGCGCCACCACGAAGTCCGTGAACCGTTCGTGCTGGACATGCTCACCCCGCTGCGTGACGAACTCGCGCCACGACTCTTCCTCCAGCACCCGTTTCACCAGAGCGGGCACCGTCCCGATCGCGTGCTCGCCCTGCCGAAGCGCCGACCCCAACGCTTCGACGACGTTTGCGTTGCGCTTTAGAACGTTGGCCATCCCTATCCCAGCCACCGAGCCAACTCGTTGCGGATCTCCTCCAACTGCTCGACGCTGGCGTGCTTCCGAGCCGGGTATCCACGGCGAAGCAACTCCGTGTTGACCTCGCGCTTGTCCTTGCCCGTGCGGTACGACACCTTGCCGACGAGGCTGTCGATCTCGCCCCGCAACACACGCTCGCGCCGGTGCCGCGGTTCCTCGATCCGGGGGTTCCCGGCGGCTGCGGCAACTCCCGCCGACGCCGCCTCCTGCATCCGGTCGAGCAACGGCACGAGGTTCATTGCGTACTGAGGGGGGATGCCGAGCCTCCGGCACTCCGCCTGAGCGGCTTCGACCTTAGCCGCTTCGGCCTCCTGCCCGCCGAGGATCGCGCGGTCGAAGATGGCCTCCGACGCTGACAGCGGCTCCCGAAAGTCGAGCATGCCCTGCCCGGCACCCTCGCCGGCTTCAGCTCGGGCCTTCGCCTCCTTGGCCCGGTCGGCTTCGAGCTGGTGGCGCAACTCCTGCTCGATTTCTCGGGCGTGGTTCATCAGCACGGTGATGGCCGGGATGAACAGACGCGCGTTGAACTCCTCGTCCGGCCGCACGCGAACGAACCGCCCCACGACCTGCCGGAAGAACAGTGGGGTGCGGATCTTCGCGGCGTAGACGCCGACGGCCAGGCGGGGGATGTCGACGCCTTCGGACACCATGCGCACCGCGATGATCCACGTGTCGCGGCTCGTTCGGAAGCGGTCGATCTCGGCCTTTGCCTCCGGGTCGTCGGAGACCACAACCACCGGCTTGCGGCCGGTGATGTCCTCCAGGAGCTTCGCGTAGGCGCGTGCGTGCCACTTGCGGTCCGCCACGATCAGACCGGCGGCGTCGGGAATCTCCTGACGCACCTCGTCGAGTGCCTCCGCGGCCTTGCGCAGGAGAACCGGCATCCACTCCTTCTCGGGGTGGTACACCACGTCAAGGGCGGCAGAGACATCCTCCTCAAGAAGGTCGGCGCCTAGGGCTGCCGTCTCGACCTTGCCGCAGTCGATCCAGCGGGCCTCGCCGTCGTAGGCGTGGAACTCGATGCGGCGGCACACGCCGTCTGCGACGGCCTCCCCGTACTCGTAGGCGTAGTCGACCTGCACCGTGCCGTTCTCGTTGTAGGTGACGAACGGGATCGGGGAGTTGTTGTCCGCGCGCCAGGGAGTTCCAGTGAGAGCCAGGCGGTGGACGGCGTGCTCGACGGCGTTCTTCAGCCCGTCACCCCACGATCGGTTGTCGCCGGCATGGTGCACCTCGTCCATGATGGCGAGGGTGGGGACCCGGGTGGCGTGCCGCAGCATGTCGCTGCCCACGCCTCGGGCGATCTGGGCGTAGGTCACGACGCACCCCTGGTAGCCCGGCTTGGCGTAGTCCGCCGTGTCGTTGACGGGCATCAACGAGATCCCTGCTCGGCCTGCCGCATCTGCCCACTGCTGACGCAGCGCGTCGGTGGGTACGACGACCGCCACCCGGCGGATGGTGCCCTCGTCGAGTAGCCGCTTGGCGAGCATCAGGGCGAAGTGTGTCTTCCCTGCGCCGGGGGTGGCGCAGACGAGGAAGTCCTTCTTGTTGGCCGCGTAGAACGTGTTGGTGGCTCGCTCCTGCCACAGGCGGAGGTTGGACATGGGGGTGGCCCCTTTCTGAAGGTTGCAGGTGGGGCAGAGCGCCTGCCCGTTGATCATGTCTGTCGCACCGCCGTGCGAATGGGGCTGCCGGTGATCGGCGTGCCAGCCGGGTTCGAGAGCGCCGCCGCAGTAGGTGCACTTGCCGTCGGCGGCCAGGAACAGGGCTGCCCGTTCCGTGGCGCTGAACTTGCGTCGAGGGTCGAGGGGAGAGGTCACGGGCAGCTCCTTCGAGTGCTTCGCCGTGATGTTCCGTCGAGCACTGTAGAGCACTCTTCGTGTTCGTTGTCGGAGTCCCTGGCCGGATTGGTCGACCTTCGAGTGTGGGTCGGAAGGCCTCGATTGACAGGATTGAGCTGGTGAAACGCAGATCATCGGGCGTAGCGTGAATCCAGAGACTTCTGTCGTGAAGCCGACAATGCTCAACAGAGAGTCAACACCGTGTCGGGTATGTCGTCGACGGGCACGAAGTCTCCTGGGCGGGTGGAGGGGTGATCCCGACGGCCCTTCACCCGCCAGTAGTCGTCGCACCGCCGGGTCTGTCGCCTACGGCCTGCTAGTCGGCTACCTGACACCGCGGCAAGCCGAACGGCCCCTGCGGCAACCCACCCACACACACCACACTCCACCGAGTGACCCGGCCGAAGAAGAACCCCAGCCCGATCCTCGGCGCAGCCATCGCCATCGTTGCCGTCCTCTGCTGCGGCGGCGTCATCGGAGCGTTCTCCGACGACGAACCGGCCCCGCCCACGACGGCGAAGCGGATCGCGGACGTAGCGCCCACGACCGCCAGCCCAACCCCCACCCCCGACCGGATCGAACCGTCCGACCCGCCCACCAGCAGTCCCACCCCGAAGATGACCACCAGCAAGCCGAAGGCCGCCCCCTACTACAAGAACTGCGACGCGGTCAGGGACGCGGACGATGCGCCCTTGTTCGAAGGGGAGCCCGGCTACCGGCCCGAGCTGGACCGCGACGGGGACGGTGAGGCGTGCGAGCCGGACGGCGGTAACGGGGATCGGGGCGGCTACGACGACACCAACGGCGACGTGTACTACGCGAACTGCGCGGCGGTGAGAGCGGCTGGTGCGGACCCGATCCGGCGCGGTGACCCTGGGTACTCCCGGAAGCTCGACCGAGACGGCGACGGCGTGGGTTGCGAGTAGACCTAGACGTGCGGGAGCTCCCGGCTGGTTGCGTCAAGCGTGGGGCTCTCGCACGAGCCCAGTCGCCCAGCCGACAGTTACGACACGCTCTCACACTATGCCGCCCCCGGCACACTGCCCCGCATGCCAACGATCAACTGGGACACGGTCGCCACCGCCGCAGCCACAGCCGTGTTCGTCACCCTTGCCGTCGAGTACGCGGCGAAGCCACGCCTCGAAGCTCGCAAGGAACGCATCCTCGCAGCCGGCAAGTCCCGGCGTGCGCTGTCGGCGGCCATCACGAGCATCGCCATACCGGCTGCCTTCCTCAGTGTGGACCTTCCCAAGGAGATGCGTGGGGATGTCCGGGAAGCGGTGCGCGCCGAGCGCCGCCGCCAGTACGAGCGGATGCGCGAGCAAGCGCAAAGGTTGGTGGATGGCGCGGACGAGCACGTAGGAACGTTCCTGGGACGGTCGATCCCGATGGTCATGTCGTACATCACGACCGTGCACGGGATCATGCTGTCGGCCCGTACCCGACATGACAAAGCTCAGATGATCTACGACCTTTCCAAGCAGATGGGCATGGTTCTTGACGGCCGCTGGTGGCAGATGCCCGCCCGGGTGCGGGCACTGTGGGAGTTGGAGCGTCTCGTGAAACGCAGCCAGGAGCAGGGGGAGGACGAGGACGAGGCCGCGCGGGGTTCGGTGCTGTCGGTGAATCGACAGGGAGTGATCACCGGACAACAACGCCGTTGATCGTGGTGAGCCGTTGGGCGTTCGCCATGTCGGTCACCCGACACAGCGAGGGCGTACGGCCTGCCGTTCGGTGACACTGCCCGCCATGGAGAAGTGGGAGTACGGACAGCTTTTCACGATCGCCTCGGCCGATCCGGTGTACGTGTTCCAGACGGCGAGCAATCAGCAGGTGTTCACCGGCTACCTACTGTCCACCTACGACACGCTGGGTGCGGAGGGTTGGATCATTGATGCTCCGGGTCCACTGCTACCTAACCCGCCTCAGTGGCTGCTGACCAGTTCGGGCGTCGATGCTCGGATTGCCGGCCTTGCTCCAAGGTGGGCGAGCCAGTTCGCTCGTAGGAAAGTTACTTAGCGCGAATCGCTGCTGCGACGCGGGAGTGTGCTTGGGGCCGCGTGTCCATCCTGGTGGCGAGCAGCGCATACCGAAGTGGTACTAGCGCCTCAACCGTTGAAGAGCTGCGATAGATGTGAGTTGTGGTGATATCTCGTTGCACGTTGGGTCGGAGCGATCATCTTCGTTATAAGAGGCGAAAACGACAAGAAAGCGAAGGTCATGTCCCGAGCTGACGATATCGCCCGTAGGAAAGCGAAGGAGTCGGAGCGGCGGCGGCGGGCCGCATCTGAGGCATCCGCAGCGGCGGAGAGCCGGGAACTCGCGGACGTTAGGGCTCGGATTGCCGAAGCTGCCAAGGCTGCCCTTGTGTCGCTGGAGGCTCGGGGCTTTCCTGGGGTCGAGCATCTTCTGCTGCAAGAGTGGTACGAGGTGCCGTCGCTTTGGCGATCACTTTTGGGGCGACCTCTTGAAGTAGCCCAGCGGGAGTATCACAAAGGTGGTTGGCCTGTTTGCTCTTGGCCTTATTGGAGCCATGGAGACGAGTACGAGCAGTTTATCTACCTGCTGTCCGACGGGCGACTGGTAATCAAGTTGCATTCAGTAGGAGATTGGTCATATCAGCGCGAGAGCGACATGGTGAAGCTGCGTGCCGTTCTAGACGGGCTTCAAGCGATCAGAGTCACTTAGGAGTTTCTGACGGCAGTGGCGCGTTCGCGCCGGAGCTGACCCGGTCGCCAGCGGCCGCAACCCGCCCGGGTGGCATGGCGAGCGGGCGCGTTCGTCGGCGCATGGTTGTTGGCGTACTGGGGCGACTGGGTGGGGACCCAGTCGGCCGCGGCATCTTCGCGTTGGCCGGACTGGGATGGTGGTTGTTGGCCACCCCGGACGCGAAGGTGTGACGGCAGCCTGACGCTGGCTGTTAGTCGATGCTCTTCGCCCGCACGCGGGCGTGGACGCCACACCGGATGCCCAGGATCTCGTATACGGCCTCACTGATCGGGCCGGCGTGGTCGTTGATCATCTTCACCACCACGGCGCTCGCCGTGGACAGCATGATCCCGTCCACGGTCATCTCGTCGACCTGGGCGGACTGGGCGAGGGCTGCCACCCGCCGGTTGTTCCGCTGCAACCGGGAGACGACCTCGGGCCACGCTCGCCGCACGGCATCGATCGTCGGTTGCTTGCCGGGCGCAGCGGGGTGACCCTCGACGAGCTTCTTCTCGGCGGCGGCGACCGCCTCGTTGAGGGTGTCGCGGATCCACGAGAATTGGACGATGTCGTGTTCGACGTAGACGACCCGGTCGATGCTGCCGTCGGGGTTGTTGAGGAGGACGACGGGTTGCGCTTCTGCGGGCAGGTGGACGTTGATCCAGCCGAGGACGCGGCCGGAGCGGATGGTGTCGTCGTCCAGCTGGGCGTAGAACAGCGGGTAGGGCTGGGCGGTGAATGGCTGCTGGTCGGTCATGGGGCCTCCGTTCGTGGCGGGGTCAGCGGGGCCGGCGGCGGTAGGCGCGGTGCAGCACAGCTGCGGGCGCGTGATCGGCGGTCACCGGCGTTGGGTGCCTGCGGCGCACGGGCAGGTCGGGTCGTCCGCCCAGTGGGCTTCCATCACCCGCTCCATATCCGCCTGCCGCTCGTCGTCGTTCGCCCCTCGATAGATAGTCGGCGCCCATCGGTCGTCCGGCAGTTCGTTGGCTGACGAGTTGTCCAGCACGGTTCGCAGCCTGTCAACGGCTCGTAGCGTCTGTTCGGCTGCCCTCACCTCGGGGGACGACCGGGAGTAGGCGTCTGACAGGTCGCTGATCAGGTCCATAAGGTAGTCGCGAGTGGCCAGGAGGTTGCTGCCGATATCGACGTGGGCGCAGGCGGGCATGCGGCGGGCATATCTGGCGGTCACGGTCGGGCCTTTCTATTGGTTGCAGGGGTCGGGGTCTGAGTTCAGCGGCGGCGTACGTCGGGGGCAAGCAGAACTTCGGTCACAGGCCCGCCGTGTCGGCTTCGAGACAGCAGCGCAGCCCGGACAGCCGACCCTCCGCCTCGCCAACACATCCCACACTGGCGGTTCCGTCCCACAGCAGAGGAGCAGCAGTGGTCAACTGGGTGACCCGGCGAGACATGACCGACGCGGCGAAAGGCGGGGCTGGACTGTTCGCCCTCGCCCTCATGGCCATGTTCGCCATCTTCGCGGGGGCGTGGTGGTGGGTGTCGGGGCGGCCCCTGCGCGGTGAGCCGAGCATGCCGCAGTGGGTGCGGGTGTTGTGGCGTGGCGGCTTGTTCGCGGCCGCCTTCGGGTTGGCGTATGTGGACGGATGGGTGGGGACGTGGGCTGCGGCGGGTGTGTTCGTGTTGGCGGGATTGGGGTGGTGGTTGATGGCCACCACCGATGAGGCATAGGCACTGCCGGGGTTTCCCCTCGCCTAGAAGGCAAGAGGCTTGGTGAAAAGAGCCGGTTCGCCGTCAAGCGCTTCCATCGTCAGGTGTGGCACCACATCAAGCGCCAGGTCGAGCGCGTACTCCAGCAAGTAGGCATCTGGTGACTTGTCGATGTCCAACGCGGTCGCCCACTCGCGGGGAAAGTAGCGGCTGAGCATGGAGAACGTGTAGAGGATCGCCCACCAGGTCATGAATGGCGAGGGAGGCTTGCCGCCTTGGTCATCCAATGATGGGCGCAGGTAGTGCTCGCCGTTGTACCGGTAGGGAGGTGCCACCTCGTCGAAGTTCAACGGCCGATCCCACTGAAGGTCGACAGACCATCGGTTCTTCCGGATCTCTCGGTACGAGCCGGGGATGACCCTGAAGCCGCTGATACCAGGGTACTTAGGGAGGGCTTCGGTCAAGGTCGACATGAACTTCTCGGGCCCAGGATTGGGGCAGATCAGAATGACTCTTGCTTCGGCCGATGGCGATGACTGCTCGGGCAGCACCGTCAACGCCTCAGGTGCCGCGAATGACAGGGGAGAGACCTCCCCGAGGTCCGGCAGGGACGACCACAGGGCCCCGAAGCGGACCGGCCGGTGGAGCTCAGGGGAACTGGTGGCTTGAGCCGCGAACTGGAAGGCTCCCACGCCTTCCGGCCCCACACCGATGTCAGCGAGCGGCGACCTCGGGTTGTGCAACTTGAGGCCGTGCTTGCCGAACGACCACGGGTCGGGCTTGTGAGCGGCGGCGACGGCCAAGCCTGCCTGGGCCATGGCGTAGTACAGGGTGATGGGTCGGGAAGCCGGCCCAACCGCCGCCGAGGCCGTCATCAGCTCTTCGAACTGCTGCATCGCGGCGGAGAACGCCCCCCGACGGGAGGATGACGACGACAGCAGCGTCTTGGATTTGAGGCTGGTCCTCCGGCGGCGGAGCCCGTGACGGAGCAGCATGCGGTCGGCGGTCATTCTCGTAACCTCGCCTCCTTGGGATCCATCACCTTAGGCGCTGGGAGCGACAGCAGGGGGCCACCGGCTGCCGGCGATGTCCTTGCGTGGTTGCTTCATGCTGCGGGCTCCTCGTGGTGGGGGCCGTTGACCCAGTTCAGGTAGTCCTCGTCAGCGGCGTTCCGGTACGGCTCGAAGGTGCTGCTGGCCCGAGCTGGCTTGCGGGTGCTGGTCGGCACCATCTCGTGCGGGGCTGGCGGGGCTCCCAGTTTCCGCACCCGACCGATCAGGCCACGGCCGGGGTCGTCGAGTCCGGTGAGCGGTCGGTCGAGGACGTCGGCGATGGCTTCAGCCGGCCACCCTCGGCGGAACGCGGCGGTGACGCTGCGGGTCAACTCTCGGGCGTCGGGAATCGTCAGGTTGCCGCGTTGCGTGTCGACGAGGCGCACAGCGGCGGTGTCGACGGATTCGGTCTCGGGTGCGGCTTCCGCCTCCTCCGCCTCCCGGGTGGTGGTGGGGGAAGAAGTTGGGGGAGGGGGGTTGGTGGTAGGCCCCCGACTTTCCCGGGGGCTTTCGGGGGTGATGCCCCCGTCTTTCTCGGGGGCTTTCGGGCCGGAAGCCCCCGAGGTTTCCGGGGCCTTCTGCTCCTCGAATGCCCCCGACTTTCCCGGGGCCTTTTCGTCGGATGCCCCCGTCTTTCCCGGGGGCTTTCTTCCCGACGCGCCGGGCAGGGACGCCACCAGCGAGGTCTCCCACGGGTGTCCAGCGATCTCTTCGTAGCGGGCGCGCAAGGTCGCGGCCGGCGGCACCCGGAACGTCGTCCGAGCCTTGCGGTGGGCGTAGAAGACGCGACCGTGCTTGTCGGTGCCGAGCGGGACGCGCAACTCGATCCACTTCTTCGCGATCGACTTCAGCGTCTCCTCAACGGTGCGCTCTGGCCGGTCGATCAAGGCGGCGAGCAGGCCTGCGCCGGGGTAGCACTCCCGGGTGCCATCCCAGCACTGGTCGGCAATCTCCAGGACGAGAAGGCGCTCCAGCGGGGTCAGTAGCCCTTGCGGAAGGTGAGCACGGACCTCTCGGCGTAGCTCGTAGCCCATCAGACACCAGCCATGATTCTGGCGCCCTTCCGGCTGTTGCAGGGGCGGCACAGCACCCGCAGGTTGTCGATGGTGTCGGGGTCTCCACGAGCCCAGGGGTAGATGTGATCCAGGGTCAGGTCGTCGAGAGTCCCGCAGGCGACGCAGCGGTGACCATCTCGCTGGTACACCGCGGCCTGCACAGATGCGGGGATAGCCCGACGGCGCTTGCCCTCCGGCGCGATGCGTTCCGGCCGATGGCGTGGCGCGAGGAACACCTTCGGCCCGGAGATGTGGATGGGCAAGTCGTAGACGGTGGGGCGTTGGCCGTTCGGCAGATGGTCCACCAGGGACTGATCGCCGAGAAGGAGCAAACCCAGCTCGCGAAGCCGAGCGATGTCTCGGCGGGCCTGACCCTCGGACTTGCCGGCCTTCTCGGCGATGACCGCTACGGTCTGAGCGGATCCGCGTCCGTCGTCATCGCAGCAGCGCGCGATGACGAGCAGCATGCCGACGAGGGCGGCGGGCGCGGGAGCCTGATCCATGACCCAGTCGATGCAGCCGACCAATGCCCGCCCACTGACGTGCTCAACGCGGACAAGTTCGCCATCATGGAGTGGCTCGTCCACCCGCGCCGCTGGGGTGAGGGTATCGGTGCTGGGTTGATCCGGCGGCTCTTGAGCAGTCGACCCGAGCGGTGGGCGACTCTTGCTTCCAATCCGCAGGCGGCGGCGCGGGACATGTACCGACGGGCGGGATGGCGGCAGGTGTCCGCGTCGGCTCTACCGGACGGAACACCTATGGACCTGCTCATCCTTGAACTGCCGGCCAGCTCCGTCAGCACTCAGTTCTAGCCAGCCACTCCTCGATCAGACGCCGCTGTTCAGGGAGCGAGTCGATCCCTGCGCGCTCGTTGACGACGAAGAGAGTGAGGAAGTGAAGATGTCGCCCGCGTCGGCGCCGCCCCGGCGGTCTTGGCGTTCTGTCTGTCACCCGCCTTCGCCGTCGCTTTCCGCGTGGTCTTCCTCCGCGATGAGATCAGCGTTGCCGCGGTACGCGGGCTCGGTGCGATCGTCGTCGGCTCTGTGCTCGCCGCGCACCGCAGCGAACCGGCTCCTCCGTAGGGTCCCTGCCGGCGCAGGGCACAGGCAAGCTTGCGGTCGGGCAGATGCCGGGGCCTGCGAGGGCGACAGCCGGGCCGCTACGATCGCCTGGCTGCGTCGGTTGACGTCGATGCGGGTAGGGCGCGACCCTGCCAGCACTGGGGAATGGAAAGACGGCGACACACCGTGCCGGGGCGGAACCACGCCTGGGCTGCCATGGACCGCAGTATGGATCGGGTGACGATGAATCTCTTCCCGGCATCCGAACAGGCGAGCCTCTTCGGCGACGACGATTTCCTGGCTGACAACCGTGAGCCGGTGTTGATGTCGCTGCATGCGGTGTACTACGACCTGATCTGGGCGGGTGAGAAGACCCATGAGTTTCGGAGGCGGTTCCTCAGCGGCCGGCCGGTGCGCTGGTACGTGTACCTGAACGCTCCGGTTGCTCGCCTCGGGCCGGTCATCGATCTTGCTCCGGCCGTCGTCGACACACCGCAGCGGATCGCGGCGATCGCGGAACAGGCCCGTGTCGGCAATGGCGCGTCGGTGCTGGAGTACGTCCGGGATCTGGAGCAGGCCTTCGCCATTCCGATCGAGCGTGTGTCGGAGTATCCGGGTGTGTCGAGTGCTGAGCTCAAGGCGGAGCTGGGGGAGTTCCACCCGCCGCAGGGATATGTGAAGTTGCGGAACCATCCTGAGCTGTTGAGCGTCTGCGAGAAGGTCACGGCCGAGTCGCCGGTCCGGGAGATGACCGTCCGGGGCCGGTAGCGCCTGCCTGACCGTCGACGACCGGGGAGGTGGAGGTCATCGTTCGTCGTTCCACCCGAGAACCGTCGCCGCTGCGCCGTGCCCGTCTGGGGCGGGGATGGACGTTGGAGAACGTCGTGGAGGCGATAGACCGACGGACCGTCGGTGGCCACTCCGGTGTCACCCCGACGATGGTCAGCGGGTGGGAGCTGGGCCGCCACACGACCAGTCATGCCCACCGCAAGACCCTGTGTGCGATCTACGGCAAGAGCGTGGACGAACTCTTCGCCCACCAGGACCAGCCGCTGGCCGATTCCGACGACGCTCCCCGTCTGCTCGCCCGGTACGGTGACCTCTACCCGGCCATGCTCACGGTCGTCGGGGAGGCCAGCGAGTGTCTGATCGTCACCGGCTCCCGGTCCCGCAACGGTAGCTATCTGGAGGCGATCGAAGCCGCCCTCGTCGCCAATCCGGCGCTCGTCCTCTACCGGGTTCTTCACGGCCCCCCGCACTACCGGGTGCTCAAGCAGCACCTGGTCCGGCTGTTGGAGCTGCGTGACCCGCAGGATCGCAGCCTGGGTGTGAAGACGCTCCACCTGGCCGTCGAGGAGGACCCGTGGGCGCCCGAGCGGTTCTTCATCGCCAGCGAGCGCGCCGCGGTGGTGCCCATACCGTCGCTCACCTCCCATGAGGCGTTCGACTCGGCCGTGCTTCTCGGCCCGGGCCCGGCCTCGCGGCTGCTCGACCACGGGCGGCAGGCGTACGCTGCCGCTCGGCGCATCGAGACCGTTGACGACGTCCGCGCGTTGGAAGTGCTGCGAGAGCGGGAGTGACCGTGAACCAGGATCCGGTGTGGCTGGCTGCCCAGGATGATCACGACTCCGTGACCGCTCTGACCAGGGACCTGGTCCGCATCCCCAGCCGGGGTGGCATCGACCCGTACGGCCCGGTGCTGGACTTCCTCCAGCGCTGGCTCGGTCAGCGCGGGTTGTCGGCACGTCAGCTGCACGGTGCCGGCGGAGACATCGTCGCGCTGGTGGTGGAGATCGCCGGCGGGCAGCCCGGGCCGCGGTACGTGCTCGACGCGTGCCTCGACACGGCTCCGTTCGGGGACGAGGCCGCCTGGACGCACCCGCCGTCCTCCGCCGTCATCGAGGACGGTTGGCTGCACGGGCGGGGCGCTGCCGACTCCAAGGCCGCCGTGGCGATCTTCTCGCACATCGGGGCGCACCTGCGCGTAGCCGCCGACCAGCTGCACGGCTCGGTGGTGCTGCTGTTCGACGTCGATGAGCACACCGGCGTGTTCGGCGGGGCGAAAACCTACTTCCGACAGGCGGGCCCCGTCGACGGCGTCATGATCGGCTACCCGGGAGGCGACCACATCGTCGTGGGTGGACGCGGCGTCCTGCGGGCCCGCCTGCACGTGCACGGGGTCTCCAGCCACTCCGGTGCCAACCGCCGGACGCCCAACGCGATCGCGAAGGCAGCAGCGCTCATCCAGCACCTGGAGGCCGTCGCGCTGCCGGGGACCGTCGCCGGGTTCCCTCTGTCGCCCAAACTGACCGTGACCGCCGTCAGCGGCGGTGAGGGATACTCGGTCGTCCCCGACCTGTGCACCCTCAACGTCGACGTGCGGCTCACCCCCGCGATGGACGACCGCGCCGGTGAGGCACTGCTGCGGGAGTGCGTGAAGGCGGTCGACCACGGGTGGCCGGACACCTCACCCACGCACGTCGAGGTCACCACGAGGTGGCCTCCGTACGCGCTGCCGCCGACGGTGCCGATGGTGAACAAACTGGTCGAGTCGGCCGCGCTCTACGGGCTCGCCCCGGTGCTGAAGATCGCGGGCCCGTCGAACATCGGCAACTACCTCGCCGGCATCGGCGTCCCGGCCACGGCGGGATTCGGCGTGGACTACGAAGGACTGCACGCCACGAACGAACGGATCCGGCTCGCGTCCGTCCCGCCCGTCCAGGCTGTCTACCATCGGACACTGCTCCGTCTGCTCGCACCACGCTGACCTGCATCGACGTGAACTCTCCACCAGCCGGTGAACAACGCGACGACAGCGCGACGACAAACGTGAACTGGCCTCACCCGCGCACGCCGGGTGATGGTGCCGCTACCAGATCGGCACCCCGCCAGGAGGTCGTCAACCGTGCACCCCCAGCCCCGACACGCAGTCGGATTCCCCCGAGAGAGCGCCACGGACCGCCGCACCATACTGACCCCCGCCCTCGCCCGCACCCTCACCGACCACGGCTTCACCGTGCTCGCCGAGCCGGGCATCGGCCGGGGCATCTTCCTCGACGACGAGGCATACCGGCAGGCCGGCGCGAACCTCGCCGCACCCGCCGACGTCTGGGCGTCTCCACTCGTGCTGCGCTACAAGGCCTCCGACCCGGCCGACATCGGGCGCGTCGCCCCCGGCCAGCACATCGGCGCGCTCTTCCACGCCGAAGGCGACCCCGAGCTGCTCACTGCGCTCGTCAACAGCGGTGCGACCGCCTGGAGCTACGAGCTCCTCTCCGAGGACGGCCGGTTCCCCCTGGGCCGACCCGGAGGCCAGATCGCCGGCATCCAGGCGATCCTCGCCGGCGCACAGGCGCTGCAGCATCCCTCGGGCCGCGGCGTCCTGCTCGGCGGCCGTGTCCCCGGCGCCGAACCGGTCGACGTCGTGGTCATCGGCAGCGGCAACGTCGGCCGCGCCGCAGCGCTCACCGCAGCACAGCTCGGCGCGCGGGTCACCGTCCTCACCAGCGGTCCCCGAACCCGCGACGCCTACCGGACCGACACCCCCGCCGGCGTCACCGTGCTCGCCAACGAACCCCCGGTGCTGCGCGAGTGCCTGCGCCACGCGGACCTCATCGTCGGAGCCATCCTGATCTCCACCTACGACACCCCGCCCATGATCCACGAAACCGACCTCGCCGACATGCGGCCGGGCGCGGTGATCGTCGACGCCACCTGCGGATACGGCCCCGGCTATCTCCCCACCGCCGGGCCCCTGCAGAAACCGGGCGACCCGCCGCGCATCGTGCGCGGCGTGCTGCACGTCAAGGTCGACATCTGGCCCGCCCTGGTGCCGGTCACGGCGAGCCACGCCTACGCCGCGAACGCCGCCCCGTACCTGGTGCGCCTCGCCGAGACCGCACTGCGGGGGCGGGACGACGCGGCCGTGCAGACCGCGCGGATCGTCGCCGGCAACGCGCTCGTGCACCCCGTGATCCGCCAGCACGCCCGCTTCCACGGGATGGCGTCATGAGTAGCGCGGAAACGGGATATGCCGCCCGTGCCCGGTCGTACGCGGCGGAGGCGGAAGCCGGGCTGACCGCTCCCCGCATGCTCGACCAACTCCTCCGGCCCGGGACGACGGTGGCGGAGATCCCCAGCGGCACCGGCCACTTCGTGCGCCGCTACGCCACGGCCGGGTGCGCGACGCTGCTCGTCGACGCCAGCGCGCAGATGCTCGCCGCCGCCGAACGCAACGTGGCCGGCATCCCGAACGTCACCCTGCTCCGGACGCGGGTCGAAGATCTTTCCACCGGTCACCCCCTGGTCGACCTGGCGGTGATCCCCAACGGAGCACTCAACCAGCTGGCCCACGACCTGCCGCTACCCGACATCCTCCGCGCCGTCGCCGGCATGCTGGTACCCGGCGGCAGGATCCTGGTCCAGGCAATCCTCGGCGAGCCCGCCGAGCGGTGCGGCTTCTACGAACCTCAGGCCTCAGGCTCCTGGTTCGTCGACCGCCGGCTCCCCGATCCGGACGGCGGCGCGCTGGTGCGACGCCGTCGGCAGAGACGCCACGGCAAACACCTCAGCATCGACTTCGCGCTCACCCGCGACAGCGACGGGGAAGTGGCCTACCGGCACACCGTGGTCATGCGGCTGCTCGACCGGGCCGACGTCACCGACGCGGCCGCCACCGTGGGCCTGACCGTCGCCGCCTGGCGACCCGGCCTCGGCCAGCTCAGCGAAGCCCTCCTCACCAGGGCATCAGCGTGACCGGGAAGACGGTCCACGACGCAGATCCGTACTGGCAGACGTACTACAACGACGCCTTCCAGTTCGGAATGGGCACCGAGGACATCCTGCAGGCGCTGGCCACCCTTCCCGCCGTGCACACCTGGTGCGACCTCGGATCCGGATCGGAGTCGCTGCTGTGGTCGATCCCCCTCACCGCGCACCACGTCATCGCCGTCGACATCGACCCCGAAAGGCTGGCCATCCTGTCCCGGTTCGCCGCGCGACGGCAACCACGGCCGGCGTACGGGACTGCACTGGCCCTCTGCAACCGCACCAAAGCCGACTTCGCGCAACGGTGCCGGGCGCTCGCCGGGACGATCGTCGCGGACTGTCTCGCCGCGCCGGCACTCCCACTGGCACCGGCAAGCACCGATCTGATCACCCAGTTCGGGCTCCTCGGCCTCACCACGGACCCGCCGCACTTCCTCGACGCCTGGCGCCGCGCCCACGCCCCACTCGCCCCGGGCGGCTGGTGCGCCGGCGCGAACTGGGTCCCCGAACCGTCCCGCCAACACGGTCGGGTCGCGCTGACCGACAGGCTCTACCGCCACGCGTTCGCTGACGCCGGCATCCACCCGCACCTGCTACGCCGGGTGGCCAGCTCCGACCCGCAGTTCCCCAGCCTCTGGCTCTACCTCGGGAGGAAACAGTGACCACCGCCAGCGACAACCTCATCTTCGCGCCGGTCGGCATCGCCCACCTCACCAGCCGCAACGCCGACCTGCTGCGCGTCGCCGCCGCCGGCCGGTCCGCGCTACGCGTCACGACCGCCGCCCAGCTCAACGGCGTACCCCACTTCGGCACCACCGTCACCATCCTGACCGTGTTCGCCTTCGCCGCCCACGCCGCCGACGCCCTCGGGCTGCCCCCGACCGTCGTCTTCGACGCCCTGGAGAACGCGCCCGCCGAGCACGTACAACGCAACGGCGAGCACTACACACGGACCGTCGGCGACCTCATCGACGCCGGCCGCCTCGACGGGGCCACCCGCACCGACGGATTCCGGCGGCTGTTGAACTGGGCCCGCGACCGCTCCGGCGTCCCCTACGAGGTCCGCCCCTACCGCGTCTACCAGAACCTGCGTCCGGTCCGGGAATGCCTGCACCGCATCGCGCAGAACCTCGACGACTTCGCCCCGATCTGCGCACCCACCGACGGCATCGTCAAGGTCCGCCCCCGCTGCCCCGCCTGCCAGCTGATGGAGAAAGCCGGCAGGCGGCTGCGCATCACCGCACTGTCCGACGCCGTCCAACTCGACAGCGTCTGCCCCGACCATGGCCCGTACACCGAGCACGTCCCGATCGACGGCGGCGGCTGGTACGACGCCAACACCCCCGTCCGCTCCATCCAGAAGGGCTACCTCCTCGCAGCGGAGAATGACGTCTACGACGCCTGCTCGGTATCGGCCGACGGCGCCGACTGGGGCGGAGCCTGGCACAGCCAGGTCCTCTCACCGGGCCTGGCCACCCTCGGCATCCCTACCCGGGACTGGCCCATCTCGGTGTTCACGCCCCTCGTGGTCGACCGCACCGGCGGAAAACTCTCCAAGAGCCTCTATGTCGCCAAGGGCACCTACGCCGACCTGCCGGAACTGTTCCTGAACCTCGACGTCCTGCTCGCCGACCACGGCGAACACATCCTCGACACGCTGTGGACCGAGGTGACCCGGTGGGCGGTCGAGCCGCGCCGCCTGCACCGCTCCTACACCGTCGACTACTTCGCCGCCCTACTGACCGACCACCTGGCCGCCCGCCCCGCGCCCCGCGCCGCCTGAATCGAGGACCCCGTGATCCACGCCGTCTACGACGTGACCCACTGCGCCCGAATCTCCCAGGCCAGCCCAGAGCAGATCATGGCCACCATGCGCGAGACGTGCCGGCTGCTGGGCAACACGCCCCGGTCAGAGCTGGTCGAAACCTTCCAACCACACGGCGTCACCTGCGTGCTCGTACTCGCCGAATCCCACATCGTCGTCACCACCTGGCCCGAGTACGAGCTGGCGCACATCGACGTCTTCACCTGCCGGGCGGACAGTGACCCGGACGGCGCAGTCCAGCCGATCCTCGACCTGCTCGACGGAACCGTCGCATCGACCGGGCGGATCCCCCGATTGCTGCTGCCCATTCCGACTGGGGCATAGACCCGGTCAACGCATGCAGAAGGGCCCGACTGAGCGATCACCGGACGCTCCTTGCCGACTCCCTATCGACGCGCTCTCCCAATGTGCACCAACATGTGTGCGACCACGTTCCGAACCTCAGCTTCCTCGCCAGCTGAAGCTCCTGCCGTGGCCGCCGGCGTCGAGCAGGAGAGCCGGCGCAGGAGCACGGAGACAAGAGTCCGCAGGGCCTGAGTGTCGGCGGGCGTAGAGTCGGCGTTGTGGCTGCCCACCCCCGCGAGTCCCCGAGACCCAGTCCGCCCACGCCTCGGCTGGCGGCGCATAGGACGCGGCATCCGAGTGCGTTCACCTTCTGCCGAGCTGCCTGCGCGATGCCGGGCTGCGCGGGGAAGCGCGCGTGAGGGCGGGGACAGCCAACACTCCTATTGCGGCGACGGATGCGGTGCGCGCATCCGTTAGTTATGACCAGCTTCGAATCTTCGACGGTTCGCTCTATTGGTTGGAGACGCGCCCCGATGCCGGCGGAGCCGCAACCCTGACGCGGTGGCAGCCCGGCGAAGGAACGCGGGACGCGGGTCCCGCGAACTTCCACATCGGCAGCGCGGTGCACGCTTACGGCGGTGGCTCCTTCGCCGTCGTCAACGGCGACCTGTGGTGTGTCGGCGAGGGCGGCCTGTACCGGCATCGCCGCGGAGGTGACGAGCTGGCACTGATCAGTCCAGGAGAGATGGGAGACCTGTCCGTCGGTGCGGGCGAGCTGCTGGCCGTGCGGGAGTCCGAGCAGGGCGACGAGCTGGTCGCGGTGGCGCTCACAGGGCCGCCGCAGTTGAGGGTCCTCGCCGAGTCGGCGGGCTTCTTCGGCGCGCCCCGACCAGGGCCGGCCTTGCTGGCGTGGTCGTGGTGGAGCGAGCGGGACATGCCGTGGGATGCCTGCGAGTTGTGGGTGGCGCCCTACGAGCCTGGCGGAGGCATCAGGGATCCCGTGCGGGTCGCGGGCGGGGCAGACGAGTCGGCGGTGGAGCCACGGTGGGGCCCTGACGGCGCGCTCTATTTCATGTCGGACCGCAGTGGCTGGTGGAACCTCTTCCGGTGGAACGGACAGGAGATCCAAGCCGTAGCCCCCGTCGCGGGTGAGTGCGTGGCGGAGCCCTGGGAACTGGGCTACGCGTCGTACGACTTCCTCAACGACGGACGGATCGTGATGGCGGTGCAGCAGGGGCCGCGACACCGCCTCCTCCTCGTCGACCCGTCCGGCACTGCGACGTCGGTCGAGCTTCCGTACACGTCGATCAAGCCCTACGTGGCGGCGCACGGGACGGCAGTCGCGCTGATCGCCTCGTCACCGACGGCGGCGCCGCAGGTCGCGCTGGTACACCTGACTACTGACGGTCCCCGCCTGGAGGTGCTGGCCCGGTCGGAACACGCCCGCCTTGGCGGACGCGCGGTCTCGACGCCGACGGAGCTGCGGGTGCGGGTCGCTGGCGACCGTGAGGTGCTGGCCCTGGTATATCCGCCGACAGGCTCGGGGCCGGGGTGGCGGGCGCCCGTGATCGTCCGTGCGCACCCCGGCCCGACCGCCTCCTGCCTGCTGCGCCTGGACTGGCAGGCGCAGTTCTTCACCAGCCGTGGGTTCGCCGTCGTGGATGTCGACTATCTCGGCAGCACCGGCTACGGGCGGGCGTTCCGCGAGTCGTTGTACGGCCGGTGGGGTGTCGATGACGTCGACGACTGCCGAGCAGTGGCCGAGCACCTGCTGGTAACGGGGCGAGCGGTGCCGGGTGGGGTCTTCATCCGCGGTGCGAGCGCCGGCGGGTACACGGCCCTCCACGCGGCGACGCAGGAGGGGCCGTTCGCCGCCGCCACGGCCATTTCGGCGATCGTGGATCCCGACCGGTGGGCGACCACCGTGCCCAGATTCCAGCGCGCCCATGCCCTGCGCCTGCGGGGCGGCGCGGGCCGGGTCCACGCCGACGCGATCCGCCGGCCGGTGCTGCTCGTCCACGGCACCGTCGACGCCGTTGCCACCGTCGACGACGCGCGGGACCTCGCCGCGCAGTTGACCCGCCTCGGCCTGCCACACGAGCTGCTGTTGCTCGACGGCGTCGGCCACTACGTGGCCACCTCCGGACACGCTGGGGCAGCATTGGAGGCCGAGCTGGCCTACTACCGGTCGTGGATGGGCGAGGCCAGCGGAGAGCCGGGGTGCCACACTGCTGCCACCGGCAGCTGATGCCCCACCATTCTGGGCGTCGTTCGACGCTGGGCTGCATGCGGCGGCGCAGCGCTACTGGCCCGCCGCGCTATACGCCGCACACGCCGCCGACCGCCTACTGGGGGCGAACATCCTCAAATCGATGAGCCTCCAGTGCGACGACTTCGACTTGTCGGCTCCGCCTGAGGTTCAGCCGGCGTTGAGACGACCGCCACCGAGAGGCGTTGGAGCTGGCCCACTACGGCCACTCACCAGCACCGCAGCCAGCCCGTCATCGCATCCGCCGCGCGCGGCCGGCTGAGTGTGGCATGCCGCAGGCTCAGGTTGTCGGGTATGTACCGGCTGGTGCGGAGCCGGCCGCCTGCCCGCTTTCAGAGTTATCTCGGTTGCGCCCGTCGGCCAAGCGCGCCCCATTTGCGAGAATTGTGGTGATTGGTAGCGGTTTCCTGCCGACTACCCTTTGCTGCTGGCGCTGTAGGTTGTCTGATCCAATGGACCGTCGGCATCGGTGCGGTCGGAAGGCGAGTTTTGGACGCGTTCGAAGTTCATCGTCGATTGATCGAGGATTACCGCACCTTCAGCGAGGGTTTCGTGGATGTCCACGACGAGCGGATCAGGGCTCGTGTGGAGCAGGAGGGCGCTCGGGGGGCGCAGTGGCCGGCGCCGTGGTCATCATTGAACCCATCCTTCGCGTCCGGGGGGCGTGTCGACTATCTGGTTCGTGAGGGTTTGCTGCACCAGGAGTGCTCACGCATCTTCCGGGTGAAGAAAGCGCCGGAGGATCGCGGCTCGGTACCGATTACGCTGCATCGGCATCAGAGTGACGCCGTGCGGGTGGCCCGCACCGGTGCCTCATACGTGCTGACCACTGGCACGGGGTCGGGTAAGTCGCTGGCGTACATGGTGCCGATCGTGGACCGGGTGCTGCGGGAGGGGTCCGGGCAGGGCGTCCGGGCGATCGTGGTGTATCCGATGAACGCCCTGGCGAACAGCCAGCGGGAGGAGATGCGCAAGTTCCTGGAGTTCGGGTACGACGGCCGGCCTCCGGTCACGTTCGCCAGGTACACCGGCCAGGAGACCGAGGACGAGCGCAGGGCGATCCTGCGGAACCCGCCGGACATCCTGCTCACGAACTACGTGATGCTGGAACTGGTGCTTACCCGGCCGGATGAGCGGCGCCCTCTGGTCGAGGCAGCGCACGGCCTGCGGTTTCTAGTGCTGGACGAGCTACACACCTATCGAGGCCGGCAGGGCGCGGACGTGGCAATGCTGGTCCGCCGTGTACGTGATGCGTGCGGTGCGGGGCAGTCATTGCAGTGTGTGGGGACGTCGGCGACGATGGCCAACGCGGACACGGTGGCCCGACAGCAGGTCGAGGTGGCCGATGTGGCGTCCCGGATCTTCGGGACACCCGTCATCCCGGATCATGTGATCACCGAGACGTTGGTGCGGGCGACCACCACCCGCGACGCGTCGGCGGCGGCGCTGGCGGCGGCGGTCGCCGCTCGCGGCGATGCGGAGTCGGACGATCCGGTGTTGCGCGCCGGGTATGAGCGGCTCGGCTCGGATCCGCTGGCTTCGTGGATCGAGGACAACTTCGGGGTACGGCCTGAGCCGGAGAGCGGTCGTCTGGTGCGGCAGACGCCGATGAAGGTGGATGATGCAGCGACGGCGTTGTCCGGGATCACCGGCCGTCCGGATTCCGAATGTGCCACCGCTATCCGGGCGACGCTGCTGGCGGGGTCGCGTGCGCGGGACGAGGACACCGGCCGGCCGTTGTTCGCTTTCCGGTTGCATCAGTTCCTGTCCAAGGGCGGCACGGTGTATTCCACCCTGGAGCCTGTCGCGGCCAGGGAGATAGAGACGACGTTCCAGGTCGTGTTGCCCGGCAGTCCGGAGCGGCGGTTGTATCCGCTGGCGTTCTGCCGTGAGTGCGGCCAGGAGTACCTGATTGTCCGGCGGCAGAGTCAACTGAAGAAGGCGGTGTTCAGGGCCCGTCATGGGTTGCGGATCACCGATCGCGATGACGGCTATCTGTTCGTGTCAGCGGATCGGGAGTGGCCGGCCGATCCGGTGGCGGCAGGGCGTCTGCCGGCGTCGTGGCTGGGGACCGGCGGTGCCGGGCACGAAATCGTGCCGGCCCGGCGGCGTGACGTCCCGGTCCGGTATCGGGCGGCGGCCGACGGAACCGCTGAGCTGGCGGATGCCGCCGGCGAGGCCGGCGGGGTGATCGCGGCGTGGATGCCGGGTGCGTTCCGATTCTGTCTGCGCTGTGGGGTTTCGTACGAGCAGGTCCGCAGCAACGAGTTCGGCAAGCTCGTCACCCTGGACCGAGAGGGCCGCAGCAGCGCGATGACGGTGGTGGCCGCCAGCGTCGTGCGGGCGCTGCGGGGGCAGCCGGAAGCCGCGCTGGGCATGGACGCCCGAAAGCTGCTGACGTTCGTCGACAACCGCCAGGATGCCAGCTTGCAGGCGGGGCATTTCAACGATTTCACGCTGGTGGTGCAGTTGCGTGCGGCGCTGTATCGGGCTGCGGCGGCCAGCGATGACGGTCTGGACCCGCTCGACATCGGTGTCGAGGTGACCCGGCGGCTGGGGTTGCAGCCGGCTGACTTCGCGTTGGCACCCAAGTCGCTGGATCTGCGCACGGCGCAACGTGCCCTGCGCGCGGTGGTCGAGTTCCGTGTGCTGCGCGACATCCAGCGGGGCTGGCGGGTTACGTTGCCTAACCTGGAGCAGTCGGGGCTACTCGTGATCGATTACCCGTTGCTGGTGCCGCTGTCCGAGAGTGACGACGAGTGGGACGGCACGCACAAGCTGCTGGTCGAGGCGGAGCCGGGCCAGCGGTACGAGGTCATGCGGGTCCTGCTGGACGAGATGCGGCGCGTGCTGGCCGTCGATGCGGAGGCACTGACGCCGGAGTTCGTGGACCGGCTGCGCCGGTTGAGCCGTGAGCACCTGACCGGGCTGTGGACCGTGCCTGAGACCGAACCGGATCCGATTATCGGGCTGGCCATCCCGGGCAGGGGCGGGCAGTACCGGCCCCGGCATGCGCTGTTCCTGTCGGGGCTGGGCAGCTTCGGCCGGTGGCTGCGGCACAAGGACAGGTTCGGGCAGCAGCTGTCGCCGACGGTTGCCGATGACGTCATCACGGCCCTCATGAAGCTGCTGGAGAAGCACGGCGTGCTAGCGAAGATCGTCGAACGGGGTGAGACGGCGTACCGGATGAAGTCGTCGGCGATGCTGTTGCGGGCCGGTGACGGCATGGCGGGTGCGCCCGACCCTGTTCGGCGCCGGTTCGAGGCCGATCAGCGCCCGAGGGTGGTGCCGTTCTTCCGCGACCTCTACCTCGATGTGGGTTCCCAGCTCGCCGGGCTGCGGGCGGCCGAGCACACCGCGCAGGTGCGTCAGGAGGTTCGGGAGGAACGTGAGCAGCAGTTCCGGGAAGGGACGGCGCTGCCGCTGCTGTTCTGCTCGCCGACGATGGAGCTTGGTGTCGACATCTCGTCGCTGAACGCGGTCGGGATGCGCAACGTGCCGCCCACACCCGCCAATTATGCGCAGCGCAGCGGCCGGGCGGGGCGGTCGGGGCAGCCGGCGTTGGTCGTCACTTACTGTGCCAGCGGCAACAGCCACGACTCGTACTATTTCGAGCGCTCCCACCTGATGGTGTCCGGGCAAGTTCAGGCGCCGCGGCTGGATCTGGCAAACGAAGACCTGATCCGCTCCCATGTACATGCGGTGTGGATGGCCGAAACCGGCGTGCGGTTGGACCGGTCGATGGCCGAGGTGCTGGCGCTGGATCTGCCGCGGCAGCCGGTACGCCCAGAACTGGCGGCGAAGCTGCAGCGGCCCGAGGTCGCGACGGCGGCCCGGCATTCCGCGCAGGAGTTGCTGCGTCCGCTCCATCCGGCGCTCGAGGAGTCTGCCTGGTGGTCGCAGGACTGGGTCGGTGAGGTGATCGACGCGGCGTTCGACACCTTCGACGCGGCGTGCGGCCGGTGGCGGGATCTTTACACCACGGCCGATGCCGAACGGCAGGCGGCAACGGAGTTGGCCGCCGATGCGACGGTCTCCCGGCAGGTCCGTGAAGACGCCGACCAGCGCTATCGGGAGGCACGTCAGCGTATCGAGCTGCTGCTGAATCAATCCGACGACGCCGGGCAGAGTGACTTCTACACCTACCGGTACCTCGCGTCGGAGGGGTTCCTGCCCGGGTACTCGTTCCCGCGGCTGCCGCTTGCGGCGTATGTGCCCGGTAACCGGGGCAGAGGAAACACCTGGTTGCAGCGGCCACGGTTCCTCGCAGTCTCCGAGTTCGGGCCGGGGGCGCTGATCTATCACGAGGGCGCCCGCTATCAGGTGACCAGGATCAGCCTGCCACGCGGTGGCGACGATCAAGGCAGCGGCGAAGTCGTCCGCACGTCGGCTCGGGTGTGTGACGCGTGCGGCTATCACCATCCCCGCCAGGTCGGTGTCGACGTGTGCGAGAGCTGCGGGCAGCGGCTCAACACCACGTGGCGGGACCTGTTGCAGATGCAGACGGTGATCACCCGGCGGCGCGAGCGAATCAGCGCGGACGAGGAGGAACGCAACCGGATCGGGTTCGAGTTGCGAACCACCTACCGGTTCGTGCCGCGCGGTGGGCGGCCAGGACGACTCGTCGCCGAGGTGCTCACCGCCGACATGATGCCGGTGGCGACGATGGCGTATGGCGACGCCGCCGAGATCCGGGTGACCAACCTCGGCCGCCGCGCCCGCAAGAACAAGGACACCCACGGTTTCTGGCTCGATCTGGTCAAAGGGCGCTGGCTGTCGGAGAAGGAAGGCACCGCCGAGGCCGACCCGTCCGACGAGGAGATGGAAGCCGGCTTCGAGGATGTCAACCGCAAAGCACTGATCACGCCGTACGTGGAGGATCGCCGCAACATCATGGTGCTGCGGTGGGCCGAGTCGGTCAGCGACGAGGAAGCGGTCACCTTGCAGTACGCCGTCGAGCGGGGCATCGAGGCGGTGTTCCAACTGGAGGACGCCGAGCTGTCCAGCGAACTGCTGCCGGACGCCGACGACCGTGGCAGGGTCCTGCTGGTTGAGGCGGCCGAGGGCGGTGCCGGCGTGCTGCGCAGGTTGCAGTCGGAACCGGACGCCCTGCGGCGCATAGCCGTCGAGGCCTTGCAGATCATCCACGTCGACCCCGCCACCGGGGCCGAGAAAGACGATGCCTGTGTACGTGGTTGCTACCGATGCCTGCTGTCGTACGGCAACCAGCTCGTACACGAGCAAATCGACCGTCGGCTCATCGTCTCGGCCCTACAGCGCCTCGGTGAGGCGAGCACCTACCCGGTCGACGCTCGCCCGCCCGCCGGACGAGCCGCAGACGGCCCCGAGGCAGGTGTGGACGAGTCCGGAACGCTCGGCAGACTGTTGCGGCTGCTACGCGAGCACGGTTACGTGATGCCCAGTCAGATCGACGTGGAGATCGAAGGCATTAAGGCCGATTGGGTCTACCCGAACGCTGCCGTGCCCACGGTTGTCCTCGTCGACTTCGAGGGACACGGCGGCCGGGACACCGAACCCCTGATCTTCGGAGGCTGGAACGTGATCCACATCGACGCGAACGATGACGTGCTCGGCGTCGTGCGCGCAAACCCGGGCGTCTTCGGCGAGGCCACCCGATGACCGCCACCTCACTGCCGGCGCAGCGCGGCTTCCCGATCGGCTCGCTGGTCAGCGCCCGCGGCCGGGAGTGGGTGGTGCTGCCTGGCAGCGACACCGACTTTCTGATCCTGAGGCCGCTCGCCGGGGGTGACGCCGACATCGCGGGAGTGTTCGTCGAAGAGGGCGTCATGCACGCCACCTTCTCCGCACCGGACGCTACCGATCTTGGCGACGACCGCAGTGCCCGCCTGCTTCGCGATGCGCTGCGGATCGGATTCCGGGCCAGCGGCGGCCCGTTTCGCAGCATCGCCTCGCTCGCCGTCGACCCACGCCCGTACCAGCTCGTGCCGTTGCTGCTTGCGTTGCGGCAGGAGACCACCCGGCTGTTGATCGCTGACGACGTTGGCATCGGCAAAACCGTCGAGGCCGCCTTGGTCGCCGCCGAACTCGTCGCGCAGGGCAGCGCCCGCCGGATGACCGTGCTGTGCCCACCCAGCCTCGCCGAGCAGTGGCAGTCGGAGTTGCAGGCGAAGTTCGGGATCGCGGCCGAGCCAGTGCTGCCCGGCACCGTCCGCCGCCTGGAACGCGGCCTGGAATACGGGCAATCGATCTTCGAGCGATATCCCTACACGATCGTTTCCACCGATTACATCAAGTCGGACATGCGCCGCGACGACTTCCTGCGAGCCGCACCGGAACTGGTCATCGTGGACGAGGCACACGCCTGCGTCAGCGACGAGACCGGAGCCGGAGGCCGGGGCCGCACCCAGCGGTACCGGCTGCTGAAGGATCTCGCCGCCGACGCTCACCGGCACCTGATTCTGGTAACGGCGACCCCGCACAGCGGTAAGGAAGAAACGTTCCGCAACCTGATCGGGCTACTGGACCCAGCCCTGCGCGACATCGATCTGGCCGGCGAGACCGGCCGGCGCGCCTTGGCGTCCCGGATGGTGCAGCGCCGCCGCGCTGACATCCGCGAATACCTCGGTGCCGATACGAAATTCCCCTCGGACCGGGCCACGGACGAACGCACCTACGAACTGTCGCCGCAATACCGCACCCTGCTCGACAACGTCCTCGGCTATGTCCAGGGGCAGATCACCGACCACAGCGGCAGCCGCGTGCAGCAACGCATTCGATGGTGGTCCGCCCTGTCGCTGCTGCGCGCGCTGGCCTCCTCACCTGCCGCGGCTGCGGCCACCCTCACCACCCGGGCCGCGTCCGCCAGCGCTAGCACGGAACAGGCGGCTGACGCCACCGGAGCAGCCCTGGTGCTCGACCTGATGAACGACGACGCGCTCGATGTCGCCGACGCTGTACCCGGAGCAGTCGTCGACGATAGCCCCGGCCGCACGGGCAGTACCACGGACCGGCTGAACGACCTGCGCAGCCAGGCCCTGGCCATCGCGCAGGAGTCTGACGCCGAACGGCGCAAAAGCCTGGACACCAAACTGGCGCTGGTCACCGCCACCGTGAAACGGCTACTGAAGGACGGTTTCCACCCGATCGTGTTCTGCCGGTTCATCCCGACCGCCCACTACCTTGCCGACCACCTCACGGAGGTGTTCCCGAAGGCCGTCGTCGAGGTGGTCACGGGCGAGTTGCCCCCAGAGGACCGCGCCGCCCGAGTCCGGGACCTCGCCGACCGGGCTGGCACCACCAACAAGGTCCTCGTCGCTACCGACTGTCTCTCCGAGGGCGTTAACCTGCAACACGACTTCCAGGCCGTGGTCCACTACGACCTGGCCTGGAACCCGACCCGCCACGAACAACGGGAAGGCCGCGTCGACCGGTTCGGCCAGCCTCGCGACATCGTCCGCGCGGTCACCCTCTACGGTGCCGACAACGTCATCGACCGGCTCGTCATGGACGTCCTGATCCGCAAGCACGAGGCGATCCGCCGCGACCTCGGCATCAGCGTCCCCGTCCCGGCCACCAGCGACCAGGTCCTCACCGCCCTGCTGGACGGGGTCATGAAACGCGGCACCGCCTACATCCAGGAGACCCTCGAATTCGACCTGCCCGAAACCCGGCAACTCGAATTCGACTGGCAGAGCAGCGCCGAGGCAGAACGTCGCAGTCGCAGCCGCTACGCCCACCACACCATCCGCCCCGACGAAGTACGCCGTGAGGTCGAAGCCATGCGGGCCGCCCTCGGCAGCCCCGACGACGTAGCCGGATTCGTCGCCACCGCCCTACAGGAGTGCGGCGGCATCCTCACCCGCGAGCCGTACGGATTCACCGTCGAACCCACCGGCCTGCCCGTCGGTCTACGCGACACCCTCGGCCAACCCGCCAAAGCCATGCCGTTCCACCGGGATCTTCCCGCCCCGCGCGGCGCTGCCGTCCTGGCTCGCACCGACAGCACTTCGGCCGGCATCGCCCGCTACGTCCTCGACGCCGCTCTCGACCCCGCTCTGCCGGCCGACGCGCGGCCCGCCCGGCGATGCGGTGTGATCGTCACCGACGCCGTCACCATCCCGACTGTGCTGTTGCTGACCCGCGTACGCGCCAACCTCACGCTTCCCGGCCGCTACGGTCCACATACCCAGGTCGCCGAGGAAGCCCGCCCACTCGCCTTCACCAGCACGCCATCGAACCCCCAGTGGCTCACTCCCGAGGCCGTCGAAACCCTGCTCGCCGCCCGGCCCGATCACAACCTCAGCCCCGACATCGCCCGCAACATCATGACCGGGATCCTCGCCGCCCTGCCCGCCATCACGGGCCACCTCGACCAGATCGCCCACGACCTCGCCGATTCTCTACGAGACGCACACGTCCGGGTCCGCACCGCCGCCCGAGGCGACCGCGCCGGAGCGCTCGGCATCCGGGGCCTCACCGTCGACCCTCAACTCCCCGTCGACATCCTCGGCGTCTACCTCTACCGGCCGGCATCCATGAAGACGGGAGCAACCGCGTGAGCAGTCCCGGACTCCAGGCCATCCACGCCGTTGGCGGTGTCGTCCCACCGGGCCTCCTTGCCCGCATCCAAGCCGGAGAACTCAAGAATCCGGCTGGCCTCACCCCGGCCTCATACCACCTCATCGGACGAGAAACCGTCCGCGACGCCGCCAGCCGCGCCTGGTCCTACCTGCGTAGCGCGTGGGCCGCCTGGCGCGAACACACCACCAACCAGGCACCTGGAGCGCACGGCACCACTGCCGCCCAGCAACGCTGGCTGCTCGTTCTGCTCCGTGAACTCGGCTACGGCCAGGTCCCTGCTCTCCCCAGCGGCTACACCATCGACGAACGCAACTACCCGGTCAGCCACGCCTGGCAACACGTGCCCATCCACCTACTCGGCCCCACCGCCGACCTCAACCACCGCAACCTCGACCTGCCCGGCGCAGCCCGCGCCCCTCAGGCCATGCTGCAAGAACTACTCAACCGCAGCGACGACCACCTGTGGGGCATCCTGTCCAACGGGCTACGCCTGCGACTGCTGCGCGACTCCACCGCCCTCGCCGGATCCGCGTACCTCGAATTCGACCTCGAAACCATTTTCGACGGCGAACTATACCCAGAGTTCCTGCTGCTCTGGCAACTCTGCCATGTCTCTCGCCTCGAACAGCGCCCCGACGACACCGGCACCACTACACCAGCAGGCTGCTGGCTCGAAATCTGGCGCGGCGAAGCCGCCGAAGCCGGAACTCGGCTGCTCGACCGGCTCCGCGATGGCGTTGCCGACGCCATCGCCGCACTCGGCACAGGATTCATCCGCCACCCCGCCAACCAGCCGCTGACCACCGCCCTGCGCAACGGAAATCTCAGCACCGCCCAATACCACCGCGCGCTGCTGCGCCTCGTTTACCGGCTGCTGTTCTGCTTCGTCGCCGAAGACCGTAACGCTCTCCTGCACCCCGACGCCGCCACCCAAGCCCGCGAGCGGTACCAGCACTACTTCTCCACCGCCCGCCTGCGCCGACTGTCCCGCAGCCGCGCTGGCAGCCCTCATCCCGACCTCTGGCACGCCCAGCGCCTCGTGCTGCGGGCTCTCGGCGGCAACGGACATCTGGGCCTCGGCCTACCCGCCCTGGCCGGGCTGTTCGACCCCGACCCGCGCCTGCCCGCCCTAGACGGCCTGCCCGTCGACCCGCTGCTCGGCTGCGAACTCACCAACGAAGACCTGCTCAGCGCCATCCGCAAACTCGCCTGGGTCGCGTTGCCCGGACAACGGATCCAACCCGTCGACTACCGCAACCTCGGTGCCGAGGAACTCGGCAGTGTCTACGAATCGCTGCTCGAACTCGTCCCTCGCCTCGACCTCACCGACCGCGTGTTCCGCCTCGTCACCATCTCCGGCAACGACCGCAAAACCACCGGCTCCTACTACACCCCGCCCAGCCTCGTCTCCGTGCTGCTCGACACCGCTCTCGACCCGCTGCTCGACGAGGCCGTTACCGGTGCGGCCAATCCTGCCGACGCGGAAACCCGGCTGCTCGCACTGACCGTCTGCGACCCCGCCTGCGGCTCCGGCCACTTCCTTGTCGCCGCAGCCCGCCGCATCGCCCGCCGGCTCGCCCAAGTCCGCTCCGGCGACGACGAGCCCACTCCCGCCCAGGTCCAGCACGCGCTACGCGAAGTCGCCGGCAACTGCATCTACGGCGTGGACCTCAACGACCTCGCCGCCGAACTCGCCAAAGTCTCGCTCTGGATGGAAGCCCTCGAACCAGGCAAGCCCCTAGGCTTCCTCGACGCCCGCATCCGCATCGGCAACTCCTTGCTCGGTGCCACTCCGGCCCTTCTACACGGAGATGTTCCCGACGGCGCTTTCAAAGAGCTCGAAGGCGACGACAAGGCGACCGCCGCCGCCGTCCGTAAGAACAACAAGGCACAAGCCACCGTCAGAGTCTCCATCCAACCCGGCACAGAACGGGGCTACGCCCAGGACGCCTTCGTCTTCAGCAGCGGGCCGGACGTCTCGAACGCCGACCTCGCCGCGCAACGAGCCGCCCTGCTCGACCTGCCCGACGACGTCAACGCAATCCGCGCCCAAGCCGCCCGCTGGGAAAAGCACGAACAGTCAGACGCCTACCAGGCCAAACACCGCCACGCCGACACCTGGTGTGCCGCGTTCGTATGGCCGATGCCCGCCCGCGTCCCTGGCACCGACTACCCGGTGCCCGAACCACCCACCAACGCCATCATGCGCGCCATCGCCGCCAGCCCACTCGACGCGACCAACGACCAGTTCACCGGGTACGCCCAGCACCTCGCCACGCAATACCGGTTCTTCCACTGGCACCTCGAATTCCCCGAGATCTTTCAGGTCGACGAGACGACCATCGAGACTACTGCGCAAGGTTGGGACGGTGGGTTCTCGTGCATCCTCGGTAACCCACCTTGGGAAAAGATCGAGGTGAACAAACAGGAGTTCTTCGCGTCGCGTGATCCTGCGATCGCCGAGGCGCCTAACGACGCAGCCCGCGAATTGCTGATCGATGCACTTGCCGAGGAAGATCCAGTTCTCTTTGCGGAGTATCAACACGAGCGCCGCCGAATCGATGGCGTAACCGCCTTTGTTAGACACTCCGGCCGGTACGTGCTTACCTCGTCCGGACGCCTAAACACCTATGCGGTGTTCGCCGAAGCAGATCGATCGCTAATGAGCGCGATCGGGCGGCTCGGCATCATCGTGCCCACCGGAATCGCCACCGACTCGACCACTCAGCGGTACTTCCGCGACATCGTCGAACAGCGCAGCCTCGTCGCCTTATACGACTTCGAGAACGAGGACAAAGTCTTCCCTAGCGTGCACCACTCCTACCGGTTCGCGCTGCTCGCACTCTCCGGCAGGCCGTTCGGGCAGGCGACGCTCGCGTTCCGGGCACGGCAGGCTACGCAGATCCCCGAACGCTCGTACGCCATCACACCCGACGAGATCATGCTTCTGAACCCGAATACCGGCACCTGCCCTGTCTTCGTATCCCGCCGCGACGCCGAGATTACCATCAACATCTTCCGCCGGGCTCCCGTCTTCTGGCTGGATCACGGCCCCATGAACAACCCTTGGAAGGTCTCTTTCGCACAAGGGCTGTTTAACATGGCCACAGACTCTCGGCACTTCGTCACTGCTGACAACGCGATCGGGTCTGGCTGGACTCTTGAGGGAAACCGTTTCGTGCAAGACGGCAAGCAGCTCCTGCCGCTCTACGAGGCTAAGATGGTGCATCACTACGACCACCGCTTCTCGACTTACGAGGGTGCCACGCAGGCTCAGCTCAACGTGGGCACGCTGCCGCGACTTAGCGACGCTGCACACAACGACCCGTCTCTCGGTGCCCAACCCCGCTACTGGGTACCCGAATCCCTGGTCAACGGGAAACTCGCCGCCGACCCCGAGCGAGGCAAGCCCGGCTGGCCGCACGACTGGCTCCTCGGCTGGCGCGACATCGCCCGCAGTATCGACGAACGCACTCTCATCGCGACCGTGATCCCTCGCGTCGGGGTCGGGCATACAAACCCATTGGCGCTCTCGACGCAGAGCCCTTTGCTCATTGCCTGTCTCCAGGGCAACCTGAGCGCCTACTGCGTGGATTATGTCGCACGGCAGTGCCTGACCGGAACTCACCTCACGTATACGGTAGTGAAACAGTTGCCGATTCTGGCTCCCGAACGATACGGCAGCGCGACGCCGTGGAGCGCTACGGAGCCATTGGTCGAGTGGGTCACGCCTCGGGTGCTGGAGCTGAGCTACACCGCGTACGACCTGGAAGGTTATGCCGTCGAGTTAGGGGACGATGGGCCGCCGTTCGTGTGGGATCGTTCCCGGCGGGCCACGCTGCGGGCGGAACTCGACGCCGCCTACTTCCACCTCTACGGCGTCGGCCGTGACGACGTCGACTACATCATGGACACCTTCAAGGTCGTGCGCGAGCGCGACGAGAAGGCGTACGGCGAATACCGCACCAAACGTATGATTCTGGAGATCTTCGACGCCATGCAGGAGGCCACTGTGACCGGCGTCCCGTACGTCACGGCGCTTGCTCCGCCACCCGGTGCCGGCATCCGCCACCAGGCCCGGAAGGAAACCCTCGGATGAGCATGGCTGGGCTGATCACCCCGGCGCGGCCGGACGACCTCGTCCGCAAGGTCGGGCGGGAACTGCTGGAGTTGGGCCTGCTCCAGGGCCGGTCGTTGTTCACCCCTGATCGCCGGGTCTGGACCGCCGAGACCACAGCCGAATTGCACCGCCACTACAACGAGCGACCCGACGCGAGCAAAGATCCCTTCATGGTAAAGCTCCGCCGTCAGCTCGACGGCGCGCCCGACGATGCCATCCAGCTCGCGGCGGAACTACTCACTCTGCAAGGGTTACCGCTGCTCAACCTGACCGCCGCGACACTGCACGGACGGATCACCGAGGTGTTGAGCTGGATGCGTGAGCCGGTCAGCATCCCCGAGCACGTGCGGGCTGCGTTCGCCCAGGGCACCTGGAACGGCGGCACCGGCGCACACACCATGCTGTGGAAGTGGCTGGTCGACGCGGTCAACTTCCTCGGCAACTGGTGGCAGACCCCCCAGCCGCAACAGGCCGACGCGCTTGCCGACCCGTGGACCTGGCAAGACGCCGTCTACCAGCACCGTTTCATGCCATCACTACGCGAGGAACTGCTGTATCTCGCGTTTCCGACACACTTCCTGCCGATCCTGAGCATCGCCGACAAGAAGGCGATCCGAGACACCTTCCTCGGCCAGGGTGAACGGTCCTCCGGTGACCTCAACCGGGACCTGTTCACCATCACGACCCGGATCGAGCAGGAGACGGGGCAGCCGGTCGACTATTATCGGCCGCCGTTCGCCGCGCAATGGCGTAAGCAGGCCGGACGGCCGCCTGGGGAACGCCGGGCCTGGTTGGTACGGCCTCGGCAAGGCGGCTCCGACCTGGTGGGCAGATGGCGAACGGAGTCGTTCGTTTCGCTGGCGGCGACCCACCTGGGCGAGATGACACCCGGCGCGTCCCGCGCCGAGGTCCGCGCCGCGGTGGAAGCCGGCTACCAGCACCTGGACTACGCCCAGCGGATGAGCCTGGCCACCGAGTACCACGCGTTCCTGTCGCAGATGGCCGCCGATGACATCGTGGTCACCCTGCTCGATGATCACCTGTACGGCGCGATCCTGGACGGCGACGCGGAGTACAGCCCGGACGACAGCGGCGCCCGCCTGCGCAGATCCGCGGCATGGCTGACCCACGACCCGATCGGTGTGGAGACACTGCCTACACCGCTGCCCGCCGAGCTGGACCAGCAAGGCACCGTGGTCGACCTGACCGGTGCTCTGGACGTCCTCACCACTCTGATCGGCGTCGACACCGACAGCGAGACCACGCCCGAACCGGCTACGGCCGAGCGTCCGCAGCCGGCACCGCTCACCGTGCCGAAACTGACCGCGGCGACCGACACGCTCGCCGCCCGGCTGCACATCGATCGGCCCTGGCTACAGGACCTGATCGAGGTGTGGCAGGACCGATCCCAGATCATCCTCTACGGCCCTCCAGGAACCGGCAAGACCTACCTCGCGCGAGCACTCGCGGCCCACGTCGCCGACCGCGACGCCGTGCGCCTGGTGCAATTCCACCCCTCGTACGCGTACGAGGACTTCTTCGAAGGTTTCCGCCCGGTCGAAGGCACCGACTCCGGCACGGTCAGCTTCGCCAAGACACCCGGACCGCTACGCGAGATCGCCGCCGAGGCCCGCAACAACCCCGACCAGTCGTACGTCCTGATCGTCGACGAGATCAACCGGGCGAACCTGGCCAAAGTCTTCGGTGAGCTGTACTTCCTGCTGGAGTACCGCCACGCCACGGTACGGCTGCAATACTCCCCGTCCGAGGCCTTCAGCCTCCCGCCCAACGTGTTCATCATCGGCACAATGAACACCGCAGACCGTTCGATCTCCCTGGTGGACGCCGCGATCCGGCGCCGGTTCGCCTTTATCGAGCTGCACCCTGACGAACCCCCGGTCCGTGATGTCCTCAGCAACTGGCTGACCGCCAACGACCGGCACGACGACGAACGCGCCGCGCTGCTCGCCGCCCTCAACGACAGCATCGACGACGAACAGGACCACGACTTCAAAATCGGCCCGTCCTACCTGATGCGCCCCGGCCTCGACACCGACGCCGCCCTCGAACGCGTCTGGCGATACGACCTGATGCCGCTGCTGGAGGAGCACTACTACGGCCGGCTCAACCGAGCCCAGATCCGCAACCGGTTCGGGCTGGCCGCCATCCGGGCCCGCATCACACCACCACCATCGGCCGACCAGCCGGAACCCGCGCCATGAGCGAGCCGCCCATCGTCCTCGACGAACTCGACAGCAAGGGGATACGGCGGCGTCTCGACGACGGCATCGCCGCCGCGCTCAGCAGCACCGGGCTCGTCGAGGTCCGCCCCGACGGCGACGACTGGTGGCACCTGCTGCCCACCGGCAAGGTAGGCGCCGTCCGCATCGGTGGCCTCGACGTTCAGGTACGACCCAAGACCGGCATCACCCGGCTGCTGTTCCTGCTCGGCTACGCCCTCGACCCGGGATTCCGCCCTGAGGACGTCACCGCGACCGCAGAACCGGACCTGTGGCCGGCCCTGGCCGAATCACTGATCCGCCAGGCCGAACGAGCCCTGGCTCCCGGTGTCCTACAAGGCTACGTCCCAGTCGACGAGGCACTACCCCTGGTCCGGGGCCGCATCCGGTTCGCCGACCAGTTTACCCACCACCCCGGCATGCTCCTGCCCATCGAGGTCCGCTACGACGAGTACGCCACGGACATCGCCGAGAATCGGATCCTGCGAACCGCCCTACGCCGGATGGCAACCGTGCCTCGGCTGCCCTCCGGCGCGCTCGCACGAATCACTCACCTCGACGGCCGTCTCCATGGCGTCCACATCCTTCCCGCCGGGACGCCGCTGCCGTCATGGCTACCCAGCCGGCTCAACGAGCGCTACACCGCCGCGCTGCGCCTCGCCCAGATCATCCTGCGATACCAGTCCGCCGAACCCGGCCCCGGCGACCTCACAATCGCGGCTTTCGTCGCCAACATGGCCAAAGTGTTCGAAGACTTCGTCACCACCGCGCTACGCGAAGCCCTCGCCCCGTATCCCGGTCACACCGCTAGCCAGTACCAGGATCACCTCGACATCGACCGCAGCATCCCGATCAGGCCCGACGTCGTCCACCTCGTCAACCAGCGACCGGTCGCGGTCTTCGACGCCAAATACAAACTCGAAGGACTCAGCTCTCGATACCCCAACGCCGATGCCTACCAGATGCTCGCCTACTGCACAGCGCTCGATCTCCCCACCGGCTGGCTCATCTACGCCCAAGGCACAGCACCATCCCGCCGCCGGGTCCGCCACACCGGCATCGACATCGTCCACCACCCACTGGACCTGACCGCCGCACCCCGCCAGATCCTCACCGACGTCGACAACCTCGCCCAAGACGCCGTCCGGCACAGCACCGGCTGGTCACCTTCGTGGGTCTCCACGACAGGCTGGTAAGGGGAGCCACTGCGCCATACACTCCCTCTGCGGGTGTGATTTCGACAATGGGTGCGCCTATACCCCGATTGAATCGGTCAGGATGCCTGCGCAGTCCGCATCAACGGTCTCTACCGACTCGGTGATCCGGGTGCTGGGGTCTGGGCGGTCGTCGACTGCGTCGTTGGTGACGACGGCTGGAGTGGCAAGGAAGGTGTACAGATCGAGCATTTTGCGACCTCGCTGACGTTGGGCTTAGGCTGTTGAAGGTCGGAATCTTGAAAAGTGACTGCTGGCCAAACCGCGGCGTAAAGAATTGCACCAATGATCGCCAAAAGCACGGCATCGCGAAATACCGTAATGCGCGCGGCGATTGTTGCATCTCCGATACCGGTCGACGTCGCGTAGGACTTCGCGGCGACTCTGTGTAGCGGAGGATCGGCAGCGGCGAGACCTATAAGATTGACTCCACCGAAGTCTGCCCTCGCCGACAAGAGCGAGATCGCGCCGCCGAGTGCCAGCAGCACCGCCAACGCGCTCACTGCCCATGGCGCGATCAGCCAGCCGTGCTTGAAGACCTTGTTGGCACCGGCCGAGAGGAGACCGATCTCGGCGAGGCAGAGGGCCAGCAGTGCATTTGACCTACTTCGTAGGCTTTCAAGACTGGCGCGCTGTCGATCGACTTGCCGGCGCGCCTCGCTAATTATCAATTCCAGTTGCGGGGTGTCAAGGTCTGATTTGATCGGCCACTTGAGTTCCGCGGGCTTCTCAAATGTTGGCAGCCGTGCGCCGGGACGGAACGGGGCTATCGCATATCGGAGGTAAAGCCGTGCCTCGCGGAACCTGCCTATGACAACATCCATCAGCGTGCCATCAGCCATTCGGCGAGCGCCCGAGTCGCGGGCTCGGCGACCTCGTCAGGCAGGAACAGCCACTGGCCGCCGGGGTTGATGTCGGTGAACACGGGCCCGTCGTAGTCGATCATCCAGTCTTGGCAGGTCATACCGAGCCCGAGAGACGCGGCGAGTGTGACGGCTGCGGTTGCTACCGTGGGCCATTTCGCTGCCCGGAACGAATGGTGTGCTGGTATGTGTGACCGCCAGTCAAGCGGCAGACTGTTCCCGTCGAGCTCGGCGACCCATGCCTCCTCCCGTACGGTTACGACGCGCAGGTGGGTGTGGGCACGTACGAGCGCTTGTGCGAGGATCGATTCCTGGTACGGGAACTGCTCATAGGCGATGCGGGCCAGGATGGCGAAAGGCGAGTTCAGCTTAGGGTGCTCAAGTTCCTCGGCGACCAGGTTGTTGTGCATGTGGCACGCCATCAGCAGATCACGCTCAGATGGCAGCGGTCGACGGTGGGCGTTGCCGTAACAGATCACCGCCTTGGCCACAGCCGCAAGCGCCCACGGGGGTGTTGCGATGTACGCCCGGTCGCTGCGCCCGCCGTCGAGATGCGAGGGCAGCAACAGGGCGCGCTGGGCTACAGCGAACAGCAGTGCTTCTTGGTTAAAGCGCCGCACGAAGTCGCTGAACTCCTGGTAGGAGTACTCACGTGCCGGTGTACTGGTCACCATCAGAGCGTTCCACAACGCCGCAAACATGTTTTTCTTCGCGAAACGGATCACGTAGCACGGCAGGTGCTCCGCCAAATCATCTGAGTTACCGCGTCCCGGGCGTGCGGCGGGCGCCGTCCAACGGCGCTGATCCTCTGTTTAGAGGCGAACCGAACGACACATCGTCACTCCTGGTAGCTTCCGGCGGCCACCCCTTCCTGGCAGTACCGACGTTCGGAGAACGATCATGACGCTTGGCGGCCTGAGCTACGCAACCCTGCGAACAACCTTGCGGCCCCCACGAGTCGCAGTAATGTTCGACGGCGGTCCGGACTGGCACTACTGGGTGCGCGTGGCGTTGCGGGCGTGCTCGCGAGTTTGGGGCGGCAGGGGATTCATCCTGATTCCTCACCAGGATGGCCAGGTTGGTCCGGAGATGCTGCGAGCGGTCCGCACCTACGACCCCGACTATGTCGTCACCCTGGAACGTACATATGGAACCATGGAGGCGGTGCGTCCTGGTTCGATCCGAATCCGATTCGATGAGACCCGAGAGCTCGACGGGGACGAACGGACGAAGTTCGTCGCGGAGCGACTTGACGAGCCGATCGAGCATCCTGCTGACGAGAAAGCAAGGCTGGCAGTCGTGGAGGCGTGCGCCTCTTACCGGCGTAGGCCGGGGGCAGGTCGTGCTGCCGGAGGCCGGGAATGGATGGAGGGCGTGACGTCTTGCACGGCAGACGGGCAGTTCGAGCATCTCACAAGCGCATCCGTGTTTGCCGAAAGTGCCTACGACCTTGCGGTAGAAGGGATCCCGTACCCGCGGGAGTCTTGCTTGGCGGGCCCGGCCGACTGGGGCGGAACGTTGGGTGTCGCCGTTGCGGCAGCGTGCGGTGTCGTGGACCTCCCGCAGGTCGGCGTCGATCCAGTGCTCTCGAGCGACGATTTCAAGTCAGTTGCTTCGTGGCTCGTAGGCAACGGCCTGCCATCGGATCTGTCGAGGGCAAGCTTTGCGAAGCCGGTTCAGCAGATGGTGTGGCATCCGGGTGTCGCGCTTAATCATGATCCAGCCAGGCTGCTGACCGTCTTCGACTTCACCACCACGGGGACCGTGCCGATTGCCCGTGACTTCGACTATCCGGGGCAGTCGTTGGTGTGTATCGGCGACTCGGCGGTTGACTTCGCCCTCGCGTTCGCCCACCGTCGCATGTACGGGCAGGGGTTGTGGCTACCCCCGGATTGGTTATGGAACGACGGAGTCCTCAACACCTCGACGAGGGTCTTCACGCTGTTGCGCTCGTCCGTGTACTGGCAGGCGAGGCAGGGGCGAGAAATCCGGATCACCTCATCGACGTTGTCCGCCGCTGAGTTGGACGAACTGTGTGACCGGTTTCGCGATCCAACCATGTACCGCGACCGCGACGGGCAACCGGAGGGACTGGCTGACAGGATCAAGAGCGAGTCGGCGTCTTGGCCGAAGAAGGCTGTGCTCTACTTCGCGATAGCCGGAGACTTCGGGCGTGACTTCGCCGCACCGGTCAACGCGGACGTGAACGGCGACGTCGAGATGGTCACGCCGTTCCCGCCCCCGCTTGTCACCGACGGCATGTTGGCCGACCTCGCGACCAGGCTCGACCGCAATGGCGCTGCTCGGCTTCGGTGGCAGGTTGACGTCGAGTTCGATCCGAGTGAAACACCACACGGCCGTGGTCTCGACGGATCATCCTTGCTGGCATCGGGGTCGTCGCCGTTCGGTGAACGCGTCCGTAGCGGCCGGGACGGGGCCACTTTCGAGTCCGAACGGCTCGGCCTGCTCATGGCGGGGATGCCACCCGGGGCGAGACTCACCCGCCCAAGGCTACGCATGCCGGGCCTCGCGAACTGGGCAAACCTGATGGCGAATCAGCACAGCAACATGATGACGTTCTCGGCGGCGGGCCGTCAGGTGGAGTTGGTCCGCGAACTATGGGGCGATCGTGCAGCACTGGCGACCGACTTTTCCGGCCCCATCGCGGCTGTGCTTCGCCGATTCCGCCCGGCCAAGACTAGGCAACAACTCGAACTCGCCGAGACCGACGGTGTCGCCATGCGTACCGGCGCAGGCGACGAACTGTTCGAGCCCTACCTGACATTCGACGGGATCATCGCTGCAGCGGGGGACAGCCTGCCCATCGAACGGCTCCGTCACGACATCGATGGTTTTCTCCGCCGACGAATCCTGCGGCGCGGCCTCGCACTCGGATGCGCCCGCTGCTCCACACTCGCCTTCTTTGCCATCGATGAAGTCAGCCAAGTGAACCGATGCCCCCGGTGCCTGTCGCCCAACGACCTCGATCAGGCCCGATGGCGCAAACCCTGGAACGAGCCCACCTGGTACTACGACCTGCACGCTGCTGCGCGGGGCCTCGTATCGCAAAACGGCGATGTCCCACTGATGCTTTCGCACTACCTGCGATCTGCGGCCCGAAACTACGCAGACGTCGCCGAACTCGAACTCCTCGATGAAGCGGGCAAAGCCACCGCCGAACTCGACCTTCTCGCACACGCCGACGGACAAGTCATCACCGCCGAAGCCAAGCGACCAGCCGACCTCGGCAAGAATCCCTCCGCCGCCATGGTCAAGCGTGCCCGCATGGCCGAGCAGTTGCAAGCCGACCAGATCCTCCTCGCGACCGCCGCGCCCGCATGGCCTCCCGGGGTCGTTGCCGCGCTCGCCAAGGAGTTGAGCGAGCATCCTTGGAAGCGCGTCGTCCCTCGGGGAAGACTGGTCGCCGGCCTGGGAACGCCGAAGGTCACCGACTTCGCCGTAGACGCCCAGACCGGAACAACCACTCCTTGGCCGCAGTAGCCCCGAACAGGCACGAGAACGGGGCGTGCGCATCGCCACGGGTGTGCGGAGCCGTGTCGGCAGCCCGCAGCTACCCGGCGGTGCGGCAGACCCCGCCGTTGGCGGCGAAGAATGGCTGACGCTTGCGGAGGCTGCCGGTGACGCGACCCCAGACCGGATGCAATAGCTGCTCAACCGTTAGTTGTGGGACGCACGCGGTCCGTGAGGGCCTGTTTGGCTACGTCGTCGAGCATCTCGGCCACGACGACGCAGTGGATGGTCTTTAAGATCATCGGCATGACGTTGTGCCCTGTATGCGGCCCCGCCGACGCGCCTCGGCCGACCGGAACCGCAACCTACACCTACAGCGGTGTCACCCACAAGACGAGGGAATGCGCCGCCATGTCGTCTTTGGGAGAGGAAGTCATTCGTACCAAGGGCGGGTACCGTGCCGCCTCGGGCCGGAAGGTGTGCTTGGACTGCTTCAATCGGGGGAAGCAGCACATGTACTCGGGTACGGACCCTCACGACCCGCCGCCGCCTGGCTGGCCGTACCGGTAGGTGCCGGAACGCGCTCACCAGCACCGTCAACTCGCTGTAGCCCTGCACTCCACCGGCACACAACACCAGACACGCAGGCGACCCCGATGGGCTGAGCGACCCGACACAGCCGCGAGGTCAACCGACCTGCCAGCGATCGCCGTCGAGAAGACCTTCCTGGTTTCGAGGCGGGGCTCGGGCCGACCGGCTCGAGCCCCGCTCCAGTCCAGTAGCCTGAGCTCAGCTGAGCGGGATGACGCCGACCAGGCCCAATCCAAGTTGGGCATCGGTTCGTGTCAATCCCGACAGAAGCCCAAGCCCAACACTCCAGGTCAAGGCCAGTTTCGAGGCGTTCGGCCTTTGAGGCGACTCGAACCCCAACGCTGCACCCATCTTCGCAATCACGAGATGTCGAGGCGGCGGTAGGGCCCGCGCGGAGCCGTCGGGAAGGGCGGGGGACACCGGCGGTTGCCGGGGGTGGGCAGAATTCCAAGGGTGGATCTACGGCGAGCGCTCGACATCGTTGCCCAGCCTTGGACGTACTTCGGCGTGAGCGATGCCCAGCTCTGCGCTGACGTGCAGGCGTACACCACTGATGAACTGGGCGTGCGGGACGTGCCCGCGCTCGATGGTGAGGCGACGGTGCGGCCGTTGGATGTGCTGCTCCGGCTGGCGGTGGCGACGAAGCCGCAGTATCAGACGGATCTGTACGAGGCGCACCGACACTGGTCACTGCTGCGGTACCTGGGTCTGTTCGATGCGGACCCGGATGGACAGCTGTGCCTGTCGTCCGCAGGCCGGCGGATCGTCGGGAGCCAGCGAAGGGTCACCTCGGAGGAACTGGGCATCGGCTTCGCCGTGCACCGGGCGCAGGAATGGGTGGCGGCGCGTTGGCCTGGTGCCACGGTTACCGGTGTCATCGATATCGATGTTGCGTTGTCCAGCGGCGTCATCAGGACCGATGGTGTCACCTCATCCGTCGTGCAGCGCGGGGGCCGACGCCCGGACTATCTGCTGATCGCGGAGAGCCCGGGCAGCGAAGACGGGTTCCACTACGCGGTGGTCGAATGTAAAGGCACCAAGGCTTGGAGGTATGGCCTGGATCAAATGGCATCGGCTTGTGTGCAGTTGCGCGGTGTGGCTGTCGCGAGTCGCCAACCTCCAGGGCTCGCCGTCGGTACCGTCCTCGCGGACGACAGGGTGCGTTGTCGGGCGCTCGAGCTGTACCCCGGACACCGCCGGCGCCACGAGCCGGCAACAAGCGCGGTGGAACTGCCGGATCCGTTCGAGGACTTTGCGGAGGTGCACGTCGAGCGTGAGACGTTCGAGCGGACCGTTCACGTCGACATCGACGAGCAAGTGCCGCTGTCGGCGGAGAACCTGGTGCGGGCGGGGACGCAGGCCTCTTGGGCCAGCCTCGCCGATTTCGCCGGCAACGACTATGCGTTCCAGAGGTGGGCACCTCCAGTGTTTCGGGCCAACCTGGATCGAGATGCGCAGGCGCGACCACAGAGGGTCGAGCGCCGGACCCGCGGCGGGCTGGATGTCGTGGGCGTCCGCAATCTGATTACCCTGCCGGGCGGAGAGCTTGAGGTGGTGTTCGGCTTGGCCGCGGAGGTGGACGAAGCGCTTGCCGACCGCGACGCGGACAGGGTGATCGAGGCTCAGAGGCGGGTAGCCGGGCGGCGAGCCCAGGAGGGTGATGCCGCGAGGCGCGAGCCCAGCGACGACGTCACCGCTGTCTCCGACGACGGAGCCGTGTTGATGCTCATCCCGCGCTAATGAGGAAGTTATGTGCGGCTGCGAGCAGGTCAGCCCTATGCGTGAGTGTGAGTTCACGTCCTAGGATGCTCAAGAGGGTGTGTCACTCATCCCGGCTTGCGCCGGCTGCAAGCCCGTTTGTGGTGCTGCCAGGTAGCGCACGCTCGGCGAAGTAGCGCAAGAGTGCACCCGGCGCACCCACCCGCTGAGGGCACCGCAGCGGCAGGAACTCGCCGCGCTGCTGTCCCGGCTCCGGCCTGCGGAACGCAGAGGCGCGCCGAGCGCGCATCCGGGGCCGCAGCCGCTCCCGGCGATCTGGTCAGGGCAACGCGACGGACCCGAGCCGCTGCACTACCACCAGGTGGAGGCCATCGTGGTCGCGGAGATCGACGTCGACACCGCGTACTACACCGCAGGCGGCACACCGTCCGCTATCTGCGCCCACGGGCGGACCCGTCCGTCTACGACGTGCCGCTGCTTCTCGACTACAGCGGCCGTGAGCGACGGCGCGGTCCGGGCGTCAGGCCCGGGTCGCTTCCCGGTCGAGGTTCGTTCCTGCGGTAGTAGGTCGGGGAGTTCCGGCAGAGCATGCGCGCGGGAACCAGCGGCTGCCCAGCACGCCCGGGCGGCTTCTCGCCGCAGCACGGGGACAAGTTCTCCGCCTCGGGTGCCTCGCTCTGGGCGGCGACCGCTCCGGCTCGGCGTTCGCAGGCTCGCTCGTCCGTCTGGTCGCGTCGCGGGCCGCTTCCGCCCTCGGCCAGATCCACGAGTTCGCCAACGCGCTGACCGCGCTGCGGGGGACGGTCCGGTCAGCCCGACAGGTTCAAGTCGTCTCGGTGCGCTGGGGCGTCCGGTCAGATGCCTGCGAGGGTGAGGAGCCAATCCATTTCGGCCGTTGGCAGGGTGGGTGCTGTGGCGGTGGCGTGCGCTACCCGCTCGTTTGGATCTGCGAGCAGGGCGCGGCGTATGTGGACTGGGAGGTTCGGGTGCCTGGCGACGGCGTGGCGAACCATGCTGTCGGGGTCGGTGGCCAGACGTTCGGCCAGCTCGACGGGTAGGTCCAGGTCTCGGGGTGCCAGGCTTCGCATCCGTGGGTCCGGGTCGGTGGCCAGCCGGCGCAGGGTCTGCGGCGGGAACGTGAAGTTGTCGGCCGGACGCCAGTTCGTCTTCTTGTCTGGCTGGAATTCGCGGTCGATGCGCTCGGCCGTAGCGGGATCGACCAGGTGCGGGGCGTGGGTGGCCATGGTCGTGCGTACGCCGCTGTCGTTGTCGTTGAGTAGCCGGGTGACCGCGTCGGGGGGCAGCGTCCGGCTGCGTGCTGCGGAGCGGCGGAAGCAGATGTATGGCGAGGAGAGGTGTGGCAGTGGGTCTGCGGTGACCCAGTCGAGCCGCAGATGGCGCAGCTCGGCGACGGCCATGTGGTCTTCGAATTGCTGCAGCAGGGCATCGTCGTCGAGGTCGTCGTTGAGCAGGTCGGTCAGTGGGCGCTCGCCTTGCTGGATGTCCTGGTAGATGCGGTGGCGTGCTGGTTCGGGTGTGTCCCGGCGGCCGAAGATGCCGACGCGTACGTTCGCGCTGGGATCGTCGGTGAGTAGGTCGCGTACTGGTGGGGGGAGTTGTGGGTGTTCGGCGAGTTGGCGGCGGACCTGGTGGTCGGGGTCGCCGGCCAGTTGTGCGGCCAGTTGCGGGGTCAGGATCGCGTGGCGTACCGCTCCGGCGCGGGTGACCGGGTCGGCGAGCAGTCCCGTCACGAGGTCGGAGGGCGGCACCGGATGCGGTAACCGCGCGTAGTAGGTCGCGCATGCGGCTGCGCGTACCTCGTCGACGGGGTCGGTGAGTAGGACTCGTCGGACCGCCCCGGGTGCTTGCGTCCACCATCGTGCGAGTGTGGCCCGGACCTGCGGGTCAGGGTCGCTGGCGAGCCGGGCCAGGAGATCGGCCGGTACGTCGTCGCGTTCGGCAAGGTTACTGCGCACTCGTGTGTCCGGATCGTCTATGAGTTGCTCGTACAGATCGCGGGGTGCGTCAGAGGCGTGGGCGGCCAGGGCAGCCCGGACGGCCGGATCGACGTGCGCGGCCAATCGCATCCGGACAGTGTGCGGCAACTGAGGGTTGAGCGCGAGCGAGTGCAACAGCCAGTGATGACCCGAGGCGAGAATGTCCTCGATCACGTCCAGGGTGAGGTCGGCGCGCATGGCGACGTGACCGAAGCCGCGCCGGTAGCGCACCAGGCGGCGGGCCATGCTGGCGGGCAGCGCGGGGTTCTCGGCAAGACCGTCCAGTACCGTCGGCAGGTGGACTGGCGTCGGCGCGTCATCAGCCACCGGCCGCCCTTTCCCGAAGCCGTCGATTCTCAGCAGTCTCGCATGTCCATCGCAGGCGGCACTGCCCCGGATCGGTTGGCCTCCCGGGGAGCGCGGTAGACCCCGCTCCACCAGAGCGGGGGACTCAGGCGGTGGCGAATACCGGTGCCGGTGCCGGTGCGGCCTCGGCCGCGTGCTGTCGGGCGGGCCAGTACTCCGCTCAGTCAGCAGAGGGGTCTCGAGGTTCCAGTTCTTGCTTCTCGCTCTAACTCCTTGTAATTGCTCTTGCGCAGAGCGTTCGGTGCTCTCTACAGTCCCTCTGCACCTGACAACTGGAGATCCACGGGGGAGGGTTCGTGGCACGTCGAAAGACTGCCACCGCTCGTTCATGTCTTGCGGCAGGCGTTGCCGTGATGACGGCGGTCGCACTCTTTGGAATATCGGGCGAGCCTGCGGTGTATGTGGCCGCTGGCCCAGATGGTGTTACCGGTGGCGTCGAGAACAACTCGGACGAGGCAGTGTCTCTGCGAGCGGCGCGTAGCACGGGCAGGGAGGTCCAGGTCCGGAGCCTCACGTCGGAGACGACGGAAGTGTTTGCCCTGCCAGATGGGCAGTTTCGAGCGAAGATCGCGACCGGCGTGCAGCGGTTTCGCCGGGACGGCGAGTGGGTTCGGGTCGACCTGACCCTCACGGTCGCCCCGGACGGGTCGGTCGCCCCGGTGGCCCACCCGAATGACCTGCGGATCAGCGGTGCTCGGGCTGAGGGCAGGCACGAGTTGGCCGCTGTCGGTGTCGGTGCCCAGCGCATTGCCATGGATTGGTCGGGCCCCCTGCCCGCCCCGGTCCTCAAGGGCAACCGAGCCATCTACGTTGATGCCCGCCCGGGTGTGGATCTAGTCATCGAAGCCACCCGGACCGGCTTCGAGCAGTTCCTGGTGGTGAAGAACCCTGCTGCTGCGGCGCAGGCTGAGTCGGTCACCTTCCCGTTCACCGGCCCTGGTGTCACGTCGGGTAGCCGCAGGAAGGACGGCTCGATCGCGATCACCGACCACACCGGTAAGCAGACGGCACACATCCCCGCGCCCCTGATGTGGGACGCGAGGAAAGACCGCATCACCGGTGCTCCCACCGCACGGAAGCCCGTCAGCACCGCGGTGACGAAGCGCGGGACCGCCGTCGAGGTCAAACTGCTCCCCGACCGTGCCTGGCTGACCGACCCGGCGACCGTCTACCCGGTCACCATCGATCCGACCGTGAACCCTCTCGGCACGACGTTCGACACGTACGTGCGGGAGACGGTGACCACCGACCAGAACCAGCAGCCGGACCTTCAGATCGGCCTGCTGGCGACGTCACCGGCCACCCTCACCCGGTCATTCCTCACCTGGGATACGACGGTCCTGGCGGGCAAGCAGATCAACTCCGCCACCGTGTCCTTCTTCAACTTTTGGTCGCACACGTGCACCGCGACCTCGTGGGAGATCTGGACCACGGGTACGTCGACCTATACCACCACGTTCACCAACCAGCCCGCGTGGGACGAGGTCGGCCCGGACGCGACATCGACTGCCACCCTCGGCGGGACGGCCTGCAGCGATGGCTGGGCCACCATCGACGGCAAGACCTTCTTCCAGCGTGCCGCCACCGCCAACAGGACCCGGGCCGGGATGGGTGTCCGGGCCACCAACGAGACCGTCACCGCGGGCTTCAAACAGTTCCGGTCCCGGGAGGGCGCCAACGCCGCCGAGGACCCGAAGGCGACAGTCACCTACAACTCCTGGCCGACCGTCACCTCCCGAACCACCATCCCGGCCACCACCTGCGCGACGGGCTCCGGGCGACCACTGGTCAACACCCTCACCCCGCAGCTCAAAGCCACTGTGTCCGATGCCGACGGAACCGCCATGACGGTCACCTTCGAATGGTGGGCCCTCAACGGGTCCGCTGCCGTCGGCTCGACCGCCTTTACCGGCGTCGCCTCAGGGGCCACCGCCACGGCCACCGTTCCGGTTGGCGCCTTCGTCGAGGGGGGCAGCTACAAGTGGCGGGTCAAGGCCTCCGACGGGGTTACCGGAAGCGATGTCTGGACGTCTTTCTGCGAGATGACCGTGTACGTCACCGTGCCTCCCGTCGAGGGCTGTACCAGCGGCGTCGAGAGCGACTTCAATGGTGACGGCGTCACCGACGTTGCGATTGCCGACCCCGAGGCCACTGTCAACGGTCAGGAGAAGGCCGGCCTTCTCCGGCTCAGCTATGGGGGCATCGGCACGGTGAAGACCCTGCACGAGGGTATCGACCAGGTGGGAGGCGCCCCGGGCGCCGGCGACGGCTTTGGTACCTCGATTTCCGCCTATGACGCCAACAACGACGGCTGCACCGACCTTGCTGTCGGCATTCCGTACCAGGACGTCGCCGGGCAGGCGGACGCCGGTGCGGTGCATGTGCTGCTCGGTTCACCGGCAGGTCTGGCGCAGGGGCCGGCCTCGCTCGTCTACCACCAGGACGTCACCAACGTGCCGGACGATGCCGAGGCAGGAGACTGGTTCGGTTACTCGGTTGCCGGGAGCCGGACCGGCGCGGGTCAGGCGTACCTGGTTATCGGCGCGCCCGGAGAGGACATCGGCACGGGGATCGACACCGGCATCGTCCATTACCTGCGTGGCACCCTCAACATCGCGGTGAGCCAGGGCGGCGGCGGACTTCCCGGCGCGGCAGAGACTGACGACCGCACCGGCTACGCGGTCGCCGCGTCGACGCACCACTGGGCGGTCAGCTCGCCGGGTGAGGCGATCGGCAGCGAAGTATTCGCTGGCGCAGTCAACGTCCTCAGCCACACGTTGACCAACAACCTGCCTACCCTCGCAGCCGAACTGAACCAGGACACGACGGGCGTTTCCAATGTCGCGGGGGCCAACGATACCTTCGGGAAGTCGATCTCGATCGTGCCGTACCGTGCGGTCGGCGCACCTGCCGGCCAGGCAGACTCGTTGTTGGCCGTCGGTGTGCCGGGCGAGGACATCACCATTGCGGAATCCAGCACTCCGGCCCCTGACGCCGGGATGGTGCAGCGGTTCCACGTGAAGTCCACCAACACGTTCAGCGAAATGCCGGCCATAACCTTCGCCTCCGAGGACGGGGACTACCTCGGCGAGAAGGTGGTCCTGGTGAACACCACGCCCGCCAGCGAGGGAACCACGGCCACGATGTTCCTCGCGATCGGAGTGCCAGGCGAGGACGCTGGCACGGGCGCCCGCGACTCCGGTCGGGTCCGCGTCTTCCCGGCGCTGGCCACCCCGATCGGCACCCCGGTGACGATCGAGCGCGGCGCGGCGAGCCTGCCCGGCACGCCGACCATGCAGGAGCTGATCGGCACATCGCTCGGTGCGACGTCGCAGCAGCTTTACGTCGGCACCCCGTACGGCGACCCCGCCGTCTACGGATTCACCTGGGCGAGTCTCGCGGCCGGTTCCGCTGTGCCGACCGCGGTCTGGAAGCCAGGCCATGGCGGTATGCCGGCAGACGAGACCGCTTTCGGTGCGGTGATCGGGTGATGCTCCAGATGAAGTCGCAGAAAAGCACGGGAAAGGGCCAGACGGTGGAAGGCCGTACACGTAGTCGAGGCTGGATGCGGCGGGTCGGAATGACGGCATCGCTGGCCGGGCTACTGGCAACGTACGCGACGACAGCCGCGCCGGAAGCGCCCCTTGCGGCACTGTCAGCGATGCAGCCCGCTGCCAGCGAGGGAACCATCCGCCAGACCGAGGGCGAGGCGGTGGCCGCAGCCAAGGCGACCGGCCAACGCGTTGAGGTCGGCGCCATGCGAGGCGAGGCGAAGGAGACCTTCGCCAACCCCGACGGGACGTTCACCCAGGTCACCCACCAACAGCCGGTGCGAGTCGCGCAGCAGGGGAAGTGGATCCCGGTCGACTCGACGCTGATCAGCCGCAGCGACGGCACCGTCGGCCCCCGAGCCGCCGCGATCGGAATCAGCTTCAGCGGAGGCGGAGCGGGACCATTCGCCACCGTCGAGCGCGCCGGCCGGCGGATGAGCCTCACCTGGCCGGAACCGCTACCAGCTCCGCGCCTGAGCGGTAACTCGGGTACCTACACCAACGTGTTGCCGGGAGTGGACCTCGTGGTACGCGCGTCGGTCACCGGGTTCTCCCAGCTACTGGTGGTGAAGGACCGGCAGGCCGCGAAGAATCCGCAGCTGCGCGACCTCGCCTTCGGATTCGAGACCCGCAACCTGACCCTACGTGACGACGGCGAGGGACGGCTCAAGGCTGTCGATCCGGCGACCGGCGGAACCGTGTTCGAAGCACCGACCCCGGTGATGTGGGACTCGGGAACACTTTCTGACACCGCGCGGTCCCTGGCTGGCACCGACCCCGCCCGGGTGGCCCACGAGTCCGCACGCCGTGCGGAAATCGGCCTCCGACTGAGCGATGGCAAGCTCCGGCTCACTCCGAATGCGGCGATGCTAGCCGACCGTGAGACGAACTACCCGGTCTACATCGATCCCTTTGTCAACGGCACCACCAACAGCGGCTGGGCGATGGTCGACTCCGGCTACCCGTCGGAGGAGTACTGGAAGTTCGACGGCGAGCCGGACGAGCGGATCGGTCTGTGCCCCAGCAACTGCGGTGCCAACTCAAAGGTCAAACGGCTGCTGTACGCGCTGCCAACGCCGTACCAGGACAACCGCATCTCGATCATCAGCGCCAAGCTCAAGTTGACGATGGTCCACACCTACGACGGCAGCGCCCGCAACGTCTCGCTCTACCGGATGGGCGCAGGCATCAGCTCGTCAACGAACTGGAGTAACCAGCCTGCCTGGACAAAGTTGCTGGACACCATCGCCCCGACCGGCACGAAGAGCTCGTGCACGGCGACCAACCAGAACGTGGAGTTCGACGCGAAGGCGGGTGTGGTCGACGCCGCCGTGAACAACTGGTCGACGACCACCTTCGGTATCCGGGCCGACAGCGAGTCGAGCATCTACTACGTCAAGCGGTTCTGTAACAACGCGGCTCTGTCGGTGACGTACAACCGCGCGCCCAACAAGCCGTCGGTCTCGGCGCTGTCCATGAACCCGGGCGGCGCGTGCGTCTCCGGAACCTCCCGGCCATACGTGTCGAGCCTGCCCGTGCTCTACGCCACGCTGACCGACCCGGACACGGGAGACGCGGAGCCGCTGCAGGCAAAGTTCCGCCTCACCTGGACGGAAAACGGAACACTGCAGACGAAAACCTGGACCTCAGGGCAGAAAAACTCGGGCTCCGTTTTCTCGTACAACACAGGCGACGCCTCCACGGGTACGCCTACGCTGCCGCAGAACCTCGTCGCCTCCTGGGACGTACAGGCGTACGACGGGACGAGTTGGGGACCATGGAGTTCCGATGGTGCCATCAAATGCGAGTTCATCCTCGACAGGGAGAAGCCGGCCGGCCCGGACGTCGACTCGCCCGAGTACCTGCCGCTCGACGCGACGGAGTTCACCCCTACGTGCCCCGACGACCCGAACTGGCACGACGGTGTCGGGCGCTACGGTACGTTCACCTTCGACTCCGCCGCCACCGACGTTGCGAAGTACGAGTACGGGTTCGACACGAGCCCCTCGGCGGCGAACACGCTGACTCCCACCAGCCTCGGGGGACCGGTATCCGTCACGTGGCTCCCGGAAACCGAAGGCGTACACACCATTCAGGTGCGTGCCGTGGACCAGGCGGGAAAGACGAGTGACACCACCGCGTGCACTCTCCAGATCGCCGCCGGTGCCCCGGCCGTGGGAGGCTGGGATCTCGCCGACGAAGCCGGGTCCCCAGCGGCTGCTGACGGCCGCGGAACGAACGACGCACTGGCATTCGGCGTCAGTTTCGCCCAGCCCGGACCGGGCGGTGCTGCCGACCGGTCCGTCCACCTCGACGGAACGACAAGCTACCTGGCGACCAGCACGGCCGGGCTGGTGGACACGGGCGGCAGCTTCGCCGTCAGCGTGTGGACGAAACTCGAGAGCGACATCCGTGATGCCACTGTCGTCTCCCAGGACGGCTCCGGTGAGCCGGGCTTCGTCCTGGGCTATGACGCCGGCTCAAAAGCGTGGGTCTTCGAGGTGCCCGCCATGGACGTCACCTCACTGGGAACCTGGCGGGTAACCGGACCCACGGTGGAAGTCGGCGAGTGGGTCCACCTGGTGGCGGTGTACGACAGCTTCAGGAAGAGCCTGTCCCTGTACGCCAACGGAGGGGTACCCGTCAGCTCTGCGCGTCGCTCCGCCTGGGAATCTCGTGGCGCTATCCAGATCGGGCGGCGGCTCGCGAAGTCTGGGCACACCGACTACTTCCAGGGGAGCGTGGCCGACCTCGCCGTCTTCAACCGACTCGTCACGCCCACCGAGGTGGTCCAACTCGCCACACTGAAGCCCAGCCGCCTCTCCTACTGGGCCTTCGACACCGCCACGGACGTCGACGGGCTTCCGGAGACTTCGGACGCCGTCAGCCCCGAGCACAGCGGCGAAGCAACCCGGAACATGACCCTGCGCAATGGCGCATCCTTGTTCACCTACGACCCGGACGCCTTCCCGCCGCCGTTGGAGACCGCACTGGTCGGTGCCGGCCACATGCAGCTTGACGGGGTCGATGACCACGCCGATGTACCGACTGGTGTGACGACCACGGGCAGCTACTCGGTGACGGCACGTGTCAAGTTGGCCTCGGACTGCAATCGCGACATGGTCGTGCTGTCACAGGCTGGCTCGCACACCAGCCCATACATCGTGCGGTGCCGTCTCGTCGGCGCCATCCCACGCTGGGAACTGGTCCTGTCGGAGGCCGATGCGGCCGGCACTCCCGCGCAGACGCTGGTCTTCGACGACCAGCGACTCGCCACGGTCGACCAGGGCGGATCCGACGGCGAGAACCTCACCCTGACCTACAACGACTTCCTGAACGAGGTGCGGCTCTACGTCGACGGTCAGTTGGCCGTTACCGGCAGGGCACCGCACTACACCACCTGGCAGGCGGACGGCGGTCTGCAGATCGGACGTGCGAAGCAGAACGACGCCTGGGTCGGCAACTTCGCCGGAGTAATCGACGAGGTGCGCATATACGAGGGCGTCCTTGATCAGTCCACCATCCAGATGCTGAACAACACGATCGAGCAGCCAGAACTCTAGTCCCTTCGGCAGCCGGCCGGTGCCAATGAACGGCAGCGCCGGCCGATGCTGCCGGCGTGTCCTTCAATCGCCTCTCAGATGACGGTGGTGCTAACGCATGTCCAGGTACCGGCCGCAGCGGACATCGCGGCTTCCTTCCAGCCTGCTCAACCGAGGAGTGGCCGTAGCGCTCCCTCTCGTTCTTGTCGCCTGCTTTACACATGTTCCCCCGGCTGCAGCCGAGTCTGCGAAGCCAGGGCCCCCACCCCAGCCCAGCCTCGGCAAACTGGTCACGGGTAAGGCAGGGACCGTCAAGCCCCGTCCCAGCGACCCCACCTGGGAAGCAGCCCGGAAGCCGCCAGCGGAGCCGTCCTGGCCTGCGGGCGGAACAGCGGATGTGTACATCAGCGGCCAGGGTGGCGCATCGACGCAGGCATTGACAAAGGTCGGTGGGCTGCCCATCGCCCTGCGAGCCGTCGAAGCAGCGGCGACCCGAACCCTGGCCCGTACTCCACAGCCGGTCAGGGTGCAGGTTTACGACCGCACGGTCTCGAATTCGCTCGGTGCCACGGGGCCACTGATACGGCTGGCCCCCTTCAAGGTCGGTATAGGCAAGGCGGACGTAAGCATCGACTACGGGGGGTTGGCGGGACTGTACGGTGGTGACTGGGCCGCCCGCCTGCGTCTTGTCCGTCTTCCCGACTGCGCGCTGACGAGCCCCTCGTTGCCTCAGTGCAGGACCCGCGTACCGATCTCTTCCGTGAATGACACGGACGCCGGGACGGTCACCGCACGACTCGAGGCACCAGATGCCGGCATGTTGCTGGCGCTTACCGCAGGTGATTCGTCGACTCAGGGCGACTACGGATCCACGAAACTCGCTCCTTCCGCTTCCTGGGACGTCAACCTGAGCTCAGGCGGATTCTCGTGGTCCTATCCGCTTCGGCTACCGCCGGTTCCGGGAGGTCTGGTACCGGAGACTGCGATTGCATACTCCTCGCAGAGCGTTGACGGCCGGACGACTTCGACCAACAACCAGGGCTCCTGGATCGGCGAAGGGTTCTCCTACGAGCCGGGCTACATCGAGCGCCGGTACAAGCCCTGCAAGGACGACGGGCACAGCAACGTGGGCGACGTCTGCTGGGCCCGTGACAACGCCACGATCGTGCTGAACGGGGAGCAGTCCGGGGAACTCGTCAAGGTCGACGACGGAACGTGGAAGCTCACGCAGGATGACGGCAGCAAGATCCAGCGCCTCACCGGGGCCACGAACGGCGACGCAGACGGCGAGCACTGGAAGCTGACGACGGCCGACGGCACGGAGTACTACTTCGGTCTGAACCGGCTACCGGGGTGGACTGGAGCGTCCGGCCAGGAGGAGACCAGGTCGACCTGGTCCTTGCCGGTCTTTGGTGACGACGCGACCGAGCCCTGCCACAAGAGCAGCGGGTTCGCGGACTCGTACTGTGACCAGGCGTGGCGCTGGAACCTCGACTACGTCAAGGATCCACGAGGCAACGTGGTGTCGTACTTCTACGAGCGGGAGACGAACCACTATGCCCGAGGCGGCAAGACAGACACTGACGGCACCGCCTACCACCGCGCCGGATACCTCAAGCGTGTCGATTACGGCGAGCGCGACGGGGCCGTCTATACAACCGAAGCGCCGGCCCGCGTCGTGTTCGACGTCGCGGAACGCTGTCTACCGACCGAGACCTTTGCCTGCCGCCCCGAGGACCTGACCAAGAGCACCGCGTCGTCCTGGCCGGACGTGCCGTACGACCTCAACTGCGCGAGCTCGACGCACTGCACGATCGACCAGGCGTCGCCGAGCTTCTGGACGCGCAAACGCCTGACGACCATCACGACCCAGATCCGATCAGGGGGAACGTGGGCGCCGGTGGAGAGGTGGTCGCTGACCCACGACTTCACCAACAACGGAGACGCCTCCCGGACCCTCTGGCTTAGCAAGGTCAAGCAGACCGGGCTGCGCGGCATCGAGACCGCCATGCCGCCGGTCGAGTTCGTGGGCATTCAGATGCCCAACCGGATCGATGTCGCCGACGACATGATCTCGGAGCTCAACCGGTACCGACTCAAAACGATCTACACCGAGACCGGCGGTCAGGTGGACGTCAACTATGCGCCCGTCGACTGCTTCGCCGGTAGCCTGCCCAAGCCCGGCGAGTCGCAGAAGCGCTGCTTCCCTGTGCGGTGGAGTCCTCTGGAGCAGGACAAGGACATCACGGACTGGTTCCACAAGTACGTGGTGGCGGAGACCATCGTCACCGACCGCACAGGCGGCAATCCAGACATGGTGACCCGGTACGCCTACGACGGTGAGGCGGGCTGGCGCAAGGCCAAACCGGACGGAATCACCAAGTCGGCGGACCTCACCTGGTCGGACTGGCGTGGCTACCGAAAAGTGACGGTCAGCACCGGGGATGGCCAGTCGATGCCGACGAAGGCCGAGCACTTCTTCTTCCGAGGTCTGGACGGCGGTCCCCTGCCCGATGGCGGCACCAGGGAATCCAGCCTGACCGACTCGACGGGCGTGTCCTACCCCGACCAAGACGAGTGGGCGGGGCAGGGACTGGAGACCATCACTTGGGCCGGCGCCGAGATCGTGACCAAGACGATTAGTGAGCCCTGGCTGCACTACACGCACACCCAGACCGAGGACTGGGGCACCCGTCGGTCGTATTTCGTCCGGACGGCCAAGGCCCGCAACCTCATCGCGCTCGAACCCGATCCCCAGGGCAACGCGCGTTGGAGGAAAACGGAAACGATCTCCACGTACGACTCCACCTGGGGGCGACTCACCCAGGTAAACGACCGGGGTGACACGGCGCCGGGAATGGAAGGTGATGACCGCTGCGCCCGGACGTGGTACATCGACAACCCCGCGAAACACATGTACACCTACGTCCTGCGGAGCGAGTCGGTCTCGGTCGACTGCAGCACGACGCCTGACAGAACCAAGCATCTCGTGGCGGACACCAGGACGTCGTACGACTCCCAGCCCTACGGCACGCCTCCGAACAAGGGAGTGCCGACGACGGTCGAGCAAGCCAAGAGCGTGGACACCAACGGGGTGGTCAGCTACCTGACCACCTCGGAGACGACCGTCGACGGGTACGGCCGGACGCTGACCGACAAGAACGCCCTGGGGCACACGACCACAACGTCGTACGTCGACACGGCCGGCCTGAATACTCAGACCACCACGGTGGACGCGATGACCTTCGAGACGACAGCGACCATCGACCCGGCTTTCGGCCTACCCACGACAACGGTCGACCCCAACAACAAGCGCACAGAGCGCCGGTACGACGCATTGGGACGCCTCACCGAGGTGTGGCTGCCCAACCGGACAACGGCTCAGACTCCGAACGTGCGGTACACGTACACCGTCCGGACCGACATGACGCTCGTCGTCAAGACCGAGAAAATCAAGAATGACGGGACGTATCGCCCCAGCTATGAGTTGTATGACAGCCTGACCCGGCCCCGGCAGACGCAGACGCAGGGGCCGGACAACGGCTGGCTCATCACCGACACTTTCCACACGGGCACAGGCCAGACGGCGAAGGTCAACTCGGCATACCACGTGCTGGGTCAGCCGGGTGAGCAGCCGATCGTAGTGCCGGAGGGCTCGACCAACGGTCAGACCTCCTACCTCTATGACGGCGCCGGCCGGGTTACCGCCGAGATCACCTCCGTCGCGGGCGACGAGAAGTGGCGCACGACCACCCGTTACGGCGGTGACCGCGTCCACGTCGATCCGCCCACCGGCGGTGAAGTCGTCACCGAGGTCAGTGACGCGCGCGGCAATCGCACCGAACTCCATCAATATCACGGAGACTCGCCATCGGGTGCTGCGGACGTCACCCGCTTCGGCTATACCCCCTCGGGGCTCCTCTCGAAGATCACGGACGTCGCAGGCAACGTCTGGGAGTACACGTACGACCTGCGAGGCCGCAAGATCAGTGCGAAGGATCCCGACGCCGGGACCACCACGTACACGTTCGACGACCTGGGGCAGGTGACGACCTCGACGGACGGTCGCAACGTGACTCTCCGCAACGTCTACGACAAGATCGGACGCAAGACGCAGACGTGGCAGGTACTTCCGGCCGGTGACGTGAAGCTGTCCGAGTGGTCGTACGACGGTCTGGCCAAGGGGCAACTTCACTGGACCGCCCGGTATGTCAACGGCAAGGCCTACGGCATCTCCTACACCGACCTGGACCAGTTGTACCGGCCCGGCACGACCACGTACAGCATCCCGTCCGACGCGGGCGCCGAACTCGCGAGAAGCTACCAGTTCACGACGGTCTACAACCTCGACGACTCCGTGCAGAGCATCGGCCTGCCCCAAGCGGGCGGGCTGCCGGCGGAGGCCGTGGTCACCTCCTACGACGACCTGCTTCGTCCCACCGCGCTCACAGGCGCCAGCAGTTACGTGACGTCCACCAGCTATGCCCGCACGGGCGAACTCATGGCCATGGAACTCTTCGCCGGAGCTGGCAAGAAGACCTGGCAAACCTGGAACCACGAGCGTGGCACTAGCCGGCTCGCCAACCACACGGTGAAGCGCCAAGACGTCACCCCGACAGACCGGGATGCCACCTACTCCTACGACCCCGCCGGCAACATCCTCTCGATCGCCGACACGCCGGCGGGCGGACTCCGGGATATCCAGTGCTTCTCGTACGACCACCTGCGTCGTCTCGACGAAGCCTGGACGACAGACTCGACCGCTGTCGATCCATGCTCGACCGGTCCGAACAACGGTGGACCGGCGCCCTACCACCAGTCATGGACCTTCGATGAGGTCGGCAACCGGCAGACTGAGACGATCCACGACGTGAACGGTGGTGGCGCCGTCACCCGCGCCTACAGCTACAACGAGGCCGGCACGTTCCAGCCGCACGCTGTCAAAGGGGTGCAGGAGAGCGGCCCTGCGGGGACCAAGCACTTCAACTACAGGTATGACGAGGCCGGCAACACCATCTGCCGGCCGGACACGACGGCGAGCAACGGGTGCGAACCGAACACGGCCAGCGAGACCCTCGCCTGGGATCCGGAGGGCCACCTCGCCTCCGTCACCGCAGCCGGTCAGACCACCAGTTTCGTTTACGACAGCAACGGCAACCGGCTGGTACGGAAGGAGTCGGCCGCCACCACCGTCTATTTACCCGGTTTGGAACTCAGGCTCGATCACACGACCAGGCAGGTGTCGGGCACCCGCTTCTACAGCTTCAACGGAGCGTCGGTAGCGGTTCGCGGGCTCAACGGCATCCACTTCCAGATCACCGACCACCACGGCACCGCGGTCGCGTCCGTGGCGGCGGCGACCGGCGCAATCACGTGGCGACGGTCGACTCCGTACGGCGGGCCCAGGGGAAACAACCCGACCTCATGGCCGTCCCAGCGGGGCTTCCTCGGCGGGCCGCAGGACCCTATGTCCGGCCTGACCCATCTAGGAGCGCGCGAATATGATCCGCTTATCGGACGCTTTATCTCCGTCGACCCGATCCAGGATCTCACGGATCCCCAACAGTGGAATCCCTTCGCCTATGCCAACAACTCGCCCGTCACGCTCAGCGACCCCACCGGCCTATGGCCGAAGCTTGGCCAGATCGCCAAGAACCTCAAGAAAATATTGCGCGACGACTACTGGCGGCGTCACTCGCAGGACCATACCCGACGACACAACGCTGCACGTGATTGGGCTGCAGCCGTCATCCGGGTCCAGGTTGCCCTTATGGGCGGGGATCCGACCAAGGTGCAGACGGAGTTGAGAGTCAAGGGTGGATCGAAGGAGAAGGGATCAAACAACGACGGCAACATCGATATCATCTATGTCGACGACAAAGCCGGAATCGTTTATGTCTGGGAGGTAAAGAAGGGCACCCTCGGAACCGAGGATGCTGTCAAGGACATCAACAAGTACCGCCCATACGTTGAGAAGGCGTACACAGGGTACAAGGTGCGAGCCGGTTTCGCCCTTGCCATCCCCCCAGCTGGCGTGGTCGTCCCGAGCCCACACCCCAACGAGGCGCTGCGCGTGTACAACGGCACCAGGTCCGGGGCGGTGCTCTACGACGTCATGGAGGGCTACAACAAACCTGTTTCACCTCCGGTCACCGAACCCATTCCGATTCGGCATCCCGTGCCAGCTCCCCTGCCAGGTCCGCAGCCGCAGCCATACGGGGCACCGGACACTGGGGCACGGCCGACCACCGGGCCTGCGCCCACCCCCTACCCCACGCCATGGGGGCCCGACATGCCCTACGGCTCCCCTCTGAAGGGATGCAGCGGCACCGCCGAATGCGTCACCAGTTACGGTTATGTCCTGATTCCAGTCGCCGCGGCAGTGGCAGTTCCGGCTGCCGTATACGGCGTGGTGGTGGCCGGGCCTGCGGCGGCAGGCTGGACGGCGGGCGTCACCGTCGGTGGCGCTGTCTCTTTCGCCGCGTCGTAAGGTTCCCTGGGAGAGGGGTCGCCGCGCCGCTCGAAGAGAAGCGGCGCGGCGGCTCCCGCCGTGCGTCGAGAGTGAGGGAGGGCGATGACCGGGCACCTGGCGCGCAATTTGAGCCGAATGCTTTTCCAGGAGTTCGTCGATCCGGTTATGGCAGAGCACCGCCTGGTAAGCGGAGCGGGACACGTCTACCGCCGGGTCGAAGACGACGGGGATGCTCTCGTTGTGGAGTTCCAGCGTTCCTCCTCGTCGACCAGGAACGCGTATCTCTTCTTCGTCAACGTGGCTGTCGTGCCGTATCCGTGGTTGCTTCACATGCGAAGCGATTCGACGGCGACCGACGCCGGACTGCCGGAAGTGACGGAGGGCTTGGTCCGAACCCGGTTGGTCAAGCCGAACTCGCTCTGGGCGTTGCCGCGTGAGGAGATGCTCCGCATCCTGACCAGTGGCCGGGTGCCCGCGGGGATCGACTCCGGCGATCACTCTCTGTGGTTGATCGATTCCCCTGAGGCGGCAATCGAGAAGGGGGCGACGCTGCGCACCCTGTTGGAGGAGAAGATCGCGGAGTTCGCTCCGCTGCTGGACCGCGGCATTCTCAAGGACCGGCTCCGGTCGGGCGCTACGCTGCCAGGTGACTGTCCCCGGGATGCAGCGCTCGCTGTCCTTCTCGCCGATGAAGGACCCAGCGCAGAGTTGGATGGTGTGTTGAGTCGCTTGGACGATCCCGACTTCTCGTCCTTCGTCGACTGGGTACGACGGTACGCGGCCAGAGCCGAGTCTCAATGACGGAGGCAGGGGTGCGGCTCGCCGGCCGCGCCCCTGCGCCATGGCAACCGCCATCCAGTTGCCGGGGAGGACGGTTCGCAGAGTAAGTCCCTGTCGCCCTCTGCGGGCGGCCCGTTCCGGGCTGAAAATCGGTGCGGGTCGCCCGCTGACGCTGTGCTTCCTTGGTCCGTGTGAGGTCGTGAGTAAGTCGGACGCGGCAGTCGCGTCATGGGTCCTTCACTGTTGCTGCGAGCACGCGAGTTAGATTCACCCGTTCTGTGACTGCCGAGGGTGACCCTCTCGTTCTGTGCGCCCACGCCTACCTCGCCGTCACCGCCGCCCACGCCAAAAGGGGGCACCGAATCCGATGACGGCCCCATCCCCCTCACCCTCGGCGAGGTCCGCCGTCTCCTGGCGCACCTGATCACCACCGTCCGACCCTTCGACCACATCCATCGATGGTCACGATGGCGACGACGACACCAGTGCCGCGCCAGAACAGCCCACTACCAGCGAAGACTCCGACTTCACCAGGTGCGGCTGGAGTGCTAACCAGCGGCTATGGTGTTGCCTGGCGCCGCGTCCGAGGGCGGCTTCGCCGGTTCGGCTGCCGCATCCACCAGCCGAGCAGGTCAGGGCCGTCGAGTTCCGGCGTGTACTGCATCAGGACCTCCCACACCGAGGCCTACGGGCATCCCTCGATATGGAGGGACAACGATGTGGTGGTTCGTTGGACTCGGCCACTCACTACACCGTTGGCGCAGAGCAGGATTCGAGGCGATTTGCTTGCCTGGCGCGGCGCCGGTGTCGGCCGTGTCGGTATCCCCGCCCAAGCCTGGTGGAGTCCTCTCTGCCGGACTCGGGGCGGTTCAGTGTTCTGCGAATCGGTGAAGCCAGCTGCCATGGCCTCGATCGTCAGCGTGACAACGGACAAGTTCTGCTGCTTCATGAGAGGCCGACGCCGTACCGTGGGTCAGGCCTTACGGCCCAGCGCGCCAAGAATTCCGAGACCCAGGCCAAAGGCAGCCGCGAAGGCGGCACCGGCCGAGAGTGTGGCCTCGGCTCCTGATGCCCCGATGCTCATCTTGAGCATCGCCGTCACGAGCGCCACGACGAGCGACGCGAGACCCGTGACGAGGATCCACAGGTAGGTCGTGCTGGTGCGATTCAACGGATTTCCTTTCCAGCGAGGACGACAGTTCCGTCAGTGAGGTGTCGGGCGAGAACGGTCCGGGCGGCGCGGGCGGCTGCGAGACGCCGTTCGATCTGCGCGGTTTCATCGTCGAGCGCCTGGAGTGCGACGAGGATGCGTTGCTGATCGGCTGGCGGCGGCAGCGGTATTTCGAAATCGCCGAGTGTGGCGATGCTGAGTGAGGTGGTGACCGATCGGACGGACCGGTCCCGGATGCGGGCCTGCACGGCCATCTGGGACAGGTACATCAGCAGGTACGAAGGGTCCAGTTCGTCTGGCCGGAGGATGCGCAGCCGGAGAAGGTTGGTGTGCGGCAGCCAGCCCGCCTCGTGGTCTCGGACGAGGGCGGTCTGACCCATGGCCCCGGTCCGGACCAGGAGCACGTCACCGGCGGCCAGTCGGTGCCGCTGCGGCGCGATGGCGGCGTCCGTCTCGGGTGCGCCATCAGCGTCGATGAAGCCGTGGCGCAGGTGACGCGGGTGGACGATGGGCACCGGCGTGTCTGTCGTACGCGCACGGGACAGCAACTCCTTCAGCGGACGGTGTGGTATGCCCATGCTGATGGTGCAGAGGTCGCCCAGCCGGCGCCTGGGCCAGCCATCGTCATCGCCCGCTGCGTATTGGCGCAGGGCGGGACCGGCAAGGAGCCCGTCCAACTCGGCGAGCGCCTTGTCCGCCGGGGCCCGGATGGATGCACGGTCCTGGTACTCCGGCGGGTGCAGCGAGTAGCCGTGGGCTCGGATCTCATCGAGCGTGACCAGGACACCGAGTTCATCCCGGTGCTCGGTCTTCGTAGCCGTCGTGACGATCTTCGCGATGTCCGCCACGTCGAGGACGTGTACGTCCAAGGCTTGGTCGTCAGAGAGCCTGCCCAGCCGACGCGCGTCCACCAGTCGCACCGGGGCGGGTTGTCCGGTTGGGTGCCGCAGCAGCCAGACACAGACACCGATCGAGCTGCCCGGGAACATCTTTGCCGGTAGCGCGACGACGGCGAGTACCGCCCCCTGCTCCACCAGTTCCTGGCGGATGCCGTACGCCCGCCTGTCTGCGGCGAACCCAGCGCTGTACGGCATGAGCACGGCGGCGCGTCCATCATCGGTGAGCGACGCAGTGCAGTCCCGCAGCCACGCGGACTCCTTCCGGTCACCGAACGGTGGGTTGGTCAGCAGGAAGGTCGCTCTACCGGACGGTGAGGACGATGACACCTCCAGCTCGGCGGGCGCACCCGATGCCACCAGCCACATGCCGGCGAGCCGTAGCTCAACCGGGTTGGTGTGTGCAATGCGCACCCGCATACCAGCCGAATGGGCGTACCGCGAGACGAACTCAGCCGGCAGCTCGCCGAACCGGACGAAGGGGTCGTACACCGTGGCCTCACCCTGCGTGGCGTGGCCGATCAGCAGGGCGGCCATGGTCCCGGCAATACTCGGCGGCGTATGAATCGCGTCGGATGGGCGAACCTGGCGCAGAAAGGCGTTACGGAGTCGCTCGAAGTCACCCGGCCGAAGTTTCGCGGCCAGCTCGAAGACCCTGCGTACCGGCTCGAATGCGCGGGGCCGCAGTCGGGCCGGCGGAGCCTCCGATGCGCTGAACAGGTGCGGACAGCCAAGCGAGTCGTCCACTGTCGTCACCACCCGCCGCAGCAGTCCTCTGGCCTGCGCCGAGTCGCCGTGGGCCGGGACACTCCGTATCAACCGCGTCCAGCCGTCCCGGTCGTACGATCGTAGAAAAGCCAGACAGACCAACAGGTACAGGTAGTCGGATCGGGATGAGTGAGCGCCGATCTCGGGGCCGAGCGACTGGAGTGACCCGAGAAGCGGGTGCACGTCGGACCGCTCAACGAGCCGCGGTGGACGCCGACGGACCCGGCCGCCGTAGGTGGCGTCGACGGCCTCACCAGAATCCCTGTGGTTGATCGGGACGGCCCGTCTGTCGAGCCAGCCGATCACATCGCCGAGAAGGAACTGGTCTCCGGTCCCGCCGACGGGCATCGGGAAGTCGGCGTGCCGCTTGCGCCATAGCGAAACCGCAGCTCGTGTGACGCCCGCGAGCCTGGCGACGTCTGCCTGCGAAACCGTAGTGGCTGAATCACTCACGCCGGTGAGGTTAAGCGGGCGGTTCGGCAGTGTCGAGTGTGCACTCTGAGGTGCACCCATGCGCGCCTGTTAACACATGACGCCCATCACGGGGGCGGCGGGTTCTTCCTCGGGTGGCTCACCTTCGCGACCGCATACCGCGCGGAGAGCAGTTTGGCCAGTGGCGCGCCTCCGACGGATACGCCGACTCGCTTCTGACCTGGCCGGTGGTCGAGTTGAACTGATGCCGCGTCTTCGGTGCGGGTGATGTGGTAGGCGTCGCGGAGATGACCGGACAGATCGTCCCAGACGAAGATGGCCTCCTCGACCATGTCGAGCGCGGCAGGGGTCGCGGGGGTGGGCGCAGCGGATCTCGACTTCGGCGGCCAGACGGTGCCCGGCGCTTTCCACGTCGGAGATCTGCCACCTACTGCCGGCGGCCACGGTCGACGCGTCCTCGACCGCGGTGCGGAAGTCGGCGAGGCCGGAGTTGTCGACGGCGTCGAGCATGCCAGCCTCGCCCAGCAGCAGAGTGGCGAAGAGGCGGCCCGGACCGCGTGCCCCGCCACCAGATCCGCCAGTTGGCGGGGCGACAGCCGCCGCACGGCCCGAAGGGTAGCGGGCACGCTCGGGCACGACGGGAGCGGCACCGGAGAAGGTGGCGCCCGCGTGGAACGCGGTCACCGCTGTCGCGACGGCGTGTGCCCACAGGTCGTCTTCGGTGATCCCGCAGTCGCAGTCTCCGGTGAAGATCCCGTCGACGATGCCCACCCAGGGCTGGAAGGTGGCGTCGTGGTCGCGCACCAAGGCCTGGACACCGCCCCTGGCGGACTCCAACTCACCGACGTTGCCGTCGGCCAGCAGCCGCGCCTTATCGGCCGGACTGGAAGCGGGCGGCGTCGAGCTTGGCCAGGAACGTCGGCCGGCGGCGGTGTTCTGCGCGCAACGCCTCCAGGTACGCCTCGAAACGGGTGACCTCACCGGTGGACACGTACGCCTCGCGCAGGTTGCGCAGCAGCGTGATCGCCCTGTCGTAGCGGCGTTTGTCGTAGGAGTCCAGCAGTTGGGCGTCGATGAGCGCCTGGTAGGGCCCGCGTACCTCGGCCGGGTGGGTGCGCCGCCGCAACTCCACCAGTTCGACGCGCTGCCGGGCAGGAACCTCGTCCCAGCGCGCGAGCCCGGTGTGCCAGGCCTCGTCGTCACGACCGGCGAGAATCAGCACGTCGATCAAATGGGGCAGGTATCCCGCCTGCCCTGTGGCACGCTCGCGTAGCACCGTCAACGCCGCCTCGGTGTGCGCGCCGTCCCGGTCGATCTCGGCCACCGTGGCCAGCAGTGACCGGAAGTTGTCGATCGTCGGTTGGACGTCGAACGCCGTCCGGCGCTCGGCCACCGCCGCCTCCGGTTCACCGGTCTCGATCAACAGCCCGACGAGCAGGCCCCGTAGCGCCACCGCCTGATGACCCGACGGGTGAGCGGCGAGTCCGCGTCGGGCCCAGTCGATCGCCTCGGCGGGGCGCTGCGCCTGCGCCAACACCGTGACGATCCGCCCGTACTGGGCGGCACTGACCAGATGCTCCGCCAGAACCTGTACGTAGCGGTCGGTGTCGCCGGAGACCTCAGCGATCTGCTCCCGCAGGTACCGCACCGCCCATTGCCGATGCCAGTCATCAGGCTCGGCCCCGGCGACGGCACGCTCGTCGACCAACCGCGCGACCTCGGCGAGGCCCTTCGGCCCCAGCGCCGGAGCCCACTCGCTCAGCACCACATCCGGCCAGCCCGGGCCGTCACACACCAGCTTCACCAGCCACGCCGCCAACCCTGCCGGCCGCGGCGGCGCGGCCCGACACGCCCGGGCGTAGACCTCCATCAGGTACGCGAGGTCGTTGCCGAGCACGCCCGAGGAGCTGTCCATGTACATCAGGGCACTCGTCATCCGGTCGACCGCCTTGCGCAGCATCGGCACCGCGACCGACGCCTCACCCACCTCGATCAACTCCTCGCAGCGGTCGGCGACCTCCCGCACCGTACGCGAGTAGGCGTCCCGGCCCGAGTACGGATCCCGGCGACGATCCCGCCGCAACCGATCCACCAGCACCGTCAACTCGCTGTCGCCCTGCACCACCGGTACATCACACCAGACACGCAGGCCACCCCGATGGGCTGAGCGACCCGACACGGCCGCGACGCCAACCGACCTGCCACCGATCACCGTCGAGAAGACCTTCCTGGGTTCGAGGCGGGGCTCGGGCCGACGGCTCGAGCCCCGCTCCAGTCCAGTAGCCTGAGCTCAGCTGAGCGGGATGACGCCAACCAGGCCCAATCCAAGTTGGGCATCGGTTCGTGTCAATCCTCGGACACCACTATTCGTGGACATCCACGCGAGATCAACTCCCCTCGCGTGGAGACGCGAAGCGCCACGTTTCATTTGTGCACCTGGACGTCAGGAGTGTCGTTCCCCTGCGCTGACACCGCTGCGTACGCCCTGGCAGGGGCCTCGGTGAGACCCGACCGCCCGCGTCCCCGCTGGCCCGACGAGCAGGTCGTCGAAGCGCTCATTCCCACCCCACTGCCGGTCGCCTCGCCCGAGTCGGCACCCCTGCCGACATTGCCCGCGCCCACCGCCCGCAGTGGCGACGGGGTGCTGTTCGACGTAGCTCGCCCCGACGCCGCCGGCCGCGTCACCGCTCGCGCGCTGCTGCGGGCCTTGGGCTGGGCACCGGGCCTCGCGCTGCACGTCGACGTCGTGACCGGCGCCATCCTGATCACCCCGGCCGCTGACGGTGCGCATGTCGTGGGCACCCGCGAGGAACTGCCGATGCCGGCCGCCGCCCGACACCTGTGCGGCATCGCCACCGGCGAACCCGTGTTCCTGGCCGCACTGCCCCGCCAGAACCGCATCGTCGTGCACCCCTCACACACCATCACCGCGGTCCTGGCCGCCCTGCACGCCCGCATCCTCGGAGAACCCTCATGACCACGGATCCCGACCGGGTCGCCACCGTCCGAGCGCTCCTCGATCACCTCGGCCTCACCGCCGCCGACCTCGCCGGCAACAGCCCACCTACCGTGCCGACAATCGCCGAGTACCTGCCCACTGTTGTCGCCGCGGCGAGCCCGGGCACCCGACGCACCTACGGCAGCTCCTGGCGACGAATGGCCGCCGCCCTCGGCGATCGACGCATCGACGCGGTGCGCGCCAGTCACCTCGAAGCCCTCATGCGACAGGCAGGGTCATTGCGTTGTCGGGGGGCCCGCATCGGCCGGCAGTTGCTTGGGTCGCCGCCCAGGGGATCTCCGTCCACTGGCTGCGTCACACGACGCTCACCTGGGTCGAGCGGCACTTCGGCTACGGGGTGGCCCGCGCCTACGCCGGACACACTGAGCGCCGGGGACACGCCACCACCACCTACATCAAGGCCGACCTGTCCGCCGTCGCGACCGCGCTGGCCGCCCTTACCGGCCAACCCCACCCACTTGCCATCGAACAGCAACGGCGTTCACGGCCTTCGGCGAAGCCTGTGGAGCCGCCCATCCAGTGATGCGATCAGTTCAAGCGCTTGCGATCCCGCATCATGCGCCGAGTCGTGTCCACCACTGGTGTTGTCCCCAATTGGACTGCCCGCTGTAGACCGCGCCGTCGAAGTTGCTGTCCAGGATCAGGCCCGTCGCCCGGTTGCCCCATAGGTATGAGGAGATCTGGTGATCACTGCCGATCATGTCCCAGATCTGGTAGTTGCCACCGTTGCACGGCAGGGCGTACACGGCGCCGTTGAGATTGCTGTCCAGGCACAAGCCGGAGGCCCGGTTCACGAAGGTGTACCCCCCGTTCACCACGTTGAGGATCCAGTGCTGATTGTGGACGTTCGGATAGCAGGGAAGCGTGTAGACCGAGTTGCCAGAGCTGTCTAGGCATCGCTTCGTGGCGTAGTTCCTGAGGGCCGTGGTGTCGGCGGCCAGTGCCGGCTGGGCGGCGACCACGAGACCGGACGCCACCAAGCCGATGGTCATGGTGACGCGGAGCAGGCTGCGGGTGAGCAGGTTCTTCACAGTACCTCCGATGCGAGTGCTTGACGTGAAGGTACGTTGGCGCCGTTCGGCTCCGCGTCGGTGACAACTACGTAGGTGGTGCCACGGAAAGTCAGGTGAACGGCCCTCTCACCACGACCTCTATCGTCGGCAGAGTGCGAGAAAATTGCCTTGTTTACCGTGCTCACGATCGCCGCGTCCGTTCTGGTCGGGCTCTTCCCCGCTGCCCCGGCGCTCGCCGTGCTGCAGGATGGTCAGGCAACCGGGCAATGGAATGTGCAGGGGAAGAGCCAGGGTGGCGAAGGTCCGCCGGAGTTCCGTTGGCAGACCATCGTGCAGGGGATCCTTGATGACCCGACGATCCAGGTCCTGGCGTTGCAGGAGGTGTCCATCTAACCCGGGGCGAAACAAATCTGGACCGCGGATGCGACAGCCGTGGCACCCGAGAGTTGCTCGACGAGATCGGCGTCGACGCCGAGATCGCCCGCACAGGCGTGCCCGCACCGATCCAGGTCGGCAGGCGGTGTGTGGTCGAGCGGACGACCTCGTGGATGAACGGGTTCGGCAAGATCCGCCGGTGCACCGACCGCGACGCCACAGTCACCGACTTCTACCTGTACCTGGCCGCCGCCATCGTCACCGTCCGTCAACTCATCCACCGGGCACGAACCCTCTACCGCTGGGGGCACCCGGCCCACCACCCGCCGACTCAGGTGACACCTACTGCCGGTCCCTCTAGGTAATTCCTACCGATGCGATGTCGAGCCCCGCTACCGCATGGTCTCTGTGTCCGAGTTCTGGAGGATCTGACGTGGGCTTTGCACGCAAACGGTTGGCCACGATCATCGCGGCGACGACGGCGGCGACGCTGTTGTCCGCAGTCGAACCGATGACACCGGCGGTGGCGGCCCCGCAGGACCGGGTCACCGCGTCCTGGAACATGCAGGGCCAGAGCGACGGGACCGGGGGGCCTCCGGAGTCGCGGTGGCTGACCGGTGTGCAGCAGATGCTCAACCAGGAAGGGGTGCAGGTCGCCGCACTCCAGGAGGCGGGCAGCACACCGCCCGAACGGGCGGTGTGGACCGATCGTCGGTTCGCCGATGCCGGCATCACCGAGCATCTGTACAACATCGGCTCGGAAAGCCGCCCGGACCTGGTGCAGATCTACTGGGCCGACCCCGGTCAGCAACGCAACGGCCTGGCTATCGTCACCCGGGAGACGGTGAGCGACGCCGTGATCCTGCCGGTGGGCGGGCGGTTCAACTCGCGGCCGATGATGGGCGTCCAGATCGGCACCGACTGGTATTTCACCGCCCACGCGCTGTCCAACGGTGAGAACAGCGCCAACGACGCCGCCGACATCATCGAGACGGCGCGGCAGTTCATGGCTCGCCGCCCCACCGGCGGATGGATGGTGCTCGCCGACTTCAACCAGAATCCGGCACGGATGCCGGCCGCGCTACAGAACCACATAGTCGCGGCGAATCAGCCCACCCACCAGGGCGGCCATGAGCTGGACTTCGCCTATGCCAGCAACGAAAACAACAACACCATCAACGCCGAGGTTCGCGGCGGCAACTCCGACCACGCGTACGTCCGTTACGTGGGGAACGCCGGCTGTGGCTCCGGCGGGGGCCTCGCGCCCCGGACGACCGCCGACCGGGACTGCTACGCCCCGGTCCCCGGCGACACGTACCGCTTCTTCGCCCGTCACATGGAGAACGCGGTGATCGCGTTGAAGACGAATGACGGCGTCGACATCGGACCGCACGTCAGGACGCCGCGCGGCAGCCTCGACGAGGCCATTCAGGTGCGCTTCAGCACGACTGGAGGCCAGTACCAGCTTGCCTGGCCGCAGGCCGACCCGGCGACCGAGCGGTGCCTGACCTGGGACACGAACTCCCGGAGCACCGGCAGCACCCTTTGCTCGGAGCAGGCGGAGGTTTCGCGGTGGCAGTTCAAGGACGGGCAGATCTTCACGCCCGGGCTCAGCGGCTCCCTGCAACCCTCCGCAGACGCTCTCGGATCGCGGCTGATGGTCGCGCAGTCCTTCTACCAGTGGCGACCGGAGCCCCGCAACGGCATCGGCCCGCGCTGGGACCCGATCGGGGAGTTCCGGGACGCCACCCCGGCCGGCTCGGAGACCCACTTCCCCGACCTCGACGGCGACGGCGACGCCGACCACGTCATCGTTCAGCCCGACGGTCGGATACCCGCGTGGCGCAACAACGGCCCCCGATCCACCTGGACCGCCCTCGGTGACATCAGCCCGCCGGACCGGGGTCTGCCCACTACGGTGCACTTCGGCGACCTCGACGGCGACGACCGGGACGACTACATCCGCTTGCTGGCCGCTGACGAGTCGCCTACCGGGATCCGGGCCATACGGGTGTCCCGCAACGAGTCCGACGCCGCGCAGATTCGATGGGGAGCACCCACCATCGTGGCCAACAACCTGCTCTACGAGAACCCGCGCTTCGTCGACATCGACGGCGACGGAGACGACGACCTGATCAACTCGGATCGGCTGAGCAACGCCAGCCTCTGGGAGAACCGGTCCCCGGGCCGGATGCCGGTGCCGGGAGACTGGCACTCGGTCAGCGGCTTCGCGACCCCCGCCGACAGCTACTACCAGACCTCGTTCTCGGATGTCACCGGTGACCGCCGGGCCGACGTGCTGCGCGTCGACTACCCCAGCGGCAAAGTGCTGGCCTGGGAGAACATCGGCGCACCGTGGAGCGCGACGACCGGCTGGCGGTCGCTGGGCCCGATCCGTGACGATGGCCCGTTCGCCGGCACCACCGGCCTGTTCGCCGACCTCGATGCCGACCTGATCGGCGACTTCGTCCTGGTCAACGCCGTCTCGGGTGGTCTCGACGGTTGGCTGCTGCCCCGCTACGGCAGCGCTGATCCCGGCCCGGGACAGCCCGGCCAGAGCGGCGGGCAGGACCTGCCGGCCGGAACGCTGCCGGCGTACGGGGGTGGGCCACCGCGACCGCAGCTCGACGGCCGGCTGTTGCAGAACAGCACGTTCACCGGCACGGACAAGCCGTGGTGGACCAACGCGGGGATGACGCCGAAACTGGAGGGCGGGACCTTCTGCGTGACCGCGCCCGCGTCCACCAACCCGTGGGACGTCCTGGTGGGCCACAACAGCATCTACCTGCCCGGCGGCGCCACGTACACGCTGCGGTTCCGCGCCCGCACCAACACGGCGGCGAACCCGCTGATCTACCTCGCGCCCTTCGACAACCCGACGAACGTCACGTACCTGAACAAGGGCTTCACCACCGGCACCGCCTGGAAGGAGTACGAGTACAGCATCACCACGACCTACCCGGAGCCGTACCGGTTGGCCCAGCTCCAGTTCCGCCTCGGCAAGTCCACCGCGCCGTACGAGTTCTGCATGGACGACGTGACGCTCACCGGCGCCGAGTACGCGTACCGGGCCGACGCCGGGCCGGACATCAAGGTGAACCAACACGGCTACCTACCCAACGGGCCCAAACGGGCGACGTTGCTGTACGGCGCGTCCCAGGCGGTGCCGTGGACGCTGCGCCGGGCCGGCGGCGGCGCGACGGTGGCGACGGGCCGCACCACCCCGACCGGCTTCGACGCGTCGGCCAGCGCCATCACCCACGTCATCGACTTCAGCCACGTCACGACCACCGGCCGGTTCGAGTTGGTGTACGACGGCTGGGTCGACCGGCCCAGTCACGCGTTCGACATCCGGGCGGACCTGTATGACCGGCTGCGCACCGACGCGACCCGGTTCTTCTACACCAACCGTAGTGGGATCGCGATCGACGGGGGCATCGCCGGGGCCGCGTACGCCCGCCCGGCCGGGCACGTCGCCGACTCACCGAACGGTGGCGACACCCAGGTGCCCTGCCAGAAGCCGAAGTCGTTCCTGAACAACTGGACCTGCTCCTACCGGCTGGACGTCACCGGCGGCTGGTACGACGCCGGTGACCACGGCAAGTACGTCGTCAACGGTGGCATCGCCACGTACCAGCTCCTGTCGACGTGGGAACGCAACCGGCCGGCGGCGCTCGGCGACGGCACCCTGGCCGTGCCCGAACGCGGCAACGGGGTTCCGGACATCCTCGACGAGGCCCGCTGGAACCTCGACTTCATGCTGAAGATGCAGGTGCCCGACGGTCTCCCGCTGGCCGGCATGGTCCACCACAAGGTGCACGACGAGACCTGGACCGGGCCGCCGATGCTGCCGCACCAGGACAAGAAGCCCCGGGAACTGCACCGGCCGTCGACCGCGGCCACCCTGAACCTGGCCGCCGTCGCCGCCCAGGCAGCGAGGATCTACCAGCCGTACGACGCCGGCTTCGCCGCCCGGCTGCGCGCGGCGGCCGAACGCGCGTACGCTGCGGCCCGGGCCAACCCGGCGCTCTTCGCACCGTACGAGGACCGCAGTGGCGGCGGTCCCTACAACGACGGGGACATCTCCGACGAGTTCTACTGGGCCGCCGCCGAGCTGTACCTGACCACCAGGGACGCCACCTACCTCACCGCCGTCCGGGTCAGCCGGTTCCACACCGCCGGTACGGCGTTCAGCCAGAACGGCTTCTACTGGGGTTCGGTGGCCGCGTTGGCCCAACTCGACCTGGCGCGGTTCGGCACCGAGCTGAATGACCGTGAGCAGATCAAAGGGTGGGTGGTCGCCGCCGCGGACCGGTTGATCTCCTTCCAGAAGGCCGAGCGCTTCGGGCAGACCTACACTCCCACCACGGGACGCTACGACTGGGGCTCGAACGCGTCCATGCTGAACAACCAGGTCGTTCTCGCCACCGCCTACGACCTCACCGGCAACGCCAGGTACGCCGACGCCGTCTTCGAGGGCCTCGACTACCTGCTGGGCCGCAACGCCCTCGGGCAGTCGTACATCACCGGCTACGGCAGCAACGACGCGAAGAACCAGCACAGCCGGTGGTACGCGAAATCGTTCGACGCCCGACTGCCGAACCCGCCCGTCGGGTCGGTCGCCGGTGGCCCCAACTCCAGCCTCCAAGACCCGCTCTCGGCGAGTTGGCTATACGGGTGCGCCCCACAGCTCTGCTACGTCGACAATCTCGAAGCCTGGTCGGTCAACGAGATCACCATCAATTGGAACTCCGCACTTACCTGGGTGGCCGCGTTCGCGGCCGATGTGGCTGGCCGTCGAGGATGACGGGACTGTCAAGTTCGACGTCGATCCGGCCGTCGACCACCGCCGCGTACGACGAGCCGTGCCCACGGCGGTGCTCACCAACCAGTGAAAGCTCGGCCAGCGACCGGACGGGACCGTCGGCGCACAGGGCCGCGTCGGTCAGCTCGAACATGGCGTCAGCCCGCGAGATCAGGCAGGAGTGGAACTCTTGGCGAAACCGCCGCAGCTCCCCGAACGCCTTGCCCCCAAACCGGATCATGCACACTGACAACTGGACAGCCCTTGGTTGTTGATCTCCTCCCTAGACAAGAAGAATGATCAACCAAGGGCTGTCGTCACGATCGACCGGGGCCATCACCCGAACCGCCGACGTTAAAGATCGAGTTAGCCCGACTTGCCGCGGAACCGGCCCTCGTCAACCCAGTCGGTCCAGCTTTTCGCGGGCGGTGGTGTCGGGTCGGGGTGTGAGGACGACGAGGCGAAGGTCGGTGTTCCGAGTGGTCAGGACGTTGGAGTCCAGCGGGATTGGGCCCACGTCCGGATGTACGGCGGTCTTGTGCGCGCTCTCGTGCAGGGCTACCGCGCCGAGGGCCCAGAGGCGGCGGAACCGGTCGTTGCCCGCCATGCGCGTGACCAGCGCCGCCACGTCGGGATCATTCGGGTAGCGGGCGCTGGTGGCGCGCAGGTCGGCCACCAGCGACTGTTCGAAGTAGGCGCGCTCGGTGTCGGTCTGGCGGACGCGGGGATTACGGGATTCGAACTGGACGATCAGCGCGTTGCGGTCGTCGGCGGACGCGTCTGCGGGATCGCCGAAGACGGCCGCGAACAGCCGGTTCCAGTGCAGAAGTCGCCACGCGGCGTCGTAGACGGCCGCCGGGACGTCGCCCAGGTGGTCGATGACGCGGTGCAGGCTGCCGGGGATCCGGCAGGGTATCCGGTCCGGCGCCGTGGCGAAGCCGGCAAGGCGCATCAGGTGCGCCTCCTCGTCGTCGGAGAGTCGTAACGCGCAGGCCAGGGCGGCGCATACCTGCGCCGACGGCGTGCCGGCCCGGCCCTGTTCGAGGCGTGCCACGTATTCGGGGGAGATGCCGGCCAGCGTCGCCAGCTCGCCGCGTCGAAGCCCGGCGACGCGGCGAGGTGATGCGTTCGGGAGACCGACCGCATCCGGGTCCGTACGCTCCCGCCAGGCCCGCAGCGCAGCGCCGAGGTCATTCATGACCACATGATCCGCCATCGGTCAGGGGACTGGGTGGTATCAGCGGTACGCGGAAGATCCGTGCCTTCCACCACCGTGGCTCGCTCGCCAGGATGGGTTCATGAGCAGAGTGACGAGAATGAACCATATTGGCGTGCCGGTCAGCGATCTGGCCCGATCGGTGACGTGGTACGAGGACGTCCTCGGCATCGCGCCGAGCGGCGTGACGATCTCCGCCACGAACCCGGCGATCGGTGCGGTCGTCGAGGTCGACAACGCGTCGATGCGGGCATCGTTCGCGCTGGCCGGCGACAACCTCCTCCTGGAACTCATCCAGTACGACAGCCCGCAGCCGAAGCCCTTCACCGGACGCAACTGCGACGTCGGGGTGATGCACCTGTGCTTCGAGGTCGACGACCTCGATGCGGCGCACCGGGACCTGGTGGAGCGGGGCGTGCACGTCAACGCCGATCCGGTCGTGCTCCAGGACGGCGACGGTGTCGAAGCGGGGGCGTTGGCCGGCACCAAGATCCTCTACCTGCGCGATCCCGACGGTATCCAGCTGGAACTCTTCGAACTGCCTGCCTAGGAGCCACCGTCCTCCGGGTTCCGGCATCTTCGGCTGGAACCCGGAGGGATGGCCCCTGGTGCTGCCCTCATGGCTACGCAGTTGTCGCCGACGCGATGGCATCGCCGGCTGCGAAACGGTTGTGCCATGAGACGTCGTACGGTGTTGAAGGCATTCGGGTGGGGAGTCGGGGGCGCGGTCGCCCTGGGTGGCGGTGGCTTCGGCGCCTACTACCTGAGCGTGAAGCGGGACACCGTGGGAAAACTTGCCTTCGACACGGCGTTGTCGATTCCCGCCCTGGCCCGGTCGACGAGCGGCGCCTCGGGCGCCCGTGTCTTCACGCTCGGCATCCAGCCGGGTGAGACCCTGTTCAAGGACGGGAAGGCCACCCGCACCTGGGGTGTGAACGGCACGTACCTGGGCCCGACGATCCGGGCTCGGCGCGGCGAGCGGGTCGAGTTCGCGGTGCACAACGGCTTGGACGAGGCGACGTCGCTGCACTGGCACGGCATGCACCTGCCGGCGGTGATGGACGGCGGCCCGCACCAGACGATCGCGGCCGGAGACACCTGGGCGCCGCGGTGGACGATCGACCAGGCCGCCGCGACGCTCTGGTACCACCCGCACGTGCACGGCGCGACAGCCGACCACATGTACCGGGGCGTGGCCGGGCTGTTCCTCGTCGACGACGAGCGGGTCGAGGCGCTGAACCTGCCGTCGGAGTACGGCGTCGACGACGTCCCGATGATCGTGCAGGACCGGGCGTTCGACGGGGACCAGCAGTTCGTGCAGCGGGAACCGCTGGCTGGCTCGCTGGGGGTGATCGGCGACGAGATCCTCGTCAACGGCACGATCGGGCCGTACTTCGACGTCACGACCCGGCTCGTGCGGCTGCGGATGCTGAACGGCTCCAACGCGCGCCTGTACCACTTCGGGTTCTCCGACGATCGGCGCTTCTCGCTCGTCGCCACGGACGGTGGTCTGCTCGCCGCGCCGTGGGAGACCGACCGGCTCTACCTTTCGCCGGGGGAACGCGCGGAGATCGTGGTGGCCTTCGAACCGGGGGAGCGGGTGGAGCTGCGTTCCTACCCGGCGGCGCACGGCGGGGTGCTGGGACGGCTCGACGGCTTCGACGACCGCTTCGACATCTGCCAGTTCCGGGCCGCGGGTTCGCTGTCCGCCACCGCCGCTGTGCCCGCCGTGCTCGCCGCCGCACCGGACCTCGCGGGCCGCACGGTTGCCCAGGAACGCTCCTTCGTGCTCGCGTCGAACCGGATCAACGGTCGCTCGATGGCCATGGACCGGATCGACTTCGGTGTCCGGGAGGGCACCGTGGAGGTGTGGGAGGTGACAAACGACAACGGGTATCTGCACAACTTCCACATCCACGACGTGCAGTTCCAGGTGCTGACGGTCGACGGCGGTACGCCGGAACCACCGTTGCGCGGCTGGAAGGACACCGTCCTGCTGGTCCAGGGGAAGCGCTACCGGCTGGCGCTGCGCTTCCGGGGCCACACCGATCCGAACACGCCGTACATGTACCACTGCCACCTGCTCGCCCACGAGGACGACGGGATGATGGGTCAGTTCGTCGTCCTGGGCGAGGGCGAGCAGGTCGGCGTCCCGCCGGGTCACCACCGGCATCCGTGATCAGGGCACCAGGATGATTTTGCCGGCGACGGTGCGGGACTCGGCGAGCGTCAGCGCCGACGCGGCCTCGGTCAGAGGGATCTCCGCGGCGATCTGCGGGTCCAGCACACCGTCGGCGAGCAGCCGGAACACCTGGGTCAGGTCCTCGGCCAGGCTGCGCCGGAAGGCCGCCCGATCACGGTGGCCCGCCCAGAAGTTGTAGAAGTAGGCGCTTCGGTGGTTGGGCAGGGTGTGCCAGAGCTTCAGCTGCGCGAAGAGCTTCAGCACCGGCAGCCGCGAGTTGCCCTCCTCGTCCTTCGTCGCCGCCGTGCCGTAGGACACCAGCGTGCCGCCCCTGCGCAGCAACTGCCAGGACCGTTCCACGCCGGGGCCGCCCACGTGGTCGAACACCGCGTCCACACCGTCCGGGGCCAACGCCCTGATCCGGTGGTACATGCCGGGCTCGCGGTAGTCGACAGGGGTGGCGCCCAGCGCGCGTACCGCGTCGTGGTGGCGCGACGAGGCGGTGCCGATCACGCGGACGCCGGCGTGCCGGGCCAGCTGGACGAGCGTGGAGCCGACCCCGCCGTTCGCCCCGAGCACGACGACGACGTCCCCGGAGCGGACCTTGGCCAGCCGGTGCAGCATCTGCCAGGCGGTGATGCCGTTGACGACCACGGTCTCGGCGGCGGCGGGGGACACCCCGTCCGGCACCGGAACCAGGTCGGCGGCCTCGACCAGCACATGGGTGGCCCACGCGCCGATCTTGGTGACGGCGGCGAACCGGCGTCCGACCAGGTCGGTGTCCCCGCCGGGCCCGACGGCCGCGACGGTGCCGACCAGGTCATATCCGGGTACGAAGGGGAACGGCGGCTGATCGTAGTACTTGCCCCGGCGCATCTGCTGCTCGGCGAACGACACACCGGTCGCCTCCATCCGCAGGACGACCTGTCCCGCAACCGGCGCGGGCAGCTCACGGGCGCGTACCGCCAGTCCGCTCGGGTCGACCACGCCCGGTAGAACTATCTCGGTCGTGCTCGTGGTGACGGGGTTGGTCATGACGGCGTTCCTCCGGTCAGCGGTTGTCGTCGGGGCCCAGTGCCCCGCGGCGCCAGGTGTGCCAGCCACGGCACAGCACGTAGGCGGCGATGGTGGTCGCCGAGACGAACCCGTCGGCGAACAGGGTCCGCAGCGCGTGCGAGACGTCGAGGATGAAGGCGGCCTGGACGGTGACCGCGAGCTTGTGGAACAGCAGGAGTTCCCACATGCCGCGCTGCTTGCGGGGTGCGATCGCCAGCATGGCCCACATCCCGGCGAAGACGATGTAGGCGCAGGTGCGCCAGTACTCGGTCAGGATCAGGTCGTCGGAGAGACCACCGAGGCGGGAGACGCCCTCGACGAACGGCACCAGCGTGGCGGCGGCCGTGATCGCCATCAGGATGCGGCCGGTCCGATCCTGCCAGCGTGTCGGTGCCGCGGCTGGTGCTTCCGCGACGACATGGGTGCGGACTGTCATGAGATTTCCTGTCTGCTCAATCACTTCGTGCGCGTGGACAGGGAGACCATCCGTCATCGGAGAGCGGCGTCGCGTCGGTGGGAATTGCGTAACCGTTCCGGTCGTCGCGGATGCTTCGGGTGACGTCGGGTGGCTCGCCCGGGCCAGAGGCGGCATGTCGACGACACGTGATCGAGCCGGAACCCGAGCCTCGATGGGGACGACTACCGTGGCATGACAACTCACCACCGGCCCGACGCGGCAACCGGTCCGCTGCGCGTGCAGGTTCTCCTGTACGACGGCGTCGAGGAGCAGGACTTCGTCGGGCCGTACGAGGTCTTCAGCATCGCCCGCAGTGCCGCCCGTGCGTCGCTGACCATCGACTACGTCACCGCCGACGCCCCGCGGACGATCACCGCCGGTGGCGGCACCCGGGTCGAGGTCGGTACGGGTTGGTCGCCGTGGGACGCGGATCTTCTGGTCGTGCCGGGCAGCGGCTTGACCGGCCCGACCCGGCCCGGTGTCGAACTGGAGATCGCGAAGGGTGACCTACCGGGGACACTCGCCGCGGCACCGCGCCCCGGCCTGGTCGTCGCCTCGGTCTGCACCGGCGCGTTGCTGCTCGGCGCGGCGGGACTGACTCGTGGTCGGCGCTGCATCACCCATCAGATGGTCAAGGACAAACTCGCGGCGTTCGGCGGCCTCGTCACCGAGGCCCGCGTGGTCGACGACGGTGACCTGGTCACCTGCGGCGGCGTCACCTCCGGGCTCGATCTGGGACTGCACCTGGTGCGCCGTGAGTTCGGCGCGGATGCAGCCGATCTGGTGGCGCGGATCCTGGAGTACGAGCCCCGGGGCGCCGTCTGGGCCTCATGACCCGCGTCGTCCGCTCGATCGTCAGCGGTCGGTCACCCGGCCGCCGACTCGGTCCCCCATCAGCGGGAAGCGGCAACCGTCCGGCTCACTGCAGGAGGCGAACAGCGTGACTTCCCGGCTGCTACCTCCGGATCGGGCAGGAGGTAGCCTGGCCGGCGTGCGAACCGCGGCTGGCTCCCGGGGCTCACTGGTCGGCAGGTCGGTCGAGCTCAAGGTCCTCCACGAACTGACCGGGGAGGTGCGGGCGGGGCGGGGCGGTGCGCTGGTGGTGCGCGGCGAGGCCGGCATCGGCAAGAGCACGCTGCTGGCACACGCCCGCGACGCGGCGTCCGGCGTACGTGTGATCCACGTGGCCGGGGCGGAGTTCGAGCGGGAGCTGCCCTACAGCGCGCTGCATCAACTGTGTGTGCCGGTGCTGGGTCACCTCGCGGACCTGCCCACCCGGCACGCCGACGCGCTCCGGGTTGCGTTCGGGCTGGCGGCGGGCACGCCCGACCTCTTCCACATCGGTGTGGCGACGCTGGGTCTGCTGGCTGCCGCGGCGCGGGTACGTCCGCTGCTGTGCGTGGTCGACGACGCCCACTGGTTGGACGCGGCGTCGGCGAGGGCGTTGACGTTCGTCGGCCGGCGGGTGGCCACCGAGCCGATCGCCTTGGTGTTCGCGCTGCGGCTGCCCGCCTCGGACGAGCTGCACGAACTGCCCGGCCTCGACCTCACCGGGTTGACCGACGCCGAGGCGCGGACGGTGCTCGCGGCCCGACGGCACCTCGTCCTCGACGAGCAGGTGCTCAGCCGACTGCTCGCCGAGGCCCGGGGTAACCCGTTGGCGTTGCTCGAACTGCCCGAGGCGGGCGGCTTCGGGCCGCCGGACACCTCCCCGGTGTCGACTAGGATCGAGCGCAGCTTCCAAGCCCGGCTGTCGGCACTGTCGGACGACGCCCGTCTCCTGCTGACCGCGGCGAGCGCCGACCCGACGGGCGATGCCGCCCTGGTGTGGCCGGCCGCGCGACTGCTGGGCATCGACGTGCCGACCGCCAGCGCCGGCGTGGCCGCGACGGGGCTTGTCGAGTTCGCCGCCGACATTCGCTTCTGCCACCCGCTGGCCCGGTCCGCGGTCTACCGGGCCGCGTCGGCGCGGGAACGACAGCGGGCCCACCGGGCACTGGCCGAGGCGACCAACGCCGGCACCGACCCGGACCGGCGGGCCTGGCACCGCGCCCAGGCCACCGTCGGCCCCGACGACGACGTCGCCGCGGAACTCGTCCGATCGGCCACCCGTGCCCGGTCTCGCGGGGGCGTGGTGGCCGCGGCGGCCTTCCTGGAACGGGCGGCCGAGCTTTCCCTGGACCCCGCCGGCCGGGTCGAACGAACGTTGGCGGCGGCGCAGGCCGCCCTCGTCGCGGGCCGTCCCGACCGGGCCGCCATGTTGGTCAGGGCCGTCGAGCACACCGGGCTCGACGAGTTCCAGCTCGCCCACGCCGACCTGGTGCGGGGACAGGTCGCCTTCCAGAGCCATCGGGACGAGAACGGCCCGGAGTTCATGATCCGCGCGGGTAGGCGGTTGGCCGGGTTGGATCCGGAACGGGCCCGCAGGTGCTTCCTGGACGCGATCGAGACGAGTCTGCTCGTCGGCCGGGCCAGCGGCGTGCTGGACCTGGCGCTGGCCGCCGTGCGGTCGGTGCCGGCGACCGCGTCGCGTCCGCCGGACGTGCTGGATGCGCTGGGCCTGCTGAATTCGGCGGGCCATCGCAGCGCGATACCGCTGATCCGGCGGGTTCTCGACGGCCGCCACGGTTCCGGCAGGCCCGGCTGGATCGAGCACCCCGCGCTCGCCCTCATGCTCGCGGCGGAGATCTGGGATCCCGATCGGTATGCGGCGATCGTCGAGTGGCTGGTGCGGACCGGCCGCGAGTCCGGTTCGCCGCTGTTGCTGCGTCTCGGGCTCGCGCAGGCGGGGTCGTACGGCGCGCTCACCGCCGACCCTGGCCTGGCGATGGCCTCGATCGCCGAGGAGGAGGCGATCGCCGACGCGATCGGCGGGCCGCCGATGCACTACCACCGGATCCATCTGGCGGCCATGCGTGGTCGCCGCGCCGAGGCTCTCGCGTTGTTCGACAGGGCCACGGTCGCGGCGACCACCAGCGGCAGTGGTCTCCTGACCGGCAACATCGACTGGGCGTCGGCGGTGCTGCACAACGGCCTCGCCGACTATCCGGCCGCACTGGTGGCCGCTCGTCGGGCCGTCGCGGACGGCACCCTCTTCCTCGCCAGTTTCTCCCTGCCCGAACTGGTCGAAGCGGCGGTCCGCTGCGGTGACTCCGACACCGCGGGTTCGGCGCTGGAATCACTCGTGGAACGCGCCGATGCCAGCGGAACCGCCACCGGTCTGGGCATCGCGGCGTACGCCCGAGGGCTGGTTACCGGGTCCGAGGAGCAGTATCGGACCGCCGTCGCGCACCTGGAGGAAAGCCCGTTGTCGACCTATCGGGCCAGAGCCCACCTCGTGTACGGGGAATGGCTGCGACGCGAGGGCCGCCGGCGGGACTGCCGAATGCACCTGCGCACGGCACACCGCCTGCTGTCCGAGGCGGGGTTCGACGCGTTCGCCCGACGGGCTGCCGTCGAGCTGCGCGCCACCGGGGAACGGCCACGCCAACGGTCGCCGCACACGTTCGACCAGTTGACGATCCAGGAACTGCACATCGCCCGGCTGGTCGCCGCCGGTGCGACGTCAAGCGAGGTGGCTGCGCAGCTGTTCATCAGCCCGCGCACCGTCGACACCCACCTGCGCAACATTTTCCGCAAGCTCGGCATCAACTCCCGCCGGCAACTCCGGCACCGCTCCGATCTCGGCGCGTGACGGTGCCGGCCCGGCTCGGTGGCCTCAACCCGGTAATCGCTGGACCGGCCGGCGGCTGATTGCCGCTGGCCGGTCCAGCCGGGGGTGGGAAGAAAGTCAGATGGCGGAGGGCTCGGTCGGCTGCACGCACAGTTGGGTGAGGAGCAGCAGCATGTCGGAGTTGAGCCAGTACTCGACGATCTGACCGTCGCGGACGCGCAGGAGGTCGACGCCGGTGAAGTCGACAGGCGTGCCGACCGGTGCGCCGGCGCCGGGAAGCCCTCCGCCGTAGGTGCCCGTGGCACGCCAGCGCAGGGCCAGCAGGTCGTCTTGGACGATCGGACCGACCTCGATGTCGAACACCAGGTCGGGTAGGGGACCGCGAAGCTGTGCCACCCAACCGGTCATGGCCTTGGCGTCGTCGATCGCGCTGCCGTCGCCGCCGTCGGCCAGCGCCGCGTGCACCCGCACGTCGGGTGCGATCAATTCATCGACGTCGCCGAAGTCTCCGTTCCACAACGCTTTCCAGGCACCGACCAGGCGGGTGATGTCGTCACTCATGGCATCTCCATGTCTCTCGTGGCCAAACCGCGCCGCGGTCCGCACGGGATCACCGTGCCCTGGCGACTGCGCGTCCGCGTCGGCAGAACCTACGTATGCCGGAATGTTCCGGCGGCTACGCTCGGCGTCTGCGCAGCGCCGCTCCCGCGAGGATGAAGCCGATCAGGAACGGATAGATGATCCCGCGTTCGAAGAGACCGATGAGTACGCCCGCACCCGAGGCCACCATGGTCCCGAAACCCACGAGCGAGAGCAGGCCGAACGTCCCGGACATGGTCAACAGACGGCCCAGCCCGGACGACATTCCGAGCAGTCGATACGCTCGACCGAGCAGGATGACGAGCACGTTGCCGGCGACGAAGGCCAGGATCGCGCCGATCCCGTGGTAGTCGGTGCCCTCGGTGCCGCCGTCTCCCGGGAACAGCCCCACCAGGACCATGCCGACCGCCAGCACGACCGCCGAGATGACCGTCGCCGCCCGCCGCCCACCCGGCAGGCCCTTCAGCATGGCGACTCCGGCCAGCGCGGCCAGGCCGGTCAGCCCGAGTCCGGTGTTCATCACCGGGGCCAGCGGGGAGTACATGTACTGACCGAACGCGGTGAGCGGCCCGTGGACTCCGAGGTTGCTGATGAAGTGGTGGGTGTAGCTGTAGGGCGGATCCGTCCACGCCGCGGCGGCGACGAACTCGCCGGTGAAGTAGATGATTCCGCTGGCCATGAGTGCCGCTGCGGCCGCGGTGCGCTGCCTGATGTCGGTCACGACGTCCTCCTGTTGGTGAATCAGTGGCGTCAGCCTGCGGCGCGGCGCTGACACGCGGCACACATCGCGCGGACACCGCCCCGCCGCCGGACCGGACAGCTGAGCGCGGGAGGATCGGGGGATGGACGGAGGTGAACGGCTACGGATCACGCTGCTCGGCGCCTTCCGGGTCGCCCGTGGTGACACCACCCTGGCCGTACCCGGAACGCGCCTGCGGAATCTGCTCGTCCGGCTGGCGCTCGCTGGCGGCCGGCCGGTCGCACCGGCCGTGCTGGTCGACGCGATCTGGGGGGAGGACCTGCCGTCCGACCCCACGCAGGCGCTCCAGCGACTCGTCTCCCGGTTACGCCGCGCGCTCTCCCCGGACGCCCCGGATCCCGCCGTGGTCCGGCAGGTCGCGGGTGGATACCGGCTGGCGGTGGAGGCATCCGATGTCGACGCCGTGCGGTTCGAGGAACTCGCCGCGACCGGCCGAGAGGCGGCATTCGCCGAGGCGGTGGCGCTGTGGGGCGACCGGCCCGGCGTCGAGCCCGCAGTCATCGCGGCGGTCGCGCCCACCGTCGCGACCCGCCTGGTGCAGACCTCGATCGAGGTGGTCGCCGACCTCGCCGGTGCTGAACTGTCCTCCGGACGGGCCGAAGCCGCGACTGCCCGGCTGTCCGTGCTGTTACGGGAGCAGCCGGGACATGAGCGGGCGGCCGCCCTGTTGATGGACGCGCTCGCCGGTCTGGGGCGACAGGCGGAGGCTCTCGCCGTCTACGAGCGGGTCCGCGAGGCGTTGGCCGACGTGCTGGGCGCCGATCCCGGTACCGCCCTGCGTGAGCGTCATCTGCGGCTGCTGCGACCCGAGCCGCCCGGACCGGCGCCCGACGCCCCGACGGCCGACCCGGTCGTGCCCGGGCTCCCGGCCGGGAGCCTCGGGGCCGGGCGGCCGAATGCTGACCTGCCCGTGCCTCTGACCAGCTTTGTCGGCCGCGATGACGACCTTGCCCGGATCTCCGCCCTGTTCACGGCCGGCCGGCTGGTCACCGTCGTCGGACCGGGCGGCGCCGGAAAGACCCGCCTCGCGCTGGAAGCCGGCCGACGCCACCGTCACGACTACCACGACGGTGTACGGCTGGTCGACCTCGCATCCGTCACCGACTCCACCAAGATCATATCGGCTCTGCTCGCCGCGATCGGTCCGCGGACCGGCGGCCCGCTCGGGCGGACCGGCGACGACGAGTCCGACGTCCTCCTCACCGAACTCAGCGGCCGGGAGATCCTCCTCCTGCTGGACAACTGCGAGCACCTGATCGACGCCGTGGCGCGCGTTGTCTCCTCGCTGCTGCCCCGCTGTCCCGGCCTGCGGGTGCTCGCCACCAGCCGTGAACCCCTCGCGGTCGACGGCGAGGGGCTCGTCCCACTGGCTCCGCTCGAACTGCCCGGCCCGGATGCCGGCGTCGCGCAGGCGCGGCAGACCGCGTCGGTACGCCTGTTCACCGCTCGCGCTGCCGCCGTACGCCCGGGCTTCGATGTCGACGAGACGACGCTGCCCAACGTCGTGCGCCTCGTGCGTGGCCTTGACGGCATGCCTCTCGCGTTGGAATTGGCCGCCGCCCGGCTTCGGACGCTGTCGCTGCTCGACCTCGCGGAAGGGCTGGCCGACCGGTTCCACCTGCTCGGCAGGGGCAGCCGCACCGCACCGCTGCGGCACCGCACCCTGCGCGCGGTGATCGCGTGGAGTTGGGAACTGCTCGACGCCGGCGAGCGGACCGTCGCGGAACACGTCGCCATCCTGCCCGGCGGCGCCACGGCCAGCTCCGCCACCGCGGTCTGCGAGGGGAGCGCCGATGTCCCGGATGTGCTTGCCGCACTCGTCGACCGGTCGTTGCTCCAGCTTGATCCGACCACCGGCCGCTACCGCATGCTGGAAACAATCAGGGAGTACGGCAGGGAGCGGCTGGCCGAGGCTGGCGCGCTCGGGCGGGCCCGTGACCTGGCCGCGGCCCACTTCGCCGCGCTGATCGCCGAGCAGGATCCCCGGCTGCGTGGACCCGGCCAACTGGCCGCGATCGGGATCGTCGACGCAGAGTACGACAACATCCTTGCCGCCCTCGACCATCTGTGCGCCGCCGGGGACGCCACGGGTGCGATCGCTCTCGCTCTCGACCTCACGTGGTATTGGCAGATGCGTGGCCGCCATGCCGACGGCATCCATTGGCTGGGGGAGGCGCTGGCGGTGGCGAATGGCGAATGGACCGTCGCACGCGACTGCGCCCGTGCCGCCTATCTGCTCAACCGAGCGGACATCACCGCCGGCGTCTCCGCGCGGTATGAGGTCGACGAACGAACGACGGTGCGGGAGCTGGCCGGTCGGCTGCTCGCCCATCCGCACCTGCCGGGCCACTTCCGCCTGCTGGGTTCGATCCTTCTGTTTCTCCAGGACGAGCCGGCCGCGCTCGCGACCTTCACGCGTTTCAGCGACGGCGACGACCGGTGGTCGGCCGGGCTGGCGCACATGTTCCAGGCCGAGATCGCTGAGAAGGAAGGGGCGCTCTACCGGATGCGCCGTCACGTCGAGGTGGCGCTGGACCACTTACGGCGCATCGGTGACCAGTGGGCCACGGCTGCCGTGCTACCGATGCGTGCGGCCCTGCGGCGGTACGACGACGTCGACGGCGCCCTGTCCGACCTCACCGAGGCCCGGACGTTGACCGGCCGATTCGGTGCGCTCGGCGTCAGCGACCAGTTCCACAGCGACCTGCGCTGGATCGACCTGCACCTGCGCCGCGGTGACACCGATCTGGCGGCAGACCTGCTCGACGCCGCACGAGCGCGCGCGCGGCGCGCGTCCTCGACGGAGATGCTGGTCCTCATCGACGTGCACGAGGCGGCCCTGAGGGTGCGGCTCGGCGACCTGGACCGTGCGGGTGATCTGATCGACGCCGCCGAGCGGGGGCTGTCCGTCGTCCCGGCCTACCCGGCCGATCACGCCCGCGCGCTGGTGAGTAGCACCAGGGCGGCGCTCCTTCTGGAACTGGGCGACCTGTCCGGCGCGGACGAGGCGCTGGCGGTAGCGCACGAGGCGGCCCGGGCCACCCGGGAGCTGCCGGTCCTCGCCCAGGTGACGGTACAGATGGCCGCGGTTGCCGACCGGCGGGGAAGACATCACGAATCGGCCGTGCTCCTCGGTGTCGCCGCCCGCCTGCGCGGCGCGCACGACCACACCGACCCGCAGGTCAGGGAGCTGACCCGCAGGGGAAAGGCTGCGCTGGATGAGGACCGTTTCGACGCGGCGTACGCGGCGGGTCTTCGCTGAGCGCAGCAGACCACGGTGCAGGTGGCGGCTGCCACCTGCACCGTGACCGACAGCGACCGGTCGCGCGGCGCGTCACGCCGTCGCGGACGGGCCGGACCTGCTGTCGACGGGTAAGCCTTACGTTCGGAAGGACCGGCTCACGGGCGCTCACCTTCCTCGGCCAGAAGCGCGAGCACGCTGGCGGGTGGCGTGTCGCCGAAGATGCTGGCCATCAGCTCCTCGTCCTGCGGGACCTCGGCGGTACGCGGGAACATGGCCTGTTCGTACTCCGCGATGGCGGCCTCGATGTCGCCGGGGCGGGCGGCGAGAGCCTTGCCGAGTTCGGCGCCGTCCAGCATGGCGAGGTTCGCGCCCTCGCCGTTGGGGGCGACCAGGTGCGCGGCGTCACCGAGCAGCGTGACGCCCGGGACGTGATCCCATCGGTGGCCGAGCGGCAGTGCGTGCAACGGGCGCAGGACCGGTCCGCCGTCGGCGTCGGTGATCAGCGCGGTGAGTTCGGGTGCCCAGCCCTGGAACTCCTGAACGATCCGGGCGGCGGCCGTGGCGCGGTCGGTGAAGTCGATGTCGTCGAACCAGTCCAGCGGGCGGGTGAGGGAGACGTAGGCGTGCAGGGTGTCGCCGCTCTCCCGGTGGGCGACGATCCCTTCGGTGGCCGACGGTGCGTACATCGATCCCTCGCCGACCATCTTCGCCACTCTCGGGTGCCGGGTGGTGGCGTCGTACAGGTAGGTCTCGACGTACGACTCACCGGTGTACTCCGGAACGGCGTCGGACAGCAGCGGCCGGATCCGTGACCAGGCGCCGTCCGCACCGACCAGGAGTTCCGTCTCCACGGTCGAGCCGTCGGCGAAGGTGACCGCGTGGCGACCGTGGCCGAGACCGCGTACGGTCCTGGCCTTGGCCGCCCAGCGGACCGTGCCGGTCGGGAGCGAGTCGAGCAGGATTCGCCTCAGGTCGCCGCGCTGTACCTCGGGGCGTCCGCCGGAGCCGTCGTCGCCCTTCTCGAACAGCACCGTGCCGTCCGTGCCGAGGAACCGCATCGCCTGGCGGCCCGGCAGGACGATGCGGCGGAACTCGTCGGTCAGCCCGGCGGCCTCGATGGCGAGTTGACCGTTGTAGTCATGGATGTCGAGCATTCCGCCCTGCGACCGTGCCGCGGCCGTGGCCTCGGCTTCGTAGACCTCCACCGGCATGCCGTGCCCGGACAGGACTCGGGCCAGGACGAGACCGCCGAGCCCGGCGCCGATGATGGTGACTGGGTTGTTCATGATGCCCTCCCGGTGCGCGGATCGCTGCTCGCCAACAGTCGCCACCGCCGCTGACGTCTGGCTCTCACGGCGCGGACACGGCGCACCACCAGCCGTCCTGCGGTCACCGGACCGTTCCGCTCGGCCGCCGGGCGAAACGACTAGGACGTG
>NZ_JBSWBU010000014.1:0-134092 GCF_054052245.1 Micromonospora sp. PTRAS2
AGCCCAGCGCAGGGCACTGGTGGTTCGGGGCGGATGGGAGGGGCACGAGCCGGTCAGGGCGACGGAGTTGTTCATCCCGTTCCTCGAAGGCAGCGGCTGCGCGGTGCGGATCGAGGAGTCGACGGACGTCTACGCCGATGCCGCCGAGATGGCCGCCACCGATCTCGTGGTGCAGTGCGTGACGATGTCGCAGATCACCCAGGAGCAGGTCGCGGGCCTCAGCGCGGCGGTCGCCGCCGGGACGGGGTTCACCGGCTGGCACGGCGGCATCGTGGACTCGTTCCGGATGTCGTCCGATTACCTGCACCTGGTGGGTGGCCAGTTCGCGACCCATCCGGGCAAGGAGCCGTGCGAGCGTCGCGGTGGGGCGGAGGACAACTTCCTGCCGCACACGGTACGACCAGAACTCACATTCAACCCATCGGCCTACCGCTATCCACGTTGAACCCGCCAGAAGGCCACCAAACGGACTCAACGCATAGATCAGATCAAGCTACTGCGGACTGCCCTCTCAGGTTGGTGCTGGTGAACTCCATGGGCAGGTCCGGCTGCGGGTCATTGGGGCAGCTCGGCGTGGCCGGAGGCTTGTGGGCGTGTCCCGACCGCTCATCCAGCCACAACGCCAGGTTCGGCCCGTCCCACGTCTGCTTGCCTGCGGTGGCGAGATCAGCCGACCGCCACAGGTTGACCGGGGTGCTGGCGCAATCCCACGAATGGGTCATCTCGGTCAGGAACTTCACCGACCGGATCGCCTTGCCGGACAGGCTCGTCAGGTTGAACCGAAAGAAGGGCCGGAAGGTCCCCGCGCCGGTCGGCTCCCTGCCTACCCGGGCGACGCCGTCGTCCCGCGTCGGGTTCTCCGAGCCCGTGTAACCCCACTTCGCCTTGTTGATGGTCGTCGACCCGATTCGGCAATCCGTGTCGGATCCCCTGCCGGGCCCGCCGCCGCAGCCGTGCAGGGGTGGCGGAGATTGGAGCATGGCCGACCACCGGCCTGCGCCACCCCCTACCCACGCCACGGGGGCTCGCTGCTCTACGGCTCCCCACTGACGAGTGCGTCGCCGACTACGGATACGTCCTGATTGTGGTCGCCAGCGGTGACAGTCCCTGCTGCCTGTATACGCGTGGTGGTGGGCCCGCGGCGGCAGGCTGGACGGCGGACGTCCGTGACCACGAGAGTGAAGGAGGGCGATGTCCGGGCACCTGGCGCGCAATCTGAGCCGAACGCTCTGCCGGGAGTTCGTCGATCCGGTTATGGCAGAGCACGCGGCGGTGAGCCGGTACCGGTTCCGGGTTGAAGTTGGCGTGGGTGGCATCGTGGCCGTCCTGCACCCGGTCGGAGGCCGCCGGTGGCGGGTTGGCCGCGGCCGGGCTACTTCGCGGAAGTGTTCTTCACCGTGTCGGCAAGGGCCTTCAGTCGACCAGCCCCGCGCGGAACGCGGTGATCGCCAGTTGGACCCGGTTGCCGGCCGCGAGCTTCTCGAAGAGGTGCGTGACGTGGCTCTTCACGGTCGCCTCGCTCATCCGCAGGCACCTCGCGATCTGCGCGTTGGTCGCCCCCCGTCCGATCTCGACCAGGACCTCGCGTTCTCGTCCGGTGAGGCCGCCCAGCAGGGCCAGGGCCTCGCGCTGGCGGCGGGTGCGGTCGTCCGCGGTGATCCGTGCGATGACCTGCCGGGTGACGCTGGGTGACAACATCCCGTCTCCCGTCGCGGCCAGGCGTACCGCGCGCAGCAGTTCGGTCGGCGGTGTGTCCTTCAGCAGGAAACCGCTGGCACCGGCCTCCAGGGCCCGGAACACGTCGTCGTCGGTGTCGAACGTAGTCAGCATGATCACCGGCGGCGGGTTCGTCCGGGTCTGGAGCGCCGCCGTCGCGGCGACACCGTCCATCCCAGGCATGCGGACGTCCATCAGGACGACATCCGGACGGAGCCGGGTCACCGCGTCCAGCGCGGCGCGTCCGTCTTGCGCGTCGCCGACGACGGTTAGGTCGTCCGCGGTCTCCAGAATCAGCCGCAGACCCGCACGCACCAGCGCCTCGTCGTCGACGAGCAGGACCGAGATCATCGGGCTTCCACGTCCTGCGGCTCTCCCGCCGGAAGCACCCCGAAATCCCCGGCGGACATCACGACCGGCAGCTGCGCCCACAGCCGCCACCCGGTCCCGGCCGGGCCGGCCGTCAGCGTTCCACCGGCCAGTCGCACGCGTTCCGCCAACCCCACCAACCCCGCCCCGGAACCCGGCAGGTCCAGCGCCGCCTCGCTCACCGGGTTGGCCACGGTCACCGTCACCGCGTCGACCGACCGTACGACGGTCACGGTCACCTCCGCACCGGGCGCGTGCTTCCGCGCGTTCGTCAACCCCTCCTGCACGACCCGCTGCACCACCCGCGCCGCCGGCGCCGGCAACGGCCCCGCACTGTCGCGCACCACCACGCGCTGCCCGGCCGACCGGGCGTCGGCGACCACGGAGTTCAGGTCCGCGTACGGCTGCGCGTCGGCCCGCAGAACACCGAGCACGCTACGCAGCTCGACGAGCGCCTCGCGGGCGGTCACCCGGATCAGCCCGGCGCCTTCCCGGACGCGTTCGACGCCACCGTCCACGGTCAGTTCCAGCGCCCCGGCGTGCAGGGCGATCAGCGAAACCTTGTGCGCCAGCACGTCGTGCATCTCCCTGGCGATGCGGTTGCGCTCCACGATACGGGCACGTTCCTCGCGTACCGCCAAGTCGGCGTCGGCCCGCTCGGCCCGCTCGCGCCACGCCTCCCGCAGTGCCCGGCGGGTGCCCAAATGGACGCCGAGCCCGACGGTCGCGGCGGCCACGACGGCGGCGAACTCGGCGTCCCACCAGTCCAGACGCCCGGCCTTCACCGAGTTCAGGCCGCTCGCCCCGGCCCAGCCGACCACCACCAGCCACCAGACGTGGCGGCGGGATGCGTAGAGCCCGGCGGCGAACAGTCCGACCAGCAGCGGCCCCTCGTTGCCCGACAGCGCGTAACCCAGCGCTGCGATCACCACGACGGCGTACGGATGGCTCCGGCGCCACCACGTGGCGAGTGCGGCCAGCGTGCCCGCGGCCCCGACGACCGGCAAGGGAAGCGGCGACCACGGCGTCGTGACCGCCAGCGTGGTGAGGACCAGGCAGGCGGCCACGATCAGCGCGTCACCCACCCGCTGGCGGCCGAACCAGGATCGTGTCGTTCGCCAGGACGTCAGCCGCATGGGTCGCAGCATAGGCATGCCGCGCCCCGCGTCACCTGCCCCTCAGGTCTAGGCCGTACTCCGACTTTGATCGCGGTCCGGCCTCGACCGCGCGGCGATGCGCCCGGCTCGGGCCGACCGCGACACTGGCTGAGCCCTGCCCCCGGAGAAGGAGGACCTGTGCGTCTTCGAAGCGACTCGACCCCACCGTCCGCGCCTGGCGGAACACTCCCCCGGCGGCAACAGCCGGCCCGGCGAAGACCGCAGGGCGGTGCCGGCATGGTGCAGTCGCTGGCGGCGGGCGTAGGGCTGGGGTTGGTGGCGGCCGTGGGGCTGGCGTTGATGGCGGGCGTCGTGGGAGCCGACCCCGCGTACGCCGCCCCGCACCGTTGTGCCGCACCGACCACGAGCGCGGCCTCCGCGTACTTCGAGTCCGTGATGCCGGAACAGTTGCGTAGGACGGGGACGCCGGGAGCGGTCGTATCGGTGGTCTCCGGTACAGACCTCGCATACGCCCACGGCTTCGGTCACGCCGACGTGGCCGCCGGCACCGGGATGGATCCGGCGCGCACCCTCGTACGTATCGCGTCGATCACGAAGCTGTTCACGGCGACGGCGGTAATGCAGCAGGTCGAAGCCGGTCGACTGGACCTAGACGCGGACGTGAACTCGTACCTCACCACGTTCCAGATCCCGCAGACCTACCCGCAGCCGATCCGGCTGCGCGACCTGATCGACCACACCGCGGGTTTCGAGGATCGCCTCATCGGCACCGGCGCCCGCACCGCCGACGGCGTCGTGCCGCTGGGCGAGTACCTGGCGAAGAACGTCCCGGCGCGGATCCGGCCGCCCGCAGTGGTGCCGGCGTATTCGAACTACGGGGCGGCACTGGCCGGTTATCTCGTGACGCAGGTCAGCGGTGAGCCGTGGGACGCCTACGTGCAGCGGCATCTGCTGACGCCGCTGGGCATGACGAACAGCACCGCGTCCGAGCCGTTGCCCGCGGCGCTGGCCCCCGACCTCGCTAAGAGCTACGGCGAGGGTGGCGCGCCGGTTCCGTTCATGTTCGACCAGCTCACGCCGGACGGCTCGATCAGCGCGACGGCGTCGGACCTGGCGAAGTTCATGATCGCGCAGCTCGGCCGGGGCGAAGGCATCCTGAAGCCGCAGACAGCCGCGCTCATGCGGACCCGGTCGTTCCCGGCGGATCCCCGGGTCGGTGGGTACGCGCACGGCTTCATGGACCGGGTGCTCAACGGGCATCGGGTGCTCATGCACGGCGGCGACTGGGAGGGGTTTGAAAGCGTGCTGGTGCTGGTGCCGGACTGCCGGCTGGGGCTCTTCCTGTCGTTCAACTCGCTGGAGGGGGCCGGCGCGCTGAACGAGGTCGTCCACGGGTTCCTCGACCGGTTCGCGCCCGGATCGCCGCCAGCGGTGTCCGGGTCGCAGCGCGCCGTGGTGCCGCAGGCGGGCTTCTACGCCCCGGCCCGGCGTAACGTCACCGGCGTCGAGAAACTGCTCACATTGCTCGATCCGGCGCGTTTGACGGTGACCGACGCCGGAGCGCTCCGGTTCAGAGACAAGAGGTGGACGCCCCAGGGTGACGGTTCCTACCGGGCCGGCGACGACCGTCTGGTGGTCGTGGACGGGGGCCGGTACGTGATGACCGACGGAGCCGCGTTCGAGCGGATCAGTGGCGCGCAGACGTTGCCGGTCAACCTCGCGGTGCTTGCCGGATTCGTGGTCGTGGCGCTCAGTGCGCTGGTGGTGCCAGGTGCCGCGGTAGTACGCCGGGTACGTGGCCGTGCCGACGACGCACGTTCGTGGCGGCTGTCGCGCGGGTTGGCGGCCCTGGCGATGGTGCTGGGGCTCGGGTTCCTGGCCGGGCTGGCAATCGCCCTGTCCGGCAGCACGAGCACGTTTTTGCCCGGCGTGCCGGTGGGCCTGCGCGCCCTGCTCGTCGTACCGATCGTGGTGTTCGCGTTGGGGCTCGGTGCCGCCGGCACCGCGATCACCGGCTGGCGTGAGGCACCCGTCGCGGCACGCGTCCACCAGGGGGTGCTGCTGGCCGGGGTCGGTGCTCTGGCCTGGTTCTGCTGGCAGTGGAACCTGATCGGCTGGCAGTTCGGCTGAGGAGTCGCCGCAGCGGCCGGCTGATACCCGCCGGTCGCCGGCCGCGAATGACGGCTTCGGCTGCCCGCCCAGGACTGCTGACGCCGGTTGGGAAGGCCCGACCCGGAAGGACCGGACGTGCCCCCGCTGCCGGTCCGACAGCGGGGGCACGGGCTGCCCGCCTACCGGATCACGGCAGGGTCCACTTCTGGTTGGCGGCCGACAGGCAGGTCCACAGGTGGACGGCCTGGCCGTCGGTGGCGTTGTTGTCCGACACGTCGAGGCACTTGCCGGACTGGGGGTTGCGGAGGGTGCCGTCGGCTTGTGCGGACCAGTTCTGGGCGCCGCTGCCGTTGCACGTCCAGAGTTGGATCTTCGTGCCGTCGGTGGAGGCCCCACCCGAGACGTCCAGGCATTTGCCCAGCGCCTTCACCGTGCTGTTCGGGGTGACCGACCAGGTCTGCGCGGCGGTGCCGTTGCAGGTGTAGATCTGGATCTGGGTGCCGTCGGTGGTGGCCGCGTTGCGTACGTCGAGGCACTTGCCGCCGAGCCCGACGATCGGCCCGGTGCCCGGGGTGCCGGGGTTGCCGCCGCCCCGGACGAGGGTGAAGTCGTCCACGTCGAACAGGCCGGTCCCGGAGCCGGTGAAGGTCAGGTACACGGTCTGCGCACCGGCGGGCACCCCGGCCAGGGCGGTGCTGACATCGGCGTACGTGGTCCAGCTTCCGGTGTTGGGCACCGCCACCTGGCCGAGCAGCGGGCCGGTGGCCGAGCCGGTCCGGATGCCGATGGTGCCGCCCGGACCACCGGAGACCACCCGGGCCCGCAGCGAGGTGACCCCGGTCAGGTCGAGACCCGGGTACGCGGCCCAGTCGCCCGGGTCGACGTAGCCGAGGGTCTGTCCGCCGTTTGCCCCGGCCTTGGTGAACGCGCTGACCCCGTTGGCCGAGCTGAACGCCTCGGCCTGCACGGTGGTGTCGCCGCCCGGCGGCGTGCCGCCCAGCTCCTTGATCCGGACGTTGCGGAACGACACGTCGTCGCCCGTACCGTGGTTCTGGAGCCCGACGTGGCCGGCGAGCGAGCGGGCCGGGTCGGTGTTGGTGAAGTCGTTGATCTTCCGCCCGTTGAGGAAGACCTGGAGGCGCTCCCCCTCGACCAGCAGCTCGTAGGTGTTCCACTCTCCCGGCGGGTTCAGGGCCGCGTCCCGGGCGGCCAGGTCGGCGGACTGGAAGGTGTAGACCGCGCCGGTGGTGCGGTCGGCCGCGTCGGTGGCGTCGATCTGGATCTCGTACCCGTTGTCCACCGCCGACCAGGGGTCGGTCGACGGCGGGAAGCCGATGAAGACGCCCGAGTTGTCGTCGCCGGACATCCGCCAGTCCAGCTTCAGGGAGTAGTTGGTGAACTGCTTTGCGCTGTACCAGTACAGGCCCATGCCCCCGACGGAGGTGAGGGTGGCGTCGGAGTTGCTGAAGCTGCCCGGACCGGCCTGCGACCAGCCGGTGGTGGACCCGTTGTAGAGGTTGCTGTAGCCGGTCTCCGGGCGGCAGTCGGCCTTCGCCCGACCCGCCGCGTACCGGATGCCGCCGAGCAGGTGGCTGCGGAACGCCGCCTCCGCGTACGACCCCTGGGTGTGCCCCAGGCCGGTGTAGAACGACCGGCCGGAGCTGACGGTCTTGCACCAGGAGATCGGATGGTCGCCGCCCATCGAGCCGCCCGAGTATGACGACTCGTCCAGGGTGGCGAGGACCCGGGCGCCCGCGCGCGGGTTGGTCTGGTAGTTGTACCACTCGTCGGTGCGGGTCAAGGTCTGCGGCAGCTGCCCGGTGGCCGGGTGCGCCCGGTTCTCGAAGCGGACGTTCGCCTGCTGGATGGCCGGGTGCGAGGCGAAGTAGCCACCCACCAGGCTGCCGTAGTACGACCAGCCGTACTCGGTGTCGGCGGCGGAGTGGACGCCGACGTAACCGCCGCCGCCGTTGACGTACGACTCGAAGGCGGACTGCTGTGCGGCGTCCAGGACGTCCCCGGTGGTGTTGAGGAAGACCACCGCCTCGTACTGGGCCAGGTTCGCGGTGGTGAACCGGGACGAGTCCTCGGTCGCGGTCACGGTGAAACCGTTCGCCGCACCGAGTTCGCGGATCGCCTGGGTGCCGACGGCGATCGAGTCGTGCCGGAACCCGGCGGTCTTGGAGAACACCAGCACGTCGTACGGGGCATCGGCCGCACTGGCCGGCGTCGCCGACGTCGTAGCGGCAAGAACCGCGGCAGCGGCGGTCACCGCGCCGAGGACGGGTCGAAGGAGTCTGCGCATGTCACTCTCCCGAACGGGGGTGGAGGGTGGTGCCGGGGCGCCCCGGGGACGCCCCGACAGGCGGGTTACGGCAGGGTCCACTTCTGGTTGGCGGCCGACAGGCAGGTCCACAGGTGGACGGCCTGGCCGTCGGTGGCGTTGTTGTCCGACACGTCGAGGCACTTGCCGGACTGTGGGTTGCGGAGGGTGCCGTCGGTCTGTGCCGACCAGTTCTGGGCGCCGCTGCCGTTGCACGTCCAGAGTTGGATCTTCGTGCCGTCGGCGGAGCCCCCTCCGGAGATGTCGAGGCATTTGCCGAGTGCTTTGACGGTGCTGTTCGGGGTGACCGTCCAGGTTTGTGCGGCGGTGCCGTTGCAGGTGTAGATCTGGATCTGGGTGCCGTCGGTGGTGGCCGCGTTGCGTACGTCGAGGCACTTGCCGCCGAGCCCGACGACCGGCCCGGTGCCCGGGGTGGTGCCGCCGGTGACGAACGTGAACGCGTCGAGGTCGAACAGCGCCCCGGTGCCCCCGGCGAAGGTGAGGTAGAGCGTGCCGGTGCTGGCCGGCGCGCCGGAGACGGTGCCGGTGACGGTGGCGAAGGTCTCCCAGCCGCCGGTGACCGGGACGGTCGCCTGGCCCAGCACGGTGCCGGTGGGCGAACCCATCCGTACCTGGAGGGTGCCGCCGACGCCGTTGGAGGAGACCCGGGCGCTGAACGAGGTGGCCTTGTCGAGTCGGTACGGCTCGAACGCGATCCAGTCGCCGTTGTCGATGCTGCCGACGGTCCGGCCGCCCTCGGCCGCGGCCTTGTCGTAGAGGGTCACCCCCGACGAGGTCTTCAGGTGCTCGGCCTGGCGCTTGCGCGGCTGGAGGGTGTGCTGCTTGTGGGTGGTCAGCCCACCGGCGTCGGTGTACTCGGCGTCGAAGATCGCGAAGATGTTCGCCGCGTCGTCGTGCTCGCCGTCGACCGGGATGGTGATCGAGCCGGAGCAGCCGTTCTTCGAGGTGATCTGGTGGCCGTGCTGGTCGTGGCCGAGCACGTAGGTCATCCTGACCTTGGCGCAGTCGATGGTGCCGTCCTCGGGGTCGGTGACGGTGATGCTGAAGGGCACCGCGTCGCCGTAGGAGAAGAGCGAGCCGTTCGCCGGGCCGGTGATGGTGACGGTCGGGGCGGTGTTGCCGACGCCGATCTGCACGCCGGCGGTGCCGGTCGCGCCCTGCGGGTCCCTGACGGTCAGGGTGACGTTGTAGGTGCCGTTGGCGGTGAACGTCTTGCTGGGGTTGGCCGCCGTGGAGGTGGTGCCGTCACCGAACGCCCACGAGTAGGTCAGCGCCCCGCCCTCCGGGTCCGACGACCCGGCCGACGAGAAGTTCACCGTCAGCGGGGCCGCCCCGGAGGTCTTGTCGGCGGCGGCGACGGCGGTCGGCGCGCGGTTGCCACCGGCGACGTAGTCGTACCGGTACAGCGCCGAGTTGGCGTCACCGTTGAAGTAGCCGGTGCCGTAGTCGAGGACGTACAGCGCGCCGTCCGGGCCGAACGCGGAGTCCATGACCTGCTTGCCGTTCCAGGGGAACGACGCGTCGATGGCGCCCCGGGAGCCGTCGGCGTTCACGTGGATCGGCTTGATCCAGCCCCGGCCCAGCTCGGCGGCGAAGAACTGGCCGTCGAAGGATTGCGGGAACTTCGTGGTGGACGGGTTCGACGCGCTGTAGCGGTAGACCGGACCGGCCATCGGCGACTCGGAGCCGCCACCGAACTCCGGCGGGCTGCCGGCGTCACCGGCGTACCGGATCCAGGCCGGTTGCGCCCCGGGCAGGGTGGGCAGGCCGGTGTTGCGGAACGAGTTGTTGGTCGGGCCGCCGGTGCAGTCGTACTTGGCGCCTGCGGTGCCGGCGGCGAAGTCCCACTCCGCGTACGTCTCGGTGGCGGTGTTGGCGCCGGTGCAGTACGGCCAGCCGTAGTTGCCCGGCCCGGTCACCCGGTTGAACTCGACCTGGCCGCTGGGGCCGCGCGTGCTGGTGGTGCCGGCGTCCGGGCCGTAGTCGCCGACGTAGACGACCCCGGTGGCCTTGTCCACGCTCATCCGGAAGGGGTTACGGAACCCCATCGCGTAGATCTCCGGACGGGTCCGCGCGGTGCCCGGGGCGAACATGTTCCCGGCCGGGATGGAGTAGCTCCCGTCCGCGTTCACCTTGATCCGCAGGATCTTGCCGCGCAGGTCGTTGCTGTTGGCCGCGCTGCGCTGCGCGTCGTACGCGGGGTTGCGGTTGGTCCGCTCGTCGATCGGCGCGTATCCGGCGGAGTCGAACGGGTTGCTGTCGTCGCCGGTCGACAGGTACAGGTTCCCGGCCGCGTCGAAGTCGATGTCCCCGCCGACGTGGCAGCAGATGCCTCGGTCGGCTGGCACGTCCAGGATGGTGACCTGGCTGGACGTGTTCAGCGTCCAGTCGGCGTTGAGGGTGAACCGGGACAGCCGGTTGACGCCCTGCCAGGCGGAGAAGTCCGTGCCGGTGGCCGGGGCGTCCCCGGCGGGGGTGGACAGCGGCGGGGCGTGGTACAGGTAGACGTGCCGGTTGGTGGTGAAGTTCGGGTCCACCCCGACGCCTTGGAGGCCCTCCTCGTCGTGGGTGTAGACGGGGATCGTGCCGACCACGGTGGTGGTGCCGGCCGCGTCGGTGCGACGCAGCGTGCCGTTGCGGGCGGTGTGCAACACCGACCGGTCGGGCAGCACCGCGATGGTCATGGGCTCGCCGACCTCGGCCACCCCCTTGGCCAGGGTGACCTGCTGGAAGTCGGTGGGGTTGATGGTGTGGGCCTGGGCGGGGGCCGGGCTGCCGAGGGCGATCAGCCCGGCGGCGGCCACCAGTAGTAGTGCGGAGCTGACCGACGTTGTTCGCCGGCCGAGCGCGCCGTCGTGGTTGGACACTGTCTGTCCGTCCCTTCCTGACGTTCGAATGCCAGGGCGGGGCGCGCGCCGTCGCGCCGGATGCCGTAGCGGGGGAGGGCGGTCGATGGGTCACCGCGCCGCCGGTTCACCTCGCCGAAACACTTTCGTGATGGCGAAGACATTAAGCTGCTTCGATCCCGCTGTCCATACCTTCTGCCCAACCGCGGCGAACTTTCGCTTGAGCCACGAAAAGTCCCCGGGTCTGCCCGGCCGGAGACGGCACCCGGATCGCCTGCGCCTCCGTCGGCACGGGCCCGCCGTTGGGTGAAGGCGGCGAACTGGATGACCCACCTCGACCTGGAATGGGCTACACCGGTGTGGTCGCACTGGTTTGTCGACCTCGCCCGCAACCGTCGGTTGATCCGCTACGACGAGCGGGGGTGCGGACTGTCGGACTGGGTGGTGCCCAGCTTCACCTTCGACGACGGGGTGGACGACCTGGAATCCCTGGTCGAGGCGATCGGACTCGACAGGTTTCCGCTGCTCGGAGTCTCCCAGGGCGGCGCGGTGGCGGTGGCGTACGCGGTACGGCGCCCCGAGCGGGTCAGCCCGGTTGATCCTCGCCGGGGCGTATGCGTGGGGCCGGCGGGTTCGGGCCCGCGACGATATGAAGCGCGGCGCGGCGGACATCGATCTCGAACTGGCCCGGGTCGGTTGGAGCCATCAGGATCCGCGCTTTCTCCAGGTCTTCACCTCCCAGTTCCTGCCCGATGGCTCACGGCAGGATTGGGAGGAGTTCATCGCGTTCCAGCGCCGGTCGACCTGCCTGCCAACGGGGTTCGGTTTCTGGAGGAGTTCGCGCACATCGACGTATCCGCCATCGCCCATCGGGTGGCGTGTCCGACGCTGATTCTGCACTCCCGCGACGACGGGAGGGTCCCGGCCACGCAGGCACCGAGCTGGCGGCGCTCATTCCCGACAGCCGGCTGGTCCTGCTCGACAGCCCTAACCATCTGCTTACCGCGTCCGAACCGGCCTGGGGTGAGTTCCTGGCCCACGTGGACGCCTTCCTGTCCGAGTGACGCCGTCGGTTCCCCCCGTGCACCCGGAGAACCAGGTGAGCCCCCGTCGCAGCGACACGTGCGCGGCTGCCGCTCCGGCGGCCCGACCAGGGTCGGGCCGCCGGCTGCTGGCCGCCGTCAGAGCGTGGGCGGACCGTAGAGCAGACGGTTCGGTGAGTCGATGCCGGGATTGATCACCACGTCCGGGGTGGCGTTGTCGACGAGGAAGGAGTGCACCTGCGCCGGCGTCCAGGTCGGGTTCTTGCTCAGCACGCGGGCGGCCATTCCCGCCACGTGCGCGGAGGCCTGGATGGTGAGGTCGAGGGACATGACGGCGGTGTTGGAGGCGGGCGAGGCCGACACGATGTTCACGCCGGGAGCGAAGAGGTCGACGCACGGGCCGAAGTTGGAGTGGGGTGCCCGGACGTCATCGGACTGGATGGAGGCGGTGGTGAGGACGGTGGGCACCGAAGCAGGCGAGCCGAGGCAGGCGTCCTGGCTCGTGTCGCCGGCCGAGGTCGTCATGACGATGCCGTCGACGACGGCGTTGGCGACCGCCGTGTTCAGCGCGGTGCTCAGACCGCCCGCCAGCACGAAGTCTCCGACGGTGGGCGGGCTCCAGGGGGTGTTGTCGGCGACCACCCAGTCGACGGCGCCGATCAACGCGCTGAGGCCGCCGTTGCAGTTGGGCAGGCCGACCGAGACCAACGTGACGTCCTTTGCCACCCCGTACGTCGTGCCGCCGATGATGCCGGCCACATGCGTGCCGAGCGTCGTGAAGCAGCTCTGGGCGTAGCCGTGGGAGGCCTGGCCGCCGAACTCCTGGTGGGTGGTGCGGATCCCGGGGCCGATGACGTAGACCCGGACCCCGGAGCCCTTGCTGACGAAGTTGTAGGTGGTGTCGAGTCCGAGCGGAGCATCGATCCGGTCCAGGTTCCATGGCGCGTTCGGCTGGACGCTGGTCGGCTGCATGGTGGCCTCGGGCACCTCGACGGTCTGGTTCTGCTCCACGTAGGCCACCGCCGGATGGGCGGCGAGTCGCCGGGCCACCGACTCGGAGGTCCGCACCGAGAAGCCGTTGAGGGCGTCGCCCCACACCTGTTCCGGCACGGCGCCGAATCGACCAGCCAGCGCCCGGGCCAGGCTGGTCACCACGGACTGCCGGCTGCCTGCGGGGCCGCCGGCCGCACTGTCCTTGAGCACCACGATGTATTCACCCGGCACCGCATTCGTCCCGCCGGCGCCGAGGATGTGGCCGACGGCGCCCGGAGCCGGGCTCGAACCAGCGGCCCAGGCCGCCGGCTGAACGAACATGACGGCAGCCAGCGTGGCAGCGACGAGCGCGACGGCGGTGCGCCCCGACCGACGGGCGCGAACGAGTGTGATCCTGTGCGGCAATTCCATCGACAGCTCCTTCTTCTCGTTGCGACACGACACCGCGAATTTCGGGGCCCTACCCGGTGGTGTGCCGACTCTACAGCGAATGGCAGTCAAATAGTGATCTCTCGATTTGAATAGGCATTGCTTTGGATGGTTTTGGCGATGACCGAAAGAATCTGATTCATATGTATCAAAGTGTTGTCACGTGGCTCGCTGGGCTCGCAGTCGCCGCAGCCACCGGCTGGCTGACCGCTCGCCCACCCACTTGGCGCCGGCAGATCCCTGTGGTCGGGATCGACATGCGCACCGTGTTGAAGGCCGTGATTAGGCAGGTCCCGCCACACGCATTGCTCGTCGTCGATCAAGCGTGGGGTGTGGTTGCTGCGGCCCTTGTGCCGCAACCGCGCCCCACGCCGCGACGAGCACTTACGCAAGCCTGTCCGCCAGCTCATCGAGTCGGTCAACGACACGCTGCGCCCGCTGGCGGCCTCGTCGGTTCGACTGCTGTGCGCAGATGCCGAGCAGTCACCGGCGGGCGGGCTCAGCCCTCCGAGCTGTGGTGGTGGTCCAGCTTGTCGCGCAGCGTGCCGGCGAAGCGTTCGGCCGTGGCGAGTTGGTCGCGCAGGGTGGTCACGCGGACGGTGGCGGCGGCGTGGAACATGTCGAGCCGGTCGAGCAGGGCTGCCCGGTCGGCGCCGGTGGCGGTGTCGAGGGCGTCGAGGACGGTGAGCAGGTCCCGCATCTCGTCGAGGGTGAAGCCGAGGGGCTTCATGCGCTTGACCACGGCGAGGCGGTCGAGGTCGGGCTCGGTGTAGAGGCGGAAGCCGCCCTCGCTGCGGGCGGAGGGGACGATCAGGCCGGCCTTCTCGTAGTGGCGGATGGTGCGGACGCTCAGGCCGACCCGGTCCGCGGCCTCGCCGATCTGCATGAGCCGGCCGGTGGCCGGGCCGGAGGCGCGCTGCTCCGGCCCGGTGCCGCGGCTGGTGGTGGCCATCAGTGGCCGACGCCGAGGCGGCCGGCGAGGGCATGGTGGATGCGGGCGCTGGGCTGGTTCAGCTCGATGATCTCGACGGTCTTGCCCCGGGCGGCGTACCTGGTGGTGATGGCGTCGAGCGCGGCGACGGAGGAGGCGTCCCAGACGTGGGCGTGGGTCATGTCGATGACCACGGTGTCGGGGTCGCCCGCGTAGTCGAACTGGCCCACGAGGTCGTTGCTGGAGGCGAAGAACAACTCCCCGTGTACGGAGTAGATGCGGGTGCCGCCGTCGGGGTCGAGGACGCTGGTGACCTCGACGAGGTGGGCGACCCGGCGGGCGAAGATCACCATGGCGGTGAGCACGCCGACCACGACGCCGATGGCGAGGTTGTGGGTGGCCAGGGTGGTCGCGACGGTGGCGAGCATGACCACGGTCTCGCCGTACGGCATCCGCTGCAGGGTCCTCGGCGCGACGGAGTGCCAGTCGAACGTCGTCACCGCCACGATGATCATCACGGCGACCAGGGCGGCCATCGGGATGACCGCGACCACGTCACCGAGCGCCACGACCAGGATCAGCAGGAACACGCCGGCCAGGAAAGTCGACAGGCGGGTGCGGGCACCCGAGGCCTTCACGTTGATCATCGTCTGGCCGATCATGGCGCAGCCGCCCATGCCGCCGAAGAAGCCGGTGACGATGTTGGCGACCCCCTGACCCCAGGACTCGCGGGTCTTGCTGGAGGGGGTGTCGGTGATGTCGTCGACGAGCTTGGCGGTCATCAGCGACTCCATCAGCCCGACCAGCGCGATGCCCAGGGCGTAGGGGGCGATCAGGGTGAGGGTGTCCACTGTCCAGGGGACCTGTGGCAGCCCGAGGGCGGGTAGGCTGTCCGGCAGGGCGCCCTCGTCCCCGACGGTCGGCACCGCCACGCCGACGGCCACCGTGACGACGGTCAGCACGACGATCGCGACCAGCGGCGCCGGGACGGCGCGGGTGAGCCGGGGCAGCCCGACCATGATTCCCAGGGCGACGGCGACGAGTGGGTAGACCAGCCACGGCACGCCGAGCAGGTGCGGGATCTGGGCGGCGAAGATCAGGATCGCCAGGGCGTTGACGAAGCCGACCATGACGCTGCGGGGGATGAACCGCATCAGCTTCGCCACCCCGAGCAGCGCCAGCAGGATCTGGATCACGCCGCCGAGGATCACCGCCGCGATCAGGTGATCCAGGCCGTACTCCTTTGCCAGCGGCGCGACCACCAGGGCGACGGCTCCGGTCGCGGCGGAGATCATCGCCGGCCGGCCGCCGCAGATCGCGATGGTGACGGCCATGGTGAACGAGGCGAACAGCCCCACCCGCGGGTCGACCCCGGCCAGGATCGAGAAGGAGATCGCCTCCGGGATCAACGCCAGGGCGACGACCAGGCCGGCGAGGACCTCGGTGCGGAACACCTTCGGCGACAGCCAGGACGGGCGGGGCAGGCGCGGCCGGTTGACCGCGGACAACACAGAAGACATACAGCCATTTCCACTCAGGCGCGCCCGGGGCGTGCAGCGAACCTTCCTCGCAGGAAGGCAGGCGGCCGGGGACGGCCGGCGTTGGATGCGTCGGGTGAGCTTCCCGGGCTCTCAGGTCGGAACGCGGCGCGTTTGCCGTGGCCGTGCGCACCTCGACGCCACCCCGGAGAACCTACCCTTCCGTCAGGGGAGAGTTGGGTCGAGGTGGTGATCATCACGCTGCGACGACGGCAGGGCACAGCCGGGACAGCGACTGCGGTGGGCAGCATGCCGATCGCAGTCGCTGTCGCGCGCGGCGCCAGGCCAAGCGTGATGGAGCGATGGCAGCCGAGGCGGTCCCACGGCGACATCCGCTGGCGGGCCACGGCCTGAGCGGGTCGACCAGCGGGGGTCCGGCGGCGCGGACCCCCGCTGGTGCGCTGGGGACCTCAGCCGGTGGGCAGCGTCGCCCAGCCCCGGTTGAAGGTCTTGCTGTCCTCGTCCGGTCGGTAGTTGCGTTCGATGTTGCCGGCCGCGTCCACCGAGAACCAGTGGATCTTGGTGCCGGTCGGGACGGTCAGCGTCTCGGCCCCCTCCCGGATGCCCGCCGAGGCGTACAGGGTGGACTCGAACGTCGGCCGGCTGCCGTCGAGGGTGTAGAACACCGCCGCCGGCTCGCTGACGTCGAACCGGACGCTGACCGCGCCCTCGGTGGCGCTCGGCGTGACCGACAGGGTGCTGGTCGGGCGCTTCTTGTCCTTGTCGTAGTCCCGGGCCACCCGCAGCAGCTCGACCAGGCCGTTGCTGAACTCCATGGTCTCCTGGTGCGCCTCCTCCCAGGTGGGCTGGAAGCTGGTGCCGACCTCGAAGTTCCAGGCGTAGATGCCGTACTTGTACCAGAGCATGTCGCCGGAGTTGCCGGCCGCCGAGTACAGCACGTCGGAGATCGGGCCGGTCCGGGCCGGGGTGACCGCCATGTTGCGGTGCCGCTTGATCGCGGTGAGGATGCGCGACGACGCGCCCCAGAAGAACGACTCCTCGGCCAGCGTCGGCCGGGGCGCGGAGATCCGGCCCGGGGTGGCGTACGCGCCCGGCGACCACATGAAGTAGTTGCCGGAGGAGTGCAGGTTCATCGAGAACTTCATGTTCGGCCGCTGGGCCAGCCAGTCGACGTTGCGGTTCTCCGGCTCGGACAGCTCGCTCGGCCCGGCGTAGGTGTCGCTGGTGCAGCTCGCCGACGCCCCCGAGTAGCCGTCGAAGAGGCTGTACTCGGTGTAGTTGCGGTTGTTGTCCACGCCCCACGAGTTACGGGCCAGCGCGTCGGTGGCACCGCCCGGCACACAGTGGTTGGTCATGTTGCGGCGCTGCGAGGCGTAGTCGTAGAACGAGTAGTGCCCGCCGTCCGGGTTGATCGACGGGACGATCCAGATGTCCAGGGTGCGCAGCAGCTGCTTGGTGTTCTCGTCGGTGGCGTGGTTGCGCAGCAGTCGCTCAGCGGTCTCGATGGTCACCAGCGGCGGCACCCACTCCCGCGCGTGTTCCTGCGCGTACGCGAGGACCCCGGTGCGGGAGCCGTCGCGGTACTTGCCGATCCGGATGGCGTACACCGGGTGCGGGTCGCGGGAGACCCCGGCCGGCGCCTTCAGGTTGTCCGACAGCGGCGTCGGCGCGACCGGCGCGACCACCCCGGCGCCGGCGTCCCCCCGATAGGTGTACGCGGTGACCAGCGCACCCGCCTCGGCCGTCAGCGCTGCGGCGACCTGGGCGGCGGTGCTGGTCACCGCCCCGGCGGCGTCGGTGGCCAGGCTGACCCGGATGGCCTTGCCGGTCACCGTGACCGAAAGCGGCTGGTCGGCCGCGCCCGGGGCGGCCAGCTCGACGGTGATGTCGTTGCCGCCCTCGTGCCCCCAGGCGAGCGAGTCCACCGCGACCCGGGTGGCGTTGGTCCCACCCAGCACGACCTGCGCCTTACGCCGGTACCCGTTGGTCTGGTAGGGCAGCTTCACCACCTCGGCGAGCTGCGGGTAGGCGTCGGCCAGCCGCTTGATCCGGTCGTACAGCTCGGTCGGGGTGAGGTAGCTGGTGACGAAGTCCTTCTGGTAGCCGGGGCCCTCCGGGCTGTCGGCCGGGATCGGCAGCCACTCCTTGACCTCGGCGACCGCCACGTCGCCGGTGGGGCTGGTGATCTGGATGCGCTCCGGCCGGGCGGTGACGGCGGCGGCGCCCCGGTGGTAGAGGTAGACCCCGGCGTCGACGAACCGGGAGATGTTCTGGGTGCCGCCGGAGCCGATCTCGGTGCCGGGGCCGCTGTCCCGGGCCACGGTCAGCGTGCTGGTGGAGGTCTGCCCCTGGGCCCACTTCGCCTCGACCGAGAGCACCTGGTTGGTGCCGGAGGTGTAGTAGTCGGCCCGGATGATCTTCACGTCGGAGGCGGCGGCGCTGCGCTCCAGGGTCGCCGTGTACGCCCGGTTCTCGGCCTGATGGGCGGCGATCGTGGCGTCCCGCTCGCTGATCCGTTGCGCGGAGTCGTCGGCGTCGTGCAGCACGGCGCCGACCCGGTAGCCCATCCGCTTCAGCCCGGCGACCTCGGTCGGGGTGACCACGGCGTGCACCACGATGCCCGCCTCGGTGGGAGTGACGTGGTGGTCGAGGTCGACGCCGGTGGCGACCAGCGCGTCGAGTTGGGCGGTGCCGTCGACCGTCACCTCCACCACGTCGGCCTGCTCGTCGGCGGAGCGTTCGAGCGCGACCGGGGCGTCGGCCTCCCGGTCGGGCGGGGCGGCGGTGCCGGCGGTCGCCGGGCCGGCGAGCAGCAGCAACGCCACGCCGGCGGCCGTGGCGGCGGGTAGCCGCCGCCAGCGGCGGGGGAACGCGGAACGGGACATCTCGGGCCACCTTTCCTGGGGGTGCGAGACCGGCCGACGGCGCGCGGCAGCGCCCGCCGTCGGGCGGGTGTGCGAAACGGGGAGGTCGGGCGCCGACAGTCGGGCGACGGTGGGCGACCGAACACGACGTCCACTCCGCCGACGACGGGGGAGACGGGGGGTGTCCTCCGGACGCGCGGAGGCGACGGACCGGCGCCGATCCGGTCTGCGTGACGGGCGGGGGGCGTACCTGGTTACGGTAGGTCGTGGGGGCGTTGCCGATCGGTGCGCCCATCCTGGCCGTGCCTGTTCGGATCTGTCAATGATCTGTCCGGCCGGACACGGACTGTCACAGCGCGGCGGCGCGGGTGTCCTCTCCGGACGGCCGGTCCGGCGGCGACGGTCAGGACGCCGACCGGTAGTGGCCGGCGAGTCGACCGAGCTTCATCGCCAGGTGCAGGCACAACCGTTCGTTGCCGTCTTTGAGGTCGGTGTCGGCGAGCTGCTCGACCCGTTGCAGCCGGTAGTAGAGGGTGGTCCGGTGCAGCCGCAGCTTCTCGGCGGTCGCGTGGGCGTTGCCGGCCAGGTCAAGGTACGCCTCCAGGGTCTCCAGCAGCACCTGGTGGGCGTCGTCGTGCAGTAGCCGCTCCAACCCGGGGTGCACCCCGGCGATGTCGAGGTGCCGGCCGTCGAGCTGGGACAGCACCCGGTAGATGCCCAGGCCGGCCCAGGAGACGACCCGGCCGAGCGCCGGCAGCTGCACCCCGACCCGGGCCGCCTGCACCGCCTCCCGGTAGGACTGCACCGCGTCGGCCAGCCCCGGGCGGGACTGGCCGATCCCGGTCACCGTCCGCTCCACCGAGGACAGCCCCCGGGTCGCCTGGCCCAGCGCCTCGTCGAGATGCTCGGCGGCGGCCTCCAAGGTGGGCTGGCCGGCGATCCGGCCGCCACAGATCAGCAGCACCCCGTGGTCGGGCCAGACCATGTGCAGCGACTCCCGCACGCCGAGCCACCGCCGGGTCGCCACCAGCGCCTGCTCCAGCGCGATCCGGGCCACTTCGTCGGGGTGCCGCCCGGTGGCGGGGACGAGCTGGACCACCACGGCGGTGGTGGGGCCGTCACCGGCGACCGTGCCCTCCTCCAGCAGCGCCCGGACGGCGTGCGCGCGGGCCTGCGGGCTCTCCACCAGCAGCGTCCGGGTGGCCTCCGACTCCCGCTGCGAGGCCAGCTCGCCGAGCAGGTTCTCCCGGTAGAGGGCCAGCGACAGGTCGGTGAAGGCGCTGGTCGCGGTGGCGATGTCGGCGTCGGTCATCGACCCGTCGTCGTCGATGAACCAGACGAACCCGAGCAGCAGGTCGTCGTGCCAGATCGGCACGCAGACCCGGGGGAGCAGGTCGAGGTCGACGTCGGCCGGGGTGCGCACCGGCTCACGGGCGGTGAGCACGCCCATCCGGCGGAACCAGGCGATCACCTCGGGGGTGGTCTGCCGGCGCAGGATCGACATCCGGCGCACCTCGTCCATCGGCCCGTCGTGTTCGCTGTAGACGACCACCCGCTGCCGCCGGTCCTCGATGAGGGCGGGACGCCCCACCCGGGCGGCGACGGCATCGACTATGCGTTGTAGCTCACCGTGCATGGATCTCCCCTGGTTGGCTGCGCGGCAGGGGTGCGACAGCCGGTGCCCTACCATCTGCGGCCGGTGGCCCCGGGCGCAAGGTCCACCGGGGATCTACCGACAAAAGGACGGCCCCCATGGCGACTGTTCCGGCAGTTGTCCGAAGCGCCGCCGTGATCGCCGATCGTAGGGTTCCGGTGCGGTGGGCAGCGGGCCGCCGGCGCGCAGGAGGGAACGCCCGAGTGACAGCTGGTAGGCCCTGGCGGGGGGTGCTGGTCGCCATCACCACACCGTTCCGCGACGACCTCGGCGTCGACTTCGACCGGCTCCAGGAGCACGTGCGCTGGCTGGCCGAGGCGGGGTGTCACGGGGTGACCCCGTGCGCGTCGGTGGGGGAGTACCGGGCGCTGTCCGACGACGAGCGGGCCGACGTGGTGCGGGCGACGGTGCAGGCCGCGCCGCCCGGCTGCGCGGTGCTGCCCGGCGTCGGCGGGTACGGCAGCCGGCAGTCCCGCCGCTGGGCGGAGCAGGCTGCCGCCGCCGGGGCGCACGGGGTGCTCGCCCCACCCCCGGACGGCTACCCTGCCGGCGACGCCGACGTGGTCGCCCACTACCGGGAGGTGACCGCCGTCGGCCTGCCGGTGGTGGCCCACAACGACCCGTACGACACCCGGGTGGACCTCACTCCGGAGCTGCTCGCCCGGGTCGCGGAGACCGACGGGATCGTCGCGGTCGAGGAGTTCTCCGGCGACGTCCGACGGGTGCACCGGATCAGGGACCTCTGCCCGCACGTGGACGTGCTGGCCGGCGCGGACGACGTGCTGCTGGAACTCGTGTTGTGCGGGGCCCGGGGCTGGGTCGCCGGCCTGGCCAACGCGCTGCCCCGGCAGGCCCTGCGCCTCTACGACCTCTGCGCCGCCGGTGACCTGGCCCGCGCGTTGCCGCTCTACGCCGAGCTGCACCCGGCGTTCGGCTGGGGCTCCCGGCCGGAGGCGGTGCAGGCGATCAAGCTGGCGATGGACTGTGCCGGGCGGTTCGGTGGACGGTGCCGCCCGCCGCGCGGCCCGCTGCCGCCGCCGGTCGCCGCCCGGCTGCGCCGGGACCTGGTCCGGGCCCTGTCCGTCACCGTCGACCCGGTTGCCGACGGCCGTCCCCGCTGAGCCGTCCGGGCTGCTCCGGGCGGTGCCGGGGCGGGCCGGGCCGGTCGGTCCGGGCCGGGGCCCGGCCGGTCACGACCGGCTGCCGGTCCTTCAGGTGTCGGAAGCCGCCGGTTCACCTGCCGACATCTGCACGGTGACCCGCCCCGGCCCGGCCTCCTAGATTCGCTGCGCGGCCCGGTGCACGGCTGTCCCGGCAGTCACCCTCGGGACACCGGTCACCGGCGGCCGCGTCCCTCCCGACGAGAGGTGAACCCGTGCACCGTGCTCCCCGCAACACCCCCCGACTGCGGCGTCGCGTGCTGGCCGCGGTCCTGGCCGGCACGCTCGTGGCGACCGCCTCGACGCAGGCCGCCGCGGCCCCGGCCAATCCGGCCGGCGGCACCGCGCCGTTCCAGGTCCTCGACCCGCAGGCGTGGCAGAACCCCGACACCATGACCTGGGACGACTACCAGGCGGTTCCCGGCAAGAACTGGGCCGATCCGAGCGTGCGGGGCTCGATCCGCAACTTCAAGATCGCCCTGGTCGCGCTCGACTATCCCGACCAGACGTTCGCGGTTTCCCAGCGGGCCCGCTCCACGGTCTTCGGCAACCCCCAGTCCGTCGCGGCCAACATCCCCCGCGCCGACGTGCCGAAGTTCTACCAGGACTTCCTCAACACCCCGAACACCCTGAACAAGGGGCACACCCTGCACGAGTACTGGATGCAGGACTCCAACGGGCGCTACGGCGTGGACCTGGCCGGGTTCGGGCCGTACCAGATGCCGGCGAAGTCCTACCAGTACGGGCTGGACAACAGCTTCAACCCCGGCGCCTGCCCGAGCGGGGACACCTGCAACAAGAACATCCGCACCGACGGGCTGGGCGCCTGGCGGGCGGCGGTCGGTGACGAGGTCGCCAACCAGTACGAGCTGGTCTTCATCCTCAGCGCCGGGCAGGACGAGTCGTCCACCTGGCAGGAGTTCGGGCAGATGATCTTCCAGAACAAGGAGGACGTGCCGGATTCCTGGGGCCCGCCGGACCCGAACCTGCCGAACTGGGCCAAGACCCGCTACGTGGAGTGGACCTCCTGGAAGGCGGCGGCGACGTTGTGGCCCAACGCCGGTTCCGGCTCCTCCACCCAGGGGGAGAGCTCCGGCATGGGGGTGTACGCCCACGAGCTGACCCACCTGCTCGGCATCGGCGACAACTACAACAACCCGTACGGCGAGCCGTTACGAAGGGCGTACACCGGCATCTGGAGCATGATGTCGCGCGGTTCGTTCAACGGACCCGGCGGCCCGCACACCCGCTGGCAGATCCCGCCGACCAACGGCGGTTCGATGGGGTCGCTGCACACGGTGCGGGACAAGCTCAAGATCGGCCTGCTCGGTGAGGAGCACGTGCTGCGGCTGTCCCGGGAGGCGCTGGCCTCCTCGGGCCTGGTCGTCGCCCAGGTGACCGCCCGTGCGGTCGACGCCGGCCCGAAGGGGCTGACCGGGGTGAACATCGCCCTGAACAAGGACCTCTCGCCGGCCTGCACGGTCGCCACGAACCCGCTGTGCGACGGCGGGAGCTTCAACAACTACACGGTCGAGGTCGTCGACCGGATGGGCGCGGACTCGTTCACCCCGGACCGGGGCGTGCTGCTGAGCAAGACCAAGAACGCCGACAGCGCACCGTTCCAGTGGGTGGTGGACGCCAACCCGCAGGACATCGACATGATCGATTTCTACCGGCCGGACGGCACCCCGCAGAAGATCACCATGGGTGACTACCGGCAGCTCTCCGACGCGCTGTTCCACGCCGGGGCGGACACCGGCAGCCAGTACGAGTACGTCGACGAGGCCAACCGGCTGCACTTCTACATCATCGACCTCAAGCGGGACGCGGCCGGCTCGCTGTCGTACACGGTGGCGGTGCGGTCGCTGGACGGCACCGGGGGGCCGAGCACGCACGGCGTGACCCTGGGCAAGGGCGAGGTGACCAGCACCGGCAAGCCCACCAACCGGGGCGTGACCTGCTCGTTCGAGCTGACCAACAGCGGCGTCTACTCGGCCGGTGGGCAGCAGCACCCGGAGAACGCGACCGCGTACCTGAAGTCGGACGTCTACCGGCTCTCGGCGGAGGTGGCCGGCACGGGCTGGCGGACCTGGCTGCCCAACCCGCTGGCCACCGCCCAGTTCGGCAAGTCCACCACAGTCCGGGTGTCGGTGGGGGCCACCGCCGCCGCGGCGGACACCGGCTTCGTCAAGCTCACCGCGACCTCGGAGAGCGACCCGTCGAAGACGGTGACCAAGCAGTGCCGGGTGGAGAAGTCCTGACCGGAATCGACCGACGCCGTGGGTCCGTGGTGGCGCAGGCCGCCACGGACCCACGGCGCGGGTGGGGAGGAGACCACGTGCGGCTGACCACGAGCGCCCGTCGCGGCGTCGGCGCGCTGGCGGCCCTGCTGCTGGCCGGCGCCGCCGGCTGCGGCGGCCCCGACGCCGAACCGGAGGCGGTCACCCCGACCACCGTCCGGGTGCTGGTCCGCGACATCAACATCCGGGCCGAGGGCGTGGACTGCGCCGGCACCGGACCGTACCTCTACTTCCACCACCGGGCGCCGTTCCGGGTGCTCGACCCCGCCGGGGCGGCCCTGGTCACCGGGAAGCTGCCGGCGGGCACGGCGGTGGCCGCCTTCGCCGAGGACCTTGAGGTGGAGCGGGTGCCGACCTACTGCGAGTTCGCGGTGCCGGTGCAGGTGCCGCAGCGGACCGGGTACCGGCTGGAGGTGGCCGGCCGGCCGGCGCTCGACCTGACCCCGGACACCAGCGAGGGCCCGGCGCTGGTGGCGGTGGTGCCGGCGTGAGGCGGCGGCTGCTCGCGCCGCTGCTGGCGGTGCTGGTGCTGGCCGGCTGCACCGCCCGGCCGGCCGCCGAGCCCGCACCGGCGCTCGCCGGCGGCGCGTCGACGTTGCCCGGCCCGGTCCCCGCCGACCTGGCGCTGCGCCCGGCGCCCGGCACCGCGCCGGCCGCCCCCGCGTTCACCGGTGGGCTGACCGACGGCACCCCGCTCACCGCCGCCCGGCTGTGGGCCGACCGGCCGGTGGTGTTCACCTTCTTCAGCTCCTGGTGCACCACCTGCGTCGACCGGCAGGACGCGCTGAGCGACCTCGCCCGCCGCTACCGGGACCGGGTGGTCTTCGTCGGGGTGGCGGGCGCCGACCAGGCCGACGAGTTGCAGGACTACCTGCGTGCGCACCGGGTGGAGTATCCCGTCGTCGTGGACGAGCAGCAGACGATCTGGCGGTCGTACGCGGTGCGGGAGCCACCGGCCGTCGTGCTGGTCGCCAAGGGCGGCGCGCTGCTGCGCGGGTGGCCCGGCGGGCTGGACGCGGCGGCGCTGGAGCAGCGGCTCGGGGAACTGGTGCTGGCCGGCTCCGGGTAGCCGCCCGGATGGTGACGGCCGGTCCCCGCCGGCTCGTGCGGGCGCGGCGTCGAATCGACGGGAGGTCGACGCCGCGCCCTGCGGCGTGCCCGTGTCCTCGGATCCCCGTCACGGCCGGTGTTCGCGCTGGTGGGGGTCGGTGGATCGACGGGGGAGGCCGGTGCGGGCGACCGTCCGGCCGCTCCCCGCCGACCATCGGGAACTTCTGTTCGCACGAACAAAAGTTTCTCCGTTCGAGGTCTATCTTTAGCTGGCGGTCGCCGTTAGTGTCCGGTTCACGGACGTAACACGGTTGACATCACCCCTTGATCGACCAGCCATCTACCGGGCCACGCGTATTCGGCGGCGCAGGTCCTTCGACCCTCCTAACAGGACTTCGCACGTCTCCACGGTCCGCAGGGCCGCTTTCGAAAGGTGGAAATTGTGAACGAGGATCAGCGCCGTATGGCCTCCGACCCCCAGTACCGCGCCCAGGTCACCCGCCGTCGGCTGCTGGCCGCGTCGGCCGGCGCCGCCGCCGTGCTCGGCGCGGCCGGCCTGCCGGTGCTCCAGACCAACGGTCCCGCCCGCGCGGACGGCAAGTGGCGGGTCGACCCGCTCATCCCGGCGCAGAACCGGGGCATCATCCTCTACAGCGTCCGGGACCGGATCTCCGCCGCCCCGGACGACAGCGGCGTGCCCTACGGCTTCGAGCGGGTGCTCGCCAGCCTGGCCGAGATGGGCTACAAGGAGATCGAGTTCGCCGGCTACAACCAGCACACCTCGATCCTGGGCCGGCAGATCACCCCGACGGAGATCCGCAAGATCCTGGACGACAACGGGCTGGTCGCCAACGGCACCCACACGAGCATCCGGGCGGACACCTTCCAGCAGCAGCTGGACATCGCCGAGGAACTCGGCATGAAGAACATCGGCACCGGCAGCGACCCGACCAACAGCGCCTACCAGTCCGACTGGGACGCCGCGGCCGACCTGTGGAACGAGCTCGGCCGGCAGGCCAAGGAGCGCAAGATGCGCCTCTACACCCACAACCACGACGTGGCCTACTCGTTCCTGCTCGACAGCGGCCCGTTGGACGCCAACGGCAAGCCCACCCGCTCCTCCGGCGTGCGCCGGCTGGAGTACTTCTTCGCCAAGACCGACCCGAAGTACGTCTTCTTCGAGTGCGACATCTACTGGGCGTACGTGGCGCGGCACAAGCACACCACGTACACCAACTCGGCCGGCCAGCAGAAGACCTCGCTGTTCGACCCGATTTTGAACGTGGCCCGGCGCACCAAGCGGTTCCCGCTGTTCCACGCCAAGGACGGCAACCGCAACACCGCGCTGCCCAACGGCTACGAGATGATCCCGCTCGGTGAGGGCGACATCAACTTCCAGCAGTTCTTCCAGACCATCGGCGAGTCGGACTTCCACCACGCCAACTGGGAGATGGACACCGCCCCCGGCGGTACCGCCAACCCGGGCCAGTCGCTGGACTTCGCCCGGCTCAGCTACGCCAACATGGCCGACCTGACCATCTACACCAACGACTGACCCGCCCGGCGGCCGTAGCTGGGCACCGCCCGGCCGCACCGCCGCCGGCACCCAGGTGGCGGTCGCGTCCCCCCGACGCGATCGCCACCTCCCGGGGCCCGCCCCGACCGTCCGCGCCGCCCGGCGGCCCCGGACGGCGACCGGGCGCACCGCCCCCCGTAGCCCGTCACCTCTTCCGACCCGTGACCCCGGGCCGCGCTGCCGCGCGCCCCCGGCACGGGTCCAGGCCGCACGCAGCTCCCCGGTCGGCGAACCGCACGGGATCGGGACGGCGTCGTCCCGTACCCCATGGGGGAGCCAGACGCAGCACACACCACCCGGGTGGCCCCGGCGTCCCGCCCGGAGCAGGCAGCACATCGTCCCCCCACCGGAGGAACCAGATGGCAAGATCGGTACACCGATGGCTCGCCGCGATCGCAGGGGTCGGGATCGTCGTCCCGCTCGCCGCGACCGCCCCGGCGTTGGCCCAGCCGGCCCAGGTCAGGACCAGCGTCCTGGTGTTCACCAAGACCGACGGTGAGCGCCACCCGTCGATCGACAAGGGCGTCAACGCGATCCGCACCCTGGGCAACGGCAACGGCTTCACCGTCGACGTCACCCAGAACTCGACCGCGTTCTCCGACGACAACCTGGCCAGCTACGGCGCGGTGGTCTTCCTCAACACCACCGGCGACGTGCTCAACGGCAGCCAGGAGGCGGCCTTCGAGCGCTACATCCGCAACGGTGGTGGCTACCTCGGCGTGCACGCCGCGGTCGAGGCCGAACCGTCGTGGACGTTCTACCGCGACATCGTCGGCACCACCGCCGCCGGCACCGCGTCGAGCGGGCCGGCGAGCATCGACGTGGCCGACCGGGCGCACCCGGCGAGCAAGCCGCTCGCCCGGCAGATCAGCCTGAACGACCAGTGGTACAACTTCACCACCAACGTCCGGGGCACCGCGCACGTGCTGGCCACGGTGGACGAGAAGACGTTCACCGGCGGCACCATGGGCTACGACCACCCGATCTCCTGGTGCAAGGACTTCCAGGGGGGCCGGTCGTTCTACACCGGGCTCGGCGACTCCGCCGACACGTACGCCAACGGCGCGTTCCGCAAGCACCTGCTCGGCGCGATCCAGTGGTCGGCCGGCATGGTCGAGGGGGACTGCGGCGCGACGGTCAAGGCCAACTACGAGAAGGTCATCCTCAACGACGAGCCGGGCGAGCCGATGACCCTGTCGGTGCTGCCCGACGGTCGGGTGCTGCACAACACCCGGGCCGGTGAGATCCGGCTGTACGACCCGGAGACCGGCGCCAGCCCGGTGATCACCACCATCCCCGTCTACCAGCACGACGAGGACGGCCTCCAGTCGGTCACCGTCGGGCCGGACTTCGCCACCGACAAGTGGGTGTACGCCTACTACGCGCCGAAGCTCGACACCCCCACCACGGACGCGCCGGCGACCAGCGCCGACCCGACCGCGTGGGACGTCTACAAGGGCCACAACCAGCTCTCCCGGTTCAAGTTCGTGGAGGAGCCGACCCCGCACCTGGACCTGGCCAGCGAGCAGAAGATCATGAAGGTCGACACCGACCGGGGCATCTGCTGCCACGTCGCCGGTGAGGTCAAGTTCGACGGCAAGGGGCTGCTCTACCTGGTCACCGGTGACGACACCAACGCCGGTGGCTCGGACGGCTTCACCCCGATCAACGAGTCGCCGACCCAGGGGCCGGGCTACGACGCCCAGCGGTCCGCCGGCAACACCAACGACCTGCGGGGCAAGGTGCTGCGGATCAAGGTGAAGGCGGACGGGTCGTACAGCATCCCGGCCGGCAACCTCTTCCCCGAGTCCGAGGACCGCGACGACCAGACCCGCCCGGAGATCTTCCTGATGGGTCTGCGCAACCCGTTCCGTTTCGACGTGGACTCCCGCGGCTTCGTCTACATCGGCGACTACTCGCCGGACTCGCAGGTGCCGAACCCGGCCCGGGGACCGGAGGGCACCGGTCGGTGGATCGCCACCAACAAGGCCGGCAACTTCGGCTGGCCGTACTGCTACTCGCCGACGCTGCCGTACATCGACTACGACTTCGTCACCAAGCAGTCCAAGGGCGCGTTCAACTGCGCCGCGCCGGTGAACGACTCGCCGCGCAACACCGGCCGTCGGGTCCTCCCGCCGGTGCAGGACCCGCAGCTCAACTACACCTTCCGGGCCACCACCACCTGCGCCGAGGCGTACCTGGCCACCCCGCCCGGCACGTGTGAGTTCAAGTGGCCGGTGCTCGGCACCGGTGGCGTCGGCCCGATGGGCGGCCCGGTCTACAAGTACGACGCGGCGCTGGCCTCCGAGACCAAGTTCCCGGAGTACTACCAGGACGCGGTGGTCTTCGGGGAGTTCACCCGGGACAAGATCTTCATGATGCGCACCAACGGCAGCGGCAAGCTGGTCGGGGTGGAGCAGTTCCTGCCGGGCTTCGTCTTCGACAACCCGATGGACATGGAGTTCGGCCCGGACGGCAACCTCTACCTGCTGGAGTACGGCGACGGCTTCTTCCGGGCCAACCCGGACGCCGCGCTGTCGGTGATCCGCTACGCCAAGGGCACCCGGGCGCCGGTGGCCGAGCTGCACGCCAGCCCGACCTCCGGCCAGGCGCCGCTGACCGTGCAGTTCTCCGCCGAGGGCTCCTACGACGCGGACCCGGGTGAGACCATCACCTACGCCTGGGACTTCGACGGCAACGGCACCACCGACTCGACCCAGCGGGACGCGTCGCACACCTACACCACCAACGGCGTCTTCACCGCCAAGCTGACGGTCACCGACTCCAGCGGCAAGACGGCGGTGCTCACCCGCGAGATCACGGTGGGCAACACCGCGCCCACCGTGAAGGTCACCTCGCCGCTGTCGGGCACCTTCTTCAACTGGGGTGACACCGTGCCGTGGACGGTCACCGTGACCGACCCCGAGGACGGCCCGATCGACTGCAGCCGGGTCACGGTCTCGTTCGTGCTCGGCCACGACACCCACGGCCACGGCATGAGCGACGCCAACGGCTGCTCCGGCTCCTTCGAGACCCCGGCCGACGGCGCCGACCACGCCGGTGGCTACCTGTACGGCGCGATCAGCGCCACCTACACCGACAAGGGCGCCAACGGCCAGCCGGCGCTGTCCTCCCTCGACCAGGTGGTCCTGCAGACCTTCCGGCAGCAGACCGAGTTCGCCCAGGTTCAGCAGGGCGTCACCCTGGCGAACACCACCGACGCCGGTGGCGGCCAGCACGTGGCCGGCATCGACAACGGCGACCACATCGCGCTCGACCCGATCAACCTGGGCGGGATCGACACGATCACCTTCCGGTACGCCGGTGGCTCCACGGCCACCGCCGGAACCCCGCGCGGCATCGTCGAGCTGCGGCTCGACTCGCCGACCGGTGAGCTGGTGACCAGCGCGACGCTCAACGCGACCACCGGCACCAGCGCCTGGGCCAGCCAGACCTTCCCGGTCAGCCAGGCGGCCGGCACGCACGCGCTCTACCTGGTCTTCAAGCCCGTCTCCGGCGGACCCACGACCAGCCTGTTCAACCTCAACTGGGTGGAGTTCGGCGGCCCGACCTCCTGACGTCACCGCCCGGACGCCGGGAGGACGGAGACTCCGTCCTCCCGGCGTCGCACCGGCACCGGGGCGGCCACCGGCACCCGGCCGGGCGGCACCCGCAGGTGCCCGTACCGGCCGGTGGCGACGGTGGCCGGCCAGGTCTGACTGACCGGCCAGTGGCCGGCCGATCGTCGATGATCTAGCGTCCCGTGCGCCCGGGGGCCACGCCCCGCCCCGGCACGCAGCGAAAACGAGGGGGGACCGTGCCGTTCCGTAACGATGCCGCCGACCGAGGGGGACAGCCTCGCCCCGACCGCCCGGGGCCGGGCGTGACCTGCCCGCCGGGCTGGCGTCCCCTGCGGGTGGCGATGATCGGCCAGAAGGGCGTGCCGGCCACCTACGGGGGGATCGAACGGCACGTCGAGGAGATGGCCAGCCGGCTGGCCGGCCTCGGCCACGAGGTGACCGTCTACTGCCGGGACAGCTACGGCGCGGTCGAGGAGACCCGGCACCGGGGCATCCGGTTACGGCGGGCCCGCACCGTGTCCAGCAAGCACCTCGACGCCATCGTGCACTCGGCCACCTCCACCGTGGCGGCGCTGGCCGAGCGCCCCGACATCGTGCATTACCACGGCCTCGGCCCGGTGCTGACCGCGCCGCTGGCCCGGTACGCCTCCCGGGCCCGGGTGGTGCTCACCGTGCACGGGCTGGACAACCAGCGCGACAAGTGGGGCCGGGCGGCGCGGGCCGTGCTCGGCACCGCGTACCGGCTCAGCGGGCACCTGCCCGACGCCCGGGTGACCGTGTCGCGGGGCCTGGCCGCGCACTACGCCAGCCGGTTCGGCCGGCCCGCCCGCTACATCCCCAACGGGGTGGTCGCCCCCACCCACCTGCCGCCCCGGGAACTGTCCCGGTTCGGCCTGCGCCCCGGCAACTATCTGCTGCTGGTCGGCCGGCTCGTCCCGGAGAAGGCCGCCGACCTGCTCGTGCGGGCGTTCCGTCAGCTGCCGACCGACCTGCGGCTGGCCATCGTCGGCGGTTCGGCCTTCACCGACGGGTACGTCGCCCAGCTCCGCGCCGCCGCCGGTGACGACCCGCGCATCGTGTTCACCGACTTCGTCTACGGCGACGTGCTGGCCGAGCTGTACTCGCACGCGGCGGCCTTCGTGCAGCCGTCCCGCCTGGAGGGGCTGCCGCTGACCGTGCTGGAGGCCGCCTCGTACGGCCTGCCGGTGGTGGCCAGCGACATCGAACCCCACCGCGAGATGCTCGACCGCGACGGCCCGGGGCAGCGGCTGTTCCGCGACGGCGACGTCGACGACCTGCGCCGCGCGTTGCACACGGTGACCGCCGACCTGCCTGCCGAACGGGCCGGCGCCGCGCTGCTGCGGGACCGGGTGCTCGCCGAGTACAGCTGGGACGCCGCCGCCCGTGAGCTGGAGGAACTCTACTTCTCGCTGGCTCTGCGCGCCCCCCGCCGGGGGGAACCGGACGTTGGGTCGCCCACGGTCGGCGTAACGGCCCATGTCTCCCGACCTCGGCGACCGTTAGATTAGGCCGTCCTTCCGGCCGTCGGCGGCGACCGGCAACAGTTCCCTGGAAACGAGTGGTCGGCGAGCGGTGGACGGACAGCGACACGGCACGGAGAGTGACCTCGCCCTGCCCGCCGACGGGCGGCGCCGGTGGGCCGCCGGTGATCCGACCGCCCGCCTGCTGACCGTCGGCGCGGCCCTGCTCTGCGCCGTGGCGGCGGTCGCCGTCGGGTTGGCCGCCACCGGTGGCGGCCGGGTCGGCGCGGTGCTGCCCCTGGCGGTCCTCGCCGGGCTGGCCGTCGGCGTGCTCGCGCTGACCCGGTTCGCGGCGTACGTGCTGCTGATGCTGGCGGTCCGCTCCTGCGTCGACCTGTTCAAGCTCAGCGGCCCGACGGCCGGCCGGGCCGACGGCGCGGCGGCGACCCGGGCGATGGATCCGTCGACGATCCTCGCGGTCCTGTTCCTGCTCGCCGCCGGGCTCTGGCTCGCCGCCCAGCTGCGCCAGCGGGGCCGGCTGCGCGGCTCGCCGCTCGGCGTGGCGATGCTGCTGGTCGGGGCCACCTCCCTGGTCAGCGCGGCGGGGGCCGCCCAGCCGGTGCCCAGCGCCCTGGAGGCGCTGCGGATCGGCACCGTGGTGGTGATGTTCGTGGTCCTGGAGCAACTGATGCCGGACCTGCCGGCGGTCCGCCGGGTGCTGCTCGCCGCGTACGCCTCGCTGGCGCTGGCGGTCGGCTACACCGTCGTGCTGTCCCTGCTCGGCCACCCACCGGCCGAGGTCAAGGGGGGCTTCACCCGGATCAGCGGGCCGTTCGGCCAGTCCACCACCTTCGGCCGCTACCTGATGTTCATGGTGATCTTCGGGTTCGGCATCTACCGCTACCTGAGCCGCCGGCTCCGGCTCGGCCTCGGCGCGCTGCTCGCCGCGTCGCTGCTGTTCCTGCTGCTCACCAACACCCGCAGCGCGATCCTCGGCGCGGGACTGGGCCTGCTGGTGGTGGCGGTGCTGCACCGCAGCCGGCGGATGCTGGTGGCGCTCTGCCTGGTCGCGGTGGCCGGGGTGGCCCTGCTGCCGAGCGTGGCGCACCGCTTCGGGCAGCTCGCCGACAGCACCGCAGTGGGCGGCGGCCCGACCGGCAACACCCTCGCCTGGCGGGTCGGCTACTGGTCGGAGATCGTGTCGCTGGCCAACCGCAACCCGGTCACCGGGATCGGCCCCAACATGACCAAGTTCGAGGCCGACGAGGCGAAGAAGCCACACAACGACTTCCTGCGCGCGTACGTGGAGACCGGGCTGGCCGGGCTGCTGGCGTACCTGGCGATGCTGGCGCTGTGTCTGCACACCGGGCTGAACGCGCTGCGCCGGGCCCCACCGGGGAGCCTCGGCCGGGGGATCGCGATCGGTTTCCTGGGCTGCGCGGTCGCCTTCGTCGCGGTCAGCGCGGCGTCCAACGTGATCTCGAACGTGGTGACCCTGTGGTACTTCGCGGCGTTCGCCGCGGCAGCCGGCGCGGTCGCCCGGGGGCTACCGGCCGAGCCGACCCGGGTGGCGACGCCCCGACCGGTGGGCACCGGGTGGCACAACCGATGAAGCAACGAGCAGTGGGGAGCGGCAGGGTGGAGATCGTCGACTATCTGCGGGTCGCGCGGCGTCGACTCTGGCTGCTGGTGGGCATTCCGCTGGTGGCCGGGGCGGCGGCCGCGCTGGTCGTCCTGCTCGGCCCGCAGCAGTACGCGGCCACCTCGTACGTCGCCGCGCCCGCCCTGGTCGGCGGCAGCGCGGCCCAGCAGTACACCGGCACCCAGGCGGCCAACCAGTTCGCGGCGGCCTTCGCCGCGGCGGTGACCTCCCCGCAGGTGGTCGACCAGGTGGCGGCCGACACCGGGGTGCCCGCCGACACGCTGCGCGGCGGGCTGGCGGTCAAGCAGGTCGGCGCGAGCAGCCAGCTCACCGTGACCTACACCGCCGCCGACCGGTCCACGGTCGACCCGGTGCTCGCCTCGACCGGCAAGCGGGCCCTGGCCTTCCTCTTCGCCAGCCAGGTCGGCATCGCCACCGACGAGGTGAAGACGGCCACCGACGAGCTGACCACCGCCACCCGGGCGATCAACGACTGGGAGAAGACCAACAAGGTCAGCCAGCCGGACAAGCTCTACCAGTCGACCCTCCAGGAGATCGCCAGCCTGCGTCAGCAGCAGTTGCAGATGCAGGCGGTCGGCAACTCCCGGGGGGCCGACGCCGCCGCCGAGTCGATCAGCGCCGGGCAGAAGCGGCTCGACGGGCTCGGCCCGAAGCTGCCCGACTACCAGGCGCTGATCGCGCAACGGGACAGCGCCGCCAGCGCGTTGGCCTCGGCCCGGCAGCGGCTGCAACAGGCCCGCGCCCAGTCCCAGGCCGCCGACCCGGAGAAGGTGACCAGCGTCGGCGAGGTGCAGCCGGTGTCCCGGGTGAAGGCACTGGTCGGCCTGGTGCTCCCGGTGCTCGGCGCCGGCCTGCTGCTGGCCGTGCTCCTGGTCGCGGTGCTGGAGTGGCTGTCGCGCAGCCGCCGGGCCGGCCAGCCGTCGGCCGTCGGTCGGGCGGCTCCGGCCGGTGGGGGGCGCGGCAGCGACGACACGGTGGTGCTGCCGGCCGTCACGGCGACCGTGGCCGAGCAGAACTCCCGGCACCGGTAGGCGGGGGTGCCGGAAGGGTCCGCGCGGGGCGACCAGCACGTCCGGGGAATGGCCCGGGGCGGCGGGCTCAACCTGCTCGGCGCCCTGCTCAGCCAGGCGGCGGTCTTCCTGATCATGCTGCTGCTGGCGCGGGTGCTGGGCATCCGGGAGGTCGGCCGGTACGCCCAGTGCTACGCGGTGCTGTCGCTGGCCGGGCTGCTGTCGCTGTCCGGGTTCCGGGCCGGCCTCACCCGGTTCGTGGCGGTGCACCTGGCCGACGCGGACGCCCCGGCGCTGCGCGGCACCATCCGGTTGGGACTGGCCGTCTCGGCCGGCTCGTCGGTCGTCCTCGCCGGGGCGCTGGCGGCGGGCGCGCCCTGGCTCGCCGACCGGCTGCACGACCCGGGGCTGGTCACCGGCCTGCGGCTGGTCGCGCTCACCCTGCCCGCCTCGACGGTCTGCGAGGCGGCCCTCGCGGCGACCCGGGGCTGGCGTACCCAGCGGCCGTTCACCTTCATCGGCCAGCTCTATGAGCCGGGCGCCCGACTGCTGCTCACCGCGCTCGCCCTGGGCACCGGGGTGGGGCTGACCGGGGCCTTCTGGGCGCTGGTGGTGGCCGGCTGGTCGGCCGCCCTGCTCGCCCTGCTGGCGCTGGGCCGGCTGGTGCGCCGGGTGCCGCCGGCCCGCCCGGTGCACCGGCCGGGGGAGCTGTTCCGCTTCTCCACGGTCAGCTGGGTGTCGTCGCTGTCGTCGACCGGGCTGATCTGGGTCGACACCCTGCTGCTCGGCTTCTTCGCCAACCCGGACATCGGCGTCTACAACGTCGCCACCCGGCTGGTCACCGTCGCCATCTTCGTCCTCGCGCCGGTCAACGCCGCGTTCGGGCCGTACCTGGCGCACCTCCACCACCGGGGGGACCTCGACGACGTCCGCCGGGTCTACGCGGTGGCCACCGGCTGGGTGGTCCGGCTGTCGCTGCCGGCGTTCGTGGCGCTGCTGGTCCTCCCCGGCGACCTGCTGCGCGTCTTCGGCGGCGAGGTCGCCACCGGCGCGGCGGTGACCGTGATCCTCGCCCTCGGCCAGCTGGTCAACGCGGCCACCGGCCCGTGTGGCACGGTGCTGAACATGTCCGGCCGGGTGGCCCTCAACATGGCCGACAACCTGGCCGCCCTGCTGCTCAACGTGCTGCTCAACCTGTGGCTCATCCCGGCGTACGGGATCGTCGGCGCGGCGGCGGCGTGGAGCGCCTCGCTGATCGTGGTCAACGTCGCCCGGGTGGTGCAGGTCCGCCACCTGACCGGCGCGCTGCCGTTCACCGTCGGGATGGCCAAGGGGCTGGCCGCCGGGGTGGCCGCGCTGCTCGCCGGGCTGCTGGTGCGCTGGCTGGTGCCGGGCTGGCCGGGGCGGCCGGCCGCCGGGCTGACCGCGATCGTGGCCGTCTACCTGGGGACCGTGCTGGCACTGGGCCTCAGCCGGGAGGACGTGATGGTGCTGCGCACCCTGGCCCGCCGACGCCGTCGCGGCGGCCCGCCCGATGCCGCCGGGGACGGTCCCGCCCCGGCCGTCGACGAGGCCGGCCGGGCGGTGTCGCGGTGAGCGCGGGGCCGCGGCGGGCCACCGTGGACCGACTGCGCCGGATGGTGCGCGGCACCCGCGCCTGGGCGCGGGCGGCGCGGCCCGGCCCGGTCGGCGCGCTGCCCGATTTCCTGATCATCGGCGGGCAGCGGTGCGGCACCACCTCGCTGCACCACTACCTCGCCGCGCACCCCGACGTGCGGGCCGCCACCGGCAAGGAACTCCAGTTCTTCAGCCTGCACTACGGTCGGGGGCCGCGCTGGTACCGGGCGCACTTCCCACCGGCCGCCCCCGGCCGACGCAGCTTCGAGGCCAGCCCCTACTACCTGTTCCACCCCGGCGTGCCGGCCCGGGTGGCGGCGACGCTGCCCGAGGCCCGGTTCGTGGCGCTGCTGCGCGACCCGGTCGAGCGGGCCTACTCGCACTACCTGCACACCCGCTCGTACGGGCTGGAGCCGTTGGGCTTCGCCGAGGCGCTCGCCGCCGAGCCGGGGCGGCTGGCCGCAGCGCTGGCCGACGGGCCGGACACCCCGGCGGCCCATGACGCGCTGCGCAACTTCTCCTACGCCGCCCGGGGCCGCTACGCCGAGCAGCTCGACCGCTGGTACGCCCACCTGCCCGCCGAACGGCTGCACGTGATCCGCAGCGAGGACCTGTACGCCGACCCGGCGACCGCCTACGCGGGCGTGCTGCGGTTCCTCGGGCTGGCCCCGTACGCCCCGGCGGAGTTCGCCCGGCACACCCGCCGGGCGGACACCGGCCCGTCCCAGCTCACCGCCGAGTTGCGGGCCGAACTGAGTGCCGTCTTCGCCCCGCACAACGCCCGCCTCGCCGCCCTGCTCGGCTGGCCCCGCACCTGGTGAACGGCCACCGCGTCAGCGGATCGGGGCGAGGACGTCGGCCGGGTCGCCCTTCGCGCGCAGCAGCACCGGGCTCGGCCCGATCGGCAGCGCGCCGGTGCGGGCGGCCGGGTCGGCACCGACCGGGCCGCCGGTCACCCCGGCCGTGGCCGGCAACGACACGGTGCCGGTGGAGGTCGACCAGACCACCAGGGTGCTCTCGGCACCCCGGCGGAACGCCACCCCGGTCAGCCCCTTGGCGTTCACGGGCTCGACGGTCGCGTCCCGGGCCGCCGCCGCCAGGGCGGCCATCATCGCGCCGGCCTGCCGCTGGGTGCCGTCCGGGTCGAGCAGGCCGTAGCGGACCTCCGCGCCGGCCCGGTTGTCGGGGTTGTAGGCCAGCGGCAGCCAGAGCACCTCGTGGATGCCGCCGGCGACCAGCAGACTGACCACCTTGACCATCTCGTCGCCCCGGGCCGCGGCGTCGTCCGCGCCGTCCTTCCAGAACTGGCCGACCTCCCACGCCTGCACCGGCACCCCGGGCGGGGTCTCCGCGCGCAGGTAGTCCAGCAGCGCCGGCACCCCGGAGAAGTGCTCGTAGAAGTGCAGCTGCCGGACGTCGACCACCCGGTCGTCGAGCAGCTTCTCGGTGACCGCCAGGTAGGCCAGGTTGCGGGAGTTCTGCGTGTTGTCCAGCGCCGCGCGCAGCGCCGTCGGGTCGGCGACCGCCGGGATCAGCCGCCCCCGGGTGCCGATCCGCCGCTGGAAGTACGCCTGGTAGGCGGCGACGGCCTGGTCCGGCTGCCCGGCCCGCAGCAGCCGGTCGGCCACCCCCATTCCGTACGCCACGCTGCTCATGCCCGAGTCGACCACCGTGGCCTGCGGGTCGGCCGACCGGATCGCCTCGGCGGCGGCGGTGACCAGCCGGCGGTAGTCCTCGGGGCTGCCCGCCCAGTACTGCTGCGCGTTGACCTCGTTCTCGATGGCGTACTCGCGGACCCCGTACGGGGCGTACCGCTGCACCAGGGCGCGGACGAACGCCTGGTAGGCGGCGAGGTCCCGGGGCATCGCCGACTCGGTCTTGTTGGCCTGGCCCCGGGTGAACTTCGCCGTCCCGCCGGTGGCCCAGCAGACCCCGGTGCGGATCTTCAGGTGCAGGGTGATGCCGAGCTGCCGGCTGCGCTCGGCGATCCGGTCCACCGCCGAGAAGTCCGGGCTGCCCTGGGTCTTCTCGATGTCGCACCAGCTCAGTTCGTGGTAGGTCGCCGAGCCGGAGAGCTTCTCCAGGTAGGGCACGAACTGGTCGTGGCGGGACCAGTCCCAGTGCGCGCCGAACGGGTTGCGGGCCGTCGCGCCGGCCGGTGGCGCGCCGGTGGCACCGGCCGACGGGGTGGCCGCCGACGGGCCGGTCGCCGACGGGGCCGGGCGGGGGGCGGGCTCGTCCGAACAGGCCGCCCCGGCGACCAGGGCGGCCAGCAGCACCCCGGCGAGCAGCACCCGCCGCCCGGTCCGGCGGCTCACCGGTAGCCCAGTTCGCGCAGGGTGGCACCGGAGAAGATCCGGACCAGCACCCGCAGGAAGGGGTCCAGTTCCCGGCGGTAGGTGCCGACCCGGGAGCCGTAGATCGGGGCGTCGGTGCCGGCGGCGGCCCGCCGACGATCCGCCTCGGCGGTGTACTTGCCCGCCACGTCGTGCTGTTTGCCGTCGTAGTCGAGCACGCCCGCCTCCCAGGGTTCGCCGAGGAACTCGAACAGGCCCCGCATGGCCTTCTCCGGGTCGGTGACCGTCTCCTCGTAGCGCAGTTCGTGGTAGCGGTCGGCCGGCAGCCGGGCCCCGGAGGCGCGGGCGATGCGGATGTAGCGGGGCCACTTCACCACGCACTTCACCGCCGACCAGTAGCCGAACCGCTTGCGGTGCGACACCACCACGTCCCGGCCGTCCCGCACGACGTGCACGAACTGCGCGTCGGGGAAGACCTCGGCCAGGAAGTCGATGGACAGCGCGTAGAGCGGCGTCTTGTCGGCCCAGCGGGTCTTTCCCCGGGACCGGGCGTAGTCGGCCTGGATGCCGCCGAAGAAGTCGGCGATGCGGCCCAGCCAGTATTCCCGGGGGAACCCGAAGCGGGCCAGCCGCTCCCAGTCCCGCCCGACGATGCGTTGCATGTCGGCCAGGAACCGGGTCTCCGGGCCGCAGCTGACCCGGGAGTGCGAGTCGAGCACCAGCCGCAGCATCGTGGTGCCGGACCGCTGGCAGCCGACCAGGAAGATCGGCCCCCGGGCCGCCCCCGCCCGCGCCGCCGGGGTGTGCGGTTCAGCCATGGTCCACCGCCTCCTGCCGGCCGGCCGCCGCGTCCAGCCGCCCGGCCAGGGTGGTGCAGAGCGCCCGTACCCGGGCGTCGATCTCCAGCCGGGGCCGCGCCGGGGTGCGCGCGCCGACGTGCGCGTGCAGCACCGGGTCGTACGGCAGGTCGAGGAAGGCGCACAGCCGCCGGGTGGACCCCGCCGGGTCGGCGACCAGCAGGTCGTACGAGCAGAGCAGGGTGTCCGGACGGTCGGCCAGCCCGAGGGAGAAGTACAACGAGTTGCGCACGTACCAGAACAGGGCGGCGGCGGTGTGCGGGGTCATCCGGTCGTAGTCGAAGCCGGCGACCAGGTCCCGCATCGGCGCGTCCAGGCGCTGCCCCTGCCAGCGGTCCCCGATCGTGCCGTCGGCGATCGCCCGCAGCGCCCGCAGGTTGGCGTCGCCGAACTTCGCCACCTCGGAGCGGGCCCGGTCGTCGACGTCCCGGTACGCCCACAGCGCCCGCCCCGGCGCGACCCCGGCCAGGCCGAGCAGCTCGTCCACCCGGTGCGTGTCGCACAGCGGCTTGACCAGCACGTACCGGTGCCGGCTGCGGCGGATGACGGCGCCGAGCACCGGGTCGGGGCGCAACCGGAAGCGGTGGAACACGGCCCGGTCGTTCTCGTTGCGGACCTCCACCGACGGGTCGGCGTCCAGCCCCCGGGTCAGCATGTTGGTGCCGGAGCGTTGCAGGCCCACCAGGTAGACCGGGACGGCCCGGCCGGGCGGCCCGGGATGGGCCCGCCGCCAGCGCCACTTCGCCAGCGCGGTGCGGGCCCGGTCGACCGGGTCGAGCCGGTCCTCCTCGATCAGCCGCCGGACGCCCTCGGTGCGCGCCCAGCGCAGGTGCCGGCGAACCCGTCGGGCGGTGTACGCCAGCGCCGAGGGCTCGTCGGGGTGGGGCACCGGTCCTCCTCGGGCACGTCAGGCGGGGTGGGGCACACGGTACCGGCAGATCATCACGGGTGGCCACGTGGCCGTGTGGTCGACCGGCGATGGGCCGTGTGGTCAGCTTGGGGATCATGAGCTGGACTCACGACGTGGCTGGTGCATACGGTGGGGCCCCTGGTCACCGCTGCCGTCCGGGGCGACCACCCCACCCCTGGACCCCGACGAACCGCAGCAGCCACCCCCGGAGCGGGCCGATGCGTGTCCTCCATGTCAACAAGTTCCTCTACCGGCGCGGCGGCGCCGAGGGCTACCTGCTCGACGTCGCCGAGCTGCAACGGGGCGACGGCGACGAGGTGGCCTTCTTCGGCATGACCCACCCGGACAACGACGCCCCCACCCCGTACGCCCGGCACTTCCCGCCCCGGGTGGAGCTGGACCCGGCGCCGCGCGGCGCGGGCCCCCGGGCGGCGGTGGCGGCCCGGATGATCTGGTCGCCGGCCAGCCGGCGTGGCCTGGCCCGGGTGCTCGACGAGTTCCGACCCGACGTGGTCCACCTGCACAACATCTACCACCAGCTCTCCCCGTCGGTGCTGGCGGCGGTGCGGGCCGCCCGGGTGCCGGCGGTGATGACCCTGCACGACTACAAGCTGGCCTGCCCCAGCTACCAGATGCTCGACCGGGGGGCGGTCTGCGACGCCTGCGTGACCGGCGGTCCGCTGCGCGCGGCCCGTCGCCGCTGCAAGGACGGATCGTTCGGGGCCAGCTCGCTGCTGGCCGTCGAGTCCTGGCTGCACCGCACCACCCGGGCGTACGGGCCGGTGCAGGCGTTCGTCAGCCCCAGCCGGTTCCTGGCCGACGTGATGCGTCGGGCCGGTGTCTTCCCCGACCGGATGCACGTGGTGTCGCACTTCGTCGACGTCGCCGCGACGGCGGTGAAGGCGGCCCCCGGCGGGCCGGTGGTCTTCGCCGGCCGGCTGGCCCCGGAGAAGGGCGTCGACGTGCTCATCGAGGCGCTCACCCGACTGCCCGACGACGTCGTGCTGGAGGTGGCCGGGGACGGCCCGGCCCGCGACGGGCTGACCGAGCTGGCCCGGCGGCGGGCCCCCGGCCGGGTCCGGTTCCACGGCCGGCTGGACAAGGCCCGGCTGCACGAGCTGGTCCGCTCGGCCACGGTGGTGGCGGTGCCGTCCCGGTGGAACGAGAACCAGCCGATGGCGGTGCTGGAGGCGTACGGCTGCGGGGTGCCGGTGGTCGCCTCCGACCTGGGCGGGCTGCCCGAGCTGGTCACCGCCGGGGTGGACGGCGAGGTGGTGCCCGCCGACGATCCGGTCGCGCTGGCCGCCGGGCTGGCCCGGGTGCTCGCCGACCCGGCGCGGGCGTACCGGATGGGGCGGGCCGGCCGGGCGCGGGTGGAGCGGGACTTCTCCCCGCAGGCGCACCTGACCCGGTTGCGGGAGGTCTACGCGACCGCCGCGCGGACCGTGCGGGAGCCGGTGTGAACCCGCCGGTGCGGGTGCTCTACCTGGCCGGCAGCGGACGCAGCGGCAGCACCCTGGTCACCACCGTCCTCGGGCAGTACCCGGGGGCCTTCGCCGCCGGGGAGCTGCGCTACCTGTGGCAGCGCGGCGAGGTGGAGAACCGGCCGTGCGGCTGCGGCCGGCCGCTGCGGGACTGCCCGCTGTGGCGTGCGGTGGCCCGGGAACTGCCGGTGGAGCGGGCCGCCACGATCGCCGCCGGACTGCGGGGCCGGCTGCGGATGCGCGGGCTGCCGGCGCTGCTGCGTCGCCACCGGCGGGGGGTCCGGCCGGTGCCCGCACATCCCGACGACGCGGCGCTGGCCGACCTGTACGCGGCCGTGGCCCGGCACACCGGGGCCCGGGTGGTGGTCGACTCGTCGAAGCTGCCCCCGTACGGCGCGTTGGTCGGCGCGCTGCCCGGCATCGACCTGCGGGTGCTGCACCTGGTCCGCGACCCCCGGGCCACCGCCTTCTCCTGGCGTCGTCGCCGGGGGCTCGACGGCGACACCGATCCGGAGCTGATGAGCCGGCCGCCGGCATGGAAGGCGGCCCTGCTCTGGCTGGTGTGGAACACCGTGACCGTCCGGCTGTGGGGTGACAGTGCCCCTGGGGGCTACCTGCGGGTGCGCTACGAGGACCTGACCGCCGACCCGGAGGGGACGCTGCGCCGGATCGCCGACTTCGCCGGGGTCGACCCCGACGGGGGCCCGTTCACCGGCCCGGCGACGGTCCGGCTGACGCCGACGCACTCGGTGGCCGGCAACCCGTCCCGGCACCGGACCGGTCCGGTGCCGATCACCGCCGACGTGCAGTGGCGGCGCGACCTGTCCCGCTGGTCGTACGCGCTGGTCACCGTGCTGACCGCGGCGGGGCTGCGCCGGTTCGGCTACCCGTGGCGGCGGGGTGCCCCGGGCCCGGCGGGGGCCGACCGGTCGGCGGGCGACGGGCGGCCCGCGCAGGGTGGGCCGGCTGCGGCCGGTGGGCGGCCGGTGGGCGTCGGGCGGTCGGTGCCGGCCCGGCATGAGGAGGGTTGAGCGATGTTGGCGGTGGTGGTGGGCACCGGGCGGTGCGGGTCGACCCTGGTGCAGGAGCTGCTGTCCCGGCACCCCGGGGTCGGGTTCGTCTCCGGTGTCGACGACAAGCTGTCCCGGCTCAACCTGACCGGCCGGCTCAACGGCCCGCTGTACCGGCGCTCCGCGCCCCGCCCGGCGGGGATGACCTCGCTGCGGCACAGCCGCCGGTTGCTGGAGAAGGGCCGGCTACGGGTCGCCCCGTCGGAGGCGTACCACCTGCTGGACCGGCACGTGCTTGCCGGGTTCTCCCGCCCGTGCCGGGACCTGACCGCCGAGGATCTCACCCCGTACCTGCGGCGGCGGCTGCGCGCCTTCTTCGACGCCCGGATCGCCCGGCAGGGCTGCCGGCTGCTGCTGCACCACGTGACCGGTTGGCCGAGGACCGGGTTCCTGCGGGCCGGCTACCCGGAGCTGCGGGTGGTCAACGTGGTCCGCGACGGCCGGGCGGTGACCAACTCCTGGCTCCAGATGGGCTGGTGGGACGGCTGGCGAGGGCCGGACAACTGGTTCCTCGGCCCACTGCCGGCCGACCTGCGCCGGGAGTGGGAGGAATACGACAGGTCGTTCCCGGTGCTCGCCGCGCTGGGCTGGAAGATGCTGATGGACTCCTTCGCCGAGGCCCGCGCGGCGCACCCCGAGGCGCAGTGGCTCGACGTGCGCTACGAGGACCTGCTCGCCGACCCGCGCGGCGAGGTGGCCCGGATGCTCGACTTCCTCGACCTGGACTGGTCGCCGACGTTCGAGAAGGGCTTCGGGCGGTACCGGTTCCACGCCGGTCGGCAGGCCGCCTACCACGAGGAGTTGGGCGACGCGCAGCTCGCCGCCGTGGAACGGGTGCTGGACAAGCCGCTGCGGCAGTGGGGCTACCGGGACTGACCGGCGCGGCACACCGCCGTCGGGCTCGTCGCGTCGGTGTCGTCGGAGCGGCGTGGGCAAAGTTCCTACAGGTGCAGGTGGTGGTGCCGGTCGGTCGGCCCATAGCGTGCGGTTCTCGGGACATTCAAGGAGACTGCATGGCTGCAACGGGAACACCCCTTCGCGCCGGGGCGGCCGTACTGGCCGCGGTGCTGCTCGCCGCCCTGGGCGCGGCGCCACGGGCGGTGGCGGCGTCGGACGCACCGGCGATCGTGGTCCAGGACGGGGTCACCCAGCCGGTGTTCGGCTACGCCGACGCCATCCGGGAACGCCTGTTCATCGACTCCACCTTCGACAGCGACAACGACGGTCTGCGCGACATCATCGCGTTCGACCTGATGCGACCGGCGGCCACCGCGAACGGGCTCAAGGTGCCGGTCATCATGGACGCCAGCCCCTACTACTCGACGGTCTGCCGGGGCAACGAGTCCGAGTGCAAGGCCGACCTGGACGGCGACGGCCTGCTCGACAGGTGGCCGCTGTTCTACGACAACTACTTCGTGCCGCGCGGCTACGCGGTGATCCTGCTGGACATGGTGGGCACCAACAACTCCACCGGCTGCCCCACCACCAACGCCAACCAGGACAATCTCAGCGCCAAGCAGGCGATCAACTGGCTCAACGGCCGGGCCACCGCGCGCAACGCGGCCGGCCAGGTGGTCACCGCCGACTGGCACAACGGCAAGTCGGGCATGATCGGCAAGTCGTACGACGGCTCGCTGGCCATGGCGACGGCGGTGACCGGCGTCAAGGGCCTGACCACGGTGGTGCCGATCAGCGGTCCCACCGAGTACTACGACTACGTGCGCAGCAACGGGGTGGTCACCCGGGGCAACAGCTACGTGGCGTCGCTGGCCAACACCGTCACCAACCCGGAGCGGCGGGACTACTGCAAGCCGGTGCGTGACGCGATGGCCGCCGCCGACGGCGACGAGCACGGCGACTACACCGCCTTCTGGAACGAGCGCAGCTACGTCAAGAAGGTCCCCAACATGACCGCCAGCGTGCTGCTCTACCACGGTCTCAACGACGACAACGTCCGCCCGGACCACTTCAGCAAGTTCTGGTACGCCCTGGCGGAGAACAACATCCCGCGCAAGCTGTGGCTCTCCCAGGAGGGGCACGTCGACCCGTTCGACTCGCGCCGCGCGGTCTGGGTGTCCACCCTGCACCGGTGGTTCGACTTCTGGCTGCACGGGGTGGCCAACGGGATCATGGACGAGCCCCGGGTCGACCTGGAGCGGGCCGCCGACGTGTGGGAGACCCACGCCGACTGGCCGATCCCCGGCAAGGCCGACACCGAGGTGTTCCTCCAGCCCGGCACCACCGGGGCCGGCGGCCTGAAGCTGGTGCCGACCGCCAAGCCGGCGACCGGCGCATTCCAGGACAGCCGTACCCAGAGCCAGAACACGATGATCCTCAACCCGGACACGGTGCAGCCGAACCGGCTGGCGTTCCTGTCCGCGCCGCTGACCGCGCCCCTGCACATCTCGGGCACGCCGACGGTGCAGCTGCGGGCCTCGGCCGACCAGACCGACACCAACTTCGGGGCGATCCTGGTCGACTACGGCACCGACGAGCGGGTGGCGCACCGGGCCTCCGGCGAGGGCATCATCACCCTGGCCACCGAGGACTGCTGGGGGCTGAACAGCCCGACCGACGACGGCTGCTACAAGCAGACCGCCAAGCGGGTCGCCACGGCCGACTACGAGCTGGTCACCAAGGGCATCATGGACGCCCAGAACCGGCAGTCCATCCGCACCGCCGTGCCGCTGATGGTGGGGGAGTCGTACAACTTCACCTTCCCGCTGCTGCCGGAGGACTACGTCTTCAAGCCGGGCCACCGGATCGGCGTGATCATCGTGGCCAGCTACCCGCAGTACTCCAGCCAGGCGGACACCACCGCCGCGAACATCAACGTCGCCCTGAAGAGCAGCAAGATCGTTCTTCCGGTGGTCGGCGGCACCACCGCCGCCCACGCGGCCGGTCTCTGACCGGTCCCCGGGTGGCCGCCGGCGCAGCGGTGCTGCGCCGGCGGCCACCCGGCCAGGTCACCCGTGCGGGGGTCGCCGTCGCGCACGACGTGACCGTCGGCGAGGGCGGGCTGAAGCAAGCACCTATTGACAAACATTGTTAACAATCGGACCCTGCTGAGAGAGCGCTCTCCCGTCCCGTCTCCAGCGAGGTGTCGCCATGCGTCTCCGAAGAAAGCTGCTTGCCGCCGCGTCCGCACTGCTCGCCGGCCTCGCGGCCGCCGTCGTCGCCACGCCCGCCCACGCGGTCGGACCGGCGTTGCTGCCCGTCACCGTCACCAACACCACCGGCCGCAGCGACGCGGTCTACCTCTATGTCATCGGCGTCCAGCTGTCCACCGGCCGGCTCGGCTACGTCACCTCCGGCGGCGCCTTCGCGCCGTGGACCGGCGGCCAGATCCCGCCGTCGCCCGCGCCGGACGTCTCCATACCGGGCCCCGGCAACGGCGGCAGCATCACCCTCCAGTTCCCCCGTGGTTTCTCCGGCCGGGTCTACTTCGCCCTCGGGCAGAAGCTGAAGTTCTTCCTCACCCCGGACGGGCTGGTGCAGCCCGCGCCTTGGGCGGCCGGTGACGCGAACCGCGACATCCTCTTCGACTGGAGCGAGTTCACCTACAACGACTCCGGCCTGTGGCTCAACAGTTCTCAGGTCGACATGTTCGCGATCCCGCACGCGGTCACCGTGACCGGTGCCAACGGCGTCACCAAGCGCACCGGCGACGTGGTGGCCAACGGCCGCAACGCGGTCATCGACGGGATCCGGGCGCAGCCGGGCTGGGCCAACACCGTCCACACCCGCTCCGACGGGACCGTGCTGCGAGTCCTGGCTCCGGGCAAGGCGGCCGCGGCCGGCCTGCTGAGCACCACCTACCTGGACTCCTACGTCGCCTCCGCGTGGAACGCGTACACCGCGAAGACCCTGACCGTGGTGCCCTTCGCCGACCAGCCGGCCATCAGGTACTACGGCCGTACGTCGGGCAACACCATGACCTTCACCAACGGCAGCGGCCAGGTGGTCGCCTCCTTCAACCGGCCCTCCTCGGCCAGCGTCTGGGGCTGCGACGGCGACCTGCCCGCGCCGAACGACCAGGTGGTCGGCCCGATCTCGCGTACGCTCTGCGCCGCGCTCAACCGGGGCACGCTCGGCACCATCGACACCCAGCCCACCACCAACGCCGCCGACTTCTACCGCAACAGCCCCACCAACCAGTACGCCCGCCTGATCCACGCCAACATGACCGACGGCCGGGCATACGCGTTCGCCTTCGACGACGTCGGCGGATTCGAGTCGCTGGTGCACGACGGCGACCCACGTGCGGCCGGGCTGATCCTCAGCCCGTTCACCGGCGGCACCGGCGGCAACCCGGCCACCGGGGTGCCCGTGGTCAGCACCTGGAACAACAAGTGCATCGACGTGCCGAGCTCCAACTTCGTCGACCGCGCGCCGTTGCAGATGTGGAACTGCAACAACACCAACGCGCAGAAGTGGACGTTCAGCGGCACGGCGCTGAAGAGCCAGAACAACAAGTGCATGGACATCGACGCCGGGTCCACAGCGAACGGAGCGGTGGTGCAGCTCTACACCTGCAACGGCACCGGCGCCCAGCAGTTCACCCTGAACTCGGCCGGAGACCTGGTCAACCTTCAGGCCAACAAGTGCGTCGACATCAAGGACGCGAACGGCAACGACGGCGCGCGCCTCCAGCTCTGGGACTGCGCCGGAACGGCCAACCAGAAGTGGCGCACGGGCTGACCGGCCGATGCGACGGGGGCGGGGGCGCGAGCCGCCCCCGCCCCGGCAGGGCACTTGACGACGCGCCGCGAAACCCCCGCCGACGACGGTGGATCGGGCAGGATGCCTGTCTGCCAACCTCGCTGACCGGATGGCCGGCTCGGCGGGTCCCGCTCCGGCCACCGGCTCGGGGCGACAGCGGCGCAGCCCTGGGAGTGGATGCCGAGCCTGTCCACGGCGACCCATCCGAGAGGACTCAACCGGGCGCAAGGTGAGCCAGCTTAAATGCCTGCGAACCGTCCCACTGCAGCTCAGTAGCGGTTTCTCACAGAGGGAGTGTGGCGTTTTCGGCTCTGTCTCACATTTGGTGGTGACGGTGAGTGCCGGTTAGCCGAGCAGGATGCGGTGTCGCAGAAGGTCGAACCCGGCGCGTCCGTACATTTGTCGCTTGATCAGTTTGGTTTGGTGTTGACGCCTTCGGTGCCGCCGTTGTGGAACGGATGGGTCAGGGCGGCGTTGACAGCGGCGCGGTCCAGGCCGAGGCCGCGGGTGAAGGTGTGCAGGTAGGGCAGGTCGGTGGCCTTGACCTCGGCGATCCACGAGTCGAGACGGTCGTCGTTGCCGGCTGCTGGCGTGAGGAGCGCGGCGAACGAGCCGATGAAGCCGGTCAGCACGGTCATCTCCGGGCAGGCGGCGGTGAGGGCGTCGACGAGCGTCCGCTGGTGTTCTGCGAGCTGGTCAGGTTCGGTGAGGAGGTAGCGGGTCAGACGCCTAGGCGACAGAGCTGGGCGGTCGGCTTCAACCCGGCCTTGGGTGATGTAGCGGTAGAGCAGGTTGAGGCTGCCGGTGTAGCCCATTTCTCTGATCTCGGTCAGGAGTTGGGTGGCGCCGACGGCGGGATCTTGTTGGCGGCGGCGCCGTAGGTGCTCGCGGTAGGGGTCGACGAGGGTGGGCCGGTACTGCGGTGCGCGGACCAGGCTTTCGGGTTCGCTGATCCGGGCGTAGCGTTTGACGGTGTTGAGGCCAAGGTTGAGCCGGCGGGCGCATTCGAGCAGGCCGACTCTTTTGTCGAGCAGGTCGTGGACCTGCTGCCACCGCTGCCGGGTGGTCACCGCCCGCTTACCCTCCTGGGGCGGCAGGCCGGCGGCGGCCCAGCACATGCTGTGCGCGGTGACCTCTTTGCGGACGGCCTCGGCGAGGTTGTGCCACAGATGCCAACGGTCGGCGACCTGCACCGCTGCAGGCAGGGCACGGCGGATCGCCTCGGCGTAGGCGCCGCAGGAGTCCCGACACACCACCTCGACGCCGGGATGCTCCCGCAGCCACGTCTGCAACGTGTGGGCCTTGCGGTCGGGCAACACGTCGACGCGCTGGCGGGTGACCGCGTCGATCAGGACGGTGGCGTAACGACGACGCCGGCACAGCGCGAAGTCGTCAACCCCGAGCACGCGGGGCACTCTCCGTTCGGGCAGCGGAATGCGTAGCAGCGACCGCAGGGCGGTGTGTCGGGACATGACGACCATCGCCAGGACCGACATCAGGCGAGCGCTGCCCCGGCCGGCCAGATGGCGCACCACCGCAGCGACCTGGGAGATCAGTCCGGGTGTGCGGCGCTGGTAACGCTCCAGAACACCCGGAAGCTGTTCGCGGAACGTGCGGCGGCAGCCCCGCGTCGGGCAGACCAGACGGCGCACGCGTACCCGCAGCACCACCGGCCGGGCATCGACCGACACGTCCGCGAGAGTCCGCTGGTGATACCCGTGCACCCGGCCCGTCACCGCATCGCAGCCCGGACAGGCCACAGGCGTCCCAGGGGTCCGAGCCCACACCAGAATCCACTCGCCCTCGTCCGTGACGTCATCGATCACCAGCGGGGACAACCCCGAGAACACCATCTTCATAAGATCATCAATCTTGCACACATGATCTCAACGACATCGACTACCTTCGGTCACCACCGAATGTGAGACAGAGCCGAATGTGAGACAGAGTCGAAAACAACTACGCAGTCCCGGTGGCTGGCCTCGCTCTCGGACCCGGGTCCACCCAGCCTCCGCGTTCCCTGGAGGTGCCTCGGTGGTTGCATCCGGCGGCATCCTGCGCCGGCATCTGCACCGCCTGGAGCTGCTCGGCGAGTTGCCGGATGGCCCGACACCTGCGCGCCGCTCAGTCAAGTTTGGCTATTAACCTGTGAGATATGTCGGCGACCCGGATGATGATCCTCGGCCTGGTCCAGTGGATGCAGCCCGTGCACGGTTACGACGTACGCCGGGAATTGCTGAGCTGGAGTGCCGACAAGTGGGCCAACGTGCAGCCCGGGTCGATCTATCACGCCCTGCGCAAGCTCTCCGAGGAGGAGTTGCTGCGGGAGGTGGCCACCGAGCAGGTGGGCGCGCGACCGGCCCGGACCACCTACGAGATCACCGAACGGGGGGCTGTCGAGTTCCAGTCGTTGCTGCGGGAAAACTGGTGGTCGGTGGCGACGCCGCCGGACCCCTTCCTGGCGGCGTTCTCCTTCCTGCCGGCCCTGCCGCGCTCCGAGGCCGCGGCGGCCCTGCGTAACCGCGCAGTCCAGCTCAGTGCCGGGATCCAGCAGTTGCAGGCGGCGATGAAGGCCGACTGGGCGCAGTGCAAGCCGCCCTTCGTGAGCTGGATGCGGGAGCTGACCATCGAACGGTCCGAGGCGGAGATTCGCTGGTGTGAGCGCGTCGCGAAGCTCGTCGAGTCGAGCGCGTCGTACCTACCGCTGGGGGAGAGCCCAAATGATCAAGTTTGACGCACCCAGCGAAGCCGGCTTCTCCGCCCCGGCCGACATCTCACCGGCCGGGTACGACACCACCTTCCGCCTTCGGACCCGTTGCCCTGACCGCAGTCGACCAGGCAGGGCACCAGATAGGCGCGAACAGCGCCCGGTTGCTGGACCGCATCACCGACCGCACAAAACCGACCGTCCAAGTGAAGCTTTCCCCTGCTCTGGTCACCCACCGCACGACGCCGCCTCGCCCGGCCGGGTTATTGCACCGGGCCCGATCGCTCTTGCCCGCCCGGATCGCATGCGTCAGGCAGAACGAATTTTTCCACCCGGGCCGCCCTCGGTGGCGGAACCGCTCCACCACCCAGCGGCGACGGTGCACGACGAACCCTTGCTGGTCGGTGGGCTTACGCACGATCTCCAGGGTGGTGCGCAGCATGTCACGGGCCCCAGTCGACCAGGCGGTCGGCGAAGCCGGAGTCGGCGAACACGTGCCGGATCGGGGTCGCCTCATACGTGGCGAGCATGGCGTCCTTCGTGCCGTCGCGGTCCTGCCAGGAGGCGGCCAAAACCCGCACGGTGACCAGCAGGCCCAGGGTGTCGGTGACGATGAACCGCCTGCGGCCGTTGGCCTTCTTCCCGCTGTCGTAGCCGCGGGTGTCGCGCTGCACGGTGTCGGCAGCCCGCACGCTCTGGGAGTCGATGATCCCCGCTGTCGGCTCGGCCGCCCGGTCATGGGCCAGACGGACCTGCTCCCGCAGCTCGGTGAGAATCCGCTCGGTCACACCCCGCCGGCTCCACCGCTGGAAATGGGAGCACACCGTCTGCCAGGGCGGGAAGTCCACCGGCAGATACCGCCACGGGCACCCGGTCCACACCACGTACAGGATGCCGTCGACGATCGCCCGACGAGGATGCTTCTCCGGCCTGCCCATCCACTGCGGCGACGGCAGCATCGGCTCAACGAACTCCCACTCCGCATCGGTCAGGTCAGACGGGTACCGCCGCACCCGATCCATACCCGTCTACCGACTGAACCCGGTCCATCGATCGCATCCATTGTGCGATACACCCGACCAGCACACATCCCAAATGCCCTCTTGCCGGGAGCCTCGTCCTGTGTCGACAAGGCATCCTCACATCTACCGTGACTAAAGGATGTCTCGTAACTCGGTGATGGCGTTGCCGGTCAACGGTGTCGGTGTCACCCGAGCAGGATGATGTTGTGGAGGTGGGCGATGCCGGATGCGGTGTCGGTCAATGTGCTGGCGGCGCGTCGGTAGTCGCGGAGGATCTTGAAGGTCTTCATGCGGGCCAGGGCGTGTTCGACCTACGCCGGATCTGGGACTGTAAAACGAACGGCCCTTTATCACATTCGGTAGTAACGGAGGGCAGCAGGTGTCGTTGCTCCTCTGTGGATGAGCGCAACATACTTGTACAGACGGTGTTCTCGGGGCTGTCCCCGCTGGTCATCGAGGATGTGGCCGATGAGGGTGAGCGGATCGTGGTGCGGGCCCGGACGCCGCAGGACACCGCGGTCTGCCCGCTGTGCGGGGCCTCGTCGGGACGGGTCCACGGCTATCACTGGCGGACAGTAGCCGACGTTCCGGTCGACGGGCGGCGGGTGGTGGTCCGCGTGCGGGTACGGCGTCTGGTGTGCTCCACGCGCGGCTGCCGCCACACCTTCCGCGAGCAGGTTCCCGGGGTGCTAGGCCGTGTTTCGTAGCGGTCAACGGCGTGGCGGTGGTCGCTAATCGAGGAGGTCTCCGGTAGTTGGTTCAGCGACCAAGCTAGAACTTCACACCGGAGACCTCGTGCCGAGCGTAGCGGCAGCGAGGCGACATGACCTGACCGACGTGCAGTGGGCGGTACTCGAGCCGTTGCTGCCTGCGGGAACGGGTCATGCTCGGCCACGCAGATGGACCATGAGACTGATCATCGACGGCATCCGGTGGCGGGTCCGGACCGGATCACCGTGGCGAGACGTGCCCGCGCACTACCCGCCCTGGCAGACCCTGTACCGGTGGTTTCGGCGCTGGCAGCGTGACGGCGTCTGGTCTCGGATTCTCACCTCGTTGCAGGCCAGCGCGGACGCGGCGGGGTTGATCGGCTGGACGGTGAGTGTGGACTCGACCATCAGCCGCGCCCATCACCACGTCGCTGGGGCCCGCCGCGACGGTCAGGCGCAGAAAGAGCCCCCCCGGTGGTGTGCAGACCGAGCCGGCAGACCACGGCCTCGGCCGGTCGAGGGGCGGCTGGACCACCAAGACCCATCTGGCCTGCGAACAAGGCCGCAAACTGATGGCCGTGGTGGTGACCGCCGGACAACGCGGCGACAGCCCACAGTTCATCCCCGTACTGGCCAGGATCCGCGTCCCCCGCACCGGTGGCGGCCGGCCACGCACCCGCCCCGACACCGCGCTGGCCGACAAGGCGTACACGTCCAAGGCCAACCGATCCCACCTGCGATCCCGCAGCATCCGCGCGTGCATCCCGAGCAAGACCGACCAGGACGCCCACCGCAAAGCCAAAGGCTCCAAAGGCGGACGTCCACCCGCGTTCGACCCCGACCTCTACCGCTTGCGTCACGCAGTGGAGTGCGGCATCAACCAGCTCAAACAACACCGCGCCATGGCCACCAGGTACGACAAACTCGCCGTGCGCTACGAAGCCACCCTCACCATCGCCGCCATCAACCAATTGCTCCGCGCCCTACGAAACACGGCCTAGAGCGTTACCAACGCCGCACGGCCCGTCTGAACAGGCAGATCAAAGCCGTGGTCAAGGAGTTAGCGGGCCGGGCAGGGGCACGTTTGCTGGCGATACTGACCATGGGCCTGTCCCGTCACACGGCCCTGCGCGCCCTGCTGCGCATCCCGTTGCCCACCGGGCGGACGCCCCGGGTTATCGGCGTGGACGATTTCGCTCTGCGCCGGCGGCACCGCTACGCCACCTTGGTGATCGACGCCGGGACCCATGAGCGGATCGACGTACTACCCGATCGCACCGCCGACACCCTCGAAGCGTGGCTGAGCGCGCATCCCGGCGTCGAGGTCGTGTGCCGCGACGGCTCCGCCACCTACGCCGAGGCCATCCGCCGTGCCCTGCCCGACGCGGTGCAGGTCGCGGACAGGTGGCACCTATGGCACAACTTGTGCGAAGCATCTCTCAGCGAAGTAAAGGCACACAGCACCTGCTGGGCCCCGTACTGGACGCACCCATCTACAACGGGCCCCGCGCACAGACGACCCTGGAACGCTGGCACCAGGTCCATGACCTGCTCGACCAGGGCGTCGGCCTGCTGGAGTGCGCCCGCCGCCTGCAACTGGCTCTGAACACCGTCAAACGCTATGCACGAGCCGACCAGCCCGAGCGGATGCTCCGCGTCCCCAAATACCGGGCCGGCCTCGTGGACCCCTACCGCGAACACCTACGCAAACGTCGAGCCGAGGACCCCGCCGTCGGCGTCAAGCACCTCTTCGAAGAGATCAAGGCCCTCGGCTTCACCGGCTGCCTCAACCTCCTGCACAAGTACATCAACCAAGGCCGCGCGGACGCCGACCGCAGCCACATCTCCCCACGCCGCCTCGCCCGGATGATCCTCACCAGGCCCGCCAACCTCAAACCCGAGCACCAGAATCTACTGGCACGGCTCACCGCAGCCTGCCCCGAGATGACCCAACTGGCCGCCGCCGTTGGGGGCTTCGCCGAACTCCTGACGCCTCAACCGGGAAACGCCGACCATCTCACCCTCTGGATCACCCAGGCCCACGCCGTCGATCTACCTCACCTGCACGCCTTCACCAGAGGAATGGAACGAGACCGCGACGCCGTGAACGCCGCACTCACGCTCCCCTACAGCGACGGCCCCACCGAAGGCGTCAACACCAAGACCAAGCGGATCGCACGCCAAATGCACGGACGAGCAAGCTTCACCCTGCTCCGCCACCGCATCCTCCTCGGATAACAGCACCCTCCGTCACCACCGAATGTGAGACAGGGCCGTTCGTTTGACAGACCCCACCAGAACATCTCAAACGGCAGCTGCCGTACTAGTGCCTCGTCTTGGAACGTTGATCGTGTAATCCGTCAGTTCTGAGGATCTGTCGGGCAGGCCGTCTCTCAACGTTCGACCTTGGGAGGTGGTGGCCGGTGGGTAGACGGCCGGAGGTGTTCGTCCGGCAGGTGTCGATGGCCGAGGGGCAGCGGTTGCAGCGGATCACCCGCACGGCGAAGGATCCGGTGAAAGTGCGGGGGGCGATCGTGGTGCTGATGTCCGCCCAAGGACAGCCGGCCCCGGACATCGCCCACCTGCTGACAGCGACCGAGGACTACGTGCGGGACGTGATCCACGCGTTCAACGAGCGGGGGTTCGACGCGCTCGACCCAAAACGGGTGCGGGGGCGCACCGAGACGGATCGATGAGCAGACCCGAGACTGGATCTGTGTCATCGCCCGGTGCGACCCCCGTTTCCTCGGCCGACCCTTCTCCTGCTGGTCCCTGACCAAGCTGCGTGACTACCTGATCGACCCCGGCTACGTCACCACGATCAGCGTCGAGACCGTGCGCCGTGTCCTGCACGAACGCGGCGTGTCCTGGCAGGCCACCAAAACGTGGAAGGCCAGCACCGATCCGGACTTCACCACGAAGATGCGCCGGATCCTCGACCTCTACGACCACCCACCCGCCGACGGCAGGGTGATCTGCGTGGACGAGTTCGGGCCCCTGAACCTGCAACCCCGACCCGGCCGCGCCTGGCGACCCACCGGACAACCCGTGCGACTTCGAGCCACCTACCGGCGTGACCAAGGCGTGCGGCACATGATCGCCGCCCTCGACCTGGCCACCGGACGCCTGCACTACCGCATCCGCGACCGCAAACGCTGGCGCGAGTTCCTCAGCCTCCTCAAGACCCTGCGCCACCGCTGGCCCAACCAGCACCTCCACCTGATCCTGGACAACTTCTCCCCACACAAGCACCCCGAAGTCCGCGCCCGGTGCGCCGCCAACCACGTCGACCTGGTGTTCCTACCGACCTACGCGTCCTGGCTGAACTGGATCGAGGCCGAGTTCGCCGCCGTGCGCTACTTCGCCCTCAACGGCACCGACCACCGCAGCCACCCCGAGCAGGACGCCGCCATCGGCGCCTACATCCGCTGGCGCAACCAACACGCCCGACCGAAATCCGGATTCGCGATCAACTCCAAGATCCGCCGCCCGGATTACCCGTTCAAAGCTGCATGACGAGGCACTAGTCTGTCCGGCGACGTCCTTCGTGGAAGAAAGGTCCGGCTAAGATTGATTTCCGTACTGTAGGGCGGCATTGTCGTCCTTGGACCTGCTAGGAGATCTCATGCCTCTCGACTCGTACCTCGCCCGGCGGCTGCACCTGGTCAAGGATCTCTCGTTCGAGAACTTCGGCTCCGACGCCGAGGTCGTGCGCCGGTTCATGGAGTTCAACGCCGACCCTGCGCCGTGGAGGATGCCGGAGGGGGTGACGGTGGAGGAGGCGGAGGTGGACGGTCCGCACGGTCCCGTACCCGTCCGGGTTTACCGTCCGACGGGCGCCGAGGTGACGGCGCGCCTGGTATGGGCGCACGGCGGCGGGTTCGGGGCCGGGGACCTGCAGATGCCGGAGGCGCACATGGTGGCGGCCGAGGTAGCGCACCGGGCTACAGCAGAAGTGGTGTCCGTGGGCTACCGGCTGGCTGTCGGCGGCGTGCACTACCCGGTGCCCAGCGATGACGTGCACGCCGTATGGCAGTGGGCGAGCCGGCGCTGTGAGGTGCCCGCCGCGTTGGGCGGCGCCAGCGCTGGGGCGACGCTGGCCCTCACCTCGGCCCTGCAAAGCCGCGACGAGGGTGGCCCGCAGGCCGACCTGCTGGCGCTGGTCTATCCGCTCGCCCACTTCCCGGTGCCCGCGCTCGATCCCGCGCTGGCGGCGGAGCTGGCGGAGCTGCCGCCGATGCTGCGCCTGCTGTCGGCCACGGTGGAGGCGATGGTCACCGGCTATGTAGGAAGCGTCGACGACGTGCCGCCCTACGCGTTCGCCGGTCTGGCGCCGCTGGCCGGGCTGCCCCGGACGGAGGTCCTCGTCGCGGAGTGCGATGACCTGCGCCCCTCGGGCGAGTTGCTGGCCCGTCAGCTGAGCGAAGCCGGTGTGCCGGCCGGAGTGCGGGTGGCCACCGGCATGCCGCACGGGTTCCTCAACCGGGCGCCCTCGCTTGGCGAGGTGGACAAGACGCTGGACTATCTGGCCGGCGTCCTGGGCGCTGCCGGGAGCTAGTAGTGCTTTGTTAGGTTCGGTGGCGTTTGTTGCGGTGTAACGGTTTCACGGGTTGGTGGCAGGTGCTGCAGGCGCCGGTCCAGGTCGCGAGGAGTCGTTGCAGCTCGCGGATGACCGCATAGAGGGTCAGGCCGGAGCATCCGCTTTTAGGTCCAGACGCAGTTCGGTGACGAACAGATGCGCGGCGGTAACCAGGGTGACGTGGCGGTGCCAGCCGGTCCAGGAGCGGCCTTCGAAGTGGTCCAGGCCGAAGCCGGTCTTCAGTTCTCGATAGTCGTGTTCGATACGCCAGCGGATCTTGCCGTAGCGGACAAGATCGGCGTGACTGGTGGTGGCCGGCAGGCTGGACATCCAGTACTTGACCGGCGCGGCCTCGTCGTCCGGCCACTGAGCGATCAGCCACCGCTCGGGCAGGAGACCGTCCGGGTCACGAGCGACGCGGTGCCCAGCCGGACGGACTCGCAGGAAGATGAACTGGGAGCTCATCGTGCCTTTCGAGCCTTCCCGCCAGGTGATCGTCTCCGCAGCCTGGCGGCCGGCGGCGCGGATGTGTTCGACCAGGCTGACCGCCGTCTGGGGTAGCGCGGTTCGGTGCGGATGGGTGGGCGACCACGCCCGGACCACACCCGCCGCACCGGTTGCACCTCTGGCTTGTGAGCGAGGGCGTCGCCTTTGACCTGCATGATTGTAGCCGATCCCACGCTCGTCCAAGGCGCTGCGGAACCGGCTGTTGTCTCCGTAGCCAGCGTCCGCCGCCAGCAGCGGTGGGCGCAGGCCGTGCTCGGCCAGTTCGTCGAGCATCCCCACGACCAGCGCCCACTTCGGCCGATGACGCTCGTCCTCGGGTATCCCACAGCGGGTCCGGCGAGCGGCCACCACGGGCCGGTCCGCCTCGTCAACGGCTTGGTCGTCCCACGACGTCGGCACGAACAACCGCCAGTCCAGAGGACACGACGCGGTGTCGGTGACGGCGTGCACGCTCACCCAGATCTGACAGTTCGCCACCTTGCCCAACGTCCCCGAGTACTGCCCGGCCACGCCCGACGAACTCGTGCCGTCCTTCGGAAAGCCGGTGTCGTCGACCACCCACGCGACCGGCCTGACCACCTCGACCGCCCGGCGGGCCAGCCGTATCCGCACCGCCGCGGTGTCCCACGTAGACGTCAGCACGAACTGCTGCAACCCCTGATGATCCACCCCGAGCTGATCCGCCATCGGCTGCATCGACTTACGCCACCCGTCCAACAACAAACCCCGCAGATACATCTCACCCTTGGCCCGCTGATCCGAGCGCACCAGCGGGGTGAACACATCCGCGGCGAACGCCTCAAGCCGTTGCCGCACAACGGAAAGCTCGTCAGGGGTCACACCAACATCGAACTAGGCCGTGTTTCGTAGCGGTCAACGGCGTGGCGGTGGTCGCTAATCGAGGAGGTCTCCGGTAGTTGGTTCAGCGACCAAGCTAGAACTTCACACCGGAGACCTCGTGCCGAGCGTAGCGGCAGCGAGGCGACATGACCTGACCGACGTGCAGTGGGCGGTACTCGAGCCGTTGCTGCCTGCGGGAACGGGTCATGCTCGGCCACGCAGATGGACCATGAGACTGATCATCGACGGCATCCGGTGGCGGGTCCGGACCGGATCACCGTGGCGAGACGTGCCCGCGCACTACCCGCCCTGGCAGACCCTGTACCGGTGGTTTCGGCGCTGGCAGCGTGACGGCGTCTGGTCTCGGATTCTCACCTCGTTGCAGGCCAGCGCGGACGCGGCGGGGTTGATCGGCTGGACGGTGAGTGTGGACTCGACCATCAGCCGCGCCCATCACCACGTCGCTGGGGCCCGCCGCGACGGTCAGGCGCAGAAAGAGCCCCCCCGGTGGTGTGCAGACCGAGCCGGCAGACCACGGCCTCGGCCGGTCGAGGGGCGGCTGGACCACCAAGACCCATCTGGCCTGCGAACAAGGCCGCAAACTGATGGCCGTGGTGGTGACCGCCGGACAACGCGGCGACAGCCCACAGTTCATCCCCGTACTGGCCAGGATCCGCGTCCCCCGCACCGGTGGCGGCCGGCCACGCACCCGCCCCGACACCGCGCTGGCCGACAAGGCGTACACGTCCAAGGCCAACCGATCCCACCTGCGATCCCGCAGCATCCGCGCGTGCATCCCGAGCAAGACCGACCAGGACGCCCACCGCAAAGCCAAAGGCTCCAAAGGCGGACGTCCACCCGCGTTCGACCCCGACCTCTACCGCTTGCGTCACGCAGTGGAGTGCGGCATCAACCAGCTCAAACAACACCGCGCCATGGCCACCAGGTACGACAAACTCGCCGTGCGCTACGAAGCCACCCTCACCATCGCCGCCATCAACCAATAGCTCCGCGCCCTACGAAACACGGCCTAGCCCGAACCGCTACCGACGGCCAGCGACACGCCAACCTAACAAAGCACTACTAGGACCTGTGTCTAAGTCGGTCATAGCCATTCGTTGATCGCGGCGATGTGCACGGTGGTCTGGTAGCGCACGGCGAGCTTGTCGAAGCGGGTCGCGACGGCCCGGTGGCGTTTGAGCCGGTTGATGCCGCACTCCACGGCATGACGCTGCTTGCACCGCTCGGGGTCGAAGGCCGGGGGCCGGCCGCCCTTCGACCCCTTCCGACGCCGGTTGGCGTCCTGGTCGGCCTTCGACGGGATGGTCGCGGCGATTCCACGACGGCGCAGGTAACGGCGGGTTGGCCCTCGATTGTACGCCTTGTCGGCCAGGACCCGATCCGGTCGGGTCCTGGTACGGCCGGCGCCCACACGAGGAACCCGAATAGCGTCCAGGACCGGGATGAACTGCGGACTGTCCCCACGCTGACCAGCCGTCAACACTATTGCCAAGGGCTTCTGCCCCTGCTCACACGCCAAGTGCAGCTTCGTGGTCAACGCACCACGAGAGCGACCCAGGGCATGGTCGTCCGGCTCGACGCTGACGCCGCCGGGCGCCTCGGCCTGCAGATCCCCCTCTTCCGCGCCCCGGCAGCGTGCTGATGTGCCCGAGCGCTGGTGGAGTCCACGAACACGTCCCAGGTGATCCACCCGACCGCGTCGGCGAGGACCTGCAACGCGGTGAGGATCCGCTGCCAGGCCCCATCGCGTTGCCAGCGCCGAAACAACCCGTACACCGCCGACCAGGACCCGTAATGCGGTGGCACGTCCCGCCACGGGGCACCCACCCGGACCCGCCACCGGATCCCGTCGATCAACTGCCGCCTGGTCCATGACGACGGTCGACCCGGCCGCTTCGACACGAGCAACAACGGCTCCAGCGCCGCCCACTGCACGTCGGCCAGGTCATGCCGCCTCGTCACCGCTAGGGTGTCCACGAGGTCTCCGGTTTCCGGTTCTGCTTGGTCGCTGAACCATCTACCGGAGACCTCGCCACACCTCGATTACCGACACACGAAGATCCTCAACTCAGCAACCCACGCCCTGGCAACGACTTCGACACAGGCCCTGAGTGCATTGTGGTCCCCGGTGCCGGTGCCGGTGCCGGCAGCGGGGACCAGCGGCACCGAGCACACCTCGCCCTCGCCCCGTGCTCCGACGAGCTTTCAGCGAGCGGGTTCCTCAGTCCGCACGACCTCGTACATCGCCCGTTCGAAGGTGGCGAGCTTGCGCAGCGCCTTAGCCTTGTCGAGGAAGCCGGGGCCCTCCAGCGCGGCCTTGTGGTGCTCGCGGCTCTCCCACTCGGCGACCTCCACGAAGACCGCCGGGTCCTGTAGGGAGCGCAGCAACTGGAAGCGCCGGGCGCCGGGCTGCACCCGCATGTGCTCGGCCAGGTCGGCATGGACCTGCTGGAAGCGTGCGGCGTCGCCGGTGACGGTGACCTTGTTGATGAGAGTGATCATGTCGCTCCTTTAGATGGCGGGTGGCACCGGCTGCGAGCTGCCGGGGTCCTCATGCAGACGGCGGCCGATCTCGCGCCGCCGGATCTTGCCGAAGTCCGAGCCGGGTATCTCGGCGACGACCGCGACCCGGCGTACGCGTAAGGGCTCGCCGAGCTGGGCGTTGACCTCCGTGGCGATCGCGAGTGCGGCGGTGTTGCCGCTTCCCGCGGTGGGGACGACCACCAGCGCCGGCACGTGGCCCAGGATCTCGTCGGGGAAGGGCACGACGACGCAATTCCCGACGCCGGGATGCGCCCGGAAGACCGCTTCGACGTCGGCGGGAGCCACCAGCTGGTTGCCGGTCTTGAACAGGTCGTCCACGCGGTCCTTGAGGTAGAGCAGCCCGTCCTGGTCCTGCAGCCCGGTGTCGCCGGTGGCCAGCCAGCCGTCCACGCCGGCCCGCCCCGGCGGCGTGCCGTGCCAGTAGCCGCTGGTGACCTGTGGACCGCGGACCTGAACCTCGCCGCGGACGCCCGGTGGCAGCGGCTCTCCCATCTCCAGGTCCACGATGCGGCACTCGGTGCCGGCAACCGGTGGGCCGACCGACTCGGGCACAGGCCGCGCCCGGATGCCGGAGTGCGTCAGCGCCGAGGTCTCGGCCATGCCGTAGCCCTGCAATACGGGCACCCCGAGCTGGGCGGACAATACCGTCGCCACCTCGGGGTCGAGTGCGGTGCCGCCGGTGCGGACGACTTGCACCGACCGGGCCCGCAACCGCAGCACCCGCGGGTCCCGGGCGAGCCGGGCTAGCTGGGCGGGCAGCGCGTAGAAGATCTGCGCACCGCACTCCTCGGCCAGCTCGAAGGCGGCAACGGTGTCCCGACCGGGAGCCAGCGTCTGCGTGGCACCGGCGTGCACGGCGGCACCGAGATGCATGAAGTGGAACAGCGGGAGGTGGTTCAGCACGCGGCCGAATGTGCCCAGTTCGTGCGCGTCCGCGGTCTGCGCCGCGTTCGCCAGCAGATTGGCGTGCGACATAACGACGCCCTTGGGAGTGCCGGTGGTGCCGCTGGTGAAGTGGATGTACGCGGCGGCGCCGGGCTGCGGTGCGGCGGGCGCCGGGCTGCCGATGGGCGCGGAGGCCAGGAAGTCCGCCCACGTGCACGCGCCGGTCGCGTACGAGATCACGGGTGCGCCGGGCGGGGCCAGGTCGTACAGCCGCTGGTCGAGCACGGCCAGGCCGATCTCCGCCGCCGTCAGCTGGTGCGCGAGGCTCTCGCCGGTCAGAAACGGTGACAGGGCCACAACCGTACGCCCGGCGCGCAGCGCTCCGAAGTACGCCACGGCGAACCGGGGGTCCAGCAGAGGCATCAGGCCGACGGTGGTCCCTGGAGCGGTCGTGAAGGCTGCGGCGGCACGGTCCGCGGCAGTGTCGAGTTCACGGTAGGTCATCCGGACGTCGCTGGTAACGACGGCGTCTCGCGAGCCGTGGCGTAGGGCGGCGCGGCGTAGCAGCGATCCCAGGTCGCCCGTGGGGGAGGCCTCGAGCGTGGAGCGGGTGATCGAGGTGGTCATGGTCCGTCTTTCGTCGTGGGGGACCGGCGGGGCCGGTGCGGGTCAGCGCAGGTGCAACAGGCCCCGGGCGGCGGCCCGGGCGCAGGCGGCGAGGGTGAAGCCGTCGTCGATGCCGTTGCCGATCAGCCGGCCCAGCTTTGCCGGGGAGTGAACCTCGATGTGGCTGATGCCCTCGTCGTCATCGGGTACGTGGCAGCGGACCGCATCGGCGTAGAACAGGTGGGCGGGCGTGGCGTGCATCCCTGCGTCGGAGTAGACCGCGCCGAGGTGATGCAGCTCGGTGGCGTGCGCGCCGAGTTCCTCGTGCAACTCCCGGCGGGCGTCCTCCTGCGGGGTGGACCCAGTGGTGCCGAAGCCACGCGGCAGCTCGAGGTGCCACCGACGGGTCGCGTGCCGGAAGTGCCGCACCAGCGCGAAGCCGTCGCCGATCCGCGCCAGGATGACCACGCCGGGGGTGTTGCCGGGCGTGAAGGTCCGCACATAGGTGTCCCGCCGGCCCCCGTCCAGCCGCACCGGGTCGCGCACGACCACCAGGTGCGGATCCGTCACGAGGACACCGATTGGGCCGCTGGGGCAGCTGTACGCGGCAGTGTCGGCCGGGCCGGGGATGCGTACGGTGGCGTCGGCCGGCTCGCCGAACAGCTCGGGCAGCCAGTCACGCAGGTCCCAGTAGCGGCGGATCGCGTCGGTGCCGAGCATCGGAGGAGCCTTTCGGTGCGCCGGTTCGGGGATGGCGGTTAATGACGGGCCGCCAGGTCGGGCGGGTGAGCCCAGCCCGGCGGCCCGTCCGTGACCGTCGGCATGGGTTGCACGGCGGACGGCCACGGTGGGGCGCCGGGTCCGGGTGAGATCCGGCGCTGCGGGCCTGCTGTCAGTGCGCGGCGCGTTCCTCGACGAAGGTTTGCGCGTACCGCAGCGTCTGCAGGGAGTTGGTGCTCAGCACCCGCCGAAGGTACTTGCGGGCGTCCTGCACGGTGGTGCCCTCGCCCAGCGCGCTCAGGGCCGACGGCTTGATGGTCGCGGTGTGCCGAGCCTCCACCGTAACTCCCTCGGGGGTCTCGGTGAACCGCCAGTGACCGGTGTGTGCATCCAGCAGGACGGGCAGCTCGATCTGCTTGTAGACGATCAGGTCGGGCTGGCAGACGCGCACCGAGCGAGTGGTGTGCCCACGGCCGTCCGGCGTGACGGTGTCCATGTCGAAGAACTGGATGTTCTTGACCTCCTCGGTCATTGTCAGCTTCGACACGTGCGGCACGCGGCTGGGCCACTGGTCGGCGGCGTAGAGGAACTCGTAGGCGTCCTCCTTGCGCCCAGCGATGAACAGCGGGTCGGCGAACGAGATGACTAGCTGCTCGAGCTCGGCGGCGCGACCGGCCACGGCGACCAACTCGTCGAGCTGGCGCTGCGAGCGCTCGGCGACGACAGCCGGGTCGCCCGTGGTGTTGTGCTCCACCCGGACCCGGGTGCTCGTCGGAGAGAGCTGCTCGAACGACCACCGGACCTCGTCACGGTCACCGGGCTCGCCCTCGATGTTGTGGGCCCGAATGCTCAGGCCGTCCCGGTCGAGGGTGCGGCGTGAGGTCCAGGTACGCACGGTGGTCCCGTCGAGCGCCCAGCGCCGTACCAGGTCGCCGTCCGCATGCGTCTGCAGGACCTTGGCGTGCACCCCGGCGGTGAAAAGCTGAGGCCACCGGGTCGCGTCGGCGACGAGGTCGAAGACCGTCGCGGCGGGCGCCTCGGCAACGGCTTGCTGGCGGATGGCGGCGGACTGTTTCGTGGACGACATCGCATGGTCCTTTCGGATGATCTGCGCGATCGCTCGCGTTGCAACGACCCTGTCACCGGCGGTGGCAGAATCGCTCGAGGCCCAGTGGATTCACCGGCCGCCACTGACCGTGATGTTCTCGCCGGTGAGGTTGCCGTTGGCCGCCGAGCACAGGAACACGGCGACGGCGGCGACGTCGCCCGGCGTGCTCAGACGCCCGGTCGCGGTGCGTGAACGCTCCGCCAGCCGGACTGGCTCCGGCAGGTTCGCCAGGACCCCGTCGGTGCTGGTCAGGCCGGGGCTGAGCACGTTGACGAGGATGCCGTGGGGCCCCGTGTCCCAGGCCAGGCTGCGGGCCAGCCCGTGCAGCGCGCTCTTACCCGCCGCATAGATCTCCTGGCCGCGCTGGCCGTGCACGGTGACATGCGAAGACACCAGGGCTATCCGCCCCCAGCGCCGCGACCGCATGGCCGGGAGCACCGCCTGTACGAGCCGGACGGTGCCGTGCAGGTTGTCCTTGAGCAGTCCCTGCCATTCCGCGGCCGGGAACTGCTCGAACAGTTCGTCGCCACGTCGCCGCCCGCGGCGCAACGCGTTGGCGACCAGTACGTCGACCCCGCCCCAGGCCCCGGTGACGGCTTGCACCAGCCGGGGCGCGTCGTCCGGGGCGGCGATGTCGTAGGGCAACGCCAGCGCGCGGCCGGCCCCGCCCAGCTCGGCGGCGAGCGCCTCGGCCTGTGCGGCGTTGCGGTTGTACGTCAGGGCGACCCGGGCACCGGCCGCGGCGAAGGCTTCGGCGGTGGCCCGCCCGATGCCCGAGGCGGCCCCGGTGACGAGCACCACCCGGTCAGCGAGTCCCAGCTGCATGCCCGTCTCCGGCGTTCGCTCGGTGAGTCACGGTGTTGATCAGGGCGACCGCGGCGTCGTCGGTGGTGTCGCCCCGCGCCGCCAGATAGCCGTCCGGACGCACCAGCACCCACCCGTTCGCCGGGATGCCTAGATCGCTGCGCAGGGCTCCGGTCCGGTCGTCGAGTGCCGTCACCCCGTCCCCGCCGGTGGTCGTGGCCGAGACCTGCAGCCACGGCCTGTGCAGCGCGGCCAGCTTCGCCCAGCGCTCGTCGTCGCGGGCCACGACTAGGTGCCATCCGGGCGTCCGCAGCCGGTGCAGGAAGTCGCGCCAGCCGGGCTCCGCGGCGCGTCCGGGATCCACGCCGGTAACGCGCTCACCGGCAGCGGGTCCGGCCCCGGCGTCCGGGCCGATCAGGGAGCCGTCCCGGTAGCGCAGGTTCAGCGCGGACATGTTCGCGATGATCGAGGACTCGATCCGCCGGCGCAGCGGCCCCGCGGCGCGGATGACCGCGAAAGCGATCGGGAGGCCGATGCCCGCCATGGTGTTGCGCAGAGCCACCAGCTGGGTGGCCTTGCGCGTCGAGCCGAGCAGGGCCCGGCCGACGGGCACCCGCTCGGCCGAGTACGTTTCCAGCAGGCCGGCTGCGGCGTGCCCGTGCACGACCAGCGCGAGCTTCCAGGCCAGGTTGAAGGCGTCCTGAATGCCGGTGTTCATGCCTTGGCCCGACGCGGGGCTGTGCACGTGGGCGGCGTCACCGGCCACGAACCGGCGCCCGGCCTGCATCGCTGGCACCATGCGCTGCTGGATGCTGAACACCGACACCCAGTGCGGCCGGTGTACGGTGACCCCGCGGCGCAGCGCGGTCCGCAGCTTGCCGGCGAAGCGCTCAGCCACCCGGTCGGGATCGCCGTCGTAGGAGACGTCCACGGTGTCCAGCAACCGCCAGCGACCGGTCTCGGGGAAGGGGATCGCCATGACCGTGCCCTCGCCCGCCTTGATCCAGTGGATGCTGTCCTGCGGCAGGTCCATGTCGACGTCGCAGTCGGCGATGAGCCACGTCTCGGTGGAGTCGCCGAGCAGCGGCAGACCCAGGTGCTTGCGCACGGTGCTGTGCCCGCCGTCACAACCCACCAGCCACGGTACGGTCACCCGCTCCTCGCCGCCGTCGGGGCGCCGCAGCGTCGCGTGGACCTGACCGTCGCGTTCCTCCGACGCCACCAGTTGGGTGCCCCACTCGACGTCGACGCCCCGCTCGTGCACTGCGTCGCGCAGCACTTCCTCGGTCGTCATCTGCCCGAGCATTAAGGTTCGGGGGAAGCGCGTCGGGACGGCCGAATAGTTGGGCCCGAAACGGGCCAGCTGCCGCCCGCGGTGATGCATGGTGAAGTTCTGGATGCTGCGTGCCCGCTGCCGCAGATCCTTCAGCACCCCCATCTGGTCGCAGATCTCCAAGGTCCGCGCGTGGATTGCCAGCGCCCGGCTGGTCGTCGCCGGGCCCGCAGCTGCGTCGACCAGGCGCACCTGGACGCCGTACCGGCTCAGTTCGTGGGTGACGGTGAGCCCCACCGGGCCGGCGCCTGCGACGAGGACGTCCGTCATGTCCTGCTCCTTTGCCGTTCGACGGAATACGTGGAGGTGGTGACGGGGTCCCGGGCCGGGGTGCCCGGCGCCCGGCCCGCTGCCGTGGCGCTGTCGCTGTAGATCGGCAGCAACCCCGCCCGGCGGGCCTGCTCGAGGGAGGGTGCGTTGGTGTCCTTGGCGGACACGACGGCCGGGACGTCCTCGGGCCACGGCAGGCGCAGCTCGGGGTCGAAGGGGTCGACCGCCCGCTCGCGGCCAGCGACGTAGGGCGTAGAGCACAGGTACATCACCGTCGCGCTGTCGCTGAGTGCCATGAACGCGTGGCCCAGGCCTTCGGGCAGGTACACGGCGTCCCACCGGCCGTCGCCGAGCAGGACGCTGTCCCACTGGCCGTAGGTCGGGGAGCCGACCCGCACGTCCACGACGACGTCGAGCACGGTGCCGGCCACACAGGTCACGTATTTCGCCTGACCGGGCGGCACGTCGACGAAGTGCACGCCGCGCACCACGCCCCGGCGCGACACCGAGCAGTTGGCCTGGGCCAGCGGCAGTCGGCGTCCGCTCGCTTCCTCGACCGGCTCGGCGCGGTACCACTCGACGAAGGTGCCGCGGTCGTCATGGTGCGGTTCCAGCGGTAAATGCCAGGCGTCCTGGACGCGAAGGGGTCGCATCTTTCACCTTCCGAGAGGGGTGAGCGGGTACGCGTGCGCTTGCGCGAGCGACGGAAACGCGTCTTCTAGCGCGGTGTGCCAGTCCCGGATGCGACCCGCCGCAGCGGGCCCGTCTGGCCGGAGCACCGAGTACCGGGGACGCGCGGCGGGGCGGGTCACGGCGGACGCGGGGACCGGCCGGACCCGGCCGGGATCGGCACCGGCGAGCCGGGCGAGGGCGCGGGCGAAGTCGTACCAGCTGGCGCTCCCGGCGCTGACCGCGTGGTGCACACCGCCGGGAGCGCCGCTGTCGACGAGGGCGATCAGCCAGCGGGCCAGGTCCCGTGACCAGGTGGGCTGCCCCACGACGTCGTCGATCACCTCGAGCTGGTCGCGCTCGCGCAGGCCGGTCAGGATGGCCTGCACGAACCCGCGCTGACGGATGCCGTAGAGCCAGGCGGTGCGGACGATGTGCGCGCGCTCGCCCAGGGCGGCCCGGACAGCCCATTCCCCGGCGAGCTTGCTCCTGCCGTACGCCGACAGCGGCGTCGTGCCGGCGTCGTGCGGATAGGGACTGCTCGCCCGGCCGTCGAACACGTAGTCGGTCGAGACGTGCACGAGCGTCGCCGATCCGGCCCGACACGCGTCGGCGAGCAACGCCGGCCCGAGCCCGTTGACTGCGAACGCCGGTGCCGGGTCCCGTTCCGCACCGTCGACGTCGGTCCACGCCGCGCAGTTGACGACGACGTCGTGACCAGCAACGGCCGCGCGGGTCGCCCGCTGATCGGTGATGTCGAGGTCGGCGTGCCCGGCCGCTGTGACGTCCTGGCCCCGCAGCGCGCGCACCAGCTCGGTGCCGAGCATGCCGGTCGCGCCGGTGACCAACCACTTTGTCATCCGGGCCTCGCCTTCTTCTCGTCGGTGCGCCGGGGCGGCCGGCGCTTGCCATCGTGGCTGCGCGGACTCGAAAGCGGCTCAAGGCTTCCTCACCCGGCGGCGAGCGCCTCCAGCGCCGGCAGGACGGCGCTCGGTGCGGGACGCCCGGCCGCTTCCCGGGCGAGGGCCGCTGCGGCTTGCCGGAACCCGCCGCCGGTCAGCAGCTCGGTGACGGCCTGGGCGATCTCGGCGGGACCGGCACCGGACCCGACCGACCGGGCCACCCCGGCCGCTGCCAGCTGCTCGGCATAGACGGCGGTGTCACTGGCCTGCGGTAAGATCAGCTGCGGCACGCCGTGCACCACGGAGGTCAGCGCGGTGCCCGGCCCGCCGTGGTGCACGGTGAGGTCGCAGCCGGCCAGCAGGACGTCCAAGGGCAGCCACGCCGCAGCGCGCACGCGCGCGGGCCGCGGCTCCAGCTCGGAGACCACCTCCGACCCTGCGGCGAGCACGATCTCGACGTCCAGCTCGGCCACCGCGCGGACGACCCTGGTGACCAGCGCGGTCAGCTGAGCAGCGAAGACGGTGCCGAACGTGACGCACACCCGGGGCCGGGTCCGGGGGGCGCTCAGCCAGCCCGGGACCAAGCCGGCCCCGCCAACGGGCACGTAACGCATCGGCAGGGCCGGTGGCGCATCCGACAGTTGCAGGCTGGCCGGGCAGACGTCGATGACCGCGTCGGGACCGGGCAGACCCGCCACGCCGTACGCCGCCAGCTCGGGCCGCAGCTCGTCCTGTGCGGCCCTCGGGTACGCCCGAGACGTCGCTAGGCCCCACTGGTGCTCCACCCACGGGATGCTGTGGCGGGCGGCCAGGATCCGCCCGGCGTACTCCGTCGGCTCGCTCACGATCAGGTCCGGCCGGTACTGCCGTACCAGCGTGCCCAGCCGGTCGAGCACAGTCGCGGCCAGCCGGGCGAACCCGCGGCCACTGCGCTCGAGCTTTTGCTCCGGGTCCGTGGGCCAGCCGATGGGCGCACCGGCGCGGTCGAAGCCCATCATGCGGCCCATCGGTACGGGAGGGGCCGAAGCAGCGGCATTGAGCCCCAGACCGGCGGCCACGGCGGCGAAGTCCGCGGGAGCGGCGAACAGTACGTCGTGGCCAGCGGCCCGGGCCGCTCGCGCCAACGGGACCAAGGGGAGGAGGTGACCGTACATCGGGGCGGTGGTGAACAGTATTCGCATGCGCCGACCGTAGGGCCGTCCTCGGCCGGGCGAAACGGCTCGCCGCCTGCCTCGACGGCCGCTCCACCGGCACTTGAGCGATCCTGCCGCCCGCAGGGACTCCAATGAGCGGGCCCACCCCCGGCAGGGTCGGTCGTTCCCCGCCGCCGGGGACGACCCATTGAGGAGAAGCGATGCGCCTGCTCTTCACGACCTTTCCGTCACCGTCGCACCTCTATCCCATGGTCCCGGCCATGTGGGCGTGCCGGGCCGCTGGTCATGAGGTGCTGGTCGCCAGCACCACGGAGCTCGTACCAGCGATGCGCGGTACCGGCATCGCCATGGCGGAGACCGGCCGCGACCGCGACCACACCGAGACCATCCACAACCCCCGCCTGGCTGGCTGGCACGAGCAGAGCCGCTGGCCCGAGGACTGGCCGCTGCGCCCCGGCGAGCTCGACGCGGATCAGCTCGCCCTGCTGGCCAACCTGGGCCGCCGCCAGGTCCTGACCGCCGAATCCATGCTGCACGGACTGCTCGGTGTGGCCCGCGACTTCCGCCCCGACGTCGTTGTGCACGACGCGGTCAGCTATGCCGGCCCCGTCGTCGCCGCAGTGCGCGGAGTGCCCAACATCAGTCACCTGTGGGGCAGTCCGGGACTGCAGCGGCTGGAGATGGCCGAGCTCGGCGACAAGCCCGAGGACAGCTACGTCGCCCTGTTCGACAGGTACGACGTCGCGGTGCGGACGTGGCCGACCGGTTGGCTGGATCCGTGCCCGGCGCCCCTGGCCCTGCCGGTCGACGCGGCCGGGCACCTGCAAGTGCGCTACGTGCCGTACAACGGCAACGGCGTCCTGCCCGCCGGCCTGGCCGCCCACCACCCGCGCCGGGTGTGCGTGACCTGGGGCGCCACCACTGCCAAGCTGATGGGCGGCGCGATGGCCGGGTTGTTCCGGATGTCGGTCGACGCCGCCGTCGCCGTGCCGGGCACCGAGGTCGTGGTCGCCACGACCGCCGAGCAGCGGGCCCTGCTCGGGGACCTGCCCGACGGGGTGCGGGTGCTTGAGTCCGTGCCGCTGCACCAGCTGCTGCCCTCCTGCGCGGCGATCGTGCACCACGGCGGCGCGGGTTCGACCATGACCGCTGCTGTGCACGGCTGCCCGCAGCTGATCATCACCCGCCGGCCCGAGCCCACCCTCAACGGCAGCCGACTAGCCCGCACCGGCGCCGGCCGGCACCTGACCTACGACGAAGTGCCCGACGGCCCGGCCGGCACCGAGCTGCTGCGGGACCACATCGCCGCGCTGCTCGGCACCTCCGGGCACCTCGCCGCCGCCCGTGACCTGGCGGCTGCGATCGCCGCTCAGCCCAGCCCCGCCGCGGTGGTGCCCGCGCTGGAGGAGTTGGTCGAGCGCTACTCACCCTCTGGAGGATCTAGGTAATGCCCGCTGACACGATGACCCGTATCCGCGCCATGCGCCGGGGGGAGGGGTATCTGCCGTCCCTCACCGGTCTGCGGGGTTTGCTCGCCGTGATCGTCTTCGGCACCCACTTCATCGGCCTAGGCCTGACCTTCGACGAGACCTCGCCGTACCAGTCACCCACCCACCATGTCCTTGAGTGGCTGTTCTCCCGCAGCGGCTGGGCGGTCAGCGCCTTCTTCATGCTCAGCGGCTTCGTGCTGACCTGGATCAGCAAGCCCGACGAACGGGCGCGCACGTTCTACCAGCGCCGGTTCGCCAAGATTTATCCGGTCCACTTCGTGACCACCGTGATCGCGATCTTCCTGGTCGCGTGGACCTACGCCGTCCCGGGCTGGCAGGTCGTCACCCGGCACGTGTTTCTGGTCCAGACCTGGTTCCCCGACCAGTTCTCCTACTTCGGGCTCAACGGGGTGAGCTGGTCGCTGGCCTGCGAGGCGTTCTTCTACCTGTGCTGGCCGTTCCTGGTACCCGCGATCGCGCGGATGACTACGCGTGGCGTCTACATCACCATCGCCGTGTGCACGGTCGTCTCCATCGGCCTGCCGGCGCTCGTCGGCAAGACCTTCGCCCTGGCCAGCCCGCCGCAGTTCGAGATGGTGCCGACCGAGGCGTGGGGAGGGCCGCTGCAGTACTGGTTCGCCTACGTCTTCCCGCCGGCACGCCTGCCTGAGTTCGTCATCGGCATCGCGTTCGCCATCCTCATCCGCCGGGGCAAGTGGTTCTCTATCGGCGCCCCTGCGGCGATCGTGCTGTGCCTGGTGGCGTGGGCGCTCAACATGAAGGTCGACAATTACCTCAACACTCACGCCGTCATGATGATCCCGCTGGCCCTACTGGTCAGCGCGCTGATTATCGCCGACCGCGCGGCCGCCTCCGACACGCCGTCCCCGGCCTATCTGCGCTGGTCGCCGTTGCGGGGCCGGGCCATGGTCTGGTTCGGTGAGGTGTCCTTCTCGTTCTACGCTACCCACCAGTTGGTCGTCGAACAGCTCGGCACCCGCATCTGGGTCTACGGCAACAAGTGGGGCCTGCTGCCCGGCGACATCGTCTGGCCGTGGTACGGCGTCTTGGGCATGTGGTTCCTGCAGTTCGCGGTTGCCCTCGGCGTCGCCTGGGTGCTATACCGCACGATCGAGGTGCCGATGATGCGGTTGCTGCGCCCGCGGGACGGCCGGCGGCTGCGGTCGGCACCCGAGGGAGAGCTGGCCCCGGCGGCGCCCGTGCCGCCGGACGGTGACAGTGCCGCGGCGCAGGTGCTTGCGAACGCCGGCGGCATCTTGGCGCAGGAGCCGTCCGCCCCGGCGGCGGGGCGGTGACCGCGATGCGCGTGCTGTTCACTACCTCAGCCTGGCCGACCCACTACTTTGCAGTGGTGCCGCTGGCCTGGGCCGCCCGCAGCGCCGGCCACGAGGTCCGCGTCGCCTGTCAGCCGTCGATGGTGCCGGTCGTGCAGTCCTCCGGGATGGCGGCCGTGCCGATGGGTCCTGATGTCGACTTTCTGGCCATCCGGAGGGGAACCATCGCGGCCGAACTGGCGCAGGGGGGCCCGCCAGCGGAGGGACCGAACCTGTCCAGCGGCAAGATGACCCCGGTGTTCGACGCCTTCCAGGCGGCGACGCTGTCCAATGTCGACGACGTGATCGCCTTCGCCGGGCAATGGCGGCCCGATCTCATCGTCTCCGACACGATGTCCCCAGCCGGGCTGGTCGCCGCGCGCACGTTCGGGGTGCCGGGCGTGCGGCACCTGTGGGCGCCGGACATCCTCGGCTCGACGCTCGGCGCGCGGATCATGTCGGTGCTGCCGGGATTCTACGAGCCGTACGAGCAACGTGGCCTGCACATCGACGGTGACCCGGCGACGCTGACCGTTGACCCGTGCCCGCCCAGCATGCAGCCGCCCCCGGTCAACCGGCGGCAGCTGCGCTGGGTGCCCTACAACGGCATCGGCATAGCCCCGTCCTGGCTCTTCGAGCCCCGCCGCAAGCGCCGGGTACTGGTTACCTGGGGCACCTCGACCACGGGCACGGCGGACACAGCGGCGATGCTGTTGCCGCGCATCCTCACCGCGCTGGGCAGGCTCGACGTCGAGGTCGTCGCCGCGGTGACCGAGGCCGAGCGGCACCTCGTCGAGTCCCGGGAGAACGTGCGGATGGTGCAGGGAGCGCCCCTGCACCGTTTCATGGACACCTGTGACCTCGTGGTGCACCAGGGCGGGGCGAGCACCATGCTGACAGCCGGCTACCACGGTGTGCCGCAGGTGGCGTTCCCCTACCTGCCCGAGCAGGTGAAGGACGCCGGCGCTCTGGTCGGCACCGGCGTGGCCACCCAGGTCCCCGCCGAGAAGGCGGACCAGGAGCGCGTGGACGAGGCCGTCGGCAGCGTCCTCGGCGCGGAACGGTTCCGGACCGCGGCACTCGCGCTGCGCGACGAGATCCACGCGCAGCCGGCCCCCGCCGAGGTGATCGCGGACCTGGCCGCTCTGGCCCAGTCGGTCGGTGTCACGCGCCGCTGACCCACCCGCGCCGTCCGGTGCCGCTGCGACCAGCGGCACCGGACGGCTCTCTCATTGCTGCAGCAGGAGGCCCAGATGATGCGCGGTGGGTCCGCTCCCGCCCGCGACCTGTGCGGGCGTGCCCTCGTTGACGATCCGGCCACCGTCCTCGCCCCCGCCGGGGCCCATGTCGACGACATGGTCGGCCACGGCGGCAAGGTGCAAGTCGTGCTCCGCGACGACGACGGTGTTGCCGCCAGCGAGCAACGCGTCGATCGCATCCACGATGCGCTGGATGTCCGATGGATGCAGACCTGTCACCGGCTCGTCGAGCACCACCAGCCCGGCGCCGCTGCCTTTGCCGCTGCGCAGCAGGGCGTTGGCCAGTTTGAGTCGCTGGGCCTCACCGCCGGAGAGTTCGACGGCCGGCTGACCGAGACGCAGATAGCCCAGACCGGCGCGGCGCATCGCATCGAAGGTCTGGCGCAGCTGTCGCGACTCGTGGAAGAAGTCGTACGACTCCTCGACGGTCAGGTTGAGCACTTCGTCGAGCGCGAGCCCTTGGTACGTGACCCGCAGCACCTCTTCGGTGAACCGGCGGCCCTGGCATACCTCGCAGGTGACCCACGTGTTCGGCAGGAACTGCATGTCGACCAGGCGTTTACCGTAGCCGGTGCACGCTTCGCAGCGGCCGCCGGCGGAGTTGGGGGAAAACGTCCCGGCGGTCAACTTGCGGTTCTTCGCGGCGGGGGTCGCCGCGAACAGGGCCCGGATGACGTCGAACGCCTTGGTGTAGGTCGCCGGGTTGGACCGGGGGGTGCGGCCGATCGGATCCTGGTTGACGACCGTCACCGAGGTCAGCGCGGACGTGCCGGTGATCTCGCGGACGGCGCTGGCCGGGCGGTCCTCCAGCGCAGCCGCGACCCCGACGGCCAGGGCGGCGTGCAACAGGCTGCTCTTGCCGCTGCCGCTGACGCCCGTGATGCAGGTGAGCGCGCGCAGGGGGATGCGGGCCTGCTCGACGCGGACGTTGTGGACCGCGACGCCGCTGAGTGTCAGCCAGTCGGTGGCGGCACCGACCGGCCGGGTCGTGGTGCGGGTCAGCCGGGGCCCGCGCCGGGCCAGGTAGCGGCCGGTGACCGAGTCCGGGTTGGCCGCAACGGCGGCGGGCGGGCCGGCGGCGACCACCCGGCCGCCGTCGCGGCCCGCGGCGGGCCCGAGATCGATGATCCAGTCCGCGGCGCCGATCAGCTCCGGATCGTGCTCGATGAGCAGCACCGTGTTGCCAGCGTCGCGCAGCCGCTCGATGATCGCCAGCAGCGGCGCTTTGTCCGCGGGGTGCAGCCCCGAGCTGGGCTCGTCGAGCACGAAGATGATGCCAGACAGCGGCGTGCTCAGCTGAGCGGCCACGCGGGTGCGTTGCAGCTCTCCGCCGGACATCGTGACGGCCGTGCGCTCGAGCTGCAGGTGACCCAGGCCGAGCTGGTCGAGCAGGTCGAGCCGGTTGACCAGGCCGGGCAGCAAGGTCTGGGCGGCATCGTGCTGCGCGCCGGTGAGCTCGGTGCCCAGCTTTTGCGCCCAGGCGGTCAGAACCCGGATCCGGGCCGTGGTGACCTCGGGGAAGGACAGTCCGGCGAGGCGCACCTCGTTGGCCACCGGCCCGTAGCCGCTGCCGGCGCAGTCCGGGCAGGGGGTGCGCTCAAGGAACGGCAGGTAGCGCTCGCGGGCCCCCTCGGTGCCGGCCGCGTCGAACAAGCGTTGCACCTCGGCGATCGCCCCGCGCAGGGGGTCGTTGCGCCGGATCGTGAGCGCCGCGCCCGACTTCTTGGTGCTGCCGGTGATCAGGACCTCGACCGGCGCGTCGCCGGTGCCGTGCAGGACTGCGTCGCGGAAGGAGACGGGCAGGTCCTGCCACGGCCGGTCCAGGTCGACGCCGTCGCGCTCCGCCAGCGCCCGGACCGACGTGAACTCGCCCGTGTATGCCTTGGCGAACCAGGGCGACGCCCCCTCGTACAGCGGCAGTCCGGGGTGGGGAAACAGCACCTCTGCTGTCGGCCTGTACGTGGCTCCGGCGCCCTTGCAGACAGGACAGTGTCCCTCCGGGGCGAAGCGGTCAAAGTGGGCCGGCGTGAGTGCCCGCAGCCCCGCATCGCTGCCCGCCGCCAGGCCCGGCAGCCGGGAGTAGAGCAGCGAGAGGTAGTTGTCGAGCCCGGTGAGCGTGCCGACGCTGGACCGCGCGCTGCGGTTGAGGCGGCGCTGGTCGACGGCGAGCGTGGCGCCCAGACCGGTGATCTCATCGACGATCGGGCGGTCCTTCGGGGTGATGAACTGCCGGACGAACGGCGTGATGCCCTCCAGGTAACGCAGTTGCGCCTCGGCATGCACAGTGTCGATGGCCAGCGACGTCTTGCCGCTGCCGCTCACGCCCGTGAACGCGACGATGCGGTTGCGAGGGATGGTGACGTTGATGTCGCGCAGATTGTGCGTCCGCGCACCACGTACCTCGATGCGTTCCGTGGTTGTGGGCAGGTCGGTGTGGGCCGGCATAGCGTCTCCTCGCTCGGCTGGGGGTGGCGTTTGACGTTTGCGATTAGAAACATGATACTAATACCGTGAATCTAACACGGCTGATGGTGCTGGGCCTGCTCGCCAGCGCCGGCCCGCGGCACGGTCACCAGATCCGACGCGATGCGGAACTTACGAATGTCAGCAACTGGGGTGGCGTCAGCGTCGGTGCGATCTATCGGGAACTGCGCACCATGGAGGAGGAGCAGCTGGTCAAAGCAGTCCGCACTGAAAAGGTCGGCAACCGTCCGGCGCGCACGGTCTACGAGATCACCGGCGACGGCACGCAGCAGCTCGAGCGGTTGCGCGCCCAGGCGATCTGCGACATCCGCTTCGGCACCGATGCGTTCGGCGTCGCTCTGCTCTTCGGCCGCACATCGGGACCGGGGCAGCTCGTCCCGCTGCTGACCGAGCGACGACGAGCGCTGACCGAGACACGCGACGCCATCGCCTCCGAGAGCCGCACCCTGTTCGACGGAGGCATCATCTCCGAGCTCGACGTGGTGCTCTTCCGCCGCCGCCAGGGGCAGCTCAGCCAGGAGCTGCAGTGGCTGGACGAGCTTGAGGAGTACATCGCGCGACTGCTGCCCGACATCGGGGACGACGGCAAGGAATTACCGGCAGCACCGACGAATACCACCGAGGAGGACCCATCATGACCATGATCGAGGCACGTGACCTAAAACGGACCTACGCCAGCAAGCAGGGTGCCGTCGACGCGGTGCAAGGAGTGAGCTTCGACGTCCAGGACGGCGAGATCGTCGGCTTCCTGGGCCCCAATGGGGCGGGCAAGACCACCACGATGCGAATGCTGACCACCTTGCTGCGCCCGACCTCGGGCCGGGCCGTGGTCGCCGGGCACGACCTGCTGCGCGACCCGCTCGGCGTCCGCCGCGAGATCGGCTACGTCGCGCAGGGCGGTGGCTCGCATCCGGCAGACACCGTGATGGAGGAGCTCGTCCTGCAGGCGCGGCTCTACCGGATCGGCCGCGCCGAAGCCGTGCGGCGGGCCGAGCAGGTCGCCGACTTCGTCGACCTCGGTGAGCTGAAGGACCGCTTCACCGCGACCCTGTCCGGTGGCCAGCGGCGCCGGCTCGACGTAGCCCTCGGTCTGGTGCACCGGCCACGGCTGATCTTCCTCGACGAGCCGACCGTGGGACTCGACCCCACGAGCCGCAACAACATCTGGTCCTACATCCGCCGGTTGCGCGACGACCTCGGGACCACGATCTTCCTTAGCACGCACTACCTCGACGAAGCCGACGCGCTCTGCGACCGCGTGCTGATCATCGACAAGGGTCGCATCGTCGCCGAGGACAGCCCGGAGGACCTCAAGCAGCGGGTCGCCGGGGACATCCTCGTGATCGAGACGGCCGACGAGACGCAGGTCCCGGTCGCGCTGGCCACGCTGGCCCCGCGCGATGACATCCGCGACGTCACCGTCGACGGTGCGACGCTGCGCGTCGGGCTCGAACACGGGGACCAGTCACTGATGGCCTTCATGCGGCTGCTCGACGCCGCCGAGGTCAAGGTCGTGTCGGTGCGGGTGGAGCGACCCAGCCTCGACGACGTCTTCGCCGCCATGACCGGCACGGCCGCCGTCCGCGTCACCGCCGCCGCCTGAGCACGGGAGGAACTTCATGAACACCGTCACCGATACCATCCTCATCTACCGCGAGCAGCTGAAGTACCAGCTGCGCCACAAGGTCGGCATCATCTTCGGGCTCGTACAGCCGATGCTCTACCTGCTCCTGTTCGGACCGCTGCTGAGCAAGCTGTCCGGCTCGCCCGGTCTCAGTGACGACAGCAGCTGGCAGACCTTTGTGCCGGGAATGCTGGTCTACCTGGCCCTGTTCGGTCCCGGCTTCGCCGGCTTCAGCGTCATCGCCGACGCGCGGTTCGGCGTCATCGAGCGCATGCGGGTGACGCCGGTGAGCCGGCTGGCACTGCTTCTCGGCCGGGTGCTGCGCGACCTCACCACGCTGCTGGTGCAGTCGGTGATCATCTGCGTGGTCGGCTTCGCGCTCGGGCTGCGCACCTCACCGGGCGGCCTGATTCTCGGCCTGGTCATCATGCTCGTGCTGGGCGCCGGGCTGTCGGCGCTGTCCCTGGCCCTCGGCCTAATGCTCAAGGCCGAGGACCAGTTCGCGCCGCTGATTACCTCCGCGACGCTGCCGGTGCTGCTGCTCTCCGGGATCCTGCTGCCGATGCAGCTGGCGCCGCGCTGGCTGGACATTGTGTCGCACTTCAACCCGCTGCGCTACGTCGTGGACGCCATCCGCGCCGTTTTCAGTGACTCGTGGTCGGCCGCCACGCTGCTCTACGGCGCGGCGGCGGCGGTAGCGCTGGCCGTCATCTGCATCACCATCGGTACGCGGACCTTCGCACGCGAGAACGCCTGACGGACCCGCTGTACCTGTCCGCGGGTCAGAGCGCGGACAGGTACAGCAGTCCTTCGTCGTCGATCCGGCCGTGGTCACCGGTCCGGAACCAGCCGTCGCGCGCCAGCGGCCGCGGGGCTGCGCCGGTCCAGTACCCGGTCGCTAGGTGCCCGGCCCGCACCCATACCTCTCCGACACGCCCGTCCGGCGCGTCCCTAATCTCTATCTCCACCCCGGGCAGCGCCCGACCCGCCGAGTGCAGCAGCCGCTCATCGCCGCCCGCGGCCCGCCGGTGGTCGTCCTGCGACAGCAGCGTGATGCCCGAGACGATCTCACTGGTCTGATAGTTCTGTGCCAGCACCGGGCCCAGCCGCCGCAGAGCGAGCCGCAGGTCGTCCGCGCGGATCGGCCCGTTGCCGTACGGGACGTAGCGCAGGCTGCTTATGTCGTAACGGGTGATGGCCGGCCCGGACACCCAGCGGGCGAGCTGGTCCGCGCGCAGGTAGACGCTCTTGGGACGGACTCGCTCCACCGCCGCGGACAGCTGCTCAGGCTCGAAGCCGGGCAGCAGCACGACTGTGCAGCCGACCTGCATCATCATCAGCGCCACCTCGCCGCCGGTACGCAGCACTGAGTCGGCCACGAGCACCTTGACGCCCTCGGGGAAGTCCGGCAGCGCGCCGCCCGAGGGCTCCCACACTGCCCCGAGGCGGTGGAAGGGATAGCACGCGCCGCGCGGGCGGACCACCGCCCGGGCCGAGTAGGACACGAGCGCGATGTCGTCTTCGCCGGCGGCCGGTGCCACCGGCTCGGCCGACCGCGTCGCCGCCGCCCGCAACAGATCTCTGCCTTCCACGGCGTCGCCGAGGGTGAGCACGGGTGCGATGCCGCGGGCGGCGTGCGAGGCCGCCCGGCACCCCTGGCGCGGGTCGACCACCACGAGTCGCGGCTGGGCGTCCAGCAGCACGGCGCGGTAGGCGGCACTGCCTACGCCGGGCCGGGCCGGCACGGTGACGAGCCGGCAGCCGAGCAGATGGCAGGCCAAGCGCAGGGCGAAGGCCTCGCTGCGGTTCCCGCAGATCACGGCGACCCCGTCGCCCGGACCCAGGCCCCCGTCCAGCAGTACCCGGCAGAACCGGTAGGCTTCGTCGCGAAGTGCGCCGAAGGTGACCGTCTGGTCGCCTTCGCACACCGCGACGCGGTCCTGCCACTTGTCGAAGGCGTCGAGCAACCGCCGGGGATAGACCGCTGGTGCGCTGATCATCATCTGTCCTCCGTCGAGGAGAGAAACGGGAGGCCGCGCCACCGGTGTGGTTCGCGGCCTCCCGCAGTGGGATGGGGGCATCAGGTGCCGGATGGTGGCCCGAACCACCGGGCCAGCGAGGCGCGCAACCCGGCCGGGGCCTCCTTCCCGCCGTCGTCTGCCCAGGCGACGTAGCCGTCGGGACGGACAAGGACGACGTCGGGCGCGGGCCGGTCGGTGGTGGCGTGCACGATCGGCACCCGGTCTCGCCACGGCGCCGCGACCCCGGTCAGATCCGTACGCCCGGCCAGGTCGAGCAGCACCGGACGCCCGTCGTGCAGCAACGTGGATACCCGGGTCGTGCCCTCGGAGGTCTTGAGGTCGAGGTCCGGCACGAACCGGCCGGCCCAGGTGGGATCACCCCCGTCGTCCATCTCGTACCGGGTGTCCAGGGCGTTGATCATTTCGGTGAGGTGGCGGTTGGCCTCCGGGACCAGGAGCAGCTCCTCGAAGAGCGTGCGCAGGGCGTCGATGTGCTGCTGGTCGGGGTTCATCAGAGCCAGCTGGGCCCGGGTGTTCATGCCGATGCGTACCGCCACCGGCCGCCGCTCGTCGTGGTAGGTGTCCAGCAGCGACTCTGGTGCCTCGCCGCGCACCACCGCACCCAGCTTCCAGCCGAGGTTGAGCGCGTCCTGCAGCCCGCAGCTGAGCCCCTGGCCCCCGATCGGGAAGTGGATGTGCGCGGCGTCGCCGGCCAGCAGCACCCGCCCGGAGCGGTACTGCGCTGCCTGCCGGGTCATGTCGCTGAACCGGGACATCCATTGCACCGGCTCCTGCAGCGGCAGCTCTTCGCCGTAGACCCGCGCCACCGCCGAGCGCAGCTCCGGAAGCGTTACCGGCTCCTCCCGCGCCGGCGCCTCCCGGTCGTACTCGACGATCACGACCCGCCCGATGCCCCCCTCGGGCGGGAAGTTCAGGACGACGATGCCACGTGGTGTCCGCATCCAGCGGCGGGGCACGTTCTCGACCGGCAGGCTCACATAGCCGATGAGCGCGGCGACCTTGGCGTCGACCCCGGGAAAGTCGATGCCGGCGAGGCGGCGGACCGTGCTGCGGCCACCGTCACACCCGACCACGTAGGGCGCGGTGGCCTCGTAGCTGCCGTCCGGTGCGGTGACCGTGACAGTGGCGCTGTCCTCCCGCCGGCTCAGCCCGCGCACGCGATGGCCGCGCCGGATGTCCGCGCCTAGCTCGACCGCCCGGGCGTGCAGCAGCCGCTCCGTGCGCGACTGCGGGACGAGCAGGCTGAACTGATGACGGCTGTCAACCAGCGCGTGGTCGAGACCGTGGGTGAAGATGCCGGCGAAGGGCAGGCCGCGGGAGACTCCCATGCCCTGCTCGAAGGTCTCCAAGAGCCCGCGGATGGCCAGGCACTCGACCGACCGGGTGTGCAGGACGCCGGCCCGATCCTGCCCGGCCGGCTCGAGGAGCTGGTCCAGGACCAGGGTGCGGACGCCGGCCAGGCGCAGCTCGCAGGCCAGTAACAGCCCCACGGGACCGCTGCCGACGATGATGACGTCATGTTCCATGTGTGGATCCGTTTCTCTCACGCGCCTGGTCAGCTCACGGGGCTGGGTTGCCGGTGCCGCGACGCGAGCGCCACGACGTCGTGGATCGCCTCGGCGGGTGTCGGCGTGGCCAGGATCTCCGCGCGCAGATCCTGGGCGGCCGAGCGGCGCGCGGGGTCGGCCAGCACCGCGCTGACGGCGGTGCGGACGCTCTCCGGGTCGGCCGCGTCGCTCGGCACCGAGACGGCGGCTCCCGTCTTGAGAAGCAGGCCGGTGTTGAGATGCTGCTCGAACATCTGCGGGATGACGATCTGCGGGATACCGGCCCGGGCGGCGGTGAGCATGGTCGTCGCTCCGCCATGATGCACGATGGCCGCGCAGGTGGGCAGCAGGACGTGCAGCGGCAGCCCGCCGACCACGTGGACACCGGCCCGCTCATCCGGCGCCAGCCCGAGGTCGTCCCGGGTAACGGCGACGACGATGTCGACGTCGAGCCCGGTCAGGGCACGGACCACGTCCGGCAGCTTGAACATGTCGTGCTCGTCGTCGGCTGCCGACATGAACGTCCCCCAGCTGACACACACCCGAGGCCGCGTACGGTCCGCCCAGATCCAGTCCGGGAGCACCGCTGCGCCGTTGTAGGGCACGTACTGCATTGGTACGCAGGGATCGGCGCCGGCTATCCGCAGGCTCGGCGGCGACGGGTCGATCACGGGCGCGGCAAATCGGTCGGGCACTTCCGCGCTGTAGCGGCGGCAGGTCGCGTCGAGCCGTTCGCGCACGAGGTGGGCCAGCCAGATGCCGGGATCAGTGGCGTACAGGTCCGGTCCCCAGGCGTGCCGCACGATTGGGGTGCCGGTCACGGCCGCCGCCGGGGCGGCCGCGAATGCCACGGGGTCCCGTACGATCAGGTCTGGCTGCCAGGCCTGTACCGTGCCGACCAGGTCGTCGACCATGATCTCGGCGTTGCGGTGGAACAGGTCCACCACGGCGTCGCGGCGCTTGTAGGTGGTCAGACCGCTGGTCCGGTCAACCAGGGCACGGTGCTGAGCGGCGAAGTCGACCGCAGGCCCGACGATGACTGCGTTGAGCCCGGACCCGGTGACGACGTCTTGGACGTGCGGCTGGCAGGCCACCCGGACGTCGTGCCCGGCGGTATGGAATGCCCATGCCGTCGGCACCATGAACATGTAGTGGGACGGCCACGCGGCCGTGGCGAACAGGACACGCATGTCGTCAGCGCGGCTTGCCGGCGATCAATACGCGGTCGCTGGTCAGCGTGTGCAGCCGCCTGATCTCGACGCTGGTGTACCCGGCGTCGCGCACATAGGCGGAAGCCTCGCCGACTGTGTATTCCGACCCGCCGTCGCGGATGATGCCGCAGTTGAGGCTCTGCAGCAGGCTGTCGGCGTCACGCCGGTCGTCGTCGAGCATCGCGTCGTAGATCATCAGGGCGCCGCCGGGGTTTACCGCGTCGAACGTGCGCGCCACGAGCCGCCGGCGGGCCTCGGCGGGCCAGTCGTGCAGGACGTGACCGATGATCATCACATCGGTACGTGGCAGGGGATCGTCGAAGAAGTCGCCCCCGCTGAAGGAGATCTGTTCCGCCGTGCCGGTGGCGACCATGTGCTCGTCGAACAGTGGGCGCAGCCCGGGCAGGTCGAACACGACACCGCACAGGTGCGGGTGCTTGCGGATCAAGCTGGCCAGGACGTTACCCCGGGCCCCGCCGATGTCCGACACGCTGGTCCAGCCGTTCCAGTCCACTGCTTCCCCGAGCCCGGCGGCGACGAAGCTGTTGAAGGTGTCCATGTGGTCCATCAGCCGGCGGGCTCGGTCGAGGTCGGTGTAGTGCCGGGAGAAGCCGTGCCGCCCGGCGACGTCGAGACCGGAGGTGGCCTTGCCGTCGCGCAGGGCTTCGGTCAGCTTGCCCCAGGCGTGGAAGTGCAGGCGGGAGTGCTGCGCGATGCTGCCGCCCAGGTAGTCGGGATGGGTCGGCACCAGGTACCGGGAGCTGAGCTCGGAGTTGCAGTACCGCCCGTCCTCGCGCTCGAGCAGGCCCAGGCCCACCAGTGCGTCGAGGAAGTCGGTGCTCAGCCGCGAGGCGAGCCGGAGCCGGTCGAAGATCTCGCTGGCGGTGGCCGGCCCGCTCGCGAGTAGTCCGAACAGGTCCAGTTCCACGGCGCTCTGCAGGACCTTGGCCTTGAAGTACGCGGTGTTGAGCCGGAGCAGCGACTGCGCGTCGGTGACGGGGTCGAGATGGGTTTCACTGGTGAGCATGGAGATCTCCTGTCTGGCGGATGGTGTCCTGTACAAGGTGTCTGGCTCGTCTCGCGGCTGGGTCGACCTGCGCTCAAGTCAGGCCCGGCGGGCGGCGATGACGCGCAGGGGGTTGTGCGGGAGCTCCATGACGCGCGGCTCCTTTAGGCCCAGGCCGGTGAACAGGTCGCGGTACGCCGCCGCGGTGTGGACCTCGCCCTGCCGGGTCCAGCCGAGCATCAGCACGGAAAAGAGGTGCGGGATCGGGTCCTCGGCGGGGGGCCGATCGTCGGTCGCGACGGCCACGACCACGACGAGTCCGCCGGGCCGGACGGTGTCGCGAAGCCGTCGCAGCAGGTCCTGGGCCGTGCCGGGGGAGAAGTGGTGCAGCACGTTGGTGATCAGGGCGACGTCGTATGGGCCGTCGAGCTCGGTGGTGAACATGTCGCCCGGCAGCAGCCGGGTCCGTCCGGTCAGACCTCGCGCGGCCGCGTTGCGCTCGGTGATCGTCAGCACGCTCGGCCAGTCCAGTAGCGTTACCTGGGCCCGCGGCAACCGGGCGGCTAACGTGAGCCCGTAAAGCCCGTGCCCGCAGGCGGTGTCGAGCACGCGCAGGTCGCGATCGCCGAGCTCGGCGGCGATATGGTCGGCAACGAGGTCCGCCACCGGCTGGGTGTTCCGGGTGCCGGCGTTCGCAAAGCTCTGCCAGTAGGGGAAGTCGGGGGTCTCCGCGTTCTCGTCCAGGACCGTGCCGCCCTTGCGCACGGCTTGGGCGAGGCGCTGCAGGGCGGCCCACTCGGGCGTGCTGCTGGCCAGGTGCACAGCATCGCCGAAATAGCCCGGGCGGCCCGGCACGAGCAGGTCCGCCGCTGGCGCGGTCAGGTGGTAACGCTCGGCGGTGCGCTCGACCAGGCCGATCGCGGCGAGTGCGTCGAGCAGAATCCGGGTGCCGCGCGGATCCGCACCGATCCGCACGGCGACGCTGGCGCTGTCGTGCGTCCCCGTGGCCAGTGCGGCGAAGACGTCCAGTTCAACGGCGGCGCGCAGAATCGCGGTCTTGCGAACAGCCGTCATCCACCCCAGTAGTTGTTGACGGTTGATGTTCTCCCGGGCGCTGGTATCCATTGTTCCTCCTGTCCTCGGCGATGCTTCGCGATCGACGATTCAAGCGCGGCGTCGAGGGCGGCTCGAATAGCGCTGGAGGGCGACGGGCGGGGGCGTCGGCACTTACGGACCGTCCGTAAGAGTGCACGTGCCAACTCGGCTCGGCGTTATGTCCGTTAAAAGGTTTAAGGGCGTGACAAGATAGAATCCGATGCCTTAATAGACGAGTACTTCGCATCACCCGTAACTATCGCAAAGTGTGCTAATGGGGCAGTCCGGAGGGTCGCCATCTCAAGTCTCGGTCGAGCCGAGATCTCGCGGGGCGTGGACTTTTCGCAACTGTTCCATCACTTAAAGTGAGCATCTTGCGTCGTGCGACGGTCGACATCCGCTTCGGTGGCCATCCGAAGGTGCTGGTGGCGCGGTCGGCGCTTGGGTGGATGATGATCAATCCAAAGCATTGCTGCACTTACACACTGTGCTGGACTGGGAGGGTTCTGCCGGGTATTTCCGCTACTCCTGGTTGCTCCTCTACGGAGGTCAGGCTTAAGCTCGCCTCAGTCCGTTCGGAAAGTATATTGAAGCGAAAGGAAGGCTCCTTCGGTTCGGTAGGGGCCAATCCGTGAAATGCGGATTAGGTATTCCTATACTTCATTGCGAGAAAACGGGGATTTGATGAAGGTCCGAATTCTTGGCCAGATGCTTCTCACTGAGGGTGACCGGTCTGCCCAGATCAGTGCCGCCAAACCGCGCAAGGTGCTCGCTCTGCTGCTGCTCAACGCGAACCGGGTCGTCCCAGTCTCGGCGCTGATGACCGAGCTATGGGACACCGCCCCGCCCGGAAGCGCCATGACGACCCTGCAGACCTACGTTCTGCAGATCCGCAAGTCGCTCGCGTGTCTGTTGCAGCGCAGCGGGGCCGAGGTCGGCCGCGACGTGCTCATCACCCGCAACGGCGGATACATGCTCAAGCTGCCGCACGGCAGCCTCGATCTGCACGAGTTCGAGCGGCTCAGCGCCGAGGGCAGGCACGCCGCGGTCGCGGATGAGGACTGCCGAGCGGCGGTCCTGCTCACCCGGGCCCTCGCCCTCTGGCAGGGGCCCGCCCTGGTGGACGTCAAGGCCGGGCCACTGATCGAGGTGGAGGTGCGTCGGCTTGAGGAGAGCAAGCTGACCGTGCTGCAGCAGCGCATCGACGTGGAGCTGCGGCTCAACCACCATCAGGAGGTGCTCAGCGAGCTGACCGCGCTCGCCTTTCAGCACCCCCTGCACGAGAACCTGAACGCCCAGTACATGCTCGCCCTGCACCGGGCGGGCCGCCGCACCGATGCGCTCGGGGTATTCCAGCGCCTGCGCCGCACCCTGGTCGAGGAGCTCGGTCTCGAGCCATCCGTCCGCTTGCAGCGCCTGCACCAGTTCATCCTCTCGTCAGATCCGATGCTGGAAGAGCCGATTCGTGGCGACGGCATGCTCCTCGACCGGTTCGCCGGCATCGATTCCACCGTGGGCGCCATGCGTGCGTCCACCTTGTCCCCGCTGCGCCGCAACGAGCCGGTGCGGGCGTTCTGAGCCGCGCACCGGCACCGTCCTTCGTCATCCAACGGCGGCGAATTCCTCCCACCACCACCGGTTCGCTCTGTACCACCGCACTGTCGCGGTGAGTCCCTCCTGGAGCCCGGTGGCCCTCGAAAAACCCAGCTCGGTGTGGAGCTTCGTGTCGTCGACCGAGTATCGCCAGTCGTGGCCGGCCCGGTCGGCGACGCGGGCGACGCGCTCCCACCCAGCTTCGCACAGCCGCAGCAGCTGCTCAGTGAGCTGCAAGTTGGACAGCTGATCCCCGCCGATGTTGTAGATCTCCCCGGCCCGGCCGCCGGTGAGGACGGACTGCACCGCACGGCAGTGGTCGTCGACGTGGATCCATTCCCGCTGGTTCGTGCCGTCGCCGTAGAGCGGCACGTCGCGACCGTCGAGCAGATGCGTCACGAACAGTGGCACCACCTTCTCGAGGAACTGGTAGGGGCCGTAGTTGTTGCAGCACCGGGTGATCGAGACGGGCAGCCCGTGACTGCGGTGGTAGGCCCGGGCGATCAGGTCCGAGCTCGCCTTGGAGGCCGAGTACGGCGAATTGGGCTCCAGCGGCGACGACTCCGTCCAGCTGCCCTCGGCGACGGAGCCGTAGACCTCGTCGGTGGAGACATGCACGACCCTGGGAACGCAGGCGGCCCGGCACGCGTCCAGCAGCCGCTCGGTGCCGACCACGTTGGTCAGCATGAAGGCGCCAGCGTCCCGTAGGGAACGGTCGACATGAGACTCGGCCGCGAAGTGCACCACCGCGTCGTGGCCGGGCACCACGAGCGCCAGCAGGTTGCGGTCGCAGATGTCGCCGCGGACGAAGGTCAGACGCGGGTGCTCGGCGGGCAGGTTGCGCAGGTTGCCGGCGTACGTCAGCTTGTCGAGAACGGTCACCTCGGCGTGCTCAAAGCCGGGGTAGCGGCCGGCGAGCAGGCTGCGCACGTAGTGCGAGCCGATGAACCCGGCACCGCCGGTCACCAGGATCTTCATGCCGTCACCTCCACGGTGGTGTGGTCGCCGAGCACCATGCGGTGCGTCCCCTGCGCCGGCTGGGCCAGGGTGACCTGCGCGGAGCGTCCGATGACCGAGTCGCGGATGCCTCGCACCGACTGGATCGACACGTCGTCGAGCACTATGGAGCCGGAAATCGAGCAGTCGCCTAGATCGCAGCGCTGACCGAGGGACGTGCCGGGACCGATGCTGCTGCGGGTGATCCGGCTCGAGGCGCCGATGATCAGCGGCCCACGCAGGTAGGAGTCGGTGACCACCGCCCCGGGCCCGATCACGACCGGGCCCTCGATCGTCGACGCCGCGTCGACCGAGCCCGAGATGCTCGTGCCGAGGCCGCGCAGCAGCAGATCATTGCACTCCAGCAGGTCGTCCACCCGGCCGGTGTCCTTCCAATGCCCAGTGAATACGCTGACCCCGACCTCCCGCCCCTCGGCCACCAGCCACGAGATGGCGTCCGTGATCTCCCACTCGTTTCGGGCGCTCGGCGAGATCTGCCGCACGGCGTTATGCACGGCCGGGGAGAAGAAGTAGATGCCCATCAGCGCCAGGTCGCTGCACGGATCAGCGGGCTTCTCCTGCAGTTGCACCGCCCGGCCGCGCGAGTCCGTCGCGACGACGCCGTACTCGGCGGGATTGCTCACCCGGGTGGCGACCAGTTGCGCGGCCGGCCGGCGCTGCCGGAACTCGGCCGCCGGGGCCTGCAGGTCGCCGACGACGACATTGTCGCCGAGCACCATCACGAAGTCCTCGTCGCCCAGGAAATCGCGCGCAATGAACACGCAATGGGCGAGTCCGAACGGTGCCTCCTGGGTGATGTAGGTGAGCTCGAGGCCGAGCGCCGACCCGTCGCCGAGGGCCTCCTCGATCTCCCGCGCCCAGTCGCCGACGATGATGCCCACCTCGACGACGCCCAGTTCACGGATGGTCTCCAGGCAATGGTGCAGAATCGGTCGACCGGCGACCGGGACAAGCTGTTTCGGCATCGCATGTGTCAGCGGGCGTAGGCGGGTGCCCATTCCTCCGGCGAGAACCAGTGCCCTCATGCCGTTCTCCTGTCAGTTGTCCACGTTGCTTGCGCCTTTTGTATGCGGCGCCGCCTGTCTTCAGGTGGAGTTCGGCTCGAATACGAAGGTCCAGCCAGTTTCGAGTGCCGTTCCAGGAAGGCGTGCCATGGTGGCCGCAGCGTTGGCCGACCGCCAGCGCACACACACCCTGAGAGGACACCATGACCCGACGTGTGGTCATCACCGGCATCGGAGTCGTCGCGCCGGGCGGCATCGGCGTCAAGGCTTTCTGGGACCTGCTGACCTCCGGGCGTACCGCCACCCGGGCCATCACCTTCTTCGACGCGGCGCCGTTCCGGTCGCGGATCGCCGCGGAGTGCGACTTCGACGCCGAGGCTGCCGGGCTGACCCCACGCCAGATCCGCCGCATGGACCGGGCGGCCCAACTGACCGTCGCCGCCACGACCGAGGCGGTGGCCGACTCCGGGATCGCCTGGGACGGGCTGGATCCCAGCCGGGTCGGCGTCAGCATCGGCAGCGCGGTTGGTGCCACGACGAGCCTGGAGCGCGAGTACGCCGTCGTGAGCGACTCGGGCCGGCAGTGGCAAGTGGACCCAGCTTACATCATGCCTCACCTCTACGACTACCTGGTGCCGTCGTCGTTCGCCGTCGAGGTCGCCCATCACGTCGGCGCGGAGGGCCCGGCCGCCGTTATCTCCACGGGCTGCACGTCGGGCCTCGACGCCGTGGCGCACGCCGTCGAGATTATCCGGGACGGCGGCGCGGACGTGATGATCGCCGGGGCCGGCGACGCGCCCATCTCCCCGATCACCGTGGCCTGCTTCGACGCCATCAAGGCGACGACACCGCGCAACGACGAGCCAGCGACCGCCTCCCGGCCCTTCGACGCCAGCCGCAACGGATTCGTCCTCGGCGAGGGCTCGGCGGTCTTCGTGCTTGAGGAGCTCGACGCGGCCCGGGTCCGCGGGGCCCATATGTACGCCGAGGTCAGCGGCTTCGCGTCGCGGTGCAACGCGTTCCACATGACAGGGCTGCGGGCGGACGGGGCGGAGATGGCGCTGGCCATCGAGGGCGCCCTCGGCGAGGCGCGGCTCGACGCGGACGCCGTAGACTACGTCAACGCGCATGGCTCGGGCACCAAGCAGAACGACCGGCACGAGACCGCCGCGGTCAAGCGGGCCCTTGGCGAGCACGCGTACCTGGTGCCCATGAGCTCCATCAAGTCCATGGTCGGCCACTCGCTCGGCGCCATCGGCTCCATCGAGATCGCCGCGAGCGCGCTGGCAATCAGGCACGGCGTGGTCCCCCCGACGGCGAACCTGTACGAGCCCGACCCTGAGTGCGACCTGGACTACGTACCGCGCGAGGCCCGCGACCGCCGCCTCGACGTGGTCCTCAGCGTCGGCAGTGGGTTCGGCGGCTTCCAGAGCGCGATGGTGCTCACCCGGCCCGGACGGAACGAGCGGTGAACCGGGTCGTCATCACGGGCATGGGCGCCATCGCGCCCAACGCCGTCGACGCGCCGGGATACTGGAAGGCGAGCCTGGACGGGCTTAACGGCATCGGGCGCCTCGAGCGTTTCGATCCGGCGCGCTACCCGGCCCGGTTGGCCGGGGAGATCCGTGACTTCGACCCGCAGGCCCACCTGCCGAACAGGCTGCTGACCCAGACTGACCACGTCACCCGGCTGTCGCTGGCCGTGGCCGCACAGGCGGTCGCCGACGGCGCGGTCACGGCGGAGGACTACGACAGCGCCCGGGCCGGCGTCGTCACCGCGAGCACCGCCGGGGGCTTCGAGTTCGGTCAGCGCGAGCTGCAGAAGCTGTGGAGCCTCGGCGGGGAACACGTCAGCGCGTACCAGTCGTTCGCCTGGTTTTATGCCGTCAACACCGGCCAGATCTCGATCCGGCACGGCATGCGGGGCTCCAGCGGGGTGCTGGTCGCCGATCACGCCGGTGGGCTCGACGCGCTGGGGGAGGCCCGGCGGCGGCTGAGGCGCGACAGCGCGATGGTGGTCGCGGGGGCCGTGGACGGCTCGCTGTGCCCGTGGGGGTGGGCCGGTCAGCTGGCCTCCGGTCAGCTGAGCACCGCGGAGGACCCCACGACGGCGTACCTGCCGTTCGACCGGCGGGCCGGGGGCTGGGTGCCGGGCGAGGGCGGGGCGCTGCTGGTCCTAGAGCACGAGGACCGGGCCCGGGCCCGGCGGGCCCCGGCGATCCACGGGGTCCTGTCCGGCTACGCCGCTACGTTCGACCCGCCCGCCGGGCGGGGCCGGCCGCCGACGTTGCGGCGTGCGGTCGAGGCCGCCTTGGACGACGCCGGGCTCGCGCCGTCGGACATCGGCGTGGTGTTCGCCGACGCGGCGGGGGTCCCCGCCGCCGACGAGGTGGAGGCCTCGGCCCTCCGCGCTGTCTTTGGCCCCGGAGGCGTGCCGGTCACAGCGCCCAAGACACTGACCGGCCGACTCGGCGCCGGAGCTGGCCCGCTCGATGTCGTCGCCGCCCTCTACGCACTGCGGGAACAGTGCGTCCCCCCGACTGCCCACGTCCGGGCCCGGCCCGATTACGACCTAGACCTAGTCACCGGTGTGGCCCGGCCGGTGCTGATGCGGCACGCGCTGATCCTGGCGCGGGGCATCGGCGGCTTCAACGCCGCCGTGGTGCTCTCCGCCGCCTGACCGCACGACACGAGTCTGCCTCTCGCCCGCACGTGAGGGGGCCGGCTCGTGGCGAGAGGGACTGCGTAGGTGCTTGTTTTCGGCTCTGTCTAACATTCGGTGGTGACGGAAGGTAGTTGATGTCGTTGAGACCGTGTGTGCGAGATTGATGATCTTTCGAGGGTGGCGTTCTCGGGGCTGTCTCCGCTGGTGATCGACGACGTGACGGATGAGGGCGAGCGGATCCTGGTGTGGGCTCGGACTCCGCAGAGGCCGGTGGCGTGTCCGGGCTGCAGGGCGTTGTCGGGTCGAGTGCACGGGTATCACCAGCGGACTCTCGCGGACGTGCCGGTCGATGCACGGCCGGTGGTGCTCCGGGTACGTATACGTCGTCTGGTGTGCCCGACCCGGGGCTGTCGTCGCACGTTCCGGGAACAACTGCCCGGGGTGCTGAGCCGCTACCAGCGCCGCACGCCTCGGCTGGTCTCCCAGGTGGGTGTAGTGGTGCGGCAGGTGGCCGGCCGTACTGGCGCGCGGGTGTTGTCGGCGCTGGCGGTGATCGTGTCCCGGCACACCGCCCTGCGGGCGCTGTTGCGCATTCCGCTGCCCGAGCGGCGGGTGCCCCGGGTGCTCGGGGTGGACGACTTCGGCCCTGTGCCGGCGTCGCCGTTACGCCACCGTCCTGATCGACGCGGTCACCCGTCAGCGCGTCGACGTGCTGCCCGACCGCAAGGCCCACACGTTGCAGACGTGGCTGCGGGAGCATCCCGGTGTCGAGGTGGTGTGCCGGGCTCCTCTGGCGCCTACGCCGAGGCGATCCGCCGCGCCCTGCCCGCAGCGGTGCAGGTCGCCGACCGCTGGCATCTGTGGCACAACCTCGCCGAGGCCGTCCGCAAAGAAGTCACCGCCCACAGCACGTGCTGGGCCACCGCCGGCCTACCGCCACAGGAAGGCATCCGGGCCGTGACCACCCGGCAGCGGTGGCAGCAGGTCCACGACCTGCTCGACAAAGGCGTCGGCCTTCTCGAATGCGCCCGCCGGCTCCACCTTGGCCTCAACACCATCAAACGCTACGCCCGCATCAGCGAACCGCAACGCCTCGTCCGGGCACCCCAGTACCGACCCACCCTCGTCGACCCCTACCGCGACCACCTACGCCGACGCCGCCAACAAGACCCCACCGTCGGCGCCACCCAACTCCTGGCCGAGATCAGGGAACTGGGCTATACCGGCAGCCTGAACCTGCTCTACCGCTACATCACCCAAGGCCGGGTCGAAGCCGACCGCCCAGCTCTGTCGCCCAGGCGTCTGACCCGCTACCTCCTGACCAGACCCGACCAGCTCACAGAGCATCAGCGGACGCTTGTCGACGCTCTCACCCGTGCCTGCCCGCAGATGACCGCGCTGGCCGGCTTCATCGGCTCGTTCGCCGCGCTACTCACCCCCACAGCCGGCAACGACGACCGTCTCACCGAGTGGATCGCCGCGGTGAAGGCCAGGGACCTGCCCTACCTGCACACGTTCACCTGCGGCCTCGGCCTCGACCGCGACGCCGTCAACGCCGCCCTGACCCACCCGATCCACAACGGCGGCACCGAAGGCGTCAACACCAAGACCAAACTGATCAAACGACAGATGTACGGACGTGCGGGCTTCACCCTCCTACGACACCGGATCCTGCTCGGCTAACCACCACCCTCCGTCACCACCGAATGTGAGACAGAGCCGAATGTTGTGAGACAGAGCCGAAAACTACGCAGTCCCTTGCCAGCTAGTGCCTTGACCCCGAACGTTCGCGGTGTTGGATGACAGCCTGTCGGCCGGGGGTCGTCGTTGCGGTCAGGCTGTGGCGGTGGCAGAACCCGTTCGCGTTCGGTGGCTCAGTGACCATGAGGGTCAGCAGTTGCTGAGGATCACTCGTAGGGATACCGGCTCGCCGATCCGGTTGAGGCGGGCGATGGTCGTGCTCGCGTCTGCCGGTGGGAACACGGTGCCGGCGATCGCCCGCCTGCTTCAGGCCGACGAGAACACGATCCGGCAGGCCACCCACCGGTTTAACGAGATGGGGATGGCCAGCCTGGACCCTCGGTAGGCGGGTGAGGTTCCCACCAGATCAGTCCTGACGAGGAACAGTTCATCGTCGAGACGGCCACCACCCGCCCCGAGAAGCTGGGGCGACCGTTCATCCGCTGGAGCATCCACAAGCTCACCGATCACCTGCAGGTTCATACCGCCAGGCGGGTTCGGGTGGGGCGGGAACGGCTGCGGCAGATCCTGCACCGGCACCGGATTACCTTCCAGCGGTCGAAGACGTGGAAGGAGCCCACCGACCCTGACCGGGACGCCAAGCTCGCCCGGATCGGGTACGTGAGTAGTTATTTCCCACAGTGGGTGTTCGCGTTCGACGAGTTCGGGCCCCTGGTGATCCAGGGGCGAGTTGGGCGCCGGCCCGGGCACCCACGCCGGTTGCCCGCGAACTGCCATAAGCTGCACGGCGTCCGGCAGTTCCATGGCTGTTACAGCAGCGGCGACGACCAACTCTGGGACGTCGTGCGCCGCCGCAAGAGCACCGCGAACACCCTCGCCGCCTTGAGGTCGATCCGGGCCGCCCGGCCGGACGGGGCACCGATCTACGTCATTCTGTGCAACCTGTCCGCGTACAAGGGCTGAAGATCCGGTCGTGGGCGGCCCGGAACAAGTTCGAGCCGCGCTTCACCCCGACCTACGCCTCCTGGGCCAACCCGATCGAGGCCCAGTTCGGGCCGCTACGCACCTTCGTCATCGCCGGCTCCAACCACCCCCCGCTGACCCGACGCCTGCAGACCTACCTGCGCTGGTGCAACGCCAACGCCCCCACCCCGACGTCCTGACCGCCCAACGCCGCGAACGCGCCCGCATCCGCCGCGAGCGCCAACGACGCTGGGGCCAACCCGCTACCCGCGCAGCCTGACCCCAACACCGCCAACGTTCATGGTCAGAGCACTAGCAGCTCACCACTGCTGAACCGACCCACCAGGCTCACGGTCAGGGCAGGTCGTCGCGGGTGACCCTGCGGTGCTCCACCAGCCACTGTCCTTGCGGACCGCGCACCAGTAGATCCGTGCAGACGCAGGCCCGGTGGACCGTCGTCGCACCGCCGATCTCGGTCGCGACGACGAGCGCATAGCAGCGCACCTCGGCGTGAGCCTCGTCGATTGGGCGCACGTCGACCATGCCGTGCCAGTGCCGGTGCCGGACCCCCTGCCCGGCCAGCGTGGCGTGGCCCTTGGTCACAGCCGCGGTGAGCGCCTCGCGCCCGGTCACCGGCTCCCCGCCGGGCGGCTCGAAGACGCCGTCGGGCGCGAAGGTGGCGGCCCATCCCGCCGCGTCACCGTCGTCGAGCAGGTGCATGTGCCGGGCGTAGAACTGCTGGACCTCGAGGTAGAGGCCGCTGGTGGCGGTGGTGGTGAGCAGGTCGGTCATCACTGTCCTTCCGATCCGGTGGTGCCTGGGGTCGAGGGGTCGTCGAGCAGAGCCACCGCCCGGCACCAGCCGGCCCCCGCGCCGGTGATCTTGACCGGGAAGCAGGAGACGGTGAAGCCGATGGCGGGCAGCCGGTCCAGGCCGGCAAGCCGTTCGATCTGGCAGAACTCCCGGCGGCGGCCGGTGAAGTGGGCCGGCCACAGCACCGACCGGTCGCCGGTTGCGTGGTACCGGTCTATCATGTGACGGAACGGGGCGTCGAGGCTGAACGCGTCGGTGCCGATCACCTTTACGCCGAGGTCGAGCAGCAGGTTCGTCGCCGCGTCGTCCAGGCCAATGAAGTCGGTGAAGTAGGCGGGGGTGCCGGACCGGCGGTCTGCCCCGGTGTGCAGCAGGACGATCTGGCCCGGCTGCGGCCGGTGGCCGATCCGCTCGAACGCGTCCTCAAGGAAGGCGGCGTCCACGGCCCCCTCTGAGACGCCCGTCAGGTCCAGCTTCACGCCGGGGGCCCAGAACCAGTCCAGGGGCATCTGGTCGATCGTGCGCGGGGTGCCGTAGCTCGCGGTGGAGCCGTAGTGCGACGGCGCGTCGATGTGCGTGCCGGTGTGGCTGGTCAGGGTCAGCGTGTCGATGGACAGCAGTTCCTGGTCAGGCAGCACAGCCGGGTCGAAATCGATGCCGAAGTGCAGGCGCATCTCCTCGGCCATATGCCGGGCACCCTCGGCTGGCGTCACGATCTTGTGGGAAATCCTCTCCGGTTCCCAACCGCCGGCGTCGATGGGCGTGGACAAGTCGATAATCATCGGTCACTCTCCAGGGACGAAACGACCGGGCGGACCCGGGCCGCCGGGTTGCCGAAGGCGATCCGGCGGGTGATCTTGGTGCCGACCGGTGTCCGTTGTACCAGTCCGGCTATGCGGGGGCGCAGCACTGCGGCGAGCCCGCCGCCGGACATCATGGCACCGGCCTGTATCCGCTGGAATCGCATGACGGCGGTGATGTCGGCGGTCCTCGGCTCCTCGAAGGAGCGCAGCCGCCGCGGGGTGACCTCCCCGGCGGCGACGGCCGCGACGAGTGTGGGATGTAGCAGGGCCGCGTCCTGGACAGCCAGGTTGATGCCCTGGGCGCCGAGCGGGCTGTGCGTGTGTGCCGCGTCGCCGATCAGCACGACGCCGGGTTTGCTCCACCGCGCGGTGCGGGCGGCGAAGACGTCGAGCAGACTCAGGTCGGACAGCCGGTGCACCTCGTCGTGGATCTGGGCGGCGTGACCGGGGGCCACCCGGCAGAGGGCGTCGCGCACGGCCGTGACGCCGCCGGCGGCGAGGGCGGGGTAGCTGCCGCGTGGCAGGGCCCAGCCGATCTGCAGCCGGTCGGGATGCGACGGGTAGCTCAGCACGGGACCGGCGGGGCCTCGGGCGATGGTGACCTCGGCCGGCTCGTCCCCGGTGGCCCGGATCTTCAACCAGAGCACGTCGAAGGAGAAGCGCTCCCGCTCGCCCTCCTCCAGCCCCGCGAGCCGGCGGGTCTTGGAGTGGCGGCCGTCTGCGCCCACCACGCACACCGCTCGCACGGTGTGCGCGACGGTGCCCCGGCGCAGGACAGCGCCGCGCACCGTGCCGTCGTTGCCCCGGACCAGCCCATGCACGCGGTGCCCGTCGCGATAGGTGAACCCCGGCTGTGCCTGGCAGGCATCGAGCAACTCCCGGAGCAGGTGCTCCTGTGGCATGCTGAGCATGTGGTCGAACGGCGGTGGCAGGCGAGAGTAGTCGATGTCCAGCAACGTGCGGCCCTGATTGGCGAGCCGGAAGCGCCGCAACCGGTGGCTGCCACGGCCTCGGGCGCCCTCCAGGACGCCCAGGTCGTCGAGTACGAGCTGACCACCGGGCTGCAGGATCTCGCCGCGGTACTCACGGTGCCAGGAGGTGCTGCTCTCGGCGACGGTCACGCGCAAGCCGCTGCGCAGCAGCAGCAGGGCCAGCGTGAGACCGGCCGGACCGCCACCGACGATGCAGACGTCGGCGGTGCTGACGGACGGATCGTTCTCGGTTCCGGGCATCGCTCAGGCCCGCAGACTTAGGCCGCCGTCGGCCGTGATCGTCTGACCGTTGATCCAACCGGCGTCGTCGGTGCACAGCAACGCCACCGCACCGGCTACGTCGACGGGACGGGTGGCCCGGCCGGCCGGTGTCCGGGCGGCGATCCGGGCCAGGGCTGAGTCGCCGGGACCCGCGCCCTTGTCCACCTTGGCGGTCGAGACGATGTTGACGGCGATGCCACGGTCGGCGAGCTGGACGGCCAGGTACCGGACCTGACTCTCCAGCGCCGCCTTGGCGACGCCCGCGGACACGTATCCGGGCACGACCCGGTGGGCCCCCGCGCTGGAGATTACGACGATGCGGCCCCTGACCCCCATGGCGGAGGCGAGCGCGGCTCCGCCATGCAGCAGCGGCGCCAGGGCGGTGCGCAGGGCGGCGGTCAGGTCACCGGTGGTAGCTTCCTGCGGCGCCGCCGGGCGTAGCATCGAGATGCTGTGCACGTAGATGTCCAGGGCGCCGCGCTCGTCGCGGATCCGGCCGACCAACTCGTCCAATACCCCCGGGCGTCGGGCGTCGCCGTACAGCGTGGTGGCCGTGCCGGGCAGGTGCTGCAGGTTCGCGGCGGCGTCCTTGGCGCGGTCGTGATCGTGGGCGTAGTTGAGGTACACGTGGCAGCCGGCCGCGCACAAACGGCGGGCCGTGGCCTCGCCGATGCCGCTGGTGCCGCCGGTGATCAGCGCGACCCGGCCGGCCAGGCCGAGGTCGGCGGGTGGAGTCAGGGACATGTCGGGTCCTTCAACGTCGTCGGGGCGGGACCGGAAGTGGGGGTGGCAGGGGCGACCTGGGCGAGCAGAGCGGCCGCCAGGGAGGTGTCGTAGCGTCCGGCGCGGAATCCGGGGTTCGCCATCGCCCGCTGCAGGAAGCCGACGCTGGTGCGGACGCTGGGCCCGGCGATCCGGATCTCGCTCAGCGCCCGGCTCATTCGGCGGAGGGCATGGTCGCGTTCGGGGGCCCAGACGATCATCTTGGCGAGCAGGAGATCGTAGGCGGCGGGGACCCGGGCACCCGTACGCAGATCGCTGTCCACCCGCACGAACGGCCCGGACGGCAAATCGATGAGTTCGAGGGGGACCCGCCGTGGGCAGGAATCCGCAGTCCGGGTCCTCGGCCGTCACCCGGCACTCCGTTGACCACCCTCGGCCCGTGGCCTCATCCGGGCCCAGCCGCAGCGGCTCCCCGGCGGCGATGCGGATCTGCTCCCGAGTGAAATCGATGCCGGCGACCATCTCTGTGACTGGGTGCTCGACCTGGATCCGGGTGCTGATCTCTATGAAGCGGAACGAGCCGTCGCTGACCAGGAACTCGACCGTGCCGGCGCCCACGAAGCCGACCGACAGCACGCTGCGCAGCGGGATGTCCTGCATCGCAACCAGCATGCCGGCGTCGAGGCCCGGCGCAGGCGTCTCCTCGACGATCTTCTGGTGCCGCCGCTGCACCGAGCAGTCCCGGGCGCCCAGGGCCACATCGGTGCCGAACTGGTCGCACAGCACCTGGATCTCGACGTGCCGCGCGGACGGCAGGTAATTCTCGAGATAGACACGGTCGTCGCCGAAAAGCGCCCGCGCCTTGCCCCGGGTCTCGCGGTAGAGGTACGCGAAGTCCTCCGGATCCTCGACGACGTGCATCCGGAGCCCGCCGCCGGCGACGGCCTTGATGATGACCGGATAACCGACCTGGCCGGCGTAGGCGGCTGCAGCGCCCGCGGTGGCCAGGGGCTCGGTGCTGCCCGGCAGCATCGGTATCCCGACCTGCTGCATGCTGTGCCGGGCCTGGGCCTTGTGGCCGAGCAGGGAGATGATCCCCGGCGGGGACCCGATGAACGCCAGCCCGTGATCGAGACAGGCCTCGGCGAAGCTCGTGTTCTCAAAGAGGAAGCCGTAACCGGGGTCTACAGCCTGCGCCCCGGTCTGCTGGGCGGCCTCAATGATGGCGGGCATGTTGAGATAGCTCTGCCGGGCGGGCGCCGGACCGATGCACAGGGCCCGGTCGGCGGCCGCGACTCCGGCGGAGTCCGCGTCCTGGGTTGAGTGCACGACCACGGCGCGGATGCCCATCTCCTGGCAGCAGCGCACGACGCGCCGGGCGACCTCCCCGTGATTGGCGATGAGAATGGTGTCGAACACGGCCGGCCTACTCGTCGCCGGGGGCGAGGGCGAACAACGCCTCCCCGTACTGCACGGGCTCGGCGTCCTTGACCAGCACCGCCGCGATGCGCCCCGACCGGGGCGCCTCCACGGGCACCAGGAGCTTCATCGCCTCAATCACACCGACCTGCTGGCCGGCGCTGACTGTCTGGCCCTCCTTCAGGTACGGGCCGGCGCCGGGCTCGGCAGGGCGGTAGAAGGTGCCCAGAATCGGGGCCTGCACGAACTCCTTGGCCGGCATGACCGTCGCCGGGGTCGTGGCTGTGGCCATCGCGGCGCCGGTCGGTGGCGCCGCGCCCTGGGCCGTGGCGCTGGGCCACTCCAAACGGACGGACGTATCACCGCGTTGCACGTGCAGCGACTGCGGGGGACCGGCCGTCCCCCCAGCTTGCGCGCGGTGGTCACTGCGGCATCGAGCACGTCGACCAGGGCCGGGAGCTGCTCGTGGTGCGAGACGTTCATGAGTGGAGTCCCTCCGTTGGCACGGCGTCGAACCTCTCCCGACGGCGGGCCGGCAGCTGGTCCGCGGCGTGTCGCACAGCTCGTCGAGGTGATGCGTCACGGAGGTCCGCAGCCGCCGTGCAGGCTCGTCTGGATCGTCGCCGGGTCCGCCCGGCGGGACCGGGATCACGCCGTTGACGATCCTCAGCGCGAGTAGGGAGCGGGCGTCCGCCCGCAACGAGGCGGCCGCGGTCGCCGTCGCGTTCTCGCCGCCGGCCCAGAGGATCGCGGCGCGCCCCTCCGGGCTGATGACCGAGTAGACCGCGTCGGCGAGCATCAGTACCCGGCCCGCGACCGCCAGGGCGAGGGCGCCTCCGCTGCCGCCCTCGCCGGTGACCACCGCGATGATCAGCACGGGCAGCGACCCCATCAGTGCGAGGTTCTCAGCGATGGCGAACGCCTGCCCGTTCTTCTCCGCGCTGATGTCGGGATAGGCGCCGGAGGTGTCGACCAGCGTGACGACGGGGATGCCGAGCCGGCCCGCCAAGCGCATGAGCCGGCCGGCCTTGCGGTATCCGTCGGGGCCGGCCATGCCGTAGTTGCGCCGCACCATCTCCGCACCGGTGTGCCCCTTGCGATGTCCGATCACCATGACCGGCCGGCCCGCCCACCGCCCGATTTCCCCGACCACGGGCGGGCAGTCCCCGCCCAGCCGGTCACTGCGGAGCTTCTGGAAGTCATCGACGGTCAGGTATAGGTAGTCGTCGATGTTGGGTCGGGTCGGCGCCGCGCCGTCCGCAACCACGTCGCCCCGCACGGCTGGGGCGACAGCCCGCAGCAGCCGGCCGAGTAGGTCCCGCAGCTCATCGCGGGGATAGATCGCGTCGATGAAGTCCCGTTCCAGCAGGAACTCCGCGCTCTGAAACCCGTCCGGCAGGCGCTCACCGATGGTCTGCGCGACCACACGGGGGCCAGCGAAACCCAGCCGGGCGCCCGGCTCGGCGACGATCACCTGCCTGAGCGTGGCGAAGGACGCCGCCGCCCCTCCGTACGTGGGATCGGTGATCAGGCACACCGTCAGCAGACCGGCGTCCTGCACCGACCGCACCGCCATGGCGGTCCGGGCCATCTGCACGAGGGCGACGGTGCCCTTTTGCATGTGGGCCCCGCCGGACGCGGTCACCACCGCCAGCGGCACGCGGTCGGCGACGGCACACCGGGCCGCCTGGGCCAGCAGGTCGCCGACCGCCCGGCCGAGGCTACCCCCGAGGAACCCGAAGTCCATGACGGCCGCCACGAGAGACTGCCCCTTGATGGTGAGCCGGGCGCAGAGCATCGCTTCGCGCAACCCGGTCGCCGCCCGGGCCTCGTCGCGGCGCCGGGGATATGGCTTGCGGTCCACGAAGCCCAGTGTGTCGGCGTCCGTGACCGGGAAGTCGAGCTCGCGCAGCGACCCGTCGTCCGCGAGGTGCGCGAGCCGCTCCAGGGCGCTGAGCCATCCGTGCCGGCCACATTGGGGGCAGACCTGCAGAGGCCGGCTGAGCACCTTGGCGCAGAGCATGGAATGGCACCCGGGGCAGAGCGTCCACTCGGGGGCGGCCGGCGCGGAGATGACAGCGGTCATGGCTGGGTCACACCGCGGTCTGGGCGAGCCCGAGCAACTCCCGGGGCGTCGCCACGAGCGCCACCTTGTCTCCGAGATCGATGCCGGTCTCCTGGCGGATGCGGGCGGAGGCCTCGAGTAGCGCCAGGGAGTCGTAGCCCAGCTCCTCGAACGGCACGTCGGTGACGTCACGGTCGAAGTCGACGCGGCTGTCGGCGCCCGCCACCTCGTCGAGGATCCGCAGGAGCATGGGAATGGTCAGGTGAGCCATGAGGGCTTCCTTTCGCTGTGCGAGCCTTGCGCCGATGGTCCGGCACCGGTGTGGAGAGGGGCTCAAGAGCCACTGGAGGACGTTCTCGACTTGACCCGCGTACGCAGGTAGCGATCGAGCACGCGCTGGTAGTAGTACGGGCCGAAGTTCAGGGCCCGGACGCCGGGTACGAGCCGGCGCAGGTGATGGATGCAGATCTGCGGCTCCTCCGCGACGTCCAGGAAGGTCTTGTCCGTCACGGCGCCGAGGCGCTGCTCGATGTGCTCGACGATGCGCTCGACCGGGACCCCGGTGCCGCTGGCGACGTTGACGACGTGGTCGCCGTTGCCCGCGCCGAGCAGGCTGTCGACCAGCGTGACGACGTCGCCAATGTCGATCAGGTCCCGGCGCGCTCCGCGCTTGATCTGGACGACCCCCGAGCGGACCTGGTCCACCAGCGACGGCACGAACTGGTGGGCCCGCTGCCCGGCACCCACCGGATAGGCGAGCCGCAGGATCAGATGTCGGGTCCCGGAACCGGTGATTAGCATCTCCATGGCGCGCTTGTGCCGCCCGTACGGGGAACAGGGCTCGACCGGGTCGTCCTCGCAGGCGGACGCCCGGCGGGTCCCGTACATGCCGACCGATGACGTGGAGAAGTACAGCAGCCGCCGGTGCGCCCGCCGGCACCGCTCGACGGCCGCAGCCAGCAGCCCCGCCTCGCGGTCGAACTCGGGCACCGCCACGCCGTCGCCGCTGGAGATCCCGGCGGCGAACATCGTGACGTCGGGATGCCGGTGTGCGATGGCGGCGGCGGCCTGCGCCAGGAAGCCGCGTCCAACGATCTCCATGCCTCACCTCTCGGGTACTGCTCAGCGGCCGGGGTCGCTGGCGGCGGCGGTGCGGTCGACCAGCTCGGCCTGATCCACGGCGTGCCGGTACTGCTGGGCACGGGCGAGCGGGTCGTGCACCGCGGCGGCGAACGCGCGCAGCATGACCGCGAACTGGTCGTCCGGACCGATGTCGTGGACCGACGTGCCGGTGCCGCGCTGCACGACCACGGTGGTCGGCAGGTCCGGTGGTGCGGCATAGGCGCGGGCTACGCTGAGCGTGCCCGCCGAGCCCCAGAACGTGTAGTCGGCGCGATAGGCGTGGTCGAGCCCGTAGCTGAGCTCGGCGGTGACCCCGGCGACATCGCGCAGCAGGACGTGCCCGCCAGCGTCGACCCGTAGCCCGGGGGCACCCCAGCGGGCCGCGGCCAGCACGGACAGCGGTCCGGACAAGAAGTGCGCCGCCGCGCGCAGCGGATAGACGCCGACGTCCAGCAGGGCTCCGCCGCCCAGCCGGGGCTGGTAACGGATGTCGTCCGCCGGCAGCCGCGGGATGCCGAAGGCAGCGGTGAAGGTGCGCAGCTCGCCGATGGCACCGCCGGCCAGGAGTTCCCGCACCGTCTGCTGCCGGCGGTGGTGCAGGAAGGCGAAGTTCTCCATCAGAACCAGGCCGCGCTCCCGGGCGAGCCGGACCAGGTCCGCGGTCTGCGCGGCGCTGGTGGTCAGCGGCTTCTCGGCCAGCACGTGCTTGCCTGCAGACAGGGCCCGGCGTACCCACGGCGCACGCAGACCGGCGGGAAGCGGCAGGTACACCGCATCGACGCCGGGGTGGCGCAGCAACTGGTCGTAGTCCCCGAGCGGCGTGGCGTCGTACGGCCCGGCTAGCGCGGCTGCACGACTGGCGTCGCGGCTGGCCACCGCCCGCAGACGCAGTTGCGGGCAGGTGGCGATCGCGGGCAGGGTGCGCCGTCGCGCGATGGCGGCGGCGCTCAGCACGCCGACGCCCAGCACCGCCGGCTCAGCCGTCATGGCCCGCCTGCCCGGTGCCGCCGTCCAGGAGCGAGTGTAGGCAGGCAAGGATGCTGCGGGCCTGGACGTTGAGATAGCCGGAATGCCGCGTCAGGTTCTGCAACTGGTGCAGCGTCAGCCACGCGTAGTCGTCGGGCACCTCCCGGCCGATCTCGGCCCCGGGGTAAGCGATGACGTAACGGTTGCGGGCGTGTAAGAACCGTCCGCCCTCCTCGGAGTGCACGGCGTCGAACAGGATCTGGCGCCGATCGAGAGCCAGAGCATGATCGAGGTAGCGCGCCCGGAACGGCTGCCCGTCGTGGACCGCCGGATCGGCCTGTACCGAGGGCGCCAGCTCGAGATGACTGCGCAGCCCGGGCTCAGGGCGCGCGTGTAGCAACACGTGGGCCACGCCGTCGAAGCTCTTGACGAACAGCACGACGAGTCCGCGTCCGGTGGGTTCGATCAGAGGCTGGGTCCACCCGCCGACCTCACGGCTCGAGGCCGCCACGTCGACGGCAATCACCTTAAAGTACCGGCCGTCCGGGCGCTGGATCGCATGTTCGTCGCGGTGCCAGCCGGCGACCGCGGCGAGCCCGATGGGACGTACGGTCATCTGCTGCTCGGCCCGGCGCCCGGTGAGCCAGCTCAGCACCTGCCCGTCGCCCCACATGCCGCGGCTGGGCCGGACCGAGCGGCGCAGGGCGGCCCGCAGCGAGGTGTCACCGGCCGGCGGCTCGTCGCCCTCGGGCACCGGCAGGCAGCCGAGCACTACCCGGGTGTCCATGTTGACTAGGTCGTCCTCGTGCAGCAGCCGGCGTACCTGCTCCAGCGGGAACCAGCGATAGTCCGGCCGCTCCGGCACGGGCTCGTCGAGGTGCACGACCATGTTGCGGTTCTGCTTGTGCAGGAACCACACACCCTGCTCGGAGTGCAGGGCGTCAACGACGATCTGGTCGGGTGTCGCTCCGGTGAAGTTCTCCAGGTACGGCACCCGGCTTCCCCCGTGCACGCCGGTAAAGTTGCTGCGGGTGGCCTGCACGGTCGGTGAGAGCTGCAGGAGGTTGTGGTTGCCCGGTTCCATCTTGGCTTGCAGCAGACAGTGCGGTGTCCCGTCGATCATGGTCATCAGCACGCCCAGGACGCCGACCTCCGGCTGCGAGATGATCGGCTGCTGCCAGTGCGGCACCGGGCCGTCGCTGCGGACATCGACACCGTGGATGGCGAAGAACCTTCCGCTACGGTGGCGCAGGTCGCCGGCGTCGTCGAAGTACCACTGGTCGAGCCCGGAGAACGGGATACGGCGCACCGAGAACCGGTGGGCGGCGGTGCGGCGTTCCCACCACCGTCGCCACTGGTCGTCCTGCTGGGTCGGGGTCGAGCCGGGGTCGAGCCGGACCGCGCTGATGTACGACCTCATGCCAGGTCCTCCTTGATGGGGCGCGGCATCACCCATGGGTGACGTGGACGGCAAAGGTGTCGATGTCGTCGGCCGGCTCCACCAGGCTCTGCGCCGGGCGTGTGGGCTGCGGCCAGGCTACGGACCATCCGGTGGGACGCAGCCCGGAGCCCGACGACCGGGCATCGGCGGTGACCAGGAAGCGTAGGTTGAATCCGGGAACGTTCTGACCGTCGGCCTCGATCAGCGGCACCAGCACGCGGTCGGGGAACGCGCAGTTCATCAGGCGCCGGTCGGCGGAGAGGGAGCAGCCGTCCGTGGCACTGACGAACGTGACGTGCTCGGGCAGCCGCAGCGTGTACCCGAAGCCGGTCAGGCGGCGGTCGCCCTGGTTGAACAAGCCGAGCCACAGCGACGACGTCTCACCGGGCGCCAGCGGGCTGCCGTTGTTGTAGCCGGTCGCGGGGTCGGCAGCAAACACGTCGTCGGCCAGGACGAGCAGGTCACCGCCGTGCCCGCCGACGCGCAGCGCCAGCCTGGTGCTGTTGTCGGCCGGTGTGGTGTCCAGGGCGGAGGAGACAGAGATCCGCACCACCCCGCCGTCCCCGCTGCCGGTCCGGCTGTTCGTGGCGGTGAGCCCGAAGTCGAAGTTCTCCCAGGGCTGCACCACATGGTCGGCGTAGCTGCAGATCAGCTTGCGGTCCGGCGTACTGGTGCAGGGCCGGGGCTGGCCGATCTGGTCGAGCGGTGCGGCGGCGGGGATCAGTGCGGTCAGCCCGCTGAGGTCGTAGGTGACCTGCAGATCCGGTACGGGCACTGCGCTGCTGTTGCGTACCTTGACGGTCATCGCCTTGCCGGGTGAGTCGGCAGCGATCGTCCCGCCGACGGCGGTCACCGACAACCGGGCGCCACCGGGCCCGTCCGGCGTGGCGTGCGCGGGGTCCGCCGGTGCGGTCAGCAGGGTCAGCGCGAAACCAGTGGCGATGACGGCTTCGAGCAAGGGACGTGTACGCATCTGTCTCCTCGGGTGTCCGTGCGGATATGCCACGACCGAGCATGGCGACGCCGTCTCGAAGGATCCTCAAGTTCGCCTCCAGCTTCAGGGGACGATCTCTAGTGCTGCGACCACGAACGTTGGCGCCGGGGACGGCGGCGGCCGTTGCGCGCCCGCCGCTCACATCGACCAGACGGTCGGCCTCGCTGTGGATGACCACGGTGGGCACCTTCAGCATGCGCAGGCTCGGGCGCAGTCCGCAGCCGTGACGATCGCTGCGAACTGCCGGGCCGTGCCGGCCGGATGGTAGGCGTGGCGGACCTTCGCGGCGGCGCTGCCGACCCGGTCGTCCTAGCTGATCTCGTGGCCGGACGAGCTGATCAGGCGGTAGAGGGAGACGCCCGCGGCGATCGCGGCTCGCTGTCGGCGTCAGGCCGGGGCATCAAGACAAAGACGTCGTCGAGGGTGGCCTGCCTGACCGCGCGGTCGCCGGTGGTCGACGAGATTGAGGCGAGACTGGCGACGAGGTCGGGCCGCTCGGCGCGACCAGTTGGGCGGTCGTGCCGCCCATCGAGACGCCGACCAGGTGCGCCCGGCGCACGCCGAGGGCCTCGATCAGCCCGGCGGTGTCGGCGGCCATGTCGGACAGTCCGTACCGCCCGGACGACATGTCACCGGTGAACAACGCGGGCACGTTGACGTCGCCGAGGTGGTCCAGCCAGATCGAGAGGCCGATGTCGCGGTTGTCGAACCGGATCACGTGGAAGCTGCGGGCGGCGAGGGCCGCGCAGAACCCGTCGGGCCAGGTGATCATCTGTTCGCTCAGGCCCATGACGAGCAGCATCGGCGGGTCTGTGGGATCTGCGAGTGTCTCATAGGAGCGGTCGACGGAGCTCGAGCGTACGAAAGGCAAGGCGTACTCCCATTCCTCGCCTCTTCGGGTCTGGTCAGTGCTCGCCCCTGGCGAGTTGCTCAGCCAGCCGCGAACCTTGGACGTCGATGTTCGGCAGGATATCTGTCCAGCCATCTCGGCAGCGACCACGCGGACCTGCCGAGCAACGACAGCACAGCCGGGACACGATGGTCATGCGGACCAGCAGGGCATCGACGGCGATGCTGAACGCGAGGGCGAACCCGAGCGACCTGATGACGATGTCCTCGGCGAGGAGGAAGCCCGCGACGACGCTCATCATGATCAGCGCTGCGGCGGTGACGACCCGCGCGCCGTGTCTCAGGCCGACCACGATGGCCTCGTCCGGGGCGGTGCCCGTGCACGAACTCCTCCCGGGTCTGGATGATCAGGAATAACCCGGAGTCCATGGCCAGGCCGAACAGGATGCCGATCAGGAAGATCGGGATGAAGCTGAAGATCGGGCCGGTCGACGCGACGCCGAGGACGCCGGCCAGGTCGCCCTGCTGGAAGATGAAGACCAGGGCGCCGAACGAGGCGGCCACCGACAACAGGAGCCCCACCGTCGCCTTGATCGGCACCAGAACGCTGCGGAACACCACCACCACCACTATCAGCAAGATGAATGCGAGGCCGACCACGATGGACAGGTACGGCAGCAGCGCGTCGTTGATCTTCTCCGACACGTCGATGTCGGCCGCGGTGCGGCCGCTGACGGCCAGGGTCGCGCCGCCGGTGGCCGCAGTGAAGTCCGCCTGCTGGGCCCGCAGGTCGTGCACGAGCTTCCTGGTCCCTTCGCTGGTGGGGCCGCTGCGGGGAACGACGGTGAGGGTGGCAGTGTCGCCGGCCTGGTTCGGCGTCGCCGCGGTGACGAGCACCACGCCATCGAGACCGGAGGCAAGCTTCTGTGCCCGCTCACCCGCGGGCCACCAGCGGGTTGATCAGCCGGCTGATCCATCACATCCAGCCACCGACGAGGAATCAGCCGGAGCTCGAGCTGGTCACCGGTCGGGAAAAGGAGATCCTGCTCCTGGTCGCGAACAGGCTGTCCAACGACGCCATCGCCCGACGGCTCCACCTGCCTCCGCTGACGGTCAAGACGCACATCAACCGCACGATGATCAAGTTGCGCGCGCGTGACCGGGCCCAACTGGTGGTCTTCGCCTACCAGCACCACATGGTCAGGCCCGGCGACACCCTGCCCGACAACTGACTGGACGTTTGCTTCGTGTTCAGGTCAGTAGAGACCGATTCACGCCTCGACCTCGTCAGGGTAATATGCCGGACCTGACCTGGAAAGCGCACATCGTCGCCAGCTCCACGTTGACCAGAATCAGGCATTTCAGCCCGCGATCGTGTCTGATTCACTTTCAACCGACATCGACGTACATGAGGTCCGTCGATCCGACCCCCAGACGCCGTACGCCTGCTGCATGACCGAACGGCGACCCTATCCCTCTGACCCGTCCGACGCCCGGTGCGCACTGATCGCACCCCGGCTGACCGCCTGGCGACAGGCCCGCACCGACGCCGGAGTCAGCGGCCACACCCCCACCCACGACCTTCGCGACATCTTCGACGCCATCCTGTACGTCAACCGCACCGGCATCGCCTGGCGCTACCTGCCCCACGACTTCCCGCCGTATCGCACCGTCTACGGCTACTTCGCCGCCTGGAGCAAAGAAGGCATCTTCACCGAACTCAACTACCAGCTCACCGGCCTCGTCCGCGACCACCACGGCCGCACCATCACACCCATCGCCTCCATCATGGACGGCCAGAGCGTGAAGACCTCCACCAACGTCCCACTGTCCACCCAGGGCACCGACGCCGGGAAGAAGATCGTCGGCCGCAAACGCGGCATCATCAACGACACCCTCGGCCTCCTCCTCGCCGTCATCGTCACCGCAGCGCCAGCGACAACACCATCGGCATCAACCTGCTCGACCAGGCCACCGCCGCCTGCCCCGCCCTGGCCAAGACCTGGGTCGACGCCGGATTCAAGAACCGCGTCGTCGAACACGGCGCCGCCCTCGGCGTTGACGTCGAGATCGTCACCAAAGACCCGTACGTCAAAGGCTTCAGCGTGGTCAAACGCAGATGGGTCGTCGAACGCACGCTGGGCTGGCTGATGCGCCACCGTCGGCTCGTGCGCGACTACGAGACCCGACCCGACAACTCCGCCAGCATGATCACCATCGCCATGATCGACAAACTCGCCGAACGGCTCACCACCGAAACCACCCCAACCTGGCGAGACGACTAAAACCACAACACACGCAAAATACGTGAATCAGACGTCCTCTGAGGACACGTACGCGGCGACTCAGCCCGGACTCCGGACGTGTCGGGTCCGGTCCCCGGCCCAGGCCGCTTCGAGGATCGCGGTCAGGCTGGCGGTGTCGGTCGGGCCCGGATGGTTCTGGATCAGGCGGGTGACGCCACCGGCCATCTCGGCGAAGCGCGGGAGGTCGGCGCGGGCCACGCCGATGTCCGCCAGGGTGGCAGGGATGCCGATGTCGGCGAGGAGGCCGTCGAGCCAGGTGAGGAACGCGTCCGCGGCCTCAGCGTCCGAGGCGTCGGCCACGTCGAGCCCGCACGCACCGGCGAGGACGGCCAGCCGGTCGACGATGGCATCCCTGGCCGCGTCCAGCGCGTACGGCAGCAGCAGCCCGACGCCCAGGCCGTGCGGCGTGTGGGTGGCCGCGCCGATGGGGTACTGGAGAGCGTGCGGGGCCGCGTTGCCCGCGTGGGAGAAGGCGAGCCCGGCGAGCATGGACCCGTAGGACATGTCCGCGCGCGCGTCCGTGTCGCCGCCGTCCCGGACGGCACGACGCAGGCTGCGGGCGATCCGCTCGGCGGCCCGGAGCGCGTAGTGGTCGGTGACCGGGTTGCGGCCGAGGAACACCTGCTCCACCGGGTCGCGTGGTGCGTGGGCCCGGGGCCGCGCGGTGTAGCTCTCCACCGCGTGGCAGAACGCGTCGATGCCGGAGTGGGCGGTGACGGTCGCGGGGCAGGTGTAGGTGAGTTCGGGGTCGACGATGGCGAAGTCGGGCACGATGTGGACGCTGGAGACCCCCACCTTCAGCGCGCGGTCCGGGTCGGTCAACACCGAGACGGGGGTGAGCTCGGAGCCGGTGCCGGACGTCGTCGGGACCGCGACGAGAGGAAACGTCGGCCCCGGCACCTTCGACTCACCGTAGAAGTCGCGTGGCGTCCCACCGTGGCGCCGGATGACGCCGACGATCTTGGCGAGGTCGATCACCGTGCCGCCGCCGATGGCGAGGATGACGTCGGCGTCCACCTCGGCGGCGGCCGAGACGGCCAGGTCGACATCGGTGAGTGGCACGTCCGGGGTCGCGTCGGAGAACACCGCGACGGCCTCGACCTTCTCCCGCACGGCGGCCACGATCTCGGCCACGCCCGGCTGCCCCAGGAGAATCCGGTCGGTCACGATCAGGACCCGCGAGCCGCTCTCGGCCACCACTCGTGGGATGTTCTGCGCGACCCCTTCGCCCACGATCAGCTGGCGTGGTCCGCGGACGGTCTCAAGCATGTCGGTGCCTCTCCGGAACGTCGGCGGCGATGTGCTGGGCGGGCGTCCGGGTCACCTGCGGGACCGGGACGGCGTCGGCCGGGTCGGGTCGCCCGGGTGGCCCAGGCGCCCCCGGGTGGAGGCCGGTCACGGCAGGTCGATCGCCGCGTAGGTGAGGTCGAGGTATTCGAGGATGCCCTCGTGCGACCCCTCCTTGCCGATCCCGGACTGCTTCACGCCTCCGAACGGGGCCGACGGGTCCGAGATCAGGCCACGGTTGATGCCGACCATCCCCGTCTCCAGCCCCTCGGCGAACCGGATCGCCCGCTGCAGGTCACGGGTGAAGACGTAGCCGACGAGGCCGTGCTCGGTGTCGTTGGCCTTCGCCAGCACCTCGTCGTCGGACGTGAACGGGATGATCGGCGCCACCGGGCCGAAGATCTCCTCCCTCAGCATCCGCGCGTCCTCGGGCACGTCGACGAGGACCGTGGGCGGGTAGAAGTGGCCCGGCCCGTCCGGGCGCTCGCCGCCCACCAGGACCCGGGCACCGCGCTCGACCGCGTCGGCGACGAGCTTGTCGATCGTGGTGACCGAGGCGTCGTCGATCAACGCCCCGACGTCCACGCCGTCGTCGAGGCCATGGCCCACTGAGAGCGCGCCCATCCGCTCGGCGAAGCGCGCCGTGAACTCCTCGCGCACCGGCTCCTCGACGTAGATCCGGTTGGCCGCGATGCAGGACTCCCCGATGTTGCGCATCTTGGCGACCATGGCACCGTCGAGCGCGACGTCCAGGTCGGCGTCCGCACACACGATCAGGGCCGCGTTGCCGCCCAGCTCCATGGAGGTACGCAGCACGTTGTCCGCAGCCTGCCGGAGCAGCACGCGCCCGACCTCGGTCGACCCGGTGAAGGAGAGCTTGCGGGTCCGACCGTCGGCCAGCAGCGCGGAGACCACCTCGCCGGAGCGCTTGGTGGTCACCACGTTGACGACGCCCGGGGGAACGCCGACCTCCTCCATGATGCGGGCCAGCAGCAGCATGGTGAGCGGCGTCTGGGCTGCCGGCTTGGTGATCGTCGTGCAGCCGGCGGCCAGCGCGGGGGCGATCTTGCGGGCGCCCATGGCCAACGGGAAGTTCCAGGGCGTCACGAAGACGCACGGTCCGACCGGCTTCGGCACGGTGAGGATGCGGTAGCCACCCGCGGGCGCGGTGCTGTAGCGCCCCTCGACGCGCACCGCCTCCTCGGCGAACCAACGGAAGAACTCGGCGCCGTAGGCCACCTCTGCCCGAGCCTCGGCGAGCGGCTTGCCCATCTCGAGCGTGATCAGCCGGGCGACCTCCTCGGATCGCCCGGTCAGTGCCCGGTGCGTCGCGGTCAACAGCTCCGACCGCTTCCGCGGCGGGGTCGCCGCCCACTGCGCCATCGCCGTGCTCGCCGCGTCCAGCGCGGCGAGCCCGTCGGCGACACCGGCGTCCGCCACCTCGGCGATGGTCTGGCCGGTGGCCGGGTCCTCGACGGCGAAGGTGGCTCCGCTTGCGGCGTCGCGCCAGGTGTCGCCGATCCGCAGCCGCCGGTGCTCGGGGGCCAGGACGTTCGTCGGGTCACTCACTGCGTCGCCTCCTGTGATGATCTTGGTGATGTCCGGCGTCCCGGCGATCGCGCCGTGCGCGCACCGGACGGGCCGCCCGCCCCCGTCGGCCGCGCGGCTACCGTCCGGCCGCGGACAGCGACAGCCCGGTCTCCGCGTCGAACAGGTGCGCACGGTCCAGGTCGACCGTGACCTGCAGCCGCTCGCCCGGCGTGCCGGTGACGGTGGGTCGTGCCTTGACCTTGAGGACCTCCGTCCCCACGAGGACGTCGACCACCGTCCGGTCACCGAGCGGCTCAAGTCCGTAGAGTTCCCCCGACAACGACGCGTCCCCGCGCTGTTCGATGGACAGGTCCTCCGCGCGCAGGCCCAGCAGCAGCGCACGACCGTCCTGCGCCGTGGTCCAGCGGGGCCGGGGCAGCGTCCAGCCTCCCGCACCGATCAGACGATCTCCCTCCGCCCGGCAGGCGAGCAGGCTGATCGGCGGGCTCCCGACGAAACCGGCGACCCACTGGTTGGCCGGCCGCTCGTACACCTCGGTCGGCGTGCCGACCTGTTGCACCTTCCCCTCCTTGAGGACCGCGACCTGGTCGGCCATGGACAGGGCCTCGACCTGGTCGTTGGTCACGTAGACGAAGGTCGCTCCGAGGCTGCGGTGGATGCGGGTGAGCTCGGTGCGCATCTCGACGCGGAGCTTGAGGTCGAGGTTCGTCAGCGGCTCGTCCATGAGGAACGCGCGCGGGCTACGCACCAGCGCCCGGGCCAGGGCGACCCGCTGCATCTCACCGCCCGACAACTGCGCGGGACGACGCTGCAGCAGACGTTCGATGTGCAGCAGGCTCGACATCCGCTCGACGGCAGCGGCGATCTCGCTCGCGGAACAGCGGCGGGCCCGCAGCGGCGAGGCGATGTTCTCGTACGCCGTGCGTCGCGGGTAGAGGGCGTAGTTCTGGAAGACCATGGCCAGGTCGCGTGCGGCCGGGGCGTCACCGGTCGCGTCCCTGCCGTCCAGGTGCACCGACCCTGCGTCGAGCTTGTCGAGGCCGGCGATCGCCCGCAGGGTCGTCGTCTTGCCTGCCCCGGAGGGCCCGAGCACGACGAAGAACGAACCGTCCGGCACGTCCAGCGTCACCCCGTCGAGGGCCTGGACCTTGCCGAAGGACTTGCGCAGCCCGTCCACTGCCACGGTACCCATCAGGCCACCAGCTCTTCCGTGCGAACGTCGTAGACCGCCGGGGTTCCGCCGGTGTGCCGCAGCCCGACCGGTGCGTCAGCGGCGAACCGGACGGTCGGTGGCATCCGAACCCGCACGTCGCGCTGGCCGCCGTGGTCGACCACGTAGATGATCTCGTCGCCCAGCCACTCGGCCGAGACCACGCGGGCCGGGATCGAACGTTCCGCCCCGGGCGCGGTGACCTCCAGCGCCTCCGGCCGGACGCCGGCGACCAGGCGACGGTCGCGCGGCAGGCCCGACGGTGGCGTGAGGGCCAGGCCGCCCTGACCGCGCAGGCTCCCGTCGGCCACCTCCACCTCGATCAGGTTGATCGGCGGGGAGCCGATGAACGCGGCGCAGAAGAGGCTCGCCGGACGGTCGTAGACCTCCAGCGGAGTGCCGACCTGCTCGACGCGGCCCTTGTTGAGGATGGCGATCCGATGACCGAGCGACATCGCCTCGACCTGGTCGTGGGTGACGTAGACCATCGTCGCCCCCAGTTCCCCCTGCAGGTGCTTGATCTCCGTACGCATGTCCGCCCTCAGCTCCGCGTCCAGGTTGGTGAGAGGTTCGTCCATGAGGAAGGCGCGTGGTCGTCGCACCAGGGCGCGGGCCAGCGCCACGCGCTGCTGCTCCCCGCCGGACAGCTGGCGCGGTCGCCGGTCCAGCAGCGGATCGAGCCGCATCAGCCGGGCGGCCTCGGCGACCCGCGCCTGCACCTCCGGCTTGGGCAGCCCCTCGGCGCGCAGGGGGAACGCCAGGTTGTCGCGGGTCTTCAGGTGCGGGTAGAGCGCGTAGAACTGGAACACCATGGCGATGTCGCGCTCGGCGGGCGGCAGGTCGTTGACCAGCGTGTCGCCGATGCGGATGTCGCCCGTCGTCTGCCGCTCCAGGCCGGCGATGGCCCGCAGCGTGGTCGTCTTGCCGCAGCCCGAAGGGCCGAGCATCACGAACAGCTCGCCGTCGCCGATGGACAGGTCCACGTGTTCGACCGCGACCGTTCCGTCCGGGTAGCGCTTGTGCAGGGCGGTCACCTCGATGCCGGCCATCAGCGTCGCACCGCCCCGAGCGTCACGCCGGCGACGAGGTGCTTGCGCACCAGATAGGCGAAGACGAGCACCGGCAGGGCGAACACGACGGAGGCGGCGGCCACCAGACCCCAGTCCACGGTGGTGCCGCCGATGAGGCCGGCGATGGCGGGTGGGGCCGTGCGGACCTCGTCGCTGGAGGTGAGGAAGATGGCGAACACGAACTCGTTCCAGGAGAAGATGAGGGCGAAGACCGCCGTCGCGGCGATGCCGGGCACGAGCAGGGGGAGGGTGAACTTCCAGAACGCCTGCAGACGGGTGTAGCCGTCGAGCATCGCGGCGTCCTCGTACTCCGCGGGCACCTCGTCGACGAACCCCTTCATCATCCAGATCGTGAACGGGACGTTGAACGCGGCGTAGATGAGGATCAGGCCGAGCTTGCTGTCGATGAGCCCGACCTGGCGGTACATGAGGAAGATCGGGATCACGACCACCACGGGCGGCATAAAGCGGGTGGACAGGATGAAGAACAGCTGGTCCTTCTTGGCCTTCAGCGTGAACCGTGAGTAGGCCCAGGCCGCCGGGACCCCCAGCACGGTGGCCAGCACCGTGGAGACCCCGGCGACCACCACGGAGTTGAGGAACGAGACGGACAGGGCCGAGCGACCGCCGTCGGGGGCGACGAACACGTCCTTGAAGTGATCCAGGGTGACGTTGAAGTCGAAGAACTTCGCCGGGATGGCGTAGACGTCCCGGTTGTCCTTGATGGACGTCTCGATCATCCACAGCACCGGGAAGAGCATCACGACGGCCAGCACGGTCAGCAGCACGACCTCCAGCGCGGGGCGGCCCCGGCCGCCGAAGCGGCGCGCGGGGGGCGTGTGATCCCGGGTAGGAGCTGCGGACACGGCCTCGTCGACGGAGACGGCCATCAGCCCTCCTTGAGCTTGTTCAGGTAGCGCAGGTAGAGCTGCGTGAGGACGACGACGACGAGGACCATGAGGATTCCGTACGCCGAGGCGGTGCCGGTGTTGAAGCCCAGGAACGCGACCTTGTATACGTGGAACGACAACGTCTCGGTGGAGACCCCCGGGCCCCCGTTGGTGAGGATGTAGACGAGGTCGAACAGCCGGAACGCCTCGATGGCCCGGAACAACACGGCGATGAGGAGCAGCGGCCACACCAGCGGAAGGGTGATGGTGCGGAACCGGAACCACTCGGACGCCCGGTCGATCGAGGCGGCCTCGTACAGATACCTGGGCACCGCGGTGAGGCCCGCGAGTGCGATGAGCATGATGAAGGGCGTCCACTGCCAGGTGTCGACCACGATCAGGGAGACCAGTGCCGTCCGCTGCCGGGTGAGCCACTCCACCTGCTCCAGGCCGATCGAGCCGAGCATGCTGTTGACCACGCCGAACTGCGCGTCGAGCATGAATCGCCAGAACAGCCCGACCACGACCGGCGACAGCATCATCGGGACCAGGAACAGTGTGGTCAGCAGTCCTCGCCCGTGCGTACGCCGGGAGATCAGGTAGGCGATGGTGAAGCCGAGCACGGTCTGCAGGGAGACCGCGCCGACCACGTAGATCAACGTCGTCAGGGCCCTCGTGTGGACCTGCGCCGACGTCAGGATGGCGGTGTAGTTGCCGAACCCGACGAAGTTGGCGGGCCCGCCGCGGGTGGCCGAGTAGTCGGTGAACGACAGGTACAACGCCCACAGCAACGGGAACACCGACATCGCGAGCAACAGCAGCAGCGCGGGGGAGATGAAGGCCACGGCGAGCCCGCGGTCGCCCAGCCGGGGGGACCGGCCCCGGGCAGGCGGTGTCGCGGACGCCACCTGCCCGGGGCCGTCGGTCGTCAGAGGGACGGGCTCACTCACAGTCCGCCGCCGCCCTTGCGACCGCTCGAGTCGAGCACGCTCTGCTGCTCCCGGGCGATGTCGTCGAGCGCGTCCTTCGGCTTCTTCGCGCCGTTGAGGGCCGCGTTCACGTTGGTGTTCTCGATGTCGACCAGGCGCGCGTACTCGGGCACGTTCCACATGTCCCGCATCCGGGGAACCGAGTCGGCGTACACCTTGTTGAACGGCCCGGCGTTGAGGAACTCGGGCGACTCCAGGGCGTCCGTACGCGCCGGCACGCCACCGGCTGCGGCCCACTTCTTCTGGATGTCGGGCCGCTCGAACCACTTCATGAAGTTCAGCGCCTCCGCCTGGTTCGCCGCGGGGGAGTAGGCCGACACGTGCATCCCCATGCCGCCGAGGGGGACGAGGTTCGTCTTCTGGCTCGGCAGGGTGGCGAAGCCCAGCTTGTCGAGGATCTGCTCCCGCGTGGTGCCGAGCGTCGACTGCTTCGGGTCGAGCAGGCCGCCGCTCGCGGCGATCCAGTTGAACGCGATGCATGCCTTGCCCTGGGCGACCGCCGCGTTCACCTCGTCGATGAACCAGTTGCCGGAGCCCTTGGCGGTCAGCGGCTTCATCTTGTTGACCAGGACGTCCATCGCCTCCTGGCCCGCGGCGTCGTTGAGGACGCCGTCGATCTTGCGCGTCTTGGGGTCCCAGAGGTTGCCGCCGTAGATGCCGTTGACCGTGTTGTAGGTGACGGCCGCGGCGTCGGAGCCGTTGGCCTGGTGGAACGCCAGCCCGCTGACGCCGGGGTTGTCCGCCTGGCACTTACCGGCGACCGAGATCATCTCGTCCCAGGTCTGCGGCGGCTTGTCGCCGATCAGGTCCTTGCGGTAGATCATCGTCCAGGTGTCGCCGAGCAGCGGCAGCCCGTACAGGCTGGCGTTCTCGTCGCGCTTGCCGGTCTCCGCCTGGGGGAACTGGCCGTAGGCCGCCAGGAGGTAGGGGTTGTAGGCCTTGACGTCGATGTTGTTCTTGACGAAGTCGGTGAGGTCGAGGATGTTGCCGTTCGTCACGGCCTCGCCGATGTGTTGCGAGTCCAGGATCGCGATGTCGAAGTCGGTCTTGTGCGCGGCGAACTGGGTGAACATCGCGTCGTGCCAGTTCGCGTTCGGCACGGTGTTGACCTTGATGGTCGCGTTCGGCCGCTCCTTCTTGTACTCCGCGTTCGCGAAGTCTTCCAGGGCGTGAGCGGGGGGCCAGTCGAACCAGATGAAGCTGAGGGTCAGCGGGTCCTTGGTGAGCTCCGGGATGGTCGCCGGTGCCTTGGGGGCGCCCGCCTTCGCGTCGCCGTCGTCCTGGCCGTCGCCGCAGGCCGCCATGGTCGTGGCGACCAGCAGCATGGCCGCCGTCGCCAGCCGCGCCTTTCGCCCGGGAACGGACAATCGTCCTGTCAGCTTCGGATGCCGCATCTTCTGGCCTGCTTTCTGGTGGGGGTGTGGAGCCTCGCTAGGTGCTTCGCCGAGCAGGTGCCGGGTCGTTCAGGCGTGTTGCCGGGCTGTCGCGGGGCCGACCCGCGGGGGTCGGGCGTCGCGAGCGCGCCGGGACGCGCCGGGTCCGCGCGCCGTCGAGCGGCCCTTCGACCCGTCCGGGCCGGTGACGACCGGGGAGGGGTGTCGAGCATGCTCGTGGGAGCGTCAGGTGATCGAGTGGAGCGGTGGCAGGTGGTTCCGGCGGTGCAGAATGACGGGCGCCCGTCGAATTTCCTATACGATCGAGCGGGGCGTCAGCATGTCGCAGCGTGGTGACTGGTGTCAACAGGTTCCCGAAGATGCAGGAAAGGACCTCACGTCACGATGGACGACGAAGCGATGACCGCGCGGGGCCGTAGGGTCGTGACGGGTGGGACGTCGTCGGGCAGATCCGGCGGTCGGCTCGCCGACGAGGTGTACGACACGCTGCTCGGACAGCTGATGTCGCTACGGATCGAGCCTGGCTCCCGCGTCACGATCGACGTCCTGGCGCGGGAGCTGGGGGTCTCGCAGACGCCGATCCGCGACGCTCTGAACCGCATGGAGGCCGAGGGCCTGGTCGTGCGGGTGCCCCATGCCGGCTACCGCATTCCCCCCCAGATCACCCGGAACCGATTCGAAGACATGCTCGAGGTCCGCCTGCTCCTGGAGCCGGCGGCGGCGCGCAGGTCCGCCGAACGCGCCTCCTTGCCGCAGGTGGCCGGGCTGCGCCGGATGCTGGAGGAGATGGCGGAGCTGGAGGGGGGCAGCGAGCCCCTGGCCTACGGCGCCTTCGGGCTGCGCGACGCCGCCTTCCACGATCTCGTCGCGCTGAGCGCGGGGAACCAGGTCATCCGCGAGGCGCTCGCCCGCCTGCACAGTCACGTGCACCTCTTCCGGCTGCACCACGACACCCAGGTCACCCACCTGGCCATGGCCGAGCACGAGGAGGTCGTGGCCGCGATCGCCGCGCGTGACCCCGACGCCGCCGCCTACGCGATGCGGCGGCACATCCTGCGGTCCGGCGAGCGCTTCCGGCGACTGTTCGACGAGGTCGAGGGTGCGGACGCGATGGCGGTTGAGGCTTGACGGGCGGGCGGGGCAGGGGAATGCTAGCCCAATCGGATCGGATTGGATCGCGTCCGCCTCACCGCCACCAGACACGAGGAGAAGCAGGTGCCCAGAGCGCTGCTCCTGACCGGCGACGCCGCCGAGGAACTCGACACCATGTATCCCTACTACCGCGTCCAGGAGGGCGGCTGGGACGTCGACGTCTCGTCACGGACGTTGCGTGACGTGCAACTGGTCATCCACGAGTTCGACCCCAACTCCGACGCCTACGTGGAGAAGAACGGCCGGAAGCTGCCGGTCGACGTGCCCTGGGCCGAGGTCGACGTCGAGCGCTACGACGCCCTCATCATCCCCGGGGGGCGTGCCCCCGAGTGGATCCGGGTCGACGCCGACGTCAGGCGCATCACCGAGCATTTCTTCGCCCGCAACCTCCCCATCGCGCTGGTGTGCCACGGCGCGCAGGTCCCGGCGGTGTACGGGCTGCTGAAGGGCCGGAAGACGGCGTGCTTCCCCCCGATCACCGGGGACATGGAGAACGCGGGCGCGACGGTCATCGACGCCCCCGACGTCGTGGACGGCAACCTCGTCTCCTGCCGGGGCTGGCCCGACATGCCGCAGTTCGGCAGGGCGATGATGGAGGTCTTCTCGAAGTCCGTCGACCCCGCGTCGGCATGAGCACACCCGGCCTGCCCCGGTGACGGCACTGCGGACCGTCACCGTCGACGGCTCTCCCGTCCACGTCTTCGAGAGCGGCGCCGGGCCCGCGGTGTTGATGCTGCACGGCTCCGGACCCGGCACGACCGGGTCCGGAGCCTGGGCGGCGACGGCGCAGGCGCTGGGCGCGTCCTGGCGCGTGCTGGCCCCTGACCAGGCGGGATTCGGCCGCACCCCCGTCCCGGCGGGCTCCAGGGGCGGGCTCAGGCTGTGGACGGAGCAGGCCGCCGGCCTGATGGACGCTCTCGGTATCGAGCACTACGCGGTCGTGGGTCACTCCATGGGCGGCGCCGTCGCGCTGGCGTTGGCGGCCGCGCGCCCCGAGCAGGTCAGCCGTGTCGTGGCGGTCTCGACGATGGGCGCCCCCGGGGCGCCGCTGTCGGCCGACCTCGACGCGATCTGGGCCGCCCCCGCCGGCCCGCCCGGGGCCCGGGGCATGCTGAGTCGACTCGTCCTCGACCAGGCGCTCGTGACCGACGCGGCCGTCGAGACCCGCGCCGCCGCGATGCGGGCGGGTGCGGCCGCGTTCGCGTCGTTGTTCCCGCCACCCAGGGCGCGCTGGGCCGACGACCTCACCCTCTCGACGCAGACGCTGGCCGCGATCCGCGCGCCCGTGCTGCTCGTGCACGGCGCCGATGACCGGGTCACTCCGCTCGCGACGTCGACCCTGCCCCTGCTCGAACACCTGGCCGATGTCCGGCTGCACGTGCTCGGCCGGTGCGGGCACGTGCCGGCGATCGAGCACCCGCACGAGTTCCGGCAACTGCTGTCGGGCTTCCTCCGCCGGGACAGCCGCCCCTGACTGCTGCGCCAGGTCCGCGGCCCGCGCTCAGGCAGCTCAGCGGGAAGCAGGGCCGGGCCTGCTCACCGGCCGTCGCCGGAGCAGCAGGAGCAGCCCGACTGGCATCCACAGTCGTCCTCCCCGCCCGGGGCGGCGGCGGTGGGCGTACCGGCCGCCGGGGCCGCGCAGCAGGCGTCGCCGCGCCAGGCCGCGCGGCCTTCCTTGACGGCGACGGCGGCGATGACGAGCGCGGCGAGCGGGTCGGCCCAGGACCAGCCGAACAGGGCGTTGAGGCCGAGGCCGACGAGCAGGACCGCCGACAGGTAGGTGCAGAGCATGGTCTGCCTGGAGTCGGCCACCGCGGTGCGGGAGCCGAGTTCGCGGCCGGCGCGGCGCTGGGCGTACGACAGTCCGGGCATGATGGCCAGGGACAGCGCGGCGAGGACGAGGCCGACGGGGGAGTGGTCGGCGTCGGCGCTGCCGAGCAGGGCGCGGACGGATTCGACGGTGACGTACCCGGCGAGGGCGAAGAACGAGACCGCGATGACGCGCAGGGCGGTCTTCTCCCGGGCCTCGGGGTCGCGGCCGGCGAACTGCCAGGCCACGGCGGCGGCGGAGGAGACCTCGATGACGGAGTCGAGGCCGAAGCCGATCAGCGCGGTGGACGAGGCGATGGTGCCGGCGCTGATGGCCACGACCGCCTCGGCGACGTTGTAGGTGATGGTGGCGGCGACCAGCAGGCGTACCCGCCGGGCGAGGACTGCCCGGCGGGCCGGCGTCGGGCCGGCCGGGGCCTGGACCAGGGGCAGGGTCATCAGCAGCAGCCCTTCGTGGCGGCGTCGGGGCAGGCGGCGGGGTCGACGGCGAGCACGAGGCCGAGCAGGTCGCCGAGGGCGTGGGCGAGGCGCGGGTCGGCGAGCTCGTAGCGGGTGCGGCGGCCTTCGGGGGCGGCCACGACGAGGCCGCAGCCGCGCAGGCAGGTCAGGTGGTTGGACAGGTTCTGCCGGGTGGTGCCGAGCAGGTCGGCGAGCTGCGCCGGGTAGCCGGGGCCGTCGCGCAGCGCCAGCAGCAGGCGGGCCCGGGTGGGGTCGGACAGGGCGTGGCCGAACCGGGCCAGCACCTGCCCGTGGGTCAACGTCTCCACACGCCCGATAGTACATCAGTTGCTGTATCAAGCTAGGTGGTCCGGGTTCCGCCGCTCTCAGCGAGCTGACAGGAAGACCGTACAGCGGTCTATGTATGGTTCGCCCGACATCCAGACGTGAGGGGGCGGGCATGACGAGGAACGCGCGGTTGACCTTAGCGCTGATTGCGGTGCTGGTCTTCGCGGTGGGCGGCCTGCTGGCGGTGAACCGCCGCGACGAGCCCGCGCCCGCAGCCCTGGCCGGTGGAAGCGTCGACCCGGCCGTACTGGTGCGCGAGGACAGCCACCGGCTGGCCACCGCAACCGACAGCAGGGTGACGCTGGTCGAGTTCCTCGACTTCGAATGCGAGTCCTGCGCGGCGGCGTACCCGGCGGTCAAGCAGGTCCTCGCCACCTACCAGGGGCGGATCACCTTCGTGGTGCGCTACTTCCCGATCCCCAGCCACCCCAACGCCGACCTCGCCGCCCGCACCGCGCAGGCCGCCGCCAACCAGGGACGCTTCGCCGAGATGTACGCGAAACTGTTCGAGAACCAGAACGCGTGGGGGCACCAGGAACGGCCGCAGACGGAGGTGTTCCTCGCCTACGCCCGCGACCTCGACCTGGATCTGGACCGCTTCCGGCGCGATCTCGACGACCCAGCCACCGCCGCCCGCGTCGCGAGGGACAAGGCCGACGGGCAGGCCGCCGGCGTCACCGGCACCCCGACGTTCTTCCTCAACGGCCGCCAGCTCACCGAGCTGCGCAGCCAGGACGACCTGACCGCCGCCCTCGACGCCGCCCTCGCCGAGTGAGCACCGCCACCGCCACCGCGCCGACCGGGACGCCCCAGCCCCCTGGGCGGTTCCTCGACCGCGCCACCGCCTGGCTGCTCACCGTCGGCGGCGGGATCGGCCTGCTCGCCGCGACCACCCTCGCCGTCGAGAAGATCAACCTGCTCGCCGACCCCGGCTACGTCCCCAGCTGCAGCATCAACCCGATCCTGTCCTGCGGCTCGGTCATGACGACCCCGCAGGCCGAGGCGTTCGGCATCCCCAACCCGCTCCTCGGCATCGCCGGTTTCGCCGCCGTCACCACCGTCGGCGTCACCCTGCTCGCCGGCGTACGCCTACCGCGCTGGTTCTGGCTCGGCCTGCAGGCCGGCGTCACCTTCGGCGTCGTCTTCGTGCACTGGCTCATCTACCAGAGCCTCTACGTCCTCGGCGCGCTCTGCCCGTACTGCATGGTGGTCTGGGCGGTGACCATCCCGATCTTCCTCTATCCCACGCTGCGCAACCTGCGCCAGTACGCCCCCGCCCGGCCGGGGGCCCTGGCCGCGGCGGACGGCTACCACAGCCTCATCCTCACCGCCTGGTACGCGGTCATCCTGGTCGCCGCCCTGAGCCGCTTCTGGGACTACTGGACCACCCTGGTCTAGTGGCTCGCGGGCACCGGCCCGATCTCGGCGGGTGCGGCGTCGGGGTCCCGGCCCGGGGCGTCAGACGTCGGATTCGACGGCGAAGGTGTTGCCGTCCGGATCCTGTAACCAGGCGATACGCCCACCGCCGGCCCGGGCGGTGATTCCTCTGGCGTCGTGGTCGAGCTGGTCGTACCGGATGAACCCGACGCCGGCCGAGGCGAGCTCGTCGACGATCCGCTCGATGTCGTCGACGTACCATGTCGCCAGCGTCGCCGGGCTCTTCCCGGCGGTGACCGACTGGTAGACGTTCAGCGCCGCCACGCCGCCGGAACCATAGACGCGGCTGCCGCCGGCGATGTCGGCGCTGGGGCCCGACCGCAGCGGCCGTAGGCCCAGTCGGCCTTCGTAGAACGCGACCGCCCGTTGTATGTCGGACACGGCGATCGAAGCTCTGAGGTGATATGTGTTCAGCGGCATGGACCACTGTCGCACACGCAGACCCCGGGGTCAGGGCGAACCAGGCAACGCGCGAACCCCACCCCCGCAGCCGCCGACGGCTGTGGAGGTGGGGCGGCGTTCCGCACGGATGCCGACGCTCAGACCCAGAGTGGACGCGGGCTAGGAGTGCGGCTTGTCGACGTACCCGATCTCCTCCAGCTTGCCGTCGATGAGCCGGTAGGTGGCCGTCCGCTCGATCACCAGCTCGACCATCGAGGCGTCGTCGGGCCGGGTCAGGTAGACCACCTGCGCCTGGCCGGCACCGATGGTGACCTTCTCGACCGGGGTGCGGTCGCCGAGGTCGACCGTGCCGACGTAGGCCGGGGCGCCCTTGACGTTGCGCCAGAGCACGATGCCCCAGAACTTGCCCGTCCCGCCGCCGTCGAGCATGATCGCGCGCACCGCGTCGGCGGCGCCGTCGCCGGTCATGTCGCCGATCGCGCACGGCGGCTGCAGGGCGACCACCACGCCGTCCTCGCCGGCCCAGCGCCCCTCGGTCAGCGGGATCGGGTCGGGGTAGTCGTTGTATCGCACCTTCGTGCTGCCCAGCTCCGACTCGGCCACCTGGTCGCAGGTCAGCGCGGGAACCTTCGCAGGCGGCGCGGCGGTCGGCGAGACGTTGTCGTTCTCGCTGCTGCCGTCGCCGAACGGCTCTTCGGCCACCGGCGAGTCCGCCGGCGTCGTGGTGTCGCCGGGGCCCGGCGCGGCGCCGTCGTTGATCTCGATCGTGCAACCGCCCGCCACGAGGACCAGGGCGAGCGCGGCCAGCGGCAGCAGCGTCCTGCGCATGTTGTTCCTTTCGATGAAGTCGGCCGCAGCGTAGTGCGCCCCCGCCACTGCCGGACTTCATCGCGTTCGGCGCGGGCCAGCCCCGGGCGCCGCGCCGGCCGAGCTACCTCAACCGATGCCGTCGACCGCGGCCCGGAGCGCACTGATCGACGGATCCCAGCTGAAGTTCAGCACGGGGATGCCGGAAGCGGCGGCGTTGCTGTCGCCGCCGAGGACCACTGCCCGCGGCTTGCCGGTGCCCTGGGGGACCACCAGATACCAGCTGCCCTTCACGTTCGCGATGAACACGTCGTCTACCTCCTGGTCGGTGGGGTCGGGGGTGGCGGCGTCCCCGGCGTAGTTCTCGAAGTCCGCCGTGGCGCCGAAGTTCGTCGGGCTTGCGGTGTTCAGCCAGAGGCTGGTGTGCACATGCGGCCCGACGCCGTAGTCACTGCCGTTCGCCGAGGCGCCGGAGTATGCGATCGTCTGTCCGCGCGACACGCGTTGACCGGTCGAGACGGCGATCGACGAGAGGTGCAGGTGCCGGGTGTAGTTGCCGTCGTCGTGGGCCATGCCCACGACACGCCCGGTCGCGGTGGAGGTGTCGGTCTTCACGAAACGGATCGTGCCGTTGGCCGCGGCCATGACGGGCGTGCCGGTGCCGACCGCGTAGTCGGTGCCCGGCTCACCCGAGGGGGGCGTCCGGTTCCGGTGGTCCTGCCAGGAGCTCGAGATGCGGACGTTCCCGCACGGCCGCTGATAGCTGCCGGCAGCCCGGGCGGGGTCGGGCAGCAGGGCAAAGGCGGCCGACACCCCGGACGCCGCCAACGCGGCGCCCGTGATGAACCCCCGCCTCGAGAGTCCTCGCAGATAGGCGACGCCGGCGAGATCCTCCGGCCGCAGCTCGCCGTGGCTGACATCCTGTAGGTCAGGGTGAGGCTCCTCGTTGAGGATCATCAATGCAAACTAGGGCCACTTCCGGTGCGGGGCAAGGGTTTCTCCCCGGTCGGCCCGCAAGCCGCGTGCGCCCGCGCCGTCGCGGGGCAGGTCCGGGAGCGTACGTCGTGGTCGCCGCCGCGCGGCCCGCCCGACGCCCGACACGAACCCGACGTGCGTAATCGGCACATAGTTGCGTGCTCGGCAACGTTGTGGAAGCCTCACTCAGTGTTGAGGCCGAGACGCAAGCGCTGGTTCGGGGGCGTGTGATGCTGAGAAAACGATCGACTGAACCTCGTGCGGCAGGCGGGGACGCGCCCCTGCCCAAGGAGCTGCAGAAGATCGCCGTGGTGGTCCTGGTCGGCCTTCTGCTGATGCAGCTCGATGGAACCATGGTGGGCATCGCGCTGAACACCCTCTCCGGTGAGCTCTCCGTCTCCGTGTCGACCCTCCAGTGGGTCGTGACCGGATACCTGCTCGCGCTGATGGTGGGCATGCCGATCGCCGGCTGGGCGGCCGACCGGTTCGGCACCCGCAGAATGTGGACCGTCTCGCTCGTCGTCTTCCTCGTCGGCTCGGTGCTCTGCGGCGTCGCCGTCAACATCGAGACGCTGATCTTCGCGCGGGTGGTGCAGGGCCTCGGCGGCGGCATGATGGTCCCCGTCGGGCAGGCGATGCTGATGCGGGTCGCCGGCGCCGAGCACCGCGCGCGTCTGGTGGGGCTGATGGCCATCCCGGGCGTGATCGGCCCCACGCTCGGCCCCGTCGTGGGCGGCGTCATCGTCGACGACTTCAGCTGGCGGTGGATGTTCCTCATCAACATCCCGATCGGGCTGATCGCCTTCTTCCTGGCCGGCCGCAACCTGCCCAACTTCAAGGAGGAGGCCCGCGCCGCGCTGGACGTGCTCGGCGTGGTGCTGCTGGTGCCCGGCCTGGTGGCCGTGGTCTTCGGCCTCTCCCGGGCGGCCGCCGGCGGCCTCGGCGACCCCCTGGTCGTCGCGCCGCTCGTCACGGGCGTCGTGCTGATCGCCGGGTTCATCCTGCACGCCGCCCGGCCGAACATCGAGGCCCTGGTGTCGATGCGGCTGTTCAAGTACAGGAACTTCGCGGCGGCCAGCGCGTTGACGTTGCTGGCGGCGCTCACGATGGGCGCCGGGATCGTGCAGCCGCTGTTCCTGCAGCAGGTGCACGGCGAGAGCCCGATGGGCGCCGGCCTTCTCCTGGTCGGTTTCGGTGTGGGCTCGGCGCTCACCTCCGTCGTGCTCAGCCGCGTGTTCAACCGGCTCGGCGCGAGGCTGGTGGGGACCGTCGGCCTGGCCTTGACCTTCACCGGAACGGTCGCGTTCACGCAGTTCTACGCCAGCACCGGGCGGGTGTTCATCGTGCTCGCCATGCTCCTGTCCGGGGTGGGGCTCGCGATGGTCACCCTGACCATGTCGACGGCCCTCTACGTCGGGCTGCCGCCGCAGCAGATCGCCCGCGCCACCGGCGCCTCGCGGATCGTCCAGCAGCTCGGCCTCTCGACCGGCACGGCGGTGATCAGCCTGGTGCTGCAGATCCAGCTGACCAAGCAGACCGCCGGGTCCGACCTGGACAGTCTCGCGAACGCCTACCACCACGCGTTCTGGTGGAGTGCCGGCTTCCTCGCGCTCGCGATCGTACCGGCGCTGCTGTTGCCCGGGCGGATCCCGGCGACCCCCGGCGCCCAGGACAAGAAGGTTGCCCAGGCGCAACCCGCGTGAGCGGGACCGGGACGGCGTCACCGGTCTTCTCGACATCTCGTAGATCTGGAAAGGAAAACAGGAACATGACTGCGAACTCCATCACGGCCGAGGCCGCCGGGACGCTGACGCTCGGCGGTGACCTGCCCGTGCGCCGGCTCGGCTTCGGCGCGATGCGGCTGGCGTTCGGCGGCTCCGTGCGCGATCCCGAGACTGCCGCCACGGTGCTGCGCAGCGCGGTCGACAGCGGGGTGAACCACATCGACACGGCCGGCTTCTACGGGTTCGGTGACCTCCACTCGCACGAGGTCATCCGGCAGGCGCTCTCCCCGTACCCCGCCGATCTGGTGATCGCCACCAAGGTGGGCCCGGTGATCGAGGGCGGGGTGGTGCCGACCGCGGAGGCCAAGCCCGACCAGCTCCGCCAGCTCGTCGAGGAGGACCTGCGCCGTCTCGGGGTGGACCGCCTCGACCTGGTCTACCTGCGGGTGGGCGGCGCGACGGCGGCACCGGGCGGCGTGTCGATCGGGGACCGTTTCGCGGCCCTCGCGCAGCTTCGCGAGGAGGGCCTCATCCGGCATCTCGGCGTGAGCAACGTCGACGCGGAGCAGCTTGCCGAGGCGCAGGCCATCGCCCCGGTCGCGGCCGTGCAGAACCAGTTCCACGTGCACTTCCGTGGTGACTCCGAGCTCGTCGCCCAGTGCGCGAAGGACGGCATCGCGTACGTGCCGTTCTTCCCGGTCGGCGGCGGTGGCGCGCCCATCGACCACGACCGGCTCAAGGCCGTCGCGGAGCGCCACGGAGCGACGACCCGGCAGGTCGCGCTCGCGTGGCTGCTCACCGTGTCGCCGGCGATCCTGGCCATCCCCGGCACCAGCGTGCTGGACCACCTCACCGAGAACATCGCGGCGGCCGGCCTTGCCCTCACCGACGAGGACATGGCCGCCCTGTCGACGTAGCGCGGGAGCCACGCCTGAGGGAAGCTCCCGGTCGCTCAGCTCCATGAGCTCGGAGCCCTTGAAGCGCCTTTGACCTGTGTTGTTGCCTTCCGGGCAACAGGTTGCCGAGGCTGCAGCGGCGTGTCACCCTGTCTGCGTGTCGACGACGATTCGGGCCAGCAAGGCGGCCGCCGTCCGGCGGATGCTCAGCGAGGCGGCCCTCGGCCTCGCGGTCGAGCGGGGCTGGGACAACGTGCGGGTGGAGGACATCGCCGCCCGGGTGGGCATGTCCACCCGCTCGTTCAACAACTACTTCCACAGCAAGAACGAGGCCCTGTACGCCGTCGACCTCGACCGGTCCGTGGCGATCCGCGAGCAACTGCGCTCCCGGCCGGCGGACGAACCGCTGACCCAGGCCGTCGTTAACGCGATGCTCGCGGCCTTCCTCGCCTGGGACAACCTGGACCGCGACCTGGTGACCAAGGTGCGCCTCGCGGTGGCGACCTCGCCGCTGGGCGGCGAGTACCTAAAGGCCCACGCCGCGCGGGAGACGGCGCTCGCCGAGGGAATCGCCGAGCGGCTCGGGATGGCGCCGCACGACGACATCTACCCGAGGCTGCTGGCCACGATGGTGGTCAACGCGGTCCGGGTCGCGGTCGAGTTCTGGGTCGACTCGTCGCGGGCCACCTCCCTGTCCGACGCGATCCGCGACACGCTGGAACGGATCGCGGCCGGGCTGCCCGCCCCGCCGACCGGCGGGTGAGCGCGGGCCGGTCGGCATCGGGCCGGAGCCGTCGCCGCCTCGGCTGGGGAGATCCCCGCCACCCGGGCGGTTCCGCCCCGCGCGGCTGCTGGAGGTCCCCGATCCCCCGGCGATAGGGTGGGCCGACCGATCTCGACAACCCATGATCCGACCCGGGGGGGCGCCACGCATGGGCGATTCGTTCGCGCATCTGCACGTGCACACCGAGTACTCGATGCTCGACGGTGCGGCCCGGCTGAAGGACCTCTTCGCCGAGGCCAACCGGCTCGGCATGCCGGCGGTCGCGATGACCGACCACGGCAACATGCACGGCGCGAACGACTTCTACAAGCAGGCCATGGCCGCCGGGATCACCCCGATCCTCGGCGTCGAGGCGTACGTGGCGCCGGAGTCGCGCTATCACAAGGCGCGGGTGAAGTGGGGCCGGCCGGAGCAGAAGAGCGACGACGTCTCCGGTAACGGCGCGATCACCCACATGACGATGTGGGCGGCGAACAGGACCGGCCTGCACAACCTGTTCACCCTCAACTCGCGCGCCTCCATGGAGGGCCACTACGTCAAGTGGCCCCGGATGGACATGGAGCTGATCGCCGAGCACGCCGAGGGGATCATGGCGACCACCGGGTGCCCCTCCGGCGCAGTGCAGACCCGGCTGCGGCTGGGTCAGTTCGACGAGGCGATCAAGGTCGCGTCGGCATACCAGGACATCTTCGGCAAGGACAACTACTTCCTGGAGCTGATGGACCACGGCCTCGACATCGAGCGCCGGGTCCGCGAGGGGCTCACCGAGATCGGCAAGAAGCTCGGCATCCCGCCGGTGGTGACCAACGACTCGCACTACACCCACGAGGCGCAGGCCGAGGCGCACGACGTCCTGCTCTGCGTGCAGACCGGCAGCAACATCGCCGACCCCAACCGGTTCCGCTTCGAGGGCGGCGGCTACTTCATCAAGTCCGCCGACCAGATGCGCGCCGTCGACTCCTCCGAGCTGTGGCTCCAGGGCTGCCGCAACACGTTGCTGGTCGCCGAGAAGGTCGACCCGGCGGGGATGTTCGAGTTCCACAACCTGATGCCGCGCTTCCCGATCCCCGAGGGGGAGACGGAGGAGTCGTGGTTCCGCAAGGAGACCTTCAAGGGCCTCGCCCGGCGGTTCCCGGGCGGGATCCCCGAGGGCCACGTGGTGCAGGCGGAGTACGAGCTGGGCGTCATCATCCAGATGGGCTTCCCGTCGTACTTCCTCGTGGTCGCCGACTTCATCCAGTGGGCGAAGAACCAGGGCATCGCGGTGGGCCCGGGCCGTGGCTCGGCGGCGGGCTCCCTGGTCGCGTACGCGTTGGGGATCACGGACCTGGACCCGATCCCGCACGGGCTGATCTTCGAGCGGTTCCTCAACCCCGAGCGGGTCTCGATGCCGGATGTCGACATCGACTTCGACGAGCGTCGGCGCGGTGAGGTGATCAAGTACGTCACCGACAAGTGGGGTGAGGACAAGGTCGCGCAGATCGCCACGTTCGGCACGATCAAGGCGAAGGCGGCGATCAAGGACTCGGCGCGGGTCCTGGGCTACCCGTACGCGGTGGGGGACCGGATCACCAAGGCGATGCCGCCGGCGGTGATGGGCAAGGACATCCCGCTGTCGGGCATCTTCGACCCGAAGCACCCGCGCTACGCGGAGGCGGGCGAGATCCGGGGCCTGTACGAGTCGGACCCGGACGTCAAGAAGGTCATCGACACGGCGAAGGGCATCGAGGGGCTGATCCGGCAGACCGGCGTCCACGCCGCCGGGGTGATCATGTCGGCGGAGCCGATCATCGAGCACATCCCACTGATGCGGCGCGACTCCGACGGGGTGATCATCACCCAGTTCGACTACCCGACGTGCGAGTCGCTCGGGCTGTTGAAGATGGACTTCCTCGGCCTGCGCAACCTCACGATCATCGACGACGCGGTCAAGAACATCCAGCTCAACCACGGCAAGGACCTGGATCTGCTGGGCCTGGACCTGGACGACAAGGCCGCCTACGAGCTGCTGGCGCGCGGCGACACGCTCGGGGTGTTCCAGCTCGACGGCGGGCCGATGCGGTCGCTGCTGCGGCTGATGAAGCCGGACAACTTCGAGGACATCTCCGCCGTCCTCGCGCTGTACCGGCCGGGCCCGATGGGCGTGGACTCGCACACCAACTACGCGCTGCGCAAGAACGGCCTCCAGGAGATCACGCCGATCCACCCGGAGCTGGAGGAGCCGCTGCGGGAGATCCTCGCCCCCACCCACGGCCTGATCGTCTACCAGGAGCAGGTGCAGCGCGCCGCGCAGATCCTCGCCGGCTACACGCTCGGCCAGGCGGACCTGCTGCGGCGGGCGATGGGCAAGAAGAAGAAGGAGATCCTCGACAAGGAGTTCGTGCCCTTCCGGGACGGCTGCCGCGAGCGCGGCTACTCCGACGAGGCGATCCAGGCCGTGTGGGACGTCCTCGTGCCGTTCGCCGGGTACGCGTTCAACAAGGCGCACTCGGCGGCGTACGGGCTGGTGTCGTACTGGACGGCGTACCTGAAGGCGCACTACCCGGCCGAGTACATGGCCGGGTTGCTGACCTCCGTCGGCGACGACAAGGACAAGATGGCGTTGTACCTGTCGGAGTGCCGGCGGATGGGCATCCAGGTCCTCCCGCCCGACGTGAACACCTCGGCCGGGCCGTTCACCCCGGTCGGGAAGGACATCCGGTTCGGCCTGGCGGCGATCCGCAACGTCGGGGCGAACGTGGTGACCTCGATCATGCGGTGCCGCCAGGAGAAGGGCGAGTACGCCGACTTCTACGACTTCCTGGCCAAGGTCGACGCGGTGGTCTGCAACAAGAAGACCATCGAATCGCTGATCAAGGCCGGCGCGTTCGACGTCATGGGCCACAGCCGCAAGGGGCTGCTCGCCGTGCACGCCGACGCCATCGACGCGTACGCCGACGTCAAGCGCAAGGAGGCCGTCGGCCAGTACGACCTGTTCGGCGCCGGCTTCGGCGACACCGAGACCGTCGGCGGCAACACCACCGTCATGCCGACCATCGGCGAGGCCGAGTGGGACAAGCGCGACAAGCTCGCCTTCGAACGCGAGATGCTCGGCCTCTACGTCTCCGACCACCCCCTGTTCGGCCTCGAACACGTCCTCGGCGCGGCGGCCGACTGCACCATCGCCGCCCTCTCCGAGGAGGGCACCGTCCCCGACGGCGCGGTGGTCACCCTCGCCGGCATCCTCTCCGGGGTGCAGCGCCGCGTCACCAAGCAGGGCCGCGCGTGGGCGTCGGCCACCCTGGAGGACCTCGCCGGCGGCGTGGAGGCCCTGTTCTTCCCCAACACCTACGAGGTGATCGGCCAGTACATCGCCGAGGACGCCATCGTCGTGGTCAAGGGCCGGGTCGACCGCCGCGACGACACTCCCCGCATCATGGCGATGGACATGCAGCTGCCCGACGTCACCAGCAACCCGGGCAGCAAACCGGTCACCCTCACCATCCCCGTGCACCGCTGCACCCCGCCGCTGGTCGAACGCCTCAAGGAGACCCTCGTCCTGCACCCCGGCGACACCGAGGTCCACGTCAAGCTCCTCAACGGCGGCAAGACCACCACCCTGCGCCTCGGCCCCTTCCGGGTCGCGGCCACCACCGCCCTCATGGGCGACCTCAAGAGCGTCCTTGGCCCGGCCAACGTGAGCTGACCCGTGACCGGCACCCCACCCGACATCACTGCCGGGGAGCCGTCCGTGCGGGTCCGCGACCTGGTCCCGACCTATCTCGAGTACGCCCGCTCAGCCGACGGAGCCTCCCCGGCTCGCCGGTCTGAGCTGTGGCGGTCTCGCTACCTCGACCGGCACCCGGATGTTTTCGCCGCCGCCCTCGACCGGGCGGGGGAGTGGTCCGGCGGCGACGACCTGCCTGCGGTGCTGGACCAGCTGACCGAGAATCGGGCCGACCTGTCGCGGCGAGCTGCCCGGCTACGGATTGAGCTGCCCGATGCGGTGCGCTCGGTGGCCGGGGCACTGGGCTGGGCCGATGACCGCGATCCGATCGAGTGCGTGACGTTGGTCGGCCTGCACCGGGCGAACGGCTGGGCGGACCGCCTCGACGGCCGGTACGCACTCTTCCTCGCCGTCGAGCAACTCGGAGATCCGGCCGAGGAGCGGCTGCTGGTGCACCACGAGACCGCGCACGTCGTCCACGACCGGCTTGCGACCATCAGGGATTGGCCGGAGCACGGCGTTGCCGCCTCGCTGCTGGCCGAGGGGTTGGCCACCGAGGTCACCACGGAGACTGTTCCGGGCCTTTCCGACGAGGCGTACCTGTGGTTCCACCGTCCCGGATACGAGCCATGGCTCGCCGAATGCCGGACTCGGTGGGAGGAGATCATCGACCGGATCATCGCAGACCTCGATGCCACCGACCTCGACCGGAACGCACCGTACTTCCTTATGCGGGACCTGCCCGACGGGGGTGACCTGCCAAAGCGCTGCGGCTACCTGGTTGGCCTGCGGCTGGTTCGTGAGCTGCGACGGCACTATCCGCTGCCGGAGATCGCCCGGTGGGACCTCAACCGGGCCGTGCCGGAACTGCGCCGCGCCCTCGGCGCGGTCGCCGTCGCGGCCTGACGGGTCCCGGTGGTCGGTCCGGCCGGGCTTGGTCAGGTGGAAATCGAGTCAGGCCGGGCGGTACTCCACCTCGGGGCGGCCCGGGGTGCCGTAGCGGGGCGCCCGCACCGCCCGCTCGGCGGCCACCAGATACTCCAGGTACCGCCGGGCGGTGACCCGGGAGATGCCGGCCAGCCCCGCCACCTCGGACGCGGACCGGCCGGCGTTGCCGCCGAGCGAGCCGAGCACCGCCCGCAGCGTCTGCTCGTCGAGCCCCTTCGGCAGCGTGTGCGCCGCCGGGCCCCGCAGGGTGGCGAACATCCGGTCCACCTCGTCATCGCCAAGATGGAGCACGTCGGCGTCAGCAAGCCCGTCGTCGGGATCACCGTGCCCACCGGCTACTCGTTCAACCTCGACGGCACCGCCATCTAGCTGACCATGGCGGCGCTGTTCGTGGCCGACGCCATGGGCAAGCCGATGTCGATCGGCGAGCAGGTCGGCCTGCTCCTGTTCATGATCATTGCCTCGAAGGGCGCGGCCGGCGTCACCGGCGCGGGCCTGGCCACCCTGGCCGGCGGCCTCCAGTCGCACCGCCCCGACCTGCTCGACGGCGTCGGACTGATCGTCGGCATCGACCGGTTCATGTCCGAGGCGCGGGCGCTGACCAACTTCGCCGGCAACGCCGTGGCCACCGTCCTGGTCGGCACCTGGACCGGCGAGTTCGACCGCGCGCAGGCCCGCGACGTGCTCGCCGGCCGCCGCCCCTTCGACGAGGCCACCATGCTCGACGAGGACGACGACGACCCGCAGCCGCCGGCCGGGCCGCAGCGCCCTGCGCTCAGCGGCGCACCCGCCTGACCGGGCCGCCGCCGCGCCGCCCCCCGTCCCCGGGCTCCTGTCCACCGCCGTCCCCGCGTCGATCGCCCCTTGGGCGGGCCGCGACCGGGGGCGGCGGCCACCATCGGTGAATTGGCGCTCACGGAGGTGGCGACGGCCGCACTACCGTCGGCGGCATGGAGTTGGAGCAGGCACGCAAGCTGTGGCAGCCGCAGCCCGGCTGGCTGAACACCGCCAGCTACGGGCTGCCGCCCGAGCCGGCCTGGGCGGCGGTGCAGGAGGCGCTGGCCGACTGGCGGACGGGACGTACCTCCTGGGAGGGTTGGGACGACGCCACCCGGCGCTCCCGGGCGGCCTTCGCCGGCCTGGTCGGCGTGGCGCCCACCGACGTGACGGTCGGCAGCACGGTGTCCGCGTTGTTCGCCCCCGTCGCGGCGGCCCTGCCGGCCGGCGCCACCGTCGTGGCCCCCGAGGTGGAGTTCACCTCCAACCTCTTCCCCTGGCTGGCCCAGGCCGAGCGGGGGGTGCGGGTGCGCACGGTCCCGCTCGACGGGCTCGTCGACGCGATCGACGCCGACACCGACCTGGTCGCGTTCAGCCTGGTGCAGTCCGCCGACGGGGCCGTCGCCGACTACCACCGGATCGTCGCCGCCGCCCGCGCCCACGGCGCGCTGGTGGCCGTCGACGCGACCCAGGCGTGCGGCTGGCTGCCGTTCGACGCCGGCCTGGCCGACGTCGTCGCCGTCGGGGCGTACAAGTGGCTGATGGGGCCGCGCGGGTCGGCCCTGGCCTACCTGGCGCCGGCGCTGCGCGAGCGGCTGCGACCCGACGGCGCCGGCTGGTACGCGGCCGAGGACCCGTTCTCCTCCTACTACGGCCCGCCGCTGCGGCTCGCCGCCGACGCCCGGCGGTTCGACCAGTCCCCGGCATGGTTCAGCTGGATCGGCACCGCCCCCGCCCTGGAACTGCTCGCCGAGATCGGCGTGCCGGCCGTGCGCGAGCACGACGTGCGCCTGGCCAACCGGTTCCTCGCCGGGCTGGGCCGGCCACCCGGCGACAGCGCGATCGTCGCCGTCGAGGTGCCCGGCGCGCAGGAGAAACTGGAACGGGCAGGCATCCGGGCGGCGGTGCGCGCCGGCCGGGTCCGGGCGTCGTTCCACCTCTACACCACCGACGCCGACGTCGACCTGGCCCTCGACGCGCTGACCGGCTGACCCGCCGCGCGCCCCGGTCGCCGGCCGGCGCTGGTCGTGGGCCGGCGCTGGTCGCCGGAGTCCGCGCCCGCGCCGCATCCGAATCGCGCCACCCGGACGAACCCCTGGTAGTGACCGTCTACCCGGGGGTACGTCGTGCTGACCGACTCGATGCCGGCCGAGGCTGTCGAGACCGCGCGCAAGCGCCTCTCCGCAGCCGCCGAGGACCTCGACGCCAACGAGGTCGCCGCCCTGCTGCTGGCGCTGGCCGCCGACCACGGGGTGCTGGCGTCCTGGCAGCAGGTCTGCGTTCCGCTGCTCGCCGCGCTGCGGGGCCACACGGCGGCCGAGGTCGCCACCGAACACGCCCTCACCGAGGGCGTGCGCATCGGCCTGGACGTGTTCCACCGTGAGCCCGCCCGGCAACTGCCCACCGGCGGCGTACTGCTCGCCGGGGCCGAGCACGAGACCCACTGTCTCGGCCTGCACGCGCTCGCCGCCGCCCTGAGGGAGCGCGGGCGGGGCGCGCTGCTGCTCGGGCCCGCGCTGCCCTGGACGGCTCTGGCGTCCGCCGTGCGCCGGGCGCGTCCGCACACCGTCGTGATCTGGTCGCAGACGCCGGTCACCGGCCGCGCGTACCGGCTGGTCCGCTTCGGCCGCGACACCCCGGGCGTACGCGTGCACGCGGCCGGGCCGGGCTGGATCGAACCGCTGCCGCCCCCGTCGATCCGCCTGACCACCCTGGCGGCGGCCACCGCCGCCTGCTTGCAAGGAAGGGCCCCTTGTTAACGCTTTCTGTATAGGAGGGGCCCCTTCCTAACACTCGGTTGCCCGGGGCGGAGACGCCACCGGCCGGGCCCCTGTTGTCGGGGCCCGGCCGGCGGCGTGTGTGTATGTATGTGGTGTCAGCTGTTGTTCCAGTGCTGCGCGACGAGGTCGGCGGCCTGCTGTTCCCACTGCGCGTAGGCGTCGGGGTAGGCGGAGACCTGCACCGTCTGGGCGGCGTCGGTCAGGGGCATGTTCTGCCAGCCGTCGACCTGTCGGAGGCCCTTGAGGAACGCGGTGGTCGCGTACTGCGGGTCGGTGATCTGCTCGGGGGTGCCCCAGCCGCTGGAGGGGCGTTGCTGGAACAGGCCGAGGGAGTCGTGGTCGTTGCGGTCGCCGAGGTGGCCGAGGTTCTGCAGCTTGGACTCCTGCAGGGCGGTGCCGATGGAGATGACGGCGGCGCGTTCGTCGAGGCCGGTCTTCTTGGTGGCGGTGATGATGGCCTTGGCGTTGGCGGTCTGTTCGGCGTCGAGGTCGATGCGCGACTGCGCGCCCTGCACGCCGTGGGGGATCAGCTTCCCGGCGTCGGTGGTCGTGTCGGCCTGTGCGGCGGCGACGGGCCGCGCGTCGACAGTGCCGGTGTCGATGGCGTGGTG
>NZ_JBSWBU010000015.1:0-109358 GCF_054052245.1 Micromonospora sp. PTRAS2
CCCGGGCGAAAGGGATGAAGCGCCCTTCTGTAGGGCCGAAAGTGCAAGATCGACGCATCCGGGGCGGGGTGGGGTGGGGTGGGGTGGGGGTGGGTGATGCCTGGATATCGGAGCTGCTCGTCTAGGGTCGATTCATGTCGATCTCTGATGTGGCGCTGGTCCTCGATGCGGTGAATGCCGGTGCTGCGGTCGTCCGGGCCCACTACGGATCGGCGCTGGGGCGCATCGACAAGGCCGGGGGCGACTTCGCCACCACCGCCGACATCGCCGCCGAGGCGGCCATCGTCGACGTCCTGCGCGCCGCGCGTCCGGACGACGTCGTGCTCGGTGAGGAGGGCGGACGCAGGGGCCGGGAGGATAACGGCCGCGTGTGGCTGGTCGACCCGCTGTGCGGAACGGTGAACTACGCCGCGAGGAACATGCTGGTCTCGGTCAACGTGGCGCTCCGGACCGGGACGCGCACCGCGGTGGCCGCCTCGGCGGACCCGTTCGCCGAGGAGGTGTTCTGGACCGACGGCGACGCCGCGTACGTGCGCAGCCGGGGCGGGGACGAGCGGCTCGTCCCGTCAGCCGGGTCCAGGCTGGTCGACGTCAACCTCGACCCGCCGTTCCCGAACAACGACACCTTCATGGCCGCCCGCATGCTGGCCGACGAGGGCTTCATCGAGCAGTTCCGCCCCCGCGTGGTGTCCACGACCCTGGCCGTGGCCTGGGTCGCCGCCGGACGCCGCGCCGCGTACGTCACGGACGGCCACCTGCGCGACAGCGTCCACTTCGCCGCCGGGATCGCCCTCTGCCAGGCGGCCGGCTGCGTCGTCACCGGGATCGACGGCCAACCGCTGCACACCGGCGTCGGCGGGCTCGTCGTGGCCGCCGACGATCGGACGCATGCCGCCCTGCTGGCCCTCATCCGCGGCGGCGCGTGAGCCCCGTCGGCTCGGCGGGCCCACGATCCCCGGCGCACCTGCGCCACGGTTCCGCCCGTCCTCGTGGCTTCGCCTCCGCGGACTGCGGCGCAGGCGCGGCGACGACCCGCCGTGCCTGCGCCGCAGTCGCCGGCACCCCCGCTCAGCGGGCGTGCCGCAGGGCCCAGTCCAGCGCGTAGTCGGCGACCTGCTCCCAGCCGGGCTCGGCGCACGTCCAGTGGGAGCGGCCGGGGAACTCGTGGAAGTCGGTGACCGTGCCGGGGGCCTTGTAGTGGTGGGCGTTGGACCGGTTCACCGACGGGGGCATGATGTGGTCCGCGCCGCCCGCGATGAACAGCAGCGGGGCGCGCTGCTCGTTGCGGAAGTTCACCCAGGTCTCCTGCTTGCCGGGGGTGAAGTTGGCCAGCAGCCCGTACGCCCAGACCCAGCTGCCGGGGGCGGGGATCGCGTAACGGTCGTAGGCCGCTTGGGCGTCCTCCTCGGAGAGGGTGTTGGTGAAGGCGTAGTGGAACTGGGCCGGGGTGAACCCGGCCGCCTGGTGCCGCTTCGCCGGGTTGTTGAGGATCGGGAACAGCGACTTGATCTGCGACGGCGGGGTGACCCGGATGCCCTCCGGCGGGGCCGAGTCGATGACGACGCCGGCAGCGCCGTGGCCCCGGTCGAGCAGGAGCTGGGTCAGGGTGCCGCCGAACGAGTGACCCATGATGATCGGCTTCTCCGGCAGCGCCGTGATGATCTTTTCGAGGTGCGCGACGGTGTCGGGCACGGTGACGGTGGCGATCGGCGTCGGGTCGGCCCGCAGCGCCTCGACCTCGACCTCGAAGCCGGGATAGGCCGGGGTGAGGACGGTGTGCCCCTGCGCCTCGTAGTAGGGCACCCAGTGCTCCCAGCTGCGCGGCGTGACCCAGAGGCCGTGGATCAGGACGATCGTGCTCATGAGTCGTACTCCTTCAGGAAGGCCAGCAGGTCGTCGCCGAGCTGCTCCTTGTGGGTGTCGGTGATGCCGTGCGGAGCCCCGGGGTAGACGAGCAGGCTGGCGTTCGCGATGAGCGCGGCCGACGCCATGCCGCCCACCTCGAACGGTACGACCTGGTCGTCGTCGCCGTGGACGACCAGCGTGGGCACGTCGAACCGGGCGAGATCGGGGCGGAAGTCCGTGGCCGAGAAGGCGGCGATGCACTCGTAGGCGTTGCGGTGCCCGGCGGCCATCGACTGCAACCAGAACGCGTCGCGGATGCCCTGCGACACGTGCACGCCGGGACGGTTGTTGCCGAAGAACGGGCCGTCGGCGAGGTCCCGATAGGTCTGCGACCGGTCGGCCAGCGAGCCGGCGCGGATCGCGTCGAACACCCCGACCGGCACGCCGCCGGGATTGTCCGGACCCTGGAGCATGTACGGCGGCACCGCCGAGACGAGCACGGCCTGCGCGATGCGGCCGGTGCCGTGGCGGCCGATGTAGCGGGCGACCTCGCCGCCGCCGGTGGAGAACCCCACCAGCGTCACGTCCCGCAGGTCGAGGGCGTCGAGGACGGCGGCGAGGTCGTCGGCGTAGGTGTCCATCTCGTTGCCGTGCCAGGTGCGGGTGGAGCGGCCGTGGCCGCGCCGGTCGTGGGCGACGACCCGGTAGCCGTTGCCGGCCAGGAACAGGGCCTGGGCCTCCCAGCTGTCGGAGTTCAGCGGCCAGCCGTGCGACAGCACGACCGGGCGGCCGGCACCCCAGTCCTGGTAGTAGATCTGTGCGCCGTCGGCGGCGGTCACGTACATGATGGTCGGTCCCTTCAGCGGGTCGCGGTCTTGATGAGGTTCGCGGTGGCCCGCGGCTGCGAGATCATCGCGACGTGCGAGGCGGTGACCTCGGTGGTGCGGGCACCGGCCCGCTGCGCCATGAACCGCTGCGCGGCCGGCGGGATCAGGTTGTCGTTGCGGGCGACCAGGTAGAAGCTCGGGATGGACCGCCAGGCCGGCGCGCCGGACGGCTCCAGCAGCGTGTGGACGTCGCCGGGGCGCTGGGTGGCCGCCATGACGTCGGTGGTGGCCTGCGGCAGGTCACCGGCGAACACGTCGCGGAACACGGCCGGCTTGACGTAGCCGTCGACGCTGCCGACGCCGTCGGGGGTCGGGTAGGGGCGGAAGTCCAGCGCCGCCTCGTCGAGCTTGCTGCCGGGGAACTGCAACTGGAGCCCCTGCAACGTCTCGCCCTGGTCCGGGGCGAACGCCGCCACGTACACGAGGGCCTTGACGTTCGGGTTGCCGGCGGCGGCGTTGGTGATGACCATCCCGCCGTACGAGTGCGCCACCAGCACCAGCGGGCCGGGCAGCGTGGTGAGGAGGCTGGCCAGGTAGGCCGAGTCGGCCGAGACGCTGCGCAACGGGTTGGCCGGCGCGATCACCGGGTAGCCGTCGCAGCGCAGGAGGCGGGCGACCTCGGTCCAGCCGGAGGCGTCGGCGAACGCGCCGTGCACGAGCACGACGGTCGGCTTCGTCCCGGCCGCCGGCCGCGCCTGGGCCGCGGCGGCGGGCGCCCCGACAAGGGCACCGGTGGCGACCGCCGCGGTTCCGGCGAGCAGGGTACGACGAGTGGTGTGCATCGGTCGGGCTCCTTCCGTGCAGGTCGATGTGTCAATCAGCGTGGGGGAGCGCACCTGCTCCGGGCATCGGTACGTTGACGGTCCTCCGACGGTGCGTACCGCCGATCCGCCGGCGCGGCACCGCCCGATCGGCCGGTCAGCGGCGGTCCCGGGGGCGCAGCGGCAACCAGTGCAGGCGGTCGCCCAACCCGTCGGGCGCGGCGGCGAACGCCTCCTCGACCGCCGCCCGCCCCTGGCTGAAGTGCGACCAGCCCTCGTAGTGCACGGGGACGATCGTGCGCGGGCGGACCAGCGTGCACAGCTCGACGGCCTCCGCCGCCGTCAGGCTGTAGTGCAGCCGACCGGTGATCGGGAACCGCACGGCCCCGAGGTGCAGCAGCACGGTGTCGACCGTCATGCGGCGCGGCACCTCCCGCACGCCGCGATACAGCACGGTGTCCCCGGTGATCCAGAGGACCCCGTGCTCCTGGCCGTCCCAGCGCAGCGCGAAACCGACCGTCGCACCGGTGATCGGGCGGCTCAGCGGCGGACCGTGCCGGCACGGCGTGGCGGTCACCTCGATGGTCCGCCGACCGGGGGCGGCCAGCTCCGTGCGCGCCCACGGGCGCAGCCCTCGCGCGCCGCCGCCCAGCCGCCGCGCCCCGGGCACGGTGGTGACGACGACCGGAACCCCGGCGAGGAAGGCGCGGCCCCGGTCGTCGAGGTTGTCGGCGTGGTGGTCGTGGCTGAGCAGGACGGCGTCGACCGGCCCGAGATCGTCGGGGTCGAGGGCCGGACCGTGCTCCTTGCGGGAACTGGTGCCCCAGCCGAACGAGTAGCGGCGGCCGGGACCGTCGAACGTCGGGTCGGTGAGGATGCGCCAGCCGGCCGCGTCGATGAGGGCCGTCGGGCCCCCGATGTGCGTCACTCGTACGTCCTTCAACGATGCCGTCCTCACGTCGTCCGGTCGCGCGGCGGTGGGCACGCGCCGTGGCCAACGATGCACGGGCTGTGGGTGGCGCGCATCCGTACGTTGACTGCCGTACGTCGACCGCGTCAGCCCGTGCCGTGCGGGAACGTCAGCCCGCGCCGTGCGGGAGCGCGGCGAGCGCCTCGCGCAACTGCGACCGGGCGGTGATGCCGAGCTTCGGAAAGATCCGGTAGAGGTGCGAACTCACCGTGCGGTGCGACACGAACAGCCGCTGGCCGATCTCGCGGTTGCTCAGCCCCGCCGCGGCGAGCATCGCCGTCTGCAACTCCTGCGCGGTCAACTGCTCCCGCGACGGCACCGCACGCCCCGCGCTCTCCTCCCCGGCGGCGCGCAGCTCCTCCCGGGCCAGCCGGCCCCAGGCCGCCGCGCCGAGGGCCTCGAAGCCGTCCCGGGCGATCCGCAGCGGCACCCGCGACTCCAGGATGTGCCGGCGGCGGCGCAGCCACGCACCGTACGCGAGGTTCAGCCGGGCCCGGTGTACCGGCCACGCCCCGAGATCCAGGGCGAACGCCTCGGCGAACCGCGCGCCCGCCTCCCGCTCGGGCGCGAGCACGGCGACGGCGTAGGCGAGCGAATGGTGCAGCATCGGCGACGGGAAACGCGCCGCCCGCTGCGCGGCCCGGGCCACGATGCCCCGGATCCCGTCCTGCCGTCCCGACCGGACGGCCGCGTCGGCGAGGTCCGGCAGCGCCCAGCCGGACATGTCGAGGTGGAACGTCACGTCCTGCGGATCGAACGTGCGCACGAGCAGGTCGAGGGCCTCGTCGTGGTGCCCGGCGGCGTTCGCGGCGACCCCACGGGCGTGCTGGGCGGCCTGGGTGGCGAACCGCACCCCCGTCGCCAGCGGGCTGGCTAGCACCTGGTCGGCGAGCCGGTGCGCGGCGTCGCTGTTGCCGCACATCGCCTCGTGCATGGCGCGCGCCGCCCGAGAGGCGACGAGCCAGAAGTGGTCGCCGGTCTCCTCGGCGAGCGCCTCGGCCTCCTCCAGGTCGGCCCGCACCGACGGCCACCGACCCAGCCACAGCCGGATGTACCCGGCGGAGGACAGGGTGCGGGCCAGTAACGCCGCCCGGCCCCCGGCCCGGTAGCCCGCAGCCGCCGTCGCCATGAACGACGACGCGGTGACGAAGTCGCCGAGGACCAGCGCCGCCCCACCCAGGGAACGCATGCCGTCGACGTCGGCGCGGTCGGGCACCAGCGTGGACAACTGCCGCAGGATCGCGGCACCGAGCGCCTCCGACTGCGCGTAGGCGGCGATCGCCACCGTGCGCGGATCGTCGTCGGCGAGGCCGAGCTTGCCGAGTACGGCCGTGACCCGCGCGCCGACCTCCGGAGGCAGGCTGGCCCACCAGCAGCGCGACGCCGCCCGCCAACACAGCAGCGCCCCCAGGTCCGTGTCACCGGCGGCGTGCGCCTCCACCGCCAGTTCGCAGAGCAGGTCGATGCGGCCCGGGTCATCCATGTCGCCGGGATCGACGATGTCGCGGACCAGGGCCAGCCGGCCCCGGTCGGCGGGACCGCCCGCCGCCGGGTCGGCCTTGGCGGCCAACTGCCCCGCGACCGTACGGTCGTGCAACTGCGACGCGAGTTCCGCCGCCCGCAGCAGCAGCGACGAACGGCGCGCCGGGCTGTCGGTGAGGTCGGCGGCCCGGTCCAGGTCGGCCACCGCCACGCCCAGCGCCCCCCGTTCGAGCGCCCGCGCGGCGGCGGCCTCCAGCTCCGCGCTGGCCTCCTCGTCCGGGCCGAGAACCGCGGCGCTGCGGTGCCAGGCCCGGCGGTCCGGGTCGTGGGCGAGCGCGTCGGCCAGCACCGAGTGCACCGTGAGCCGGGCGAAGTCGCTGACGGAGCGGTACACCGCCGAGCGCATCAGCGGGTGCCGGAACTGCAGCCGCCGCCCCTGGATCTGCAACAGGCCCGCGTCGATCGCCGGCTGGAAGCTGTCCACGGCCACGTCGGTGCCGGTCAGCGCCCGGGCGGCGGCGAGCACGACCGGCAACCGGCAGGTGGTGTCGGCGGAGAACGCGGCGACGACCGCCCGGGTCGGCGCGGGCAACTGCCCGAACCGGTCGGCGAACGCGCTCTCCAGCCGCTCGTTGAGCGGCAGCAGCTCCGGCAGTTCGTCGAGGCTCCCGGACGTGACGCACCGGGGCAGCTCCACCAGGGCGAGCGGGTTGCCCGCCGCCTCCGCCAGGATCCGGTTGCGCAGGCCCGGCGGGAGCCCGGGCGCATGGTCGGCCAGCACCCGCCCGGCGGCGTCGTCGTCGAGTGCGTCGAGGTGCAGCTGGCCGATGCCGCCACCGGCGAGCACGTCGGCGTGCGGGGCACGGACGGCCATGATCGCCACGATCGGCTCGACGGCGAGGCGGCGCGCGACGAAGACGAGCACGTCGAGCGTCTCCGGATCCAGCCAGTGCGCGTCCTCCGCCACGATCAGCAGCGGGGTCCTGGCCGCCCGCTCCCCGAGCAGCTCCAGCACCGACAGGCCGATCGTGAACAGGTCCGGCCGGGTCCCCTCCTGCCCGAACGCGCCCCGCAGCGTGCCCCGTAGTCGTGGGGTCAGCGACGACAGGTCGTCCAGCAGCGGGGCCAGGAGCTGGTGCAGCCCCGCGAACGGCAGCGCCGACTCCGCCTCTGCCCCGCTCGCGGCGAGCACCAGCATGCCGGCGTCGGTGGCACACCGGCGGGCGGCGGACAGGAGCACGCTCTTGCCGATCCCGGCCTGCCCGCGTACGACCAGCGCCGCGCCCCGGCCCGCGCGGCCGTCGGCCAGCAGGCGCGCGACGGCGGCCAGTTCGTCGTGCCGACCGTGCACTGCCGTTCGGCCGTCACCTGACTGGACCATCGACGGCGGCCCCTCCCTCTCGGCGCCACCCGGCTGTGAGCGGCGGCCCGCCCGCCGACCCGGCCCCTCCAGCCTGCGGGCCCGTCAGCGGGCGCGGACCACGTGCCGCACGTAGTCCCCCGGGTCACGACTGGTCGAGGCGGCCGGCGAGCTGTCGTCGGGAGGTGACGCCGAGCCGCTGGAAGACCTTGCGGAGGTGATAGTCGACGGTGTTCGGGCTGATGAACATCGTGGCGCTGATCTCCGCGTTGGTCGCCCCGGCGGCGGCGAGCCGGGCGACCGCCAGCTCCTGTGGGGTCAGGTCGAGCCGCCGGGGCGGCTCGTCGGTCGTCGGCGACCGGCTGATCGCCGCCAACTCGGTGCGGGCCCGCTGGGCGAACGCCGGCGCACCGGCGTCGTCAAAGATCCCGACCGCCCGGCTGAGCTGCTCCCGGGCCTCCCGGCGACGCCTGCGTCGTCGCAGCCACTCGCCGTAGACCAGGTGCGACCGGCCGAGCTCGACGGTCAACGCGGTCGGCCCGAGCGTCGCGACGGCAGCAGCGTGCCACCGCTCGGCGTCGGTGTCGCCGGACACCAGGGCGCGCGCCCGCTGCGCGAGCCCCCTCGTCCAGGCCGAGCCGTTGACCGCCGCCATGTCCTCCAGGAGCTCCACGAACCCGACCGCCTCGTCGGTGCGCCCGATCCTGCTGGCGGCCTCGACGAAGTCCGCGTAGTTCAGTGGCGTCACCTGGAGGAACGGCGTGTCCATGAGCGGCTTCAGCCGCGCGTACGCGTCGTGGTAGCGGCGCTCGGCCAGGTCGCGCACGGCCAGCGCGGACACCCCGGAGGCGTGCACCCCGCCGAAGCCGGACGCCCGTGCCGCCTCGGCGATCGCCTCCACCCCCTCGCGGGGGCCACCGGACCAGGCCAGCAGCGCCGCGTTGACGACGTGCTCGGCGTCGTAGCCGATGGCCCGGCGCAGCTCGCGCACCTGGTCGATGTGCTCTTGCGCCGCACGCGGAGTGCCGATGTGCAGCAGGGACAGCGACAGGACCCACAGGGCGGTGTCGAGCATCTGCACCGAACCCAGGTCCCGGGCGGTCGCGGCGGTCCGCTCCAGGCAGCGGCGGATCGCGGCTTCGTCCCACAACGCCGTCGTCAGCGCGACGCTGATCACGCCGTACTTCAGCAGGTCGGTGCCGTCGAGACCGTCGATGGCCGCCAGCGCGACCCGCAACTCGGGCACGGCCTCCCGATAGGACCGCAGGATGAACGTGCCCAGGGCGCGCAGGATCGTCGCGGCGACGCTGTCGCCGCGCTCCGCGCCGTTGTCTCGCTGTGCGCCGTTGCCGCGCTCTGCGTTGTGGCCGAGACCTGCGCCGTCGAGCAGCCGCCGGCCCAGCGCCGGCAGCGGGACGTCGCGCCCCAGCCGCTCCACGACGAGCGCACGCAGGAACGCCTGGAGCAGCGCCTCCTGCTCGGCCGCCGCATCGTGGCCGTGGAAGCAGGAGGCCGCCGTGAGCATGTCGGCGGGGCCGCGTACCACGTCCGGGCCGGCGGTGAAGAACGCATGGTCGACCCGGACGCGGGTCAACCGGCCCCGGGTGACCGGATCCAGCGCCTCCGCGCTCACCTCGTCCACCAGGCTGCGCGCCAGCCCCGCCGCCCCCGCCGCCAACGCGGCCTCGGCCGCCGCGACCAGCCGGCCGTTGCGGACCGGCCCCGGCGGGGTCAGCCTCGACGCCTGCGTCAGGACCCCGGCCCGGGACGTGAACCCGCCGCGCCGCCCCGCCAGCTCCGCCACCCGTTCGAGCCGGCCGGCGACGTGCTCGTCGGTGCCGATCGTCGCCTTGGCCGCGTGCCAGGCCGCCAACTCGACCAGCCCCAGGGACTCCGCCGCCTCGGCCAGCGCACCGTGGACCCGGCGACGTTCGGCCCCCGCCGCGCCGTTGTATGTCGCCGAGGGCACCAGCGCGTGACGGAATCGCAGCGACGTGCCGAACTCGACCAGTCCCCGCAGCTCCGCCTCGTCGCCCCACGTGCCGGCGAGCCCGAGCCGCCGCGCCGCCGTCCGGACCAGGTCCACGTTGCCCGTCGACTCGGCCGCGGCGATCAACAGCCACAACTGCTGCTGCGGCGTTGCCCGGCGTACCTGACGCAGATAGAAGGCCTCCAGGCGGCCACCCACCGGAATCGGCTCGGCGCCGACGCTGGACTGGGTCAGCTCCCGCACGCTCAGCTCGTCGGCCAGGTCGATCAGCGCCAGCGGATTGCCCCCGGTGGCGGCGGCGACCCGCGCGGCCGTCGCCGGATCGATCGGCTCCCGCGACACCGACGTCAGCAGCCGCACCGCGGGCCCCGTCGCCAGGCCGAGTAGGCGAAGCACGGGCAGCCCGGCCAGCCGTTCCGCGACCTGTGGCTCGTCCCGGGCGGCGAACACGAACGCGACGCGGTCCGCCTCCAGGCGACGAGTCACGAACGCCAGCACGTCCAGGGACTCGGCATCGAGAAGATGGGCGTCGTCGACCACGCACACGACCGGCGACGTCGAGACGACGGCCGCCGTCAACAGGCCCAGCACGCCGAGGCCGACGAGATAACGATCCGGCGGCGGGCCGTCCGCCAGCCCGGTTGCGACCTGCAACGCCTGCTGCTGCCGCTGTGGAAGGACCATGACGTGATCGCGCAGCGGAATCGTCAGCCGGTGCACCCCGGCGAACGGGATGGCGGACTCCGCCTCGTAGCCGTCCAGGCGCAGCAGCCGGAAGCCCTCCGCCGCCGAGGCCGTCGCCTCCAGCAGCGCTGTCTTTCCGATCCCCGGCTCGCCGTTGACCACCAGCCCACCGCCGTGGCCACCACGGGCCGCCGTCAGCAACTCGTCGATCCGCCGTAGCTCGTCGTCCCGGCCGAGGAGCCGGGCGCGCCGATCACCTGCGGCAGGCGGCCCGCCCCAGGTCACGTCGGCCACGACTGGTTACGGACGTGTCGCCGGGACCGCAACTGGTTCTCACGTCTGCGCACGCTGTCATCGTCGCACCGCGAACCGTGCTGCGGCAGTACCGAGATCCTGGGTGGGGGCCGACCGCAGGTGGTGTCCCGGACGTCGCCGGCCGCCGCGCGCACTGGGGTCAGAGGACCGAATCCGCCTGCCCGGCTGGGGTCTCGGGAGCGGGTTCGGCCTCCATGCGTCGGGGCCTTCCGGGCGGAAGATGCAGGTACGCCGCGTCGGCCACCGGCCCGCCGTCGAGGGCGAGGGGTGTGCCGGGGCCACGCGTCGTGCTGCTCAGCGTCTCGTGCCTCTTCGACCACCAGCACGTCGGCCGCCCGCCACGTGGGCGGACGGAGCGGTGGCTGGTGCGAACAGCCCGCCCGGATGTGGGCAGGGTGCTACGAGACGCGGGGATCCCGATCAGAACGGGACGAGCGCCTTCCCGGCCCCGGTGCCGGGGCGGATGGCGGGGAACTCCGGCCCTTTCCAGTGGCCGATCGGCGCGCGGGAGATGGCTGGAACTGCCTCGGGGGGCGTCTCCAAGCTCATGTCCACTCCCGGGTCGACGGGCCGGCGCTGTCTGCTGGAGAAGCTAGCCGCCGCCGCCTGCCCCGTCAACCGGTGAAGACGTATCGTTACGCCTGCTCAGCCTGCCTGTCGGGCGGTCGGGGCGGCCGGCCCTGCCGACTCGCCCCCTCACGCGATGCGAGATCCCATTCCGCATCTTGACAGGGTTCCTGGTGGCACGTACGTTCGCTCCAAGTCGGCGAGGCGTCAGGGTGCTGCTGGGGTGCAGCCCGTCAGCCTGAACCGACCGGCGACCAACCCTGCTCGGCCATTCCGTGAATCCGCCCGAGGCCCCTTGCGGCACCGGGCCGGATCCCACCGAAGCAGGCACGCGGTCACACACACCCCCTTCCAAGCCAGGGCAAGACGCGTCGAACCGAGACCGCAGGGCGATTCCAGTGCCAGGCGGGCGAGTTCGCAGCGGTGGAGCCCGTATCGCGTCGTAACCGACAAGCGCCTACCCGGCACCGGTCCCTGCTGTTGCCAGCACCGGTGGGAAATGCCGGGTCCCGTGTGGACACATAGGAGTGACAAGATGATTTCACGACGTATCGGTGCGGCGGCGGCCGTCACCGCCCTGCTTTTCGCCAGCGCCTGCGGCGGGGGCGACGACGCCGCCGGCTCCGCGAACGCCACGACGAAGGTCTCCGTCACGACGTTCGGCTGCGAAATCTGGAACACCTGGGCGATCTCGAAGGGCGTCTACGCGAAGCACCGCCTCGACGTCGAGCTGGTCCGGTCCGGGGGCGGCTCGGCCGCCGTCGCCGCGGTGCTCTCCGGGGCGGCCGACTTCGGGTACGTCAACGGATACACCGCGATCAACGCCTACAACACCGGCTTCCCCATCCAGATGGTGTCCGGCGCCAACGTCAACGCGCTGCCGCCGGCCAAGCCCGCGCAGGGCGTCTTCGTCGGCAAGGACTCCCCGATCACGTCGCCCGCCGACCTCGCCGGCAAGAAGATCGCGGTCAACGAGATCAACGGCATCAACCAGATCGTGACCGCGAGCTGGCTGAAGGCCAACGGGGTCGAGCCGGAGAGCGTGAGCTTCGTGGCGCTGCCCTTCGCCGAGCAGATCCCCGCGGTGCTCAGCGGGCGGGTCGACGCCGCCCAGCTCGGCTACTCGCTGCTCGGCAACAACAACGACGGCGTACGCAGCCTGGCGGACCCCTTCGCCAGCAGCAACAAGGTCTACATCGCGACCTACGTCGCCGCGAAGAGCTTCGTGGCCAAGGGCGACGCGGCGAAGCGCTTCCACGAGGCGATGACCGAGACCGCCCAGCAGCTCAACGACCCGGCCAACAAGGACGAGTCGTTCCGGTTGCTCTCCGAGTGCCAGAAGGTGCCGGCCGAGACCCTCGCCGCCCAGCCGCAGAACGCCATCGAGGCCGCCGTCGACCTCGCCGCGCTGGACCGGATGGCACAGCAGATGATCGACCTCAAGATGATGCAGAAGAAGCCCGATCTTGAGCCTTTCGTCGCCGACTTCGCCCGGTCCTGAACCGGCGACCGGCGACCGTCAAGGGAGAGGACGTGACAGGGGTGTCGGATGTTCGAGTGAGCCACCCGGTCAAGGCTGATGTCCCCGCCCCGTCGCCCCCCGGCGTGCCCACCGCGGCACGCCGGAGGGGCCCGACGCCCGACTGGGCGTACGGGCTGGCGGGCATCGCGACGATGTTCGTGGTGTGGGAACTCGTGGTACGCACCGGGGCCGTCTCGGCGGACTCCCTGCCGTACCCGGCGGCCACCATGCGGCGGGCCGGCGAACTCCTCGTCGACGCGACGTTCCTGACGGAGGTGGCGCAGACCCTGTGGGCCTGGCTGCTCGCCATGCTCGCCGCCAGCGCCGTCGGCATCCCGCTGGGCCTGACCCTCGGCTACTTCTCCGCGTTCTACCGACCTTCGTCCTCGGTCGTGCACGCCGGCCGGTCGATCCCCTCCTCGGCGTTCCTGCCGATCGCCATCCTGCTGTTCGGCCTCGGCACCCAGATGAAGGTGTCGCTGGCGATCTACGCGATCTTCTGGCCGATCCTGCTCAACGCCATGTACGGCGTGCGCGACACCGAACCGCTCATGCTGGCCACCGGCCGGAGCATGGGCTGGGGCAGAACGCGGCTGCTGACGAGAGTCGTGCTGCCCTCGGCGGCCCCGTCGATCGCCACCGGCCTGCGGGTGGCCAGCTCGACGGCGCTCATCGTGGTGCTCTCGGCCGAACTGCTCGGCGCCACCAGCGGGGTGGGCACGGTGATCACCACGTACCAGCAGGCGCAACGACCCGACTTCGTCTACGCGGGGATCCTCCTCGTGGGGCTGCTCGGGATGGCCCTCTACTACGGCTTCAACCTGGTCGAACGCCTGGTGGTCCCCTGGGGCCAGGCCCAACGGGAGAGCGGACGATGAGCGATCACGGTGCGAAGCGGTCGAGCCTGGCCGCCTCGGCGCAGGCGATGGGACGCGGCGTGCAGTCGCTGTGGCTGCTCGCGGCCCTGCTGGTGGTGTGGGAGATCGCCGCCCGGCTGGCCGGGTCCCTGTTCGTCCCGCCGGTGTCGCAGATCTTCGTCGCGTTCGTCGACACCTGGCTCTCCGGCTCGCCGTCGTCGCTCTTCCTCAGCGACCAGTTCCGGGTCGACGTCCTGCCCAGTCTCGCCCGACTCGGCCTCGGCTACGGCGCGGCGGCGGCGATCGGCATCAGCGCCGGCATCCTGATCGGGGTGTGGCGACCCGCCGGAGCGTTCTTCAACCCGTTGATCCGGCTGGGCATGTCCGTGCCGGTGACCGCGCTCCTGCCCATCGCCATCGTGCTCTTCGGCATCACCAGCGGAATGAACGTCTTCCTCATCGCGCTGGGCTGCCTGTGGCCGATCCTCATCAACACCTATGACGGGGTACGGGGACTCGACCGCACGGTGGTCACCGCCGCCAAGAGCATGCGGCTGACCCGACGCCGCTACTTCCTCCAGGTCCTGCTGCCCGGCGCCAGCCCCGCGATCTTCGCGGGAATGCGGATCAGCATCGGGATCGCCCTGGTGCTGATGGTGATCTCCGAGCTGTACGCCGCCACGGCGGGCCTCGGTTTCTACATCGTGAGCCAGCAGCGGCTGTTCCGGTTCCCGGAGTTGTGGGCGGCCATCGTGCTGCTGGCGCTGCTGGGCATCCTCTTCAACGCCATCTTCGCCGTCGTCGAGAGGGTGCTGCTCAGGTGGCACCGCAACGTGCGGCCAGAGGGCGCGGAGGGCCACTAGCGGGTCTCGCACCCACAACTTCCCGCGCCGACAGTTCCCCGCGCCGACCACTCCCCGCGCCGCCGACGACAACGACATCAGGTAGAGGAGTCCCGGATGAATCCCGTGACGATCCAACCGCACCAACCGGGCCCCGGCACCGACACGCCCGTGTTGGCCGTACAGGAACTCGGAAAGTCCTACCCCTCGCGCAAGGGCGACGTGCTGGCCGTCCGCAGCATCGACTTCGCCGTGCACGCCGGCCAGTTCGTGTCGGTCGTCGGCCCGTCCGGCTGCGGCAAGACGACCCTCATGATGTGCATCGCCGGGCTTCTGCCCATCACCACCGGGGCCGTCATGTTCCGGGGGGAACGCATGTCGGGCCCGCGGGACGGCGTCGCGGTCGTCTTCCAGGACTACAGCCGATCGCTGTTCCCCTGGCTCACCGTCGAGAAGAACGTCGCCCTCCCCCTGCGGGACCGCGGCCTGCCCCGCACCGAGATCCGCGACCGCGTACGAGAATCACTGGAGATGGTGGGCCTGGCCCACGCCGCGGCGCTGCACCCGTGGCAACTCTCCGGCGGCATGCAACAGCGCGTGGCCATCGCGCGGGGCCTCGCCGTACGGCCGGAAATGCTGATCATGGACGAGCCCTTCGCCTCGGTGGACGCCCAGACCCGGGCCAGCCTGGAGGATCTGCTGCTCAAGGTCTGGGCGGAGACCGGCACGACGGTGCTGTTCGTGACCCACGACATCGACGAGGCCGTCTACCTGTCCGACCGGGTGGTCGTGCTGTCGCAGGGGCCGTCCGTCGTCGTCGAGGACCTGCCGGTCGAACTCGACCGGCCCCGCGACCAGATCGCGACCAAGCAGACGGCGCTCTTCGGCGAACTCCGCGAGAACGTCTACTCCCTGGTCATGGCGTCGCAGCGGCGCACCTCCCTGTCCGGCGACCCGCACTGACCCGTCGCGGGCCCAGGCCCGGTCACGCTGCCCGGCAACCATCGCCGGGAGCGTGACCGGGCACGTCGGCGTCGCCCCTGCGTTGTGGTGCGTCCGGGCAGGGCGCTCCGTCGGACCCGAACCTGCGGCCGCTCTCAGCGCCTGGTCTCGTACCTCGTCAGCACCACGCCGTCAGGGAACGTCCGGGTCTCCACCAGGGTCAGGTTCACCCAGTTGTCGAGGGCCGTGAAGAACGGCTTACCGCCGCCCAGCAGGACCGGGTGGGTGACGAGCGTGTACTCGTCGATCAGCCCGGCGCGCATGGCCCCGGCGGCGAGGGTGGGGCTGGAGATGTCCAGGGAGCCGCCGTCCTCGGCCCTGAGCCGCGCGATCTCGGTGACCGCGTCGCCGGCGACCAGGCGCGCGTTCCAGTCGACCGTGCTGATCGTCGAGGAGAACACCACCTTCGGCATGTCCCGCCAGCGGCGGGCGAACTCGATCTCCGCCGGGGTGGCACCCGGCCGCTGGTCGGCGGTCGGCCAGTGGGAACTCATCATCTCCCACAGCCTGCGCCCGTACAGCCCCGTGCCCGTCGCCCCCACCCGGTCGGACCACCACTGGAACAACTCGTCGCTCGGCACACTCCAGCCGAGGTCGTCGCCGGGCGCGGCGATGTAGCCGTCCAGGCTCAGGTTCATGCCGAAGGTCAGTTTCCGCATCGTGTCAGCCTCTCGTGGTTCGGTCCTCGGCATACAGACCAGCACGGCGCGGAAGAATCATCGGTCAGGCCACACCGAAGGCCGGCTCATCAGAGGGGAGGTGGCGTGCCCGCCGGCACGGGGTTGCCAGCCCACTGTGCGGCGCGTCATGTGAAAAATCTCTGGTGGTGCCACCCCTGGTCAATGGCAGATCCGGGGCTGCAGTAGTGACCGGATCGGGGCAGTGCCGCAGGCGGGGTCGTCAGGTGCTTGGGGTCGGCAGCGCCATTCTGTAGGCCCCCGTTCGGCAGAGCCGAGCATGGGAGCCTGCCCGGTTAGGGCCATTCAGACAATTAGGGTGCTCCCGCTGACCGGACAGTCCCCCATGCTCCACGAGGGTCTGCTGCACCGATAGGTGACAGTTTCAGTCACGCGGCCTGACTGGCCGGTGGGGTCATGATGGTCTCGTACTCGATGGGGGTCAACCGGGACAGGGATCGTTGGCGTCGTCGGCGGTGGTAGGTCCGTTCGATCTAGGTCACGATCGCGGTCCTGAGCTGCTGCCGGGTCGTCCAGGTTCGGCGGTCGAGGACGTTGTTTTGTAGCAGGCCGAAGAACGCCTTCATGGCGGCGTTGTCGCCGGCGGCGGCCTGGCTGGATCTGCGTAACGGCGAGCAGGCGGCGAGGTACGCCCGTGAGGCGTTGCAGGTCTGTGAAGCTCTGCCGCTGTCCCGTCGGCCGTACTCCCAGATCAACGGGACGCAGATCGACGTGGCCGTTGCTCACCTGCACATGCGCGACCGAGACGGCGTGGCCGAAGCGTTGCAAGGCGTTCTCGACCTACCGGCGCAGAAGCGGAACGTGTCGCTGGCCGGGCGGCTGGAGAAGGTCGGTCGGCTACTGACCACGCCCGCGTGGCGTGAGAACTCGGAAGCGCAGCAACTCGCCGAACGAATCTCCGTCTGGCTCGCGGAGACGTCAGCCCGTCCACTCTCCTGACGCTCGCCACGCGGCGAGCACCCGCGCTTCCTTGTCACGGCTGAGCCCGATCTCGGTGGCCCGGTCGTGGGCGCTCACCTCCCCGGTCTCGACCAGCCACCGCCAGGTGTCGGCGATGGTTTCGGCCAGCGGCCGGCAGAGCAGGCCGGCTCGGTGCGCGCGTGACGGGTCAACTCGCCAAACACCCTCGAAGGTGCGCCAGAGCGGCAGCTCGGACCACTGCCGCACGCCCTGGTCGAGAAGCACGTCATCTGGCACCCACTCGAACCGCGGTGCGGCGCCGGTCGCGTCGGCGCACGCCGCGAGCAGCTCCCCGAACGTGGCCCCGCCGACGGGGGCGCAGACGTTGAACGCGCCGGAGATGCCCTCGGCGGCGGTACGCAAGGCGAACGCGGCCAGGTCGCGGACGTCGACGGGCTGAATCGACCGATCCGGTGAGCCCGGTGCGAGAACCGTCCCGCCGGCAGCGACCCGGCGCAGCCACCAGGGCAGCCGGCCGACGTACTCGCGCGGACCAAGCACCACACCGGGCCGTAGGACCGTTGTCCGATCCGGGCCGAACGCGGCCAGTGCGGCAGCCTCGCACCCCGACTTCTGGTAGCCGTACTGCGTCGGTCCGTCTTCGGTGTCGGTGCCGTAGTCCGGCCCGGCATCCGGTGGGCAGTAGAGCACCTCGGATTCCTCGCTGAGCGGCTTCACCGGCCAATCCTGGTAGACGCTCACCGTCGACATGAAGACGTACCGGCCGGCGACGGGAGCGAGCGTGCGAGCCACGTCGAGGGTGTTCCTCGGTACGTAGCCGGAGGTGTCTACGACGGCGTCCCACGGCCCGGCGGCGGCCAGGGTATCGACGTCAGCCGGCTGCGTCCGGTCCCCTTGGACCGCGCGTACGCCATCGATGTCCGGCCCGGACGAGCCCCGGTTGAACGTCGTCACCTCCCACCTCCCACCTCGCGCCAAGGGCGGCCGTGACGACCGCGTGGCCTACGAACCAGGTTCCACCGAGCACCAGCAAACGCACTGGACCATCATGCCGAGAAAAGCCGTCAAGGATGAACGGGGAGGTCTCCTGGCGTACATGGCCGATTCTGCCTGTGGTCTGTTGCCTAGTTGGCCTGTGCTAGAGATCGAGGCGCTGACGCGCTGCGCGGGCCGGGCGCGGTAACCGGCTCTTACGGAGCTGCCGCCCCGTCCGCCTCCGGCGGTGGGGCGAAAAGTCAGCTAGCCCGAAGCACACGCCCGCCCGGGACATCACCCGTGAGCTAGCATGTAACCCGGTAACGAGTCCCGGCATCGACCGGGCACTAGGACGACCAAAGTTCCTACGCTCTCTTCCATCGCGTGATGCCTCACTGCGGATCGGTGTGCGGTCGGTCAGGCGAGTTGCCAAGGAAGCACGCGGGCCATCTCACGGGTCCGAGGTGGCAAGGGGGCGGAGGGTGGGGTTAGAGCTGCCTCCGGCGGGGGCTAGACGACTCCAGGGATGGAGTTGCCAATACGCTTCCGGCTCCGTAGGCGGTGAGGATTAGGCTGCCGTAGCAGGTTTGCGCATCAGCCGTAGTCGTGTAAGCCGATGTGATCTACAACCAACCGTCTCTGCTGTTGGTCAATCGCAAAGTATATTCGGCCACATTGATCTGGGCTTTTGGCGTCATCTACCTTAACGTGCGGTATCGCATGGAACGGTTGGAGAATGCGCTCAATCCGCACTTCTGGGGGGTTTAGCCCCTTGTCGGTGAGCGCAACTTCGATGCCGTGATTTGTTATTGAGAATTCTGCAATGCTGACCCCGAGATTGCCATCTTGCTCGTGATACGTCTTAGCAACGAGGGAAAGTCTGCGAACTTGATCGTACATTCGCTCGGGCTTCGGGTAGGGGTTGCCGTCGAGCATGGAGCGCGCTCGGTCGGAGAGGACGAAATGCTTGCCCTCCAAAAGCAGAATCTCCGCCTTCACCTCCTGCCATGTATTCAGCTTGAGTGGCGATTGCCGGTTGCTTGCAAGCCCTGAAATCTCAACGAGGTGCATGAGTAGCTCGGCAGTGTGGTCTTCATAGGAAAATTCCTGCTGCTGCGATCCCAGTAGTGCAGCGTAACCGCTCGGGCGGGCAGAAAGGAACGGTTGAATGAAGGAGGCTGGACTTGTAACGAAGTTTGCCCAGACTAGAAGCGCTGTAGGAGGTTTTGATTGGATATCGTTGACGACCGCAGCTCTTGCTGAGTCAGGGTTGGGGCGCAGGTCGAGGCTAATGCCGTACAAGCCCGCTGCAAACCGGAACTCCCGCTGCCAACTGTTCGGCAGTGAATCGCCTGACCTGGCCCCGCCCAGTAGGGCAGTTACCACTTGCCACGGTGTAGACTTCGCCTCAGGCTTCGGCTCATAGTGCGGTGCGGATTTTCTGCACAAATCAAACAGATGCGTGACAAATTCGTTTTGGTCTTCTGTCCAGTTCTCCTCGCAGTGCAGGACCAATGTGCTTCCGAAGCCTAGCCCGTTCTCAGCTACCAGTAAGCGCGCTGCCCCGTAAAGCAAACTTCCGCCCGCCCGGCGCAAGCATATGCCAAGGCCAATATTTCTCACCTTAACCCGCCGAGATGATTCTTCGAGTGGATAGTGTTGTAGTTCTTCGTCGGTTGGATTCCGCAGTGGAATAATGGTTCCGGGGTCGGTTAGAAGTATCCCGCGAGCTCCGGCCGAGTCGTCAGAATTGAGATCTAGTATGCCAGCACCGAAGTCACCTATCGGCGTCAGCCCTGCGAGGCTACCAGGGAGCACTAGCTTGCTCTCGCCGGGTACTAAGAGCTTCGCCTTGGGTGAGTATCCAGGAGGCCATCCTCCGGAAGCTCCGTGTGTTGGAACCTCGCGAGCTTTCCCGATGATATCCGTAAGGGTTCTCACCCGCGTTAGTCCTCGAAGAGATACCCGACAGGGACGCGAAGCATCTTGAGTTCTGTGAGTGGCATGCGATCAATGGCCAGGTGTAGTCTCGCGCGAAGCTCGGCACCATCCGTCAAGGCGTCATCTGGGCTAATCTCCACTGCTGGAGTCGGAAACCGTCGAGCCTTCAGAAGCTTTAGGAAATCGACGGCAGCAGCAGTTCGTTCTTCTTGCCTGTGGCCATGATGGACCTGTGGAGCTTGCTGCGTTTCCTTCGGTCCTGGCTGGCGTCGCTCTATGTCGATCTGCTCATCTACCGCGACTGAATCTCGCCACTTCTCCACAACCTGGCGGACCTTCAGCCCCAGCTCTCGGTGCCAACGAGTCAATTGCTCGGGGTCCGTGCGGAGAATATCAACGAATAGCTTGAGAGGTTTTTCGCTGTCGAGCGCGGCGCTCAGCAGAGATTGAAATTCGGAATCGCGGAGCTTTTCGACATACTCCCGCATCCAGGCCAATTGGGTCGGCATTCCTACCGGCTCAATCTCAATAAACGCCGCAGGCTCATGCTCCAGTCGATGGCGAAGATCTTTGTACCTTTGCGGCTCAAAGGGGGCGGGAATTTTTGGTATCATCCGAGCCTTCCCTGCGGCCCTGTCGTAGACCCTCAGCATTCGCGTATCCCAGTCCACGAAAGCGCGCCAGAGGTCTGTACGAACGAAGTAAATCGGCTCTCGTGGCGAATCGGCATCGGTGGCGCGAAGTACGGCCATATCCCCAGCTCTGCTGGTATCTAGGCCGATATGGCCCTCACTTGCAGCGGCCATCAGAAAGTCGCGAAAACGCTTGAACCCAACAAGATTTGGGTCGAAACCACCATAGGTGCGACGCTTCATTTCGAGTCGGACTTCGCTAGCCGTTGGTGGGCGGACGCCATCGGCAGTCAAGCCTTCAACAGCTTCTGCCAGTACAGCGAATGCTTCGGCCCGACCATCGCCGGTCTCGCCGGGAGAGGTCTTCCCTGCGTTAATGTTCTCTGTCACTCCTACTCCCGTGGTGAGATAGGCCGGGACCCATTATGGATCCCGGCCTACAGCCTCTTCGGAAGTAGCGCCAGCGACAGCTGATGGGGGACACTGCTTCCCCGCAGGGGCCTGATCTCGCATCCAGCTCGCCTACTGTGCGTCAGCGAAGCTTGCGGCCACAGGCTGATCCACCACCCACGCTCCGTCCCCTGGTAACCCGAATATCAGGGAACAAAGCCTTAGCACTCTCCTGACAAGAAGGATGCCGCATCGGAGCGCCTACGTCAAGGAGCCCGAGCGCCCATCGAAGCGATATGATGCTTTTGGGTGGTTTTCGATGTATGAAATTTAGTCTGGTTCTCTAGACAGCGCCCCCGCATGTCCGGTATAAGCGCTCCGCGCTTCGGCGGCAAGCGGCATAGCGCGGGTCTTGACGGGCCAGGCCGCGCCAGGCAGGTACGACAAGCCCAATGCAAGTCTTCGGGGCATGAACCGTATGAGGCTGAGTGGTAGCGAAGAGGCTCACACGAGCCGCGTTTGCGCGACACCAGAGGACACAAACGGGTGATGGTCGGCCTCGGGGAGAGGGGCGACGGCTGCTGCTGTGACGTGACCGTGTTCGGGACGAAGAGGTCTCGGCTGCACAGCCATCCGTACAGCCAAGCCGGCCGACGGAGATGGTCCGGGACCGAGGCAGCGCGACACAGCGAGCAGGCCGGTGGCCGTCACCCGACGCAGGCCTTGATCATTGAGCCTTTTCCAGGCTGATCTTGCAGCTCAGGGTGGGTGTGGCGGACCCGGTGATCGATGGGCGCGAGGCTCCAGGTAGGACAGCAAATCGACCAAAACCCGATGCCCCGACCGGGAGCCTCGCCATGCTGTCCTGCCCCGCCACGATCCCGTTGTCCAACCGGACCCTGAACCACCTCGCCGAACGCATCCGCTCCCACCGAAAGCAGCGCCGATCCCGCTGGCGGCGACTGAACCCAGGCCGGCAGTCGTTACTCGCCCTGGCCCATCTGCGCAACGGCGACACCTACACCCGCCTCGCCGCCGGCTTCGAGATCGGCGTGGCGACTGCCTGGCGCTACGTCCAGGAAGCGATCGCCCTGCTCAGCGCAGCCGCCGAAGACCTCGACACCGCCATGCGGCGCATCCGGCTGCTGGCCTACGCGATCCTGGACGGCACCCTGATCCCGATCGACCGCGTCGCCGACCAGAAGCCGTACTACTCCGGCAAGCACAAGCGTCACGGCGTGAACGTGCAGGTCATCGCCGATGCCCTCGGTCGACTCGTGTGGGCCTCACCAGCCCTACCGGGTTCGACCCACGATCTGACCGCTGCCCGCGATCACGGCATCATCGAGGCCCTGGCCAACGCGGATGTGATGACCTTCGCGGACAAGGGGTATCAGGGTGCGCGAGGTAGCGTGCGCACACCGTTCAAGCGGCGCCGCTTCCGGCCGAAGCTGTCACGCCGACAGAAGGCCGTGAACCGGGCGCACGCGAAGATCCGTGCTCGCGGTGAACGCGCGATCGCCACACTCAAGACCTGGAAGATCCTGGCCAAGCTGCGCTGCTGCCCACACCGCACGACCATGATCGTGCAGGCCATCCTCGTGCTGCACCACGTCGAAGCCAACCGCTACGCAGGATGAAAATGGCTCATTGAAGGCAGGGGGTTGTCTCCAAGACTTCAACCTGCGCTTGTGGCTCCGCCCTGCGGGGGACCTCCGGCCGTCCTCGGGCGGGCGCAGCGCACGCGTCGATCCCCACGGACCATTCACGGACTGATCTTGACCCAGGTGGCCTTGAGGCTGACCCGCCGTTGCAGGCCAATGGCCTGGAGGCACTCTGTCGACGGTCGGTTTCCTAGACTGTAGTCAGCAGAGAGGATGCACCGCGCTTGGGACACCGCCTGACTCACCCGGCGATTACTCGTCGGGCTGTCCCGCGACGGTCGCCCGGCGACCTCGGGCAACGTTGACCAGGCCGTCTGTTGTCAGGGAAGCCACTGCGCGGTGAGCGGTGCCAACCGAGACCCCATGCGCAGCAGCCAACTCGGTGACCGTGGGAAGTGGCGCGCCCGGCTCAAGGCTCCCGGTGCGGATCTGCTCGCGCAGTTCCTCGGCAGTTGTCCGGTACGGGCTGCTCGGCAGGATCGGCGACGTCGGGCGGGTCGGCATCCGGGCGGCGAGCGTCCCGGCGGCACGCTGGTCGGACTCCGACAGCCATGCGGCGTAGACCCGGAGTGTGGTGGTGCCACCGCCACCGTGACCGAGCCGGCCGGCGACGGTACGCACGTCGACACCGGCATTGATCAGCTCGGTTGCCGAGTAGTGGCGCAGGGCGTGGATGTGGCTGTCGATGCCGAGTCGCTTGGCGAGTCGGCCGTACCGCTGGGTGATGGTGTCGGGCCGGTAGCCGCGACTGTTGTCCGGCTCGGGGGAAAGACGTAGTCCGCCGGGTCTGCCGTCGCGTCGAGCTGCGCCAGGCGGTCGACGTACCGGGCGTTCAGCTCGGTGAGCACGGCGACCGTCTCGGGGTCGAGGGCGACCCGTCGTTGCTGGTGAGTCTTGGTGTCCTTCTCCTGTAGCGCGCCGTCTGCGTCGAGGTAGGCGCTGCGCCGGAGGGTCAGCACGCCGGCGGCCAGATCGAGGTGATGCCAGCGCAGCGCAGCCAACTCGCCCCGTCGGGCACCGGTGGTCATGGCGAGCCAGACCAGCGCGCCCCAGTCCGGATCGCGCCATGCCTCGTTGATGATGCGCGCGGCGTCGGCCGGATTCGGCGGCTGCGGGTCGGGGTGTGGCGGGGCGGGTGGTTCAGCCTGTGCGGCGGGGTTGACCGCGATCCAGCGCCACCGCACCGCGCGACTCAGCGCACCGCTCAGGATCCAGTGGATCTGTCGTACCGAGGACGGGCTGAGCGGCTTGCAGACGTGCGGGCGGCATCTCGCGGTGCAGGTGTGCTCGCCCTTTACCCGGTGCGTCACGAACGCTTTGCCACCGCACCAGTCCCGGCAGCGGCGCTGACTCGCGTAGAACGACTCCAACGTCTCGGCGTCAAGCCGGCCGACCGGCAGCTTGCCGAGCGTCGGCCGTACGTGCTTGTTCAGCTTGTGCTCTTACCCCATGCGGGTGTGGCCTCGATGTCGGCCACCTCAAGCTATCGGTCTAGGAGCTGGTCGAGCGTCGCGCGCGTGCGCGGGTTGCGTCGCTCGTCGACCTGGGCCAGCAACCGGGTGTGTGCCTTCTCGGCTTCCTTGGCGGCGGTGCGGCCGGCAGGGATGACCTCGGTCAGGTAGTGCCGCTTCCCGCCGATCGGGTCTACCCGACGTAGACCTTCACGCGGAGTGACCCACTGGGCAGGGTCTCGACCTCGCCGCGTTGCCGTTTCGTGCGTCCGTTCGAACTCGCCACGCGGCAAACCTAGCTCGCTCGCACCACGGATAGCCCCACGCGAGCCGGTCGGCTGAGAGAAAGTGCTGTGCGCCCGGCAGGATTCGAACCTGCGGCCTTGGGATTAGAAGGCGGAAAACTTACGTTCCAGGCGTTACCAGCGGTGACCAGGTCTGCCGTCTGACCAGGAGAATCGGCACGGTTGAGCGCTCCTGACCACGGTCGGTTACGGCTGACACGGGTGGGGCCGGGGTGGGGCCGGCAAGCCGAGCGGGTCCACTTCCGTCTCCAACTTGTTCGGCACGCGCGGCCAGCGCTAGCCTCGTGGGCGCAGGGCAGCCAGCGGGCAGCCGGGCGCGGCACCTTCGGACCATCGGTCACGCCGCCCCGTGGCTCGGGCACCAGCACACAAGGACTCGACCGGGAGGTCACGCATCGCCGTGACGCCCGGTCTTCTGCGACGGGGCAGTTCCCGGAAGGTGCGGCCGGCGACGTGCAGCCGCAGGCTGCGTCAGGCTTGCCTCCACAGTGGGCATTCGTGCTGGTCGTGGCGCTGTCGAAAGAGCGCGGTCGGCAAAATGCATCCATGAGCATGGTTAGAACATGTGTCCAAAAGTTGGATGATCTATTTAAGGAGATCCTAGAATGTGGACAACGAGGGGGTCGGTCCACATTGCTCTCCGTGACCTCAAGATCAGCGTCGTATGGTCGCCTAGACTCTGATCTCGGCACGTCAACGTGAGGTGCCTGCGCAAAAGACAGACCCCGAGCGCGGACGTTCCGTGACCGTAGGTCTGGACGTCGAGCCGGGGTCCGTTCTCATTGGCGTGAGGCGGCTACGGTAACAGGCTTCAGTCGTCCCGTGTGGGCGATTGGTCCTTCTCGGCGTTTGGCGCAAACGTTATGAGGAGGTGTTGCCATGACGGCAGCAGTCGGAACGCGGGCGCGGACGGGCGAGCGTTGCCCGGAGAGCGGTGTCTGGAAGGTCGTGGGCACTCCGTCTACGACGGCCCCCATCGCGAAGGGCAACGTCATGCCGCCGTACAACGGTCAGGCCGTGACGTGGGAGCTCATCCGCCTCGCCTGATGAGCATGTGACTCGGGGCTGTCTACCTTGCTGGTAGATGGCCCCGAGTTCTGTCCGGCTACTCGCCCTTGAGGATGTCTCCGTGCTCGTACCGGAGCTGCGTCAGCAGCAGGCTTCCCAGGCCGAGCACCCCGAGGGCATAGCGCTTGGCATCGTCCCGCGTCTGAATCCGGTGTCGGTCGACGTTGCTCAGCGCCTGGGCGAAGCCCACGCCGAGCGCCCGCCACCCCTCTCGCTCGCTGGCCTGCCGGCCGAGCCGGTAGTCGCTGGCGTCCCCGAACACCTCCGAGTAGAGCTGCTTGCCGACCAGGTTGTTGCCCTTGACGTCGGTGGGGCTCCCCGTCCAGCCGCGGATCTGGTTCTCTACGAAGATGGCCGTCTGGCTGGCGACCTTCTCCCACTCGCCATCTTCGACCTGGGTCTTCACGTGCGCCCACAAATCAGGGTCGTACGCGTGCTCGTCCACCGGCTCGTCGCCGCCCACAAGGCCGAGCTCCCAGATGGCGGCATCGATCAGCTCACAACCCCTTCGGACGCCTCCTTGCCGAGCTTGGTCAAAGGAGGATCGGGGGGTGCTTGAGCTGTAGACGCTCAGTGCATACCGGATCTTGTCGAAGCGCTCGATCAGATGATTGTCGGCCCCTAGAGAGCGGACGAAGACCGCCCTGGTCTGAGCCTTCCATGACTCGAAACCGTCGCGACGGGCGAAGAAGGTGGCCTGGGCGGCTTCCTCTTTCAGCCTCTTGAGTTCCTCGATGGCGACAGCAGGGCGCATGGATGCGAGCCTACTTCTCCCCTGCGACATAGACCCCGCGCCCCGGCTGCCCCACGACCAGATCCCGGTCGTGCAGGAGCGAGACGGCGCGGTACGCGGTGGCCACACTGACGCCGAACTGGTCGGCAAGCTCGCTCGTGCTGGGCAGCTTCGTCCCAGGCGTGAGCTCGCCGCTCTTGATCTTCGTGCTCAGTTCGTCGGCAATGCGTCGATATTCGGCAGGTGCAGAGGGCATGGCTTCGTTCCCTTGGTTCGGCCCTGCCATCTGACCATGAACCAACCATCGTCAGCAAGTGATGCAAGAGAGTCACGCGCCGTGGCTTTACCTACGTCAGATAGTGACGTAGTTTGCTCTGTGGCTGCCCTTGGTTCGGCAAACGAAGGTCAGCCCCGTCAGGGCGGCGTGGATCCCGTCGCCCTGACGGTCCACCGTGGCCTGACCGCCGGGAGTTCTGATGAACCGGATCCGCTATGACGACTACCTGATAGCCACCGCGCTGACGCTGGCCCGCCGGCACCGACCGGTCTGGAGTTGGAAGCGCTGGCGCAGGGTGTGCCGCTGCGGCGGGGAACTGCCCTGCCGAGCCCGCCACCGCATCCCGATCAACCGTGGGCACTGGCCCGGCGGTGAGTCGTGATCGAGAGCCGCCAGGTGCCGTTCCTGGTCGAGGTGGCCTGGTTCGTAATCGCTGACCACCGAGTAAAGCCCTGTCACCGCTGTTGCCCGGAAGGCTGGTGCCCGCGCTACGCCGCAGCGCGTTGCCGGCTGCTGGCTTGGCGGCTGGCCGGTGATCCGCGATGAGCCCGCAGCTACCGAAGGCCGGCGACCTGGTGCACGTGACCCGCGCGGCCAGCGTGCAGTTCGTCAACCCGATCATGTGCCGAGTCATCCGGGTTCTCGACTGGATCACTTATGACGGGTGGTGCTGGCTCGACGTGTACCAACTGGACGCCAAGGGCGACGCGGTCGCCCGACGATCGATCTTCGTGCAGCCGGCCGGGCTACAGGTGCAGCGCCCCGCCCCCACGCCCCGCAAGCCGACGCGGTCGGCTGCCATCCCGAACGTGCGGCAAGATCGCCGCCCCGCCGGGGTGCCGGCCACCCCGCAGCGCCGGGCGACGCCTGCTCGGCGTACGGCTGACCACGGGTGACGTGGTGGGGCCGAGGTGGGTCCGGGGCGGGTCGAAGATCAGCCGCTAGAGGTGTTTCTCCTGGCAGATATAGGTGCGCCCGGCAGGATTCGAACCTGCGGCCTTGGGATTAGAAGTCCCCTGCTCTATCCGCTGAGCTACGGGCGCGCGCTGGTGGGTGTCGCGCCAAGAGGGTACCGCCGCGCCGAGGGTGCCCGGCGCGACGGGGCGGCCCGTCGACGCGCGTTCAGCGTCGCACGGCCCGGTGCCGGCGGGCACCCCTGTTTCGCCCGGTCAGCCCGCTGCGGCGGCCTCCGCGCTCGACGTGGTCGCCTCCGCAGGCGGCCGGCTGGCCGGCACCCCGGGCGTCGGCTGGTCGGTCGACTCCTCGGCCGGCGGTGCGCCGCTCGACCCCTCGGATGTCGGCTCCTCGGGCGTCGGGCCGGCGGCGAGGAACGCCTCCGCCCACCGGCCCACCTCGACGAAGACCTTCTCCCGCACGGCGGGACCGGAGAGGGTCAGGTCGTGCATGCCGCCGTCGAAGCGGGCCAGGGTCACGTGCCGACCGAGGCGGGGCGCCCAGCGGACCATGTGCTCCACGTCCAGGACGGCGTCGGCCAGGGTCGCCGAGTCGTGCCACTTCGTGCCCCGGAAGGTGCGGGTCGAGCAGGCCAGCAGCACCGGCACCGGGATGTCGAGGCCGGCGCGGAGCTGCCGCTGACCGGCGCGGACCGCGTTCAGCCAGCCGGCCCGGACCGGGAACCCGGCGAGCGGCTTCCACGCCAGGTCGTACGTCCACTCGCCCCGATGGTCGGCGTGCAGGCTCTCGCCGTACACGGTGCCGAGGCCGAAGGGGAGGCGGCGGCGCGGCGCGCTGCGGCCCAGGCGCGAGACGGCGGCCGCGAGGGGTCTGCGGACCACCCAGGGGGCGTTGATGTCGAAGAAGGGGCTGTTGAGCACGAGCCCGTCGACGATGCCGGCGTCGCGTCGGGCGTGCGCCCAGAGGGAGATGACGAGGCCGCCGGTCGAGTGGCCCATGACCAGCAGGGTGTCGTGGCCGTCGTCGGTGCGGACGATCTTCGCGGCGGCGTCCAGCTCGGGGAAGTAGTCGCCGAGGTCGCGGCAGAAGTTCGGGGTCTGGTGCGCGAGCAGGCTGCGGCCGTACTTTCGCAGGTCGAGGGCGTAGAAGTCCCAGCCCCGCTCGGCGAAGAAGTCGGCCACGTGGGTCTGGAAGAAATAGTCGACGTACCCGTGCACGTAGAGCACCGCGCGGCGGGTCGGCCGGTCGGCCCGGCGGCGGACCAGGGTCGCGACGACCGGGCCCTCGTCGTCGGTGCCCAGGTCGATCGTCTGCCGCTCGTACGGCGGCCCCAGCACATCCGGTTCCACGACCGCGACGGTACGCCCGCAAGCTACCCGACGGTAGCCCCGCCGGGGAGATGGCGGCCCGCCGTGGCGGACACCACCTCCCCGGCGGGGATCGGATCAGGCGGTCTCGGCGTCGGCCCGGGGCGCGTCGCTGCCGGTGTCGGCGTCGGTGTCGTCCAGCTCGGTGCCAGGCAGGCCCGCCTCGGGCTGGCCGGTGTCGCGCAGCCGCTTGTTGTTGCGCGGCTCCTGCCGGGTCTTGGCGTCGTTGAGCCGGCGGCGCAGGTCGTCGCGGACGTCGTTGAGCGCGGCGTGCAGGTCCTCCTCGGCGGAGGTGGTGACGATCTTCTGCCGACCGGCGATCCAGCACTCCAGGGTGACCTTCTGCCCCCGCGCCTCCCGGTCCTTCACCGACACCTCCAGCTCGGTGGCGTCGGCGTGGAAGCCGGCTAGCCGGGCGTCGAGGGTGGCGAACTGCTCGGCGATCCAGTTCCGGTCGCCCTGGGAGAATCCGGCCCCGACGCGCAGGCACTCGGCCACGGTCGCGGGGTTCGCCACGGCGCTCATCGCTGCGCCTCGCCGTCCGTGCGGACGGAACCGGTCGTACGGGGTCGGCAGGAAGTCATGTCCCGTGGCCTTTCTGATCGGACGGCGTGCCGTCGGTGGTGCTCGCTTGATCAAAGCTGTACCCAGTCACGGGCCGTCCGGAAACGCCTCTGGCGGGTCGCCCGTGCCGCTTTCCCGCCGGGGCCTAGCACATCCGAGCTTGATCAGGTCTTTGTCCACAGGCCGTCGGCTTGTCCACAGGCGGCGGCCTCGCGGTGGCGGCGGGCTGGCCGGGGCGGCCAGTGTCGGCGGCGAGTCGACTCACGATGGCAACCCCGATCTCTTCTTGGAGGGACGATGTTCGATACCTACGTAACGGTCGTCGGCAATGTTCTGACGGCGCCGGAGTGGCGGCGTACCACCCAGAGCGGCACGCTCGTGGCCAACTTCAAGGTGGCCTCCACCGCCCGCCGGCTCGACCGGGGCAGCGGCCGGTGGGTCGACGGCAACAGCCTCCGCGTCCGCGTCAACTGCTGGCGGAAGCTGGCCGAGGGGGTGGCCGCCTCCGTGATGGTCGGCGACCCGGTGGTGGTCGCCGGGCGGCTCTACACGCGCGACTGGACCGACGACGCGGGCAACCACCGCACGGTGTACGAGCTGGAGGCGGTCGCCGTCGGCCACGACCTGTCCCGAGGGCGTGGGCGGTTCCTGCGCAACCGGCCGAACGTGGCCACCAGCACGGTCGAGGACGCCGAGGCGGAGAGCCGGGTGCACGGCGAGCCGACCGAGCGGGTCCCGCGCGGGCAGGCCCCCAGCGGGCCGGAGGACCGCCCCTACGACGAGGACTTCGAGCCGGACGACTTCGCCCCGGCCCGCGCCTCCTTCGACCCGCGTGGCTTGGACGAACTCGACGAACGGGACGACCTGGACGACGGCTCCGGCGACGACGACGGGCTCGGTGAGGACGACGGGTTCGACGCCAGTGGCGGGATCGGCGGGTTCGGTGGCAAGGACGGGGGCGGCGGGTTCGGCGGCAACGGCGGGCTCGGTGAGGACGGCGGGATCGGCGGCGGTGCCGGCGCGGATGGCGCCCTTGGCTCGGGTGGCTCGGGTGGCGCTGGTCGCCCGTTCGGCGGGGTGGACGCGTTCGGCGACGACGAGGAGCTGACCGGGGCGGGCGTGGCCGGTGCTGGCCCGTCCCCGTCCGGCGGCCCGCTGCCGTCCCCGTCCGGCGGCCCGCTGCCGTCCCCGTCCGGCGGCCCGCTGCCGTCCCCGTCCGGCGGCCCGCTGGGCCTGTCCGGGCACGACGGGCTGTCCGCCGGGGCCGGATCCGACGGCTCCGCGCCGTCCGGCCAGGAGGTCGGCGAGGAGGCTGGCGGCGGGACCGACGGGGTGACCCCGACCCGGCGCGGTCGGCGGGGTCGGGGCCGGGTCGGCGCACCGGCCTGACGGCCCGGCGGCGGACGCCAGTTGGGGCGAGGCACGCCAGTTGGGGCGAGGCACGCCGGCTGGGGCGCGGCACGCCGGCCGATGCCGGCACACCGGCCGGGGCGCGGCACGGGGCGCGTGCCGGTCGGGCCCGGCACGGGGCGGGTTCGGGCCGAAGGAGTGATCATGTCGGGGATATGGCGGTGTCCTGGCGCTGGGATACCGCCATGTCGCCGACATGACGTCGCCCAAGCGGGTCGCCCCGGCGGCGCGCCCGCCCCCGCCCCGGCCCGCCCCGCCCCGGCCGGCCCAGGCCCGGCGCCGATCCGGGCGGCATGACGCCGCTCCGCTGGGGAGCGGCGGCTAGGCTGCCGGCCGGAGGTGGTGCCAGGTGCGGCAGTCGATCGCCGTGGCAAACGCGGCAGGGCTGGTGGCGGGGTACGCGCTGGACTCCCTCCTCGGCGACCCGCGACGCTGGCATCCCGTGGCCGGGTTCGGCCGGGCGGCCGGGGCGCTGGAGCGGCGCGTCTACCGGCCGGACCGGGCAGCCGGTGCGGCGTTCACGGCGCTCGCCGTGGGCGTGCCGGTGCTGGTCGGGGCGGCGGCGACGGTGGGCACCCGGCACCGGCCGGTCGCTCGGGCAGTGCTGGTGGCCGCCACCACCTGGACGGTGCTCGGCGGGCGCACCCTGCGCCACGAGGCGAAGGTGATGGGTCGCGCGTTGCGCGGCGGGGACGTGCCGGCGGCCCGCCGCCGGTTGGGGCACCTGTGCGGGCGGGACCCGTCGATGCTGGACGAGCCCGAGTTGGCACGTGCCACCGTCGAGTCCGTCGCCGAGAACACCTCCGACGCGGTGGTCGCCCCGTTGCTGTGGGGGGCGGTCGCCGGGCTGCCCGGCCTGCTCGGCTACCGGGCGGCGAACACGCTCGACGCGATGGTCGGTCACCGGTCGCCGCGGTACGCCCACTTCGGCACCGCGTCGGCCCGCCTCGACGACCTGCTCAACCTCGTGCCGTCCCGGCTGACCGGCCTGCTCACCGTCGCCGTGGCCCCGACGGCGCACGGCGACCGGGGGCGGGCCTGGCGGGTGTGGCTGCGCGACCGTGACGACCATCCCAGCCCGAACGCAGGGCAGTGCGAGGCGGCGATGGCGGGCGCGCTCGGCGTGCGGCTGGGCGGGCGCAACGTCTACTTCGGGCGGTCGGAGGTGCGGCCGTACCTCGGGGACGGGCCCCGTCCGGAGGCGCGGCACCTGAAGCGCGCGGCACGGATCTCCGGGGCGGTGGGGCTGGCCGCGCTCGGGCTGGCCGCCGCCTACCCGGTGACGGTCGGCCGGCTGGTCGGCGCGGCGGCGAGGACCGTGCTGAGGAGGACCACCGCGGCGGGCGCTGCTGTGGCGGGGACCGCGCTGAAAAGGACCGCGGCGGCGGCGGGGACCGCGCTGAGGAGGACCGCGGCGGCGAGGGCGGGCCGGTGGGGCGGGGGAGAGGGCAGGTGAGCCAGGGGCTGCTGGTCGCCGGCACCACCTCCGACGCGGGCAAGAGCGTGCTCACCGCCGGGATCTGCCGCTGGCTGCACCGGCGCGGGGTGAAGGTCGCCCCGTTCAAGGCGCAGAACATGTCGAACAACTCGGCCGTGGTGGTCGGCCCGGACGGGCGGGGCGGGGAGATCGGTCGGGCCCAGGCGATGCAGGCGGCGGCCTGCGGAATCGCCCCCGACCTGCGGTTCAACCCGGTGCTGCTCAAGCCGGGCAGCGATCGGTCCAGCCAGGTGGTGCTGCTCGGCGAGGCCGTCGACACGGTCACCGCCGGCAACTACCACGCCCTGCGACCCCGGCTCGCCGAGGCGGCGTTCGCCGCGCTGGCCGAGCTGCGGGAGGCGTACGAGGTGGTGGTCTGCGAGGGGGCCGGCAGCCCGGCGGAGATCAACCTGCGGGCCGGCGACTACGTGAACATGGGGCTGGCCCGGCACGCCGGGCTGCCCACGATCGTGGTGGGCGACATCGACCGGGGCGGGGTGTTCGCCTCGATGTTCGGCACGGTCGCCCTGCTCGACCCGGCCGACCAGGCGCTGGTCGCCGGTTTCGTGATCAACAAGTTCCGGGGCGACCTCGGGCTGCTCCGGCCGGGGCTGGACATGCTGGCCCAGGTCACCGGGCGCCCCACGTACGGGGTGCTGCCCTGGCACCTGGACCTGTGGCTGGACGCGGAGGACTCGCTCGCGTACGGCCGGGTGCTCGGTCGGCCGGCGGCCCCGCACGGCACGGACTGGCTGGACGTGGCGGTCGTCCGGCTGCCCCGGATCAGCAACGCCACCGACGTGGAGGCGCTGGCCACCGAGCCCGGCGTCCGGGTCCGGCTGACCGTGGAGCCGGCCGAGCTGGCCGCCGCCGACCTGGTCGTGCTGCCCGGCTCGAAGTCCACCGTGGCCGACCTGACCTGGCTGCGCGAGACCGGGCTGGCCGACGCCGTGGCGGCGCACGCGACGGCCGGGAAGCCGCTGCTGGGCATCTGCGGCGGCTTCCAGATGCTCGGCCGGGCCGTGCACGACGAGGTGGAGAGCCGGGCGGGCAGCGTCGCGGGGCTGGGCCTGCTGCCGGTCGAGGTCACCTTCGCCGCGCGCAAGACCGTCCGGCAGGCCGCCGGCACCGCCGCCGCCGACCCGGGCGTCCCGGTCCGGGGGTACGAGATCCACCACGGGCACGTCTCGTCGGCCGACCCGGGGCTGCCGCCCCTGCTGGCGTACGCCGACGGCACCGGCGAGGGGGCCGTGCGCGGCGCGGTGTGCGGCACCCACTGGCACGGGGCCTTCGAGTCCGACGCGTTCCGCCGCCGGTTCCTCACCGAGGCGGCCCGCCTCGCCGGCCGTACCGGGTTCCGGGTGGCCCCGGACACCAGCTTCGCCGCCGCCCGCGAGCGTTCCCTGGACCTGCTCGGCGACCTGGTCGAGGAGCACCTCGACACGGCGGCCCTGTGGCGGCTGATCGAGTCCGGTCCGCCCGCCGGCCTGCCGTTCGTCCCACCCGGAGCGCCGCGCTGACCCGGCCCCCGGCCATCCGGAGCGCCGCGCTGACCCGGTACCCCAGCCATCCAGCGCGTCGCGCCGAACCCACCCGGAACCCGGAGCGCCGCGCCGAAAGGGGCTCCGGCCATGCGGAGCGAGCGTCGCGCCGACCGGCTCCCGGGTACCGCGCCGGCAGTGACGTGTCGCACATGTCCGGACACGCGCAGGTCGGCGACCGCGAGCCGGATCGCGGGTCGCCGCCGCCCCCGTCGGCGGCCGTCGGGGCCCGGCGCGCTCGCTAGGCTGCGCCGATGATCTTCAATCGCAGGGGGAAGCTGGCGGACCGGGTCGCCGACGTCGAGGCGGCCGTGCGCGGGCGTGACGGTGACGCCATGACCAGGGCCGTGGCGCGGGTCTGGCAGGCGGCGCAGCAGGCGTCCGTGGCGGAGCTGGACGCGGTGCTACCCCGGTGCGTGGCGCTGCTGCCGCAGCTCGGCACCGGTGCGGGCGGCCAGTTCTCCGTCCTCTGCGGCGCGCTGGTCGAGCTGGGGGCCCGCCCCGACGAGCTGGTCACCCCGGCCGCCGACGGGCTCGCCGCCGCGCTGGCCGGCGCGCACCGCTTCCGCTCCGGCTGGCAGCGGGTACGCGGCGACGACGCCCTGCCCGACCCCGACGATCCCGCCACGATGGACGACGCGCTCGCCGCCCTGACGGAGGCGTACGACGACGAGGCCGCCGCCATCGACGCGGTCCAGGGCTGGTACGCGGCCGGCACCTGGGCGATGCCCGTGATCACCCTGTTGCAGCAGTCCGCGTCGGTGCGCGCCTCGTTCCCGCACCGGGAGCGGCTGCTGGAGGTCGGTGCCGGGCTGGCCGGCGAGCGGCCCGACCTGGAGTGCGTCCTGGGCCTGCTGCGGGTGCTCGACGGCGAGCGGCTGCTGGTGCTGCACCGGGCCACGGGCCGGGGCTGGCGGGTCACCATCGACGGGGTGGCCGACAACTTCCAGCTGCACACCCTGCTGGCCGGGGCGCTCGCCGGCCCGGCGGAGCGGGGGCTGATCGAGGGGCTGACCGTCGACCCGGCCTGGGTGGAGGTGGCCACCGACGCGCCCGAGGACCGGTTCGGCGGCACCGTCGTGGGCAGCTTCAACCTGGTCGACGGGCACGGCAAGTGGATCTGGAACGAGGGCGCCCCGGCGGACATCCCGCTCTTCGAGGGTGCCCGCGTCGTGGTCCTCGACCCGCCGCCGTACCAGCGGAGCTGGAACAACATCCGGCGGTTCCCGCTGATGTCGGCGGCCCTGACGGTCGACGAGGCGCTCACCGAGGCCGAGGCGGCCCACTGGCTGGGCCGGGTGACCGAGCCGGCCTGACCGCCGCCCGGTCCCAGCACCGCCGCCCGGCCCGAGCACCGCCAGCGGGCGGTCAGTAGCGGATGTCGGCGGGGCGGTCGGACATGGGCAGCCCCGCCTCCCGCCACGCTTCGACGCCGCCGACCAGGTCGGTGGCGCGGTGCAGGCCGAGCGTCCGCAGGCTCGCCACGGCCAGGCTGGAGCTGTAGCCCTGCCGGCACACCACCACGATCTCCCGGTCGTACCCGGTGGCCTCGGGGATGCGCCACTCGCTGGCCGGATCGAGCCGCCACTCCAGCACCGTCCGGTCGATGACGACCGCGCCGGGCAGGTCGCCCTGATCCCGGCGCTGCGCGTCGGTGCGGGTGTCGACGAGCAGCGCGCCGAGGCGTACCGCCTCGACCGTCTCGTGCGGGGTCAGCCGGCGGACCCCCGAACGGGCCTGTTCCAGCAGGGCGTCGATGCCCGGGCTCATCACGTTGTGGCGCACGGCACGATCATGCCTGCGGCCCGGGGACTCCGCGCAACGAAACGGCCTCGGTTCGACCGGACGACGTACGGCCGACGTGCCCGCCGGGGCGGACCGCTAGCGTCGGGGCCGTGGGGGTGCCGGTCGTCGAGACGTACGCCGGGCTGGGCCGGCGGGTGCTGGCCGGGCCGGCGCGGTTGGGGCGTACCCGACTGGTGGCGGTCGACGGGCCGAGCGGCGCGGGCAAGAGCCTCTTCGCGGCGCGCCTCGCGGACGCCCTGGCGGCGCTGCCCGGCGGCGGGCGACCACCGGTGGTGCACACCGACGACCTGCTCGACGGCTGGGCCGACCAGCTCACCTTCTGGTCCCGGCTGGAGCGGTGGGTGCTCGCCCCGCTGCGGGCCGGGCAGCCGGGGTCCTACCGGCGGTACAGCTGGGTGCGGCAACGTTTCCTGCCCGGCGAGGTGCCCGTCCCGCCCGCCGGTGTCGTGATCGTCGAGGGGGTGTCGGCGGCGCGGGCGGCCGTCCGGCCCGAGCTGACCCTGTCGGTGCTGGTCACCGCGCCCGCCGAGCTGCGGCTGACCCGGGCCGTCGCCCGGGACGGGCCGGGGATCCTGCCCGAGCTGCGCCGCTGGCACGTCGGCGAGCGCGCGCACTTCGCCGCCGACGGCACGGCCGACGCGGTCGACCTGGTCGTCGACGGCGCGCCGGACGTGCCGCACGACCCCGGCGCCGAGTACGTCCGCCGCCGGCCTCGGTAAGGCCGGCATACGATGCCGGTCATGACCTCACCGATCATGTCCGACGCCGAGGTGCGGGCCGCCGTCGCGCGGGAACTGCCCGGCGTCCGCGCCGACCTGGAACGACTCGTCCGCATCCCCGGCATCGCCTTCGACGGCTTCGACCACTCGCACGTCGAGCGGTCCGCCGAGGCGGTGGCGGAGCTGCTGCGCGGCTGCGATCTCGACGTGCGGATCGTGCGGTCCGGCGGGCAGCCGGCGGTGATCGGGACGCGGGCCGCCCCGCCCGGCGCGCCGACGGTGCTGCTCTACGCCCACCACGACGTGCAGCCCGTGGGCGACCTGTCGCTGTGGGAGTCCGACCCGTTCGAGCCCGTCGAGCGGGACGGCCGCCTCTACGGCCGGGGCGCGGCCGACGACAAGGCCGGGATCATGGCGCACGTCGCGGCGCTGCGCGCGTTCGGCGACCGGCTCCCGGTCGGCGTGGTGATCTTCGTCGAGGGCGAGGAGGAGTACGGCTCGGACTCGCTGGAGCGGCTGCTCGCCGAGCACCGCGACGCGCTCGCCTCGGACGTGATCGTGATCGCCGACTCGGCCAACTGGGACGTCGGCGTGCCGGCGCTGACCACCTCGCTGCGCGGCATCGTCAACTGCTTCGTGGAGGTCCGCACCCTGGACCACGCCGTGCACAGCGGCATGTTCGGCGGCGCGGTGCCCGACGCGCTGACGACGCTGGTCCGGCTGCTGGCGACGCTGCACGACGACGCCGGGGACGTGGCGGTCGCCGGGCTGTCCGCCCGGGAGGGCGCGACCGTGGACTACCCGCAGGACCGGTTCCGGGCCGAGGCCGGGCTGGTCGACGGCGTGTCGCTCATCGGCACCGGCCGGATCACCGACCGGATCTGGACCAAGCCGGCGCTGGCCGTGCTCGGCATCGACGCCCCGGCCACCGGCGAGGCCCCGAACGCCCTGGTCCCGGCGGCGAAGGCCAAGCTGAGCGTGCGGCTCGCGCCGGGCGACGACCCGCAGCGGGCGTACGCGGCGGTGCGCGAGCACCTGACGAGGCACGCCCCGTGGGGCGCCCGGGTGGCGGTGACGCTGGAGCACGACGGTGCCCCGTGCGTCATCGACGCGTCCGGCCCCATGTTCGACGCGGCCCGCGACGCCTTCCGTACGGCCTGGGACGGCACCGAGCCCGTGGACATCGGCATCGGCGGGTCGATCCCGTTCATCGCCACGTTCCAGGAGATGTTCCCGCAGGCGGCGATCCTGGTGACCGGGGTGGAGGACCCGCACGCCCGGGCACACGGGCCGAACGAGAGCCTGCACCTCGGCGAGTTCGCCCGGGTCTGCGCGGCCGAGGCGCTGCTGCTGGCGAAGGTGGCCGCGGCGGCGGAGCGGGGCCGCTGAGGCGCGGCTGACGCCGCCGGCACGAACCGGAGTTAGGTGACGGAACCGTAACGTCCCAGTTCATCGGGGTGTTTTCGGCGTGTCGCGGGACAGCCTGGTATAGCCTTTCGAACATGAGTACGAACGAGGTGATGGCGCGGCTCGGGGCCGCCGTCAGCGCTCTGGGGGACGTGGACGTCTCCGGGTGGTCCGAGGACACGCTCAAGGAACAGCTCGGTGACCTTTCCACCGCCCTGGTGACGCTCGACGCGCTGCTCTCCCGCGTCGCCGACGAGGTGCGCGCCCGCGGCCTGCGCATCGAGGAGCCCGTCGCGGCCTGACCGTGCGGCCTGCGGTCGTGGCTGGCCGTCCGTTCGCGGTCGTGGCTCGACCGGCTGTGCGCGGTCGGCGCGGGCCGGGTTCCACCGGCCGTGCGCGGTCGGCGCGGGCCGGGCTCCACCGAGACACCGGTCCCCGCACGCTGGGGGGCGGCGGGGACCGGGCGGTCCGGGCATCCGGCACGGGTGCCGGGCCGGGGTGACGCGGCGGCTCCGGAAGCGGCAACTTCCGGTGGCGTTCCGCGTATCCCCAGCGGTGTCGGGGGTGGCTGGCAGGATGAGGTGCGTGCGGTTCCTCGACCTGGCGGCCACCTCCGCCGCCGTGGGCGCGACCACCGGCCGGCGGGCCAAGGTGGACCTGCTCGCGGCGGCGCTGCGGGCGCTCGACCCCGCCGAGGTCCCGGCGGGCGCCGGCTGGCTCGCCGGTGAGCTGCGGCAGCGGCAGACCGGCGTCGGCTGGGCCGGGCTGCGTGACCTGCCGCCGCCGGCCGCCGAGCCGACCCTGACCGTCCGCGCGGTCGACGCCGCGATCGACGACATCGCGTCGGTGGCCGGCCCCGGCTCCCAGGCCCGCCGCCGGCAGCTCCTGCACGGGCTCTTCGCCGCCGCCACCGCCGACGAGCAGCGGATGCTGCGCGGCCTGTTCAGCGGCGAGCTGCGCCAGGGCGCCCAGGCCGGGCTGCTCGCCGACGCGGTCGCCCGCGCCGCCGACGTGCCGCTGGCCGCCGTACGCCGGGCGCTGCTGCTCGCCGGTGACCTGCGGGCCGTGGCGGTGGCCGCCCTGAGCGGCGGCGCGGCGGCGCTGGCCGAGTTCCGGCTCCGGGTCGGCCGGCCGCTCGCCCCCATGCTGGCGTCCAGCGCCCCCACGGTCGACGACGCGCTGGCCGCGACCGGCGTCCCCGCCGTGGTCGACGTGAAGCTCGACGGCATCCGCATCCAGGTGCACCGCTCCGGCCCCGACATCGCGGTCTTCACCCGCAGCCTGGACGAGATCACCGACCGGGTGCCCGAGGTGGTCGCCGCCGTGCGGGCGCTGCCCGCCCGGGAGCTGGTGCTCGACGGCGAGGCCATCGGGCTGGACGACACCGGCCGACCACTGCCGTTCCAGCAGACCTCCAGCCGGGCCGCCCGCCGCTCCGCACCGGCCGCCGCGGCCGGCTCGCCCGACGACACGCCCGCGTCGGCACCCGGCGCCGACGGCCTCGCCCCGGTCGCCCCGGCCGTGCGCGCCGCCGCCGAGAGCACGGGCGAGGCGGTGCTGACACCGTACTTCTTCGACCTGCTGCACCTCGACGGCGACGACCTGATCGACCGGCCCGGCCGCGAGCGGTGGGCGGCGCTGGCCGGCGCGGTCGACCCGACGCTGCTGGTCGGCCGGATGACGGTCGACGACACCGAGGCGGCCGGGGCGGCCTTCGCCGCGGCGCTCGACGCCGGGCAGGAGGGCGTGGTGGTCAAGAACCCCGACGCGCCCTACGACGCCGGGCGGCGCGGCGCGGCCTGGGTCAAGGTGAAGCCGCGGCACACCCTCGACCTGGTGGTGATCGCGGTGGAGTGGGGCAGCGGCCGGCGCAGCGGCTGGCTGTCCAACCTGCACCTCGGCGCGCGGGACCCGGCCACCGGCGAGTTCGTCATGCTCGGCAAGACGTTCAAGGGGCTCACCGACGAGGTGCTGTGCTGGCAGACCGAGCGGTTCCTCGCCCTTGCCGTGGAGCGCGGTGACTGGGTGGTGCGGGTCCGCCCCGAGCAGGTGGTCGAGATCGCGTTCGACGGGGTGCAGACCAGCTCCCGCTACCCGGGCGGGATGGCGCTGCGCTTCGCCCGCGTGGTCCGCTACCGCAGCGACAAGACCGCCGCCGAGGCGGACACCATCGACGCGGTCCGGGCGCTGCACGTCGGCCACATGCCGTCGTGATGTCGGGCGGGTGGCGGCATCCCGAGCTGCGGATACCACCACCTGCCCGACACGACCGGTCAGGCTGACAGCGACCGGGCGTAGTTGACCTGGTTGTTGATGTGCATGACCTGCCCCTGGTCGGTGACGGGGATGCGGGCCACGTACTGGTGGGGGCCGTTGCTGACCGTCACCTGCACCGTGCCGTAGTGCCGGGTCTCCTTGATCAGCAGGAAGAGCAGGCTGAAGATGGTGAGGCAGAAGAAGCCGAGCACGGCGCAGACGATCGCCCAGGTGGCGACCTTCTGCTCCGTCTGCCAGTAGTCGGCGACGTGCCACTGCGTCCCGGCCAGGGGCAGCACGCCGGCCGGGGTGCGGATCTCCGGCGGGGTGACCATGATCTCGCCGATCTGCACCGCCACCACGGAGGACGCCCCGTACTGCGGGGCCCCGAGCGGGCCCGCCAGGGCCGGCGGGTAGGGCCCGGCCGGCGGCGCCGAGTACGGTCCGGGGCCCGGCGGCGCGGAGAACGGTCCGGTGCCCGGCGGCACCGGGAACGCTCCGGTGGCGGGCGGCGCGGAGTACGGTCCGGGGCCCGGCGGCGCGGAGAACGGTCCGGTGCCCGGCGGCACCGGGAACGCTCCGGTGGCGGGCGGCGCGGAGTACGGTCCGGGGCCCGGCGGCGCGGAGAACGGTCCGGTGGCGGGCGGGGCCGAGTACGGGCCGGTGGCGGGCGGGGCGGAGAACGCGCCCGTGCCGGGCGGTGCGGAGTACGGGCCGGGCGGCGCCGAGTACGGCGCGGCGGCCGGCGGCACCGGGAACGGAGCCGTGGCCGGCGGCGGGGCGAACGGGTCGGCGGTGGCCGGAAAGCCCGCCGGCGGGGTCGAGTACGTCGTCGAGCGCGGCGTGACCGCCCACGGGTCGGTCGACGGATGCGTCGCGGTCACCGGCTCGGGGGAAGGCAGGCCCGGGGAAGCCGGCCCCGGCGAGGGCAGCTCCGGGAAGGGCGGGCCCGAGGCGGGCGGCTCCGGCGGGTGTGGTGGCGGCGTGGGATCAGGGGTCACCGCGACCCCCCACGGTAGTCGATCACCCGGCGGACACTACAACTTCCCGTCGCGCCCCGGCGACCCGCCGAGTGTCCGGTTTCCGCAGCGAGCCCGGCCGGGGAAATGCCCGGCGGCGGTCAGGCGGGGGTGCTCGGGGAGGGCTCGGCGGCCCGGTCGAGTGGCTTCGCCGGCCCGTCCAGCCCGGCCGCCCGGCGGGCCTCCCGCCGTGCCACCCAGCCGTAGCCGAAGAGCGTCATGACGGCGAAGATCCACCACTGCACCACGTAACCGAAGTTCTGCCAGTTGTTGGTGTGCCCGATCGGCACCGCCTGGAAGACCGGGTCGGCGGCCGGCGTCTGCTCGTCGAGCAGGACGTACGCGCCGTAGACCGGGTAGGGCAGTTCCCGGGCCAGCCGGGGGACGGCGATCCGCCGGGTCTCCAGCCGGCCGTCGCGTCGGTCGACGGCCCCCGCGCCGCTCTCGGTCGGGTGCACCCGGCCCACCACGGTCACCTCGCCCGGCGGCACCGGCGGCAGCTGCGGCTGCGCCAGGGCCCCGCCCGGGGCGGGCGGCACCCAGCCCTGGTCCACGAGCACGGCCGTGCCGTCGGCGAGGACCAGCGGGGTGACGATCTCGAAGCCGACCCGGTTGTCGACCGTCCGGCCCCGGACCAGGACGATGTTCGCCGTGTCGTACCGGCCGGTCACGGTGACCCGCGACCAGGTGGCCTCGTCGGCGGGGGCCGGGCCGGCGGTGCCGCCGCCCCCGGTGGGGGCCGGCACGGCGTCGCGCAGCGGCACCGGCGTCATCCGGCTGCCGGCGTCGATCCGCTCGTTGATCGCGGTGCGGCCCCGGTAGCGGTCCAGCTGCCAGTTGCCGAGCAGCACCATCACGGCCGCGGCGACCAGGGTCAGCGCGAGGATGCCCAGCCAGCGTGGCGTCAGGAGGAACCGGTACACGCGTCGAGGCTACCCGCAGGACCGCCGTCACCAGGCGACCGGCCCCGACCCGGTGACGGGCGGCGCGGCGCGCCCCTCCGGCGCGGCGCGCCCCTCCGGCGCGACCACGCGACGCAACCCTTCCCCCGCGACGCGAGCCGTTCGGCGGCCGCCGGGCGTCCGTCCGGGCGGGTATCGTCACGCGGGCGGATCGGGGGGCCGACCTCCGCCGCGTACCACCCCGCCGGAGGAGTCGCTGATGACCGTCGTGCCGCGCCTCGTGCTCAGCGCGCCGTCCTCGGGTCACGGCACGAGCGCGGTGGCGCTCGGGCTGCTCGCCGCCTTCGCCGAGCGGGGCCTCGACGTCGCCGGGTTCAAGGTCGGGCCGGACCAGGTCGACGCCGGCTACCTGGGGCTCGCCGCCGGCCGTCCGGGGCGCACCCTCGACGCCCGGCTGGTCGGGCCCGAGCGCGTCCCGGCGCTGTTCGGCCACGGTGCCGCCGGTGCCGGGCTCGCCGTGGTGCAGGGCACCATGGGGCTGTACGACTCGGTCGCCGGCCAGCCGGAGACGGAGTCCACCGCCGCCGTGGCGATCGCGCTGCGCAGCCCGGTGGTGCTGGTGGTCGACGTGGCGTCGATGGGGCAGTCGGTGGCCGCCCTGGTGCACGGCTTCCGGGCGTACGACGAGCAGCTCTGGCTGGGCGGGGTGATCCTCAACCGGGTGGCCTCGCCCCGGCACGAGGCGATGCTGCGCGAGGCGCTCGACGACGTCGGCGTGCCGGTCTACGGCGCGGTGCGCCGCCACGAGCTGCCTCCGGTGCTGCCGGCCCGGCGGCACGGCCTGGCCCCGGTGGTCGGCCGCGACGCCGACGCGCTGCGGGCGGTCCGCCGGCTCGGCGAGGCGGTGGCCGCCACGCTCGACCTGGACCGGCTGCTGACGCTGGCCAGGTCGGCCCCGCCGGTGCCGGGCGAGCCCTGGTCGCCGGAGCCGGCCGAGCCGGCGGACCCGTCGGGGCCCGTGCCGGCCGGCGCGTCCCCGGTGATCGCGGTGGCCGGCGGGTCGGGCGGCGACTACGGCCCCGCCGAGACGGCCGAGCTGCTGCGGGCGGCCGGCGCCGAGGTGGTCCGCTTCGACCCGCTGCGCGACGAGGCGCTGCCCGCCGGGGCGGCCGCGCTGGTCGTCGGCGGTGGCCTCCCCGAGTCGTACGCGGAGCAGCTCTCCGCCAACCGCCGGCTCTGCATCGCGGTGGCGGAGCTGGCCCGCACCGGGCGGCCGGTGCTCGCGGAGGGCACCGGCCTGCTCTGGCTGGCCCGGGAGCTGGACGGGCTGCCGATGTGCGGCGTGCTCGACGCGGTGGGCGCCAGCCGCGACGGCGTGGTGGTCGGCTACCGGTCGGCGACCGCCCGCACCGACAGCGTGCTGGCCCCGGCCGGTGCGACGGTCGTCGGCTACAAGGAGCACCGGGCGGTGCTCACCCCCCGGGCCGGGCAGGCCCCGGCGTGGAGCTGGGACGGCGGCGCGCCCGAGGGGTTCGTCTGGCGGGGCGTGCACGCCTCCCAGCTGATGGTGCACTGGGCCGGGCAGCCCGGGGTCGGTGCGCGGGTCGTCGCGGCGGCCCGGGCCGCCGCGACGCTCGTGACTCCCGCCTGACCGTCGCCGGTCAGCCGACGATGGCGTCGGAGGGCGGGGTGAACTGGCGGGTGGGCTGGCCCTTCAGCCCGTCGCGCAGGGTGTTCGCCACCGCCGCGATCGGGATCTGGGACTGCCCGTCGCCGACCGCGTTGAACGGGTTGTCCGGGTCCGCGATGAAGCTCGCCGCCGCCAGCTCCGGTGTGTAGCCGACGAACCAGGCCGACCGGGTGCTGTCGGTCGTACCCGTCTTGCCGGCCACCGGGCGCCCCACCGTGCCGCGCACGCTGTCGGCGGTCGACCAGCCGCCGCAGCTGCCCTTCGCCGGGGTGTCGCCGGTCGGGCAGCGGGCCGCGTCGGTGGCGGCGCGGGCCGCGTCGGCGCTGACCACCTGCCGGCAGCGCGGCTTGGCTACCTCCCGCTCGATTCCGCCGGCCGTCGTGTACGTGGCCGGGGTGCCGTCCCGCTTGCTGATGGACTGGACGGGCATCGCCTCGCAGTACCGCCCGTCTGCGGCGATCGCGGCGTAGGCGTTCGCCATCTCCAGCGGGGTGGCGTCGGAGACGCCCAGGGTGAACGCGCCCCACTTCTTGGCCTTGGCCGGCGACGCCTGCTCCCGGTCGACGTCGGTGCGCCAGCGCAGCCCGAGCTGCTCGGCGAGCCGCACGGCGGCGTCCGCCCCGACCTTCTCCTCCAGTTGGACGAAGTAGGTGTTCACCGACTTGCCGAAGCCGGACCACATGGTCTGCCGGCCGGTCATCGCGCCGCTGGCGTTGGACGGGGCCCACCCGTCGTACACCTCGGAGCGGTAGCGGTACGGCGAGTCGTACGCGGTGGACAGCGGCATCCCGGCGTTGAGCGCGGCCAGCATCGGGAACATCTTGAACGTCGATCCGGCCTGGTAGCCGGGGAGGTCGCCGCCGCCGAGCAGGGGCGCCACGGTGTTCGGATAGTTCGCCTTCACCTTCGGCGACGCCTCCGGGTTGGAGCTGGGCCCGTTCTCGCTGACGTCCAGCGAGTAGTTGCGGTTCACCGCCATCGCCTTGATCCGCCCGGTGCCCGGTTCGGCGACGACGATGCCGTTGGCGAACGGGCTGCCGGTGTTCTCCTTGGCCCCGACGTTCTTCTCGGCCGCCGCCTGGATCTTCGGGTCGATGCTGAGCACGATGCGGTAGCCGCCGCGGCGCAGCTTGTCCATCCGTTCCAGCCGGTTCTCCCCGAACGCGGGCTGGGCGCTCCACCAGTTCTTCAGGTAGTCGCAGGCGAAGCCCCAGGTCTGGTACGTCGCCGGCAGCGACGCGCAGTCGTTCGGCGGGTCGGTCAGCTTGAGCCGGATCGGCTCGGCCTTCGCCGCGGTGGCGGCGTCCGGGCTGAGGTAGCCGAGCTGCGCCATCCGGTCCAGCACGTAGTTGCGCCGGCCGGTGGCGTCCTTCTGGTCGGAGCTGGCCGGGTCGTACTCGGAGGGCGACTTGACCAGTCCGGCGAGGGTGGCCGCCTCGACCGGGCTGAGGGTGGCCGGCGTCTTGGAGAAGAAGATCTGCGCGGCGGCGTAGATGCCGTACGCCCGGTGGCCGAAGTACGCCGAGTTGAGGTAGCGCTCCAGGATCTGCTCCTTGGTCAGCTCCTTCTCGACGTCCAGCGCCATCCGCATCTCCTTGACCTTGCGCAGGCTGGTCTGCTGGGTGGCCTCCTGGACCTCCTTCGGGGTCTTGGCGCTGTCCCGGAGGGTCATCCGGACGAACTGCATGGTCAGGGTCGACGCGCCCTGGGAGACCCCGCCGGATTGGGAGTTGGCGACGAAGGCGCGGGCGGCGCCCTTCGGGTCGACGCCCCGGTGCTGGTAGAAGCGGCTGTCCTCGGCGGCCACGATGGCCTGCTGGATGTTCGGGGACATGTCGGACAGCTTCGTGTAGCGGCGGTACTCCTCGTAGAACATCGTCAGCACGGTGCGTCCGTCGGGCGCGTACACGTACGAGGTCTCGGCGGGCAGCGCGGTGCGCAGGATGTCGGCCTTCTGCTCACCGGCGTGCGCGGTGGCCTTGGCGCCGAGGCCGGTGACGGCGGCCAGCGGGTAGAGCGCGCCGGCGATGACGATGCCGGCGATCAGCCCGGCGCGCAGGAGAGGGACGAGACGACCAGCGGAGGCAAGGGGTCGGTAGCTCACGGGGTCAAGTTATGACATTTCCGATTCGTCCGTGAGAACAATTCATAAACCGGCGGCGGGTGACGCGGCCCACGCCGGGATGCGCTGTCCCGCGCGGCGGCTTCCCGGCAGGATCGCGGACATGCGTGCTCACCTGGTGCCGCCACCACCCACCCGGGACGAGCCGGACGCCACCGTCGAGGCGGGCCCCCGTCCCGACCCCGGCCCCGACGGACCGGGCCCCGACCGGACCGCCCCCGGCCAGGCCGGCATCGCCCCCGGCCAGGCCGGTCCGGCCCTCGGCTACGACGGTCCCGTCCCCGACGGTCCCGACCTCGGCCACCACGGGGACGCCGAGGTCGGCGACGGCCTGGTCGACCTCGCCGTCAACGTCCGCCGCGCCCCGATGCCGGACTGGCTGGCCGACCCGATCACCGCGGCTCTGGGCGAGCTGGCCGCGTACCCGGACCCCCGGCCCGCCCGCGCTGCCGTCGCGGCCCGGCACGGCCGCCCCCCGGAGGAGGTGCTGCTCACCGCCGGGGCCGCCGAGGGCTTCGTGCTGCTCGCCCGCGCCCTGACCGGCGCACGCCGGCCGGTCGTCGTGCACCCCCAGTTCACCGAGCCGGAGGCCGCGCTGCGGGCCGCCGGGCACCCCGTCGAGCGGGTGCTGCTCGACCCCGCCGACGGCTTCCGCCTCGACCCGGCCCGGGTGCCCGCCGACGCCGACCTCGTCATGGTCGGCAACCCCACCAACCCCACCTCCGTGCTGCACCCGGCCGCCGACCTCGCCGCGCTGGCCCGACCCGGCCGCGTCCTCGTCGTCGACGAGGCGTTCGCCGACACCACCGCCGCGCCCGGCGTCGACGGCGAGCCCGAGTCCCTCGCCGCCCGGCGGGACCTGCCCGGCCTCGTCGTCGTGCGCAGCCTCACCAAGACCTGGGGACTGGCCGGGCTGCGGATCGGCTACCTGCTCGGCGAGGCCCCGCTGCTGGCCCGCCTCGCCGCCGCCCAGCCGCTGTGGGCGGTCTCCACCCCGGCGCTCGCCGCCGCCACCGCCTGCGCGTCCCCGACCGCCGTCGCGGCCGAGCGCGCCATTGCCGCCGAGCTGGCCGCCGACCGCGGCCACCTGGTGACCCGCCTGTCGGCCCTGCCCGGCGTACGCGTCGCCGGCCACCCGGCCAGCGCGTTCGTGCTGGTCCACCTGCCCGGCGCGGCCGGGGTGCGGCAACGCCTGCGCGAACGCGGCTGGGCGGTACGCCGGGGCGACACGTTCCCCGGCCTCGGCGCAGACTGGCTGCGGGTGGCCGTGCGCGACCGGGCCACCACCGACGCCTTCGCCCAGGTGCTGGCGGAGATCCTGGAGGCATGATGCTGCACACCACCATCGCGGCGATCCGGCCGCTCGACGAGCCGGCGATGGTCGCCGCCGGTGAGCTGCACGGTCGGCTCACCAAGCCGGCCGGCTCGCTCGGCGTCCTGGAGGAGCTCTCGGTGCGGCTCGCCGGCCTGGCCCGCTCCTGCCCGCCACCGCTGCCCGAGCCGGCTGCCGTGGCGATCTTCGCGGGCGACCACGGCGTGCACGCCCAGGGGGTGACCCCCTGGCCGCAGGAGGTCACCGCGCAGATGATCGGCAACTTCCTGGCCGGCGGCGCGGTGGTCAACGCGTTCGCCCGGCAGGCCGGCGCCTCGGTCACCGTCGTCGACGTCGGCGTCGCCACCCCGCTGCCGCCGGCCGTTCCCGCCCAGGCGGACGGTCCGCCCGGCGACCCGGCGGGGCGCCCCGCCGCCACCAGGACGCCCCGCCTCGTGGCGGCGAACGTGCGCCCCGGCACCCGCGACCTCGCCGTCACCGCCGCCCTCACCCGCGACGAGGCGCTCGCCGCCGTGGAGACCGGCATCCGCATCGCCCGTGAGCTGATCGACGCCGGGGCGGGCATCCTGCTCACCGGCGACATGGGCATCGGCAACACCACCCCGGCCGCCGCCCTGGTCGCCGCGTTCACCGGCGTCGACCCCGCCGAGGCGACCGGCCGGGGCACCGGCGTGGACGACCCCACGTACGCCCGCAAGATCGGGGTGGTGCGGGCGGCGCTGGCCCGGCACGCCCCCGACCCGGCGGACCCGCTGGGCGTCCTCGCCGCCGTCGGCGGCCTGGAGCACGCCGCCCTGGCCGGGCTGATCCTCGGTGCCGCCGCCCGCCGGGTGCCGGTGCTGCTCGACGGGGTGATCGCGGTCAGCGCCGCGCTCGCCGCCGTCGCGTTCGCCCCGGACGCGGTCGGCGCGCTGGTCGCCGGGCACCGCTCCGCCGAGCCGGGGGCCACGGCCGGGCTGCGCCACCTCGGGCTCGACCCGCTCATCGACCTCGGGCTGCGCCTCGGCGAGGGCACCGGCGCGCTGCTGGCCCTGCCCGTGGTGACCGGCGCGGTCCGGGTGCTGCACGAGGTGGCCACGTTCGACTCGGCGGGGGTGGCCGAGAAGTGAGCGCACCCAATCCGTACCCCCTGGGTCTGCGCCTGGCGGGCCGGCGGGTGGTCGTGGTGGGCGGGGGAGCGGTGGCCACCCGGCGGGTGCCGGCGCTGCTCGACGCCGGCGCGGACGTCCTGCTGGTCTCGCCGGAGCTGACCCCCGCGCTGCGCGCCCACGTCGACGCCGGCCGGCTGCACTGGGAGCCGCGCCGCTTCGCCCCCGACGACCTGGACGGGGCCTGGCTGGTGCAGGCGGCCGTCGACGACCCGGTGGCCGCCGCGGCGGTCAGCGCCGCCGCCGCCGAGCGGCGGATCTTCTGCGTCCGGGCCGACGACCGGGCCGCCGCGACCGCGTGGACGCCGGCCGTCACCCGGCACGGCCCGGTCACGGTCGCCGTCCTCGGCGGCGGCGACCCCCGCCGCGCCATGACGGTCCGCGACGCCGTCCGCGACCTCCTCGGTGCAAGGAAGGGCCCCCTGTTAACGGATTCTGTAGAGGAGGGGGCCCCTGTTAACAACGCTGCCGCAGGGCGCGGGCGGGTGGCGCTCGTCGGGGCCGGGCCGGGCGACCCGGAGCTGATCACCGTGAAGGGGTGGCGGCTGCTCACCGAGGCCGACGTGGTGGTCGCCGACCGCCTCGTGCCGGGGCTGCTGCTCGACGAGCTGCGCACGGGCGTCGAGCTGGTGGACGCCTCCAAGATCCCGTACGGGCCGTCGCGGGCCCAGGAGGAGATCAACCGGATCCTCGTCGACCGGGCCCTGGCCGGGGCGTTCGTGGTGCGGCTCAAGGGCGGCGACCCGTACGTCTTCGGTCGGGGCGGCGAGGAGCTGCTGGCCTGCGCGGCGGCCGGGGTGCCGGTGACCGTGGTCCCCGGGGTGACCAGCTCGATCGCCGCCCCGGCGGCGGCGGGCGTCCCCGTCACCCACCGCGCGGTGGCGCACGAGTTCACCGTGGTCTCCGGGCACGTCGCGCCCGACTCGCCGGCCTCGCTGGTGCGCTGGGACGCCCTCGCGGGGCTGCGCGGCACGCTGGTGATCCTGATGGGGCTGAAGAACCTCGCCGCGATCACCGGGACGCTGATCGGGCACGGGCGGCCCGCGGACACGCCGGTCGCGGTGGTGCAGGAGGGCACGACCGGTGACCAGCGGAGCCTGCGCTCGACGCTCGGTGCGGTGGCCGCCGACGTGGCCGAGGCGGGCCTGCGGCCCCCGGCGGTCGTGGTGGTCGGCGACGTGGTGGGCGCGCTCGACGGCTGACCCCGCCCGCCACCCGCCCGGCGCCACCCGTGCCGGCCTCACCCGTGCGGGGCCCTTCCCGTGCCGAACCCACGAGATCGGGCGTTAAGAAGGGCCCCCTGCTATGCGCAATGCGTTAACAGGGGGCCCTTCCTTACACCTCGGTCACTGCTTGAGCATGTTGTCCAGCAGCAGGGCGCAGCGGATCAGGCCGAGGTGGCTGTACGCCTGCGGGTGGTTGCCCAGCCCGCGCTCGGCCAGCGGGTCGTACTGCTCGGGGAGCAGCCCCGTCGGGCCCGCCGTGTCGACCATCTGGGCGAACAGCTCCTCCGCGTCGGTGCGGCGGCCGGTGCGCAGGTACGCCTCGATCAGCCACGCCGTGCAGATGTGGAAGCCGCCCTCGCGCCCGGGCAGGCCGTCGTCCCAGTGGTAGCGGTAGACGACCGGGCCGCTGCGCAGGTCGGCCTCGATGCGCAGCACGGTGGACAGGAAGCGCGGGTCGTCGCCGGGGAGCAGGCCCGACAGGCCGATCCACAGCGAGGAAGCGTCCATGTCCTCGTCGCCGTACGCGACGCTGTAGGCCTCCACGTCGGCGTGCCAGCCGTACTCCAGCACGTTCGCGCCGATCCGGTCGCGCAGCTCCACCCACTCGGGCCGGTCCTCGCCGCCGTGCTGCCGCACCACGTGCAGCGCCCGGTCGACGGTCATCCAGCACATCACCTTCGAGAAGATGTGGTGCCGCGGGGGGAGGCGGGCCTCCCAGATGCCGTGGTCGGGCTCGTGCCAGCGGCGGCGGACCGCCTCGACCATGTTCTCCAGCACCCGCCACTCGTCCTCGCGGACGGAGCCCCGGGCGTCGGCGACGGCGGCGATGAGGTCGGCGATCGGGCCGAACACGTCGAGCTGGAGCTGGTGATTGGCGAGGTTGCCGACCCGCACCGGCCGGGAGCCGGCGTAGCCGGGCAGGGTGTCGATGACCGCCTCGGCGCCCAGCTCGTACCCGTCGACGGTGTAGAGCGGGTGCAGCCGCTCGGGGTGCCCGCCGGTGCGTTCGATGCAGCCGTCCACCCAGCGCAGCAGCCCTTCGGCCTCCTCGGTGGAGCCGAGGTCGACCAGCGCCCGCGCGGTCATCGCCGCGTCGCGCAGCCAGCAGTAGCGGTAGTCCCAGTTGCGCACGCCGCCCAGCTCCTCGGGCAGCGACGTGGTCGCCGCCGCGAGGATCGAGCCGGTGGCCTCGTGGCAGAGGCCGCGCAGGGTCAGCGCGCTGCGGGCGACCAGGTCCCGGGCGGTGGCGGGCAGCCGCAGCGAGGCCACCCAGTCCTTCCACGGCTGCTCGGCGGCGGCCTGCCGCTCGTGGACCGTCAGCCGGTGGTGCTCCAGGCTGTGTGTGCCGAAGCGCAGCTCCAGCACCACCTGACCACCGGCGGCGGACAGGTCGACGACGGCCTTCGCCGTCTCGTACCCGCCGTCGTTGTCGACCTGCCACTCGACCCCGGGGGAGTAGAGCGCGATCGGCTCGTTGGAGCCGAGCACCAGCAGCCCGTCGCCGACCGGCTGGAGCTGCGTGGCGACCTGGCCGAACTCGGGCCGGGGGGCGAACTCCACCCGCACCTTCCCGGCGCCGGTGAGCACCCGCACCAGGGCGGAGTCGCCGGTGACGACCGCCGGGCCGTCGGGGGTGGTCTCCCGGGCCGGCCTGTCCAGCCAGTCGGTGACGGTGAGGCCCGACCAGCGGGTCTCCACGGTCATCGTGCCGGAGCGGTAGCGCTGGCCCAGTGGGATGCCGCCGCGCTCGGGGGCGACGCTGAAGTGCCCCGCCGGGCTGCCGCCGACCAGGTCGGCGAAGATCGCCGCCGAGTCGGGCTTGGGGTGGCAGAGCCAGGTGACCTTGGCCTCGGGGGTGAGCAACGCGACCGTACGCCCGTTGGCGAGCATCGAGTGCCGCTCGATCGGGACGGCCCGTTCCCCGAACAGCCAGTGCCGCCGGGTCTCCAGCAGCAGGCCCAGCGCGCGGGCCGCCTCGATCGGCTCGCCGACCCGGTAGTCGGCCTTCGTCTCGCCGAGGCCGATCTTGATGCCCATGTCGGGGCCGTGCAGGTTGCCGAAGGCGTTCTCGTCGGTGACGTCGTCGCCGATGAACAGCACGGCGCTGGCCGAGAGCTGGGTGCGGAGCTGGTCGACGGCGGTGCCCTTGTGGGTCGCCACCACGGACAGCTCGATGACCTCCTTGCCCTGGGTGACGGTGACGCCGTCCCAGGTGGCGGGGCCGGAGCGGACCGCGTCGACGGCGGCGGCGGCGACCTGCGGGTCCACCCCGCGGGTGTGCACGGCGACGCTGGCGGGCTTGCGCTCCAGCCGGACGCCCGGGTGGGCGTTGGCGATCTCGCGCAGCGCGTCGCGCAGCCGGGTGCGCACGGCGATCAGCTCGGGGGAGAGCCGCTCGACGAAGCCGATGTCGAACTCGGAGCCGTGGCTGCCGACGAGGTGGACCTCGCTGGGCAGCCGGGAGAGCGCGGCCAGGTCGCGCAGCGCCCGCCCGGAGACCACGGCGACGGTGGTCTGCGGCAGCGCGGCGAGCGCCCGGACGGCGGCGACCGACTCGGGCAGTGGCACGGCCTTGCTCGGGTCCTCCACGATCGGCGCGAGGGTGCCGTCGTAGTCACAGGCGACCAGGAGCTGCGGGACCCGGGCTATCCGCCCGATGGCCGCCCGCAGCTCCGGATCCAGCACTCCCGCGGCCGGGGCCGCCCCGTCGTGGACGGACGTGTTCACGCAACCTCCGTATCAGGCACACCGAGCTCGGTGAGGAACGACTTCGCCCAGTGCCCCACGTCGTGGGTACGCAGGTGGCGCTGCATGACCCGCATGCGGCGGCGGGCCTCGGGCTTCTCCACGTGCACGGCCTTGAGCAACGCGTCCTTGACCGCGTCCGGGTCGTGCGGGTTACACAGGAACGCCTGGCGCAGCTCTGTCGCGGCGCCGGCGAACTCACTGAGCACGAGCGCGCCGCCCTGGTCGGCGCGCGATGCCACGTACTCCTTGGCCACCAGATTCATTCCGTCTCGCAGCGGGGTCACCATCATCACGTCGGCGGCCACGTACATCGCCGCCAACTCACTGCGACTGTACGACTGATGCAGATAATGCACCGCCGGCACGCCGACCCTGCCGAATTCGCCATTAATCCGGCCAACCTCGCGCTCGACCTTGACCCGTAGGGCCTGGTAGTGCTCCACCCGTTCGCGGCTCGGCGTCGCCACCTGCACCATAACCGCGTCCGGAACTGTCAACTTTCCGTCAGCAAGAAGTTCGCGGAAAGCCTTGAGCCGGAGCTCGATGCCCTTCGTGTAGTCGAGCCGGTCGACGCCCAGGATGATCGTCCGGGGGTTGCCCAGCTCCTCGCGGATCTGCTTGGCCCGGGACTGGATCGCCGGGTCCTCGGCCAGCCGCTCCATCTCCTTCGTGTCGATGGAGATGGGGAACGCGCCCGCCTTCACCTGGCGGCCGTCGACCTGGATCATCTGCCCCTCGTAGCGCAGCCCGAGCAGGTGCCGGGCCAGCCGGACGAAGTTCTGCGCCGCGAGCCGCTGCTGGAAGCCGATCAGGTCCGCGCCGAGCAGCCCGCGCAGGATCTCGGTGCGGAACGGCATCTGCATGAACAGCTCGATCGGCGGGAACGGGATGTGCAGGAAGAACCCGATCCGCAGGTCGGGGCGCAGCTCGCGGAGCATCGCCGGGACGAGCTGGAGCTGGTAGTCCTGCACCCAGACCGTCGCGCCCTCGGCCGCGACCTCCGCCGCGGCCTCCGCGAACCGCGCGTTGACCAGCCGGTACGCCTCGCGCCAGCGCCGCTTGTACGCCGGTGTCTCCACCGCGTCGTGATAGAGCGGCCAGATTGTCGCGTTCGACTGGCCCTCGTAGTAGCGCTCCAGCTCGTCGGCGCTCAGCGGCACCGGGTGCAGCCGGATGCCCTCCAGGTCGAACGGCTCGGGGGCGGGGCCGGTGCCGCCGGCCCAGCCGACCCAGGTCCCCTGGTGCTCGGCGAGGACGGGGTGCAGGGCGGTGACGAGGCCACCGGGGCTGCGTCGCCACTGCCGCCCCTCGGGGGTGTTCACCTCGTCGACCGGTAGTCGGTTCGCCACGACGACAAAGGAACTACGGACGGTCACGTTCGGCCACCTCCGGGTGCTGACGGGTCCACCGCGATTGAGCGTACTGAGCGTAGCTGCGGCGTCTGGGGCCCCGTGCCGGAGTTACCTACCCGTCCCACGCTGGCCGAACCGTGAAGGTGATCACGTCGGCCGCCCGGCTCACAGATCGATGATCGGCCACTCCTTCGGCAGCACCTCGCCCAGCACCTCGCGCCGGTCCGTCATGATCGGCGTGGTCGCCCGGGCGGCCTCGATCGCCGCCTGCGCCAGGTCCATGCTCCCCAGGGTCCGCGACCAGCCACCGAGGACCGCGCACATGTCGTGCTCGACGGGAGTGACGACCACCTGTTCGAGGTCGCCGAGGATGTCCAGGAGCGGCCAACCGTCGCTGGTCACCTGCCGGTACGCGGCGGCCAGGCAGAGGGCGGGGACGACCACGATCTGGAGCTTGTCCGCGACCTTGGCGATCTGCTCGCCGACCGCCTCGGTCCCTTCGGAATAGGCGAGCAGGCAGGAGGTGTCGAGCACCAGGCCGGCCTCGCTCACGAGGCCAGCCGTCCGCGCGAAGCCTCGCCCAGCAGTGCCGCCGCCTTGGCCCGCAGCTCGGGCGTGATCTTCGCCTGCGCCTCGTCGAGCCGCTGCCCGGCTTCGGTGAGACCCGCCTCGGTCAACCGGAAGCCGACCTGCCGCAGTGCCCGACGGGTGCGTTCCCCGGCCATCCGCTGCCGGACGCTCTCGGTGATGAACGCCGAGACGTTCGGCTCCTCGGCCAGCCGCTCCGCCACGTCGTCGGGAACGCTGATGGCGATCTTCTTGGTCATACCACGAAAGCTATCCGGTTATACCGGGCGGGGCAAGGAGGTGCGCGGGGGTGGTCGCCGGGCGGGGTGATGTGGGCGCAGCTCGGCGTACCTGTCAGGATTGACGATGGCGTGCGTCGTGGCCGGCCCCCGGCCGGCGGCGGCGAGGGGCCCCGGAGCCCGCGCCCGCATCCCGACGCGTCGAGACCAGCAATCAACGGAGGTAGCCCGCACCGTGGCCCAGTTCATCTACGTCCTGGAAAAGGCGCGCAAGGCGCACGGCGACAAGGTCGTGCTGGACAACGTGACGCTGAACTTCCTGCCGGGGGCCAAGATCGGTGTGGTCGGCCCGAACGGTGCCGGTAAGTCCAGCCTCCTCAAGATCATGGCAGGGCTCGACCGGCCGAGCAACGGCGAGGCCCGGCTCATGCCCGGCTACACCGTCGGCCTGCTCGCCCAGGAGCCGCCGCTCAACGACGCCAAGACCGTCCTCGGCAACGTCGAGGAGGCGGTTGCCGAGATCAAGTCGAAGCTGGAGCGGTTCAACAAGATCGCCGAGCAGATGGCGACGGACTACTCCGACGAGTTGATGGAGGAGATGGGCAAGCTCCAGGAGGAGCTGGACACCGCCGACGCCTGGGACATCGACTCCAAGCTCGAACTGGCCATGGACGCGCTGCGCTGCCCGCCGCCGGACGCCGACGTGACCCAGCTCTCCGGCGGCGAGCGCCGCCGCGTGGCGCTGTGCAAGCTGCTGCTGGAGGCGCCCGACCTGCTGCTGCTCGACGAGCCCACCAACCACCTGGACGCCGAGAGCGTGCAGTGGCTGGAGCAGCACCTCGCGAAGTACGCCGGCACCGTCCTGGCCATCACCCACGACCGCTACTTCCTCGACAACGTGGCCGGCTGGATCCTGGAGCTGGACCGGGGCCGGGCCATCGGCTACGAGGGCAACTACTCCACCTACCTGGAGAAGAAGGCCGCCCGGCTCTCCGTCGAGGGCCGCCGCGACGCCAAGATGAAGAAGCGCCTCTCCGAGGAACTGGAGTGGGTCCGCTCCAACGCCAAGGCGCGGCAGACCAAGTCCAAGGCCCGCCTCGACCGCTACGACGAGATGGCCGCCGAGGCGGAGAAGACCCGGAAGCTGGACTTCGAGGAGATCCAGATCCCGCCGGGCCCGCGCCTGGGCAGCACCGTCATCGAGGCGCACAACCTGACCAAGGGCTTCGGCGACCGGATCCTCATCGACAACCTGTCGTTCTCGCTGCCGCGCAACGGCATCGTCGGCATCATCGGCCCCAACGGCGTCGGCAAGACCACCCTGTTCAAGACCATCGTCGGGCTGGAGCAGCCCACCGGCGGCGAGGTCAGGGTCGGCCCCACGGTCTCGCTGTCGTACGTCGACCAGAACCGGCAGGGCCTGGCCGGCGACAAGACGGTCTGGGAGGTCGTCTCCGACGGGCTCGACCACCTCATGGTGGGCAAGGTCGAGATGCCGTCGCGGGCGTACATCGCGGCGTTCGGGTTCAAGGGCCCCGACCAGCAGAAGCCGACCAAGGTGCTCTCCGGCGGCGAGCGCAACCGGCTCAACCTGGCGCTGACGCTCAAGATCGGCGGCAACGTCATCCTGCTCGACGAGCCGACCAACGACCTCGACGTCGAGACCCTCTCCAGCCTGGAGAACGCGCTGCTGGAGTTCCCCGGCTGCGCCGTGGTCATCTCTCACGACCGGATGTTCCTCGACCGGGTCGCCACGCACATCCTGGCCTGGGAGGGCGACGACGAGAACCCGGCGAAGTGGTTCTGGTTCGAGGGCAACTTCGAGGCGTACGAGAAGAACAAGGTCGACCGGCTCGGCGCCGAGGCGGCCCGCCCGCACCGGGTGACCTACCGCAAGCTCACCCGCGACTGAGCATGGCTGACCGCTTCGTCTACCACTGCACGCTGCGCTGGTCCGACCTGGACGCGTACGGCCACATCAACAACTCGCGCTTCCTCACCCTCTACGAGGAGGCGCGGGTGGCGTTGATGTTCGCCGGCGGCAAGGCGTGGGGCGTCGGCTCGTTCGCCGACGGGGTCGTCATCCGCCGGCACGAGGTCGACTACCTGCGCCCGGTCGACTACGCGCTCGGTCGGGCCACGGCGGAGGCCGCCCCCACCGTCCGGATCGAGCTGTGGGTGGAGGAGATCCGGGCGTCCCGGTTCACCGTCGCCTACGAGCTGTACGACGGCGACACCCTCGCCAGCACCGCCCGCTCGGTGCTGGTCCCGTTCGACCTGGCCGCCCAGCGGCCCCGGCGGATCACCGACGAGGAGCGGGCCTTCCTGCTGTCGTACGCCCCCGGCGGCACGTCCGGGAGGCCGGCGTGAGCGGCGCCCCGGCGCGCCCGCAGGGCCCCGGCCCGGCCGGCACGGATCCCGGCCCGGCCGGCGGGCACGGGCTGACCGGGGCGGCCGACGCGGGCGCGTTCCTGGCCCGGCTGGTCCGGCTCGACCCGGCCGCGCCGGTCCGGCTGCGGTCGGCCCCGCCGGTGGGCGGGCCGGGCGCGGCGGGCGGCCGGACGGCACTCTGGGCCCGGCTGCCGTGGGGCGTGCTGGCCGTCCGGACCGTTGGCGGGCCGGGGTGCGGTGACGTCACGGTGGCCGCCCGGGAGCTGCTGGCCGCGCTGTCGTCCGGCACGGGCGACCTGCCCGCGCGGCGGGACGCGCAGTGGCGTTGGCCGCTGCCGCCGCCGGCGAGCCGGTCGGTGGAGCTGCTGCCCGCCGGGGAGCTGTGGCGGATCGCGGAGGCGGCGGCCGGCACGCTGCGGGACGCCGCCGCGCACGGGGTGGCCGGCCGGGCGGTGGGGCAGCGGGCGCTGCGCGACGCCCTGCTCGACCACGTCGCGGTGGTGGTCACCCCGGAGGACCCGCCCGGCCCCCCGGTCGAGGTCGCCCAGCGGCTGGTCCAGGGGCTGGTGCGGATGGGCTTCCTGGGCCGCCCCGGCAACGCCGCCGGGGCCGCCGCGGGCCCCGGTGCGGGGGCCGGAGGCGGTGACGTCCAGGTGAGGATGGCCGGCCGATGGGTCGGGCTGGTGGGACCATACGGAGCCGTGTGGTCGCAGAAGGTCGCGGATCTTGCCGTTACGCCGCTCGGGACTCATCCGAAAGTATGACCGGCGGTCATTCTTCTGGCCTGGGGCTGTCGTTGGGGGGATGCCACAACCCGGCTGTCCGGGTACCGTCCATCCTCGGATCCAACGCACCGTAGGCGGCTGGATCCGCTGGGGAGTGAGGTGCGCGAGCGATGCCGTGGTGGTCATGGCGCCCCGGTCCCGCCGTTGGCGGCGAACCGGAAACTCGAAGCGGGATCACAGTGGACAGCACCGTCCGGGTCGGACCACCGGCCCCACGTCAACCGGGCGACGACTGCCCGTCCGTCGATCGGCCGATGATCGCCGACATGTCGGCCACCATCGCGCCGGTCACCCTTCGCCGGGTCTGCGACGCGCTCGACCTGCTGGACGTGCGCTACCTGGCCGACGGCGACGGCAACCTGCTGGCCATGTGGGAGCGGCACGCGGTGCTGGTCACCCTGGAGGGTCCCGAGGACGAAATCCTGGTGATGCGGGCCCGCCCGCACGCCACGGTCCCACCCGACTGGGCCGACCGGGCCTACCGGGTGGTCAACGAATGGAACCACACCCGACGGTTCTGCAAGGCCTACATCGGCGACCCCACCGAGCGGGGGCAGTTGCCGATCTACGCGGAGCTCCAGGTGCCGCTCGGCGCCGGGGCGCACGACGCGCTGCTGGTGGAGATGCTCGACTGCGGGGCCGCGGTGGCCACCACCTTCGTGGACTGGCTGCACGACGAGGGCGCCCTGCTCTGACCCGTACGGTCCCGCCCGGGCCGCCGCCGGCGGCCCGGGCGGGACCGCGTCAGGCCGGTCCGGCCGGGTCCTCCATGACGTTGACCATGAAGTAGGCGGCCCGTTCCAGGTAGTCCCAGAGCGCGGTGGCGATCTCCGGCGGCAGATCCAGCCGGTCCACGGCCCGTCGCATGTGGTGCAGCCAGGCGTCGCGCTCGGCGGCACCGATGCGGAACGGGGCGTGCCGCATCCGCAGCCGGGGGTGCCCCCGCTGGGCGGAGTAGGTGTTGGGGCCGCCCCAGTACTGCATGAGGAACAGCGTCAGCCGGTCCGCGGCCGGGCCCAGATCCTCCTCCGGATACATCGGCCGCAGCAGCGGATCGGTGGCGACGCCGGCATAGAACTCGTCCACCAGCTTGCGGAAGGTGGGTTCGCCGCCGACCGCTTCGAAGAGGGTCACGGCACGCTCGGACTCACCGGTGGGATTCACCGCTCCATCCTGCCAGGTGCGGCCGGAGCCGGCGGGGGCCAACCGGCCCGTGCGCTGCCGACCTCGTCACAGCGGGGCGGGGGCGGTCCGGCCGGCGAGGGGAGTCGGGCGGCCCCCGGGTGGGTCAGCTCACCGCCTGGCTGGCCCGGCCGCGCTCGCCCGGCGTGCCACCCTCGTGTCCGCCGCCCGCGGCGGCCGGCCGGGGTCGAGGCTCGCCGCCCCCGGCCGGGGTTGGCGCGCCCGCGTTGCCGGCGGCCTCGACCGCCGTGTCGATCGCCGCCCGCGTCGGCCACGCCGCGGCGGTGAGCAGCATCAGCACCACGCCGGCCGCGCTCCACCCCCCGACCACCACCGGGATCGGGAAGCGCTCGGCGAGCAGGCCGGTGACCAGCACCGCGAGGCCCTGGATCACCTGGACCCCGGTGGCCATCACGCCGAACGCCCGGGCCCGGTAGCCGTTGGGCAGCGCGCGGACGAAGAGACCGTTGGCGACCGGGAGCAGCCCGGCGACCGCGAAGCCGCACAGGCCGGCGAGCAGCGCCACCACCAGCGGCGGCGGGTCGAGCAGCGACGGCACCAGGACGAGCGGGGCGAGCACCGCCAGCGGCCGGATCAGCACGAGCCGGCGGGCCGGGGCGACCGCCCGGCTGACCAGCAGCCCGCCCAGGATGAAGCCGACCGGGTTGGCGGCCATGATCACGGCCTGGGCGACGCCGCTGTCCATGCCGTCGTCGACGCCCTCGCGGGCCCAGGCGGCGGCCAGCCCCTCCGGCACGATGGAGAAGAGCATGGCGCTGAAGACCAGCAGGGCGATCGCCCGCAGCACCGGGGTGCCGAAGACGATCCGGAAGCCGTCGCCCGTCTCCCGCAGCAGGTGGCTGCGGTGGGCACTGGTCATCGCCGGCGGCCGGTCCTGGACGCCGAAGCGGACCAGGGCCGCCGAGAGGGCGAACGTGGCCGCGTTGACCAGCAGGGCGAGGGTCGGGTCGAACGCGGCGAGGGCCGCGCCGACGAGGTAGCCGAGCACCTGGGCGGCCTGGCCGGTGCTGCTGTTGAGCGAGAGCCCGACCACCAGCCGGTCGCCGGTCAGGATGAGCGGCATCAGCGCGGACCGGGCGGCCTGGCTGGGCGGGTTGGCCAGGGTGGTCGCGAAGAGCAGGCAGAGGATCAGCCACGGCTCGTTGCCCGGGAGGGCGACCAGCACCATCAGGGCCATGCGGATCAGGTCGCACGCCACCATCACCGAGCGGTAGCGGTAGCGCTCGGCCAGCGTGGCCAGCAGCGGGCCGCCGATCAGCCAGGGCAGGAAGCTGACCGCGAACGCGGCGGCGGAATAGCCCACGGACTGCGTCTCGCGGTAGACCAGCACCGTGACCGCGGCCTTGGCGATGAAGTCGCCGATCCAGGAGAGCGCGCTGGCGGTGAAGACCGCCCTGTACTCCCGTTGGGCGAACACCTCGCGGAAGGTGGCCGGCCCTTCCTGGGAGGGTCGCTCGTCGGACACCGTGGCCTCCATCGTTCCCACGGTGGGCCACTCGTGATGGCCTGACCGGGAACCGTCGTCAGATCTACGGATCAGCGAGACGTGATCACGCTCCGGCAGGTGGCGTGCGTACCGGATTCTGCCCGATCGTCTGACAACTAGCTAGGGCGAACGGATTGATCGTCGCATCTCCGACTGAACGAACGGACGATACCCGAGGGGCCGCGCGGTCCGCGACCCCTGTATTCTCGGTCAACAAAACCGCAGGTCATCGACGGTTCTCGGTGTCTGGAGCGGGGCGGGGCCGCTGCGGCGGTGGCGGCGGAGCCGGGTCAGGTGGCCCCGCCCTGGCCGGTCGCCGTGTCGTCCGCGGCCCGCAGGGGGACGCCCGGATAGAGGCGGGCGGCGGCGATCTTCGCGGTGATGCCCGAGTTCTCCAGCGCCTCGGCGAGCCGCCGGCGCAGTTCCCGGCCCACCGCGAACTGCCCGTCCGCGGTGGTCTTCACGACCGTACGGATCACCGCGCCGTCCACCGTCATCTGCTCGACGCCCAGCACGTCGGGCTGCTCCACGATCTCCGGGGCCAGGTCCGGGTCCAGGGCCACCGACGCGGCGGCCGTGCGCAGCACCGCCGTCGCCTCCTCGGTGCCGGCGAAGCCGATCGGCAGGTCCACCACGACCAGCGCCCACCCCTGGCTCTTGTTGCCCACCCGGACGATCTCGCCGTTGCGGATGTACCAGAGCACGCCCCGGCCGTCGCGGACCGTGGTGACCCGCAGGCCGACCGACTCCACCACGCCCGTCGCCTCGCCCAGGTCCACCGTGTCGCCCACGCCGTACTGGTCCTCGACCAGCATGAACAGCCCGGCGATCAGGTCCTTGACCAGGCTCTGCGCGCCGAAGCCGAGCGCCACGCCGGCGATGCCCGCGCTGGCCAGCAGCGGCGCCAGGTCGAAGCTGAACTCCCGCAGGATCATCAGCAGCGCGATGCCGAAGACGAACGCCGTGACCATGCTGCGCAGCACCGAGCCGATGGCCTCGGCCCGCTGCCGCCGCCGCTCGGGGATGAACTCGCCGGGCTCGTGGGCGGCGGTCGGCACCCGCTCGCGCAGCGGGCGCAGCAGCGTGGGCACCCCGTCGGCGGTGGTCCGGACCAGCCGCTTGATCATCCGGTGCAGCGCCCACCGGGCGAGGAGGGCCAGCGCGAGGATCAGCAGCACCCGCAGGGGCTTGAGCAGGATCCAGTAGCTGCCCTCCGCGAACCAGGCCGAGCCGCTCGTCTCGTACAACCACTCGCAGGAGCTGCTGCCCTGGCAGTCCGCGCTCGGCGACGGATCCGGGGACGCTCCGGGGGCCACGACGGCGGCCGCGGCGGCGGGAAGGGCGGCGAGGAACAGGCTGGGGGTGCTCACCCTGCTTTCGTACCCCACCGCCCGCGACCGGCCGGCAGCGGGGCGCATACGCCGGGGCGGACCGTGCGGAACCGGTCATCCTGACACAACCTAGGAATGCTTCGGCGAGGGACCCCGGATTAGTACGTGCAATCCGGGGCCTTATCAGGGACGATTGGCGCAACGGACGTCGGTGATCCCGCCGACGCCGGCGTCGTTCCGCCCTGCGCGGGGCACGCCCGGCGTGCCAGCGGTGGGAGCAGCTGGACCGGGAGGGTGAGCTCGATGCCTGACATACGACCCACGGTGGGCTCCGGCGCGCTGGTTCTCAACGCCACCTACGAGCCGCTGTGTGTCGTGTCGGTGCGTCGCGCCGCCATCCTCGTGCTCTCCGCCAAGGCCGTCTGCGTCGCCGACGGCGAGGGGATCCTGCACAGCGCCCGCAACGCGCTCCCGGTGCCCTCCGTGGTCCGGCTCACCCGGTTCGTGCGGGTGCCCTACCGCGCCCACGTCGGGCTCTCCCGGCGGGCGATCTTCGCCCGGGACGGCTGGCGGTGCGCCTACTGCCGGGGCCCCGCCGAGACCATCGACCACGTCTTCCCGCGCAGCCGGGGCGGCCGGCACGCCTGGGAGAACGTGGTGGCCGCCTGCGCCCGGTGCAACCACACCAAGGGCGACAAGACCCCCGCCGAGCTGGGCTGGCGGCTGCACGCCCCGCCCGCCGTGCCGAAGGGGACGGCCTGGCGGGTGCTCGGGCACCGGGCCCCCGATCCGCGCTGGGCGGACTGGCTCGACCTGCGCGAGGCCGAGACCGAGGCGGCGGCCTGAGCCGCGTGTCCTCCGCCGGCGCAGTGTGCGTCAGGTGGTGCGCGCCTTCACCAGGGACGCGTACACCACCACGTTGTCGGCGTATCCTGTCTCGCCGCCGACCCACGCGCCGCCGCAGGTGATCAGGCGCAGCCCCGGCCGGCTGAAGTCGCCGTAGACCTCGTCCACCGGCAGCCGGGCCTTGGCGTAGCGCCGCACCTCGTCGACCTCGAAGATGGCCACGGAGCGGTCGGCCCGGCGCACCTCGACCCGGTCGCCGGAGCGCAGCTCCTTCAGCTCGTGGAAGACCGCCGGCCCGGTGCGGGTGTCGACGTGGCCGACGATCACGGCCGGGCCGTACTGGCCGGGGGTCGGGCCCTGGTCGTACCAGCCGGCCTCCTGGGCGCGGTCGGCGTCGGGCACCCCGATGCTGCCGTCCGCGGCGATGCCCACGTCGTGCACCGGGGCGTCGAGGCCGATCGGCGCACTCGCGATGCCCACCGGCCGGCTGGCCGGCAGCACCGGGAACTTCTTCGGCGGGGGCCGCAGCCCGGCGATGAAGCGGTCCGGCAGGAGGCTGTGCCCCGTCACCTGTTCGACGCCGAGCATCGCCACGATCAGCACCATCAGGGCGGCGACGAACAACACCGGGAACCCGGGGCCCCGGCGGACGGCCCGTTGCCACCGGCGGGCGGCCGTACCGGAGGGGTCCGCCGCGCCGACGGGCCCGGCGCGGCCGGGTGTCACGGCGCGGCCGGGCGGCCCCACGGTGGTGACGCTGGCGGAGAACGCCTGCCGGGCCACCCGGGCGAACCGGCCGTAGCCCCGGGCCACGAGCCGGGCCGCCGCCCGGACCGGCCTGCGCCGCGTCCGCCGGGCGCGGTCCCGCCGGTCGCGCTCGCGTCGGGCCGTGGCGTCGGCGCGGGTACGTCGGGCCATGACGGCTCCCGGTCAGGACCGCGTCCCGGTCTGCCGGCGGGAGCCGAACGCACCGAACCCGGCCGCCACGGCCGCCGCCACCAGGCCGCCGACCAGCAGCAGCGAGCCCGTGCCCCGGCCCTCGCCGGCCGTGCCGCCGGCACCGGTGTTCGGGCCCTTGCTCGGCTGCGTCATGTTCAGCACGGTGAGGGTGGTCGTCGCGGTGCCGCCGTTGGCGCAGCGCAGCTCGACGGAGTAGTCGCCGGCCTGCTTGTTGCCGGGGATGGTGACCGCCCCGGTCAGGAAGCCGTTGTTCGGCCGGAGCACGACCCGCCCGAACGCGTCGGACTGCACGTCGGCCTGGCGGTTGTTGTCGTTGTCGCAGCTCGCCCGGATGTCGACCCGGGTGCCGGCCTGGGCGCTGTTCGGGGTGACCTCGATGAAGGTGTTCTCCCCGGCCCGGGCCGGCGCGCCGGCGAACAGGACGAACGCCCCGAGCACGCCGAGCACGGTCAGCACGGCCCGTACGGTCAGCCCGGCGTGTGCGACCCCCGCGACCCGCGCGCCGCGCCCGGCCGGACGGGCCGGGGCCGGCACGGATGGCGTTGCCGGACGGGTCGTGGCGGCCGGTGCGGCGCGCATGGCCGGACGGGCACGGTGTGACGCGGTGAGCCCCCGCATTGTTCCCCCCTCCCGGTGCCGAGGCACCGGAATCCTCCCCGGGACAAGTCCGCGCTGCATTCCCCCTGACGTGGGGGCAAACCCGCCGGCACTGGTCCGCGCGCCGGCTCGGCAGGGTGTTAGGAGGGGGCCCTTCCTATACAGAAAGCGTTAACAAGGTGCCCTTCCTTACAGGCGGGTGACGGGGTGCCAGGCAAGGGGGGTGGAGAGGACCATCGTGCTCGACGGCTGGCCGTACGGGGCGAGCCGGTCGATCACCCGCTCGAAGTCCCCGATCGAGCCGGCCGCCACCCGCAGCACGCTGCACGCGTCGCCGGTGATCCGGTGGATCTCCATGATCTCCGGCCAACCCGGCACGTCCGGGTCGTTGAGGATGCACCGCGACCCGTAGCAGGACATCCGGATCAGGGCGACCACCGTGCGGCCGGCGCGGGCCAGGTCGACGTGGGCGTGGTAGCCGGTGATCACCCCCGACTCCTCCAGCCGGCGGACCCGTTCGGCCACGGCCGGCGGCGACAGGTGCACCCGCCGGGACAGCTCGCTGTACGAGAGCCGGGCGTCGGCCTGGAGTTCCCGCAGCAGCGCCCAGTCCATGTCGTCCACGCCTGACCTTCCTCTCCGAAAGGTGGATGGGGGTTTCGGCTTTGGCTTCGCAGGTCGAAGGGCGGCAGCGCCGTCGAATCGGCATTCCGTTCGGCCCGTCGACCGGGGCACCATGACGCTACCCGGCTCATGGAGGAGACGACAGGTGGAGCAGACGGACCTGCGGGTGCCCGCACCGGCCACGGTGGTCCGTCCGGCGACCCCGCGGCAGCGGGCGGCCCGGGCGGCCCGCAACGGCGGCGAACCGACCCTGGACTTCGCCGACCGGGTGCCCTACGACGCGTACGTGCACGCCAGCACCCTGCACCGGTTGCAGCAGCCGCTGAGCGACGACCCGGGCGAGATGTCCTTCCTGATGGTCAGCCAGATCATGGAGCTGTACTTCGGGCTGACCCGCCACGAGCTGCGCGAGGCCCAGCGCTGCCTGCGCGCCGACCGGGTGCGCGCCGCCCTGGCCCCGCTGCGCCGCGCGGCGCTGCACCTGGAGGGGCTCAACGCGGCCTGGAAGGGGCTGCGCTGGATGACCCCGGCCGACTTCAACCGGTTCCGCAACCTGCTCGGCGAGGGCTCCGGCTTCCAGTCGGCGATGTACCGGCACCTGGAGTTCACGCTCGGCCTGCGCGACGCGGCCCTGATCCGGCCGTTCCGCCGGCAGGCCGAGGTGCACGCCGAGCTGCGCGCCACGCTGGCCGCCCCGAGCCTGTGGGACGACGTGGTGGCCCTGCTGGCCCGCCGCGGCTTCGCCGTGCCGGCCGAGGTGCTGGGGCGCGACGTCGCCGAGGAGCACCGGCCGCACCCGGCGGTGGAGGCCGCCTGGGTGGCGATCTACGACGGCGAGGAAGCCGGCGACGGGGAAGCCGGCGACGGGGAAACAACCGGCGAGGAAGCCGGCGCGGACGGGCCGGGCGACGAGCTGCGGCTGCTCGGCGAGGCGCTGGCCGAGGTGGCCGAGCAGTTCGGCGACTGGCGGTGGAACCACGTCAAGGCCGTCCAGCGCACCATGGGCGCGAAGGTCGGCAGCGGCGGCTCCGCCGGCCTGGCCTGGTTGCAGCGCAGCATGGCCCGGGTGGTCTTCCCCGAGCTGTGGTCGGCCCGGACGGCGATGTGAGCGGGGAGGACACGATGACCGTCGCGGAGAGCGAGGCGCACCGCCTCGACAAGGCCGACCCCGGGCACCGGCACCTGTTCCACGTGCCGCCGGCCGACGGCGGGCGCTACCCGGAGGCCGCGTACCTGGCCGGCAACTCGCTCGGCCTGCAACCCCGGGCCACCCGCGCCGAGCTGCTGGCCGACCTGGACGCGTGGAGCCGCCTCGGCGTCGAGGGGCACCTGGAAGGGCAGCGGCCCTGGCTGCCGTACCACGAGCTGTTGACCGGGCCCGTCGCGCGACTGGTCGGCGCGCGGCCCACCGAGGCCGTGGTGATGAACTCCCTCACCGTCGACCTGCACCTGCTGATGGTCAGCTTCTACCGGCCGGCCGGGCGGCGCACCCGCATCGTCATCGAGGACGCCGCCTTCCCGTCGGACAGCTACGCGGTGCGCAGCCAGGCCCGCTTCCACGGCCTCGACCCCGACGCCACCGTGCTGCGGCTGCGCCCCCGCCCCGGCGAGGACGCCCTGCGCACCGCCGACGTGGCCGACCTGCTCGCCGCCGAGGGCGACACGATCGCGCTGGTGCTGCTCGGCGGGGTCAACTACCTCACCGGCGAGCTGCTGGACATCCCGGCGATCACCGCCGCCGGCCGGGCCGCCGGTGCGGTCGTCGGCTGGGACCTCGCGCACGCCGCCGGCAACGTCCCGCTCGCGCTGCACGACTGGGGCGTCGACTTCGCCGCCTGGTGCTCCTACAAGTACCTCAACTCCGGCCCGGGAGCGCTGGCCGGCGTCTTCGTCCACGAACGGCACCTCGGCCGGGCCGACCTGCCCCGCTTCGAGGGCTGGTGGAGCACCGACGCGGCCACCCGGTTCGAGATGACCCCGACGTCCCGGCCGCCGGCCACCGTGGAGGCGTGGCAGGTGTCCAACCCGCCGATCCTCGCCATGGGCCCGGTGCGCACCTCGCTGGAGCTGTTCGACTCGATCGGCATGCCGGCGCTGCGGGAACGCAGCCTGCGGCTCACCGGCTACCTGGAGCGGCTGCTCGACGAGGTCACCGCCGACCGGCCGCTGACCGTGGTCACCCCCCGCGACCCGGCCCGCCGGGGCTGCCAGCTCTCCGTGCGCATCGGCGCGGGCAGCGCCGGGGAGCTGACCAAGCGGCTGCGCCACGAGCACGGGGTGATCGCCGACGCCCGGGAGCCGGACGTCGTCCGGTTCGCCCCGGTGCCGCTCTACTCGACGTACCACGACTGCTGGCGGGTCGCCGACGCGCTGGCCGCGACGGTCGCGGAGGTGACCCCATGAACCCCGAACGCGAGGAGATCGCCGTCGTCGGGGCCGGGCTGGCCGGCTGCCTGCTGGCCTGCTTCCTGGCCCGGCGCGGCTACCGGGTGGCCCTCTACGAGCGGCGGCCGGACCCGCGCACCGGCCGCGTCGAGCGGGGCCGCTCGATCAACCTGGCGCTGTCCGAGCGCGGGCTCGACGCGCTGCGCCGCATCGGGCTGGCCGAGCAGGTGCTGGCCGACGCGCTGCCGATGCGCGGGCGCATGATCCACCCCGTGGTCGGTGAGCCGGCGTTCCAGTCCTACAGCGCCACCGGGGACCGGGCGATCAACTCGATCAGCCGGGGCGCGCTCAACAACGCCCTGCTCACCGCCGCCACCGCGCTGCCCGGGGTGCGGGTCGCGTTCGACCACCGGCTCGTCGGCCTCGACCCGGCCACCGGCGAGATGACCTTCGAGACCCCGCAGGGCAAGATCACGGCCGCCGCGCCGGTCGTCCTCGGCGCCGACGGGGCCGGCTCCGCCGTGCGCGGGCAACTCCTCGCGTACGGGGTGCTCCAGGAGAGCCTCGACTTCCTCGACTACGGCTACAAGGAGCTGACCGTCCCGCCGGTCGGCGGGGAGTTCGCCCTCGACCCGGCGGCCCTGCACATCTGGCCGCGCGGCACGTCGATGATGATCGCCCTGCCCAACCCCGACCGCTCGTTCACCTGCACGCTGTTCTGGCCCACCCACGGCACGGCGAGCTTCGCCTCGCTGACCAGCCCGGCGGCGATCGAACGGCACTTCGCCACCCACTACCCGGACCTGCTGCCGCTGGCCCCCAACCTGGTCGACGACTACCAGCACAACCCGGTCGGGGTGCTCGGCACCGTCCGCTGCACCCCGTGGCAGGCGGGCGGGCGGGTCGGGCTGCTCGGCGACGCCGCGCACGCCATCGTCCCGTTCTACGGCCAGGGCGCGAACTGCGCGTTCGAGGACGTGGTGGCGCTGGACCGCTGCCTCGACGAGTGCGCCGACGACTGGGCGGCGGCGCTGCCGCTGTTCCAGGCGCGGCGGCAGGGCGACGCCGAGGCGATCGCCCGGATGGCGCTGGCCAACTTCGTGGAGATGCGCGACAAGGTGGCCTCCCCGGTCTTCCAGGCCCGCCGCCGCCTCGACCACGCGCTGGAGCGGGCCCTGCCCGGGCGGTACGTCTCCCAGTACGAGCTGGTGTCCTTCTCCACCACCCCGTACGCGCGGGTGCGGCGGCGGGTGCGCCGCCAGCAGGCGGCGCTCGGGGCGGTGGCCGCCGGCACGGCGGCGCTGCTGGCCGGCGCGGTCGGCGCGGCGTGGACCCGGGGACGGCGGCGGTGAGCGTGACCTGGGATCCGGGCCTGATGGCCGGGCGGGCGGCCGGCGGGCCGCCGCTGCTGCGGCACTTCGTCGGCGGGGAGTTCGTCGACGCGGGCCGGCGGTTCACCAAGCGCAGCCCCGTCACCGGCGAGCCGGTCTTCGAGGTGGTCGAGGCCGACCGGTCCACCGTCGACGACGCGGTGGCCGCCGCCCGGGCGGCGCTGCGCGGGCCGTGGGGCCGGCTGGGGGAGCGGGAGCGCGCCGAGGTGCTGCGTCGGGTCGCCGACGAGCTGGAACGCCGCTTCGCCGACCTGGTCACCGCCGAGGTCGCCGACACCGGCAAGTCCATCAGCCAGGCCCGCACGCTGGACGTGCCCCGGGCCGCGGCCAACTTCCGGGCGTTCGCGGAGATCGTGGCGACCGCCCCGACGGAGTCGTTCACCACCGTCACCCCGACCGGCGGGCGGGCGTTGAACTACGCCGTGCGCAAGCCCGTCGGCGTCGTCGCCGTGATCGTCCCGTGGAACCTGCCGCTGCTGCTGCTCACCTGGAAGGTCGCCCCGGCCCTGGCCTGCGGCAACGCCGTGGTGGTCAAGCCCAGCGAGGAGACCCCCGCCTCGGCGACCCTGCTCGCCGAGGCGCTGGCCGCCGCCGGGGTGCCCGACGGGGTGTTCAACCTGGTGCACGGCTTCGGCCCCGACTCGGCCGGCGAGTTCCTCACCCGCCACCCGGACGTTGACGCGATCACCTTCACCGGCGAGTCCGCCACCGGCGGGGCGATCATGCGGGCCGCCGCCGACGGGGTGAAGGCCGTCTCGTTCGAGCTGGGCGGCAAGAACGCCGGCCTGGTCTTCGCCGACGCCGACCTCGACGCGGCCGTCGCCGGGTCGGTGCGGTCCAGCTTCACCAACGGCGGCCAGGTGTGCCTGTGCACCGAGCGGATCTACGTGCAGCGGCCCGTGTTCGACGAGTTCGTCGGGCGGCTGGCGAAGGCGGCCGACGCGCTCGCGTACGGGTGGCCCGCCGACGAGGCCACCGTCAACATGCCGCTGATCTCCCACCAGCACCGGGACAAGGTGCTCGGCTATCACGACCTGGCCCGCGCCGAGGGGGCCGAGTTCCGGGCCGGCGGCGGCACGCCCGCCTTCGGCGACGCCCGCGACGGCGGGGCGTACGTGCGGCCCACCGTGCTCACCGGCCTGCGCCCCGACGCCCGCACCAACCGCGAGGAGATCTTCGGCCCGGTGGTGCACGTCGCCCCGTTCGACACCGAGGAGGAGGCGTACGCGCTGGCCAACGGCACCGAGTACGGCCTCGCCGCGACCGTGTGGACCCGGGACGTGGGCCGGGCGCACCGGGCGGGGGCCCGCCTCGACGCCGGCATCGTCTGGGTCAACACCTGGTTCCTGCGGGACCTGCGCACCCCGTTCGGCGGGGTGAAGGCGTCCGGCATCGGCCGCGAGGGCGGCGTGCACTCCCTCGACTTCTACTCCGAACTCACCAACGTCTGCGTGGACCTCACATGACCGTCGACATCGAAGCCGCCGCCCGGGAGCTGACCGAGGCCCGGTCCAGCGGCAAGCCCTGCCCGCCGCTGCGCGGCCGGCTGCTGCCCGAGGGGGACGTCGCGTCGGCGTACCTCGTGCAGCAGCGCCAGGCACGGGCCTGGCACGGCCGGGGCGAGCGCCGGGTCGGCGCGAAGATCGGCCTGACCTCCCGGGCCGTGCAGGACGGCTTCGGCGTGTACGAGCCGGACTTCGGCGTGCTGACCGACGCGATGGCCGTCGCCGACGGCGACGAGGTGCCGATCGGGCGGCTGCTCCAGCCCCGCGTGGAGGCGGAGATCGCCTTCGTGCTCGGCGCGGACCTCACCGTCGGGCGGCCCACCACCGTCGACCTGCTGCGGGCCGTCGACCACGTGCTGCCGGCCATCGAGATCGTCGACTCGCGGGTCGCCGGCTGGGACATCTCCATCGTCGACACCGTCGCCGACAACGCCTCCAGCGGGCTGTTCGTGCTCGGTGCCGCGCCGCGCCGGCTCGCCGACGTCGACCTGCGGCTGTGCGGGATGGTCCTGGAGCACGCGGGGGAGCCGGTCTCGGTCGGCGCGGGCGCGGCGTGCCTCGGCAACCCGCTGCACGCCCTCGGCTGGCTCGCCGGCACCCTCGCCCGCGCCGGCGACCCGCTGCGCGCCGGTGACGTGGTGCTCTCCGGGGCGCTCGGGCCGATGGTGCCGGTGACGCCCGGCGCGGCGTACGAGGCGCGGATCTCCGGGCTCGGCTCGGTGCGGACCTGCTTCAGCGAGGAGAAGTCATGATCGGGGTGGACACCGCCGGCATCGCCGCGAAGCTGGGCGAGGCGGCCGACACGGCCACCGCCATCGGCCAGCTCGCCGCCGAGACCGGCCTCGACGTCGACGGCGCGTACGCGGTGCAGACCGCCCTCGTGCAGCGCCGGCTCGACCGGGGCGAGCGCCTCGTCGGGCTGAAGATGGGGCTGACCAGCCGCGCGAAGATGGCCCAGGTCGGCGTCGACGAGGTGATCTGGGGGCGGCTCACCGACGTGATGCGGGTGCCCGACGGCGGCACGGTCGACGTGGCCGACTTCATCCATCCCCGGGTCGAGCCGGAGGTGGCGTTCCTGCTGGACCGGGTTCCCGAGCCGGGCGAGCCGGTCGGGTCGTTCGCCGACGCGGTGCGCGCCGTGGCCCCGGCGATCGAGCTGATCGACTCCCGGTACGCGAACTTCACCTTCTCCCTGCCGGACGTGATCGCCGACAACACCTCGGCCGGCGTGTTCACGATCGGGCCCTGGTCGCCGGTGCCCGACGGGCTGGACAACCTCGGCGTGCTGCTGGAGGTCGACGGACGCATCGCGCAGGTCGGCTCGACCGCGGCGATCCTCGGCGACCCGCGTCGGGCCCTGGACGAGGGGCTGCGCCTCGCCGGCCGGCACGGGGTGCGGCTGCGCTCCGGCTGGGTGTTCCTCGCCGGGGCCGCGACGGCCGCCGTGCCGCTGCGGCCGGGCGCGCACGTGCGGGCCGTCGTCGAGAAGCTCGGCGTCGCGTCGCTGCGGGCGGCGTCGCCCGGGGCGGCGTCGTGAGTGGGCGGGCTCGGGTGGTGGCGGGGAAGGCCGTGCCGCGCGGGGCGTTCCCGCACGTCAAGGTCGCGGGCGGCTTCGTCTTCGTCTCCGGTACGTCGTCGCGGCGGCCCGACAACACGTTCGCCGGTGTCGCCGTGGACGAGTTCGGCACCACCGACCTGGACATCCGGGAGCAGACCCGGGCCGTCATCGGCAACGTCCGGGACCTGCTGCGCTCGGTCGGCGCGGACCTGGCCGACCTGGTGCAGGTCACCTCGTACCTGGTCAACATGAACGACTTCGGGGGCTACAACGAGGTGTGGGCGGAGTTCTTCGACGCGGGCGGGCCGACCCGGACCACGGTGGCCGTGCACCAGCTGCCGCACCCGCACCTGCTGATCGAGATGCAGGCCGTGGCACTTCTTCCGTCGGAAGGTCAGTCGTGAGTTCGCAAGGTCAGTCGTGAGTTCGGGAGGTCAGTCGTGAGTGAGATCGCCGAGCCGTTCAGCTTCCCCGGCTGGATCGCGGAGAACCAGCACCTGCTGAAGCCGCCCGTGGGCAACAAGGAGATGTTCCCCGGCGGCGACGACTTCATCGTGATGGTCGTCGGCGGGCCCAACCAGCGCACCGACTTCCACGTCGACCCGTACGAGGAGTTCTTCTACCAGGTCAAGGGCAACATGCACGTCAACCTGATGACGCCCGAGGGGCCGCGTACGGTGCACGTGCGCGAGGGGCAGATGTGGATGCTGCCGCGCGACACCCCGCACTCGCCGCAACGCCCCGAGCCCGGCTCGATCGGCGTGGTCGTCGAGCGGGTCCGCGAGGAGGGCACGCTGGAGAAGTTCCAGTGGTACTGCCCGCAGTGCGGGGCGAAGGTGCACGAGGTGGAGTTGCAGGTCCGGGACATCGCCGCCGACCTGCCCCCGGTGTTTCAGGCGTTCTACGCCGACGAGGCCGCCCGCACCTGCGGCGACTGCGGCGCGCTGCACCCGGGCAAGGGCTGATGACGGCCGGGCCCGCGTCACACTCACCCGCCCCGGACGCGGGCGCACCCGTCGTGGACGTGCACACGCACGTCGTACCGAAGGGGTGGCCGGACCTCGGCGCGGCGTGCGGCGGGTCCGGCTGGCCCTGGCTGCGGGTCGACTCCGAGCGGGCCGCCATGATCATGGTGGGGGAGACGGAGTTCCGGCCCGTCGGGGCGGAGTGCTGGGACGCGCCGACCCGGCTGGCCGACATGGCCGCCGACGGGGTCGACGTGCAGGTGGTCTCGCCGACGCCGGTGTTCTTCTCCTACGACCGCCCGGCCGACCAGGCGGCGAAGGTCGCCCGGATCTTCAACGACCTGACGCTGGAGGTCACGGCCGGCGGCGGCGACCGGCTCGTGCCGTTCTGCCAGGTGCCGTTGCAGGACCCGGACGCGGCCTGCGCCGAGTTGGACCGCTGCCTCGCGGCCGGGCACGTCGGGGTGGAGATCGGCAACCACGTCGGCGACCGCGACCTCGACGACGCGGGCGTGGTCACCTTCCTCCAGCACTGCGCGCACGTCGGCGCGCCCGTCTTCGTGCACCCGTGGGACATGCCGGACGGGCCCCGGCTCGGCCGGTGGATGGCCCGCTGGCTGACCGGGATGCCCGCCGAGACGCACCTGTCGGTGCTGGCGATGATCCTCGGCGGGGTGTTCGACCGGGTGCCGGAGACGCTGCGGATCTGCTTCGCCCACGGCGGCGGCAGCTTCCCGTTCTGGCTGGGCCGGGCCGACAACGCCTGGCACCGCCGGGGCGACCTGGTCCGGGGCGCGTCCGCCGCCCCGCCCAGCGCGTACGTCGACCGGTTCTGCGTCGACTCGGTGGTGTTCGCCCCGGCGGCGCTGCGGCTGCTGGTCGACACCATGGGGGAGGACCGGGTGCTGGTCGGCAGCGACTACCCGTACCCGCTGGGGGAGCGGCCGGCCGGGCGGGTGGTCCGCGAGGCGGACTTCCTCACCGCCGGGCAGCGCGCCAAGCTCCTCTCCGCCAACGCCCTGCGCTTCCTCGGCCTGGAGCGACGGTTCGCGATCCGGGAGCTGCTGTCGATCGACCGCGACTGGGCGGGCCTGCTGGAGGACGACAAGACGCCGCGGTTCTGACCGGTCGTGTCGGGCGGCGGGGCGGGGCGGGGTCGGGCAGGATGGCGGGGTGGCCGAGCTGCACGACCTGACCGCCCTGGAGCAGGGCGCCGCGATCGCGCGCGGCGAGTGCTCCAGCGTGGACCTGGTCGAGCACCACCTGTCCCGGGTCGACGCGCTCGGCGACACCGTCGGCGCGTTCGTCACCGTCACCGGCGAGGCGGCCCGCCAGGCGGCGCGGGCGGCCGACGCCGCCCCCGCGCAGGGGCGCGGCCCGCTGCACGGCGTGCCCACCGCGATCAAGGACCTGACGCTCACCGCCGGGGTGCGCACCACGTTCGGCTCGGCGGCCTTCGCCGACCTGGTGCCCCCGCTCGACGCCGACGTGGTGCGGCTGATCCGCGCCGCCGGGCTGGTCAGCCTCGGCAAGACCACCACCAGCGAGCTGGGCTGCTCGCTCTACTCCGAGGGCCTGGTCGCGCCGCCGGCCCGCAACCCGTGGGACCTGGCCTACACGGCCGGCGGCTCCTCCGGCGGGGCGGCGGCGGCCGTCGCGGCCGGGCTGGTCCCCGTGGCCCAGGGCTCCGACGGCGGCGGCTCACTGCGCATCCCCGCCTCGCTGTGCGGCCTCGTCGGCCACAAGCCGAGCCGGGGCACGGTCCCCGGTGGGCCGCTGGGCTTCGGCGCGTTCGGCCTGCCGATCAACGGGCCGCTGGGGCGCACCGTCGCCGACGTCGCCGCGCTGCTCGACGTCATGGCGGTGCCGGTGCCCGGCGAGCCCTACCTGCCGCCGCCCGCGCCCGACGGCGGCTACCTCGGCGCGGCCCGCGGCGCCGCGCCCGGCCGGCTGCGGGTCGGCCGGTTCACCGCCCCGATGCTCGCCGACGAGCCCGTCCACCCCGACTGCGTGGCCGCCGTCGACACCGCCGCCGCGCTGCTCGCCGAGGCCGGGCACGAGGTGGTCGACGTCCCCGCGCCGTTCGGCCCGGAGGTGTGGCCGCTGTTCGAGATCGTGTGGTATGTCCTGGCGCTTACCCCCGTCCCGCCCGAGCGGGAGAGCCGCCTGCTGCCGCTGACCCGCCTCCTGCGGTCGCGGGGCGCGGAGATCTCCGCCGGCACCCTGACCAGCACCCTCGGCGAGCTGCAGGCGCAGGTGCGCCGGGCCGCCCGCCGCACCGCCGGCTGCGACCTGCTGCTCTGCCCGACCCTCGCAGCGCCGCAAGCGCCGGTGGGCTGGTTCACCGCCGACGGCGACCCCGAGCGCGACTTCGACCGGCAACGGCGGTTCTCGCCGTACTGCGCCGTGTTCAACGTCACGGGGCAACCGTCCGTGTCGCTGCCGCTGGGGCGCACCGCCGAGGGGCTGCCCGTCGGGGTCCTGCTCACCGGCCGGTACGGTGCCGACGCGACCCTTCTCGGCGTCGCCGCGCAGCTTGAGCACGCCAGTGGCGGGTGGGATCGCCACCCCGCAGTCTGGCGGGCCGTGGGCTCCGCTAACGTGAATACGAGCGGAGTCGGCGAGCCGATGTCATGATCGTCCAACCGACCCGGAAGTTCCTGGTCTCTCTTTCCGCCTGGGGGCGTTGGGATTGTCTGTTACCGAGACGTTGCTGATCTTCGTCGGCATCCCGGCGGCCGTGGTGCTGGTGATCACCGCGCTGGCGTTCGCCGGTGGCCGGTCCTCCGGGGGCGGCGCCAAGCGCTACCGGCCGGGTCGACCCTTCGACTTCACTCCGGTCTGGTTCCTGGGCCGTCCGGAGCAGCTGGCCGACTCGGCCGGCACCGCGCTGGCGGCGGGCGCGCAGGCGCCGGCGCTGACCAGCCACAAGCTTGACCGGGCCGGCGTCGAGGCGCCGGCTGGTGGAACCGGAGGCGCAAGTGACCGTTGGTGAGAAGCAGGCCGAGGCGGGCACCCCGCCCGAGGTGCTGGACGGGCCCTTCTCGACCCGCCAGCTGCTGCGCATCGACGAGGCGCTCCGCCTGGCCGACCAGGGGACCGGGCTGGTCTTCTCGGTCTACGTCGGCGGGCTCGACGAGCCGATCCGCGCGCACGCCCAGCGGCTGCACCGCCAGCTCGCCGACCCCGACCGGTCCGTGCTGATCGCGGTGTCGCCCAACCAGCGCCAGCTGGAGATCGTCACCGGGCGGCAGGCCCGCAAGCGCATCCCCGACACCTACGCCAAGCTCGCCGCACTCTCCATGGTGGCGGCCTTCGGCGGCGGCGACCTGGCCGGCGGCATCATCAGCGGCCTCGACCAGCTCGCCAGCCACGCCGGCCGGGCGTAAGGAAGGGCCCCTTCTTAACGCATCCGGTCGAGAAGGGCACCCTTCTCACCATCCGTACGGCGAGCAGCACCGCACACGACGGCGACGCCCGGTCCGCGACAGCGGGCCGGGCGTCCGTGCGTTCGGCGGGTGTGCGCGTCCGGCGGTGCCATCGCGTCCACCTCCGCACGCCACCCCAAACGCCCGGGGCCGGCGGTGGACGCGCGTCCACCGCCGGCCCCGGGCCGCGTACCACGTGGGGTCAGGCGCTGCGGGCGTCGCGCTCGCGGGCCTTCAGCGCGCGCACGACGGCGTCGCGGCCCTCGGCGACCAGTCGCCGCAGCGACGCCGGCTTGTCGCCGGCGGCGGCCAGCCACGCGTCCGTGGCGGCCACCGTGTCCTCGGAGACCTGCTGCGTCGGGTACGCCAGCTGCACGAACTCCTGCGCCGGCTCGCTGTCGCGCTGGGCCCAGACCTGGTCCACCACCTCGAAGTACCGCTCCCGGTACGGCGCGACCAGCTCCGCCTGCACCGCCGGGGCGAAGCCCTGCAACAGCGCCCGGTTGCGCCAGTTCGGCAGCGCGTCGGGGCCGGTGAGCTGCGCCCAGACCGCCGCCTTGTTCTCCGGCGTCGGCACCAGCGCGTGCGCGTACGCGGCCTCCCGCTCGCCGCTGGCGGTGCGGTCGCCGGCCAGCTCCGCCTCGATCTCGGCCGGCCCGCCGACGCCCTTGCTCACCAGCGACTGCAGGATCACCCAGCGCAGCTCGGTGTCGATGGCCAGCCCGGCGGGCACGTCCACCCCGTTCAGCCAGCCCCGGACGGCGGCCAGGTCCTCCGCCGAGCGGGACGCCTGCACGTACGCGCGCGCCCAGGCGAGCTGGAGCCCGCTGCCCGGCTCGGCGGTGGCCAGCGTCGCCTTCGCGGCGCGGGCCAGCTCCGCCCAGCCGGTCGGGGCCCACGCCGGGTCGGCGTACAGGTTGAGGGTGGTCACCACGGACTGCCGCAGGGTGGCGGTGACCAGGTTGATGTCGGTCTCGGCGGGCAGCCCGGCCAGCACCAGCGCCAGGTAGTCGCGGGCCGACAGCTCGGCGTCGCGGACCATGTCCCACGCCGCCATCCAGCACAGGGCCCGCGACAGCGACGACTCGAACCCGGCGATGTGCTGCACCACCGTGGCCATCGACCGCTCGTCCAGGCGCAGCTTCGCGTACGTCAGGTCGTCGTCGTTGAGCAGCAGCACGTCGGCGGCCCGCACCCCGGCCAGGTCGGTCAGCTCGGTCGCCTCGCCGGTCACGTCGACCTCGACCCGGTCGCGGCGCACCAGCCGGCCGTCGGTCAGGTCGTACAGGCCCACGCCGATGCGGTGGGTGCGCAGCGTCGGGTGCCCCGACGGGGCCTCCTGCCGCACCACGACCCGCTCGTAGCTGCCGTCCGCGCCGATCGTCACCTCGGGGCGCAGCGTGTTGACCTGCGCGGTCTCCAGCCACTGGGCGGCGAACTTGCGCAGCTCCCGGCCGGAGGCCGCCTCCAGCTCCGACAGCAGGTCGTCGAAGGTGGCGTTGCCCCAGGCGTGCTTGCCGAAGTAGGCCCGCAGCCCGGCCAGGAACGGCTCCTCGCCGACGTACGCGACGAGCTGCTTGAGCACGCTCGCGCCCTTGGCGTACGTGATGCCGTCGAAGTTGACCTCGACGGCCTCCAGGTCCGGCATCTCGCAGTAGACCGGGTGGGTGGAGGAGAGCTGGTCCTGCCGGTAGCCCCAGTTCTTGCGGATCGACAGGAACGTCGTCCACGCGTCGGTGAACCGGGTGGCGTGGGCGTTGCACCAGTGGCTGGCCCACTCGGCGAACGACTCGTTGAGCCACAGGTCGTTCCACCAGCGCATGGTGACCAGGTCACCGAACCACATGTGCGCCAGCTCGTGCAGGATCGTGTTGGCCCGCTGCTCGTACTCGAAGTCGGTGACCTGCGAGCGGAAGATGTAGTGCGACTCGGCGTGCGTGACGCAGCCGAAGTTCTCCATCGCCCCGGCGTTGAAGTCGGGCACCCAGAGCTGGTCGTACTTGGGCAGCGGGTAGCGCACCCCGAACTGCTCGTGGAAGAAGTCGAAGCCCTGCTTGGTGATCAGGAACAGGTCGTCGGCGTCGAGGTGCTGCGCCATCGACGCCCGGCAGTAGACCCCCAGGTCGATGCCGTCGTGGCTGTCGCGCACCTCGTGGTACGGGCCGGCGCAGAGCGCGGTGATGTAGGTGCTCATCCGGGCCGACTGGGCGAAGTGGACCGCCTTGAGCCCCTCGCCGGCCGGCTCCTCGCGGGCCACCGGCATGTTGGACACCACCCGCCAGTGCTCCGGGACGGTGGCGTGCCAGGTGTAGACGCTCTTGAGGTCGGGCTGGTCGAAGCAGGCGAACACCTTCTGCGCGTCGGCCGTCTCGAACTGGCTGTAGAGGTAGGTCTCCCCGTCGACCGGGTCGACCGTGCGGTGCAGCCCCTGCCCGCTGTTGGAGTACGCGAAGTCGGCGTCCACCACGAGGGTGTTCTCGGCGGCCAGGCCGGGCAGCGCCAGCCCCTTCTCCGCCGACCAGCCCGACAGGTCGAGCGGGACGCCGTTGAGGGTGGCCGACCGGACCGACTCGGCGGCGGCCTCGATGAAGGTGGCCGCACCCGGCTCGGCGCAGCGGAACCGGACCTCGGTCACCGACCGGAAGGTGCGTCCGTCGGCCGCCTGCACGGCGGTCGACAGGTCCAGACTGATGTCGTACCCGGTCACCTCAAGCAGGCGGGCCCGCTCGGTGGCCTCCACCTGGGTCAGGTTGCGCACTCCCGGCACTGTTCGTCTCCATCCCACTCTCGCCGTGCGCCGCCGCGGCGCCAGCCCACCGCTCGCTCGTGGCGACCGGTTCCGATCCGAGTCTTCCATGCGAGGGCACCTCGCGGTGGTCGAGCTCACGCTCTCATTCCGCTACCGGTCGATGCGCCGTGGGGTGAGGATCGAGGGACGAGGCGCCGGCTTTCGGCCCTCCCGTCGCGAAGGGAACCTCACGTGACCGACCGTGTCGCCGTCGACATGTGGTTCGACCCCATCTGCCCCTGGGCGTGGGTGACCTCCCGCTGGCTGCTGGAGGTGGAACAGGTCCGCGACGTGGACGTCCGCTTCCACGTGATGAGCCTGTCGGTGCTCAACGAGGGCCGGGACGTGCCCGAGCAGTACCAGCAGCTCATGCAGGCCGGCTGGGGCCCGGTGCGGGTGTGTGTCGCCGTGCAGCAGCAGCACGGCCCCGACGCCGTCCGCGCCCTCTACACGGCGCTGGGCACCCGCATCCACCTGGGCAAGGAGGAGCTGGGCCGGGACCTGTACGTGGCCGCGCTCGCCGACGCCGGGCTGGGCCCGGAGCTGGCCGACGCCGCCGGCTCCACGGACTACGACGAGGCGCTGCGGGCCAGCCACGAGGCGGGCATGCGGCCGGTCGGCCAGGACGTGGGCACCCCGGTGATCCACGCGCCGGGCCCGGACGGCTCGCTGGTGGCGTTCTTCGGCCCGGTGGTCACCCCGCGCCCGAAGGGGGAGGCCGCCGGCCGGCTCTGGGACGGCGTCCTGCTGGTCGCCGGCACGCCCGGCTTCTACGAGCTGAAGCGCTCCCGCGAGGTCGGCCCCAGCTTCGAGTAAGGAAGGGCCCCTTCTTAACGCATACGGTCGAGAAGGGTTCCCCTCTCACCCCCGCCCGGGGCGCGCGCCGGTGCGCGCGCCCCGGGCGGGGCCCCGTTCAGTTGGTGGACTCGGGTGGGGTGCGGCCCGCGGCGTAACCCCGCGGCGGTAGCGTCAGCGGACATGACGGTCGTGCATCCGATCGCCCGGGCCTGGATCACCACTGGCGGCACCGGCGCGCAGAACTACGACGAGTTCGCCGACGACGCGGAGATCACCGCGATCATCGAGGCGAACCCGCACAGTGCCCTCGGCATCGAGATGCCCCACCGGGCCCCGGAGAGCCTGGGGAAGTCGTTCCTCGACGCGCTCCCCGACGCGGTGACCCGGCTCGCCGAGGCGAAGGCCGACGGCAGCTACACCCCGGCCGAGCAGGTCGTGGTCCTCTACCGGATCAGCGCGCCGGGGGAGGAGACCGCCTACGGGATGTTCGCCATGGTCGACACCGACCAGATCTCCACCAGCGCCGACGAGCCGGGCCTGGTCATCCGCAACGAGGACGTGTTCATCGCCAAGGTCCGGGAGCGGGTCGCCCTCGCCGAGGCGCTCGGGCACCTGCTCTCGCCCGTACTCCTGCTCCAGACCGGCCGGGGCGACGAGCTGCACGCCGCGCTCGCGGCGGCGACCGAGACGGCCGGCGCGCCCGCCGCGACCGACACCGACCAGGCCGGGCGCACGCACGCCGTGTGGCTGCTCGGCCCCGGCCCGGAGCAGGACGCGCTGACCGCGCTGGCCGGCGGCGGCGAGCTGGTGGTCGCCGACGGCAACCACCGCAGCCTCGCCGCCCAGACCGGCGGCCTGCCCCGCTTCCTGGCCGTGGTGACCACCCCCGCGTCGGTCGCCATCCAGCCCTACAACCGGCTGGTCAGCGAGCTGACCGTCACCCCGGCCGAGCTGCTCGACCGGCTCCGCGCCGCCGGGGCCGAGGTCGAGCCGGTCGACGGCCCGGTCGAGGTCCCGACGGCCGGCGGCACCGTCGCGCTCCGGCTCCCCGACCAGGGGTACGCGGTGCGCCTGCCGCACGTCGACGGCGGCCGGCTGGAGAACCTCGACCACGCCCTGGTCGAGCGGGTGCTGCTGCGCGACGCGCTCGGCCTCGACCCCGGCGACAAGCGGATCACGTACGTCGGCGGCGACTACCCGGCGAGCTGGCTGACCGGCGAGGTCGAGGCGGGCCGGGCCGAGCTGGCCGTGCTGATCGCCCCGGTGACCGTCGACGACTTCGTCGCGGTGAACCTGGCCCGGGAGAAGATGCCGCGCAAGAGCACCTGGTTCACCCCGAAGGCCCGCGGCGGCCTTGTGGTGGCCGAGCTGCCGCGCTGAGCAACACCCTGAACTGCGCTTCTGTGCCGAAACCGGCTCCGCGCCGCCGCCCGCGCGTCGGCGCGTGAGCCGGCCTGACAGACTGCGCGGTATGCGCGTCTATCTGGGATCCGACCACGCCGGTTTCGAGCTGAAGGTGCACCTGGCCAGCCACCTCGCCAAGCAGGGGTACGAGGTGGTCGACGTCGGGCCGCACGTCTTCGACCCGGACGACGACTACCCGGCGTTCTGCCTGCACACGGGCACCCGGGTGGTCGCCGACCCGGGCAGCCTCGGCGTCGTCATCGGCGGTTCGGGCAACGGCGAGCAGATCGCCGCGAACAAGGTCGCCGGCGTCCGGGCGGCGCTGGCCTGGAACATCGACACGGCCCAGCTCGGCCGGGAGCACAACGACGCGAACATCGTGGCCGTCGGCGCCCGCCAGCACACCCTGGACGAGGCGACCGCCATCGTCGAGGCGTTCCTCACCACGTCGTTCTCCGGCAACCCCCGGCACGCCCGGCGGATCGAGCAGGTCGCCGCGTACGAGCAGACCCGCGAGCTGCCCGAGCTGCCCTGACCCGGCGCGAGGACCTGCCCCGCCCCGCGCAGCTCAGCGGCCGGAGCGGGGCAGGTCCTCGCGGGGCACCCAGTTGCGCCGGACGACGACCACCCGCTGCTCCGCCTCGGCCAGGTCCGCCTCGGTCGGCCGGGCGGAGTCCCGGGCCCGCATCGCCGCCCGGGGCCCCACCTGCGAGGAGCCGGGGCCGACCAGGCCGCGCAGGCCCCGTTCGCCGCCGTCCCGGTCGTCGCCGCCGGGGGCGGGCCGGCGGCGCGGCGGCTCGGCCGCCACGTCCTGCGTGCCGGCCGTGGCGGCGGCCGGGGTCTCGCCGTCGGTGTGGTGCCTCGACCGGCGTCGCCGTCGTTCCGCGTCACCCATCCGTCGACCGTACCGCCCGGGACCGCCCCCGCGCCCCGCCCGGGCCGGCCCGACGCAACCAGGGTGTCAGAAGACGCCCATCCCTGACGGGGCCCGGTGCCAGGAGAAGGCCGGGCCGGCGGCGGCGAGCGCACCGGGGCGCAGCTCGGCGACCCGCCCGGCGTCGGCGAGCGTGGTGATCCCCACCCCGCCCAGGTACAGCTCGCCGAGCGCCCGCACGTCGCAGGCCAGGTCGGCCGGGGCGTCGGCGGGCACGCAGCGGGCGCCGTCCGGGCCGCCGGTCAGCCGCCAGCGCCCCGCGTTCTCCGGCAGCAGCTCGTCGGTCACCTCGACCACCACGTCGACGGCGGCGGCGTACCGGCGGGCGGCGAGGGCGGCGGGCACGTCCACCACCCGCACCCACAGCGCTTCGGACACCCGGGGCTCCAGCCGCCGCGGCTCGTTGACCAGGCGCAGCAGCGGATCGTCCACCGGCCCCCGGTAGGACAGCCGGCGGGTCAGGTCGAGCGAGAGCAGCAGCCGCCACAGCGCCAGGCGGGCCGTCGCGTTCTCGGCCACCACCTCGTCGACGACGGTCACCCCGCACGCGCCGGCGGCGTCCTGGCTGAGCCGGGAGCGCCACAGCGCGTACCCGTCGACCTCGCCGTCCGGGGCCTCGTGCAGCAGCACCCGCCGCTCCGTCGCGCCGTCGCGCTGGTCGGCCGGGTCGCCGAGCACGTACCGCCACCACCGGTCGTCCCGGTCGGACCAGCCGGGGCGGTCGGCGCGCTGCCGGTCGTACACCCGGGCCAGCTCGGCCTGCCGCGCGGCCGGGCGGTCCAGGCGCAGCCGGCCCTCGGCGGCGGTCGGGGCGGGCAGCCGCAGCTCGGTGGTGGTGCACTCGACGGCGAGCTGCTGGGCGGCGAGGCCGTAGCCGAAGCGGGGGTAGATCCGGCCCTCGCTGGCCCACAGCACGGCCACCGGCTCCCGGCCGGCGTCGCGGACCTCGCGCAGCTGCCGGCGCATGAGCCGGGTGAGCAGGCCGCGGCGGCGGTGGGTGGGCAGCACCGCGACCATGGTCACGTGGGCGGCCGGCACGACCGCCCCCGGCACGGTCAGTTCCCGGGTGTACGCCCCGGCGGACGCGACGAGGTCCGCGCCGTCGAAGACCAGCAGGCTGCGCTGCGGCTCCCAGATGCTTCGCTCGGCCTCGCGCGTCTCGGCGGGAAGGGTGGTGTGGAACGCGATCTCGAACAGGCGGGCCAACTCGTCGAAGCCGCCGGCCCGGCCGACGGTGATCGGCAGCGCAGTATCGGTCATCGCCCGTGTCTATCCCACGGCGCACGCACGGGCGAGCGGATTTGCCGGCTGGTTACCCTCGGAGATGGCGGGCCGGCGACGCCGGCATCGGTCAGGGGGAGGACACGAGATGGCAGACCAGACACAGCCGTGGGCGGAGCGCACGGTCGAGGTGCCGCCGCAGCCGGGTGTCGGGGTGCCGCCGCAGCCCGACGCCTTCCGCCGGGGCGTGGCGTCCGTCGGCCAGCGGCGCCCGCCGCGCACCGAGCAGTTCCCCACCGTCGAGCACGGCGGCCACGCCGGGCACGACGGGCACGATGGGCAGTGGTCCAACGTGTCGGCGCCCCGCCGGCCGCTGAGCTGGCACCTCAACCAGCTCCGGGTCGGCGGCGAGTGGAGCGCCGCCGGTGCCCTCTTCGCCTTCGTCTGCTGGGGCATCTGGGCCATCTCCGGGCGGGGCAACCTGGGGGCGCCGGTGCTCACCTTCCTGCTGAGCCTGCTGGTCGCCGCGGGCCTGTTCGGGCTGTCCCGGCTGCTCGGCCGGGTCGTCCTGGAACGGCAGCTCGGGCGGGTCCGGCGCAGCGCGCGCGGCGCCCACCTGGTGACTGCCGTCTTCCTGGTCGGCCTGGGGGTCGCCTACCTCCAGCAGACCGAGTGGGTGGTCTCCGCCTGGAACTGGGTCACCGGCAACTGATTCCCCGGTGCGCCCGGGCGGTCGGCCGTGGGCCGGGCCGCCCGGGCGTCGCCGTCGCGGCCCGCGCGACGCGGGCCGTTCCTCACCAGGCCGACGCCGCATACCCACCCGGCGGGCCTTCATCCGCCCCGGCGGGACCGGCCGACCGTCCGGACTGGGTTCGGCGGGCGGCCGCAGCGCCGTTCGGCGACCCGGGGGGTACGTCCGGCGCACCGGAGCCGACCGGCCGTCGTCCCCACCCGCGGCCCCCGGCGATCATGGTCCGATGGGCGCGTATCGAGCAGCGTACGAGCGGAGCATCGCCGACCCGACGGGATTCTGGCGGGACGCGGCGGCGGAGATCGACTGGCACCGGCCCCCGCAGCGGATCCTCGACGACACCCGGGCCCCGCTGTACCGCTGGTTCCCCGACGGGGAGCTGAACACCTGCCATAACGCCCTGGACCGGCACGTGGCGGCGGGACGCGGCGACCAGCCGGCGCTGATCCACGACAGCCCGGTCACCGGCGTCACCCGCACCTACACGTACGCCGAGCTGCTTGATGCGACCGCCCGGTTCGCCGGGGCCCTGCGTCGGCTCGGGGTCGGCCGGGGCGACCGGGTGCTGCTCTACCTGGCGATGGTCCCGGAGGCGGTGGTCGCCATGCTGGCCTGCGCCCGGATCGGCGCGGTGCACTCGGTGGTGTTCGGCGGCTTCGCCGCGCACGAGCTGGCCGTCCGCATCGACGACGCCCGGCCCAAGGTCGTCGTGGCCACCTCGTGCGGCATCGAGGTGGACCGGATCGTGCCCTACCACCCGATCCTCGACGCGGCCCTCGCCGAGGCCGAGCACGCCCCGCAGCGGTGCGTGATCGTGCAGCGCCCCCAGCATCCCGCGCCGCTGACCCCCGGCCGCGACGTCACCTGGGACGACGCCCTCGACGGCGCGGCACCCGCCGACTGCGTCCCGGTCGCCGCCACCGACCCGCTCTACGTGCTGTACACCTCCGGCACCACCGGCCGCCCCAAGGGCGTCGTACGCGACAACGGCGGGCACGCGGTGGCGCTGCGCTGGTCGATGGCCAACGTCTTCGACATCGGGCCGGGCGACGTCTTCTGGGCCGCCTCCGACGTCGGCTGGGTGGTCGGCCACTCCTACATCGTGTACGGCCCGCTGCTCACCGGCGCGACCACGGTGCTCTATGAGGGCAAGCCCGTCGGCACGCCGGACGCGGGCGCGTTCTGGCGGGTCGTCTCCCAGCACCGGGTGGCCGCCCTGTTCACCGCTCCCACCGCGATCCGGGCGATCCGCCGTCAGGACCCGGACGGCACCCGCATCCGCCGGTACGACCTGACCAGCCTGCGGACGCTGTTCCTGGCCGGGGAGCGGCTCGACCCGGACACCTTCGCCTGGGCCGGGGCGCGGCTGGGCGTGCCGGTGGTGGACAACTGGTGGCAGACCGAGACGGGCTGGCCGGTGGCGGCGAACCCGCGCGGCCTCGAACCGCTGCCGATCAAGGCCGGCTCGCCGTCGGTGCCGGTCCCCGGCTACGACGTGCGGGTGGTCGACTCGCGGGGCGAACAGGTGCCGGCGGGCGTCGACGGCTCGATCGTGATCAGGCTGCCGCTGCCGCCGGGCTGCCTGCCGACCCTCTGGGGCGACGACGAGCGGTACGTGCGGTCGTACCTGAGCACCTTCGACGGCTACTACCTGACCGGCGACGGCGGCCGGTTCGACGCCGACGGCTACCTGTACGTGATGGGCCGCACCGACGACGTGATCAACGTGGCCGGGCACCGGCTCTCCACCGGGGCGATGGAGGAGGTGCTGGCCGGGCACCCGGCGGTGGCCGAGTGCGCGGTGATCGGCGTCGCCGACGCGCTGAAGGGCCAGGTGCCCAGCGGGTACGTGGTGCTCAAGGCCGGCGTCGAGGTGGAACCGGACGCCCTCGCCGCCGAGCTGGTGGCCCTGGTGCGGGAGCGGATCGGCCCGGTCGCCGCGTTCCGCCGGGTGACCGTCGTGCCGGCGCTGCCGAAGACCCGCTCCGGCAAGATCCTGCGCCGCACCATGCGTGGGCTGGTGGAGGGGCGCGACGAGCCGGTGCCGGCCACCATCGACGACCCGGCCACGCTCACCGTCTTCCGGGACCTCGCCAGGACCGACTGACGGCCGACTGACGGCCGCCCGGCTCCGTCCGCTCCGCACCGGCGGGCGGGGCCGGGCGGCGATCCACCGTTGCCGTCGTCAGGGCGTCGGGGCGAAGCGGTACAGCACGAAGTCCTTCGCCGCGCCGCACAGCAGCACGCTGGTGTTCCACGAGCAGGACTCGCTGCGTACGTCCTCGGCCAGGCCCAGCTCGACCGGGCCGGTGCCGCCGACGGCCAGCCCGGCGACGCTGCGGTCGGCCTCGCCGCCGCTCAGCGGGTCGGCGAAGACCAGCACGTTGCCCGCGTCCAGCCGCACGGCCACCCCGCTCCGGTCGCGCAGCACCGCGCGGCCCGCCGGGTCGAACAGCGTGGACGTCGCCTCCGGGAACTGCCGCCGCACGATCAGGTGCGCGCCCACCGGCACCAGTTCCCTGGCCCCCGGCGTCGCCCAGCGCCTCGCCTCCTCGCCCTCCGCGACGGCCACCACCTCGGCGCGGTCCGCGTCGCCGGCCGGGGCCTCCAACAGGCACGCCCGGTGCTTGCCGCAGGCCACCAGCGCCGCGACCCGACGCCCGTCGTCGGCGGCGCTGTGCAGCACCGTCGGCTCGGCCACCCGGGTGAGGTCGTACCCGAGCAGCCGGTAGCCGCCGGCCCCGGCGTCGTCGACCACGTACAGCCGGTCGTCCCGCGCGACCATCGGGTCGTCGAGGTCGGCGACGGCGGGCCAGCTGCGCAGCACCGTGCCCTCGACCAGGTCGATCAGCCGGGCCGAGCGGTCCGCGCCGATTTGCACGAGCCGGTCGGCCTTGCCCCGCCACGGGTCGCGGGGCGTCCCGTCGGCGTACGCCGGCCCGCCGGCCGCCTCGGCGGTCTCGACCGGCAGCACGGCGCTGCGGGCGTTGCCGGACGAGTCGCGCGGGTTGTCCTCGGTCCAGACCTGCGCCCCGTCGCGCATCCGCAGCCCGACGAGCCGGTTCCCGGTGGTGTCGATCAGCACCGCCACGTCCCGCCCGAAGATCACCCGGTCGTCGTCGCCGATGCTCCGGCTCCACCGCTGCTCGCCGGAGGCGGCGTCGCGCACCACCAGATCGCGGGGCGCGTCGACGCCGATCGGGTCGGCGAAGGCCGCCACCGCCCCGGGCACGGCGACGAGCGCGTCCCACTGCTGCGCCGTCTGCGTGGTCTGCTTCCGCCATCGGGTCCGGCCGGTCCCCGCGTCGAGCGCCACGATCTCCAGCCGGTCGTCCGGCAGCGGGTACGCCGCGTAGCCGACGTCGCCGAGCAGCGCGGTGAGGGTCTCGACCGGCCGGTCCTCGCCGGCCGGGACGCGTGCGACCTCGGCCAGGTTCTGGAACTCCAGCCCCGGGTAGCGGTCCCGGGTGAACCACAGCGCGGCCCCGACGCCCACCCCGGCGAGGGCGAGCACCGCCGCCACCGTGATCCACAGCGCGCGCCGCCGGCGGGCGGCCGAAGGCGACCCGGGTGCGGCGGGTGACCCGGGTGCGGTCGGCGGCACGGGCGCGGGCGGCGACACGGGCATGGGCCCGCCCCACGCGGTGGCCGGCGTCCCGGCGGGGGCGGGCACGGTCGACGGCAGCCCCGGAGCAGCGCCGGGCGGGGCGGGCGGCGACGCGGGGGCCGGGCGGGGGGTCGGCAGGTCCGTCAGCGCTCCCTCGGCCACCGGCAGCTCCGGCTGCTCCAGCACGGTCGGCGCGACGCCCAGCTCGGCGTGCAGCATGCGGGCCACCAGCGGCATCCGGGTCGGGCCGCCCACCAGGAACAGGCCGGCGAGCCGGTCGGGGGTGAGGCCGGCGGCGGCGATCACCCGCCGGGTCTCGGCGACGGCCCGGGCCAGCAGCGGGGCGGCCACGCCCTCGACGTCCTCGCGGGTCAGCTCGACGACCGCCGGCAGGCCCGGCACGACCACCGGCGCGACCGTCGCCCGGGACAGCATCTCCCGCGCCTCGCGGACGCCCTCCCACAGCTGGTGCCGGTCGCGCCACTGCGGCGCGTCGGCCGGCTGGGTGAGCCGCTGCCACACCTGCGGGTCGGTGGCGGACACCCGCTCGCCCAGCCGGGTCACCAGGGCCGCGTCCAGGTCCAGCCCGCCCAGGTCGGGCACGCCCCCGGTGGCGGTCACGGTGAAGCCCGAGTCGCCCCACGGGTCGGCCCCCTCGTTGCGCAGCACCGCCACGTCGAGGGTGCCGCCGCCGAGGTCGAACACGGCGATCGAGCCGCCGACGGGCACCGGCCGGCGCAGCACCTGGGCGTAGTAGCGGGCGGCGGCGACGGGCTCGCGCAGCAGCCGGGTGCCGGGCGGGGTGGGGCCGGACAGGGTGTGCTCGGCGGCCTGCGGCCAGCCCGCCCTCAGCAGCGCGTCGGCGAGGACCTGCCGGCGGGCGTCGTCCCAGGACGCCGGGCAGGTGAGCACCGCCGGGGGCAGGAAGCCGACCGCGGCGACGGCCGCCTGCCCCACCGCGTGCAGGATCGCGGCGAGCAGGTCGGCGGGGGCGTACTCGCGGTCGCCCAGCGCGACGGTCGGGGCGTCGATGCGGCGCTTCGGGTTCGGCTCGTAGCGCCCCGGATCGGCCTGCGCCAGCCGCCGGGCGTCCCGGCCGACGTGCAGCCGCCCGTCGGTGTCGGCGTACACGCCGGAGGGGACGACCGGCTGCCCGTCGACCAGCAGCGGGCGGGTCCGCCCGTCCGGCCAGCGCAGCACGGCCACGGTGTTGGACGTGCCGAGGTCGACGCCGAGGGCGAACCCGTCGTGCTGGCCTGCCATCTGCCGTTACCTCCGCCGGGACGAGCCGATGTCCGGCCCCGCATCGTACGCAGGCCGGACACCGGTCCCGTGGCCGCCGCCGGGCGGCTCAGTCGGCGACGGTGGCGTGCATCTCCCAGACCAGGATCTCGGCCGGCTCGGTGGCCGTGACCCGCTGCCCGCCGGTGGCGGTGAAGCGGACCGCGTCGGCGGTGCCGAGCGCGCCCGAGCCTTCGAGGGTCACCGCGCCCCGGGGCACGAACAGGTGCAGGTACGGCGCCTCGGGCAGCTGCACGCTCTGGCCGGGCTGGAGCCGGGCCGCGTAGAGGGCGGCGTACCGGTTCCGGATCCGGATGGCCGCGGCGTCGGCGTGCCGGTCCATCCCCGACGCGACCGGGACGAGCCCGCCGGTGAGCAGCTCGTCGCCGATCTCCAGCTGCTCGTAGCCGGGGGTGACGCCGGGCTCGTCGGGCACCACCCACATCTGCACGAAGTGCACCGGCTCGGTGTGCCGCTCGCCGCCGAGCCGCCACGAGTCGTTCTTCTCCGAGTGCAGGATGCCGGTGCCGGCGCTCATCCGCTGGGCCAGCCCCGGATAGATCACGCCGGAGTGGCCGGTGGAGTCCTGGTGCACCAGCGACCCCTGGAGGACCCAGGTGACGATCTCCATGTCCCGGTGCGGGTGCGTCTCGAAGCCGGTGCCCGCCCGGACCACGTCGTCGTTGTTCACCAGCAGCAGCCCGTGGTGGGTGTTGTCGGGGGACCAGTGGTTGCCGAACGAGAACGAGTGCTTGGAGTCGAGCCAGGCGATGTCGGTCTTGTACCGGTCGTCGGCCCGGCGGATGTCCACCCGGGGGGTCAGCGTGGCGCTCATGGGATGTCCTCTCAAGGCCGCTGGTGGGAGGGGGAGCGGGGTCAGGCGTTCTTGATCGCCGAGACCTCGAACTCCAGGGTGATCTTCTCGCTGACGAGCACGCCGCCGGTCTCCAGCGCCGCGTTCCAGGTCACCCCGTAGTCCTTGCGGTTGATCGTCACCGCGCCCTCGAAGCCGAGGCGCAGGTTGCCGAACGGGTCGCTGGCCGCGCCCTCGTAGGTGAAGGGGATCGTGACGGGGTTGGTGACGCCCTTGACGGTCAGGTCGCCGGTCAGGTCGAAGGTGTCCTCGCCGGTCTGCCGGAACGCCGTGGAGACGAAGGTGATCTCCGGGTGGGTCTCCATGTCCAGGAAGTCGTTGCTGCGCAGGTGCGCGTCGCGCTGGGCGTTGCGGGTGTCGATGCTCGTGGCCTGGATGGTCACCCGCACGTCGGTGCGGGCGGGGTCGGCCGCGTCGAAGGCGACGGAGCCCTCGAACTCGTTGAACGCGCCGCGCACCTTGGTCACCATCGCGTGCCGGGCGACGAACCCGATGCGGGTGTGGCTCGGGTCGATGGTGTAGGTGCCGGTCAGCTGGGCCAGGTCGGCGCCGGTTGCGGTGCTCATCTCGATCTCCTCCGGGGTCTCATGATGTGTCATGTACGTTGGCCTCAACCTACATGACGCATCATTCATTCCGTCCATGACGTGTCATGCATCACTGGTACGCTGGGGTCATGACCGGCACCCGATGGCTCGACGACGACCAGCAGCGCGCCTGGCGGGCGTACCTGCGCATGCAGGCCGAGCTGGCCGCGCGGCTGGGTCGGCAGTTGCAGGCCGACTCCGGGCTCTCCTTCGCCGACTACGGCGTGCTGGTCCAGCTCGCCGAGGCCCCCGGCGGGCGGCTGCGCCCGTTCGCGCTGCAACGCGACCTCCAGTGGGAGCAGAGCCGCCTGTCGCACCACCTCGGTCGCATGCAGCGCCGGGGCCTGGTCGACCGCGAGGAGTGCCCCCAGGACGCCCGGGGCGCGTTCGTGGTGCTCACCGCCGCCGGCCGCGCGGCCATCGAAGCCGCCGCGCCCGCGCACGTCGACACCGTCCGGCGGCTCGTCTTCGACCAGCTCGACCCCGACGAGGTACGCGCCCTGGAGCGCATCGCCACCCGCGTCGTCGACGGCCTGGACGCCGAACGCCGGCCGGCCTGACCGCGCGCCCGCGGCTGTCCTGACGGCTGCCCGCGCCCGACCGGAACGGCTTATTGCATCGACGTTTATCGAATGGAAGGCTGTCGCTGGGTCGCGCGCCCGGGAGCCGGCGCGAAGCCCCGAACCAGCCTGGGAAGGCGCGCGGGGTGGCAGGGCCATCCGGCGCCGGGCCGCCCTCCCGGCGACCGCCGCCGACCGCTGCCCGCCAGTCGGTCGGCGCGTCCCGCGATCCGAGGAGGTACGGATGTTCCGCATGCCCGGCGTGGTGCTCGCCGCCGCGACCCTGACCCTGGCCACCTGGGCCGGCGCGGCCGGCGCCGCCGCCGCGCCCCCCGCCCCGATGCAGACCCCGGCGCCGCCGATCCCCACCCCGACCGTGGCGTGCCCGCCGGCCCTGCCGATCTGGGGTCAGGTGACGGCGACCACCGCGACGAGCCTGACCATCACCTACACGATGCTGCTCAGCCCGCCCTGCGGCTACGACCCGCCGATGCAGGTCCTCCTTTTCACCAGCCGCTCCGACGCCGAGCAGTGGCGCAACCCCGCAGCCCAGGCACTCACCGGGCCCGAGCGCAACGGGACGGTGACCATCGGCGGGCTGACCCCGGGCACCGACTACTGGTTCCGGTTCAGCGAGCCTGACGGCAAGAAGGACCCGTACGTCATCGGTGGGCCCGCCCGCACCACCGACCAGTCGGTGTGCACCGCGACCGCCACCGTCGACAACCGGTGGATCGGCGGCTTCACCGCCACGGTCACCGTGCGCGCCAGCGGCGGCGAACCGGTCCAGGGCTGGCGGGTGTCCTGGCGGTGGCCCGGCGACGAGCGCATCTCGGCGGCCTGGAACGGGGTGGCGGAGACCAGCGGGGCCGACGTCGTCGTCCGCAACGCGTCGTACAACGGCACGCTGGCGCCCGGCGCCTCGACGACGTTCGGGATGATGGTGTGGTCCAGCGGCGCGGCCGGCGTCCCCACGCTGACCTGCGGCCGGTAACCGTCAGCCCGGTCAGTGTTCAGTCCGGCTCGGGGGCGAAGGGGCGGCGCCGGGGCTGCCGTAGCTCCCAGTCGGCCGGGCAGAGGTACGCCCAGGCGCCCGCCACCACCATGTTGATGTCGGGAAGGCCGGTGCCCCAACGCGGTGGGCGGCCCGCGACGCGCTGCAGGTAGCGCTCGTAGACGGCGAAGAAGTGGTACCGCGGCGCGGTCCGCCACAGCGCGTACGGCTGCTCCCGCATCCAGTCGCAGGCCGCGTCGCCCTCGGCGAGCAGGTCGGCGGCGGGCGGCAGCACCGGCACCGGGGCGTCGCTGTGCGGATCGCCGTACTCCTTGAGGTACGCCAGGTAGCCGTCCTCGTCGCGGCGGTGGGTGAGGTGGACGCCGGCGACGGCGACCGGCGCGGCGAGCGCGGCGGCCGTGACCAGTCCGAGGACGACGCGTGTCCGCTTCCGCACGGCACGAGGGTAATCCGGCGGCGAGCGTCCCACACTCCGGTTACCGAGTTGTTGCGCATGGGTGACCATCGATGGGTTAATGCACGTGCAGCCCAGTCTCGGCCGCGTCGCGGCGTCGGGGCCCTGCGGCGGATGTCGAGGTCGGCGCGGCCGTCCTGACCGACGGAAGGACGATCGGATGAGCAGAGGCGGACGTCTCCTGTCGCTGGGAATGGCGCTCACCGTGGCCATCGCGACGGTGGTCGGGCCGACCACCGTGGCCACGGCCGCGCCGGTGACCGTCACCAACGGCACCCAGTTCACCGACACGGGCGGCGCAGTGGTGCACGCCCACGGCGGCGGTGTCCTCAAGGTCGGCGACTACTACTACTGGTTCGGCGAGAACCGCAACGCCGACAACACCTTCCGGGCGGTCTCCGTCTACCGCTCCACCGACCTGCGCACCTGGGAGTTCCGCAACAACGTGCTGACCCAGTCGTCGGCCGCCGAACTGCAGCGCGCCAACATCGAGCGACCGAAGGTCATCTACAACGCCAGCACCGGCCGGTACGTGATGTGGATGCACAAGGAGAACGGCTCCGACTACAACGAGGCGCGGGCCGCCGTGGCCTCGTCGGCCACCGTGGACGGCAACTACACCTACCACGGCAGCTTCCGGCCGCTCGGACAGCACATGTCCCGCGACATCACGCTCTACAACGACAACGGTACGGCGTACATGATCTCGGCCGCCGACGACAACTACGACCTGCACATCTACCGGCTCACCTCGGACTACCTGAACGTCGCCACCCTCGTGGGCAACTTCTGGGACGGCGCCCACCGCGAGGCGCCCGCGATGTTCAAGCGGGGCAGCACGTACTTCCTGCTGACCTCCGGAGCGACGGGCTGGAGCCCCAACCAGGCGAAGTACGCCACCGCGCCGAGCATCTCCGGGCCGTGGAGCGGCTGGACCGACGTGGGCAACAGCAGCACGTTCAGCTCCCAGCCGGCCTACGTGCTGCCCATCCAGGGCACCTCCACCACCAGCTACCTGTACCTGGGCGACCGCTGGGCGGGCGCCTGGGGTGGCCCCGTCGGCGACTCGCAGTACGTCTGGCTGCCGATCACCTTCCCGTCCAGCACCAGCATGAGCCTGACCTGGTACCCGTCCGTCACCATCGACACGGCCACCGGGACGGTCACCGGCAACTCGCCCGCCTCCTACCGCGTCACCGCCCGGCACAGCGGCAGGGTGATGGACGTGGTGGGCTACTCCACGGCCAACAACGCCGAGGTCAAGCAGTACACCTGGAACGGCGGCGGCAACCAGAAGTGGGAGTTCCAGGACGCCGGCGGCGGCTACTTCCGCGTCGTCAACGCCAACAGCGGCAAATGCCTCGACGTCGCCAACGCGTCCACCGCCGACGGCGCCAACATCATCCAGTACACCTGCGGCAGCGGCACCAACCAGCAGTGGCAGTGGGCCGCGACCGGCGACTACTTCCAGCTCCGGGCCCGGCACAGCGGCAAGTGCCTCGACGTGGTCAACGCCGGCACCGGCGACAGCGCGGACATCCAGCAGTACGCCTGCAACGGTGCCACCAACCAGCAGTGGTCGCGTACCCCGTCCTGACGGCTCGCGCCGAGCGTGACGGATGGGGCGTGCGGGTGATGTCGTGCCGGCCGTCGGCGTGGGTGAGCCGCCTCGGCTGCCGACTCAATCGGCGGTACGGCCGTAGACGAGCAGAGCCCAGGTGAGGCAGCCGAACGCCGCCGTGCTGCACAGGGCGCGGACGATGTTCCAGATGACCCAGCTGGATTCGAAGCGCCCCCGTACGGCTGCGAGGTCGGCATTGTGGCCGGGATCGCCGGCCGCCGCGAGCTTGTCGTTGAGCGGTACGTTGACGGCGATGGTGATGAGGAACATCGCCAGGTACAGGGCCAACCCGCCGGTGATCCACGGCAGCGCTGGGCGGCCTTCTCCGCGCCAGGCCAGGAGAGCGGACAGGGTGGCGAACACCGGTGCGCCCAGGAAGCCCGGCATGAACCAGCCGTTGACTATGGTCACGTTGATCCGCTGCATCGTGTCCACGAACGTCCGGTCCCCGGCCCCTTTCAGCGCGGGCATGACCGCGTAGGCGAAGGCGGCGAACAGCCCTGCCATGAGTCCGGTGGTGATGGTGGCGGCGATCAGCGACACGTGCTGTGCAAGTCGCATGGTGTCCAACTCTCCCAGATGTCGTGTCACGGGTGGCTAGAGCCACCGGGCGAGGGCGTTCGACAGGCGGTCCATCTCGTCGGCGTCCACCACGTGGCCGTCCGGTTGCCCCGGGAACCCGAACACGTTCGGCCCCCGGCGGTCGATGGCCAGGTCAGCTCACGCGGCGGCAGCTCGTCGAACCGGGCGTTGTTCGCACAGGAGAAGCAACCTCGCTGGTTCATCACTGTGCAGTAGAGCCCACGCTGTCGGCTTCTGCCACCCCGTCGCCCGCACTCACGGCGCGCGGCTACGACGTCATCGTTCCCTCGCTCCCACGGGATCCGCTGCCGGTGGCAGTGGGCGGCGACCGGCGACCACTTCCAGCTCCGGGCCCGGCACAGCGGCAAGTGCCTCGACGTGGTCGACGCCGGCACCGGCGACGGCGCGGACATCCAGCAGTACGCCTGCACCGGAGCCTTGTCGTCCTGGACACGGACGTCGCGTCGGCGATTCTGCGGGGCCGCCTGCCCCAAAAGACCGCCCTCGTGCCCGTCTGACGGGTAAGACCCTGTGCATCACGTTCGTCACGCTGGGGGAGTTGACCAAGTGGACCGTGCTGCGGAGTTGGGGGCCACGCAAGCTGGTCGACCTTGCGCAGTGGCGATCCGGCGTGGTGCTGCTGCCCTTCGATGAGGCGGTGGCGACTACCTGGGGCCAGCTCCAGGCGCGGGCGCAGCATCGGGGGCGTCCCCGTCCGACGAACGACTCCTGGATCGCGGCTTGCTGCCTGGCCGACCGGCTTCCGCTGGCGACCTTCAACGGCAAGGACTTCGCCGAGTACGACGGCCTACGCCTGTTCGACGTGTCGTAACTTCACGTACCGGGTCCGGCCTGACCTCGGCGGCGACCGACCACCTCCGCGATCGTGCATTGGCGCTGACCACGTTGCCGATGACGTGGACGGGCGAAAGACGCCTCGCACCAGGGTTCACCTGGCGGACCGTGCCGGGGGCTCGTACCAGGCGCTGCCGTGATCGGTGCTCGCCAGGGCAGCCCTGAGCAGTGACGGTCGAGTGCGCCCGCCCGGCGGGCCCCCGTCTGTTTGATCGACTTCATGTCGGCGACATGGCGGTATCAATCGGACGGGGATACCCCCACCTGCCCGACATGAAGTCGATCAACCGCCCGTTTGGGCGGTTTGCCCGGCCTGATGGGGCGGGCGGGCCGACGCTTGCGCGGTTCCCTTGACCACGTCTCGGGCTGTGATTGCGCCCGGGCCCCGCGCGGCGGCCTGCCCCAGGTCGCGATCATGTTCCTCGGTGCAGCAGCCAGGGCCGTCAGTCCGCCGGCTTGGCCTTGACGTAGACGCCTTCGCCTTGGCGGCCTTCGACGATGCCTTCAGTTCGAAGGATCAACATGGCACTGCGAACAGAAGCGTAGGAAACCCCATGTTCGGCCTTGAGCTCGGTCGTCGACGGCAGCTTGTCGCCGACGGTGAACTTGCCACTGCGGATTTGTTCGCGGATGGCCTCTGCCACTCGCTCGTACTTCGGGGTCATCCGTAACTCCTCGGGTCGCAACCCCGAGTAGATCACTTCCAGACACCCCTAGGAGGGGCACGAGTCCGGTGCCTGCCCGCTTGTCCACCTGCGCGGAGTTGCGGCAGGCACCGGGCCCGATGCAACCAGCCACACCAAGGCAGGCCGTTTCGGCGGTCGGGCCGCGCGTCGCTGTCGACAGCGAGGGACGGAGGCACATGGAGCGGAGCACCGACGAGGGCGGCGGGCTCTACCGGACCACCCGGCACCTGTTGACGCCGGTGGAGGTCCGCTGGCAGCGCTTCCCGATGACCCGCTTCGGTCGGCGAGGGCTCGACCCGGAAGCAGTCGCGACCTTCCTTCGCCGCGTCGAGATCGACACGGACACGCTCTACCGGGAGGCCGTCGCCGCGCAGGACGAGGCCCGCCGCCATCAGGCCACCGTGCTGGAGCTGCAAGCGGAGTGCCGGCGTCCTCGCGAGCTGTGGGCACCCCGGCGCCGCGGTGAGTACAGGCGTGCGCCCGTGTGGCCGCTCTACAAGGGGCGTCCACCGGATGGCGGGCAGGACGATGACTGACTACCCGGCGATGCACGGCCCGTCGAGGCCGGACTGGAACTGCCTCGTCTGCGGCGAGCCCTGGCCGTGCCTCGTCCGCAAGCGGCAGCTCAAGGAGCTGTGCCACTGCAACGTACGGGCGCTTGAGCGCTACATGAGCCCGTACCTGCGCGACGCCCACCGGGAGATCGACGGCCTGAGCACCGCCGAGATCACGGATCGGTTCGTGGGGTGGTGCGGCAGGCCGCTGGAGATGTGGGCGGTCCCGGAGCGCGGCCGACAGGTTCCGGAGCCCGGGGCCGCCGACGGCCTCCCGTCGTCGTGAGCCAGGTCCCTTCGCCGGGGGACGTCATCCTGGTCACCCGGAAGGCGTCTGTCCAGTTCGTGGAGCCGATGACCTTCCGCGTGATCAAGGTGCTGACCGAGTTGGTCACGTACCACGGTTGGGTGTGGCTTCGGGGCTACCAGCTGGACGACAAGGGCCGCGCGGTCGCCAGCCGCGAGCTATTCGTCCAGCCCGCGGGCCTGGTGACGCTGCGGGAACGCCAGGCCCCGCAGCCGGCCACGCTCAACGCCCGCCGGAGAAGGAACATGCCGCCGCCGGCCAGCGCGACCCGCCGTACCGGGATAGGGGTGTGGTGGGTCGACGGCCCTGCGCCGACGGGCTCGCCCCCGACGGTGGGGGCTCGGCGCGGCGACGTCCTGATCTGTCAGGATCGGCGGATGCCAGTGCGGGAACGGCCGGTGGTGATCGCGGTATGCGGGTGCCCGGGGGCGGGGAAGACGACCGTCGCCTCCGCGACGGCTGGCCACCTCGGCATCCCGTTCCTGACCCGCGACGAGATCAAGGCAGGTCTCGGCCTCTCCTCCGCCTCCGTCGGCGAGGACGGTCGGGTACGCCTCGACGGGGACTTCCACCTCGCCGGTGGCCCCGTCAGCCTCCGGGCCGAGGCCGTGATGGTCGACGCAGCCCGACTGCTCGCGGCCTCCGGGGTGAGCTTCGTCGTCGAGTCCTCGGTGCTGTCCCACCAGTTGCTGGGCGTGCTGCTCGCGGGTGACGCCCGCGTGCTGGCCGTGCACGTCGTCGCCCGGGAGGCGGTCATCGGCCGGCGACTCGTTGCCCGGGCGGCCGGGGGCGGGGCCGTCGGCCAGCAGCTTCTGGCCCTGTTTCAGCGGGGCGAGCTGAAACGGTCGATCTTCGTGCCGCCGGAGGGCGTCGACGCCGTCGTCGAAGTCGACACGTCGGACGACGCGGCTCCGGTCATCGAGACGGTCGTGGCAGCAGCCGTCGCCCTGCTCGGGTAGCCGGCAACGGGCGGCTTCCGCCATCCCGCCAGGTGCCGGAGCTCCGATCCGGGTAGGGGATCGGGTGCGCGCCGGGAGGTGACTCGGCGGCGAGCAAGGGGTGACGTGTTGTGGTAGAGGTGAACGATGGGGCGAACCTTCGTACTGCTGTCGAGCCCGTTTCTCGGCCCGGTGGTGTGGGCTCCAGTCGCCTCCGCACTCACGGCGCGTGGGTACGACGTCATCGTTCCCTCGCTCCCACGGGATCCGCTGTTCTCACCCGACGAGGTGCTACGCGCACTGGACAACGCCGTGCCCAGGCTCGGCGGGTCCTGGTGCCGAACAGCAACGCCGGCCTGTACGTACCCGCGCTCGACGCTTCGCGCCCGGTGCGGGCAACCGTGTTTCTCGACGCCGTGCTGCCGCCGGAGAGCGATCGCATACCGGTCGCACCGGCGGGGCTGATCGCGACGCTCCGGGATCGGGTCGGTGCCGATGGCCTGCTGCCGCTGTGGAGCGAGTGGTGGCCGGAAGAGGACGTCGCCGCCCTGTTCCCGGACCAGCAGACCCGGCGGCGGGTCGAGGCTGACCAGCGCCGGGTGCCCTGGGACTACCTCACCGCGGAGGTGGATGTCCCCGCCGGTTGGGCGACGAACCCAGCCGGCTACGTGGCCTTCGGTGCCACGTACGCCAATGAGCTTCGGGAAGTGGAGAACCGGGAATGGCCGGCTCGGATCCTGGACGGCCGCCATCTTCACATGGTGTGGGACCCCGCGACTGTCGCTGCGATACTGGTCGAGATCACTGACGAGTTGGAACAGCGGTGAATGGGACGAGTCAGAGCCGGAAGCCTACGACCGTTGGTGCCCCTGGGCGACCGTCCTGGGTGCCGTTGTTGGCAGGTACCTGACACGGTGCCCGACACGGACTAGCCTGGGTCGGTGGCCGAGCTTCTGGCGATCGCGCTGGTTGGTGGTTCGTTGACGGCCATCCTGGGCCTTCTCGCATGGCTGGCGGCCAGGGTTCGTCGCCGAGGTATCGGGGACAACGTCATGGGACCGTTCGAGGAGATCTGGCATCCAGCCGCTCATCGATTCCGCACAGAGATCAAGGTGCACGAGGAACGGATGGTGCCCCTACCGTCCCCTGGAGACCCGAAGCGGCGAGTGCGCGGCGGAGTCGCCGGTCCCGGGCAGTCTCCCACCGAACAGCCGCTGAGGAACCCATGACTCTCCAGCACCTCGGACGACTCGGCTCCGGTCTGTGACGGTGGGCGTGTGGGCTGGCGATCGTGGCCTACCCTCCTGCACATGAACGTGTCGCGGGCCCGCCTGCTTGCCTGCGCGGTCATGCCGTTCCTGGCGGCCTGCGGCCCCGGGGCGTCGGGCCCCGCAGAGGCCGCCGCACCGGTGACCTACACCTGCTGCGAGGCTCAGGACGTCGACAAGTCGTACCAGGCGGGGGAGACCTTGACCGTGCACTGGACTGTCGAGTCACCGGAGCAACCGGGCGCAGCCTCGACAGGGTTCGAGTTGACCGCGCGCCTGACAGGTCCGTTCACCACAGTGGGCGATCTCAAGGCCGCGACGGAGGACACCCGAATCATTCCAGGGCTGGTCACCTTCGAGGCTGTACCGATTCGGCCATCCGGCGTGCCCGACGAGCGACCCGTCAGCACCATCGTGATCGGTGTCGATGCCCGGCCGGGTTGCTACAACCTGGTCACCTCCTCGGGGGACGGCGACAAGACGGTGAGCGGCGGCAGCATTGTCCAGGTGGTGGCCAGGCCATGAGCGTCGGGGCTCGCGTCCCCTGACGGCGTCAAGCGACCGCCTCGTCGCAGAAGTCCTCGTCATCGTCGTCTAACGGCAGCGGTGTCTGCCACCAGAGGTCGATGAGGAACCTCTGGTAGTCGTCGCGCCCGCTGCGGTGGACCCGGACGCCGTAGACCCCCGCCCCTGGCGGCAGCGTGATCTCTGCCGCCGCTCCGGCGGTGATCACCTCGACGAGCAACGCCCCGGTGGGGCAGTGCAACTCAAGCTGTCGGCATCCGTCCCACGAGCCGCCATCCGGTTCGGGCTCGACGTCCCATGTCCGCAGTTCGAGTCCTACGTCGAGCGGGTCCGAGAGCGCTCGTACGGTGAGTCGGTACGTGGATGCACCGGCCACCTGATTGTGTGAATCTCTGTACGACTCCCCGTCGTCGCCGGCATCGCACCACGCGTCTCGTAGGACGAAGTGGCCGTAAAGGATGCCGACCTCGGCTCGGTGCACGGCGAGCGGCTTCATGCCTCAAGAGGCTGACACCGCAGTCTGACACTCCGACGTCAAAGCCGCTCGCCGACGTGTCTGTGCTCGAGACGAGGGTCGGACACGCGACCGCCCCGGCCGCGCTGATGACACGCAAGCGCATGAAGAGGCCGGGACGAGAACGGCCCGGGTGCAGCGCCCGTCTCGCTGATCTGGCCGGAGGCGGTGGAGCGGGCGACGGGAATCGAACCCGCACCGTCAGTTTGGAAGATCGTTCTCGGCTGTCATGATCTGCCCGGATCGCCTGGTCAGCAGCCGGGTCGTGGTGCCCGGTCATGACCGCTGGGGACCGTCTGGGACACCGGCTACTGGCACGTGGCTGGCACGGCTGCGCGGTGGGCGCGCGACTGTCCGGCGGCGTGCGGCTTACCGCCCCCGGCCTCTCGGGCCGGGGGCGGTAAGCCGTGTCGCCGGCTCCCAGCGCGCCTGGACCCCGGTACCTGGTGGCAAGCCGCGAAGCGGCGCGGCAGCCGATCGCCCTAACCTCGGCGGTGGATGACCGCCCCGCGATCGTCACGACCGCAAGTCGGTGGTCAGTCGCCATGCGGACAGTTTCGAGGTCCGCTCTCCGGTACGGTCCCGCAGTGGACCTTCGATCCCGGCGAGCCGCTACCAGACGAGTAGTAGGCACTGCGTCATCGCTGGCGGGCTTGCTGATCTCCGCGCTCACCGCGTTGAGCGACTCAGGGCGGACGGAACCTCACGTCCTCGCTGGCCTCTTGGTGCTCGTCGGCGTTGGACTGCGCATAGAGGCCGCGATCATTGCTCCCCAGGCGTAGGACGAGCCATGGTTGGCCACGCGCGGCCGATGCCGGCCGGAGGCCGCCAGCAGGCCAGTGCGCGGCCAACGCGCCGCGCTTGCGCGGCGCCTTGATCCTGAAGAGAGTGATTCGGCAGTGGTGGGTTGAAGCCGGATGTCCCGTCACTCAGTAAGCCACCCGGCGTACCTGCCATCTGTTGCTACCGTTCTGACCGTGCGACTCGACAGGCGTTGGTTGGCGGGCGGACTGCCCCTTGGACTTGGGGTGCTGTCAGGGTTGGCAGCGGCCGGTGCAGGCGGGTCGATCGAACGTGCTCCTGCCGCTGCCCTCATCATGGTCGCCAGCCTCGGTGGTTCAGGACTGGCAGTCGGCGCGGTTGCAGCATTCCGCGAGCGTGCGCTCTGGTGGGCTGCTCTTGTACTGCTGGGTTTCTATGCCGGAACCTGGCTGCGCTCGTCGTACCACAGCGCCGCCGGGGACGCCCTCGTCCTGGTCCTCGCTGCAGTTCCGACCTCCATAGGAACCGTACTTGGCCTCGCGGCAGGCCAGTACGTCGTTGCTCGACGGGCTCCGACCTCTCGCTTGTAAGTTCTGGGCGCTCCGTCCGGGCATGTCCGCGCACGTCTCTGACGTCGGGCGCTGATCCGTCGCCGACCAACTTCGGCTCGCGCTGTTCGGCCCTGTTGCTGTCACCGATGCTGTCAACAGCAACAGGGCCATCGCCGCTTAGCGTTGGTCGGCAATCGACACTTGCTGCCCAAGGAACTCGCGGAGGAGCCGGCAGAGGTTCGAGATGGCCCGCGTGTGGTCGTCATCGCTAGCAAGGCTGTCCTCGGTCGCACCCTCACCGAAGGTCTCCACCAACACCAGCGACCAGAAGGCAAGGCTGCTGCCACGGTGGCGGACGGACATCCACCCTTGGAACTCTGCCAGCTCGCCCCGGCCACGCGCGAGGTCGAACCCTGTCAGCGCCGAGAACGCTCGCTCGTACCTTGGCCGTCCGACATACATACCTAGCCGATGGTCCACATGCCAGAGGAACTCATCCCAGCCCACTGGAGCATTGTTCCTGACCAAGACCGCTTCGGGGTGAAGGAATGACCGGCCGCCGCTGAGCTGTGCAAGCGGACCGGCGGTGCTGCGCCAACGGTCCGCCAGAGTCCACGGTCGTCCGACCTTGCTCGTGCCCGTCGTCACCCAGCTGGTTACCCAACTGGAGCGCCGTCCCTCAGCGAACACGTCGCCACCACCACGGCCAGGCCTGCGGTGCGGTCGGGTCCGGCCAGGTGATTGCTCGGTACTGACGGTCTAGGGGAGCAACGAGCCGGATTAGCCCACCGCGAGACCACGTAGGCATCGAATTCAAGACCCACTCAAGCCGGTCACGTGGATCGCTAGGGTCACAACACGGGCAGCCGTAGCACGGGTTGTCCGAACTTTGCGCGCCGGGTTTGTAGACGAACGATCGCCACGATCGGTATGCCGACGCGAACGCCCGATCCAACCTGCGGCGTCGAAGCTCCGTGGCCACCCTGGGTGGCATGTCCGGTAGCCGGATGCGGGCGGCGAGTTCCTGCTCAGGCACTCTGCCGAGGGCACGCAAAGCGCCTGGACGCTTACGCCCCATGGACCTTTCTGGTGTCAGCCATGATCCAGAGCATTCCACTCGTACGACGCGATTGTCTAGGAGCTTGCATCGGGCACCCCCACAGACCGCACCCGTTTGCCATCCCGTCTGCCGTCGACCCGCCCCCTGGGGAGCGGGCCGCCGCCCGGCCCGCTACGTCAAGACGGCCTTGACGGCTCGTACGGACGCTGGCGGGTCGGGCGGTGGTCTGCTCGGCTCGCCCCGGGTCGACGGTGGGCGGGATGGCTCCCCACCGCCACCGCCCACGGACCGCGAGCCGCCGGCGGACCCCCGGCCATCCTGGAGCCGGAGCGCCCCCGCCGGAGGCGCAGTAGCCGCAACCCCGCCACCGACCCGGCAGCCGCCGACGCGGCCGGCGTGCGCTCCCCCACGCCGCGCGGACTACTGGCCGCGCGGCCCGGCCGGCTGCCGGCCCCACCACCCCACCGGACAACGCCGGAGGAGCTGGTCTTCACGGGAGACAAGGGTGCGGTGCTGCGTTCCGGCAACTTCCGTCGGGCGGTCGGCTGGGCGGCGGCGCTGCGGGCGGCCGGCATGCCGGAGGGGTTCCACTTCCACGACCTGCGGCACACGGGCAACAACCTGGCGGCGGCGACCGGGGCCAGCACGCGGGACCTGATGCATCGGATGGGTCACGCGAGCATGCGGGCGGCGCTGGTCTACCAGCACGCGAACAGCGAGCGGGATCGGGAGATCGCGGCCGGCATGGATCGCCGCATCGCCAAGCAGGCGAAGCGGGCGGCGGCACCGGGCAAGGCCAAGTCGACGAAGGGCAAGGCGAAGGGCAGCGACAAGTCGGCGAAGCAGAAGCCGACCAAGGGCGGAAAGGCCGAGCGGCCGGTACGCGAACTCGCCTCGGACGGCACGGCCGGCGCTACTGGCACGCCAATGGCACGCAAGATCGGTAAGGGCTAGAACGAGAACGGCCCAGGCTCGGCGAGTGTGCCGCTGACCTGGGCCGGAGGGTGTGGAGCGGGCGACGGGAATCGAACCCGCACCGTCAGTTTGGAAGACTGAAGCTCTGCCATTGAGCTACGCCCGCGTGCGCCCCGGTGCACGGGGTGCGCCGACAGCCTACCCGGTGCCCGGGTTCGGCGCGCATCCTGTCCGCGCGTACCCATGATCCACGTCATGCCGGGGAGGTGGTGGTATCCGCGCCCCGGGACACCGCCATGTCGCCGATATGGCGGCGCGGACGCGGCGCGTCCGGCCCCGGCACCCCCGCCGCGCCTCGACGGCATACACTTCTCGTCGCCACGGGGTGTGGCGCAGCTTGGTAGCGCACTCGCTTTGGGAGCGAGGGGCCGTGGGTTCAAATCCCGCCACCCCGACTGTCGTCCGCGGCCGGGGCACCCCTGGGAGCCGCCGGTTCCCACCTGGTGCCCCGGGCGCTGCCGAGGGGCCGCGTCGGCTCGCCTACACTCGATGGGCTGAATCACGCCCAGACTCAACTGAGATCCGTCAAGGAGTACGCCTGTGAAGAGCACCGTCGAGACTCTGAGCCCGACGCGCGTGCGGCTCGCCATCGAGGTGCCGTTCGTCGAGCTCGAGCCGAGCCTCAAGAAGGCGTACCGGGAGATCGGTTCGCAGGTGCAGGTGCCCGGCTTCCGGCGGGGCAAGGTGCCGGCCGCCGTGATCGACCAGCGGGTGGGCCGGGGCACCGTCCTCAACGAGGCGGTGCAGGAGGCCATCCCGCAGAACATCCTCGCCGCGGTCCGCGAGCACGACCTGAAGACCCTCGGTCGCCCCGAGGTCGAGATCACCGAGTTCAACGACGGCGACTCCCTCAACTTCACCGCCGAGGTGGACGTCCGGCCCGAGATCACCCTGCCGGAGCTCGACTCGATCGAGGTCACCGTCGACGAGCTCCAGATCGACGACAGCGAGATCGAGGAGCAGGTGAAGAACCTGCGCGAGCGGTTCGCCACCCTGAAGACCGTCGAGCGGGCCGCCGCCGAGGGCGACTACGTGCAGATCGACCTGAACGCCACGGTCGACGGCGAGGACGTCCCGGGCGGCTCGGCGACCAACATCTCCCACGAGGTCGGCAGCAAGCAGCTCCTGCCGGGGCTGGACGAGGCCCTCGTCGGCCTCGCCGCCGGCGAGAGCACCACCTTCACCACCCAGCTCGTCGGCGGCGACTTCGCCGGCCGGGACGCCGAGGTGGCGGTGACCGTGCGCACGGTCAAGGAGAAGGAGCTGCCGGAGCTGGACGACGACTTCGCCCAGATGGCGAGCGAGTTCGACACCATCGAGGAGCTGCGCGCCGACGTGCGCGAGCGGGTCACCCGGGGCAAGCGGGTCGAGCAGATCTACGCCGCCCGCGACAAGGCCCTGGAGCAGCTCGTCGAGGCCGCCGGGGTGCCGGCGCCGGAGGGCGTCGTGCGCGAGGAGGTCGAGGGCCGCAAGCAGGCCATGATCGACCAGCTGGAGCGGATCGGCGCCTCCCTGGAGGAATACCTCGCGGCCGAGGAGAAGACCGAGGAGCAGATCGACGCCGAGCTCAACGAGGCGGCGACCGACGGCGTCAAGATCCAGCTGCTGCTGGACACCCTGGCCGACGCCGAGGAGGTCCAGGTCTCCGACGACGAGTTCGGCCACGAGATCGTCCACCGCGCGCAGCGCGCCGGGATGCCCCCGCAGCAGTACTACGACCAGCTGGTCCGCTCGGGCTCGGCGGCGGCCGTCTTCGGTGACGTGCGGCGCGGCAAGGCGCTGGCCTCGGTGATGGAGCGCATCAAGATCAAGGACACCGCGGGCAACGAGGTGAGCCTCGACGCCATCCGCGCCGAGGGCGAAGAGGCGCACGACCACGACCACGAGCACTGACACCTCGGGTGCGGCCGCCGTCCACCGGTTGCGGTGGGCGGCGGCCCAAGCCCTTTTCCGGGTACGTCCCGAAGGGGCTGCGCTGAGAGCGAAAAGCGCCCCGACCGGGACTCTGCCGCCCGGGCGAGCGGTTAGTGTCGGGTAGGACGGTACGGAGAGCGAAGGGCTGCCATGACCGACATGCACATCCCAGCGAAGCCGCTCCGGGCGATCGATGCCCGCGGTGGCGAGAACATTGGCAACCTCGACGACTCGGTCTACAACCGGTTGCTCAGGGAGCGCATCATCTTCCTGGGCAGCGAGGTGAACGACCAGGTGGCCAACCGCATCTGCGCGCAGCTGCTGCTGCTCGCTGCGGAGGACCCGGACCGGGACATCTACCTCTGGATCAACTCGCCCGGTGGCTCGGTCTACTCCGGCATGGCGATCTACGACACGATGCAGTACATCGACAACGACGTCTCCACGGTCGCGATGGGCATGGCCGCCTCGATGGGGCAGCTGCTGCTCTGCGCGGGCACCAAGGGCAAGCGCTACGCCCTGCCGCACGCCCGGATCATGATGCACCAGCCGTCCGGCGGCATGGGCGGCACCGCGTCGGACATCGCCATCCAGGCGGAGCAGATGCTCTACACGAAGCGGATGTTCCAGGAGCGGGTGGCCTTCCACACCGGCCAGACTTTCGCCCAGATCGAGGCGGACTCGGACCGTGACCGCTGGTTCACCGCCCAGGAGGCGACGGACTACGGCTTCATCGACAAGGTGATCACCGGAGCCGTGCAGGTTCCGGCGGGCGCCGGGACCCTGAGCTGACCGAGGAGCTGACGATGACCGACCTGAGCCTGCCGCCCCAGTTCGCGGCCGTGCACAACCGCTACGTCCTGCCGTCGTTCGTCGAGCGCACGTCGTACGGGGTGAAGGAGTCCAACCCGTACAACAAGCTCTTCGAGGACCGGATCATCTTCCTCGGTGTCCAGGTGGACGACGCGTCCGCCAACGACGTGATGGCGCAGCTGCTGACGCTCGAGGGCACCGACCCCGACCGCGACATCATCATGTACATCAACTCGCCGGGTGGCTCGTTCACCGCGATGACGGCGATCTACGACACGATGCAGTACGTCCGGCCGGACATCTCGACGGTCTGCCTGGGCCAGGCGGCCAGTGCCGCCGCGGTGCTGCTCTCCGCCGGCACGCCGGGCAAGCGCATGGCGCTGCCGAACTCGCGGATCATCATCCACCAGCCGGCCACGGAGGGCGGCTACGGGCAGGGCTCGGACATCGAGATCCAGGCCCGGGAGATCCTGCGGATGCGGACGCAGCTGGAGGAGATGCTCGCCCGGCACTGCAACCAGCCGGTGGAGAAGGTCCGCAAGGACATCGACCGTGACAAGATCATGACGGCCGAGGAGTCCAAGGAGTACGGGCTGGTGGACACGATCCTCACCAGCCGCAAGAAGGGGCTCCTCGCCGCCAACGCGGCCAGCTGAGACGAGCATGGGTCAGAGGTCGGCCAGGCGCTTTGCCGGCCGACCTCTGACACGCCCGATTTGGGGGTCGGAGAAACCCCCGCCAGCGGGTAACGTCGGGCCCGTACCGCTGCGTCGGGACGGTCCGGCGAGCGAACGGAGACGGACGGAGCGCAGCGTCCGCAGGTCATGGCCGGTGCACCGGCCGATGAGTGCAGGGAGAACGTAGGTGGCACGGATCGGTGACGGCGGCGACCTACTCAAATGCTCCTTCTGCGGCAAGTCGCAGAAGCAGGTGAAAAAGCTCATCGCGGGCCCCGGGGTCTACATCTGCGACGAGTGCATCGATCTCTGCAACGAGATCATCGAGGAGGAGCTGGCCGAGTCCGGCGAGGTGAAGTGGGAAGAGCTTCCCAAGCCGATGGAGATCTGCCAGTTCCTCGACAACTACGTGGTCGGCCAGGACCAGGCCAAGAAGGCGCTCGCGGTCGCCGTCTACAACCACTACAAGCGGATCCAGGCCGAGGCGGCCGGCGCGCCGGGTTCCGGCAGTGACGCCGTCGAGCTGGCCAAGTCCAACATCCTGCTGCTCGGGCCGACCGGGTGCGGCAAGACCCACCTCGCGCAGACCCTCGCCCGGATGCTGAACGTCCCCTTCGCGATCGCGGACGCCACCGCCCTCACCGAGGCGGGTTACGTGGGCGAGGACGTGGAGAACATCCTCCTCAAGCTGATCCAGGCCGCAGACTACGACATCAAGCGCGCCGAGACCGGCATCATCTACATCGACGAGGTCGACAAGATCGCCCGTAAGTCGGAGAACCCGTCGATCACGCGGGACGTCTCCGGCGAGGGCGTCCAGCAGGCGCTGCTGAAGATGCTCGAAGGCACGGTGGCCAACGTGCCGCCGCAGGGCGGGCGCAAGCACCCGCACCAGGAGTTCATCCAGATCGACACCACCAACGTGCTGTTCATCTGCGGTGGCGCCTTCGCCGGCCTCGACCAGATCATCGAGGCCCGCACGGGCCACGGCGGGACGGGCTTCGGCGCGCGGCTCCGCTCGGTCTCCGAGCGGTCGACCGACGACATCTTCAGTCAGGTCATGCCCGAGGACATGCTGAAGTTCGGCCTGATCCCCGAGTTCATCGGCCGGCTTCCGGTGATCACCAACGTCCGCAGCCTCGACCGGTCCGCCCTCGTGCGGATCCTCACCGAGCCGCGCAACGCCCTCGTGAAGCAATACCAGCGTCTCTTCGAGCTCGACGGCGTGGAGCTGGAGTTCGAGCCGCCGGCCCTGGAGGCCATCGCCGACCAGGCGATGCTGCGCGGCACGGGCGCCCGTGGCCTGCGCGCCATCATGGAGGAGGTCCTGCTCTCCGTGATGTACGAGGTGCCGAGCAACCCCGACGCCGCCCGGGTGCTGATCACCCGCGAGGTGGTCCTGGAGAACGTCAACCCCACGATCGTGCCGCGCGAGTTCACCGGCCGCCGGGCCCGCCGGGACCGCGAGGAGAAGTCCGCCTGACCCTCCCCGTCCGGCGGGGAGGGTCCACGACCCCTCCGCCGGCGGTGGAGGCTGTCGCGGGGGCCCCGCCAGCCGTACGCTGAGGGTCATGCGCGTCGCCGTCTGCCAGCTGAACTCCCGCGACGACCGGGCCGCCAATCTCGCGGCCGCGGAGGCCTTGTTGATCCGGGCCGCAGCGGCCGGCGCGGACCTGGCGGTCCTCCCGGAGTATGTCGACTATCTCGGCACCGCAGCCGGGATGCCGGCGCCCGAGCCGGTGGACGGCACGGTGGGTCGGTTCTTCGCCGACGTCGCCCGGCGGCTCGGCATCTGGGTGCACGCCGGGTCGTTCCACGAGGCGGGCCCGGACCGGGATCACACCTGGAACACCTCCCTGCTCTTCGACCGCACGGGCGCGCTCGCCGGGACCTACCGCAAGATCCACCTGTACGACGTGGAGATCCCCGGCCGGGTGTCATACCTGGAGTCGGCGACGGTGGCGCCGGGGGACAAGCCGGTGGTGGTCGACGTCGAGGGCGTCCGGGTCGGCTTGTCGATCTGCTACGACCTCCGGTTCCCGGAGCTGTACCGGCACCTGGCCACGGATGGGGGTGCCACGCTGCTGGTGGTGCCGGCCGCGTTCATGGTGCACACCGGGCGCGACCACTGGGAGGTCCTGTTGCGGGCGCGGGCCATCGAGAACCAGTGCTTCGTCGCCGCCGCCGGTCAGACCGGCGACCACGAGCCGGGGCGCACCTGCTTCGGCCGGAGCATGGTCGTCGACCCGTGGGGGACGGTCCTCGGCCAGGTGCCGGACGGCCCCGGTCTCACCGTCGTCGACTTGGACCTGGACCGCCTCCGGACCATTCGCACCGAGCTGCCCAGCCTGGCGAACCGCCGGCTCTGAAGCGTCCGGGCCCGCGGGTCAGCTCTGCAGGAGTACCCCCAGCACGGTGAGCCCGGCGATGGCGGTGGCCGTGATGAGCAGCGCGGCGGACATCCGCGAGCGTCCACGCCGCGCCAGCCGGCCCACGGAGAGCAGGATGACGGCCACCACCACGGCGCCGATGACCAGCTGCCAGAACGGCAGCAGCAGTCCGAGCAGGGCTTCTTCGGCGAGGGGCGTCGCCTGGCGGGGGAGGGCGTCATCCATGCCAGACACTCTGACATGCGCGGGCGCGATTCCGGTGTGCGTGGCGGGGCCCTTTCCGTCAGGACAGTGACAGGCGTTGATTTGCCTTCCCGAGGCCGTACGCGTAACTTTCTCTCTGCACGCGGGAGGCCGGACAAACCGGCTGAGAGCGGGCACAGGCTCGCGGCGGAGACGCCGAGCGAGGCTGGTCCGGGCGGTGCGGGGCGACTCCGGTGAGACGGGGTTGCGATCGCGAAGCCGACCGGGTAGAGTGCTGAGGCCGGCAGGAGCCGGGCGGGTGGCCGCGAAGCGGCGATCGGCCGGTCTGCGGCCCTCCACGACAGAAACGACCGCCGTTCTTCGGCGTGCGTCGCCGTGGGTCCGAGTGAATCTGAGCGCAAACCTTGGGAACAGGGTTGACGGCGAAGATGAGATCGGGTAAGTTAGAGAGGTTGCCCCGGAAGGCAGCCCTACAGTGTAGGGCTC
>NZ_JBSWBU010000016.1:0-107794 GCF_054052245.1 Micromonospora sp. PTRAS2
CCTCGCCGGCAAGGCCCCCGAATGGGACCGTCCCGCGCCCACCCTCCGCCAGACCTACGACGAGTACGCCCGGCTCCACGACGCCGCCGACCTGCCCGCCCAACGCGCATACTGGCGCGGCCAACTCCACGGCCTCCCCCGGCAGGGCGACGGCGAGCTGAAGGTGCCGCTGGAGCAGGCCCTCGCCTGGGGCCCGAAGGCCGGGCACATCCTCACCGTCAGCCCGCAGGTTCTGCAGCGCTGGGACCAAGCGGCCCGGGAGCACCGGTTCAGCCGCTCCAGCTACTTCGTCGCCGCCTTCGCCACCGCCCTGCGCGCCGTCCACCAGCAGGACGACATCGGCCTGCTCATGATCGTGGCCAAGCGCGGCAGCCGCGTCCTCGACTCCGCGTTCACCACCCGGATCAACTCCAACTGCGTGCGGGTACGGTTCGCGCCCGGGCAGGACCTGATCCGGCACGTCCAGCAGACCGTCGACGAGCTGATGGCCGCCCAGGACGTGCCGTTCTCGGAGAGCGCCGCGGACCCGGCCGTCGGGCTGCCCAGCGAGGTCGTCGCCGGCCTGCCCGGCTTCGCCTACCAGGACAACGTGGTGCTCCCGCTGGACCTGCCCGGCTGCCGCACCGAGGAGGTCGTCGAACCGTACGCCCGGGAGGTGATGAGCGGCCTCACCGTCGAGGCGATCCCCCGCCACGCCGACGCCCTGCTGCGCATCACGATCCGCACCGACCTGCTGCCGTTCGCCCTCGCCGAGGAGCTGGGCGCCCACATGCTGCGCTTCCTCGAAGCGGGCCCCCAGGTCACCGGCCCGGTGCGCTGAGGGCCCCGCCCCCGTCCGAACCCGGGCGGTCGCCGGCCCGCCGGTGCCGGTCGACCGCCCGGGCGTGCGCGTGGGCGATCAGCCGGTCCACCTCCGGGAGCAGATCGACGCCGGGACACAGGACGCACGCCCAGCCGTGCAGGCCGTACGCGGGGTGGGGCATGATCTCGCCCTGCCGGGTGAAGTCGATGCCGGCCCGGTGGTCGGGAAAGCGCGCGGGCGGGTAGCCGAACCGGCGCTGGAACTCGGCACGGCCCAGCTCGACGTTGAGACGGTGGACGTCGGGCCGGTCGAGGCGCGAGTCCTCGTCGAACCCGGGCGTGTCGTGCGCGACGATCGTGGCGAACGGCCGGCGGCGGTCCGGGCCGACGAAGAAGAACCGCTCGCCCCAACTGGCCGGCGGCGCGCCCGACGCCGCGTCGGCCCGCACCTGCGTGACTGCGGGCAGCGCGAGGATCCGCTGGGCGAGGTCGGCCTCGGTCGGGAGGCCGGCGACGGGGACGCTCGGAGGAGGCTGGGTCATGACCTCTACCGTATCGTTGAACTCCTTTGTGAAGCTGGGGCCGAGAATCAGGCGGCTGAGCCGGTGGTAAGCATCAAACGGGAGGTCAGGTGCGCAGGAGTTCCTACCGGCCGACCGACCTTGCGCGCGAGCACGGCATCTCGACGCAGACGGTCCGCAACTACGAGCGCGACGGGGTGCTGCCCCCGGCCCGGCGCACGCCCAGCGGCTATCGCGCCTACACGGCCGAGCACGTCCGGGCGCTGCGCGCCTACCTGGCGCTGATCCCGGCGCACGGGTACGCCGCCAGCGGCGAGATCATGCGCGCCGTCAACGCCGGTGACCTGGACACCGCCCTGCGGGCGATCGACCGCAGCCACGCCCAGCTGCTGCGCGACCGGGAGACGCTCGACGCCGTCGAGGTTGCCGTGGGCCTGCTCACGCGGCCACCGGCGGCGAGCCGACCCGACCGGCCCCCGACGGCCCGCCCCGACCTGTCACCGGCGGGCGGCCCCCACCAGCCACCGACGGGCCGACCCGAGCGGCCGCTGGCGATCGGTGGTCTCGCCCGCCGGGTCGGCGTGACCCCGGCGGCCCTGCGCAAGTGGGAACGGGCCGGCATCCTCGCGCCGAGCCGGGGTCAGGCCACCGGCTACCGCCTCTACTCGGCCGACGACGTGCGCGACGCCGAGTTGGCCCACCTGCTGCGGCGCGGCGGCTACCGGCTGGACCACATCGCCACGGTCGTGCGGCAGGTCCGCGACGCGGCCGGCACCGAGCCGCTGGCCGAGTCCCTGGAGAACTGGCGGCGGCGGCTCACCGACCGGGGCCGCGCCATGCTCACCGCCGCCGCGCGACTCGCGGAGCACCTGTCCCCGCCGGGCGACTGACCCGCGCGGCGGGCCAACCCCCGCAGCCTGCGCGGGCGACCGCAGCAGGCAGCCGCGCGGCGACCGGGCCGGTCACGCGCCGGGGCAGCGCCCGGACAGGGCGTAGCGCAGCAGGACGACGTCGCCGATCTGGCGGACCTCCGCCAGGCCCGCGCGGCGGCCAGGGTGCCACGGGAACCGGCCCTCGCCGGGGAAGCGCGGCGCGCGGCGGTCGCCGACGAAGAACGGGGCGACCACCAGGTGCAGCTCGTCGGCGAGGCCGGCGCCGAGGAACAGGGCGTGCACGGCCGCGCCGCCCTCCACCATGAGCCGGCGCACCCCCCGGGCGGCCAGGTCGGCCAGCACCCGGCAGGGGTCGACCGGGTCGCCGCCGTCGGCGACGGTGGCCAGGCCGCCGAGCCGGTGCCGGGTCTGCGCCAGCACGGACGTGGCACAGTAGACGACCCGTTCCGCGTCCCCGACGGTGAAGAACCGGGCCGCCGGGTCGAGGTCGCCGCTCGCGGTGACGGTCACCTTCGTCGGCGACGGCGGCAGGCCGCGCGCGGCCCGCTCGGTGCGCCGCCGCGGCGAGCGGATCACCAGGCGAGGATCGTCGGCCCGGACGGTGGCCGCGCCGACGAGGATCGCGTCGCACCCGGCCCGCACGGCGTCGACCCGGTCCAGGTCCGCCTCGTTGGACAGCAGCAGCCGCTGGTCGCTGGCGTCGTCGATGTAGCCGTCGATCGACATGGCGCAGCTGAGCAGCACGTACGGCCGGGGCGTGGCGGGCGCGCCGGCGGCCGGCGCGGCGTCCTGCGGGGTCGGCGCGGCGGCGGTCACCGGACGAACGGGAGGTCGATGGTGTGGGCGGCGCGGTCCACCTTGGCCGCGAGGTAGCCGGCGTTGGCGTCGGACAGGTGCAGCCCAGTGGGCACCCGCTCGGCCACCTCGATGCCGAGTCGGCGCAGCTGGTCGGCCTTGTCCGGGTTGTTGCTGAGCAGGGCCACCCGCTCGGCGCCGAGGGCCGCCAGCATCTGCGCGGCGACCGTGTAGTCCCGTTCGTCCGCGCCCCGCCCCAGGGCCAGGTTCGCCTCGTAGGTGTCGAGCCCGGCGTCCTGCAGGGCGTACGCGTCGAGCTTGGCGTAGAGGCCGATGCCGCGCCCCTCCTGGCGCAGGTAGAGCAGGAGCCCACCGGCGGCGGCGATCCGCTCGACCGCCTCGCGCAACTGCGGCCCGCAGTCGCACCGCTGGCTGCCAAACACGTCCCCGGTCAGGCACTCGCTGTGCGGGCGGACCAGCGGCGGCGACCCGCCGGCGGCGGCCCGGTCCACCGCGACCGACCAGTCACCGAGCCCGAACGCGAGGTGCTCCCGGCCGTCCACGAGGCCGTGGAACGAGAACACCCGGGCGGAGGTGGCGTAGCCGTCGGGGAAGCGCAGCGGGACCGTCACCTGGGTCCGGATGGTCGCGACGGGCAGTGCTTCGGACATCGGTCTCCTTCGTCGGACGGTCAACCGTGCACGCCGGTGCGCGCCGGACGCGACACCCACCGGGCGGCGCGGGCGGTGGCGACGGGGGCCGGGGACACGACGCCGGTCGCCGCGGGCGACGGAAGTCGGCGGGCCAGCAGCACCACGCCCCCGGGCAGGCTCGCCACCAGCGCCAACGCCCCGTACACGGTGGCGGCGGCGACGCCCTGGGCGGCGGTCAGGCCGGCGGCGGCGAACGCCCACGCGGCCACCCCCTCGCGCGGCCCGAACCCGCCCACGTTCAGCGGCAGGATCATCGCGAGCAGCGCGAGCAGCGTCAGCGGCAGCAGCCGGGACAGCGGCGCGTCGACGCCCGCCGTGCGGGCCGCGACGACGAACGTGGCCAGGTGGCCCGCCAGCACCACGGCGGAGGCGACCAGCACGCCGACCCAGGTCCGCCGGCCCAGCACGCCGGAGCGGACGTCGGCCACGGCGGTGCGCAGCGCCCGAGCCCACCGCGACGCCCCCGACCGGGGCGCGACGCGACCCAGCAGCACCGCGCCCAGGCCGGCGGCGACGACCAGCCCCGCCGCCGCCGGCAGGTGCTGCCGCACCGGCGACGGGAACGCGGCCAGCACGCCCACCGCGAGGACCACCGTGACCGCCTGGCCGGCCGTGCGCTCCCAGACCACGGCCCGCACGCCCCGGCCGACGTCCCCGCAGTCGCGGCCGTGACGCACCGCGCGGTCGACGTCGCCGAGCACCCCGCCGGGCAGGGTGGAGTTGAGGAACACGGCCCGGTAGCAGTGCGCCACCGCCTCGCGCAGCGGCAGCCGGACGCCCAGCCCGGCGGCGACCAGGCTCCACCGCCACGCGGCGCAGACGGTGGTGACCAGGCCGATGCCGAGCGCCGCCGCGACGGCCGCGCCGTCGATCAGGCGCAGCCCGGCGACGAACGGGCCGCTGCCCAGCCGCCACAGCAGGGCCGCCAGCACCGCGACCCCGGCGAGGGTGCGCGCCCACCCCCAGAACGACCGGGGCAGCCGGCCGACGCGTGTGGCGGGCGACGCCGCCGGTTCCGTGCTCGCTGGCAAACCCGGACCTCCCTGCACGATCATCTTCCCTCCGGGTTCACGTGTGGCACGCCCGGATGGTTCACCCGCAGCCGGCGAGCAGGTCGGCGTGGTCGACCAGGACGTCGAGCGTACCGGCGTGGGCGGCGGCCCGCCGGGTTCGGCCGTACGCCGTGGTCCGCCCGGTCAGCTCGGGCCGCTGCTCGCGGGCGGCGCCCAGCCAGCCGGTGAACCACTCGGCGGTCAGCTCGGCGCGGTCCGGGCCGAGCCGCCACGGGCTGGGCCGGGTCAGCACGTCGACGCCCCGGCGGGCGAACGCGGCCACGCAGGCGGCGACGGCGTCGGGGCCGAGCAGCGCGCCCCGGCCGGGGGCGACGCGCCGCTGGTGGTCGTCGAACGCGGCGGCGACCTCGGCGTCCAGCGGGTCGGCGGGGGTCAGCCGCACCCGGCCGACCACGGTGAGGGTGAACAGCGTCGGCCTGCCGGCGCAGGCCGCCACGATCCGCTCGACCTCCTCGGCGGTGAGCATGTCCAGCAGCGCCGACGCGGTGACCAGGGACGCGTCGGCGAGGTCGGCGGCGGACAGGCGGGTGATGTCACCCTGCCGGGTCTCCACGGTGACCTCGCCGCCGCCGGAGGCGGCGAGGCCCTCCAGGGCGGCCCGGGCCCGCTCCAGCAGGCCGGGGTCGCGGTCGTGGAGCACCCAGTGCTGCGGGCCGGGCAGCCGGGGGGCCAGCCAGCGCCCCATCGATCCGGTGCCGGCGCCCAGGTCGTGGATCACGACCGGCCGGTCGCCGGCGAGGCGTCGGCGCACCGGTGCCAGCAGGTCCACCGCGCGGGCCGCCGCGTCGGCGGGCTCCCGCAGTCGCAGCCAGCCGGCGAAGGCGGCGGTGTCGTCGCCGTCGCTCATGTGGCCCGCCGCGCCGTCGTGGCCGTCGCGCGTGCGGACCGTCGGATTCCCGGTGCCGTGGCCGTCGCGCGGGTGGGCCGTCGGGCCCCCGCCGCCGTGGGCGTCGCTCATGTCGCCGCTCCCTTCAGGACCGCCGCGAGGATGGTGGAGGTGGTCGACCAGCCGGTCAGGGCCGGCCGGCGGGCGCGGGCGGCGCGGCGCAGCCGCTCCCGCAGGCCGGCGTCGCCCAGCCAGGCGCGCAGCGTGCCGGCCAGCGCCGCCGGGTCGTCGGGCGGCACCAGCAGGCCGGGACGTACGCCGTCGGGGGTGTGGCCCAGCGCCTCGGGCACGCCGCCGACGTCCGTGGCCAGCACCGGGATGCCCCGCGCGAGGGCCTCGGTGACGACCATCCCGTACGTCTCGCCGCGTGAGGCCAGCACCAGCAGGTCGGCGGCGGCGTACGCGGCGGCCAGGGCGGGGCCGGTGCGCGGGCCGAGCAGTTCCACCCGCCCGGTCAGGCCGGACCCGTCGGCCTGCCGGCGCAGCCGCCGCACGTGGGCGGGGTCGCGGGTCAGCGTGCCGACGCAGGCGCACCGCCACGGCAGGTCCGCCACCGCCGCCAGGGCCGCCAGCAGCACGTCGTGCCCCTTGTGCGGGGCGACGGCCGCGACGCAGAGCAGCGCCGTGCCGGCGGCCGTGCCGGCGACCGGTGGCGCGGGGTCGACCCCCGGCACGGCGACGTGGACCCGGTCGGCGGGCAGCCCGTACCGGTCGAGCAGCCGGCGGCGGGTCCACTCGCTGGTGGCGACGACGGCCGTGGCGGCGGCCAGGGCGCGGGCCTCGGCGGCGTCGTCGCGCGGCATGTGGACCAGCACGACGAGCCGCAGCCGGCCGGCCTGCGCCCGCAGCTCCTGCGGGGTGACCGAGGCGACGAGGCCGTCGAGCAGCACCACCGCGCCGTCGGGCAGGGCGGCGAGCCGGGCGGCGAGGTCGGCCCGCGCGGCCGGGCCGGGCGTCGGCCAGTCACCGGGCACCGGATGCTCGTGGACCCGCCAGCCAGCGTCGACCAGCCCGGCGCAGACCCGCCGGTCGTAGTGGTTGCCGCCGCTGGGAGTGGCCGGGTCGTCGATGTCGCCGGGGAGCACCACGTGCACCTCGGGACGGGCGCCGGCGGGAGCCGCCCCGCCGGCCGGGACGCCCCCGCCGGCCGGGGCCGGGGCTGTCACAGGGGCCGCTCGTAGCTGGCCCAGGCGACGTGCGACTCGTGCAGGGTGACGGTGATCCCGGCCAGTCCCCGCGCGCCCGCGCCGAGATCGCCGGCGTGCACCCGGTCGGCGAGCCGGTCGGCGACCGTGCGGGCCAGCACCTCCGTGGTCGTGTTCACCCCGGCGAACGCGGGCTCGTCGTCGAGGTTGCGGTAGGTCAGCTCGCCGAGGACGGCGCGCAGTTGCTCGGTGGCCAGGCCGATGTCGACGACGATGCCGTCGGCGTCCAGGTCGGGGCGGCGGAACGTGGCGTCGACGACGAACGTGGCACCGTGCAGGCGCTGCGCCGGGCCGAAGACGTCACCGCGGAAGCTGTGGGCGATCATCATGTGATCGCGGACGGTCACGCTGAACACGGGTCACTCTCCTGATAGGTGATGAGGTGGCACAGGGCGGGCAGGCTGCCGTCGGTGAGGCCGGCGAGCACGTCGGGCAGTTCCGCGAACGGCGAGCTGCCGGTGATCAGCGCGTCGAACGCGGGGTCGGCGAGCAGTTCCAGGGCGAGGGCGAGCCGGTCGGCGTACGTGCGGCTGCCCCGGCGGGCCGGGGCGACCATGCCCACCTGGCTGCTGCGCACGGTCAACCGGCCGGAGTGGAACGCCCCGCCCAGCGACAGCCGCACCGCGCGGTCGCCATACCAGCTCAGCTCCACCGCCGTACCCTCCGGGGCGAGCAGTTCCAGCGACCGCTGCAGCCCCTCCGAGGTGGCGCTGGCGTGCACGACCAGGTCGCGTCCGCCGGTGGCCCGCTCGGGGGTGGCGAAGTCGACGCCGAGCGCGGCGGCGACGGCGGCCCGGGCGGGGTCGGCGTCGACCAGTTCGACCCGTACCCCGGGGAAGCGGGCGAGCAGCGCGGCGACCCCGCAGCCGACCATGCCCGCGCCGACGACGCTCACCCGGTCGCCGATCAGCGGCGGGGCGTCCCACAGGGCGTTGACGGCGGTCTCCACGGTGCCGGCGAGCACCGCGCGGGCCGCCGGCACCCCGTCGGGCACCGGCACCACGGCCGAGGCGGGCACGACGTACGCGCTCTGGTGCGGGTGCAGGCAGAACACGGTCCGCCCGCGCAGCTCGGCCGGGCCCTGCTCGACGACGCCGACGCTGAGGTAGCCGTACTTCACGGGGGCCGGGAAGTCGCCCTCCTGGAACGGGGCGCGCATCGCGGTGTGCTGGTCGACGGGGACCCGGCCGGCGAAGACGAGGGTCTCGGTGCCGCGGCTGACCCCCGAGTAGCGGGCGCGCACCAGCACCTCGTCGGGGCCGGGGGCGGGCAGCACCGCGGGGCGGATCTCCCCCACCCCGGGCTCACGCAGCCAGAACGCGTACGCCTCGCCGGTCACCGGAGGGTCCTCGTCGTCACGTCGTCCTCCTCGCGTTGCCCGCCGCACCGAACCGTTCGGCCGGATTCTCCGTGTTGTTCGTCGACAGCCCGTCGAACAGCAGTCTCTCGATCATCAAACACGGAGGCACGGTGCGCAGGGTTCAACACGGTCCGCTGGCAGGACTGGTCAGCCTGTTCGTCCTGCTGGCGGGGATCGGCGCGACCGTCGGCCTCGGCCCGGCGGGCTGGCTCGCCGGCACGGCGTACGGGATGGTCCTGTGCGGGCTGCTCGCCCGGGCGCTGCGCGGGGCGGGCGGCTCCGGCCTGGGGCCGGCGGACGTGGTGACGTTGGGCCGGGCGGTGCTGATCGGCGGGGTGACGGCGCTGGTGGCCGACGGGTTCACCCGGGCCGCGCCGGTGCCGTTGCTGGTCGGCCTCGCCGCCGTGGCGCTGCTGCTGGACGCCGTCGACGGGCAGGTGGCGCGGCGCACCGGCACCGAGAGCGACCTCGGGGCCCGGTTCGACATGGAGGTCGACGCGTACCTCATCCTGCTGCTGGGCGTGCACCTCGCGCCCACGGCCGGGGGCTGGGTGCTCGCCCTGGGCGCGATGCGGTACGCCTTCGTGGCGGCCGGCTGGACGTCGCCGTGGCTGCGCGGGACGCTGCCGCCGCGGCAGTGGCGTAAGGTCGTCGCCGCGCTCCAGGGCATCGTCCTGGTCGTCGCCGCGGCCGGGGTCCTGCCGCCGGTCGGGGCGACGGTGCTGCTGGCCGGGGCGTTCGCGCTGCTCGTCGAGTCCTTCGGGCGCGACGTCGGCTGGCTGTGGCGGCACCGCCCGGTCGCCGCGACCGACGGCGCGGTCCTGCGCCGGGACGAGCCGGTCCGGGTACCGGCCCACCTGCCGGCCTGACCGCCCACCGGATGCACGGGAGAGAAGACGACGTGACGAACCACCCGGGCGACCCGACCGACGCGGCCGGCGACGACCCGATCCGCGCCACCGGCGACGGCCCGACCCGCGCCACCGGCGACGATCCGACGGGCGAGGGCCCCACCGACGCCACCGGCGGCGGCACGGGCGGCGACGAGGGTCGGCGCGCGGCGGACGAAGCGGGCCGGCCGGCCGAGGTGCCGGGGCGGGGTCGACGGGTCCGCCGGGCGGTCGGCGGCCCCCTGGCCGCGCTGCTCGTGGCCGCCGCCCTCACCGCTCCGGACCAGTTGCGGGAGCTGAGCCCGGCCGCGTTCCTGCGGCTGCCGGTCGAGGCGCTGATCGTCGCCGCCGCTCTGCTCGCCCTGCCGCCGCGCCCCCGCCGGGTGGTCGCCGCGCTGACCGGGGCCGCGCTGGGGCTGGTCACCGTGGTCAGGCTCACCGACCTGGGCTTCCAGGTCGCCTGGGACCGCCCCTTCGACCTGGTGTCGGACTGGGTGCTGTTCGACGACGCGTACGCGTTCCTCGCCGGCTCGGTCGGCCGGGCCGGTGCGGTCGGCACCGCCGTGGGCGTCGTGCTGCTCGCCGTGGGCCTGCTGGTGGCGCTGGCGCTGGCCGCGCTGCGCCTGGCCGCGCTGCTCGCCCGGCACGACACCGGGGCGAGGAGGGCCGTCGCGGCGCTGACCGTCGGCTGGGTCGCCTGCGCCGCCTTCGGGGTGCGGATCGTCCCCGGGGTGCCGGTGGCCGACAGCGGCGCGACCGCCCTGGTCCGCTACCACGCGGTCCAGGTGCGCGGCGGGCTGTCCGACGGCGACGTGTTCGCCGCCGAGGTCGCCGCCGACCCGTTCCGGGACACGCCGGGTGACCAGCTGCTGACGGCGCTGCGCGGCAAGGACGTCGTCGTCGCGTTCGTCGAGAGCTACGGCCGCGACGCGGTGGAGGAGCCGGAGTTCGCGCAGGTCGGCGCGGTGCTCGACGAGGGCACCCGGCGGCTGCGGGCGGCCGGGATCGGATCCCGCAGCGCATACCTCACGTCCCCGACGGCGGGCGGCGGAAGCTGGCTGGCCCACGCCACGCTGCTGTCCGGGCTGTGGATCGACAGCCAGCAGCGGCACCGCAGCCTGCTCGCCACCGACCGGCTCACCCTCGGCGGGGCGTTCCAGCGGGCGGGCTGGCGGACCGTCGGGGTGATGCCCGGCGCGCTGGCCGACTGGCCGGAGGGGAGGTTCTACGGCTACGACCAGTTCTACCCGGCCCGGGAGCTGGGCTACCAGGGGCCGAAGCTGGGCTACTTCCTCATGCCGGACCAGTACGCCCTGTCGGAGCTGCAGCGCCGCGAGCGGTCGACCCCCGGCCACCCGCCGGTGATGGCCGAGATCCCGCTGACGTCCAGCCACTCACCGTGGACGTCGTTCCCGCGGGTCATCGACTGGGACGACGTCGGCGACGGCTCGGTCTACCACCGCAACTCGGCGGTGGCCGACGTCGGCGGCAAGCCGGTGCGCCGCACCGCCGCTCAGATCCGCGCGGACTACCGGCGCACCGTCGAGTACACGCTCAAGTCGCTGATCTCCTACGTGGAGACCTACGGCGACGACGACCTGGTGCTGGTCTTCCTCGGCGACCACCAGCCGTCCCCGGTCGTCACCGGCGAGGACGCCAGCCGGGACGTGCCGGTCACCATCGTGGCCCGCGACCCGAAGGTGCTCGACCGGATCGACGGCTGGCAGTGGCAGGACGGGCTGCGGCCCGGTCCGGGCGCGCCGGTGTGGCGGATGGACACCTTCCGGGACCGCTTCCTCACGACGTTCGGGTCCCGGCCCGACCCCGGAGCGCCGCCGGTCGCCGCGCCGCGCTGACCGCAGTGCCGTCCGGGCGGGTCAGGCCGCGGTGACGCCAGGCCGCGTCAGGCGGCCTCCCGCCCGGAGCGGGGGTGTTCGGGCCGGGCCGGCGCGGCGGGTCGGGGGCGGGGCGCGGGGGCCTGCGCTCCCGTCGCGGCGTCGCCCCGGGCCAGCCGCATGGCGCGCTCGGCGTTCCGCAGCGGGTCGCACGGGGCCTGCCGGCCGCCGCAGAGCAGGTTCTGGCAGCGGCCCGTGGCGTCGGGCTGGTGGGCCTCGGCGACGTCGTACGCCAGCCGCCACAGCAGCGTGTCCGTCACGTCGCTCGGCGGAGCCGTGTCGTGACTGGACCGGTGGTGCGTTGTGCCGGACACGCGGAAACCCCTCTCGTCGTCGCTACCCGAACAGGTTGACCGGCATTCCGGCCCGCTAAACCCGCCCCGGGCAGGCGGTTGGTCACACCCCGCCGATTGTCGTTCCCCGCCGCAAATGCGGTTGCCGGCGCCGCCCGGCCTCTGCTGTGCTCGTCGTGAGCCGTCCGATCGAAGGGAGCAGCGCCATGACCGACTCGTCGAGGTCCGCCGCCAGCCCGAGGTTCGTCCCCCTTCAGGATGCGAGGCTTCATGAGTACGTCGACCCCGGGGCGCACGCCCCAGGCGAGCACCACTAGTCCCCACCGTTTCGCCGCCGCGCCCGCGCCCCGGCAACGTCACGACGGGGAGGCCGGCTGATGTCGATCTTCGACGATCCCGGCCTGTTCGGCCGGCTCTGGGCGGCCGGCTACGACACCGGCACCAACCCCGACCCGGCCCCGGCCGTGGACTTCCTGGCCGACCTGGCCGACGGCGGCCCCGTGCTGGAGTTGGCGATCGGGACGGGCCGGGTGGCCCTGCCCCTGGCGGCGCGCGGCCTCACCGTCGAGGGCGTCGAGGCGTCGCCGGAGATGGTGGCGCGGATGCGCGCCAAGCCGGGTGGCGACGGCATCCCGGTGGCGATCGGCGACATGGCCGACGTGCCGGTGACGGGGCCCTACCGCCTGGCCTACCTGGTGTTCAACACGCTGTTCAACCTCGTCGACGAGTCCCGACAGCAGGACTGCTTCCGCAACGTGGCCCGGGTGCTGGCGCCCGGCGGCGCGTTCGTCGTCGAGGCGTTCGTCCCCGACCCGGCCGGCTTCGACCGCGACGAGCAGCTTCAGGTGCGCGAGGTGACCGAGGACTCGGTGACCCTGCGGGTGCACCGCTACGACCGGCCCGCGCAGCGGTTCGTCCGGCAGACCATCGTCATCGACGGCCGGGGCGCGCGGCTGGAGCCGTTCGCGATGCGGTACTGCTGGCCGGAGCAGATCGACGAGCTGGCGGAGCGGGCCGGGTTGCGCCTCGCCGCCCGGTACGCCGACTTCGACCGGCGGCCGTTCGACGCCGACAGCCGCTCGCACGTCTCGGTGTACCGCCTGCGGTGACGGGCCCGACGCGCCGGCCGGCACCCGCCCGGCCGGCGCGTCGGGGCCACCCGGCCGGCGCGGGTCCCGCCCACGGCGAACCGAGTGGTCCAACCAGTTGACGGGTTGATGTGGGCGGGGCCACACTGCACCGCATGACCTTCGTCCCTGTCCCCCGGGGTTCCGTCTCCGACCACGTCTTCGCCCAGCTCCGCGACGCCGTCGTCAGCGGCGCGTACCGGCCCGGCGACACCCTGCCCGGCGAGCGGGAGCTGGCCGCCGCGTTCGCGGTGAACCGGCACGCCGTGCGCGAGGCGCTGCGCCGCCTGCAACAGCTCGGCCTGGTCCGGGTCAGCCAGGGCGGCGCGACCCGGGTCCTCGACTGGCGGGTGCACGCGGGGCTCGACCTCGCCCTGTCCCTGGTCCGCTCCGGCGACGTCCTGCCGGTCGACACTCTGGTGCGGGACATGCTGGAGATGCGTGCCTGCATCGGCGTCGACGCCGCCCGGCTCTGCGCCGAACGGGCCGACGCGGCAACGCGGCAGACCGTCACCCGCGCCGTCGAGGAGTACGCCGCGCTCGCGCCCGACCTGCCCCGGATGGCCGAGGCCAACATCACCCTGTGGCGGCACGTCGTGCGCGGCTGCGGCAACACCGCGTACCTGCTGGGCTTCAACAGCCTCGTGGCCGGCGCGCTCGCCGTCGGCGAGGTGCCGCCGCAGCGGCGCGCCGCCGAGCTGCTCGACGTCGCCGGGCACCGGCGGCTCGCCGCCGCGATCGCCGACGGCCGGGGCGACGACGCCGCGCGGCAGGCCCGGTCCCTGCTCACCGCCGCCCTCGCCGCCCCCGCCGCGCCGGGACAGGAGTGCCGCGCATGATCCCCGCCGTGCTCTACGCCGTGCCCGCGTTCCTGCTGCTCATCGTCGTGGAGGCGCTGTCCTACCGGTTCGCCCCCGACGACGACGAACGCGGCTACGAACTGCGCGACACCGCCACGAGCCTCACCATGGGGGCGGGCAGCCAGGTGATCGGCTTCCCGTGGAAGCTGCTCACCATCGGCCTGTACGCCGGGCTGTGGACCGTCGCGCCGGTGCAGCTCTCCCCCACCAGCGTCTGGACCTGGGTGCTGCTGTTCCTCGCCGACGACCTGGCCTACTACTGGTTCCACCGCACCCACCACGAGGTGCGGCTGTTCTGGGCCAGCCACGTGGTGCACCACTCCAGCAGGTTCTACAACCTGTCGACCGCGCTACGGCAGAGCTGGACGCCGATGACGTCGCTGCCGTTCTGGCTGCCGCTGGCCCTGCTCGGCATCCCGCCGTGGATGATCTTCCTTCAGCAGTCGGTCAGCCTGCTGTACCAGTTCTTCCTGCACACCGAGCGGATCCGGGTGCTGCCCCGGCCGATCGAGTGGGTGTTCAACACCCCGTCGCACCACCGCGTCCACCACGGCGTGAACGCCGAGTACCTGGACCGCAACTACGGCGGCATCCTGATCGTCTGGGACCGCCTGTTCGGCACCTTCGAGCCGGAACGCGCCCCCGCCCGGTACGGGCTGACCACGAACATCGGCACCTACAACCCGCTGCGGGTGGCCACCCACGAGTACGCGGCGATCTGGGCCGACGTCCGCGCGGCGGCGTCCTGGCGGCACCGGCTGGGCCACCTGTTCCGCCGGCCCGGCTGGCGGCCGCTGCCAGGTCCGGCGGGAGCGGTCCGGGCCGCCGGGGGCACCCGGTGAGGCGGCTCGCGCCGTTCGGGCTGGTCGCCGCCGTCGAGCTGGTCGGCGTGGCGCTCGACAACCCGGTGCTCCAGTGGCTGGCCAAGCCGCTGCTGGCCCCGCTGCTGCTGCTCTGGCTGCTGTGGCCCGGCCCCGGCGGTCCCGGTGCCGGGCGGGCCCCCGCCGGGGCGGCGCCCACGGGCGGGCGGCGGCGCTTCGACGCGTTCGCGCTCGGGCTGGTCTTCGCCACGGCCGGCGACGTGGCGCTGCTGCTGCCCGGCGAACCCGCGTTCCTGGTCGGCATGGGCTTCTTCCTCGGCACCCAGGTCAGCCTCGTCGTGGCGTTCACCCGGCACCGACGGCCGCCCGTGGCGGCGGTCGCCGGCTACCTGGCCCTGTGGGCGCTGGCCAACGCCGCCCTGTGGGGCCCGCTCGGGGCGCTGCGGCTGCCCGTGCTCGGCTACAGCCTCGCGCTGTGCCTGATGGCCGCCGCGGCGGCCGGCGTCTCGGCGCGCGCGGCGGCGGGCGGGGCGCTCTTCCTCGTGTCCGACCTGCTGATCGGCGTGGACGCGGCCGGCACCGCCCTGCCCGGCCACGGCCTGCTGGTGATGGGCACCTACATCGCCGCGCTGCTGCTGCTCACCACGGCGTGGGCGGCGGCCGGCGGCCCGGGTGCGGCCGACCGGCCGCGCCGGACCGGGGCCGGCCGCGCGGCGCGGCGCGGCCCGGCGGCACCCTGACCCGCCGCCGGCCCGCCCCGGTGCGGGGGCGGGCCGGCGGTCGGCGCGGGCGGTCAGCGGCGGCGGCCGTACGCCCCCGCGACGATCGACACGCCGATCGCGGCGAAGACGACCTGGATGAACAGCTCGATCCAGTCGACGCCCGCCGTCTCGTCGACCCCGAGCACCCCGGCGACGAGGGTGCCGAGGATCGCGGCCACCACGCCGATGAGCAGGGTGAGCCAGATCGGGATGCTCTGCTTGCCGGGCACGACCAGCCGACCCAGCGCGCCGATGATCAGACCGATGATGATGGCGGTGAAGAAACCGGTGACTTCCACTGGGCCGTTCCTCTCGAGGGGTTGTCGCGTGCACCTCCACCGTGCCCCCGGTGGCCGGGGAGGCAAACCCGCCACCACCCGGCCGGCGGATTCTTCACCGGACTGTCACGGTCCCGCGCGGCAACCGTCATGCCACCGGCCGGGGCGCGGTCAGCCGGCCGAGTGGGCGTACCGGGCGGCCCGCTCGGCGAGCCACAGCCAGCGGCGCTGCACCTCCCCGCCGGTCGCCGCGACCATGGCGAGGGCGTCGCCGCGCACGGCGGTCAGGGCCGCCGCGTCGGCCGCCGGGTCGTCGAGCAGGGCCGCGCCGGCACGGAACGCCTCGGCCTCGGCCGACCCGCCGAAGCGGGGGGCGACCTCGTCGCGCCAGAAGTCCGCCCAGGCCAGCTCCGGGTTCCAGGAGAACCGGGCGTACGCCAGATAGCTGATCTCGTTGGTCGGGTGGTAGGCCGCCGCCTCGGCGAAGATGGTCAGCCCGCGCATACCGGCCGCCCCGGAGCGGGTGGCCATGTCGGCGTACATCTCGGGCACCCAGGAGTGGCGCTGCCGGTTCCACTGCGACCCGGCGTGGGTGCGCAGCACGTTCGTGGTGTGCGGCAGCCGGTCGACGTGGGCGGCGGTGAGGCGGTCGCGCTGGTCGTACCAGAAGCCCCGGTTCACGCAGTACTGGTAGGCGACGTCGTCGGGCAGGTCGGCGAGGGGCTGCTGCGCGTCGAGGTCGAAGATGTTGTCCCAGTAGACCTCGACGAGGTGGCGCAGCGGCACCCCGGCCGGGCCGGGGCGGCGGGCGGTCTCCAGCAGGGTCGGGTAGACCGCGCGCATCGCCTCGTACGACCAGGAGGTGCGCTCGCCGCCGGTGCGCCGGGCGCAGCGGGCGCAGGCGCAGCTGCCGTAGTCGCCGGTCTCGAAGTTGATCCCGCCGACGGGCAGGGTGTCCAGCAGCCAGTCGATGGCGTCGCGGTGCCAGGCCAGGTTGTCCGGCTGCGACGGGCAGGCGGCCATCATGTACTCGCTGGCCGGGAAGTGCAGGTCGCCGAACTCGTCGATGTCGAAGCCGACCTTCTTCGGCAGCTCCGCGGCCAGGTCGGGGCGCTGCCGCAGCCAGGTGGCCAGGTTGTAGCGGTGCCGGCCGTCGAAGTAGATGCCGCCGTAGGCGTTGATGCCGACCCCGGCGATGATCCGCACGCCCCGGGCATTGGCGTACTCGCACAGGTCACGGGCCGCCTCGACGCCGCCGTGGGCGTCGCGCAGCAGCCCGTACACGACGATGCCGCCGATCCGCTCGCGGCTGCAGAAGTCGACGAGCCGCCGGTAGTCGGCGCCGAACGCGTCGGCGGACTTGGCGTACGGGTTGAGCGCGCCGATCTCCTGCTGGCCGAGCTGCCGGGTGTCCCAGTTGGTCGAGTGGTCCCAGGTCCACAGGGTGCGCAGCGGCAGCCCGGGTGCGGCGGCGGACGCGCCAACGGGCAGGCCGGCTCCGGTGGCCCGGTCGACGAGGTCGCGGGCGGCGTACACCAGGCCGGCGAACGGGTCGCCGGTGAGCCGGATCTCGCCGGCCTCCGGCACGTCGACGTGGTGGCCGCCCTCGGGCAGCGCCGGGTCGACGGCGAGGCGCACCGGCACGGCGTCGGGGCCGCCGTCGCCCCACGCCTCACGCAGCAGCCCGGCGGCGTACGGCGCGTGCTCGGCCCCGAGCACCCGCACGCCGGCAACCTGGCGGTACGACGACATCATGTCCTCCCGAGGGTGTGGCTGGTGGCGGCGAGGTAGTCGGCCACGTCGAGCGTGGTCCACACCCCGTGCCGCCAGTAGGGGTCCTGTTCGACGAAGGCGCGGGCGGCGGTCGCGTCGGCGGCCCGCAGCACCAGCACGGAGGCGGTCAGGTCGGCGCGCGCCCCGGCGACCAGGGCGGTGCCGTCGGCGAGCAGGGCGCGCACGTGCGCCAGGTGCGCGGCCCGGTGGGGTTCGCGCCGGGCGGCGGCGTCGGCGGCGAAGGCGGCGGTGACGAGGTACGTCGGCTCGAACCGCAGCGGCGCGCCCGCGTCGGGGGTCGGCCCGGTCACGCCTCGGCCCCGATCGCGCCGAGCAGCCGCCGCATGGCGACCCGGTAGACGGCCTGCGGGCGGCCCGCGCCGGTGCTCACGTGCACGCCGACCTCCTCGGCGAAGCCGGCCGCCCGCAGGGCCTTGAGCAGGCGGCGGGCCGAGCGCGCCTCCACCCCGTACGCGTCGGCCAGCCCACGGGCGGTGACCTGGTCGGGGTCCATCTGGTGCAGGGCCTCCAGCAGCCGGCGCGTCGACAGCGGCCCGATGCGCAGCTGCTCGGAGACGCGCAGCACGCCCGGGGCGGTCTCCCGCAGCCGGGGGCGCACGGTGGTCTCCCGGCTGGAGTAGACCTCGCCGTCGGGGAAGACCACGTGGGTGTCGCCGCTGTGCCGGCCCAGCGCGAGGGCCTTGCGGGCGTTGTCCTCGGCGGCGGCGATGGTGGTGCCCGCGCCGAAGCCGACGGCGTGTTCGACGTCGACCCCGCGCAGGGTGAGCAGGGAGGCGTGCCCGTCGCGGTGCCGGGCGATGGCGCTCTCCACGGTGCCCCGGGTGGTGGTGATCACCATGGTCCGGTCGTCGACGGTGGCGAGCCGGCCGCGCATCCGCTCCGCGTGCTCCAGCAGCGCCTCCCGCACCCGCAGCCGCTGCCGCTCGGCCTGGTACGGGTCCTGCGCCCGGTGCGTCGACGCGCCGAGGTCGACCATCATCACGGCGATCTGGGTGGCCCGGGACTGGCGCACCTCGGCGGCGAGCCAGGCCCGGCGCAGCGCGTCGCGCACCGAGGCGCGGGTGTGCTCGACGCGCCACACCGGCACCCCGCTGTCGGCCAGGTCGCGGTGCACCGCGCCGAGGCAGGTCAGGCACGCCTCGACCGCGCCGGAGGCGTAGCGCTCGCGGTGGTAGGCGGTGATCTCGTCGAGCCCGGAGAAGAGCAGCCCGGAGGAGTCGGCGATCGGCAGGATCTCGGTCGGCGGGGCCACCTCGATGTCGTGGTACGTCTCGCGGACGATCTCGGCCTCGATGGTGTCCACGCTGACCCGGGGCAGCTTCCCGCCACTGGCCAGCAACATCCGCGACAGGGTCCGGTAGAGGTCGATGCCGGCGTGCGGGACGTAGTCGATCTCCGCCCGCAGGTCGCCGGCCGCGCTGGCGAACGCGTACGGGATGCGGCCGGTGAACAGCAGCACCTGGCACACCTCGTCCAGCTCGCGGGCGAGGTCGGGGGCCTGTTCGGGCCGGGTGTAGGCGCGCGCGGTGACGGTGTCCGCGCGGCCCTCCCCGGCCGCCACCTCCTGCACGAGCCGGATCGAGTCCTCCGGGCCGATGATCCCGATCACGATGCTGCCTCCATGTGGTGCGCCGCTGGCCTGGGGTGGGTGGGCTGATCAGCCGGCGCAGACCGTACCGACGAGGCCGGCACTGACCGGCGACGCCAGCAGGACCAGCACCGAGGCGACGTCCTCGGGGCGACCCAGCGCGGCCTCGACCGCGGCGATCCGCCCGCCGTCGGTGCCGTTGGCCCGCGCCTCGTCCAGCGACCGTCGCATCAGCGGCGTGTCGATGTCCCCCGGGCAGAGCGCGTGCACGCGGATCCCCTGTGGACCGAGCTGGCGGGCCAGCGTGAGCGCCAGACCGTGCAACCCTCCCTTACTCGCGCCGTAGGGTACCGAGCCGGAGCCGGTCTGCACGCCCGCCTTCGACCCGACCAGCACGAGCACGCCGTCGCCCCTGCTCAGGTGCCGGGCGGCGTGCTTGGCGACCAGGAACGGGCCGGTGAGGTTGACGGCGATGACCCGCGACCACAGCTCGACCGGCACGTCGCGCACGTCCAGGCCCTGGCCGCGCATCACGCCCGCGACGTGCAGCACGGCGTCGACCCCGCCCAGGTCGGCTGCCACGGCGTCGAACGCGGCGGCCACCTCGTCCTCGACGGTGACGTCCACGCCGCGGGAGCAGGCCGTCGCCCCGGCCGCGCGGGCCCGCGCGGCGGCGCGGTCCGCGCCGGCGGAGTCGGCGTCGAGCACGGCGACGGCCGCACCGGCGTCGGCGGCGGCGACCACGGTGGCCAGGCCGATGCCGGACGCGCCGCCGACGACGACCACCCGCCGGCCGGCGAGCAGGCCGGCGGCGGCCCCGCCGCCGGTGCCCGCACCGGACGGCGGGACCCGGTCGCCGGCACCGGACGGCGGGCCCCCGTCGCTCACGCCCGCACCGTCCGGCGTACCGCGTCGGCCACGGTCGCGGCCTCGGGCACCACGACGGCCTGCAGGGCGGGCGCGGCGGGCATCGGCACGTCCGGGGCGGCCACCCGGGCGATCGGCGCGCGCAGGTCGGCGAAGCACTCGGCGGCGGCCCGGGCGGCGATCTCCGCGCCGAACCCGCCGGTGAGGTTGGCCTCGTGCGCGACGACCAGCCGGCCGGTGCGGGCCACCGACGCGGCGACCGTGTCGAAGTCGAGGGGGTTGAGCCAGCGCAGGTCGACCACCTCGGCGTCGATGCCCTCCCCGGCCAGGGTGGTGGCGGCGTCGAGGGCCGCCGACACCATCCGGGACCAGGCGACGACGGTGACGTCGGTGCCGGACCGGACGACCCGGGCCCCACCGACCGGTTCCACCGGGGCGTCGGTGCGCACCGGGCCCCGGGTCGGGTAGAGCATCCGGGCCTCGGCGACGACCACCGGGTCGTCGCTGACGACGGCGGTGCGCAGCATCTGGTACGCGTCGTCGGGGGTGGCCGGCAGCGCGACCCGTAGGCCGGGGGTGTGCGCGAAGTACGCCTCCGGCGAGTGCGAGTGCTGGGCGCACGCCCCGGGCGAGTAGCCCTGCTGCATCCGGATCACCAGCGGGGCCTTCCAGCGCCCGGCGCTGGAGTAGCGGATGGTGGCGATCTGGTTGACGATCTGGTCCATCGCCACGAACGAGAAGTCGGCGTACATGATCTCGGCGATCGGCCGCAGGCCGGTCATGGCCGCGCCGAGGGCCATGCCGAGGAAGCCGGTCTCGGAGATCGGGGTGTCGAAGATCCGGTTTGAGCCGAACCTCTTGTGCAGCCCCTTCGTGGCGCCGAACGGCCCGCCGGGCAGGGCCACGTCCTCGCCGAAGTAGACGGTGTCGGTCCGGCTGTCCAGGGCCCAGGTGAGGGCCGCGTTGACGGCCTGGATGTAGCGCAGCGACTCAGACATAGACGTGCTCCCTCGCGGTCGCCGGGTCCGGGTGGGGCACGGCGCGGGCGGCGGTGACGGCGGCCTCGATCTCGGCGTCGACCTCGGCGTCGATCGCGTCGAGCCGGGCGGTCAGGTCGGCGTCGGCGGCGGTCCGGATGCGGGCCAACGGCTCGCGTTGCCGGGCGGCGGTGATCTCGCCGGCCGGGCGGTAGTGCTGCGCGTCGCCGCTGTAGTGGCCGACGAGGCGCTCGGTCATGGCCTCCACGATGGACGGACCGGAGCCCTCGCGGGCCCGGTCCACGGCCTCGGCGACCGCGTCGTACACGGCGTCGGGGTCGTTGCCGTCGACCACCCGGCCGGGCAGGCCGTAGCCGGCGGCCCGCTCGGCGAGCTGCTTGACCCGCACCATGTCCGAGATGCGCGACATCTCGGAGTAAACGTTGTTCTCCACCACCAGCACCAGGGGCAGGTCGAGCACGGCGGCGAGGTTGAGCGCCTCGTGCACGTTGCCCTGGTTCATCGCGCCGTCGCCGATGCTGACCACCGACACCGCGCCGCTGCCGGTGCGCTGCGCGGTGAGCGCCGCACCCGTCGCGATCGGCACCCCGGCGCCCACGATGGAGTTCTCGCCGACGAACCAGCGGCCCGGGTCCGACAGGTACGGCGAGGCGGCGCGCCCGCCGCACAGCGCCGAGTCGCGGCCCATCATCTCGGCGAACAGGCCCGTGAGGTCGACGCCCCGGGCGATCGCCCAGCCGTGCCCCCGGTAGGTCGCGGTGACGTGGTCCCCGTCGCGCAGCGCCCGGCAGGCACCGACCGGGATGGCCTCCTGGCCGTTGCACAGGTGGATCGAGCCCGGGATCTCGCCGGCGTCCTTGAGGGCGGTCAGCCGCTCCTCGAACCGGCGGATCCGGGCCATGAGCCGATAGTCGTCCGGCAGCCCCATCACACCCCCCAGAGATAATTGAGCCTTATTCCGGCTCGTTGGTTGTGGAGCCTAGACCAGCAGTCCAAGGCTATGGAAGAGTGCTGAAGCAAGTTTGTGGCCGTTATTGGTCTCTAATTTGGGAGCGGGCATGGAGATCGTCGAGGTCGAGTCGGCGGTGCGCGGCGACGCGCACTTCGTCCAGGTGCACACGGCGGACGGGCTGACCGGGGTCGGCCAGTCCGCCTGCTGGGGCTACCCGACGGCGGTGCACGCCGTGGTGGAGGCGTTCCGGCCCTACCTGATCGGGGCGGACGCCGGCCGGATCGAACACCACTGGCACCACCTCTACCGGATGGGCCCGTTCCGCGGCTCGGTGCTCACCGCCGCCGTCTCCGCCGTCGACCTGGCCCTGTGGGACCTGCTCGGCAAGCGGCTCGGCGTGCCGGTGTGGCAGCTGCTGGGCGGCCGGGTGCGCGAGAGGATCCGGCTGCACCTGCTGCTGGGCGGCACCGGCGCACAGGCCCTCGCCGCCGAGGCCGCCGCCGCCGTCGCCGACGGCTTCACCGCCGTGAAGTTCGACCCGCTGCCGGCGAACTACGGCGACCTGTCGCAGGCCCGCCTCGTGGCCGAGACCGAGGCCACCACGGCGGCGGTGCGCGACACCGTCGGCGCGGACGTCGACCTGCTGATCGAGCTGCACCGCAAGCTCACCCCGTTGCAGGCCGAGGCGGTCGTGCCGGCGCTGGCCCGGCACCACCCGCTGATGGTGGAGGACGCGATCCAGATCGACAGCGTGAGCAGCCAGGCCGGGGTGCTCCGGCGGGCGCCGGGCGTGCCGATGGCCAACGGGGAGCGGCTGCACACCATCTGGGAGTTCAAGGAGCTGCTCGCCCAGGGCGGCGCGCAGTACGTCCGGCCCGACGTCGGGCTCGCCGGCGGCCTCAGCCACGCCCGCAAGATCGCCGCGCTGGCCGAGGCGCACCACGCGGCCGTGGTCACCCACAACTGCCTCGGCCCGCTGCTGACCATGGCCTCCGTGCACCTGGACACGGTCATCCCGAACTTCGTCACCCAGGAGTACTCGCCGCTGGACGACGCGCTCGCCGACGGCCCGGCGCGGGCCTGCGTGCGCCGCGAGGGCGGGTTCCTGCCCGTGCCGCAGGACCCCGGGCTGGGCGTCACCCTCGACCTGTCCGACCCGACGCCGCTGGACCTGACCGGCCGGCCGCTGACCCGCATCCCGCTGCGCGCCGACGGCTCCGTCGCGTACGCGGTGTAAGGAAGGGCCCCCTGTTAACGCCTGCGGTAGAGAAGGGAACCCTTCTCACCGCAGGCGCAGGCGGCGCGGGGGCGCGGGGGGCGCGGGCGGCGCGGGGGGCGCGGTGGGCGACGCGGGTGCGGTGGGGGCGACGCGCACCGCCCCGCTAGTCCTGGGGCGGGTGGCCGGGGTGGTGGAACACCCGGTGCGCCCACAGCGGCTCGCCGTCGGCGTCGGCGATCTCGGCGAACAGGTGCGCCAGCGACGCCGTCCACCGGGCCTGCACCGGCGAGGCGCCGGTGACCGCGTCGGCGTGGGCGAAGCCCGAGCGGGTCCGCAGCACGCAGATCAGCAGCAGGTCGCGCCGGTAGATGGCGTACTCGTAGATCCCCGCCTCGTCGAGCAGCGCGGACAGTTCCGGCCACACCTCGGCGTGCCGGCGCTCGTACTCGGCCTCGGCGCCGGGGCGCAGCCGGTACAGGTGGCACACCTGCTCCCCCGGCCCGGCCGTCGCGCCCGCCGCGCGCCCCGCCGGGCCGGCGCCGCCAGCCGGCGGACGAGCGGGGCCGGCACCCGCCGGGGCGGTCACTTGCCCGAGCCGGCCAGCGCGCCGGAGACGAGCTGCCGCTGGAAGACCAGGTAGATGACCAGCACCGGCAGCAGCGCGACGATCAGGCCGGCGCTGACCAGCGGCACCGACACGTCGTACTGGCCGCTGAGCAGGGAGACGCCGACCATCAGCGTCTTGCTGTCCGAGCCGCCCATGATGACCAGGGGCAGCAGCAGGTCGTTCCACATCCAGACGAAGTTGAAGATGGCCAGCGCCGCGAGGGCCGGGGTGGCGATGGGGGCGAGCAGCCGGAACAGGATGGTCAGGTGCCCCGCGCCGTCGACGCGGGCCGCCTCGATCAGCTCGTCGGGCACCTGCTGGAAGTAGCCGGCGAGCTGATACGTGCCCAGCGGCAGCCCGAACGCCGCGTACGCCAGGATCAGGCCCTGGTATTCGCCGGACATGCCCAGGTCGAGCACGGTCTGGTAGAGCGGGTAGATGATCGCCTGGCTGGGGATGGTCAGGGTCACGATGATCAGCAGGAAGACAATCTTGCGACCGCGGAAGCGCAGCTTCGTCACCGCGTACGCGACCAGCAGCGCGGCGAGCACCGACAGCACCAGCCCGCCGACGGTGGTGATCAGCGAGTTGAGCAGCAGCCGGGGCATGTTCATCCGGCGGAACGCCTCGAGGTAGTTGTCCAGGGTGATCCCGGCGGGCAGGCCCAGCGGGTCCTCGGCGAAGCCGGCCTGCGTCTTCAGCGAGCTGACCACGGTGAACAGCAGCGGGTAGATCGCCGCGACGGCGACGACGACCAACGCGAACGTCAGCAGGTAGCGCCCGATGCGGGCGGAGTGGCGCGCGTTCATCGCGGCTTACGGGTCCCCTCTGTGAACATGTGCCGCACGCTGAAGATCGACAGCACGGCGACGAAGACGAACAGGGCGATGCCGATGGCCGAGCCGTAGCCGCGGTCGAGGAACTGGAAGGTGGTGAGGAAGACCAGGTACTCGGGGAGCATGGTGGCGTCGCCCGGCCCGCCCTGGGTCAGCGCGTAGATCAGCGGGAACAGCCAGATCAGCACGCCGGAGGCGCAGAGCACGCTCCAGTACGCCACGGTCGGGCGCAGCATCGGCACGACCACCGAGAACAGCCGCCGCCAGAAGCCCGCCCCGTCGAGGTACGCCGCCTCCAGCGTCTCCTCGGGGATGGTGGCCAGGCCGGCGAGGTAGGTCATCACGCCGAGGCCGAAGAAGCTCCACAGGGCGACCGCGACCAGCGAGAACAGCGCGCTGTGCCGGCCGTTGAGCCACTCGATCGCCAGCGGCTGCAGGCCGACGCCGCGCAGCAGGGCGTTGAGCGGCCCGTCGGGGGCGAGGATCTGCCGGAACATGATGCCGACGACGATGGGCGCGATGGTGTACGGCACGAAGTAGACGGCGCGGAAGAACTTCCAGCCCGGCGAGCGCTGGTGGATGAGCAGCGCCAGCACCAGCGGGACCACGATCCACACCGGCAGGGTGGCCACCACCAGCAGGGCGTTGCGGAAGCTGGTGAGCACCATCGGGTCGTCGAACATCCGGGTGTAGTTGTCGGCCCCGGCGAACTCGCTGCCGCCGAACCCGCTGGACGACTCGAAGCTGGTGAGCACGCCCCGCGCGAGGGGCACCAGCTTGAACAGCACGGCCAGGGCGAGCGCGGGCAGCACCAGCGCGGCGCCGAGCCACCATTCCCGGGCCTGTCCCGGCCGGTGGGCCCGGCGGCGGCCGGGCGCGGGCGGGGCGTCGGCGGCCACCGGCTCCGACGCGGGCGCCGTGGAGATCGTCATCAGGGTTCCTCCCCCGGGGCTGGCCGGGCGGGGCGACGAGGGGTCGCCCCGCCCGGGGTGGCTACTTGGTCTGCTTCTTCGTGGGGCTGCGCTCCAGCGCCTGCTGCATCTGCTCGGCCCACTTGTCGACGGTGAGCTGGCCGAGGGTGACCTGCTGCCAGCCGCGGGCCAGGGCGTCGGCCTCGGGGCCGGAGAGCATCACCCCGGCGTGCAGGGTCGGCTGGGCCACCAGCTCCTGGATCTTCAGGAAGGCCGGCGACGAGGGCAGCAGCGCCTTGTCGACGTTCTTGTTCAGCGGCTGGCCCTTGCCGTACTTGACCCACAGCTCGCCGTTCTCCTTGCCGGCGAGCCAGGTGATGAACTCCAGGCCGGCCTGCTTCTTCTGGCTCCACTGGGTGACGCCGTAGACGGCGCCCTCGATGCCGGAGAACTTCTGGGCCAGCGGGGCCGCCGGGTCGATCGCCGGCCACCGGGTGACGCCGAGCTTGTCGTCGCCGAGGGCCTTGCCGAACGCCTCCCAGTTCACCGCGTCGGAGATGATGGTGCCGGCGAACGCGGCGTCACCGCGCTGGAAGATGTCCGCGCCGTCGGGGAGCATGGTGATCGACGGGGCGTTCTTGTTCGCCCAGCCCTTGGTGGTGATCTCCGCGAGCTTCTCCAGCACCGCGACGAGCTTCGGGTCCTTCCAGGACAGCTTGCCGGCGAGCAGGGCCCGGATGTCGTCCTCGGTGAGATAGTTGCGGGCGATCTCCGGGAAGTCCCAGTACGCCGGGAAGGTGCCGGAGAGGCCGAGCGCGAGGCAGGTCTTGCCGGCCTTCTTCACCGCGTCGCAGGCCGCGCCGAACTCGTCCCAGGTCGCCGGGGGCTTCTCCGGGTCCAGGCCGGCGGCGGTCAGGACGGCCTTGTTGTAGTAGAGGACGTTGCCCTGGTAGGAGAACGGCACGCCGTAGCAGGTCTTGCCGGTGTCGAAGCCCTCGCAGGCGCCGCTGTAGGTGACCAGGTCCTTGGTGATCTCGGCGGCCTTGTCGCCCAGCGGCACGTACGCGCCGCGCCGGTCGAACAGCTCCAGGCCGGCGTTGTTGGCCATCACGTCCGGCCCGGACTGCGAGGTGATGTACGGGCCCTGCACCTCGGGGTACTTGTCGAAGGGGACGGACTGCATCTCCAGCTTGATGTTCGGGTGGCCGGCCTCGAAGGTGCTCTTGACCTGCTTCCAGTACTCGGTGCCGCCGGGCTCCCAGGTCAGCACCTTCAGGGTGACCGGGCCGTCGCTGGCGTCGTCACCGCCGCCGCCGCATCCGGTCAGCAGCGCGGCGGCCGCCATGCCGGCGGCGAGGGCACCGGCCAAACTCCGTCGAAACATCGGGTAGCTCCTGTCACAAGTGGGGGCTCTGAGGGACGCGGCGGGCCGACCCGCCGGCGGAGGCGCTGTCGACCACGGCCTCGGCGACCCGGACGACGTGCAGGCCGTCGGCGAGCGGGACGACCGCCGTCGGCTCGGTGCCGTCGATCCGGCCGAGGAAGTGCCGCAGCTCGGCGGCGAGCGCTCCGCCGCCGTCGACCGGGGAGAGGAGCCAGTCCGGCGCCTCGGTCGGCTCGCCCTGGACGAGCAGCGTGGGGTGGCCGAGGTCGACGTGCGCGACCCCGTCGGTGCCGTACACCTCGACCAGGTCCGAGGTGTGGTTCGGGGTGTGTTCGGGCAGCAGGTAGCTGTTGCGGATCGACGACACGACGTCGTTGGCGTGCCGCAGCTCCGCCCACACCAGGACCGGGGTGGCCGATCCGGGTCGGGTCCGGGCCGCCGCGCGCACCTCGACCACGGGCGCTCCGGCGTACCAGAGGGCGAGGTCGATGTCGTGCACGGCGGTGAGCAGCGCGGGGTGTTCGCGCGGGAAGAGCCGGCTGAGGGTGCGGGGCCGGTCGCGGCGCGACGACACGGCGAGCACGTCGCCGATCCGGCCGGCGCGGACCGCGTCGTGCAGGGCCCGGTGGGGGGCGCTGTGCCGCAGGATGTGCCCCGGCTGGCAGAGCACGCCGGAGCGTTCGGCGGCGGCCACGATGGCGGCGGCGTCGGCGGCGGTCGCGGCGAGCGGCTTCTCCACCAGCACGGGCACCCCGGCGGCGAGCAGCTCCACTGCGACCGCGCGGTGCGCCGGGCCGGGGACGCACACCGACGCGGCGTCCGGCCCGGCGGCGGCCAGCAACTCGGCCACGGTGGCGTACGTCCGCGGCACGTCGTGCTCCGCGGCCACCCGCGCCCGGGTCGCGGCGTCCGGCTCGACCAGGGCGTGCACGGGCACGCCGAGCGACCGGTACGCGGCCAGGTGCCGTACGCCGAACGCCCCCGCGCCGACCACGGCCACGGACGGGCGGCTCATGCCCCGACCGCCTCGGAGGTGGCGGCGGGGGCGGCACCGGCGGCCCGCGCGCCGGGGACGTCGGCGGTCTCCGCCTCGGCGAGGCGGCCGGCGAGGACGGCCCGGGTGAGGCGGTCCAGGGCGGCCACGCCCGCCCCGATGCACCGCTCGTCGACGTCGAAGGCGCCGGAGTGCAGCGGCGCGCCGCCGCGCTCGCCGGTCACCCCGAGTTTGACGTACAGGCTGGGGCCGAGCGCGCCCAGCAGGGCGAAGTCGTCGGTGGTCAGCGGCGGCGCGGTCAGGTCCGCGACGGTGACCACGGCGGGCAGCTCGGCGTGGGCGAGGGCCACCAGCGGCGCGGCGTTGCGCACCGGCGGCATCTCGTTGGCCCAGGTGAACCGCAGGCCCAGGTCGAGCGCGGCGGCCTGCTGCCGGGCGATGCGCTCGATCACCTCCTTGAGCCGCGCGCGGGTGGCCTCGTCGTGGGTGCGCAGGGTGCCGGTCGCCTCCGCCCGCTCGGCGACCTGGCTCTGGCTGGCCCCGCCCGCGATGGTGCCGATGTTGAAGGCGACCAGCTCGTGCGGGTTGCGGGAGCGGGCGACCCCGGCGTGCAGGAGGTTGACGATGCCGGCCAGGCCGAGGATGGCGTCCCGGCCCAGGGCGGGGGTGGCGGCGTGCGCGGCGCGGCCGAGCACCTCGACCCGGAAGGCGTCCTTGGCCGCCATCGCGGTCTCCCGGTCGACGCCGACCGCGCCGACGGGCAGGTCGGGCCAGCAGTGCAGGCCGAGGACGGCGTCGAAGCGCCGGCCGCGCAGGGCGGCGTCGGCGAGCACGGCGGCGGCGCCGGAGTCCTCGCCGAAGGGGATCTCCTCGGCCGGCTGGAACAGCACGGTCACCGCGCCCCGAGCGGGCGGGTCGGCCGCGAGCCGGGCCGCGACGCCGGCGACGACGCTCATGTGCACGTCGTGCCCGCAGGCGTGGCAGACCCCGGGGTTGCCCGACGCCCAGGGCACCTCCTTGGCGTCCTGGACCGGATAGGCGTCCATATCGGCCCGAAGCAAGACCGAGGGGCCCGGCGCACGCCCTTCGATCTCGGCGACGAGACCGGTGCCGGCGACACCGGAGCGAACCCGGGCGATCGGGGCGAGCCGGTCGGCGAGGACCGCCGCCGTCTGCTTTTCGGTGAACCGCAGCTCAGGGTGCTGGTGAAGCTGCCTTCGCAGCCGCACCAGATCATCAACGCCCTCGTACGCCTGCACCACGCGGATCACCCCTCGCCTGCGTCCGATAATCCGGACCTAATTGAGACAAGAACCTAAGCGAGGGGTCCTCCCACGTCAATGGGCAGCTCGGAATCGGTTAGGGTCCGGCCATGGAACGCGCCGACGCACACCTGCACCTCTTCGCCGACGGGTATCCGGGCCGCTACGGAAGGTCCCCGGCCGGGGGCGACGAACTCGCCGTCTACCGGACTTTGCGCCACGAACACGGCATCGGCCGGGCGCTCGTCGTCGGCTACGAGGGCGCGCCGGAGTTCGCCGGCAACAACGGGCACCTCGCCGCGCTCGCGGCCAGCCACGACTGGATCGCGCCGGTGGCGTACGTTCCGGTCACCGGCACCGACCGGGCCGGCCTGGACCGCCTCTGGGCGGCAGGGTTCGCGGGCGTCGCCGCGTACCTGCCCGACCCGGATGCGGCCGACGCGTTCGCCGGCTGGGCCCGGACCGTCGCCGGGCCGCTCAACGACGCCCGCGCGGTGGTCAGCCTCAACGCCACGCCCGAGGCGACCGGCCGGCTCAGGCGGGCACTGGCCGCGCTCGACGGCTGCCCGGTGCTGTTCAGCCACCTCGGCCTGCCCGGCCGGCAGCGCGCCGTGCCGGCCGACCGGGCCGCCGCCGACCGGCTCGCCCCGCTGACCGACCTGGCCCACCTGCCGCACGTCGGGGTCAAGGTCTCCGGCCTGTACGCCGTGAGCGACCCCGCCGAGGCGTACCCGCACGACGCCGCCCGGCCCTTCGTCGACCTGCTGCTGCACCGGTTCGGCGCGCGGCGGCTCTACTGGGGTTCGGACTTCTCCCCCAGCCTGGACCACGTGTCGTTCGCCCAGACCCTGCGCCCGGTCGGGCTCGACGGGCTCTCCGCCGCCGAGGCGGCCGACGTGTTCGGCGGCAACCTCCACCGCGCCCTGCGCGGGCGCTGACGCCGGGGCGGGACGGGCGGTGACGCCGCAGCGGGGCGGGACGGACCGCTTCCCGCCCGCCCCGCCGCAGCCGGGTCACGCCTGCGGCGCGGCCTCCCGGCGCAGCGTCGACGACCCGGCGGCCACCGACCAGCCGGCCACCCACCGGCTGGCGCTGCCCGGTCGGGTCCGGTCCGCCAGGTGGTACCAGTCCATCCGGCACTGCTGCCGGGTCACCTCCAGCACGCCGTAGCCGTGGCCGTCCAGCTCCGTCCAGCGCACGTGCGTGTTGGTCGCCCGGAGCAGGTCCGCGCCGAGGACGCTGAGCGCGTTGCCCTCCCGCAGGCCGAGGAAGTCGTTGACGTTGTCGCTGGTCACCGAGGGCACCACGAACTCGACGGCGGCCGGGGTGGCGGTGCCGGTGGCCCGGGTGGTGACCTCGTTGGCCCACGAGGTGTGGATGTCGCCGGTCAGGAAGACGACGTCGCGGGTGCCGGTGGCGCGCAGGTGGTCGACCAGTTCGTTGCGGTCGGCGTTGTAGCCGTCCCACTGGTCGGGGTTGAGCACCACGCCGTTCTCGGGGACGCCCAGCAGCCGGCCGATCGGGCCGAGCAGCCAGGCGGGCAGCGTGGCGAGGTCGACCCGGGCGATCATCACGGGGTTGCCGACGAGCTTCCACCGGGCGGTGGAGGCGGCCAGGCCGTTCTTGAGCCAGGACATCTGCGCGTCGCCCGTGATCGTCCGGGCCGGGTCGTCGACGGCCGAGCCCGACGCCTGCTGCGACCGGTAGCTGCGCAGGTCCAGCATGGACAGCTCGGCCAGCCGCCCGAACCGCAGCCGGCGGTAGATCGCCCCGTCCGCGCCCGTGCGCACCGGCATCCACTCGGCGTACGCCTGCCGGGCGGCGGCGACCCGGTCGGCGAAGGCGCCCTCGGTGGCCGGGGTGTGGTTCTCCGCGCCGCCGGACCACTGGTCGTTGGCCACCTCGTGGTCGTCCCAGGTGATCACCCACGGCACGGAGGCGTGCAGCGCCTGCAGGTCCGGGTCGGTCTTGTACAGCGCGTGCCGGATCCGGTAGTCGGCCAGCGTCAGCACCTCGTGCGCCGGGAGCACCGGCCGCACCACCGACCCGCCGGCGTCGAACTCGCCGGTGCCGTACTCGTAGAGATAGTCGCCGAGGTGCACGACGAGGTTGACCTCGCCCCGGTCGGCCAGGTTCCGGTACGCCGAGAAGTAGCCCGCCTCCCAGTTGGCGCAGGAGACCACGCCGAGGCGGAGCCGGTCGATGTCGGCGTCGGCGGGCGGCGCGGTCATGGTGCGCCCGGTCGCCGACCACGCCCCCGCGTAGCCGAACCTGTACCACCAGGTGGTGGCCGGGGCCAGGCCGGTGACCGCCACCTTGACGGTGTGGTCGCGGGCGGGGCCGGTGGTCAGGGCGCCCTGGGCCGTCACGGTCGCGAAGTCGGGGTCTGCGGCGACCTGCCAGGTCACCTCCGCCTCCGGGCCGACGCCGGAGCCGGGCTGCGCCTCGTCGGTGGGGGTGAGCCGGGTCCAGAGCAGGACCCCGTCGGGCAGCGGGTCGCCGGAGGCCACGCCGTGCCGGAACGCGCCGCCGGCCGCGCCGGCGGGGGCCGCGCCGGTCAGGGTGGCGCCGGCGAGCACGGCCGTGCCGGCGGATGCGCCGGCCAACCGCAGGAGGGTACGACGGTCGATGGTGTTCGTCATGCCTCACGTATCTACCGTCTTCACCGTCTCGCCCGCTGCCCCGCGCGCCACTGTTCGCCGATCCTTCACCGGCTGTCGGCCGTTCCCGCGCCACCCGGCAGCCGGCCGCCGGAACCCCCGGCCGGCGGAGATAGGGTCGGCAGCCATGCGGACGAAGCAGGAGTTGGGCGCGGCCATCCGGCGCGACCGGCGGGCGGCGCTGGTGGTCAACGCCCGCTCGCGCCGGGGTCGCCGCCTCTACGAGCACGCCCGGGCCCTGCTGACCCGCGCGGGCTTCGAGCTGCTCGGGGCGTACCCGGCCGACCGCCCCGGCGAGCTGGAGCGCAGCCTCGACGACGCCCTGGCGCTCGGGCCCGACCTGCTCGTCGCGGGCGGCGGCGACGGCACGCAGAGCGCCGCGGCCCGGCTGCTCGCGCACCGCGACGTGGCGCTGGGCCTGCTGCCGCTGGGCACCACCAACAACTTCGCCCGCACCCTCGGCCTCCCGCTGGACCTGGCCTCCGCGGTGGCGGTCCTCGCCGACGGCAAGGTGATCGACGTCGACCTGGGGCTGGCCGGGGACGTGCCGTTCGCCAACCACGTCGGGGTGGGGATGTCGGCCGACATCATGCTGCGCACGCCGCCCGCGCTCAAGCGGGTCACCGGCCGCCTCGCGTACCCGGCGACCGCGCTGGCGCTGCTGGCCCGGCACCGGGCACTGCGGGCCACCGTGCGGGCCGGGGACGCGACGCACGAGTTCCACACCCACCAGTTGTACGTGGCCAACGGCGGGTTCCACGCCGGCCGGCCGATCACCGCCGACACCGACGCCGACGACCGGCTCCTGGTGGCGTACCCGGTCGGCGGGCCGACCCGGCGCGGCCTGCTGCGGGACACCGCCCGCAACGCCGCCACGGGGGCCCGGCGCACCCTCGCCGAGACGTCGTTCCTCGCCGTCGGCGAGCTGTGGCTGGAGACCGACCGACCGGCGCGGGTCGAGGTGGACGGCGAGCTGTGCGGCCAGACCCCGATCCGGATCGGGCTGGCCGCCAACGCGCTGCGGGTGATGGCCCCCGCCGACGCCCTCGACCGCTGACGGTGCAAGGAAGGGCCCCCTGTTAACGCAGACGGTAGAGAAGGGTTCCCTTCTCACGGCCGGGGGACCCGCGGGCAGCCGGCCGGCGGCGCGCCGGACGGGGCGCGCCACCGACCGGGGTCAGGACCCGTACGGTCGGGCCGCCCGAGCCGCGCGCAGCGCCTCGGCCCACCAGCCGAGCTGGTCGAGCATGGCGGTGGCGGCGCGGTTGACCGGGCCGGCGTCGACCGGCTCACCGGCCGCGTCGAAGCAGGCGTGGGCGCCGGCGAAGCTGACCGTCTCGCGGATGGTGACGGTGTGCAGTTCGGCGAAGACCACCCGCAGGGGTTCCACCGCCCGCAGGCCGCCGGAGATGCCGCCGTACGAGACGAAGCCGACGGGCTTGGCGTGCCACTGCGCGCCCACCGAGTCGATCGCGGCCTTCAGCGGCCCCGGGTAGCTGTGGTTGTATTCCGGCGTCACCACCACGACGGCGTCGGCCGCCGCGATCCGCTCCGCGAAGGGCGCCCGCGGTTCGTCGGGGGCGGCGGCACCCGGCGCGCCGCCGAGCGCCGCCGGGACGTGGGCGAGGTCGATCAGGTCGACGACGAGGTCGGCGCGCTGGCTCGCCTGGCGGCAGAACCAGTTCGCCACGACGGGGCCGAAGCGGCCGTCGCGGACGCTCCCGACGATGACGGCCAGCCGGTACGGGGACTCGGACAACGCATCCTCCAGATGGGACGATGGGCCGTCCCATCGACGGCCACCCGCCGACCGTATGACTTCAACCAGGGTTGAGGTCAATTCGGACGCCAGGGGGTCGCCTGCCGTCGTCGCCGGCCCGCCCGGAGGCGGCGGGCCGGCGACGACGGGGTTCACTGGGCCAGCTCGGCGACCTCCTCGGCGGTCAGCCGCAGGGCGGCGGGGGCCACGGGCGACGCCAGGCCGCGCGCCGCGGCGGCCGGGGCCGCCGGCGGGTCGGCGGGACGCCGCCGGTGCCAGTCGGTGACCGCCTGGTACGCCGCCGCCACCGACAACAGCCGGTCCTCGCCGTACGGCAGGCCGCCGAGGATGGTGCCGATCGGCACGCCCGCGGCGGTGAACCCGATCGGGAAGGCGATCTCCGGCAGGCCGAGGATGTCGAACGGCACCGGGCTGGTCTGCACCACCACGTCGCAGGAGGCGAAGAGCTGGTCGAGCACCCGCTCCATGAGCAGCAGCTTGGCCCGCTGGCCGGTGATGAACTCGTCGGCGCCCAGCAGCGCGCCCTGCAGCCAGCCCGTCACCGACACGCCGAAACCGCGCAGGTCGGTGCGCAGGTACGGCATGAACGGCTCGCTGCGCTCGGGCAGCCGGACGTTGTTGAACGCGCCGCCGGTGAGCAGGTCCCACTCGTCGGGCAGCGGCACGTCCACCACGGTCGCGCCGGGGATCGCGGCGAGCTTCGCCAGGTACGCGGCCCGCGCCGCCGCCGTCTCGGTGGTGCCGGCGGTGAAGCCCGGCAGCACGCCGATGCGGGTCTTCCAGCGCAGCTTCAGCTTGCCGCCGGAGTACGCCGGGGTGGCCGCGTCGATCAGCTTCGGCACCCCGGGCAGGCCCTGCGTTCGCGGGTCGGCGGGGTCCTCGCCGGCCATCGCGGTGAGCATGATGGCCGCGTCCTTGGCGTCGCGGGCCAGCGGGCCGGGGTGGTCGCGGGTGTAGCTGAGCGGGATGATGCCGTGCAGCGAGACCCGGCCCATCGTCGGCTTGAGGCCGGTGAGGTTCTGCGCGTTGGACGGCGCGGTGATCGAGCCGCCGGTCTGGGTGCCGGTGCCGGAGGCGGCGAGCCGCCCGGCGACGGCGGTGGCGGTGCCGGTGGACGAGCCGCCGGGGTCGGTGCGACTGTCGGTCGGGGTCCACGCGTTGACGGTGGTGACCACCCCGCTAGGGGTGGTGGCCCGGGTGGTGGCCAGCGGCCCCATCTGGGTCTTGCCGAGCACGATCGCCCCGCCGGCGAGCAGCCGGGACACGGCCGTGGCGTCGTACGGCGGCCGGAAGTCGGCGAACAGGTAGGAGTTGGCGGTGGTGGGCACCCCGGCGGTGTAGTAGTTGTCCTTGATCGCCAAGGGGATGCCGTGCAGGGCGCCGCGCCGGGGCTTCTTCGCCAGGGCGGCCGCCGCCTTGGCCGCCGCCTCGGCGAGCACCAGGTTGAACGCCTGGTACGTGCCGTCGTACGTGGAGATGCGGGCCAGGTACGCCTCGACCAGCTTGGCGGGGGTCAGCTTGCCGGCGCGGATCAGCCAGGCCGCCTCGGCGACGGTGAGTTCGGTGGGGTCGGCCACGGCCTCCGGGCGGGGCTTGACGTAGGCGTTGGGCACGTCCAGCGCCGGGTTCCACTTCGCGGCCGTGAGCAGGGGTGTTCGGGCCGGACCGGCCGCCGAGGCCACGGCGGGCAGCCCGACGGCGCCGCCGACCGCCGACGCGGCGGCCAGGGCGGCGGTGCGGGCGAGGAAGGCTCGGCGGTCGACGCCACGGTCGACGGGGGCTGCGGTCATCACTTCCGCCATTCCGTGCTGATCGAGGGGTAGAGCATCGGCGCGGGCTGCTGGGACAGCGCCATGGCGACGACGGGGTCGGTGCCGGCCGGGGCGGGCAGCTGGTACGCGGCGAGCGTGCCGACGGTGCCACGGACGAAGGACCGCAGGGACGCCAGCACGGTGTCGCGGCCGGGGGAACCGGTCTGGGGGTCGGCGGTGGTGCCGGGCGGGAGCTGGTCGAGGTCGATGCCGAGGGACGCGAGCCGGGCGCGGATGAGGACGTCCAGTTCGGCGTCGGTCGGTGGGGTTGGCGCCAAGGGGTGCTCCTCCTGGGGTGGGAGATGATGCGCCCACTGTCGGACCGGGCCGTGTCGCCGGCGTGTCGAGTTGATCTCGACGCGGTGAACCCACGCGGGTCTATGCCCTCTGACCTGCGCGGTCGCCGGCCGTCCCGCCCCGCCCGCCCGCCGGGCCGCCCCGGGGCCGGACCGTCCGGAGTGGACCTGCCGCGTCGTCACTCAGATTGACAGGCATTACTGCGTTCGGTTATCAATGACGCAGAGAGCGCTCTCCCATCCGTCCCGTCTACGGCCCGGCGATCCCGGGCCGGTGCCCGGTGCGCCGGGCGAGGAGGAAGCATGCGGTTCATCCGAGGGCGCCGAGACGCCGGCCCGATCCCCCGCCCGCCCCTGCGCCGCGTCGGCGCGCTGACCGTGGCGCTGCTGACCCTGGTCGCGGGCGGGGTACTGGCCGACCGGGACGCCGTCGACGCGCGGGCGGCGACCGGCGGTCCGGCCGCCGCCGGCAGCCACGCCGGTCACGCGTACGCGCTCAGCCCCGAGCAGGAGGCCGCCGCCCTGGAACTCCAGCTCGCGCCGGTGCGCGGCTCCGAGTTCCGGGCCGACTGCCCGAGCAAGGGCCGGGCCAACGACGACCCGATCGTCATGTGGGGCCGCCCGGGCGCCTCGCACACGCACGAGTTCTTCGGCAACACCACGACCAACGCGTACACCGACCTGGCCTCGCTGCGGGCCGGCGGGACGACCTGCAACCCGGTGGCCGACAAGTCCGCGTACTGGGTGCCGACGCTCTACCAGAACGGCGTGGCGCAGAAGCCGCAGAGCGTCCGGATCTACTACCAGGGCCTCACCGACCGGGCGAACGTCAAGCCCCACCCCCAGGGCCTGCGGATCGTGGTGGGCAACCCGCTTGCCACCAGCGCGGGCGAGAACCCCGCCGCCCGGTGGAACTGCGTCGGCATCCCGGCCGCCAGCGGCGACTTCCCGGTCTGCCCGGCCGGGTCCAAGCTGGAGACGTACCTGGACTTCCCGACCTGCTGGGACGGGAAGAACCTGGACAGCCCCGACCACAAGAGCCACATGGCGTTCGGCCTGGGCGGCGTGGGCGGCACCTGCCCGGCCAGCCACCCGGTGCCCGTGCCCCGGCTGGAGTTCCTCATCACGTACGACGTGCGGGGCACCGGGCTCAGCCTGGCCGGCATCCGCAACGGAGCCAACGTGACCACCGCCCCCGGCTACACGTTCCACGGCGACTTCTTCAACGCCTGGGACGAGGCGGAGCTCGCCCGGCGGGTGAAGACCTGCATCGTCGACGGCTACATCTGCGGCAACGACGGGCAGCCGATCCAGCAGTGACGCTCCCGGCGGCGGCGCGCGTCGACCCACCGGCCGGCGCGCGCCGCCGCGTCGTCGCCCGCCGGCCCCACAGGTCCTACGCCCTGTCGTCGCGGTCGATGCGCAGCTCCCGCTCCAGTTCGGCGATGACGGCCCGCAGGTCGTCGAGCCGCTGGGTGAGCGCGATCCGGTCCACCTCGTCGGGCACGCCGTCGCCGTCGGCGTCGTAGTCCGGGGCCAGCCGCTCGGTCATCTCCAGCCGGCGGGCCTCCTCCATGGAGTTGACGATGACCGCGATCAGGATGTTGAGCAGCAGGTTGACGGTGATCATCACGTAGCTGACGTAGTAGACCAGCGTCCACGGCGACAGGGCCATGCCCTGCGCCACGAGGTCGGGCAGGGTCTCCAGCGACAGCAGCACGAACAGGGTCAGCAGCGACCGTCCGATGTCGCCGTACTCCTCCGGCTGGGAACGGCCGAAGATCAGCCAGCCGGCCATGCCGTACACGTAGAGCGTCACGCCGGCGAGCGCGAGGAAGCCGGCGACGCCCGGCAGGCTGCGCCACAACGCCGCCACGATCGTGCGCAGGCCCGGCGAGAAGCGCACCAGCCGCAGCATGCGGGCGACCCGGACGACGCGCAGCAACGCGGAGTCACCGTGCAGGCCGGGCACGAAGATCGCAGCGGTCACCAGGAAGTCGAAGACGTTCCAGCCGTGGCGGAAGAAGTCCTGCGGCCGACGGCCGTAGGCCAGCACCCGCACGCCGATCTCGGCGACGAAGGCGAGCCGGAAGGCCCACTCCAGGCCGCGCAGCACCGGCCGCGCCGACCCCAGGTGCGGGTACGTCTCGACGCCGAGCACCGCCCCGTTGGCCAGGATGAGCACGACGATGGCGATCTCGAAGGGCCGGGACCGGGTGACCCGTGCGCACCGCCCGGCCAACCCCGCCGCGCCCCGTCCCGCCGCCGGACGCCCGCCGGACGCGCCGCCCCCTCTGGACGACGACCCCCCGCCGGCCACCGGCGGAGGCGCATCGAGCATCCCCCCACCCTACCGGGCCGACCCCGACGCGATCTTGGCCGATCGTGGTCGCCCGGTGACACGACGTGTCCACGTTCGACGATAGGCGTTGTGGTGGCGGCGCGCACCGAGGGCTTTACCGCACAAAGCGGACACGTCCTTGCCATACCCATTCACCGATCCCTATTCTCGGTGTCGGAAAGCGCTTTCCAGGCGACGCGGGTCCGGTCGGTCGGCGGCGATCATCGCCGCGGTCCGGTGCGATCTCCTGCGCATGTTGCCACCTCCACCGGTCCGTCGCGGGCGGGTCCCGTACCGGACGCCGACGCACCGGAACGAGGGTGGACGCCATGACGAAGACGCAGCACGCCGCCCGTCGACATGTCGACGGCGACGGGCTCCCGTAGACCACGTCCCAGGGCGGGGGCCTCCTCGTCGCCTCCGGCAGTCGCCGGGCGTACCACCTCCAGGAACACATCGAAGGCGAGGCAAGGATGAGACGACCAGTCCCACTGCGACTCCACGCGGCGGTGGCCGCGACGGTCATCGGGGCCGCGATCTGCGTGGCACTGCCGACGCCCCAGGCGTCGGCGGCGACCGGCGGCGTGACCGGCTACGCGACCCAGAACGGCGGGACCACCGGCGGCGCGGGCGGGCAGACGGTGCGCGCCACCACCGGGACCGCGATCCACACGGCGCTGTGCACCCGGGCCAGCAGCAGCACCCCGATCATCATCCAGGTCGAGGGGACCATCAACCACGGCAACACCGCCAAGGTGTCGGGCAACAGCTGCAACACCAACGCCGGCCTGATCGAGCTCAAGCAGATCAGCAACGTCACGATCGTCGGCGTCGGCAGCGGGGCGGTCTTCGACCAGCTCGGCATCCACATCCGCGACTCCAGCAACATCATCATCCAGAACGTGACCGTCCGGAACGTCAAGAAGTCGGGCTCGCCCACCTCCAACGGTGGCGACGCCATCGGCATGGAGAGCACCGTCCGCAACGTCTGGGTCGACCACGTCACCCTGGAGGCCTCCGGCGGTGAGGCGGAGGGCTTCGACGGCCTGTTCGACATGAAGGACAACGTGCAGTACGTGACGCTGTCCTACAGCATCCTGCGCAACTCGGGCCGGGGCGGCCTGGTCGGCTCCAGCGAGAGCGACCTGGGGAACAACTACATCACGTTCCACCACAACCTGTACGAGAACCTCGACTCACGCGCGCCGCTGCTGCGCGGCGCCACGGCACACATGTACAACAACTCCTACGTGAACCTGCGCGAGTCCGGCATCAACTCGCGGGCCGGCGCCAAGGCCAAGGTGGAGAACAACTACTTCAAGGACTCCAAGGACGTCCTGGGCACCTTCTACACCAACGAACGCGGCACCTGGCAGGTCGCCGGCAACATCTTCGACAACGTGACCTGGTCCAGCCCCGGCAACGAGAACTACCCGGCGGGGCCGAACCCGACCTCCACCACCACCGTCAGCATCCCCTACTCCTACCGCCTCGACGGGGCCAGCTGCGTGCCCAACCTGGTGCGCCAGACGGCCGGCGCCAACAAGGGCCTGCAGGTGTCCGACGGCAGCTGCACGCCGCAGACCCCGGCACCGACCACGCCCGCGCCGACCAACCCGACCCCCGGGCCGACCACCCCGACGCCGGGCCCGACCAACCCGGGCGGCACGAACCTCAGCCTCGGGGCCGGCGCCGACGGCTCCAGCAAGGCCGACGGCAGCAGCTACGGCAACGTGCTGGACGGCAACCTGAGCACCTTCTGGTCGCCCTCCGGCTCCACCGGCCGGATCTCGGTCAAGTGGGACGCCGCCGTCCGGGTCGGCTCGGTGAACATCCGCGAGGCCTCCGGCGCCACCGGCGTCATCCGCTCCTGGCGACTGGTCAACAACGACACCGGCGCCGTGCTCGCCTCGGGGAGCAACGGGGTGGGCGTCGCGTCCTTCAGCCCGACCTCGCTCAAGAAGATCAACCTGGAGATCACCGGCGCGAACGGCACGCCGCGGGTCGCCGAGTTCGAGACGTACGCCGGCTAGCGCTGCGCCGCTGATCGGCGGGGATCGGGGCCGGGGGCCGTCGGCACGTGCGACGGCCCCCGGTTCTCGCCCGCGAGGGGAACGACCCGCGCGGCGCGGATGCGCTGGGTGAGGGCGACGCAGAGCAGGACCAGCAGCGCGGCGGCGACGGCGGCGGGCGTGACGCCCTCGCCGAGCAGGAGGGCCGACCAGCCCAGGGTGAGCAGGGGCTGGGCGAGCTGGAGCTGGCCGACCCGGGCGACGCCGCCCCGGGCCAGGCCCGCGTACCAGGCGAAGAAGCCGAGGAACATCGACACGGCGGTGAGGTAGGCGAACCCGAGCCACGCGACGGGCCCCGCGTGCGGCGGGGTACGCACGGCGGCGACGGCGGTGATGGCGACCGTGGCGGGCGCCGACAGCACGAGCGCCCAGCAGATGGTGTTCGCCCCGCCGAGCTCCCGCGCCAGCGCGCCGCCCTCCGCGTAGCCGAGCGCGCAGAGGACGACGGCCGCGAGCAGGAACAGGTCCGCGATCGCCGGGGCGGCGGACGCGCCCGAGCCGACCGTCGTGAAGATCAGCACCGCGACGACGCCCGCACCGCTGGCGACCCAGAACAACGTCGGGGGGCGTTCCCGGGCGCGCAGCACGGCGAAGACCGCCGTGAGGCCCGGCAGGACCGCGATCACCACCGCGCCGTGGACGGCCGTGCTGGCGGTCAGCGCCAGCGAGGTGAACAGGGGGAAGCCCACCACGACCCCGGCGGCGACGACCAGCAGCCTTCGGCACTGCCCGGCGGACGGCCAGGGCACCCGCCGGGCCCACAGGTAGAGCGCGGCCAGGCCGGCGGCGCCGACGGCGCGCCCGAAGGCCACCACCCACGGGTCGAGGTCGCCGACGGCGACGCGGGTGGCGGGCAGGGACATGCTGAAGGCCAGCACGCCCACCGCGCCCAGCGCGCTACCCGTTATCGCACCACGGCGGGAAGTGTTACTCTCATCTCTCATGAACGACGATAACGCTGTCGATCGCGTTATCCAAGATCTGCGTCGGGTGATCGCCGCCGGCGCGGGCACCCGGCTGCCGTCCGTGCGGGAGCTGACCGCCCGGCACCGCGCGTCACCGGCGACCGTCGCGCGGGCGACCCGCCGACTGGTGGCCGAGGGGCTGGTGGAGGCCGTCCCCGGCCGCGGCGTCTTCGTCGTCGACCCGCCCGGCGGCCCGCCGGTCGCACCGGACCTGTCCTGGCAGGCCGTCGCGCTCGGGGCCCGGCCGGCGGGCGAGGAGGCGATGCAGGCGTTGCTCGCCGTCCCGCCGCCCGGGGCGGTCCCGCTGTCGGGCGGATATCTCGACCCCGCGCTGCAACCCATCGCGGCGCTGGGCGCGGCCCTCAACCGGGCCGCGCGCCGCCCCGAGGCGTGGCACCGGGGGCCCGTGGCCGGCAGCGCGGAGCTGCGGGCCTGGTTCGCGCGGGAGTGCGGCGGGGTGTGGCACGCCGACGACATGACCGTCTGCCCGGGCGGGCAGGCCGCGCTCTCCACCGCGATCCGGGCGCTCACCGCCCCGGGTGAGGCCGTGCTGGTGGAGTCCCCGACCTATCTCGGCGTGCTCGCGGCGGCCCGGGCGGCCGGGCGGCAGGTGGTGCCCGTCCCGGCCGACGCCGACGGCGTACGGCCGGACCTGCTGGCCACGGCCCTGCGGCGCACCGGCGCGCGGCTGTTCTACTGCCAGCCGCTGTACGCCAACCCGCACGGCGGCGTCCTGCGCTCCGACCGGCGCGCCGCCGTGCTGGCCGCCGTGCGGGACGCGGGCGCGTTCCTGCTCGAGGACGACTACGCCCGGGACCTGGGCATCGACGGCGATCCGCCGCCGCCGCTGGCGACGGACGACGTCGACGGCCACGTCGTGTACCTGCGCTCGCTGACCAAGTCGGTCGCGCCGGGGCTGCGGGTGGCCGCGCTCGGCGCCCGTGGACCGGCCGGGGCGCGGCTGCGCTCCGCCCGCCTCCTCGACGACTTCTTCGTCGCCGGCCCCCTGCAACACGCCGCCCTGGAGTTCGTCACCTCGCCGGCCTGGGCCCGGCACCGCCGCGCCGTGCGGTCCGCCCTGCGGGAGCGCCGCGACGCGCTGCTGTCGGCGCTGCGCCGGCACGCGCCCGACCTGCGGCCCGATGCCGTGCCGCGCGGCGGCCTGCACCTGTGGGTCCGGCTGCCCGACCACGTCGGCGAGGCCGACCTGGTCGCCGCCGCGGCCGCCGAACAGGTCGTCGTCTTCCCCGGGCAGCCCTGGCACGCCGCCGAGCCGCCGGCCGCGTTCCTGCGCCTGACCTACGCCGCCGCCGGCGCGGCGCAGCTCGACGAGGGCGTACGCCGGCTGGCCCGGGCCCTGGCGGGCCTCGGTCGCCACCGGTAGCACGCGCGCCGAAGGCCACCTCCCGTCCCGGAGGGCGGTGGCCGTCGGCGGCGGATCACCCGCCGGCCTCGGCCTGACGGATCTGGCACCGCAGCGCCGCGAAACGCGCCTATTTACTCGCCAGCCCACTTCTCCGATGCCGCGGCGGAGGCTTCCTCACCTTGGCCGGCAAACCATGATCAGGAAGCTTCGTGAGAATACGATGAGAACGCCGTGCGCCCAATCTCTTTCGACCCTCTCCACGCGACCGTCAACAACCCTTACAACTCCCTGTAGCCACGAATGCTCGACCGGTATCCAATAGGTCCGCCGCCGGCGACAGTGGCTTTCCCATTGATGGAAATACATGCTCTGCGGGTCAGGTGACGTAGGGTGTCGATAGCGTCGTCAGGTCGAGGAACGCGCCGTCCGACATCCTTTCGCGTCCCCGCCCGTTCCAGAGTCGGTCGACCGCGTCGTGCCAGGCGTTCACGCGCTCGACATCATCGTCGACCCGCCCGGACGGGCGGACTGACACCTCACCGCCGACCCTTCAACTGCCGCCCAATGGCTACCGTCCGCAGTCGAATGGCAGCGTCCGCACATATAACGCACAACAACTTCTCGGCGCCAAGCCAGTTGGGAACCTGCGACCAGCGACGACCCCGGCAGATACGACGAGCCGAACCACGCCGCCCGGGCGGCAGCGGCCGACTACATATTGTCGCCACCCACTGGGCAGACTCGCCCGCCGACCCCCGCAACCCACCGCGGAACAGTCACGGCTCCACGATTGCCCACGCCCGCCTACGGACCCTCTAGAGGTCACCAGAAGGCCGCAAAAAACCCGAATTTGCTTCGCCTAGACGGACAAAAACCCCGAGCTACCCCGGCGCCCCACCTCAACCGGCCCGCCGACGCCACCGACACAGAGGCTGATCGACGCCGCCCGCCCCACCAGAGGATGTCACGTTGCGTAGCACGATCCGACAGGGAGGACCCTCCACCACCGAGCTCCACGCCACCGGTCCGCGCCACCTCCGGCCATTTTGACGATCATTGACGTCTATGTCGCACTTGCCTCTCGACCAGCCGCACCTGACCCATTAGCGCGACCTATCGCGGATCGCCTTTCCGAGTCGCAACCACCGACGAACAGGCATATCGACCCCTTTGGACTTATCTGCGCGCCATCGCCACGATACCGACCCGGATGACAATAGCGGCGAACCCAACGCCGGAGCCGAAAGCCCTCGAACAGCTTCCACTGTCCACTCACGACAGTCGTTGACCGGCAGAATGATCGCCACTATCATTCTATTGCTTTGGCGATCACTTGTGATGATCAGTTACGACGGGTATAGAGAGGGGTGTCGTGACACGGGGAACAGTGCGCGTTCTGGTCGTCGAAGGGCGGGCGGTCCAAGCCGAGGCGCGGCGACAGGATCTGCGCCGGCAGGGATATGTGGTCAGCAGTGTCGACTCCGGCGCCAAAGCCATGCAGGCGCATCGAATATCGGATTTCGTCCTGCTGGACCTCGACCTGCCGGATATCGACGGGATCGAGGTCTGCCGGTCGATCAGGGCCACCGGCAGCAAACCCATCATCACGGTGTCGTCGGGTGACACCGAGACCGACCGGATTCTGGCCCTCAACGCCGGCGCCGACGACTGCCTGGACGCCGACTGCGGCCCGCGGGAGATGCTGGCCCGGATCGAGGCAGTCCTGCGTCGCTCGCTGCCGTGTCGCCAGTGCGACCGCGTCATCAGCCTGGGCTCGCTCAGTCTCGACGGACAGAGCCACGAGGCCCGGTTGCGGGGCCAGCCGGTGAAGCTCACCGGCAGAGAGTTCGAACTGCTGCACAAGCTGGCCTCCCATCCGGACGAGGTGTTGTCCCGCAAGCAACTGATGGCGAGTGTCTGGGGAACGAGTTGGGCCGATGCCAGCCGCACGATCGACACCCATGTCCGGAGCCTGCGTGCCAAGCTCGGGGCCCGGTCCTGGATCATCACGGTGCGGGGCGTCGGCTACCGCATCGGTCGTGGCTGAGCACGGCTGTTCGCCCAGCTGACCGGGCACGGTCCTGCCGCGCGGGGACTCCAGCGCGTCCACAGCCCGTGCCCGGCCATGGCTGCCGATCGCCTCAGTGCAGGTTCGGGCGTTGAGCCGGGAAGGCATGCCGCCGGGCCACGACGACGACCAGCAACACCGGAATCATCAGAGCCAGCACGCCGAAGGGGAACGAGGTCGGCCCCAGGACGGCGAGCAGGATGCCACCGACAGCGCCGCCACCGGCCATGAACGAGTTCCAGGTGGTCACCAGCAGTGCCTGACCCCGATCACCGCCGGCATCCGTGACGGCGGTCTGCAACAGGGTGGTCACGCCACCCCAGCCCAGGCCCCACAGGATCATCGACGCGAAGACCACGAGGTCGCTGCGGGCGGCGACCGCCAACAGCACCGCGGCGATGACGAACAGCGCCGCGGAGCCGATGGTGAGCGTGCGCAGCTTGCGGTCGACCAGGGCGCCGGTGACCAGGATGCTCACCACGGACGCGATGCCGAACACCAGCAGGACGACGTCACGCCGCCCGCCCATGTCGTACTCGTCGAGGAAGGTGGAGATGTAGGTGTAGAGGACGTTGTGGGCCAGCACGTAGGCGGCGACGGTGAACAGCACCGCCACCACACCGGGCAGCCTCAGCGCCTGCAGGATCGGTTCCCGCTGCCCGGCCTTCTGACCGGGCGCGGCGGGGACCGAGAGCCCGATCCAGAACAACAGCAGGCCGGAGATCGCGGCCACCAGCCCGAAGGTGAGGCGCCAGCCGAAGAGCCCGCCGAGGAACGTGCCTACTGGAATGCCCAGCGCCAGGGCCAGCGGCACGCCGGCCATGGTGACGGAGATGGCCCTGCCCTGCAGGTGCGCCGGCGCCAGCCGGCGCGCGTATCCCACCAGCTCGGCCCAGACCGCCGCTGCGGCGATGCCGGCCAGCAGGCGGAACGCCATGATCAGGGTGTAGCTGGAGGACGTTGCGGTGACGACGTTGGCGATCGCGAAGGTGGCGACGGCCACCAGCAGCAGCTGCTTGCGTCCCCACGCCGAGGTCGCCGCGATCAGCGGGATCGCCGAGACCCCGGTCGCGATGGCGTAGATGGTCAGCATCTGACCGGCCGCCGACTCGCTGACGGACAGGTCGCGGGCCATCTCCGGCAGCACGCCCGCAGGCAGCGCCTCGGTGAGGATGCCCATGAAGGCTGCGGTGCTCAGGGCCAGAAGAGGCGACCAGGGCAGTTTGTTCCCGGCCGCTGGGGCGGCTATAGGTTTCGAGGTGACAGTCCGGGAAGTCGTCATGCCGATATGCTCAAACCTTCTCATAGATGTGATGGTCAAGGGCGATTGAAGTGAGGTGCGCCATATGCGGATCGGGTCTCTGGCAGACCGCACCGGGACCTCCCGGCGGCTGCTGCGGTACTACGAGGAGCAGGGCCTGATCGGCTCCACCCGCTGCGCCAACGGCTACCGGGACTATGCGGAGTCCTGCGTGGACAAGGTGATCCAGATCCGGGGGCTGCTGGACGCCGGGCTGCCGGTCCGGGTGATCCGGGAGGTCCTGCCGTGCACGGACACTCCCCGGACCATCCGGATCTCGGCGGCCACCAGCGACACCATCGCGCTGTTGGAGAGAGAGCGGGACCGGATGACCGAGCGCATCCGTTGCCTGGAGCGCAACCGGGACGCCATCTCCAACTATCTCGAAGCGATCCGTCTCGAGACGGTCCAGGTGACTCAGCAGGCCGGCTGCTCCCAGCCGGCGAAGCCGGCCGAGGCCGTCGTGTCGGGCACGGGAGCGTAACGGACCTCGTTCGACAGCACCACGCCGTGGCTGGTCAGGTCGAAGGTGATCCGGTCGCCGTCGGCGATGCGGAAGCCCGCGTGGTAGCTGGCCTTGTCCGAGCCCAGCAGCAGGTAGTTCACCAGCCCCGGACGGCGGAGTCCGGGGAAGGCGAACAGGTGGTCCACCATGTCCGTGACGCGCTGGAAGATGGCATCCGCACCGCAGGTGAAGTCGCCCTTCCAGGCCGCGACGCCGTCGCGTTCGATGATGATCTGCCCGGCGACCGCCTGCGGCGGTGCGCCGAGGAACAGCCACGGTGTCATCGAGGTGTCGCACAGCTTGGCGTACGGCGTCCAACCCCAGGGATTCTGCAGGTGCAGCCCGATGTCGTTGAGGTCGTTGGCGAAGGTGTAACCGGCATAGTGCGGAGTGCCGTCCTGGCCGTTGACGAAGACGAGGGCGACCTCGGGTTCCTCCAGCAGCGCCACCGCCGAGGCCGGCACCGTCAGCGGACGGCCGTTGGTCTCCAGCCACGATCCGTTGCCCTTGATCAGCCAGTTCGGTGCCCGGAACTCCTCGTCCGGCGCCGGCGGTTCGGGGAACTTGGACCGGTGGGTTCCCATGAACCCGGTGATCAGCGAGTCGCCGGAGGTGCCCGGCAGCAGCGGCGGCAGGTAGTGCAGCTCCGGATCGTCGGCGGGGACGGTGATCGTGGCGGCGCTGGAGGTCACCGACCGCAGCAGCGCCTGCGGGCCACCGTCGGCCAGGACGGCCTCACGCAACTGCGCGTTGGACACCGGGTGCAGCGGGATCGGCACGCCGGGCGCCGGCAGGCCGACTCCCGCGTAGCGCTGCCCCCGGTACTCACACTCGAACAGAATGGACATGCAGAGCCTCCTTGAGCTCAACGGGCGGAACGGATCGGTGCGGTCAGATCGGTGAGGACCTCCGTGGCGCGATCGACGGCCGCTTTGATCCAGGGCAGTGCGAGGGGATCCCGGGCGGCCAGCGCGGCCGAGCGTTCGGCATCGGATTCGCCATACAGCCGGCTGGTCGCCGCCCGGATCCGCAACGACCGGCCGCCCTCGCCGAAGGCGGTCCCGGGTAACAGCGCCACGCCGTACCGCGTGCTGAGCAACCTGGCCAGGTCGTCAGCACCGTTGACGCCGTGGACGCGCGACAGCCCGTGCCGCAACGGTTCGAAGTCGGGGTAGAGATAGCAGGTGGCCTGCACCGGGGCCAGTTCGGCACCGGCTGCGACGAACACTTCGGCCACCTTGCGGGCCACCCGTTCGTGCAGCCGGCGCGAGGCGGCCACCCGGTCGAGCACCTCCGGCGGCTCGGCCAACGCGTAGGCGGCCGCGGCCTGCACCGGCGCCGCCGAGCTCGACCAGATCTGGCTGGCGATGCTCACCAGCCGGGCACGCAGGGCGCTGCCCGCGGCGCCGGCCGGCAGCCGGGCAACGCCCAGCCGCCAGCCGCCCACCGCCAGGTTCTTGGTGAGCCCGGTGGTCACCACCGTGCGCTCCGGCGCGAACCACGCCGGGGAGACCGCCCGGTGGCCCGCGGTGAACACGAGATCGCCGTAGATCTCGTCGGAGATCACCACCAGGTCGAGCTCTCTGGCCACCTGTGCCAGCTCGCGGACGGTTTCCGGACCGGCGATCGTCCCCGTCGGATTGTCCGGCAGGGTCACGATCACGGCCCGGGGGTTGCGGCCGTGGGCCCGGGCCTCGAGCACCTGTGCGCGTAGTCCTGCCGGATCCGGCACGCCGCCCTGCCCGGGCCGGATCGGCACCGGGATGGGCCGCAACCCCGCCAGCCGCGCGTGCGCGGCGTAGCTCACCCAGCTCGGCACGGGCACGACCACGTCCCCGCCGACTGCCATGAGCAGCGCGAACAGCAGCGGCTTGCTGCCCGGCCCGCAGACCACGTCCGCCGCGTCGGTGGCCAGACCCCGCCGGCCCCAGTACCCCGCGGCCGCCTCCCGCAGCTGCGCGGTGCCGGCCACCGGACCGTACGCGTTGCGGTGAGCCGCCCGGGCCAGTTGTTCGCCCAGCTCCGGCAGCACCGGCAGGCCGATCTCCCCGGTCGCCAGGAACAGCACGCGCTCACCGGCCAGCCGACGGCGGGCGAACTCCTCGTCGGCGGCCAGGGTCGCCGACATGGCCACCGGCACGGGCGCGGTCATGACGTTCCCGCGTACAGTTTTCGCAGCTCGGCCTTGCGCACCTTCCCGGTCAGCGTCTTGGGCAGGGCGTCCACCACCTCCAGCCGTTCCGGCTGAAACCGGGGATCCTGGCCCGCCGCGCGCAGGTGCGCCTGGATGTCCCGCAGCGCCGGCCGGGCACCGCCGCGCGGCACGACGACCGCGAGAATCGGATCGTCCGACTGGCCGGTCGGACCGACAAGAGCCGCCTCGGTGACCCTGGGATGCAACGAGATGACCGCCTCGAGCTCGGCCATCGGCACCACGTCCCCGTCGCGCAGGATCACGTCCGCGGCCCGCCCGAGGATCCGGATGCCGCCGCGCCCGTCCTCCCGGGCCACGTCTCCGGTGTCGAACCAGCCGTCCGAGGTCAGCTGCGAGTCGAACGCGTCCTGCTGCCCCAGGTAACCGAGCGCCCGGGAGGCGCCGCGTACGCGCAGCCGGCCCACCGCAGCCCGCTCGGCCGGGTCGTGGCACTGGTCGATGCGGATCTGCATGGCGTCGATCGGCCGGCCGTGGCTGTGTGCCGCCCAGTTCTCGTCGTAGTCGAGGCGGCTGATCGTGATCGGACCGAACTCCGACATGCCCCACACCGAGTAGGTGCGCGAGCCGAACGTGTCCCGCATCTCGTCCACCAACTCCTGCAGCACCGGTGCCGCGCCGGTGACCGTGTGCTGCAGGCTCGAGACGTCGTGGGGATCGGTCCGCTGGGCCCGCGCCACCCCGGTCAGGGTGGGCGGGGGGCCGTACAGCAGGGTGGCCCGGTACCGCTCCACCAGGTCCAGCAGGCCGTCGCGGTCCGGGCCATCCTGGAACACCGCGGTCGCGCCCAGCATCACCGAGGCGAGCACCCCCTGGCCGAGGCCCGAGTAGTGCACCAGCGGCGTGGTGACCACAGCCACCAGGTCGTCGCGCAGGTGGAAGGCGTCCACATACCCGCGGACACCCGAGTGGACCGTGTTCTGGCTGTGCACCACGCCCTTGGAGAAGCCGGTCGTCCCGCTGGTGAACAGCACGACGAAGGGCTCGTCCGGCCGCAGCTGGCGGCCCGGCAGCTCGGCGGCCCGGCGCTCCTCCCAGTGCGTCCGCACGAAGTGGTCGTGGAAGTCGAGGCAGCCCTGCGGAGCTGGGCCGCCGACCACCACGAGGTGTTCCAGCGGCAGCCCGTCCCGCATGGAGTGGATCGCCGCGGCCAGGGGCCGGCCCGCCCACTCCGGGACGGTCACGCAGACCCTGGCTCCGGTCAGCGACAGCCGGTGGTGCAGTTCCTCCCCCTGGCACTCCGGGGCGATGGGACAGATCACCGCGCCGACCGCCATGCAGGCGTACATCAGCGGCACGATCTCCCACCGGTTGGGCAGTTGCACGGCGATCGTCTCGCCGCGTCGTACGCCCAGCTCCAGCAGCGCGCCGGCGAACCGGTCGGTCAGCCTGGCGAGTTCCGCGTAGTCCAGGGTGTCGGTGCGGGCGTCACCGAGGCGGCGTCCGGCGACCGCGAGCTTGCGGGGCCGTTCCCGGGCCTGCCGGCGCAGATCGTCGAGGAAGGTGCCGTCCCGCCACCACCCGCGCCGCCGGTACTCCGCGCGGTCGACGGTCGGGCCGGTCACCGCCGGCGCTCCGCGCTACGGACGGCGAGCAGCTCGGGCAGCGGATCGCCGGCACCGGCCGCGGCGATCTCCAGCAGCGCGCGGGTGTTGAGCTGGACCCGGTCGCCGACCCAGTCGAAGACCCAGGCCTTGCGCGCCTCGGCGGGCAGGTCGAAGGGCACGACCCGGGTGACGGCCAGGGCAGCCGAGGCCGCCCCGCCGATGTTGGCGATCACGCCCGGCACCAGGGTGGCGCCCGCCGCCCGCGCCTTCTCCTTGGCCTCGGCGGTGGAGCTCAGGTTGCCGCCCTCGACCACCAGCGCCGCCCGCAGTCGATGCACGTTGTCGGCGTTGAGCGCGTGCTTCTGCGCGGCCAGGATCAGCAGGTCGGCGTCGACGTCCAGCCAGGCGTCCGGGCCGTTGGACACCGTGATCCCGGCCGGCAACCGACTCCGGTCGATGCGCCCGAACTCGTCGGTGATGGCGATCAGGGCGTCCACCGGCAACTGGTCCGCGCTGACCGTGCCGTCGATGTCGGCGACCCCGACGACGAGGTGTCCGCGGGCTTCGAGGAACTGGGCCACCGCACGGCCCACCGCACCGAAGCCCTGTACGACGACCCGGGCCGCCTGCACGCGTCCGCTGGCCTGCAGTGCGGTCACCGCGGCCACCCCGACGCCGTGCCCGGTGCAGTCGATCAGCGGTTCGTAGTACGTACGCCAGTCGATCGGCATGTCCGGGGCACCGAGCCGGAACCTCGGGTCGTAGCCGGCCTCGTCGAAGAAGACGGCCCGGTCGGCCGGGGTCACGCCCATGTCGATGCCCAGGTGGATGCCGCCGTGCAGCAGCGGCTTGACCGTGCGGCCGAAGGTGCGGAAGGTCGTGTCGCGGTCGCTGCCGTCGGCGACGATGCCGGCCTTCGCGCCACCGATCGGCAGACCGGCGAGGGTGAACTTCTGGGTCATGTCGCGGGCCAGCCCCGCGACCTCGGCCTCGGTGACGCCCGGCGTCATCCGCGTGCCGCCCATCGCCAGGCCGTCGTAGAGGGAGTCGACGACCACCCAGCCCTTGATCCTGCCGCCGCAGCCGTTGAGGTGAACGGTGAAGGCGGGGTCGGTCGGGTTCTCACGATCGCTCATCGGCGTTGTCCTTTCGCAGTCGTGCCGATTCGGGGCGGTTCACTGGTAGAGCTGGACGAAGCCACGCAGGATCTCCCGTCCGTCGTCGCGGAACTCCAGGTGCGCCTGGGACCCGAAGATCCGGCCGTCGTCGGAGCGCAGGAACTCCACCGGCGCGTGCTCGGAGCGGCCGATCGACCGGAAACGCGGCGGAGCCTGCTGCAGGTAGAGGGTGTGCCGGTGGAAGACCGTGACGGTCGGCTTCACGAACGTGAAGAGGGGCTCGTCCTTGTCGACCTCGGCCTGGTGGCCGCCGACGCGCTGCGGTCCCTCGGCCAGCTCGCCGCCCTGCGAGACGGCGATGATCTGCATCCCGCCGCAGATCCCGAAGACCGGGACATCGGCGGTCATCACCAGCTCGATCAGCGGACGGTAGTAGTTCGTGTCGTAGGCGCGGACCTTGGTCCCGCTCAGCACGATCGCCTGGTGGCGGCCGTCCAGCTTCGCCGGCACCGAGGCGGCGGTGACCACGTCGGTCGCTGATCCGAGTTCCTCGAACCGGCGGCGGAGTTGGTGCAGTGACAGTGTGCCGTTGTTGACGACAAGTACACGGGGTTGCGCCACGTCGCTTGCTCCTCAGCCTCGGGTGATGGTGGTGCCGGTACGGCCGGACAGCAGCTCGGAGACCGGGCCGCTGCCGAGAACGACCTCGCGTACGCCCTGTTCCAGGGCCTCGCAGGCGGCGCGGAGCTTCTTGCGCATGCCGCCCGTGGCGCCTCGGTCCCGGAAGGCCGCAGCCGCCTCGGCGTCGATCCGGGTCACCGGCCGGCCCTCGATGAGCAGGTGCGCCACATCGGTGACCAGCACCAGGCTGGTGGCCGCGAGCGCGCCGGCGATGGCCGCGGCGGCACGGTCGGCATCGGTGTTGACCTCGCGGTCCGCGCCGTCGCGGGCGAGCGGAGTCACCAGGTGGGCGTAGCCGGGCCGGAGGGTGCCCAGCCGGGCCGGGTCCACCTTGGTGATCGGCCCGACCAGGTTCTCCAACTCCACCAGTTGTTTGCCCTGCCACCACCAGGTCTCGCCCGGTCCCGCCTGCACCAGGCCGTCGCTGCCCAGCAGCCGCTCGACCGGGATGCCGCGCGCCGCCAGCCGGGCGGTCACGTCGTCCGCCAGCTCCGCGCTGACGGTCTTGATGTCGTCGATCACCTCGGGTGTAGTCCACCGGCTCCGGTTGCCGTAGCGGTCCCGTAGGAACGCCGAGGGATCCCGGTAGCGCTCGCTGAACCTCGACAGCGGCTTGGACCATCCGTGCACCAGCACCAGGGGGTGCTGCGCCGCGTGCCCGGCCAGGTCGTCCCACCACGCTCCGGCCAGGTCGTCCAGACAGCTGCCGCCCAGCTTGACCACGATGGGCACCGGCACGTCGCGGCTCATGCGGGCATCACCGGCTGCATCGTCAGGCCGGTCTCCTCCGGCAGCGAGAACCTCAGGTTCGCGGCCTGGACGGCCTGCCCGGCGGCGCCCTTGATCAGGTTGTCGAGGGCGGCGAGGACGACGATCCGGCTGTTCTCCTCGTCGTACAGGACGGTCACGTCGCAGTAGTTGGAGCCCAGCACGGCCTGCGGGTCCGGCACCGGGATCAGGGTCTCGTCGTGCCGGCGGACCCGGACGAAGTGCTTGCCCCGGTAGAAGCGGACGTAGGCCCGGTGCAGATCGCGCTGGCTGGTCTTCTCGTCGGTGAACACGTAGCTGCTGGTCATCAGGCCGCGTACGTGCGAGACGCCGTACGCCGACATCGACAGCGAGCCGACCGCTCCGGGCTTGCTGCGCTCGAAGAAGTCCCGGACCTCGCCGGCGTGCCGGTGCCCGGTCGGCGAGTAGGGCGCGATGGCCCCGTTGCGCAGCGGGTGCAGGTCCGTGGTGCGAAGCGACAGGCCTCCGCCGCTGGAGCCACTCTTGCCGTCCACTACCACGGTCTTCAGGTCGAGTCCCAGCCCCATCGTCAGCGGCGCCAGCGCCAGGGTCATGGACGTGGCGTAGCAGCCCGGGAGCGAGATCAGGGCGGCGTCGGCCAGTTGGTCGGCGACCAGCTCCGGCACCCCGTACACGAACCGGTCGGCCAGCTCGGTCCGCCGGCGGACCTTCGGGTACCAGCGCGCGTGCAGGTCCGGGGTGCGGATCCGGAACGCGCCACTGAGGTCGATCACGGCCGGCACCCGGTCGGCCATCAGCTCGGCCAGCTCCGCCGAGACCGGCGCGGGCGTGGCCAGGAACAGGACGTCGACCTGCTCGGCGACCTCCGCGGTCACCGGTTGCACGGTCAGCCCCAGGTCGCGGCGCAGCCCCGGGTGCAGCTCCGCCGGGCGTCGCCCGATGTTCGAGGAGCCACCCAGGAAGGTGAGCTCCAGTTCGGGGTGCTGGACGATCAGCCTGATCAGTTCGCCGCCGGCCAGTCCGGAGGCACCCACCACGCCGGCCCGGATCACGACAGCACCTCCCGCAGGTGGCGGCCGATCGCGGCCGCGACGTCCACGCCGGTGGCCTCGGCCACGGCCCGGAAGCCGGGAGCGTGGTTCACCTCGTTGACGATGAATCCGTCGGGGGTGTGGAACAGGTCGATCCCGTAGATCCCGGGGCCGAGCACGTCCAGCACACCATCGACGACCTTGGTCACCTCCTGGACGTCTGCGGCGGGACGGGTGGTGTTGCCCAGCGCCGCGTTGTTGCGCCAGTCGTCCCCACCGCTGGTGAACTCGGCCGCGCCCACCAGTTCGTCGCCGACCACCAGGCAGCGCGTCGAGGCGCCGCCGGCCAGGAACGGCTCCACCAGGCACGCCTGCTCGAAGGCGTGTCCGAGATCCTCGACGTAGTCGTAGACCGAGTGCGCGGCGTCGGCGTCGCGGATCAGCGCGACCCGCTTGCCCATCCCGCCGTAGACCGGCTTGAGCACCACGGGCACCGTGAAGTCCGCGAGCGCCCTGGCGAAGTCGGCACGGGACAGCACCAGCCGGAACTCCGGAACCGGGACCCCGGCGGCGCGCAGCGCCGTCCGGAGCACCGCCTTGTTCTCACACAGGTTGATCGCCCGGGCCGTGTTGATCGTCCTGCAGCCGGACTCCTCGGCCAGGGTGGCGATCAGGCCGCCGCGGGTGTAGCTGCGGCTGCGCAGCAGCAGCGCGTCGTATCCGGCCAGCGCGGGTGCGCCCGGATGCCCCAGGCACAACGATTCGTCGTTGATCCATTCCATCGTCAGACCCAGGCCCGGCGCGGCTTCGACGAGTCGCCGTTCCTCCCAGGCGATGCGGTCCGCGATGATCGCGACGGTGGTGGCCATCTCACTGGCCCCAGTCGCGTAGCTGCACCTCGACCATCGACAGCTGCAGGCGGTCGGCCACGATGGCCTCGACACGCAGCGTCAACATGCACTCCGGGCAGGAGAAGGTCTCGCCCTGCACGACGGACGGCACGGTCAGCTCGGTCTCACACTCGGGGCAGGTGCCGGAAAGAGTGGCGGTGGACATCGGATCGCTCCCTTGATAGGTGACGTCGAAGTGTTGTTCCGACGTATTCACAGTGACTGGAAATCGACGGCGGCTTTACGGACTCCGTCCCGGTCGAGCAACGGACTGCCATTCTCTTCCTGCCGATGGATCAGCCAGGAGGTGAACGCGTCGACGTCCACGGTGATGCCGGAGTCCAGCAGCGCCCATCTGGTCAGTGCCGGCGTGAGCCGGGTCCGCACCAAGAGGCCACGGGCATTTCCGACGAGTTCGGCGGGCAGCGTTTCGTATGCCTCGGGATTGGTGAGCTGGCCGGGCAGCTCATAGGCGAAGGCCTGCGGCGAGGTCGGCCCGGACTGGAATGCCTTCCCCAATCTGGCGCCGCGCAGCGCCACCCGGGAGAGCTCGGTCAGGTGGGTCAGGTCGAAGCGGGTGTCGCCGTGCACCACCCGCAGGGCCATCAGAAGCTCGGCCAGCGGAGCGTTGCCGCCGCGCTCGCCGATGCCGCCGACCGTCGCGGAGATCCACCGGGCGCCGGCCCGGACCGCGGCGAGCGAGTTGGCCACCGCCATGCCCAGCATGTTGTGGGAATGGATCTCGATCTCCGAACCGTCGATCGCGGTCAGGTCGCCGATCACCGACTCCATCTGCCACGGCGACAGGTAGGCAACGGTCTCGGCGAGCCGGAACCGGTCGGCACCGGCGGCGAATCCCGAGGTCACGTAGGGCACCAGCCGCTTCTTCGGGGTGCGGGCGCCGTCCTCGCCGCTGAAGGTGACGTGGAAGCCGCGCTCCTTGGCCTGGCTGATCGCGGACCGCGCCAGCGCCTCGACGAACCGCGGGCTGGGCGAGCCGAGCTTGAGCTGAGCGTGCTCCTCGGAGGTGGGGATCGAGTACATGATGTGCCGGACGCCGAGCCGCTGCGCCTCGTCCAGTGCGGCCGTGACCTGCTGGCGGTCGCGGACCACCACCAGCGTCATGCTGCGGTCCGGGCCGATCGCCTCGTGCGTGGCCAGGATCAGGTCCGCGTCCTTGCTGTTCGGTCCGGAGACCATGCCGACCTCGACCAGTTCGATCCCGGTCCGCACCAGCAGCTCGGCGATGGTCGCCGCGTCCTGCGGGCCGAATTCGACGCCGGCCATGTGCGCGGAATCCCGCAACGTGGCATCGGACAGCCGGGGCGCGGGTCCCGGACTCTCGCCGGGATTCATCGCTCTTTCCATTGCAATTGGCTCCCTCGGTATCGGGCGGTCTTTCAGCGCCGGGATCAACCTTGGGGTGGGCACCGGGGATGCGGCAAGAGATCTCGTGTGAAGAACCGTAAAGCATTGTCGAGACCGGTGGATGCCCGTATCGAATCTTGCCGACCAGATGGCCTTGTGTCACGTATCCGAATTGCGGCCGGATCCGCGGGATACCGTTGCCGGATTCCGCACCGATCGGTGCGGAAGGCACGGAAAGGGGAGCAGTCGTGTTTCCGAAAGCCTCCGGGGAAGGCGACGACGGGGTCTCGGCGCTGACCGAGCGGGTCCGTTATCTCGCCGGTCACCTCGCCCGCCCCACCGCCACCGAGCGTGACCGTCGTCGCAGCTGGGACGACAACCTCTTCAAGGCCCTGACCGCGGTCTTCGGCGACGGGTTGACCGGCGTGCAGACCGCCGCCGCCCTCGCCGCGCTGGGCGAAGGCTCCCGAGATCCAGGTCTCGCCCTGGCCGTCACCACGCACGCCGTTCTGACCACCGTGCCGCTGCGGGCGTTCGGGACCAGCGCCCAGCACGAGCGTTACCTGCCCCGCATCGCCGCGGGCGAGTGGCTCGGTGCGTTGTCGCTGCGGCAGACCCGGGCCGGGGCCTTCGCGTCCACCGTGGCTGCCCGGCCCGCCCGTGACGGCGCGAGCGGCTGGGTGCTGTCCGGCAGCCTCGAACAGGTCGTCCTCGGCGCCCAGGCGCACCACTTCCTGGTCGTCGCCGAGCACCGCGACGGGTCACGCACCGCCTTCCTGCTCGACCGCGACACCCCCGGCCTGCGGGTCGAGCAGGCCGGCCCCGCGGCCATGTCCAGCTGCTGCTGGGGGAAGCTGGTCCTCGACGAGTGCCGCGCACCGGCGGATGCGGTCGTCGGCGCCGTCGGTGCGGCCGCCGCCCAGACCGAGCCGCTGCTCGCCGGTCTCGACTGGGTCTTCACCAGCGCCACCTGGCTCGGCATCATGCGGGCGCTGACCGACGAGTCGCTGGCCGCCGCCCGCGACCACGACCTGTTCGGCGCCCCGCTCGCGCACTCGCAGTCGGTCCGGTTCCTGCTGGCCGACATCGCCATCCAGAACGAACTCGCGGCCGGCCTGCTGCACCGTGCCGCCGAGCGGTTCGACGGCACCGCCACCCCCTCCCCGCAGGAGGCCGCCACCGTCCGGCTGTTCACCTCCTCGGCGGTCCGCACGGTGGCCGCCGGTGCCGCCCAGTTGTCCGGGGCCGGGTCAGCCGCCGACGGGTTCGTCGAGCGTGCGCACCGCGATGCCCTGTTCTTCGCCTCGACCGCCGGCGGCACGGAAGTGCTGCGTCCGGTGATCGCGGCTTCCCTGCTCGGGCTCGGCTGATCGTGAGGACCATCACCGACATGTACTTCGACGTCGACACCTTCGCTGCCATCGCCGCGCGCGCCACCCAGACCGATGCCAGCGGCACCATCCCGGCCGAGAGCTGGCAGGAACTCGTCGAGACCGGCTATCTGGGCCTGTTCCACCCCCGGCACCTGGGCGGCAGCGGCGCCGATGCCGCCACTCAGGTGCGGGCCATGGAGGCCCTCGCCCGCGCCTGCTCCGGGACCTACTGGGCCGCCACCGTCTCCTCGCTGCTGTGTGGCAATCTGCTCGCCACCTACGGCGACGAACGGCACCACGAGCTGATCCGGTCATTGGCCACCGGGAAGCGGCTTGCGGCCTTCGCCATCGTCGAGACGGCCGCCGGCAGCGACGCCGCAACGTACCGCACCCTGGTCCGGCGGGCCGGCAGCGACTACACCATCAACGGCGAGAAGTCCCGGATCACCAACGCTCCACGCGCCGACCTGGCCGTCACCCTGGCCCGCCGGGACCGGCCGGCCGGCGACGACGGCCCGGAGTGGTGCCTGGCCTTCGTCGATCTCGACCAGCCCGGGGTGCACCGCTACGACATCCCCCACATGGGCCTGCGCGGCATGCCGTGGGGCGGCATCGTCTACACCGACGCCCACGTCGACGAGGCGAACGTCGTCCCGGTCCCCTTCACCGAACTGGCCGAGGGCATGACCTGGGGCTGGCTGCTGGTCTCGGTCGCGGCCGTGGCGACGGCCGAAGCCGCGCTGAGCGCCTCGGTACGGCACGCGCGGCAACGGGTCTCCTTCGGCCGGCCGCTTGCGCACATGGAAGGGGTCCACGCGCAGGTCGCCGACGCTCACGCCAGGATCGACGCGGCCCGCCTGCTCGCCCGGCGCGGCGCCGCCCAGCGGGTCGCCGGGTACTCCGCCCGCCAGCTGATCGGGATGCTCAAGGTCTATGCCACCGAGATGGCGGTCGAGGTCACCCAGTGCGCCGTCCAGATCCACGGCGCCGCCGGCGTCACCGAGGGCCACGAGGTGGAGCGCCACTACCGCGACGCCCAGATGAACGTCGTCGGGGCCTTCGCGACCAACCGCCTGCGCGAGCAGATCGCCGAGGGGCTCGGTCTCGGACCGGCCGTCTACCGCCCCTTCGACTGGCTGACCCCCACGGGGCTCGCCGGCTGAGAGGCACCCGACCGCACGGGCCGTCGGCCGGCACCGGCCGACGGCCCGTACCTCGGCGGCGTCACCGTGAGCGACGCACCTCGTTGGTGTTCCGTGAGGATCGGCGAGCTGTCCCGGCGGACGGGCGCGAGCGTGCGCGCGCTGCGTCACTACGAGAACGAAGGTCTGCTGCGTCCCGGTCGCTGCAGCAACGGCTACCGGGTGTACGAGGACGACGCGGTGGACCTGGTCCGGCAGATCCGGACGATGATCGACAGCGGCCTGCCCATCCGGATCATCCGCGACGTGTTGCCCTACCTCGACGGGCCCACCCAACTGATGCCGCAGGTGCCGTGCGCCCACCTCATGGAGCAGGTCGCTGCACAGTTGGCCCACCTGGAGCAGAGCATCCACAGCCTGACCCGCAACCGGGACGCCATCGGCGCCTACTTGACAGCGGCACGCACGGCCGCCGCGGCCCAGCAGTTGACTCTGACGTAGGCGTCAGGGTCATAGCGTCCCCGCATGAGCATTCCCACGACCATGCGCGCCCTGCGCCAGGCGACCCTCGACGGCCCACACGACCTGCGCCTGACCGACGACGCGCCGGTGCCGGTCCCGGGCCCCGGCGAGGTGCTGATCCGGGTGGGTGCTGCCGGCGTCAACTTCGCCGACGTCATGCAGACCCACGGGACCTACCAGGGCGGGCCGCCGGCGCCCTACGTGGCCGGCTTCGAGGCCGCCGGTGCGATCGTCGCGCTCGGCACCGGCGTGACCGGCCTGGCGGTGGGCGATCGGGTGATCGGCACCGGGCCGGGTGCCTTCGCCGAATACATGGTGATGCCCGCGCACGTGGTGGCACCCGTACCGGCGGGCTGGGCCGACGAGGAGGCGCTCGGCCTGGTGCTGAACTGGGCGACCGCGCTGGCCGCGCTCAAGCCGCTGGGCCGCCTCGCCGCCGGGGAGACCGTGCTGGTGCATGCCGCCGCCGGCGGGGTCGGACAGGCCGCGGTGACGATGGCCAAGCACTTCGGGGCGTCGGTGGTCGCCACCGCCTCACCCGGCAAGCACGACACGGTACGGGCGCTGGGCGCCGACCACGTCCTCGACAACCGCACCACCGAGTTGCGACGGTTGACCGGCGGTGCCGACCTGGTCCTCGAGTCGGTCGGCGGTGCATGCTTCCACGCCAGCCTGGCCGCGGCCCGGCGGGTCACCGGGCGGGTGGTCGTCTACGGTCACGCCGGCGGCGAGGCGACCCTGACCAATCGGGACCTGGTGTTCGAACACCAGGTACAGGTGATCGGCCTGCACATCGGGGTGCTCGGTGCGACCGCGCCGCAGTTGTTCGCCGAGCTGATGGCGGACCTGGCCACACTCATCGCCGCCGGGGTGTACCGGCCCGGCCGGCCCACGGTGTGGGACCTTGCCGACGGACCGGGCGTGCTGGCGCAGATGCAGGCCGGCAGCACGGTCGGCAAGCTGGCGCTGCGCCCGTGACGACCGCCGAAGGCCACCTCCCGTCCCGGGGGAGGTGGCCTTCGGCCGTGCGCGATGGAACCCGGTTGCCTACTTGACGACCTTCGCGGTCTCCTTCGACGTGGCCGTGCCGGGCTGCAGGTCCGAACGGGTGGCCGTCACCCGCACGGAGAGCCGGTACCCGACGTCGGCGGCCTTGGGCACGTACGACTTGCCGGTGGCCCCGGCGATGACCTTGCCGCCACGCAGCCACTGGTAGGAGAAGGTGAGCTTCTTCTCGTCCCACTTGCCCGGGTCGGCGGTGAGGGTCTTGCCGACCTTGGCCGTCCCGCTGACCGACGGGAGCTTGGTGGCCTCGGCGGGGTCGCCCAGCGCGGGCACGTTGAGGGCCCGCTCACGGCTGACGTTGCCGGCCACGTCGTACGCCCGGTAGCGGATCACGTGGGCGCAGCTGTCGATCCGGGCCGGGGCCAGGTACGGCTGCCAGGCACCCTTGTCGATCCGGTACTCGATGCGGGCCACGCCGGAGTCGACGTCGCTGGCGTTGACCACGAACTTGCGCTCCACCAGGTACGCCTGCACGGTCGGGGCGGTCTCGTCCACCTTGACCTGCAGCGACCACACGTCGCTCCAGAAGAGGTTGACGCCCTGGGCCCGGTAGTCGACGCGGTGGCTGCCCGCCGGCAGGTCCACCGGCTCGCGGTACGGGAACCAGCCGCCGCCGTCGATCTGGTACTCGACCAGCTTCACCTTGTCACCGGCGGTGATGGTCAGGGCGGCGTCCGCGCCGTACCATCCGTCGGCCCCCGCGTCGGAGACCGTCGCCTTCGGCTGCCCGCCCTCGTAGCGCAGCGGGTCGACGCTGCCCAGCGTCGGGACGACCTTCCTGATGGCGCCGTCCGCGTCGAAGTACAGCCGGTCGATCGTGGTCTCCCGGTGCGTGCCGTCGCCGCCGGGGATGCCGAACCGGTGGTACGCGATGTACCAGTCGTCGGTGCCCGGCACCTGCAGGATCGAGTGGTGCCCGGTGCCGAGGATGCCCTGGCTCGGATCCTTGGTGAGGATCTCCCCCTTGGCGGTGAACGGCCCCAACGGGCTGGTGCCGGTGCCGTAGCCGACGCGGTAGTTCTCGCTGCCCGTGTCGTCGATCGACCAGGACAGGTAGTAGGTCCCGGCGCGCTTGTGCATGAACAGGCCCTCGCGGAAGTCCGTGAGGCCGGTCAGCCGCACCCGCTTGGCGACGTCGTAGGAGACCATGTCGTCGTTGAGCGGGACCACGTACGGGGTGCCGTTGCCCCAGTAGAGGTAGCTCTGCCCGTCGTCGTCGGTGAAGACCGCCGGGTCGATCTGCTGGGCGTTGTCGTAGTCGGCCTTGCTCACCAGCGGCTTGCCGATGGGGTCGACGAACGGCCCGAGCGGCGAGTCGGCGACGGCGACGCCGATGTTCTGCTGCGCCGAGAAGTAGAAGTAGTACTTGCCGTTCTTCTCGATCGCGGCGGGCGCCCACGCGTTGCTGTCGGCCCAGGTGATGTCCGGCCCGAGGTCCAGGATCGTGTCGTGGCCGGTCCAGTCGACCAGGTTGCGGCTCGACCAGACGGTGAACTTCGAGCTGCCCCAGCCGGGGAACCCGTCGGTGGTGGCGTAGATGTAGTAGGTGTCGCCGAACCGGACGATGTTCGGGTCGGCGTTGAAGCCGGGCAGCACCGGCGAGCGCATCTGCACCGCCCGCACGGTCCACTCGCGGGTCGCCCCGGCCGCGCTGGTCACGGTCAGCGTCACCGGCTGCGAGTAGTCCCGCGCGCCGCCGGGCGCGACGGTCGAGGTCGGCGCGACCACGTACGTCGGGGCGAGGGCGGTCACGTCGGTGCCCGGCTTGACCGGCAGCGTGATGGTGCTGCTGGCGGCGTCGATGATCGCGGGGACCTTGAGGCTGTCGAGTTCGACCGCCACGACGCTGGTGCCGTTGGAGCCCAGCGCGGCGACCTCGCCGTCGGTGAGCGCCCGGTTGTAGAGGGAGAAGTCGCGCACCCGGCCCTTGAGGTACTTGTCGGCGGCGTACTGGGAGCGGCCGATGTAGTTGGCCGTGGTGCGGCCGCCGCCGATGTCGCCGGGGCGGTGGGTCAGCCCGGTCTTCTCGGCGACCCGCACCCCGTCGAGGTAGATCCGGGCGGTGCCGGCCGAGTTCAGGGTGTACGTGAGGGTCTTCCACACGCCCCGGGGGACGGCGCTGCCGCCGTTGACGGTCTGCTCGCCGGTCCAGTTGCCGAGGCTGATCGAGGTCCGGTAGTTGTTGCCGGTGGTGAACAGGTAGCCGTTGCCGACGCCGTCGGAGTCGGTGTTGCCCAGGCCCCAGATGAAGTACGGGGTGGCCTGGTCGGTGGCCATCTTCACGTCCATCGACACGGTGATCTCGTCGAGGCCGGCCATGATGTTGTCGGGCAGGGCCACGTGGCCGTTGGTCCCGCCGAGGGCGAGGCTGCCGTCGCCCCAGGTCGCGTCGCCGGTCAGCTTCGCGTCGTAGCCGTTGCCGGAGTCGTCGGTGGCGGTGGTGCCGCTGGCCTGGTCGAGCGCGTAGTGGGCGACGACGCCGTCGGCGTTGGCGCGCACCGGCGGCGGCGCGTCGTTGAGCGCGTCGAGTTCGGCCTTGGTGACCGGGATGACGGTGCCGTGCCGGGGGCTGGCGGGCAGGTCGTAGGAGGCCGGCACCTTCCAGTTCGGGTTCTCCAGGTCGTCGGTGCCCAGCGGGATGTAGCCCCGGCCGCCGTACTCGTCGACGAACAGGTAGTACTTCGAGCCGGAGGTGTCGCCCGGGTTGGCCTTGAAGACCGTGGGGCCCTCGACGGCGGAGGTGCCGGCGTCGCGGCCGATGCAGGAGTCGAGCACCGTCCAGGAGGGCTTGCCGGGCAGGTCGACGGCGGTCAACGAGGGCGACTTCTCCTGGATGATGTCGGAGCAGCCGGTGCCGCCGCCGCCCTCGTCCTTGGTGAACCGGTGGTAGGTGTCGCCCTCCCGGATCACGGTGGAGTCGATGCGCGAGTCGCCCGGATCCTGCCAGATCGTCGGCTGGCTGAACGTGACGAAGTCACGGGTCGTCGCGGCGAGCATCCGGTTGTACGTGTTGCCGGTGTGGTTCGGGTCGTTCTCCGCGTAGAGCTTCGAGGCCCAGAAGACGAGGTACTCGCCCCGGGCGGCGTCCCAGTACGCCTCCGGCGCCCAGGTGTTGCCGGCGGTGGGCGGGGAGATCAGGATGTGCCGCTGCTCCGACCAGTTCACCAGGTCGGTGGACTCCCAGACCTCCAGGTACCGGCTGCCCTGGCGCTGCGCGACGTCCCAGTTGCCGTTGCGGCCGATGGACAGGTCGGTGGCGATGAGGAAGAACCGGTCCCCCTCGGGGCTGCGGATCAGGAACGGGTCCCGCAGGCCCAGGGTGCCGAACGTCGACTCCAGCTTCGGCTGGCCCCCGTTGAGCTCCGTCCACCGCAGGGCGTTGTTGCCCTGGCTGGCCGCGAAGTAGATCTTCTCCCCGGCGATGGAGTTGCCGGTGAAGTAGCTGAAGGCGTAGCCGGCGTAGGGGGCGGCCTCGGGCAGCTCGCGGACGGTCAGTTCGATGGCCCGCTCGGCGGTGGCCGTGCCGACGGTGACGGTCGCGGTCACGGTGACCTTGACGTCGCCCGCCCCGTGCGCGGGGCGCTTGACGATGCCGTCGGGGCTGACGACGTCCGGGCTGGCGGAGCGCCAGGCGACGGTCGCGCCGTTGCTCCCGGTGCTCGGCATGGTGAGGTTGCCGCGCACGTCGCCGGCGTTCACGAGCGAGAGGGCGGCGGCGGCCGCGTCGGCCCGCGTCTGGTCGGTCTCGTTGGGCACGACGGTGGCGGTGAACGCCTTGGTGTCGCTGCTGCCGCCCCGGCTGACGGTCGCGGTGAGGGTGACCGTGGCGGGCCCGTCGGCGGGGGCGGGACGGGTCACCTCGCCGGTCGCGCTGATGGTGCCGGGGGCGCTGGAGGACCAGGCGATCGCCGACCCGTACGTGCCGGTGGTGGGCAGGGTGAGCTTCCCGGTCACGGCCGAGAGGTCGCCCAGGTCGAGGGCGGCGGTGTCGCCGGCGACGCGGGTGGCGTCGGGCAGCGCGATGGCGGCCACCTCGTCGGCGGGCAGCGCGCGGTCGTAGATGCGGAAGTTGGCCACCCGGCCCTTGAGGTAGCGGTCCGCGGCGTAGTTGGACCGGCCGAGGTTGTTGTTGGTCGTCGTGCCGTTGCCGACGGCGCTGGGCAGCACGGTGACGCCGGTGTTCTGCGCGACCTGCACGCCGTCCTCGTAGAGGGTGCCGGTGGTGCCGGTCTGCGTGTAGGTGACGGACTTCCACACGCCCCGGGTGAGGTTCGCGCCCTTGCCGGTCACCTTCTCGCCGGACCAGTTGGTGGTGGTGATGGCGGTGCGGAAGGCGTCGCCGCTGGTGAACAGGTAGCCGGTGCCGGAGTTCGAGGTCGCCGGGTTGCCGAGGCCCCAGATGAAGTACGGGGTCTGCTGCGTGGGGTCGACGAGCACGTCGACGGCGACGGTGATCGACGACAGCCCGGCCATGATGTTGTCGGGCAGCTTGACGTGGTCGTCGACGCCGTCGAGGACGAGACCGCCCTGGCCGGTCCAGGTGCCGCCGCCGGTGAGCGTGCCGTCGTTGCCCCGGCCGGAGCTGTCGGTGACGGTCGTGCCGGTGGTCTGCGTCAGGTCGTAGCGCACCAGCAGGCCGTCGGTCACGTCGGCGGCGGCGGCCGGCGCGGCGGTGGCGGGCAGCAGACCGGCGACCAGGGCGAGGAGCGTCCCGGCGACGAGGGGCCGGGCCCGGCGCCGGGTGCGGGACGGGAAGGAGGATCGCGGTTCCGGGGGAGCTTCGCGCATGGGGTTCCCTCGTGGTGGCGGGGGTGTGAGCGTTAACAAGCCCGAATTCTCGGCGCTACAAAACCCCGGAGTCAAGGGTCCTACCAGGCACAACGCTGGGTATGTGCGCGCTAACAGGGATCACTACGACCCGGGCCGGGGCAGCAACGGCCGCAGCGGGCGGACCCTCACGGTCGGCCGGCACGGCGAAGACCGGCGCGGCCCTCGCGGCGCACCGGAACCCGACGTGCGGTCAGCCCTTCCGGCCGCCGCTGCTCGCGCGCACGACGAGCTGCGGCTCGACCTGCGGATGCGGGAAGCGCCCCGCCGGGCCGTCGGCGTCGAACAGCTCCAGCAGGGCCGCCACGCACCGGCGGCCCACCTCGTCGAAGTCCTGCCGCACCGTGGTCAGCGGCGGCGAGAGGTATTCGGCCTCGGGGATGTCGTCGAACCCGACCACGCTGACGTCCTCCGGAACCCGCACGCCGCGCTGGTGCAGCGCCCGCAGCAGGCCGAGCGCCTGGTGGTCGTTGGCGCAGAACACGGCCGTCACGTCGGGGCGGTCGACCAGCGACTGCCCGATCTCGTAGCCCGCGCGGGGGCTCCAGTCGCCGACGAGGACCGGCGGGACGGACCGCCCGGCCTGCTCCAGCGCCAACCGCCACCCGTCGACGCGGTCGCGGGCCTCCAGCCAGTCCCGGGGGCCGGCGATGTGCCACACCGTCTCGTGCCCGAGGGACAGCAGGTGCTCCACGGCCAGCCGGGCCCCGGCGACCTGGTCGACGGAGATGCTCGGCAGCTCCCGGGCGCCGCCGCTCGACTCGACCACCACGGCGGGCACGCCGGTGGGCAGGCCGTGCACGGCCACCGCCGCCGTCATCATCGGGGCGATGACGACCACCCCCGCCACCGACTGCTCGGTGAGGGCGTCGATCGCCGACCGCATCCCGGCCCGGTCGAGCTGTTCCAGGGTGACGATGCTGATGCCGTACCCCGCCGCGCGGGCGGCGCGCTCGATGCCGAGCAGGGTCGCCGCCGGGCCGTAGAGGATGGTGTCGAAGCTGACCACGCCGATGACCCGGGAGCGCCGCCCGGCCAGCCCCCGGGCCAGGGCGTTGGGCCGGTAGTTGAGCTGGTGCACCGCGCGCATCACCCGCTCGCGGGTCTCCTGCCGGACGCTCGGGTGGTTGTTGAGCACCCGCGACACCGTCTGGTGCGAGACACCGGCGAGCCGGGCGACGTCGTTCATCACCGCCGCGCGTGCGGCCGGCTGCTGACCCATGGCAACTCCCCTCGTGGCCATCGTAGCCCGTCGTGATCAACAAGACGGACGGTCAGGCTCGCTGCGCGGACGGTGTGTCCGGCGTGCTCCCGCCTCGGGACCACGCCGGACACCCCGGTCGTACGGTCGACCGGTCGAGCCTCAGAAGCCCCTGGCCAACCGGTAGTAGGCCTGGTTCCACCGCAACTCGTTCGTCAGCCCACGGGTGGTCGTCTCCGCGTCGATGACGACCAGCTCGGTGGCGACCATCTCGGCCAGGTCGTGCAGTTCCTCGACCCCGACGGCCTGCGACAGCACCGTGTGGTGCGGCGCGCCGGCCGTGAGCCACGCCTCCGCCGAGCCGGCCAGGTCCGGCCGGGGCCGCCACACCGCGCGGGCCACCGGCAGCTTCGGCAGCGGCTGCGGCGGGACGATCACGTCGATCTCGTTGGCGACCAGCCGGAACCGCTCCCCCATGTCGGCCAGCCCCAGCACCACGGCGGGCCCCGCCTGGGCGTCGAACACCAGGCGCACCGGGTCCTCGCGGCCCCCGATACCCAGCGGGTGGATCTCCACCGCGGGCGTGTCGGCGGCGATGGTCGGGCAGACCTCCAGCATGTGCGCGCCGAGGACCACCTCCTGCCCCGGCGTGAGGTCGTAGGTGTAGTCCTCCATGAAGGACGTGCCGCCCGTGGTGCCCACCGACATCGCCTTGAGCGTGCGCACCAGCACCGAGGTCTTCCAGTCGCCCTCGCCGCCGAAGCCGTAGCCGTCGGCCATCAGCCGCTGCACCGCGATCCCCGGCAGCTGCCGCAGCCCGCCGAGGTCCTCGAAGTTCGTGGTGAACGCGCGGAACCCGCCCGCGTCGAGGAAGTCGCGCAGGCCCGCCTCGATCCGCGCGGCGTAGCGCAGCGAGTCGTGCCGCTCGCCGCCGGCCCGCAGCTCGGCGACGAGCCGGTAGCTGTCGTCGTACTCCTTGACCAGCTCGTCGATGCGCGAGTCCGCCACCGCGTCCACGGCCGCCACCAGGTCGTTCACGCCGTACGTGTTGACCGAGACGCCGAAGCGCAGCTCCGCCTCGACCTTGTCGCCCTCGGTCACCGCCACGTTGCGCATGTTGTCGCCGAAGCGCGCCAGCCGCAGCGACCGCATCTCCGCGTGCCCGATCGCCGCCCGGGTCCACGCCCCGATGCGGGCGGTGACGCTCGGGTTGCTCACGTGCCCCGCGACGGTCTTGCGGGCCACCCCCAGCCGGGTCTGGACGAACCCGAACTCCCGGTCGCCGTGGGCGGCCTGGTTGAGGTTCATGAAGTCCATGTCGATGTCGGACCAGGGCAGCGCCACGTTGGCCTGCGTGTGCAGGTGCAGCAGCGGGGTGCGCAGCGCGTCCAGGCCGGAGATCCACATCTTGGCCGGGGAGAAGGTGTGCATCCAGGCGATCACCCCGACCGCGCCCTGGACGGCCGCGTCACGGCAGACGGCCAGGATGTCGGCGCTGGAGGTGAGCACCGGCTTCCAGACCACCCGGGCGGGGATGGCCGGGTCGGCGTCGAGCTGCGCCGCGATCTGCCGGGACTGGTCGGCCACCTGACGCAGGGTCTCCGGGCCGTACAGGCCCTGGCTGCCGGTGAGGAACCAGACCTCGGCGGCCGGGGATGGGTTGGTCATGGGGTTGCCTTCCGGTGTACTGGGGTGGTCACTTCTTGCGGATGCCGACGAGGCGCTGGAGGAGGATGAACGCGAACAGCAGGCCACCGATCACGATCTTGGTCCACCAGGAGCTGAGGCTGCCGTCGAAGGTGATCAGCGTCTGGATCACCCCCAGCACGAGGACGCCCAGCAGGGTGCCGAACACGTAGCCGGAGCCGCCCGTGAGCAGGGTCCCGCCGATGACGACGGCGGCGATCGTGTCCAGCTCCATGCCGACGGCGATCAGCGGGGCGCCGGACAGCGTGTAGAACGACAGCAGGATGCCGCCGATGGCCGAGCAGAGCCCGCTGATCGTGTAGACGGCGATCTTCGTACGCCCCACGGGCAGGCCCATGAGCAGCGCCGACTGCTGGTTGCCGCCGATGGCGTACACGTTGCGGCCCAGCCGGGTGTACGCCAGCGTGTACGCCGCGACCGCCACCACGGCGAGGGCGACCAGGACGCTCACGGTCACGAAGTTCTCGCCGATGCGGATGCGCTCCTGCGCCGCCGAGGTCCAGAACCCGTCGGTGATCGGGATGGACGTCGAGCTGATCCAGGTGCACATGCCCCGGGCGAAGAACATGCCGGCGAGGGTGACGATGAACGGCTGGATGTCGAAGAAGTGGATGACGCAGCCCATCGCGAACCCGAGGGTGGGGCCGATGAGCAGCGCGATCAGGAGCACCAGCGCGGGGTGCACGCCGTCGCCGAGCAGCGACGCCGACACCATCGCGGTCATCGCCACCACCGAGCCGACCGACAGGTCGATGCCGCCGGTCAGGATGACGAAGGTCATGCCGACCGCGACGACGAGCAGGAAGCCGTTGTCGATGAAGATGTTGAAGACGACCTGGATGTTGGAGAAGGCGCGGTACTGCGAGACGCCGATGCCGTACATCACCAGCAGCAGGGCCAGGGTGGCCAGCACCGGCACCTGCCGCTGCGGCACCCGCCACCAGGCCCGTGGGCCTCGCGCGGCCAGGGGGGTCGTGGTCATGCCGGAACCTGCTCCTTCTGCTTCTCGACGGGCGCCGCCGGGGGCACCCCCGGTGCCTGCCGGCGCCGGAACCGGGCGCGGAACGCCGGCGCCTGGATGAGGCAGACCGCGATCACCACGACCGCCTTGAACAGCAGGGCCGTCTGCGGGTCGATGTTCATGGCGTACACCGAGGTGGTCAGGGTCTGGATGATCAGCGCGCCGACGATGGTGCCGCTGAGGTAGAACCGGCCACCGACCAGCGACGTGCCGCCGATGACCACGGCGAGGATCGCGTCGAGTTCGACCCAGAGGCCGACGGCGTTGCCGTCAGCGCTGGAGACGTTCGCCGTCATCATGAACCCGGCGACGGCGGCGCAGGCGGCGCTCACCACGTACACCAGGAAGGTGATCCGCCGCGAGCGCACGCCCGCCAGCCGGCTGGCCTCGGCGTTGCCGCCGACCGCCTCGATGATCATGCCGAGGGCGGTGCGGCGGGTCAGCAGCGCCACGACCAGGGTCACCGCGAGGGCGATGATGATCGCGAACGGCAGCGTGAGCAGGTGCCCGACCCCGATCGTCTTGTACGGCTCACTGTTGATCGTGATGATCTGCCCGGAGGTGACCAACTGGGCCAAGCCCCGGCCGGCGACCATCAGGATCAGCGTGGCGATGATCGGTTGGATGCCTATCCCGGCGACCAGAATCCCGTTCCACGCGCCGAGCAGCAGGGCGATGCCGAACGCGATCGCCACCGCGGTGAGCACCCCGCCGAGGCTGTTCTGGTCGGGCTGCTCGCTGATGTAGAGGCAGGCTATCGCGCCGCACACGGCGGCCACGGAGCCCACGGACAGGTCGATGCCGCCGGTGGCGATCACCAGGGACATGCCCAGCGCGACCAGGATGAGCGGGGCGCTGAGCCGGAGGATGTCGATGAGGCTGCCGTAGAGGTGGCCGTTCTTCAGCTCGACCGACAGGAAGCTCGGCCGGTAGACGGTGTTCGCCGCCAGCAGCACCACCAGCACGACCAGGGGCCAGAACAGCCGGTGGCCGGTGACGCCCGCGAGGCGGGTACGCGCAGTGCTCATACCTTCTCCAGCCCTTCCTGCTCCGCGCCGCTGGCGATGGCCCGCATCACGCGGTCGGCGTCGAGGGTGTCGTCGTTGTCGAGCTGGGCGACCAGCCGCCGGTCGCGCATCACGACGACCTTGTGGCTGAGCCGCAGCACCTCCTCCAGCTCGGCGGAGATGAACAACACCGCCATTCCGCCGTCGGAGAGCTGCGCCACGAGGCGCTGGATCTCGGTCTTCGCGCCGATGTCGATGCCCCGGGTCGGCTCGTCCAGGATCAGCAGCCGCGGCTCGGTGATCAGCCACCGGGCGAGCAGCACCTTCTGCTGGTTGCCGCCGGAGAGGTTGCGCACCGGCATGTCGGGGTTGGCCGGGCGGATGCTCAGCGCCTTGATGTAGCGCTCGACCAGCTCGTCCTGCTTGCGCCGGGGCACGGGCCGCAGCCAGCCGCGGGCGGCCTGCATGGCCAGGATGATGTTCTCCCGCACCGACAGCTCGCCCACCAGGCCCTCGGTGCGGCGGTTCTCGGAGCAGAAGGCGACGCCCCGGTCGATCGCGGCCACCGGGTTGCGGATCGTGGCGGGCGCGCCGTCGACCGCGAGCCGGCCCTGGTCGGCGCGGTCCGCGCCGAAGAACAGGCGGGCGACCTCGGTACGCCCCGACCCGAGCAGTCCGGCCAGCCCGACGACCTCGCCGGCGTGGATGGTGAGGCTGAACGGCGCGACCGAGCCGGTGCGGCCCAGCCCGTCCGCCGCCACGAAGGGCTCCCCCGCGGCGATCGCCGCGCGGTCCCGGTCGGTCTCGGAGTCGAGGCGCTCCAGCGCGTCGAGCTCATGGCCGATCATCTTCTCCACGAGGGCGATCTGCGGCAGCTCGGCCGTCGGGTACTCGCCGACGAGGCGGCCGTTGCGCAGCACAGTGATCCGGTCGGCGATGCCGTACACCTGGTCGAGGAAGTGGGTGACGAAGACGATCGCGATGCCGTCGTCGCGCAGCTGGCGCATGATCCGCATCAGCTGGGCCACCTCGTCGGCATCGAGGCTGGAGGTGGGCTCGTCGAGGATCAGCACTCGGGCGTTCACGTCGACGGCGCGGGCGATGGCCACCATCTGCTGGACCGCGAGGGAGTAGCTGCCGAGCAGCTCGGTGACGTCGATGTGCAGGTCGATGCGGGCCAGCAGCTCCTTGGCCCGACGGCGCATCTCGCGCCAGTTGACGGACCCGAGCCGGCGCGGCTCGCGGCCGATGAAGATGTTCTCCGCCACCGACAGGTTCGGCAGGAGGTTGACCTCCTGGTAGACGGTGCTCACCCCGGCCGCGGTGGCCTGCATCGGCCCGGCGAAGGAGACCTGCTGACCGTCGAGGGTGATCGTGCCGGCGTCCGTGCTGTAGACACCCGTCAGCACCTTGATGAGGGTGGACTTGCCGGCGCCGTTCTCGCCCATCAGGGCATGGACCTCACCGGGGAAGAGGCGGAAGTCGACACCGTTGAGGGCGCGTACTCCCGGGAAGATCTTGCTGATCGCGGTCATCGTCAGGACCGGATGCCTCTGCGACATCTGACCAGGCCTTTCGTGTGTCGCGGAAGCGAGCGGCGGGGCCGCCGCGCGTGGCGCGGCGGCCCCCTCCGGTCAGTACTTCCGGGTCGGCAGAGCGGCCTTGGCCTGCTCCTGGGTGAAGGTGGTCTCCTGGGTCTCGACCCGGGCCGGGACCTCCTCGCCGGCCTTGACCTTCTTGACCAGGTCCATCAGCTGGTCGCCGAGCAGCGGGCTGCACTCGGCGATGAAGTTGAACTTGCCGTCGGCCAGGGCCTGCATGCCGTCCTTGACCGCGTCGATGGTGATGATGGTGATGTCCTTGCCCGGCACCTTGCCGGCCGCGGTGATCGCCTCCAGCGCGCCGAGGCCCATGTCGTCGTTGTGGGCGAACAGCACGTCGATCTTCGGGTTGGCCTTGAGGAACTGCTCCATGACCTGCTTGCCGCCGGCCCGGGTGAAGTCACCGCTCTGCGACGCGACGACCTTCAGGTTGGGGTTGGCGGCGATCGCCTCCGCGAAGCCCTTCTTGCGGTCGTTGGCCGGCGCCGAACCGGTGGTGCCCTGCAGCTCGACGATGTTCACCGGGCCGGTGGCCGCCTTCTTCTGCTCGACCAGCCACTCGCCGGCGAGCCGGCCCTCCTTGACGAAGTCCGAGCCGATGAAGGTCTTGTAGAGGCTCTTGTCGGCCGAGTCGACGGCGCGGTCGGTCAGGATGACCGGGATCTTGGCGTCCTTGGCCTCCTTGAGCACGGTGTCCCAGCCCGACTCCACCACCGGCGAGAAGGCGATCACGTCGACCTTCTGCTGGATGAAGTTGCGGATCGCCTTGATCTGGTTCTCCTGCTTCTGCTGCGCGTCGTCGAACTGCAGCTTGATCCCGGCCTTCTCGGCGGACTCCTTGATGGAGTTGGTGTTCGCCGTCCGCCAGCCGCTCTCCGCGCCGACCTGCGAGAAGCCGAGGACGATCTGGCCGTCGCCCTTGCTGTCGCCGGCCTCCGAGCCGGTGTCGCTGTTGCCGCACGCGGCCAGGCTGGTGGCCATCAGGCCGGCGGCCAGGATCGCGCCGAACCCACGGCGGGTGATGGTCGTGCCGGTCTTGCGCATGTGATGACTCCTTGCGGGGGTGGGTGGGGTACCTACATGGGCCGGGGCCGCCTCGGCGTGCCGGGACGGCACGGCCAACCGGTGGTGCTGTGGTGAGGTGCGGTGGAACGGGCCGGGTCTCGGGGTGCGGACCGGCCGGGACGGGGCGGGCGGCGGTCAGGGGGTCGCGGACGGGACCCCGGGCTGCCCGTAGACGTTCTGGTAGCGGTCGTAGAGGGAGTCGATGTCCTCGCGGGCCATCGGCACCGGCCGGCCGAGCGTGCGGGCCAGGTGGGCGGTGCGGGCGACGTCCTCGCACATCACCGCCGCCTTGACCGCCGCGCGGGCGTCCTTGCCGATGGTGAAGACGCCGTGGTTGCGCATGAGCACCGCCGGCGAGCGGTGCCCGGACAGGGTGGCCACGATGCCCTTGCCGATGTCGTCGCCGCCGATGAGCGCGAACGGGCCGACCGGGATCTCGCCGCCGAACTCGTCGGCCTGGGCGGTGAGGTGGCACGGGATCGACTCGCCGCAGGCCGCCCAGGCGGTGGCGTAGGAGCTGTGCGTGTGCACCACTCCCCCGACCTCCGGCATCGCCCGGTAGACGTAGGCGTGCGCGGCGGTGTCGCTCGACGGCGACAGGTCGCCCTCCACGACGGCCCCGTCGAGGTCGCAGACGATCATGTTGTCGGGTCGCAGGTCGTCGTAGGAGACGCCGCTGGGCTTGATGACCATCAGGTCCGCGCCCGGCACCCGGGCGGAGACGTTGCCGGCCGTCCAGGCCACCAGGTTGTAGCGGACCAGCTCGCCGTGCAGGGTCGCGACCTGCTCACGCAGGCGCGTCACCTCGGCGCCCAGGTCGGGGCTCATGCCAACACCTCCAGGGGGACTGCGGCCTCGCCGGCCGGGGAGTGGTCGGCCGCCCGGCGGGCGGCGTTGCGGATGGTGCGCAGCCGCAGCAGGACGTCGTCGCCGCCCCGGCCGAAGTGGTCGTGCAGGCGCCGGTACTCCGCGTAGAGCGCGTCGTAGGCGAGCGCCCGCTGCAGGTCGGGCCGGTAGACGTCGCGGTCGACCCGGCCCATCACCGCCGAGGCGGCCGGCACGTCGGGGTACGCGCCCGCGGCGACCGCCGCGTGGATCGCCGAGCCGAGCGCCGGGCCCTGCGTCGAGCCGATGATGCCCAGCGGGCGCTGCGTGACGTCGGCGTAGATCTGCATGAGCAGCGCGTTGTTGGTCAGCCCGCCCGCGACGATGATCTCGTCGACCGGCACCCCGGCGTCGGCGAACGCCTCGATGATCATGCGGGTGCCGAACGCGGTGGACTCCAGCAGCGCGCGGTAGACGTCCGGCGGCCGGGTGGCCAGGGTCAGCCCGACGATCACCCCGCTGAGGTCGTGGTTGACCAGCAGGGAGCGGTTGCCGTTCCACCAGTCAAGCGCCACCAGGCCGTGCGCGCCGACCGGCTGGGCGGCGGCCGCGGCCGTGAGGGCCTCGTGCGAGGCGTAGCCGGCGGGGGCGGCGTGCTGGACGTACCAGCCGAAGATGTCGCCGACGCCGCTCTGGCCCGCCTCGTAGCCCCAGTGCCCGGAGCTGATCCCGCCGTCCACGACGCCGCACATGCCGGCCACCTCGGCCAGCTCGGTGCCGTTGACGACGTGGCAGGTGGAGGTGCCCATGATGGCGACCAGCCGGCCCGGCTCGAGGGCCTGGGCGGCGGCGGAGGTGACGTGGGCGTCGACGTTGCCGACCGCCACCGCGATCCCCTCCGGCAGGCCGGTCCAGGCTGCGGCCTCGGCGGTCAGCCCGCCGGCCCGGGCGCCCAGCGGCGCGAGCGGTCCGTCGATCTTGGCGACGAAGTCAGCGAAGCCCGGGTTAAGCGCGGCCAGGTACTCCCGCGACGGGTACCGCCCGTCCTGGCGGATGCCCTTGTAGCCGGCGGTGCACACGTTACGGGTCTCGACGCCGCAGAGCTGCCAGACGATCCAGTCGGCGGCCTCGATCCACCGCTCGGCCCGGTCGTAGACCTCCGGGTCCTCCTCCAGCAGCTGCAGGCCCTTGGCGTACTGCCACTCGGCGGAGATCTTGCCGCCGTAGCGGCCGATCCACGGCTCGTTGCGGGCGTGGGCCAGCTCGTTGATCCGGTCCGCCTGGGGCTGGGCCGCGTGGTGCTTCCACAGCTTCACCCAGGCGTGCGGCCGGGTACGCAGGTCGGGCAGTTCGCACAGGGGGGTGCCGTCGGCGAGGGTGGGCAGCACGGTGCAGGCGGTGAAGTCGATGCCGATGCCGACGACCTGCTGCGGGTCGACGCCGCTGGCGGCCAGGGCCGCCGGCACCGCCTGCCGCAGCACCTCGCGGTAGTCGTCCGGGTCCTGCAGGGCCCAGTCGGCGGGTAGCGCCTGGCCGTCGACGGCGAGTACCGTGTCCATCACGGCGTGTCGGTACTCGTGCACCGCCGTGCCCAGTTCGGCACCGTCACCGACCCGTACCACCAGCGCTCGACCCGACAACGTGCCGTAGTCGACGCCGACAACGTACCGGTCGCCCGGCCCTGCCGAAACGCTCATGACATCCTCCGCTCACTTGCTGGCAACAGTGTTAGCGCTCACATGTAGTGGCGTCAAGATGCTTCCCGCCAAGATCTTTCAGTCCGGTCCCCGACACGGCCCGCTGCCTGGAATCTCTCCAGATGACGACGTCGGCAACGATCCGGTCACGGGGCGCGACCCACGACGGAGACGGCCCCGGATCGGGGATGTGTGCGTTCACAAGGAGGCGGGCGCTTCGGCCGCGTGACGCAGGGCGCGCGCCGCCGCCGCGCGCCGGCCGCGGCCGGCGCGCCCGCCCGCCGCCCGGCCGTGACGGGGAGTGATTCTTCCCGACCCCCCGGCGCACCGTCCCGCTCACCCGCTTTGCTCTGCACCCACGGACGCAACGCTCACGCTCCGCTGCCGCACACGAACCTTCGCGAGTCCCGGCGATGCCACGTATCCGCAGCTCCACCGGGATGCTGCGCCCGTGGGTGCAGAGCAAAGCGCGCGACAGGGCCGAAGCGGACCCCGAAGGAGGGCGACGCGGAGTAAGAACGATCGGCCCGATGGGTCAGCTCCCCTTCGTCACGGAGCGCGACGGCACCACCCGGGCCTGCGGCCCCGCCGAAACCGCACCCCCGGCCCGCGATCCCGGCTCGGCGCCCCGTGTCGGGCAACCGGGTCGACGCCGCCCCGTCCGGCGGCGCCGACCCGGCCGACAGCGGACGCGGAGGCAGGGACGCGCCCGAAAGTTTCGAGCTTGTTTCGGACGCGAGCAGACTAAGCGCCCGCGCGATGACGCGTCAAGCGTCACCTGTCGATGCGTCGAGGTCGACCCCGGTTTTCGCCCGCCCCGCCCCCAAGCGTCGAAAGTTTCGGGATATGCTGCGGCGGGCCGGGAACGAGGGAGATGCCATGGAACAACAGCGGGCGACGCTGGCGGAGATCGCACAGGCGGCCGGGGTGTCCATCCCCACCGTCTCGAAGGTCCTCAACGGCCGGCCGGACGTCGCACCCGCGACCCGGCACCGGGTGCAGACACTGCTCGACGCACGGGGGTACACGGCCCGGGGCACGGCCCGCCCGGCAAACCGGGCGGGCCTGATCGACCTGGTGCTGCGGGACCTGGGCAGCCCGTGGGCCATGCAGATCATCGATGGCGTGGAGGAGCTGGCCTACCAGGCCGGCTTCGGCGTCGTCGTATCCGCCGTCCACGGCCGGCACCGCACCCGCCCCGACCGGCGCTGGACCGAGCAGCTGGCCGCCCGACGCTGCAACGGGGTGCTGCTCGTCCTCTCCGACCTCTCGCCCGCCCAGCGCGGCCACCTGGAGGAGCTGGGCATCCCGGCGGTGATCATCGATCCGGCCGGGCAGCCCCCCGCGGACATCCCCTCCGTCGGGGCGACCAACTGGGCCGGCGGGCGGGCGGCCACCGAGCATCTGCTCGGCCTCGGCCACCACCGCATCGCCGTCATCGGCGGTCCCCCCACCGTGCCGTGCAGCCGCGCCCGTGTCGACGGCTACCGGGCCGCCATGGACGCCGCTGGCCAGCGGGTCCCCACCGGCCACGTCCGCACCGGCGACTTCCTGGCCCCCTCGGGCTATCGGGAGACGCACGCCCTGCTCGACCTGGCCCGGCCGCCGACGGCGCTCTTCGCCTGCTCCGACGAGATGGCCCTGGGCGCCTACGAGGCGCTCTACGAGCGGGGACTGCGGGTGCCGGACGACATGAGCGTCGTCGGTTTCGACGATCTGGACGCCGCCCGGTGGGCCGTGCCGCCGCTGACCACCGTCCGGCAGCCGCTGACGGAGATGGCCGCGATGGCCACCCGCATGCTGCTCAGCCTGGTCAACGGCGAGGAGCTGGCCAGTGACCGCATCGAACTGGCCACCCCGCTGGTCGTACGGCACAGCACCCGGCCCTGCTGACCGCCCCGCCGGCCCGCGGTGCGGCATCGGGCGGCGCGGCAGACTTCGACGCATCGACATGTTGCGGAGGTGTTACGCACGCCCCTAAGCTGCCGTGGGAGCGCTCCCGGGCCCCCGACCGCGCGCCACCCCACCACCCCCGACGGAATGAGACAGCCGATGAAGAGAGCTCCCCGCCCGTCCCGACGCCAGCTGGTCGTGGCCGGCGCCGTCGGCGCGCTGACCCTCGGTGCGACGGCGATCCTACCGGCCACCAACGCCATGGCCGCCACCGGTTGTGCCGTCACCTACACGACCAACAGCTGGTCCGGGGGGTTCACCGCGTCGATCAGCGTCAAGAACCTCGGTGACCCGATCAACGGTTGGACCCTCGGCTTCACCTTCCCGGACCAGGGGCAGAAGCTCACCCAGGGGTGGTCGGCGACGTACCAGCAGAGCGGCAGCGCCGTCACGGCGCAGAGCCTGAGCTACAACGGCTCGCTGGCCACGGGCGCGGCGACGAGCATCGGCTTCAACGGCACCTTCACCGGCGGCAACCCGACGCCGACGTCGTTCACGCTCAACGGCACGGTGTGCACCGGCGGCACGACGCCGACCACGTCGACCCCGACGACGACGCCCACCACGCCGCCGCCGACCACTCCCCCGCCCACCACGCCTCCGCCGACCGGCACGACGCCGGTGGCCATCAACGGTCAGCTGCGGGTGTGCGGGGTCAACCTGTGCAACCGGTACGGCAAGCCGATCCAGCTGCGCGGCATGAGCACCCACGGCCTGCAGTGGTTCGCCCAGTGCTACAACGACGCGTCCCTCGACGCGCTGTCCAAGGACTGGCTGGCCGACCTGCTCCGCGTCTCCATGTACGTGCAGGAGGACGGCTACGAGACCGACCCGGCCGGCTTCACCAACCGGGTCAACACCCTCGTGGACGAGGCCACCGAGCGCGGCATGTACGCGTTGATCGACTTCCACACCCTGACGCCGGGCGACCCGATGTTCAACCTGGAGCGGGCCAAGACGTTCTTCGCCGCCGTGTCCGCCCGGCACGCCAACAAGAACAACGTGATCTACGAGGTCACCAACGAGCCCAACGGGGTGAGCTGGTCGACGATCAAGAACTACGCCGAGCAGGTCATCCCGATCATCCGCGCCAACGACCCGGACGCGATCGTCATCGTCGGCACCCGCGGCTGGTCCTCGCTCGGCGTCTCCGAGGGCGGCAACTCCACCGAGGTCATCAACAACCCGGTGAACGCCAGCAACATCATGTACGCGTTCCACTTCTACGCCGCGTCCCACAAGGACAACTACCGGGCCGAGCTGGAGCGCGCCGCCGCCCGGATCCCCATGTTCGTCACCGAGTTCGGCACGGTCACCTACACCGGCGGCGGCGCCGTGGACGTGGCCAGCAGCAACACCTGGATGGACCTGCTCGACCGGCTCAAGATCAGCTATGCCAACTGGACGTTCTCGGACGCCGACGAGGGCAGCGCCGCGTTCCGCCCCGGCACCTGCTACGGCGGCACGTACACCGGCACGTCGGTGCTGACCGACTCGGGCAACTACATGCGCAACCGCATCCGCACCCCGGACAACTTCCCCACGAGCTGACCGCTCGCACCGCCCGGCGTCGCCCCGTCCATCGTGGACGGGGCGACGCCGGTCAGGCCGGCCCGCCGCGCATGGCGCGTACCGCCTCGCCCGCGTACAGGCAGGCGGCCCGCTGGCCGGCGGCCACCTCCACCAGCACCGGGTCGACCTCGGCGCAGTCCGGTCGGGCCTGCGGACAGCGGGTCCGGAACCGGCAGCCGCCGGGCGGGTCCACCGGGCTCGGCACGTCGCCGCGCAGGATGATCCGCCGCCGGTGCCGCTCCACCTTCGGATCGGCCACCGGGACGGCCGACAGCAGCGCGGCGGTGTACGGGTGCGCCGGCTGCCGGTAGAGCTGCGCCGGGGTGCCGGTCTCCACGATCCGGCCCAGGTACATCACGGCGATCCGGTCGCTCATGTGCTCGACGGCCGCCAGGTCGTGCGCGATGAACAGGTACGTCAGCCCGAGGTCCCGTTGCAGCGCCCGCAGCAGGTTCATGATCTGCGCCTGCACGCTCAGGTCGAGCGAGGCGATGGGCTCGTCGAGGACGATCAGGTCGGGCTCCCCGGCCAGCGCGCGGGCGATGCCGACCCGCTGGCGTTGCCCGCCGGAGAGCTCGTGCGGGTGCCGGCCGGCGAGGTCGGCGCGCAGGCCGACCAGCTCCAGCAGCTCGGCGACCCGGCGGCCACGGGCCTGGGCGGAGTCGACGAGGCGATGCACCACCAGCGGCTCGGCGACGCTGGCCCCGATCGTGCGCCGGGGGTCCAGCGACGCCTGCGGGTCCTGGAACACCATGGCCACCCGTCGGCGCAGGCCCCGCAGCCGACGGCGGGACCATCGGGTCACGTCCCGGCCGCCGACCCGCACGTGGCCGGAGGTCGGATCGACCAGGCGCAGCAGCGCCAGGCCGGTGGTGGACTTCCCGCTGCCCGACTCGCCGACCAGCCCGAGGGTCTCGCCCCGCCGGACGGTCAGCGACACTCCGTCGACGGCCCGCACCTGCGCGCCGCCCCCGGCCGGGAACCACACCCGCAGGTCGTCGAGCTCGGCGAGGGGCTCCGGCGGCCCGGCGTCCGGCGTCGGTGCGGTCGGGGCGGTGTCGGTGCTCATGCGTCCTCCCCGCCGGGATAGAAGGTGCGTACCTCGTGGCCGGGGGCCACCGGGACCAGCGGCGGAAGCTCGTGTTCGCACCGGGTGTCGCCGCGCACCGGGCAGCGGGGCCAGAACGCGCAGCCGGGCGGCAGGTCCAGGGGGCTCGGCGGCGCGCCGGCGATCGCCGGGAGGTCGCCGCCTGCGCGCTGCGGGTCCGGGCGGGCCGCCAGCAGGGCCCGGGTGTACGGGTGCGCGGGCGCGTCGAACACGGCGTCGACGTCGCCCCGCTCGACGATCCGGCCGCCGTACATGACGGCCACCGTGTCGGCGACCCCGGCGACCACGCCGAGGTCGTGGGTGATCCAGACGACGGCGGTGCCGAGCCGGCGGCGCAGGTCGGCGACCAGCTCGACGATCTGCGCCTGGGTGGTGACGTCGAGAGCGGTGGTCGGCTCGTCGGCGATGAGCAGGGCCGGCTCGCAGGCCAGGGCCATCGCGATGACGACCCGTTGGCGCATCCCGCCGGAGAACTGGTGCGGGTACTCCTCGACGCGCCGGCCCGGCGACGGGATGCCGACCAGGTCGAGCAGTTCGACGGCCCGGTCCCGGGCCTGTCGGCGGGTCATGCCCAGGTGCTCCTCGCAGGCCTCGGACACCTGCCGGCCCACGGTGAGCACCGGGTTGAGCGAGGTCATCGGGTCCTGGAAGACGAAGCCGACGTGCCGGCCGCGCAACTGCCGGCGGCGCGGCTCGGGCAGCGCGGTCAGCTCCTCGCCGAGCAGCCGGACCCGTCCGGTGACCCGGGCCGCCCGGGGGGCCAGGCCGGTGGCGGCGAGCACGGTCATGCTCTTGCCGCTGCCGGACTCGCCGACCAGGGCGAGGGTCTGCCCGGCCCGCACCGACCAGTCGACGCCGGCGACGGCGCGGGCCGGGCCACGGCGGGTGCCGATCGTCACGGTCAGGTCCTCGATGGCCAGCACCGGTGCGTCGGCGTCGCCCGCGGCGGGGCCCGTCCCGGCCGCGCCGGCGGCGGGTGGTGGTGTGCTGCTCATGCCCTGCTCCTGTTCGCCTCGCTGACGGTGAGCTGACGCGGATCCAGCACGTCGCGCAGCGCGTCGCCGACGAGGTTGAAGGCGAGCACGGTGAGGAAGATCGCGGCGCCGGGGAAGACGCCGAGCCACCACGCCTCGGTGACGAAGCCACGCCCGTCGTAGAGCATCCGGCCCCAGGCGGGGTCCGGCGGCTGCACGCCGAGGCCCAGGAAGGACAGGGCCGCCTCGGAGAGGATGGCGAACGCCAGCGACAGGGACGTCTGCACGATCAGCGGGGCCGCGATGTTGGGCAGCACGTGGCGGCGGATGATCCGCGCGTCCGACGCGCCGATGGACACGGCCGCGCGCACGAAGACCTGCTCGCGTACGGAGAGCACGCCCGCGCGGGTGACCCGGGCGAAGATCGGCGTGTAGACGACCCCGATCGCGACCATCGCGGTGACCAGGCCCGGCCCGAGCACCGCCACGATCGCGACGGCCAGCAGCAGCACCGGGAACGCGAACAGCACGTCCATGCCGCGCATGAGGACGTTGTCCACCCAGCCCCGGTACCAGCCGGCGAGCAGGCCGACGGTGACCCCGACCAGCAGCGCGATGCCGACGCTGACCAGGCCCACCTCCAGGGAGACCCGGGCGGCGACGAGGACGCGGCTGAGCACGTCGCGGCCCAGTTCGTCGGTGCCGAACGGGTGGTCGAGGCTGGGCGGGCGCAGCATCTGATCGACGTCGACGTCGTTGACCCCGGCCGGCGCCAGCCACCGGCCGGCCACCCCGACGACGAGCAGCAGGAGCAGCACGACGGTGCCGGCGACGGCCGGCGGGTCGTGGCGCAGCGCGGACAGGGTGCGGCGCAGCGTGCCGTCGGATCCGCCGCTCACCGCAGCCCGGTCCTCTCCGCCGCTCACCGCAGCCCGATCCGCGGGTCGAGGCGGGCGTAGAGGACGTCCACCAGCAGGTTCATCAGCAGGAACAGGGCGGCGACGAAGAGCACCGCGCCCTGCAGCACCGGGTAGTCGCGGGCCTGGACGGCGTCGTAGGTGAGCCGGCCGACCCCCGGCCAGGCGAACAGCACCTCGATCACGATCACCCCGCCGACGAGGCTGGCCAACTGCACCGCCACGACGGTGACCACGGGGATCAGCGCGTTGCGCAGCACGTGCCGGACGACCACGACCCGGGCGCGCAGGCCCTTGGCCTCGGCGGTGCGCACGTAGTCCTCGGAGAGCACCTCCAGCACGGAGGAGCGGATGAACCGGGTGAGGATCGAGGCGGTGACCAGCCCCACGGCCGTCGCCGGCAGGATCACGTGCGACGCCCACCGCGCCGGGTCCTCGGTGAGGGCCACGTAGCCCGACGGCGGCAGCCAGCCGAGCACCCCGGCGAAGAGCAGGATGCCCATGATGCCCATCCAGAAGTCGGGCACCGACACGCCGAACTGGCTGAACACCCGGGCGGCGTGGTCGAGGGCCGAGCCGCTGCGCACGGCGGAGAGCACGCCCAGCGGGAACGCCACGAGCAGGGCGAGCAGCACGGCGGTCACCGCCAGCGACAGCGTCGCCGGCAACCGCTCCAGCACGATCGTGGTGACCGGCTGGCCGCTGCGGAAGCTCACCCCGAGGTCACCGGTGAGCGCGTGGCTGACGTAGCTGACGTACTGCGCGACCAGCGGCCGGTCGAGGCCGGAACGTTCCCGCAGCGCGTCGTAGGTCTGCTGGTCGAAGCGGGTGCCGAGGGCGACCCGGACGGGGTCGCCGGGGACGAGCTGGAGCAGCAGGAAGACGACAAGCGTCACCCCGAGCAGGACGACGGCCGACTGGAGCAGCCGGCGCAGGACGAAGCGTGTCATGGCGGGCCCCCGTCAGCTCACCTGTCGAGGCCGACGTCGCGGAACCGGATGGCCCGGTCGGAGCGGACCTGGTATCCGGTCACCTGCTTCGACCAGCCCTGCACCACGTCGGGGTTGTAGAGGTAGACGTAGCTGGCGTCGTCGACGATCTGCTTCGCCGCCTGGTCGTACGTCCGCTTGCGGGCCGCCGGGTCGGTCTCGGTGCGGCCGGCGTCGAGGAGCTTGTCGACGGTGGGGTTGCTGTACTTGTGGAAGTTGAACGTCGCGCCGGTGCGGTGCTGGGCGTAGTAGAACTCGTCCGGGTCGATGTTGCCGAGCCAGCCGAGCAGGAACGCGTCGAAGGCGCCCTTGCCCTGCTCGTCGAGCCACTGGGCGAAGTCGAGGGTGCGGATCTTCACGGTGATCCCGACGTCGGAGAGCTGGGCGGCGATGACCTGGGCCGCGCTGACCGTCTCGGGGTACTCGGTGGTCACCATCAGGTCGAGGGTCAGCCCGCTGACGCCGGCCTGGCCGAGCAGTTGCCGGGCCTGCGCGGGGTCGTGCCGGTACGGCGCGTACTCGAAGTGCCAGGAGCTGCCCTTCGGGATCGCGGTCTGGTTGACCGTGGCCTGGCCGAACTTGGCCGCCTTCGCGATCGCGTCCCGGTCCAGGGCGAACGCGATCGCGCGGCGCACGTTCACGTCGTCGTACGGCTTGCGGCCCTCGTTGAGGGCGAGGTACCAGTAGTCGGTCGACGACCGCGACTCGACGGTCACGTCGCCGCCGTTCTCCTTCAGCGCCGCGACCTGCTGGGGCGGCAGGTTGTCGGTCCACTGGACCTCGCCGCCGCGCAGGTTCTGCAGGGCGACCGTGGGGTCCTTGACGAAGGTGAACCGGACCCCGTCGAGCTTCGGCTTCGCGCCCCAGTAGTTGTCGTTGCGGGTGAGCTGGATGCTGTCGCCGGAGGTGTAGCCGGCGACGGCGAACGGCCCGCTGCCCACCGGCTTGGTCTTGATCGCCCCGGACTCCACGTTGGCCTTGTCGACGATCGCGACGCCCTTGAACCCGCCGAGGCTGGCCAGCAGGTTCGGGGTGGGCTTGGTGAGCGCGACGACCACGGTGGTCGGGTCGGGGGCGGTCACGGACTTCACGGTCTCGAACCGGTACGACTGGTTCAGCTTCTCGGAGATGATCCGCTCGTAGGAGTAGACGACGTCCTCGGAGGTCAGCGGCGACCCGTCGGAGAAGCGCACGCCCTCGCGGAGGGTGAAGGTCCAGGTGAGCTGGTCGGCGCTGGTGGTCCACTTCGTCGCCAGCGAGGGGCCCATCCGCAGGTCGGGGCCCGGCTCGACGAGGGTGTCGTAGACGTTCTCCAGCACCTGGAAGCTGTAGTAGGCGGAGGTCCGGTGGGGGTCGAGCTGGTCCGGTTCCCCGCCGATGGCGGCGTTCAGCGTGCCGCCGGAGCCCTTGCCGCCGGTGTCGCCGGCCCCGTCCACGTCGACGCTGTCGCCGGCGCCGCAGCCGGCGGCGCCGGCGAGCGCGATCGCGAGCACGGCACCGACCATCCTGGATCTGGTCATGGACCCGGTCCCCCTCCGTCACCGAAGCGCGGGAGTGATCCCGCCTCCTGCCCTCCTTGCCCGCAGCGTCCCGAAGGCGAAACCTCCGCCGCCGTCCCGGCCCGCCGCCGGGCGCGGCCACGACGGCACCGGTCCAGGTGAGAGCGGTTTCGTCACACAACCGTCATGGAACCGGGAGGTGCCCTCCAAACCCGCGTACCAGGGTGGGGGCTGCCGCCGCCGAGGAGAGGAGGCCGGATGACGGTCGTACCGGACGATCGCCTGATGACGCTGATCTGCGACGACTGCGGCGACACGACCACCGGCAACGCGTGCGTGCTGCCCGACGCCGAGGTCGTCTGGACGCTGGTGTCCGAGCACGGCTGGAGCGGCTCGCCGTTCGCCGTCGGCCCCCACCGGTGCCCGCCGTGCAGCATCGCCGGACCGGCGCCGGGTCAACTCCTCGGGCTCGACCAGGTCGACGGTTGCGACGAGGCGCCCGGCCACGGCGAGGACCGGCTGCGCGCCGCCCTGCGCGACGCGGTCGAGTTCGACGGGCGGGCCGTGGTGGACCTGCACGGCGTGGACCAGATCGACCCGGCCGGGCTGGGGCTGCTGGTGCGGGCCCACCAGGAGGCCCGGCAGCGGGGCGTCGTCCTGTGTCTCGCCGCCCCGTCCCGCTTCGTCCGCACCGTCCTGCACACCATGCGGCTCGACGGGCTCTTCCCGACCTTCGCCGACCAGCAGGAGGCTCTGGCGGCGGCCGGCGCCGCCCTGACGGCGGCCGAACCCGCGCCGGCCCGGTGACGGGGCGCGGAGCGGGGTCGGCTCAGGCCGACCGGTCGGGCTGCGCCTGGTAGACGTCGGGCACCCCGTCGCGGTCGCGGTCGACGGTCTCGGCCGCGTGCACCCGTCGGTAGGCCCGGCTGCGGGCGCGCAGGATGACGCTGGCCAGGCCGGCGGCGAGCACGGACCCGGTGAGCACGGCGACCTTGACGTGGTCGTCGCGCTCGCTGCCCAGGCCGAAGGCGAGTTCGCCGATGAGCAGGGAGACGGTGAACCCGATGCCGCCCAGCAGCGCCAGGCCGAACACGTCGAGCCAGTTCAGCCCCTCGTCGAGGTCGGCGCGGGTGAACCGGGACACCAGCCAGGTCGCCGCCATGATGCCGATCGGCTTGCCGAGCACCAGGCCGACGACGATCCCGACGGCGACCCGGTCGGTCAGGGCGGTGGCGAGGCCGGTGAGGCCGCCGACGGTGACACCGGCGGACAGGAACGCGAAGACCGGCACCGCGACCCCGGCGGAGACGGGCCGGAACCGGTGCTCGAAGTGCTCGGCCAGGCCGGGCCCGGCGTCCGGGCCGCCCGCGGCCCGGCTGCGGACCACCGGGACGGTGAACGCCAGCAGCACGCCGGCGACGGTGGCGTGCACCCCGGAGGCATGCATCAGCACCCAGGTCACGACGGCCAGCGGCAGCAGCAGCCACCAGGACCGGACCCGGCGCTGCACCAGCAGCCCGAAGACCGCCAGCGGGACCAGCGCGCCCAGCAGCGGCCCGACGGCCAGGTCGGAGGTGTAGAAGACGGCGATGATCACGATGGCGAGCAGGTCGTCGACCACCGCGAGGGTGAGCAGGAAGGTGCGCAGCGCGGAGGGCAGGAAGCGGCCGACGACGGCGAGCACGGCCAGGGCGAAGGCGATGTCGGTCGCGGTGGGGATCGCCCAGCCCTGCGCGGCGTCACCGCCGGCGATGAGGACGTAGAGGAGGGCGGGCACGAGCACGCCGCCCACGGCGGCGGCCACCGGCACCGCCGCGCGGCGCGGGTCCCGCAGGTCCCCGGCGACGAATTCGCGCTTGAGCTCCAGCCCGGCGACGAAGAAGAAGATCGCCAGCAGGCCGTCGGCGGCCCAGGTGGCCAGGCTGAGGTCCAGGTGCAGCGCCGCCGGGCCCACCCGGAGATCCCGCAGCGCCTGGTATCCGTCGGCCCAGGGGGAGTTGGACCAGATCAGGGCCAGCACCGCGCCGACCAGCAGGAGCGCCCCGCCCACGGTCTCCTTGCGCAGGATGCCGAAGATGCGGCTGGTCTCGCCCCAGGAGCGTCGGGCGAACAGGCTGGCGCGGCGCCGGGGGGCGTCGGTCACGGGGAACTCCTCGTCGGCAGGGCAGCATCGTCTCGTCGCCGACCAGACTTCCCGGCACACCGAAGCCCTACCCTAGCCGCTTGCGGCCCTCGAAACTTCCGCTGGTTGCCACCCTCACGACATCTATACATACTGATGGACGTTCCTGAGCCGGACATGATCGGGCGCCGGGCAGCCCCGATCGGAACCTCGCCCCATCGGCACTCTCCGGAGGAACCTGCCCCATGAGATCAAGGATGAAGCTGCTGGGCGCCGCCCTGGTGGCCGCCGCGGTGGCCGCGCTGGCGGCCGTCACGATGCCCGCGCCCGCCTCGGCGGCGGCGCTGACCGAGGTCACCAACTTCGGCGCGAACCCCAGCAACCTGCGCATGTACCTGTACGTGCCGGACCGGGTCGCGCCCCGGCCGGGCCTGCTGGTCGCCGTCCACTACTGCACCGGCACCGGCCCGGCGTTCTTCAACGGCGCCCAGTTCGACGAGTTGGCCAACCAGTACGGCTACATCGTCATCTACCCGTCGGTGACCCGCAGCAGCCAGTGCTTCGACGTCTCCTCCCCGCAGGCGCTGCGCCGTGACGGCGGCAGCGACCCGGTGGGCATCAAGTCGATGATCGACTACGTCCGGGCGCGGTACCCCGTCGACGCCGACCGGATCTTCGCCACCGGCGTCTCCTCCGGCGCGATGATGACCAACGTCCTGCTCGGGCTCTACCCCGACGTGTTCGCCGCAGGTGCGGCCTTCGCCGGGGTCCCGTTCGGCTGCTTCGCCACCACGAACGGCTCGGAGTGGAACAGCGAGTGCGCCAACGGGCAGATCACCAAGACGGCCCAGCAGTGGGGCGACCTGGTCCGCAACGCCTACCCGGGCTACACGGGCAAGCGGCCCCGGATGCAGCTGTGGCACGGCACGAACGACGAGACCCTCCGCTACCCGAACTTCGGCGAAGAGGTCAAGCAGTGGACGAACGTGCACGGGCTGAGCCAGACCCCGACCTACACCGACACTCCGCAGTCCGGCTACACCCGCACCCGCTACGGCGGCAGCGGCACCATGGCGCCGGTCGAGGCGATCAGCATGGCCGGGGTCTCGCACAACCTGCCCGTCGACGCCGCCCAGGCCATCCGGTTCTTCGGCCTGGACAGCGCCACCCCGCCCACCACGCCGCCGCCCACCACGGCCCCGCCGACGACGCCGCCGCCCACCACCCCGCCGCCGACCACCCCGCCGCCCACGACTCCGCCGCCGACCACCCCGCCGGCCGGCGGGGGCTGCGCCGTCGGGTACGCCGTCAACGCCTGGAACACCGGCCTGACCGCCGCCGTCACGATCACCAACACCAGCGGCGCGACGGTCAACGGCTGGAGCCTGGCGTTCACGCTGCCGGGCGGGCAGACCATCACCAGCGGCTGGAACGCCACCTACTCCCCCACCAGCGGCGCGGTGACCGCCCGTAACGTCTCGTACAACGGCGCGATCGCGCCGAACACGTCGGTCAGCATCGGCTTCCAGGCCAACCACACCGGCAACACCGCCAAGCCGGCCTCGTTCACCCTCAACGGGGTGGCCTGCTCGGTCTCCTGATCTCACCCGGTGGCGGGCACTGCGCCACCACCGCCTGCGAGGGCGCGCGCCGCTGCCGGTGCGCGCCCTCGTCACGATCCCGCAACGCCGGTCGCCGGCACGGGGGTCCGGGTACGACTCCCCGTGCCGGCGACCCACACCGGCCCGCCCCGCCGGCTGCGGCAGGCCCGGTGGGTGGTCAGCTCGTCGCGGTGGCGGGCTCCCCGGGGCCGTCCCCGGCCACGACCGGCTCGACGGTCCGGTCCGCCAGGTGCTGGCGCACCGACCAGGCCACCGCCGCCGCCCAGGCGGCCACGATGACGAGATAGCTGGCGTACCGGACGCCGGTGGGGGCGTCGATCCAGTCGCTGAGCAGCAGGGTCCGGACGTTGGTGAGGATGATGACACCGCCGACGGCGGAGCCGAGGACCCGCGGTGGCACCATCCGCACCAGCCAGGCGGCGATCGGCGCGGCGATCATGCCACCGAGCAGCAGCGCGCCCACCCAGCCGAAGTTGATGTTCTCCGAGCCGATCCCGACCAGAAACCCGGCGCTGGCGGCGATCGCCACCAGGAACTCGCTGGTGTCGATGGAACCGATCACACGGCGCGGCTCCATCCGTCCGCTGGCCAGGATGGCGGGGGTCCCGACCGGGCCCCAACCGCCGCCGCCGGTGGCGTCGACGAAGCCGGCCACGAGGCCCAGCGGGCCGAGGAAGCGCTTGCGCAGGGGCAGCCCGACCCGGTCGCGGGGCAGCCCGGAGACGGTGAACCGGACCAGCACGTACACCCCGAGGGTGAGCAGGATCAGCGACATGATCGGGGCCGCGGTCGCGGTGGAGAGGCTGGACAGGAACGTGGCGCCGGCGAAGGCGCCGAGGGCCCCCGGCACGCCGACCCTGCGGACCACCGTCCAGTCGACGTTGCCGAAGCGCCAGTGCGCGGCGCCGGAGACGAGGGTGGTGCCGATCTCGGCCAGGTGAACAGTTGCGGAAGCGCTCGCGGCGCTGGTGTTGATGGCGAGGAGCAGTGTTGTCGACGTCACGCCGTAGGCCATGCCGAGGCTGCCGTCTACCAGTTGCGCACCGAGTCCCACAAGGGCGAGGAGAAGGAGTTTACGCACAATAACCGCCGATCCGAAAGACAAAAGGGGGTCTGGCAGTGCCGGGCGGTGACGACGGTCGAGGCGGACCGCACCGTCCCGGCGAGCCGAGTCTGTGCAGGTACAGGGATTGTCGTAGGCGACGGCGGCTGCCCCATTGACGGGCAACTCCGCGCTAATCATTCCGACAGATTGGGTAAAACGCTCGTTAAGCGGAGCTGTGGTGCCGCCGCCCGGTCGCGGTATCGGCTCGTCCAGCGCGACCGCCGGCAAGGCCGTCGCTGAACTCGCCTCCTGTGGCCGACCACACTCGATGCGGTCCGCGTCGGTTACCGCAGTCAGGGTGACGCGGGTCACAACAGGTCACCCACCAGGGCGTTCGCTGATCGCCCGGCGAAGCTCACCTCACTTTCGGTGAATGTCGAACTTAATCGATGGGTAATAGCGATGACGACATTGACAGGGATCGTTGAGGCAGCGCGCAACCCCTGGCAAGACCCGTTCCACATCGTGAGACAGAACGACTAAAATCACCCACAGCCAGGGAATGCTCGGAGCACGTAAAACAATTTCGTAATGAACTCGACAATCGCCGCACGGCGGCGGGAGGCACCGTTCGCGCCCCCCGCCGCCCCGCCTCGCGGCCATTTTGCCTGGCCACCTCGGCGGCAAATCCCGCCGCCTTAGTAGGAAATCTTCACCTCCCCGATCAGGTTGGTCAGATTTAACCGGGCCGTAACTGGGCGACGCTACGTTATGACCGAGCGCGACATTGACTGCTGCAAATTAGGGCCCGAGCGCCGGTGGTACGGCCGGCCGGTCCAGCCCGTCGCCCCGCGATCTTCTCGCGACCGAAGTGGGAGCCTGATGAGTACTGCACCGCACACGCGCGACCTGATCATGGTTGTCAACCCTGCCGGCGCACTGGAGCCCGGCCCACGGATCACCGCCGCCGCCTGCGCCGGCGGCGGGCTGGGCGTGCTCGACCTGGCCGGCGGCGACGACTGGTCGCTGCGCGCGCTGACCCAGGCCGCCTCCTGGTCCCCCGGGCCGATCGGCGTCCGGGTGCCGGCCGGCTGCCTGGCCACACCGGACGAGGTCGACCACGCCGCACGCGGGCGGGTCGACCTGGTGGTGGTCACCTCCGACAGCCCCTGGTCCCTGGCCGAGATCACCCCGAGGTACCGGGTGATCGTGGAGGTCACGAGCCGGGAGGAGGCCCGCGCCGCCGCGGCGGGCGGGGCACACGGGCTGATCGCCCGGGGCCTGGAGGGCGGGGGCCGGGTCAGCGACCTCAGCTCCTTCGTCCTGCTTCAGCGGCTCGTCGCCGACGACACCGTCGACCTGCCGGTCTGGGTGGCCGGCGGCATCGGGCCGCGCACCGCCGGGGCCTGCCTCGTCGGCGGGGCCGCCGGCATCGTCCTGGACACCCAGCTCGCCCTGATGCCCGAGTCCGAACTGCCGGCCGACGTCAAGGCCGCGATCCGGCGCATGGACGGCTCGGAGACGGTGCTCGCCGACGGGGCCCGGGGGATGCGCCGGGGCGGCCAGCACGACGTGCGGTCGGAGCTGCTGCCCATCGGTCAGGACGGCTGGCTCGCCGCCGTCTTCGCCGACCGCTGGGCCGACACCGCCAGCGCGGTGCGGGCCATGCGGGCCATCATGCTCGACGCCGCCGACGACCCCGAGGCGGGCACGCTGCTGCTGCCCGGCGCCCCGCTGGCCGAGGCGCTCGGGGTGCGGGTGCCCGTCGCCCAGGGCCCGATGACCCGGGTCAGCGACGAGGCGGGCTTCGCCGCCGCGGTCGCCGACGGCGGCGCCCTGCCCTTCATCGCGCTCGCCCTGAACTCCGCGGAGCAGTGCCGCCGGATGCTCACCGAGACCGCCGCGCGGCTCGGCGACCGACCCTGGGGGGTCGGCGTGCTCGGCTTCGCCCCCGAGGAGTTGCGCGCCGCGCAGCTGGCGGTCATCCAGGAGATCCGCCCCGGCTTCGCGATCATCGCGGGCGGGCGGCCGCCGCAGGCCAAGGCGCTGGAGGAGCAGGGGATCAGCACGTTCCTGCACGTGCCCTCCCCCGGCCTGCTGCGGCAGTTCCTGCGCTCCGGGGCGAGGAAGTTCATCTTCGAGGGCGCCGAGTGCGGCGGGCACATCGGCCCCCGGTTCAGCTTCCCGCTGTGGGAGGCGCAGCTGCTGGTGCTCGAGGAGTACCTCGACGGCGAACCGGGTGCCGCCGCGCAGCTCCAGGTCCTCTTCGCCGGTGGCGTCCACGACGCCCGCTCGGCGGCGATGGTCGCCGCGATGGCCGCGCCGCTGGCGCGCCGGGGGGCCCGCATCGGCGTGCTCATGGGCACCGCGTACCTGTTCACCGCCGAGGCGGTGGAGCACGGCGCGGTCCAGCCGCTGTTCCAGCGGGAGGCGCTCACCGCCGAGCGGACCGCCCTGCTGGAGACCGCGCCGGGCCACGTCACGCGCTGCCTGCACACCCCGTTCGTCGACGACTTCCACGCGCTGCGCGCCCAGCTGGAGCAGGCCGGCGCGGAGAACCGCGAGGTGTGGGAGCAGCTCGAACTGCTCAACGTCGGCCGGCTGCGGATCGCCAGCAAGGGCCTCAAGCGCAACGGCGAGACCATCGAGACGGTGGACGAGGGCGTCCAGGCCGCCGAGGGGCTGTTCATGGCCGGGCAGGTCGCCGTGCTGCGCGACGCCGCCACCACCGTGGCGGGCCTGCACGACGCCGTCAGCTCCGAGGCCCGCGACCTGCACGCCGCCCGGCTCGACGCGCTGCGCGCCCGGTTCGCCCCGCCCGCCGAGATCGAGGAGCGCCCCGCGCCGCTGGACATCGCCATCGTCGGGATGGCCTGCATGCTGCCCGGCTCCCCCGACCTGGACAGCTTCTGGCGCACCGTGCTCACCGGCGCCGACGCGGTCACCGAGGTCCCCGCCGAGCGCTGGGACACCGACCTCTACTACGCCCCGGAGGTCGGGCCGGGCCAGACCGGCCGGATCAGCGTCTCCAAGTGGGGCGGTTTCATCGAGCCGGTGCCCTTCGACGCCATCGGCTACGGCATCCCCCCGACGGCGCTGGGCAGCATCGACCCGACCCAGCTGCTCGCCCTGGAGGTCTCGCACCGGGCCCTGCTCGACGCCGGCTACCCGCACGACGCCGCCGGGGTCGACCACTCCCGCACCGGCGTCGTCTTCGGCGCGGAGGCCGGCAGCGACATGGGCCACGCGCAGACCCTGCGCACCATGCTGCCGGCGTACCTCGGCGAGGTGCCCGACGAGATGCAGGACCTGCTGCCCACGGTCACCGAGGACAGCTTCCCCGGCGTGCTGGCCAACGTCATCGCCGGTCGGGTCGCCAACCGCCTCGACCTGGGCGGGCCGAACTACACCATCGACGCCGCCTGCGCCTCCTCGCTGGCCGCCATGGACGCTGCCTGCAAGGAACTGGTCAGCGGCGACAGCGACATGATGATCTGCGGCGGCGCCGACCTGCACAACGGCGTCAACGACTACCTGATGTTCACCTCGGCGCACGCGCTGTCCCCGACCGGCCGGTCGCGGCCCTTCGACAGCACCGGCGACGGCATCGCCCTCGGCGAGGGCGTGGCCTGCGTCGTCCTCAAGCGGCTGGCCGACGCCGAGCGCGACGGCGACCGGATCTACGGCGTGATCAAGGGACTCGGCGGGGCCAGCGACGGCCGTGCCCTCGGCCTGACCGCCCCCCGCCCCGACGGCCAGCGGCGGGCGCTGGACCGCGCGTACCGCCGCAGCGGCGTCTCCCCGCGCGACGTCGGCCTGGTGGAGGCGCACGGCACCGGCACCGTCGTCGGCGACCGCACCGAGCTGGAGACCCTCACCCGGATGTTCGTCGATGCCGGCGCGGAGCCGGGCGGCTGCGCGCTCGGGTCGGTGAAGTCGCAGATCGGGCACACCAAGTGCGCCGCCGGGCTGGCCGGCGTGATCAAGGCGGCCCTGTCGCTGTACCACGGCGTCCGGCCGCCGACGATCCACCTGAAGCGTCCCAACCCGGCCTGGCACCCGCAGCAGAGCCCGTTCGCCTTCTACACCGAGGCCCGCCCCTGGCCGGCCCCCGCCGAGGAGCGGATCGCCGGGGTGAGCGCCTTCGGCTTCGGCGGCACCAACTTCCACGTCGTGCTCAGCGCCCACGCCGGAGCCCCGGAGCCCCGGCACGGCCGACGGATCTGGCCGGCGGAGCTGTTCTGCTTCCGGGGCCTCGACCGGGCCGCGGCCCACCAGTCGGTCCGGCAGCTGCTCGACGGCCTCGCCGGCGATGCCGGGCGGGACCGCCCGGGACGCCTCGCCGAGCTGGCCGCCTCGGTGGCCGCGAAGTCCGCCGGCCGCTCCGGCCCCACCCGGGTGGCGATCGTCGCCCGGGACCTGACCGAGCTGGAGACGCTGCTGCACCGGGCGCTGGCCGGCGAGCACGACCCGGCGCGGGGCCTGGTGCAGCCGGACGAGGTCGAGCCGGTCGGGCCGGGCCAGGTCGCGTTCCTCTTCCCCGGGCAGGGCAGCCAGCGCCCCGGCGCCCTCGCGGAGATCTTCGTCGCCTTCCCGGAGCTGCGGCACTATCTCGAACTCGACCGCGACGCGGCCGAGCTGCTCTTCCCCGCCGCCGCCTTCGACCAGTCGTCGCGGCGCGAGCAGGAGGAGCGGGTCCGCGACACCCGGGTCGCCCAGCCCGTGCTGGGCATCGGCGGGCTCGCCGTCGACCACCTGCTGCGCCGCCTCGGCGTACGCCCGGACATGACCGCCGGCCACAGCTACGGCGAGCTGGTCGGGCTCTGCGTGGCCGGCGCCTTCGACGCGCCCACGCTCATGGCGCTGAGCCGGGAACGGGCAGCGTCGATCCTGGGCGCCGCCGGGGAGGACCCGGGCACCATGGCGGCCGTCAACGCCTCCGCCGACGACGTCGCCGGTGTCCTCGCCAGCGCCGGGCTGACCAGCGAGGTCGTGCTGGCCAACCGCAACTCCCCGACGCAGGTGGTGGTCTCCGGGCCGACCGCGAAGGTGCAGTCGGCGGTGGTCGCGCTCAAGGAGGCCGGGCTGTCGGCCAAGGCCCTCTCGGTCGCCTGCGCCTTCCACAGCCCGGTGGTGGCCGGCGCGGTGGAGACCTTCGCCGACGTGCTCGCCGCCCACCGGATCGCCGAGCCGCGCATCCCGGTCTGGTCCAACCTGACCGCCGCGCGCTACTCCGGCGACGCCGACCAGGTGCGCCACCACCTCGCCGAGCAGATCGGCGCCCCGGTCCGCTTCGTCGAGCAGGTCGAGGCGATGTACGCCGCCGGCGCCCGCGTGTTCGTCGAGGTGGGCCCCGGCCAGGTGCTCACCCGCCTGGTCAAGGCCGTGCTCGGCGACCGGCCGCACCGGGCGGTCGCCTGCGAGCGCGGGCCCGAGGAGGGGCTGCGCGGCTTCCTGATCTCGGTCGGGGAGCTCGCCTGCGCCGGCGTGCCGGTGCGCCCCGACTGGCTCTTCCACGGCCGGGTCGCCGCCGACGCGCCCGCCACCGCACCGACCCGTCGTCCGATCTGGACGGTCGACGGGCTGCTCGTCCGGGACCAGCACGGCAACTGTCTTCCCGGTGGCATGACCCCTCCCCGACGGATCAAGGAGTTGTCGATGACCCCAGCGAACGGTGCCGTCACCGGTACCCCCACCGGCACCGGCCCCGACGCCGGCGGCCAGGACATCCGTGGCGAGCTGCTCAACGAGTACCTGCGCGCCACCCGGGACATGATCGCCTCCCAGCGCGACGTGATGCTCGCCTTCCTCGGCGACCCCGGCAGCGGCGGCTCGGGCAGCGGCGGCCGGCTCGTCTGGCAGCCCGCCGAGGCGTACCGGGTCGAGGGCCACACGCCGGCCGCGCTGCCGCAGGCGTCGGCGGCGCCCGCCGTCGCCCCGCCGGCCGCGACCCCCGTGCCCGCCGCCCCGCGGCCCCCGGCGACCGCGCCCACGGCGGCCCCCGTGCCGACCGTGGCGCTGGCGACCAACGGCGGGTCGGCCCTGGCCACGACCATCGCGCCGGCGCGACCGGTGGCCCCGGCCGTCGTCCCGGTCTCGCCCGCCGTCGGGCCCATCATCCCCGCGCCGGCCCCCGCTCCCGCTCCGGTTCCGGCCGCGGTGCCGGTGGCCACCGGGCCGAGCGTCGCCGACTTCCAGAACGCCATCCTCGCGGTGATCAGCGAGCGCACCGGCTACCCCGTCGACCTCATCGAACTCGACCTCGACCTCGAAGCCGACCTCTCCATCGACTCCATCAAGCGCGCCGAGGTCGCCGGCGAAGTCGCCCAACGCCTCGAACTCGCCGTCGAAGGCGACGAGAGCGAGCTGGAGGACCTCGTCAAGGCCCGCACCGTCCGCGCCATGGTCACCTGGCTCGACGACAAGATGGGCTCCGCGCCCGCCGCCGCCCCGATGGCCGCGCCGGTCGTCGTCCCGCCCGCCGGCACGCCGGTCGGCGTCACCACGGCCGACTTCCAGCAGGCGATCCTGAGCGTCATCAGCGAGCGCACCGGCTACCCCGTCGACCTCATCGAACTCGACCTCGACCTCGAAGCCGACCTCTCCATCGACTCCATCAAGCGCGCCGAGGTCGCCGGCGAAGTCGCCCAACGCCTCGAACTCGCCGTCGAAGGCGACGAGAGCGAGCTGGAAGACCTCGTCAAGGCCCGCACCGTCCGCGCCATGGTCACCTGGCTCGACGAGAAGCTCAACGGCGCGGTCACCGCGACGGCGACCCTGACCGCCACCGCGAGCATCGCCGCCCCGCCCGCCCCCGTCCAGGCCGCCCCCGCCGTGGCCCCGGCCGCGCCGGAGCCGGCCGACGCCGGGGTCGGCGTCGGGATCGCCCCGAAGCGGCTGGTGGCGCAGGAGAGCGTCCGCACCGAGCCGGTCGGCGACCCGGCCACCGTGCTCGCCGGCACCCGGTTCCTGATCACCGGCGGCGGCGCGATCGCGGCGTACCTGGCGGAGCTGCTCGGCGAGTACGGCGCCAGCGGCCAGCTCGGCGTGCTCGACAGCCAGCAGGCCGGCGAGGGCTTCGACGGGGTGCTCGTCCTCGACGGGCTCACCAACCTCGACGAGCCGCTGCTGCCCGACGTGTTCCCGCTGCTGCAGCGGGCGCTCGCGACCGGCCCGCGCTGGCTGCTGGCCGCCGGGGCCCGCGACGCCGCCGGGGCCGCCGACGGCATGCCCGGCCTGTTCCGCACCATCGCCCGCGAGTACCCGCAGCTGACCGCCCGCTTCGTCGAGGTGGACCCGGCCGCCGCGGCGGACGTGCTCGCCCGGCAGCTGCTCAACGAGGTGCTCACCAGCAGCGAAGCACCGGTGGTATACCTCCGGGGCGACGACCGCTACGTCGCCGACCTGGTGCCGGTGGAGCTGGGCGCGCTGGCCGCCGGCGGGGCCGGCCCGGCCGGCGACGGGGTGGCCGAGGCCGCCGCGATCGGCCTGGAGCCGGACTCGGTGATCGTCCTGATCGGCGGGGCGCGCGGCATCACCCCGTGGTTCGCCCGGACGCTCGCCTCGGCCAGCCGGTGCCGCATCGAGCTGGTCGGCCGTACCCCGCTGCCGCAGGGCCCGGAGGACCCGGCGCTGGCCGCGGCCGGCGACAAGCAGGCCCTGGTCGCGGCGCTGGCCCGGCAGGGTCTGCGCAACCCCGCCGAGATCGACCGCACCGCCCAGCGCATCCTGGCCGCCCGGGAGGTCAACGCGACCATCGCCGAGCTGACCGAGCTCGGCGGCGAGGTCCGCTACCACACCCTCGACGTCCGCGACACGGCGGCGACCCGGCACCTGCTGGGCCGCATCCACGCCGAGCACGGCCGCCTCGACGGCCTGGTGTACGCCGCCGGGATCATCGAGGACAAGCTGATCGCCGAGAAGGACCCGGCGTCGTTCACCCGGGTCTTCGACACGAAGGTCGACGGGGCGCGCGGGCTGCTGACCGCCCTGGACGAGCTGCCCGCCAAGCCGCGCTTCGTGGTCTTCTTCGGCAGCATCGCCGCCGCCTACGGCAACCGGGGACAGTCCGACTACGCGGCCGCCAACGACGCCCTGGACACGATCGGCACCCGCTACGCGGCCCGGACCGGGGTGCGCACCGTGACCGTCCACTGGGGCCCGTGGGCGCCCGGCGCCGGCCACGGCGGCATGGTCACCGCCGAGCTGAGCCGGGAGTACGCCCGGCGCGGCATCGGCCTGATCGACCCGGAGGAGGGCGCGCTGGCCCTGCTGCGCGAGCTGGCCTGGGCCGACGCGGCGGTCACCTCGGTCGTCTACACCGCCTCGGGCTGGTGAGCGCGCCGATGCCCCGCAACGCCCCCGCCCACACCGCACGACGGAGGAACCGATGAGCAACGGCGCACCCGCGCCCGGCCAGATCGCGATCGTCGGGATGGCCGCCCTGATGCCCTCCGCCGGTGACCTGGAGAGCTACTGGCGCAACCTGATCAACGGGGTCGACGCGATCACCGACGTGCCGCCACACCGGTGGGACGAGGAGTTCTACGACCCGGAGCAGGCGCACCGGCCGGACCGGATGTACTGCAAGCGCGGCGGCTTCGTCGACGAGTACGCCACGTTCGAGCCGCTGCGGTTCGGGGTGATGCCCGCCTCCATCGGCGACATCGAGCCGGACCAGCTGATCACGCTGGAGGTGGCCGCCGCCGCGATCGACGACGCGGGCGGCACCGACAAGCTGCCCGACGGCGAGCGCGTCGGCGTCATCCTGGGCCGGGGCGGCATCCTCAGCCCCGCCCAGGCCCGCTACGCCCAGCGGGTACGGATGTCCAGCCAGGTCATCGGGATCCTGCGGGAGCTGATCCCGGACGTCGACCCGGCCCGGCTGGAGCTGCTGCGCAAGAAGTTCGACGAGCGGCTCGGCCCGTACCAGCCGGAGGGGACCATCGGCCTGGTGCCGAACCTGGCCGCCTCCCGGGTGGCCAACCGGCTCAACCTGCGCGGCCCCGCGTACACCATCGACGCGGCCTGCGCCTCCTCGCTGATCGCCGTGGACCAGGGCATCACGGAGCTGCTCAACGGCCGGCTCGACGCGGTGCTCGCCGGCGGCGTGCACCACGTGCACGACATCAGCTTCTGGTCGGTGTTCAACCAGCTCCGGGCGTTGTCGCGGCAGGGCGAGATCCGGCCGTTCGACGCCGCCGCCGACGGGCTGCTGATCGGCGAGGGCACCGGCGTGGTGGTGCTCAAGCGGTACGCCGACGCGGTCCGCGACGGCGACCGGATCTACGCGGTGATCCGGGGCAGCGGGGTCTCCAGCGACGGCAAGTCCGCCAGCATGTTCAACCCGGCGGTCTCCGGGCAGGTGCTGGCCATCAGGCGGGCCTGGGAGGCCGCCGGGCTCGACCCGACCGCCCCGGACGCGCTGGGGCTGCTGGAGGCGCACGGCACCGGCACCCCGACCGGGGACGCCGCCGAGCTGACCACCGTGGCCCAGGTGTTCGGCCCGTACGCCGGCGGCCCCCGCCCGGTCATCGGGTCGGTCAAGTCGATGATCGGGCACACCATGCCGGCCGCCGGCGTCGCCGGCCTGATCAAGGCCGCGATGGCGGTGCACCGGGGCGTGCTGCCGCCCACCCTGCACTGCGAGTCCCCCCGGGCGGAGATGGCGGCGACCCGGTTCGCCCCGATCGCCACCGCCCAGCCGTGGGAGAGCGACGGGCCGCGCCGGGCCGGGGTCAACGCGTTCGGCTTCGGCGGGATCAACGCCCACCTGGTCATCGAGCAGGCGCCCGCGTCGGCCGGCGAGCCGCTGGTCGGGTTCACCGCGCCGGCCGCCGGCTCCGGGGCGGTCACCGTCGACGAGGCCGACCAGGTGCTGTGGCTGGCCGCGGCGAGCCCGGCCGGGCTCGCCGAGCTGCTGGACCGCGACGACGAGACGGTACGCCGCCTCGGCGCCGACCTGGCCGCGCGCTCGGGCGGCGACGCGCCGGGGCGGGCCCGCCTCGGCATCGTCAACCCCACCGACAAGCTGCTCGCCGTGGCCCGCAAGACGGTGGCCCGGGGGCAGGCGTGGCGGGGCGGGCGGGACATCTGGTTCAGCCCGCAGCCGCTGCTGGCCGACGGGGCGGGCAAGCTCGCGTTCGTCTTCCCCGGCCTGGAGGCGGATTTCTCGCCGCGCACCACCGACCTGGCCGCCCACTTCGGGCTGCCCGACCGGGAGTGGTCCGCCGCCGACCTGGGCCGGCACGGCGCCGGCCTGATCGAGGTCGGCAAGCTGTTCAACGAGGCGCTGGAGCGCATCAACGTGCGCCCCGACGCCGTCTCCGGGCACAGCATCGGCGAGTGGACCGCCGCCGCCGTCAGCGGCCAGATCAGCACCGCCGCGATGGACGAGTTCCTGGAGCTGTTCAACGCCGACTCGGTGGAGGTCTCCGGGTACGTCTTCGCGGCAGTCGGCGCGGGCGCCGACAAGGTCACCCCGCTGCTCGGTGACTTCCCCGGGGTGGTGCTCTCGCACGACAACGCACCGGCCCAGTCGGTGGTGAACGGGCCGGAGACCCAGGTGGACCGCCTGGTGGAGGCGCTGCGGGGCCGCAACATCCTGTGCCAGAAGCTGCCGTTCCGCTCGGCGTTCCACACCCCCGCGTTCGCCGAGGGGCTGACCTCGATCGGCGCGGCGCTGGGCCGGTGGGAGGTCCACCCGACCCGGATGCCGGTGTGGTCGGCGACCCTGCACGCGCCGTTCCCCGCCGACGAGGACCAGGTCAACCACATCTTCGTCCGGCACATGATGGAGCCGGTCTGGTTCCGGCAGACCGTCGAGGCCATGTACGCCGACGGGTTCCGCGTCTTCCTCCAGGTCGGCGCGGGGCAGCTCGCCTCGCTCATCGGCGACAACCTGCGCGGGCGCGACCACCTCGCGATGCCGGTGAACACGGCGCACCGCACCGGGCTGAACCAGCTCCGCCGCGTCGCCACCGCGCTGTGGGTGGAGGGGGCCGCCCCGGACCTGCGGGCCCTGACGACCCCGGCGCGTCCCGCGCCGGCCGCCCCGGCGAGCACCACGCCGGCGAAGCCCGCCAGCAGCACCACCGGCCGGCGTGGTCCCCGGATGAAGCTCGACCTCGGCGGTCCCCTGGTCCGCCTCGGCGCGGACGCGGCCGGCCTGCTCGGGCTGGACGCCATGCCGGGCGCCACCGCCGCGCCGGCACCGGTGCGGCCCGCCGGCAACGGGGCGTCCGCCGCCCGGCCGACGGTGGGCAACGGCACGGGCCCACGCCCGGCCGCCGGCAACGGCACGCCGGCAGGCCCGGTCGCCGCGCCGGCCCGCGCCGCCGGCACCGGTGCCCCGGCGGCACCGGTCGCCCGTCCCGCAACGGGCAGCGGCGCACCGGCGGCCACGCCCGCCCGCGCCGCCGCCCCGGCGGCACCGCAGCCGGTCGTACCCCAGGCCGGCGCCGCGCAGCAGGCCAGCGCCGCGCTGTCCAAGGAGGCCAGCGCCGCGATGACCGCGGTGAACCGGCTCGCCGGGCAGTCGAGCGCGGCGGCCGAGTTCGCGGCCCTGCTCCAGGACACCGCGCAGAGCGCGGCCAGCGTGCTGGCCGCCACCGGCGGCACCCTGGCCCCGGCCCGCCCGGCACCGGCCGGCGGACCGGTCCGGTCCCAGCCGCCGCGACCCGCCGTCGCGCCGGCCACCACGCCGGCCGCGCCCCGCACGCCCGCCTTCAAGGCCCCGACCCCGGTCGCGCGCCCCGGCGTCAATCCGGGCGAGATCGGCCGGATCACCCTGCGGGTCTCCCTGGAGACCATGCCGTACCTGCTGGACCACTGCTTCTTCGTGCAGCCGGACGACTGGCCGAACCCGGAGGACCGGTGGCCGGTGGTGCCGGCGACGGCGCTGGTCGCGCACATGATGGACGCGGTGGAGCAGCTGGTGCCCGGCACCCGGGTGGTCCAGGTGCACGACGCCAAGTTCAACAGGTGGCTGATCGCCGAGCCGGCCACGGACGTCGAGATCGTGGTGAAGACCGCCGGACCGAACCTCTACTCGGTCGTCTTCGCCGGCTACGCCCGGGCCACGATCGAGGTCGGCACCGCGTACCCGGCCCCGCCGGAGGTCTGGACGCACGACCCGGCCACCGAGCGCCCGCCCACCCTCGGCGCCGCCGAGATGTACGCGGAGCGCCTGATGTTCCACGGCCCGCAGTTCCAGGGCGTGACCGAGGTGCACGCGCTCGGCGACATGCACGTGCGGGGCATCGTCACCGCCCCGGTGCCGCCCGGCGCCCTGCTGGACAACGCGTTGCAGCTCATCGGCAACTGGCTGATCACCACGCAGCCGTTCCGGACGGTGGCCCTGCCGGTGGGGCTGGGCCGGGTGCGGTTCTTCGGGCCGCCCCCGCCGGCCGGCCGGGCGTTCGTCTGCGTCGCCCGGGTGCAGACCATCGACGACGGGAAGCTCGTCGCCGACACCCAGCTCAGCTACCAGGGGCGGGTGTGGGCGCAGATCGAGGGGGCGGTGGACCGGCGGTTCGACAGCCACCCGCAGGCCCGCGTCGCGGAGCGCTTCCCCGAGCGGTACCCGATGTCGCACTTCCAGCCGGAGGGCTGGACGATGGCCTTCGACTGCTGGACCGACCTGGTCACCCTGGGCATGGCGGCCCGGGGCATCCTCGGCGGCGCGGCCAACGCCGAGTACGAGCGGCAGCCGGCCAAGACCCGCAAGCAGTGGCTGCTCGGCCGGATCGCGGCCAAGGACGCGGTGCGCTCCCGGCTGTGGGAGCAGGGCCACACCGACATCTACCCGATCGAGCTGACCGTCGGCAACGACCCCGACGGGCGGCCGTGGGTGCGCGGTCGGCCCGGCCGCGGCCTCGACGACTGCGACGTCTCGCTCGCGCACTGCGGCGACATCGGGGTGGCGATGGCCCGGTTGCGTCCCGCCGGGTCGCCGGCCACGACGCCGGGCGTCGGCATCGACGTCGCCGAGGTCACCGACCACCCGGACAGCACGTTCGGCTTCGCCCTCACCGGCGGCGAGGCGGCGCTGCTGGCGTCGCTGGCCGGCGGGGACGCCGCCGCGCGCCGGCTGTGGTTCACCCGGTTCTGGGCGGCGAAGGAGGCCGTCGGCAAGGCGGAGGGCACGGGGCTGGACGGCAAGCCGCGCATGTTCCAGGTGCGCGAGGCCGCCGACGCCGTGCTGACCGTCGAGGTCGCCGGGCGCGCCTACCGGGTGGGTTACCGGGAGGTCGACAACCCCGAGGACCTGCCGCCCCGGCGCTACGTCGTCGCCTGGACCTGGGGCCCGGAGCCGGCCCCCGCCACCCCGCCCGGGGTGTCCCGACCGTGAACGACCTACCGGGCCGGCCGACCGGCCGGCCCACCCCGACAGCAGGTCACCCCACCGGAACAGTAGAAGGAGCAACCATCATGGCCGCGGCCCAGGACAGCATCCTCGCCGACCTCACCGAGATGATCAACGCCGTACTGGGCGACTTCGCGACCGACCAGGTCATCACCATGGACACCACGTTCCGCGACGACCTGGGCATGGAGAGCATCGACGTCGTCTCGCTCGCCGGCCGGCTGCAGGCCCGCTACGGCGACACCGTCAACTTCGCCCACTTCGTGGCGAAGCTCGACCTGGAGACGGTGGGCGAGCTGCGGGTCGGTCAGCTCGTCGACCACATCGCCACCTCCCTGGAGGGCGACGGGGTCCCGGCGGGCAGCCGGTGACGATGGTCAAGGCGAACGGGATCACGCTGCACGTGCAGCGGCTCGATCCCGCCGGTCCGGCCCCCGCGGGCCGGACCGGGCCGACGCCGACGGCGGTGCTGATCCACGGCATGGCCTCGGACACCATGGCGAGCTGGTACTTCACCATGGCCGAGCCGCTGACCCGGGCCGGCTTCCCGACCGTCCTGTACGACCTGCGCGGCCACGGCCGCAGCGACCGCCCGGCCACCGGGTACGCCCTCGACGACTTCGTCGACGACCTGGCGGCGCTGCTGGTCGAGCTGGACGTCACGGGGCCGCTGCTGCTGTTCGGCAACTCCTTCGGCGGGACGATCGCCTTCGGCTACGCCGCGCGCCACCCGGACCGGGTGGCCGGCATCGTGGCCGTGGAGTCGTCCCCGCCGACGCCGGAGTGGATGGGCCGGGTGCGGATGCGGCTGGAGCGGGTCGCCGCCCGGCTGCCCCGCGAGGGGGCGCTGGCCGAGATCGGCGCGGCCCGGGGGCGCATCGCCGCCCGCCGGGCCGCCGACACCGGCCGGATGCTCGCCGAGACCACCATGACGGCGGAGCTGCCGGCCAGCCGGCTGCCGGCAGGAGACGCGCTCGCCGCGATCGCCTGCCCGGTGCTGTGCCTCTACGGCGGCGACTCGGCGGTGGGCGAGCTGGCCCCGGCCGTACAGGGGCTGCTGCCGCAGACCCGCGTCGTCGTCCTGCCCGACGAGAAGCACTCCGTCCTGATCGACCGGCCCGACTCGGTACGCCGGCACGTCCTCGCCTGGCTGGGCGAGGAGTGCGGGCTCGACGTGGCCCCACCCGTCACCACATGACAGCGCGACTTCCAGGAGGAATCCCGATGGACACCCCGATCACGGGTCGGTCGATCATCATCAGCAACGGACGCTGCGGCTCGACGCTGCTGTCCGACCTGATCCACGAGGAGCCCGACACGCTGTCGGCCCAGGAGTTCTTCATGTCGGTGACGCCGTGGGCGCGCAGCGCCGAGGTGATCACCGGCGCGGAGTACTGGGCGGTGCTGGCCAGTCCCAAGCCGGAGCTGGCCACGCTGTTCCGGATCGGGCTGCCGCCCAAGGAGGTCCGGTACCCGGCCACGGGCCGCTGGGCCGACCGGATGACGGAGCTGCCCCGGATCCTGGCGATCACCCTGTCGAAGCTCACCGACGACCCGGACGCCCTGTTCGACCAGCTCGCCGAGCGGGTCCCGAGCTTCGGCACCCAGTCGGTGGCCCGCCACCACAGCGACTTCCTGGACCTGGTGGCCACGCTCACCGGCAAGACCCGCTGGGTGGAGCGCTCCGGCGGCTCCAGCCACCTGGCGCCGCACCTGCTCAAGGGCTTCCCGGACTGCAAGATCGTCTATCTGACCCGGAACCGGGAGGACACGGCGAAGTCGATGAGCCGGCACTCGTCGTTCCAGCTCATCCAGCTCCGGGTGGAGTTCCTGGGCCGCTGCGGCCTGGACCCGTTCCGGGTCACCGACGCCGACGACGTGCCGGCGGACCTCCAGCCGTTCCTGCCGCACCGGCTGACCGCCGAGGCGCTGCGCGAGCGCGGCGAGGACATGCGCCGCTACCTCGGGTTGTGCGCGTTCATGACCAGCCAGGCCGACCAGGCGCTGGCCGACGTGCCGCCGGAGCACCTGCTGCGGATGCGCTACGAGGACCTGGTCGCCGACCCGGTCGGCGAGCTGACGCAGCTCGGCGAGTACCTGGAGTTCCCCGAGGCCGCGCAGTGGGCCGAGCGGGTCGCCGGGCGGGTCGTCGCCCCGGCCCGCAAGCCCGCGCCCGCCGCCGCCTGACCCGCCCCACCCCACACCGCACCCCGTTCTCCTGCGCGCCGCGGCCCGGACCGCCGGGCCCGGCCGCCGGTGTCCCACCCTTTTTGCTGGAAAGAGAGGCAGTTGGTGAATCCACTCCGGATCTCCACTCGGCGGCTGTTAGCCGCCGTTGCCGTGCTCGGGCTCGGGCCCGTGCTGGCGGTTCCCTCGGCGGCGCTCGCCGCGCCGCTCGACGCCGCCGGGGCGGCCGGCGGCCAGCCGCCGACCACGCAGCTCCTCGCGAAGGCCCCGCCGGACGAGTGCTTCGCCGGGATCGGGCAGCCGTACCCGGCGGGCCCGCCCTGCGAGACGGGGCAGGCGAAGGTCAACCAGGCGTACCTGTGGGGGATGACCCGCGCCGGCCGGACGCTGTTCTTCGGCACCGGAGCGAACGTCAACTGCCTCACCAGCGGTCGGACGCTGGAGAACACCGTGCCCACGCAGAACGCCGACTGGGTCTGCGAGTACGGCGAGAGCCAGATCGCCAAGCGCAACCCCCAGTTGCCGGTCAAGCTGGGCGACCACCGCATCCCGCGGCTGTACACGTACGACACCAAGTCGAACCAGCTCACCGAGAAGACCGAGTTGGTGAAGGCCGCCTCGCCCGACGACGCGACCCGGCTGCAGAACACGGTCGGCATCCGGGCCGCCGGCAACTACGGCGGCGTGGCCCTGCTGGGCGGACCGGCGCTGGGCGAGAGCATCAACCTCTTCGCCTTCGACACCGACACCGGTGCGTACCTGGGCTCGCACAACTTCACCTCGTACGGCAACATCCGGCACTTCACCGTGGCCGACGGCGCGCTGTACGCGGGCGTGGGCGTGGGCAACAACGGCGGCAACCGCGGCCACGTGCTGCGGTGGATGGGCAGCAAGACCGACCCGTTCAACTTCGCCCAGGTGGCGACCCTGCCGGCGCAGGCCGCCGACCTGACCGTCCACGAGGGCCGGATCTTCGTCACCACCTGGCCGGGCTCGGACAACGAGTTCTCCGGCGGCGAGGCCGCGCCGGCCCCGGTGCCGGCGAGCATCGCCTCGGTGTGGATGAGCCCGAAGCTCTCCGACGGCGCGCCGGGGCTCACCCCGGACGACGACGCCGCCTGGCAGCAGGTGTGGAACGTGGCCAGCTACGAGCCGGACGCGGTGGTCGCCCGCAGCTACGGCCTGGGCGGCCTGGCCTCCTACGGCGGCTACCTGTACTGGGGCACCATGCACGTGCCGATGAAGGCCACCAGCCTGCACCTGAGCATCTACCCGCCGGTGGACGAGGCCGGGCTCACCGCGACGGCCCAGAACACCCAGCGGGCGGTCAGCATCTACCGGGGCAAGGGCTTCGGCTCGTCGAAGCAGAAGGTGGACCTGCTCTACGGCTCGACCGAGCTGCCCGCGTTCGACCCGGAGGCCAACGGCGGGGTCGGGGCGTGGACGACGAAGTCGACCAACTACACCCCGAAGTACGGCCCCGCCGGCTTCGGCAACCCGTACAACAACTACACCTGGAAGATGGCGGTCGCCGGCGGCAAGCTCTACGTCGGCACCATGGACTGGAGCTACCTGGCCAAGGAGTTCGGCCAGCAGACCGCCACCGCGCTCGGTCTGTCGCCGCAGATGGGTGACGTGCTGGCCAAGGCCCCGGCCGTGGCGGCGGCGCCGGCCGGCGCGCGGGCCACCGCCGAGATCCCCGAGGCGGTGTACGGCGGTGACCTGTACGCGTTCCCGTCGACGAAGAAGCCGGCGACGACGATCAGCGACACCGGGGTGGGCAACTACCTGAACTACGGGGTGCGCAACATGGTCGTCGACGGTTCGACCATCTACCTGGGTATGGCGAACCCGATGAACCTGCGTACCGACCCGAACGACGACGTTCCCGAGGGCGGTTGGGAGCTGATCAAGCTCAAGGCCGGCTGCTGATCTCCGTGCCGCCGGCCCGGCGTCCCCTCCTGCGCCGGGCCGGCGGCCGGCAGCCCTTGCCGAACCCTGGCCCGTTCCTGACATTCCTCGAACATTCGCGGGCGAAAGTGTTCATATGATGACTTTTTCCGATTTTCGCCCTACCGTCGGGGCTCCCGGCGGTCGGTCACGCCGGTCGCCCTCCCCCGCCACCCGACTCGCCGGGGCGCTCGCGCTCCTCGTCGGGCTGACCCTGCTCGCCGGCTGCACCCGGGGCGGCGGCGGGGCCGACGACGGCGGGCCGGGCGCCGGCCGGGCCTCCGACGGCGCGTCGGCGGCGGACGTGCCCGTCGGCTCCTCCCAGCGCACCCTGACCGTCGACGGGCGGGACCGCACCTACCGGCTCTACCGGCCCGCCTCGGCGAAGCTGACCGACCCGGTCCCGCTCGTGGTCATGCTGCACGGCGCGGCCGGCACCGGCGAACAGGCCGAGGAGGCGTACGGCTGGACGGAGGAGGCCGACCGCAAGGGCTTCGTGGTCGTCTTCCCCGACGGCATCAACCGCGCCTGGGCGGTCGGGCCCGAGTGCTGCGGCGCGCCCGCCCGCGAGGGCGTCGACGACGTCAAGTTCATCACGGAGCTGGTCCGCACCGTCGGCGAGACGGTCCCGGTCGACCCCGCCCGCACGTACGTCTCCGGGATCTCCAACGGTGGGCTGCTCGCGTTCCGGCTGGTCTGCGACACCACGGTGTTCGCCGCCGTCGGCGCGGTGGCGACCACGCTCACCGGGCAGTGCGCCGACCCGAAGCCGGTGTCGGTGCTGCACATCCAGGGCAAGCTCGACAAGACCATGCCCTACGGCGGCGGTCCCGGCCGGCGCGACAACGGCGGCACCGGCCGCAACCCGGTGAAGATCGACGGCCCGCCCGCCCCCGAGCTGGCCGCCCGGTGGCGCGCCGTCGACGACTGCGGAGAGCCGAAGGAAACCACCGACGGCCCGGTCGTGCGCACCGCCGCGACCTGCCCCGAGGGGCGCGGCGTCGAGCTGATCACCATCACCGACGCCGGCCACCAGTGGCCCGGCGGCAAGCCCAACCCGCCCCGCGCGCAGCGGCTGCTCAACCTCGACCCGCCCTCCACCGCGCTGAACGCCACCGAGACCATCTGGCAGTTCTTCAGCGCCCACCCCAAGCCCGCCGGCGGCTGACCGCCGCACCGCGCCGTCCGCCGCCGGCACCCCTCGTGCCGGCGGCGGACGGCGGCACCCCGCACCCCCAGACAGGAGAGCAGATGCCCAGCAGAGACGGGCCGGCCGTGGTCGAGGTCGCCGACCTCGTCAAGCGCTACCCCCGCAGCGACACCAACGCCGTGGACGGGCTGTCGTTCACCGTCGCGCCGGGCGAGATCTTCGGGCTGTTCGGGCCCAACGGCGCCGGCAAGTCCACCACCGTCGGCATCCTCACCACCCGGCTGCGGGCCACCGGCGGCCGGGCCCTGGTCGGCGGGGTCGACGTCGGGCGCGATCCGGCGGCCGCCCGCGCCCAGCTGGCCGTGGTGCCCCAGCACAACAACCTGGACCGCGCCCTGACCCCCCGGCAGAACCTGGTCTACCACGCGACCTACCACGGGCTACCCCGGCGGGAGGCCGAGAGCCGGGCCGGGGAGCTGCTGGAACGCTTCGGTCTCACCGAGCGGGCCGACCGGCGCATCGAGGCGTACTCCGGCGGGATGGCCCAGCGGCTGATGATCGCCCGGGCGCTCACCCACGACCCGATGGTGCTCTTCCTCGACGAGCCGACCAACGCCCTCGACCCGCAGACCCGGCTGCTGATCTGGGGCCAGATCCGCCAACTGCGCGAGCGCGGCGTCGCGATCGTGCTCACCACCCACGCGATGAACGAGGCGGCCCGGACCGTCGACCGGGTCGGCATCGTCGACCACGGCCGGCTGCTCACCCTCGACACCCCGGACAACCTGGTCCGGGGCCTGGCCGGCGACGCGCTGCTCGACCTCACGCTCACCCCGGCCCCCGCCGACGACCCGGAGGCGCTGTGCGCCGCGCTGGGCGAGCTGGACGGCGTACGCAAGGCGGAGCGGCTCGCGTCGCCCGCCGTGCCGGCCGGTCTGCGGC
>NZ_JBSWBU010000017.1:0-92931 GCF_054052245.1 Micromonospora sp. PTRAS2
GTGGGGTTCGCCGGAGCAGATCACCGACCCGCAGTACGCGACGACGGCGTTCCTCAAGGGCCTCCGACAGGTCGACGGCTGGCAGGACATGCCCCTGACCGACGCCGCCCAGACGGTGCAGGTCTCCGCCTACCCCGACGCCTACGCGCAGTGGGAACAGCAGGCCGCCGACCTCGTCACCCAGCACTGGAACAACAGCTGACACCACACACATACACACACGCCGCCGGCCGGACCCCGACAACAGGGGCCCGGCCGGCGGCGGTTGCGCGGGGCGTACCAGATCAGACGCGGTAGCCGGCGGCGCGGGCGGCCTGGCGTTCGCGGCGACGGTCCCGGCGGCGGCGCAGGAACCAGACGGTGAAGGCGACCAGGCCGAGCAGGAAGGCCAGCACCAGCACCGGCAGGATGATCGCCACCAGGGACATGACGACGCTGGTGGCGTCCTCGGCGGTGCTGGCGACCGGCGCGCCGAAGCCGGCGGTGGTCGCGTTGATCACCGGGCGGGCGGCGGACTTGAGCAGATGGACGCCGAGCGCGATGAGCACGCCGGTGACCACCGGCACCCAGTCGTTGGACGAGAAGAAGCTGCCCGGGTCGCTCACGGTGACCGTCTCGGAGGTGGAGCCCGCGCCGAAGGCGAGGCCGCCGGCGGTCGGCCGGACCACGGTCTGGACGACGTCGTTGACGTGGTCGAGCACCGGCACCTTGTCGGCGACGACCTCGACGGTGAGCAGCACCGCGAGGATGGCGACGACCCAGCCGTTGCCGAGCCACTGCCAGCCGCTGGGCAGGTCGATCAGGTCGGTGTAGCGGGCCAGCAGTCCCATGGTCAGCAGGGGTATGTAGGCGTTCAGGCCGGCCGACGCGGCCAGCCCGGTACCCGTGAGGACTTCGAACACCGTCTCAGCATCGCACCGGCGCGCCAGTGCCGCTCGGCGGCGGACGCCGGGGTCTGGGCTACCCTCGTCGGGTGCGGCTGGTGATTGCGAAGTGCTCGGTGGACTACGTCGGACGGCTCTCGGCACACCTGCCGTTGGCCACACGCCTGTTGATGGTGAAGGCGGACGGGTCGGTGTCGATCCACGCCGACGACCGGGCGTACAAGCCGTTGAACTGGATGAGTCCGCCCTGCCGGCTGGAGGAGGCCCCCGGCGTGTGGCGGGTGGTCAACAAGGCCGGCGAGGAACTGCGGATCACCCTGGAGGAGGTCTTCCAGGACACCTCGTACGAGCTGGGCGTCGACCCCGGCCTGCGCAAGGACGGCGTCGAGGCGCACCTCCAGGAGTTGCTGGCGGCCAACCCGACGGCGCTGGGCGAGGGCTACACGCTGGTGCGCCGGGAGTACATGACGGCGATCGGGCCGGTGGACCTGCTCTGCCGGGACGCCGACCTCGGCGCCGTCGCCGTCGAGGTGAAGCGGCGCGGCGAGATCGACGGGGTGGAGCAGCTCACCCGCTACCTCGAACTGATGAACCGTGACCCCCTGCTCGCCCCGGTGACCGGCGTCTTCGCCGCCCAGGAGATCAAGCCGCAGGCGCGGGTGCTGGCCACGGACCGGGGCATCCGGTGCGTCGTCGTCGACTACGACAAGCTGCGCGGCATCGAGCGCGACGAGCTGACCCTGTTCTGAGGGCCGCCTGCGCGGGCCGGGTCAGCGCCTGCGGCCGTACAACAGCTTGGTGACCTTGACCAGGCGGGCGACGTCGGCGGGGGTGCGCTCGAAGGTCATCGCCGGCAGCAGCGACCGGGCCCGGCGGCGGGTGACGGCCTTGGGACGGCCGAACTCGCGCAGCCCGTCCTCGCCGTGGATGCGGCCGAAGCCGGACTCGCCGACGCCGCCGAACGGCAGGGTGGACATCCCTGCGAACGTCAGGGTGGAGTTCACCGCGGCCATCCCCGAGCGCAGCCGCCGCGCGATGGCCACGGCCCGCCGCCGGCCGAAGACCGACCCCCCCAGGCCGTACGGGAGCGCGTTGGCGCGGGTGATCGCCTCCTCGGCGTCGCGGACCCGGTTGATCGTCAGCGTCGGGCCGAAGGTCTCCTCGCGGACGGCGAGCGAGTCCTCCGGCACGTCGACCAGGATGGTCGGCCGCACGTAGGGCGGCTGCACCGCCTCGGCGCCGCCGAGGACCGCACGCCCGCCCCGGGCCAGCGCGTCGTCGATGTGCCGGCGGATCACGTCGAGCTGGCCGGGCATGGTGATCGGGCCGATGTCGGACCCGTCGGCGCCGACCGTCAGCCGGCCGGCCCGCTCGACGACCTTGCCGACGAAGACGTCGAAGACGGGTTCGACGGCGTACACCCGCTCGATGCCGATGCAGGTCTGGCCGGCGTTGGTGAGCCCGCCCCAGACGCACGCCTCGGCGGCGGCGTCGAGGTCGGCGTCGCTGTCGACGATCATCGCGTCCTTGCCGCCCGCCTCCAGCAGGACCGGGGTGAGCGTCTCGGCGCAGGCGGCCATCACCTTCTTGGCGGTGGCCGTCGAGCCGGTGAAGGCCAGCTTGTTCACGCCGGAGCGGCACAGGGCCGCGCCGACGTCACCGAGGCCGTGCACGGCGGTGAGGACGGGCTGCTCGGGCACCACCTCGGCGAGGCTGTCGACCAGCCACTGGCCGACGACGGGGGTGTATTCGCTGGGCTTCAGCACGACCGTGTTGCCGGCGGCGAGCGCGTACGCCGTGGAGCCGATCGGGGTGAAGACCGGGTAGTTCCACGGCCCGATGACGCCGACCACCCCGTACGGCTGGTATTCGAGGTGGCCGGTGAACTCGGCCAGGATGAGCCGGGAGCGCACGCGGCGCGGGCGTAGCACCCGGCCGGCGTTGCGGGCGGCCCAGTCGATGTGCTCGATGGCGGTGAGGACCTCGACGATCGCGTCCGGGACGGGCTTGCCGCCCTCGGCGTGCATCAGCTCGGCCAGCTCCTCGATCCGCCGGGCGAGGACACCCCGCCAGCGCAGCAGCCGCTCCCGGCGGCCGGTGAAGCCGAGCCCCGCCCACCAGCCGGCCGCCTCCCGGGCCTGCTCGACCGCCCGCGCGACGTCGTCCCCGGCGGCGACGGGCAGCCGACCCACCTCGGCCCCGGTGGCGGGGCTGGTGGAGACCAGCCGCCCGTCTGAGATGATCGGGGCACCCGGGACACGTACAGCCGTCATGGCGGAAGTCTAGACCCCGAAGCTACTCGTCGGTAGGTGTTCGGTCGGGCTGGTCAGCGGTCCCCGGCGCGGGGCCGGCGGCTCCCGGGGCCGGTGCCCGGCGCGGGACCAATGGCCCTGGTGCGCCGCGCCGCAAGCCGAACCGGCTAACGGGAGTTGTCCGCCCGGGGGCTGGGAGGTGTCCGGGCGGTGGTGGGCATCGATACGGTGTGCTGGCAGGCTGACGCCGGACACCGGTGGCTGGAGGCTGACCGTCCATGGAGGACTTTCCGGAACTGATGCCGCTGCTGACGGTGGCGGGTGGACCGATGCGTGGGGCGAGCTTCCGGCTCAGCCGCACGCCCCAGGTGATCGGCCGTGCGACGACCGTGCAGGTCAGCGTCGACGATCCACACCTGAGTCGCCGGCACGCCAGCGTACGGCTGGCCGCCGACGGGGTGTGGCTTGAGGACCTGGGCTCGACCAACGGCACGTGGCTCAACGACCGCCGGATCGAGGTGCCGGAGCTGCTCTCCGACGGGGACGTGATCCGGCTGGGCCGCACCGAGCTGCGCTTCTTCGACCCGGGCCTGGCCCGGACGGACCCGGTCGGGCTGCGGCTGGCCCCCCAACTGGGCCCGCAGCGCCGCGACCGCCGGCCGACCCTGCCGCTGCCCGTCGCCGCCCCGCCGGCCGCCCGCGCCTGACCCCCGCCTGGCCGCCGCCTGGCTCCGCCGGGTGGCGGGGTGAGCAGGGGACCCTTCTCTACCGTATGCGTTAACAAGGGGCCCCTCCTTTCATGTGGGCCGGCCACATGGAGCCGGCCGCCGCCGCGTGGCAGCATGCCGCGGCATGGAGAGCACGCAGCACACCGTGCAGGCCAACGGCATCGTCCAGCGGGTCCGGGTGGCGGGGTCACCCGACGGCGCGCCCGTGCTGCTGGTGCACGGCAACTGTTCGTCATCGGCGTTCTGGGAGCCGCTGCTGCGGCGGCTGCCCGACACCCTCCGGGTGGTCGCCCCGGACCTGCGCGGTTACGGCGACACCGAGACCGCCGCGGTGGACGCCACCCGGGGGCTGCGGGACTTCGCCGACGACGTGGCCGCCCTGCTCGACGCCCCGGGGCTCTTCGCCCCCGGCGCGCGGCCGGTGGTGGTCGGGCACTCCCTCGGCGGGGGCGTGGCGATGCGGCTGCTGGTCGACCACCCCGACCGGGTGGCCGGGCTGCTGCTCTCCGCGCCCGTCTCCCCGTACGGCTTCGGCGGCACCCGGGACCTCGACGGCACGCCGACCACGCCCGACTTCGCGGGCACCGGCGGCGGCACCGCGAACGGGGACTTCGTGGCCCGGCTGGCCGCCGGTGACCGGGGCGCGGACGGCCCGACCAGCCCCCGCAGCGTGCTGCGGACCGCGTACGTGGCCGACCCGGCGTCGCTCGGCGACGACGAGGAGCTGCTGCTGGACAGCCTCCTGTCCACCGCGACGGGGGACGGCAACTACCCCGGCACGGCGGTCGCCTCGCCGCACTGGCCGGGCACCGCGGCCGGCGACAGCGGCGTGCTCAACGCCCTCGCTCCGGCCCACTTCCGCATCGCCGACGACCTCGTCGCCGTCGCCGGCAAGCCCCCCGTCACCTGGGTACGCGGCGACGCCGACGTGATCGTGTCGGACACCTCGCTGTTCGACCTGGCACACCTCGGGTCGCTCGGGGTGGTGCCCGGCTGGCCGGGGGAGCGGGACTGCCCGCCGCAGCCGATGGTCGGGCAGACCCGGGCGGTGCTCGACCGGTACGCTGCGGCCGGCGGGGCGTACCACGAGGTGGTGTTGCCGGGTTGCGGGCACAGCCCGCACCTGGAGCGGCCGGCGGAGTTCGTCGCCGAGCTGCTGGCGCTGACCGACCGGAGCCGCTGAGCCGCCCGACCGGCTCTGCGGCCCCCTCCGCGTCCCGGCGACGGTCCGTCACGTGGCAGACTCGCGCGCATAACCTTAGTGACCGTTCATGCGGTCCCGCGGGGTCCCGTCCCCGCGGTCCCGCGCAGCATTGGGGAGGCCGGTCGTGGCGCGCGAGTTCACCAGCGTGGGCGTTGTGGGGCTGGGCACCATGGGTGCCGGCATCGTCGAGGTCTTCGCGCGCAACGGCATCGACGTCGTCGCGGTCGAGGTCTCCGAGGCCGCCCTCGACCGTGGCCGGGCCAACCTGACCGGCTCGACCGACCGGGCCGTCGCCCGGGGCAAGCTCGCCGAGGCCGACCGGGACGCCCTGCTGGCCCGGGTCGACTTCCAGGTAGGGCTGGACGCGCTGCACTCGGTGGACCTGGTGGTCGAGGCGGTCCCCGAGCGCCTCGACCTCAAGCGGCGGATCTTCGCCGAGCTGGACCGGGTCTGCAGGCCCGACGCGATCCTCGCCACCAACACGTCCTCGCTGTCGGTCACCGAGGTCTCCGTCGCCACCGGCCGACCCCAGCAGGTCGTCGGCATCCACTTCTTCAACCCGGCCCCCGTGATGAAGCTGGTCGAGGTGGTCCGCACGGTGGTGACCGCCGCCGACGTGGTCGCCGACGTCGAGGCCCTCTGCGCCCGGCTCGGCAAGGTCGACGTCACCATCGGCGACCGGGCCGGCTTCATCGCCAACGCGCTGCTCTTCGGCTATCTCAACCACGCCGTGGCGATGTTCGAGTCGCGCTACGCCAGCCGCGAGGACATCGACGCCGCCATGAAGCTTGGCGGCGGCCTGCCGATGGGGCCGCTCGCCCTGCTGGACCTGATCGGCCTCGACACCGCGTACGAGATCCTGGACACCATGTACCGGCGCGGCGGGCGGGACCGCCGGCACGCCCCGGTGCCGCTGGTCAGGCAGATGGTCACCGCGGGTCTGCTCGGCCGCAAGTCCGGCCGGGGCTTCTACACCTACGAGAAGCCGGGCTCGTCGAAGGTCGTACCGGACGAGTCGACCCCGCAGGAGCGGCCGGCGGCCGGCGACGGCGCGCGCCGCGTCGCCCGGGTCGGCGTCGTCGGCTCCGGCGCGACGGCCGCCGGGCTCGTCGAGGTCTTCGCCGGGGCCGGGTACGACGTGGTCCAGGTGGCCCCGGGCGCGGAGCCGCTCGACGGGCTGGCCGAGGTCGACCTGGTCGTCGAGGCCGTGGCGGAGGACCTGGGCGTCAAGAAGGAGCTGTTCGCCAGCCTCGACGGCGTCTGCAAGCCGGGCGTCGTGCTCGCCACCACCACCTCGTCGCTGCCGGTGATCGACATCGCGATGGCCACCGGGCGGCCCGCCGACGTGGTCGGGCTGCACTTCGCCGGCCCGGTGCCGGCGCGGCCCCTGGTGGAGATCGTGCGGACCATCCGCACCGGCGAGGAGGCCACCGCCACCGCCCGCGCCGTCTGCGCGACGCTCGGCAGGACCGCCGTGGTCTGCGGCGACCGGGCCGGTTTCGTGGTCGACGCGCTGCTCTTCCCGTACCTGAACGACGCGGTGAAGATGCTGGAGGCCGGCTACGCCACCGTCGACGACATCGACCACGCGATGAAGCTCGGCTGCGGCTACCCGACGGGCCCGTTCGAGCTGCTGGACGCGGTCGGCCTGGACGTGACGCTCGCCAGCCAGCGCGCGCTGTACCGCGAGCTGCGCGACCCCGGCTTCGCCCCGGCACCGCTGCTGGAGCACCTCGTCACCGCCGGCTACCTGGGCCGCGAGGCGGGGCGCGGCTTCCGCGACCACACCGCCCGCTGACCGGGCCGCCCCGCGCGTGGCACCCGCCGCCGGCCGGGCCGCCCCCGCGCGTGGCACCGGCCGCCGGCCGGGCCGCCCCCGCGCGTGGCACCGGCCGCCGGCCGGGCCGTCGCGCAGGCGCACCTCGCCGGGCCGGTGGCGGGAACCGACCGTAACCTTGACGAGGTGAGCCCCCGTCGCAACCGTCCCCGCCGGGACGAGCACGCCCACCTCGACGCCGACCGGGCCCGCCACGGGGTGCCCACCGTGCAGCAGTGGCGCGACGGCGACTGGCAGGTGCGCGGGATCAGCGGCGGCGCGTCGGTCAAGACGTACCGCTGCCCGGGCTGCGACCAGGAGATCCGCCCGGGGGTGGCGCACCTGGTGGCCTGGCCGGCCGACGACCGGGGCGACCTGACCGACCGCCGGCACTGGCACAGCGGGTGCTGGCGGGCGCGGGACCGGCGCGGCCCCGGCATCCAGCGCGGGCGGGGCGCGCCCCGCTACGGCTGAGCGATCTGGATCACCCTGTTTCCGCCCGGGCGGGCGGTGCCGGCGCCGACGCGCGAGACTGGGACGGTGAGCACACCGATCCGCGCGTCCTCGATCCTGCCCGGGCACCGCGAGGACATCGAGCTGCACACCGCCGACGGCCTGACCCTCGTCGGCGAGCTGGCCCGCCCCGTCGGGAAGGAGCCGGCCGGCACGCTGGTCTGCCTGCACCCGCTGCCCACCCACGGCGGGATGATGGACAGCCACGTCTTCCGCAAGGCCGCCTGGCGGCTGCCGGCGCTGGCCGACCTGGCCGTGCTCCGGTTCAACACGCGCGGCACCAGCAGCGTGCGGGGCACCAGCGAGGGAGCGTTCGACAACGCCGTCGGCGAGCGCTTCGACGTCGCCGCCGCCATCGAGTACGCCGAGTTCGCCGAGCTGCCGAACGTCTGGCTGGTCGGCTGGTCGTTCGGCACCGACCTGACCCTCAAGTACGGCTGCGACCCGGCGGTGGCCGGCGCGATCCTGCTCTCCCCGCCGCTGCGCTTCTCCGCCCCCGAGGATCTCGCCCACTGGGCGCAGGAGGGCAAGCCGCTGACCGCCCTGGTGCCGGAGTTCGACGACTACCTGCGCCCCGACGAGGCGCGGCGGCGCTTCGCGGCGGTGCCGCAGGCCGAGGTGGTCGGGGTGCCCGGCGCGAAGCACCTGTGGGTCGGCGACGCCGAAACCGTGCTCGACGAGATCGTCCGCCGGGTCAACCCGGCCGCCCCGCTGCCCCTGCCGCGCACCTGGGACGGGCCGATGACCACCGGCGACGTCAGCGCGTACGCCGACCGGACGGTCGCCTCGTTCGCCGACGTCCCGGTGCCGGGCCCGAAGGCCGGCTCCGCCGACTGAGCCGGGGCGGGTCGGTCGCCCGTCAGCGGGCGTCCTGGCGGGGCAGCACCACCTCGCGCAGGATGAGCTGGCCGGCGGCCACCGTCGGGATCGCGATCAGCGCGCCGACCACGCCCATCAGCGACACCCCCAGCAGTGCGGCGAGCAGGGCCGCGACCTCGTTGACCTCGACCGAGCGGCGCATCACCTTCGGGTAGATCAGGTAGTTCTCCACCTGCTGGTAGACCACGAAGAACGCGACGCAGGCGATCCCCACCGGCAGGTCGGTGGCGAAGCCGACGAGGCTGACCACCACCGCGCCGAGGGTGGCGCCGATCTGCGGGATCAGGTCGGTCACCGCGACCACCACGGCCAGCGCGAACGGGTACGGCAGCCCGACGGCCAGCGCGAACACGAAGGTGGTCACGCCGGCCAGCACGGCGATGCTCAGGGCGCCCACCATGTACGCGCCGACCTTCGCCAGGATCTCGTCGCCGATGAGCTGCACTCGGTGCCGGCGGGAGCGGGGCACCAGCGCGTACCCCACGCGGCGCAGCCGGTCGAAGTACGCGAGGAAGTAGATCGTCAACACCAGCACGGTGAGCGCCCGGAAGACCGTGCCGAAGATGAGCTGGGCGCCGCCGAGGACCCCGCCCAGCGCCCGCCCGATCGTGTCGGCGTTGGCCGCGGCCTGCACCTTGGCCATCACGTCGTACCGGACGACGAAGTCGTTGACGGCCTCGTTGCGGCGCAGCTCGTCAACGTAGCTGGGCAGCTGCTCGACGAACTGCCCGGACTGGGTGACCACCGGCGGGACCAGCGCCACCAGGCCGCCGACGATCAGCAGCAGCACGATCAGCGTCACCGCCGTGACGGCCAGCCCGTTGGGCAGGCCCCACGAGCGCAGCCGGACCACCGCCGGATTCAGCCCGACGGCGAGGAAGAGCGCGATGACGACCAGCACCAGGATGCCGGCCGAGTTGCGGACGCCGAGGAAGACGGCGTACGCCAGCAGCACGCCGAGCGCGCCGGTAAAGCCGACGAGAAAGCTGTTGCGGCGCAGGGGCCGCCCCGGCACGCCGAAGCGGCCCGAGCTGGCGGCGGGCGACCCGGGCGGGTCGAAGTCGCCGGGGTCGCCGAGGTCCGCCCGGTCGTCGTCCGGTGCGGTCCGATCCGGTGCGGTCCGATCCGGTGCGGAGCGCATCGGCGGGGGGCCGACCGGGTCGGTGCGGCCCGCTGGGACGCCGTCCGGACCGGTGTGGTCCATCTGCCCGTGGCCCACCGGCGCGTGGTCCGGCTGCCCGTCGTGCGCCCGTCCGCCGTCCGCCACCGAGACCTCCTCCGCCCTCCGGCGGGTGCGCCCGGAGGGTCGTCAGCCGCCCACGGCCCCGGCCGGGCGCGGGTCCTGCCGACAGGAGGGTAGTTGCCGGGCGGACGGTCCGGCCACCCCGGCTCACTCGGACTCGACGGACACCTTGCTCGGCCTGGCGCTGCGCTCGTCGGTCGTCGGCTTGGTCGGCCGCTTACCGTTCTCACCGGTGCTGGTGATCTTCGTGGGGGTCGCCCCCCGGCCGCCCTCGCCGGGCACCGCGGCCACCGTCGGCTCGCCGTCCACCCCGGCGCTGGCCGCACCGCCGTCCACCGTGGTGACCGGCTCGGCCACCGGCCGGGTCCGGGCCGGGGCGGCGTCGTCGGTGGGTGCGGTCTTCGCCGCTCCCGCGTCGGCCGTCGCCTTGATCGGGGTGGGCTTCGCGGGCTCGCCGGGCCCGGCGGCGGCCGGCTTGCCCGACGTGGCGGCCTCGGCCGGCTTGCCCGGGGCGGCAGCCGCCTTGACCGGAGCGGCAGCCGCCTTGACCGGGGCCGTGCCGTCGGCGGCCGGGTCCGGTGCGGAGCCGTCGAGGGACACCGCCGGGGCGGTCGCCTTCGCCGGAACGCTGGCCGACAGGCGGGCACCGGCCAGCTGCTGCCGCAGGTCGAGCAGCTGGTGCTGGAGCTCGTCCGACTCCTGCCGGGACTGCCAGGTCTCCTGCCGCAGGTCGGCCAGCTGCTGCTGGGCCTGGGCGATCTCCAACATCACCTGGGCGAGCTGCTGGCGGCCGGCGGCCACCTCCTGCTGGGTCGCCGCGAGGTGCTGCTGCGTGGTGGCCAGGTGCTGCTGGGTGGTGGCCGCGTACTCCTCGAACTGGCGACGGGAGGCGGCGACGTGCTCGTCGGCCCGGCGTCGCCTGTCGGTCGCGTCGGCCTCGGCCCGGCCCAGCAGCTCGGCGGCCTCCTCCTCGGCCTGCCGGCGCATCGCGAGGGCGTCCTGCTCGGCGGCGCGCCGGATCTCCGCGGCACCGTCCTCGATCTCGGCCCGCCGGGCGGTGTACTGCTGCTCCAGCTCGTCCTGCCGGGCCGTGAACTGCTGCTCCAGCTCGTCCTGCCGGGCCGCGTGCTGCCGGTCCAGCTCGTCGCGGCGCTGGGAGTGTTCCCGCTCGGCGGTCTCCTTGCGCTGGGCCAGCTCCCGGTCGGCGGCCTCCCGCCGGCCGTTGACCTCCTGCTCCACCCCGGCCCGCCAGGCACCCAGCTCCTGCTGCGTCTGGGCGCGGGACTGCTGCACGTACGCCTCGGTCTCCGTGCGCATCCGCTGCACGTACGCCTCGGTGTCGGCGCGTTGGCGCTTGCTGGCCTCGGTCGCCTGCGCGGTCAGCCGCTCGGCCTCCTGCCGGGCCCGGTCGCGGGTGGCCTTCGCCGCGCCCTCGGCGTCGTCGGTGATCCGCTTGGCCTCCTGCAACGCCTTGGCGTGGGTCGCCCGGCCGGCCTCGGTGGCGTTGTCGGTGAGCCGCTTCGCCTCCTGCTGGGCCTTGGCGTGCACCTCCTTGGCGGCCTCGCGGAGCTGGGTGGCCTCCTGCTGGGCCTTGGCGAGGGCCTCCTTGGCGGCCTCGCGCAGCTTGGTCGCCTCCTGCTGGGCCCGGGTGTGGATCTCCTTCGCGGCGTCCCGGAGCTGGGTGGCCTCCTGCTGGGCCTTCTCCAGGGCCTCCTGGGCGGCCTTGCGCAGCCGGGTCGACTCGTCCTTGGCGGCCTTCAGCGTGGCGTCCGCCTCGGCGCGTCGGGCGGCACCGTGCCGCTCCTCCTCGGCCCGCCGGGCGGCGAGGGCGATCTCGAAGTCCTTGAGCGCCTGGGCGGCCTGCTCCTTGGCCTCGGCGACGATGTGCTCGGCGGCGGCCCGCCGCGCCTCGATCTCCTCGTTGGCGGCGGCGAGGATGTCGTCGGCCTGCTCCTCGGCGAGGACGAGGATCTGCTCCACCCGGGGGCCGAGGTGCCGGAACGAGGCCCGGTCCACCACGCCGACCTGCTTGCGCACCTGGGCGAGGTCGCGTTGCAGCACCTCGACCTGCCCGGCCAGCTTGTGGATCTGGGTGTACGCCTGTTCCCGCTCGGCCGCCAGTGTCGCGATCTCGTGCTCCGCGCGAGCGACGTACCTGTCGACCTGTCGTTTCTCGTACCCCCGCAGGGCGGACTCGAAGCTGGGCTCCGTCGTCACATCCCCGCCGAGAGCGAACAGTTCCTCGCCGTGCGACATGCCCCCATCCTCACACGCATCCGGCTCGGCTGGGGCGATACGGACGCCCCGGATGGGAGCTGATTCACTGCCGTTACCGGCGTCCGGGCCAGAGTGCGGGAAACGCATACGGCGCGGGGTCACACCGGTTACCCGGTGTCACCCCGCGCCGTGTCCATGCCCCCCGGCCGTGCGGTCGCTCAGCCGGCGGACTCCGCGTTCACCCGCTCGTCCTTGCTGTCCGCCTTGGCCGGCTCCGGCTTGGCCTGCGCCGGCGGCACGCCCGGCACGATGCCGGCGAGGCCCGACAGCATCTGGCCGAGCTGCGAGGTGACGGCGTCCTTCTGCCGGGTGAGGTCCTCGACCTCGCGGCGGGCGGCCTGGGTGGTCAGGTCGGCCTCGGTGCGGGCCTCCGTGAGCAGCCGCTTCGCCTCGGCCTTGGCCTCGTTGAGGGTCTTCTCGGACAGCGCCTTGGCCTTCTCGACGGTGTCGTTGGCGGTGCGCTCGGACTCGACCCGGCGGGCCTCGGCGCGCTGCTCGATCTCCTTGGCCCGCTCCTGGGCCGCCCGGGCGCGCTGCTCGGCCTCGCCGACCAGCTTCTGGGTCTGGGCGACCTGGGCCGCGTGCCGCTCGGACTCCTCGCGCTCGGCCTTCTCCCGCCGCTCGGCGAGCTGCAGCTCCAGCGCCTGGAGGTCCTTGTCGCGCTTGTCGCGGGCATCGGTGAGGAGCTTGGTCGCCTCGGCGCGCTTCTCCTCGGCCTCCCGCGCGGCCTTCGCCCGCTGCTGGGTGATCTCCCGCTCGGCGGTGGCGCGCAGGGTGGCGACCTCACGCTCGACGGTCGACTTCAGCTCGGCGACCTCGTGCGCGGTGACGGTGCGCAGCTGCTTGGTCTCCCGCTCGGCGTCGGCGCGCAGGGTGTCGGCCTCCCGACGGGCCTGCACGCGCACCTCGGCGGCCTCGCGCTCGGCGGCGGTGCGGACGCTGCCGGCCTCGCGCTCGGCGGTGGCCTTCATCGCGGCGGCCTCGGCGCGGGCCTTGTCGGTGATCTCGCGCGCCTCCAGGCGGGCCGCGGAGAGGATGCCCTCGGACTCCCGCTTGGCCTCGTTGCGGTGGTCGTTGGCCTGCTCCTCGGCCAGCCGCAGGATCTGCTCGACGCGGGTGCCCAGGCCGGACAGGGTCGGCCGGCTGTTCTCCTCGAGCTGCTTGTTGGTCTCGGCGAGCTTCTGCTCCAGCGCGCTCTGGCGCTGCTCGGCCTGGCGGAGCCGACGCTGGGCGTCGTTCATCCGCTGCTCGGCCTCGGCGCGGGCCTGCTCGGACTGGGTCAGCGCGGCGGTCAGCCGACCGATGAAGTCATCGACCTGCCCGACGTTGTATCCGCGCAGGCCAACGGTGAAATCTGGCTGCGAGTTCGCGTTATCGAAGAACGCAAGAGGGGAGGACTGCTGCTGGGGCATTGGGACATACTCGCAGACCCCCCGGGGTGCTTCGCAAGAGCGGTGCGGGGCTTTCGTGTCCTGTTTACATGGTCAACAGGCCGCCGTCGGGCGGGTCCGATCGATGGGCGATCTTGGCAGCTCCGGGGCCGGTCCGGCGGCCCAGCGGGCGGGTGGTCGGGCGTGCTGGAGGCGGGTGGTCGGGCGGCCCGGTGGGCGGGTGGTCGGGCGCGCGGGGGCGTGCGGGAAAAGGGCCGTGGGAGCGCCCGGCGGTCCTTTGCCGGCCCGTGCCGGTTTCTTGTCGGCCGGTGCCGGGGGTCGGCGGCTGCCGAACCGCTTGATCGACTTGATGTCGGCCGGACGGGGGTTTCCCGTCCCGTTGATACCGCCATGCCGCCGACATGAAGTCGATCAACTCGGCCGCGCACCACTGCGCTCGCGCGGGGGCTGTCGTGGTGCCGGGGCGGGTGCCACCGGGGCGCGAGGCGGGGCAGGGCGGGGCAGGGTGGTTAAGAAGGGGCCCCTGCTCCACAGAATGCGTTAACAGGGGGCCCCTCCTTTCACCTTTCACCGCTGGGCGGGCTCGACCAACTCGACGAGGACGCCGCCCGCGTCCTTGGGGTGGACGAAGTTGATCCGGGAGTCGGCGGTGCCCCGGCGTGGGGTCTCGAAGAGCAGCCGCAGGCCGCGCTCGCGCAGCGCCGCGCACGCCGCGTCGATGTCGGTCACCGTGTACGCCACCTGCTGCACGCCCGGCCCGTTGCGGTCGAGGAACTTGGCGATGGTCGACTCCGGGGTGAGCGGGGCGAGCAGCTGCACGCAGCCGCCCTCGGCGGTCGGCCCGACCGTCAGCATCGCCTCGCGCACGCCCTGCTCGGCGTTGGTCTCGGTGTGCACGCAGCGCATGCCGAAGGTGCGCTGATAGAAGTCGATCGCGGCGTCGAGGTCGGCGACGGCGATCCCGACGTGGTCGATGCGGCGCAGGCCGATGTCTGTGACGAAGTCGGCAGCGGGCTCGGCGGGGGAGTTCTCAGCCATGGCGTTAGTCTGACCGAACACCCGTCCAACCGAACAATCGTTAAGGTTCACAGCTCGGCACCCCCCTCGGAGGCAGGCACATGGCTTCGGTGATCGTCAGCGGCGCGCGGACCCCGATGGGGCGCCTGCTCGGCAACCTCAAGGACCTCCCCGCCACCAAGCTCGGCGGCATCGCGATCAAGGCCGCGCTGGAGCGCGCCGGGGTGCCCCCCGAGCAGGTGCAGTACGTCATCATGGGCCAGGTCCTGCAGGCCGGCACCGGGCAGATCCCGGCCCGCCAGGCCGCCGTCGAGGCGGGCGTCCCGATGTCCGTGCCGGCGCTGACGATCAACAAGGTCTGCCTCTCCGGACTGGACGCGATCGCCCTGGCCGACCAGCTCATCCGGGCCGGCGAGTTCGACGTCGTGGTGGCCGGCGGCATGGAGTCGATGACCAACGCCCCGCACCTGCTGCTCGGCCAGCGCGCCGGCTACAAGTACGGCGACGTGACGATCAAGGACCACATGGCCCTCGACGGGCTGACCGACGCCTGGGACTGCTGCTCGATGGGCGAGTCGACCGAGCGGCACGGCGCGCGGCACGGCATCACCCGCGCCGAGCAGGACGCCTTCTCCGCGGCCAGCCACCAGCGGGCCGCCGCCGCGCAGAAGAGCGGGCACTTCGCCGACGAGATCACCCCGGTGATCATCCCGCAGCGCAAGGGCGACCCGGTGGTGATCAGCGAGGACGAGGGCATCCGCCCGGACACCACCGTCGAGTCGTTGGGCCGGCTGCGCCCGGCGTTCACCTCCGACGGCACGATCACCGCCGGCAGCGCCTCGCCGATCTCCGACGGTGCGGCGGCCGTGGTCGTAATGAGCAAGGCGAAGGCCAGGGAGCTGGGGCTGACCTGGCTCGCCGAGATCGGCGCGCACGGCAACGTGGCGGGCCCGGACAACTCGCTGCACTCGCAGCCCTCCAACGCGATCAGCCACGCCCTGCGCAAGGGCGGCCTGGGGGTGGAGGACCTCGACCTGGTCGAGATCAACGAGGCGTTCGCCGCGGTCGGCATCCAGTCCATGCGCGACCTGGGCATCGGCGACGACAAGGTCAACGTCAACGGCGGCGCGATCGCGCTGGGCCACCCGATCGGCATGTCCGGTGCCCGGCTGGTGCTCACCCTCGCCATGGAGCTCAGGCGGCGCGGTGGCGGCACCGGCGCGGCGGCGCTCTGCGGCGGCGGGGGCCAGGGCGACGCCCTGATCATCCACGTGCCCGACCCCGCCGAGCAGCAGTGAGCGGAGCCGTCGAGCAGGTCCCGGTCGCCGGTGTGCCGTCGGTGCGCCGCAGCCGGGACGTGCCGATGCTCGTGGAGCGGGCCCGCGCCGGTGACCCGCGTGCCGTGGCCCGGCTGATCACCCTGGTCGAGTCCGGCGACGAGGTGCTGCCCCGGGTGGCGGCGGCCCTCGCGCCGTACGCGGGGCAGGCCCAGGTGGTCGGGCTGACCGGGTCCCCCGGGGTGGGCAAGTCGACCACCACCAACGAGCTGGTCCGGGCGCTGCGCTCGCGCGGGCACCGGGTCGGGGTGCTGGCCGTCGACCCGTCCAGCCCGTTCACCGGCGGGGCGATCCTCGGCGACCGGGTCCGGATGCAGGACCACGCCACCGACCCGGGCGTCTACATCCGGTCCATGTCCAGCCGGGGCCACCTCGGCGGCCTGTCGGCGGCGACCCCGCAGGCGGTGCGGGTGCTGGAGGGCGCCGGCTGCGACGTGGTGCTGGTGGAGACCGTCGGTGTCGGGCAGGCCGAGGTCGAGGTCGCCTCGCTGGCCGACACGACGCTGGTGCTGCTGGCCCCGGGCATGGGCGACGCGATCCAGGCGGTGAAGGCCGGCATCCTGGAGATCGCCGACGTCTTCGTGGTCAACAAGGCCGACCGGGACGGCGCCGACGCCACCGTCCGCGACATCCAGGGCATGATCGCCCTCGGCGAGCGGGGGCCCGGCGAGTGGCGGCCGCAGGTGGTCCGGTCGATCGCCGCGCGGGGCGAGGGGATCGACGACATCGCCGCCGCGATCGACAAGCACCGCGGCTGGCTGGTCGAACACGACGAGCTGCGCCGCCGCCGCGAGAAGCGGGCCGCCGCCGAGATCGAGGCGATCACGTTGGGCGTGCTGCGGGCCCGGATCGGTTCACTTCGCGACGGTACGGAGCTGCCGGCGCTCGCCGCGAAGGTGGCCGAGGGGGCGCTCGACCCGTACGCCGCAGCCGACGAGTTGCTGGCGCAGATCGGCTCCTGACGCGTCCACTGCGGACCCTCGGCAACGAGTACGCTCGCACCGCTCCACGGTCGTCGTGGGGCGGTGTGCGCGTACTGGGGGAGAGGCATGGCTGACGAGGCGACGCAGGAGCTGTCGGTGACGCCGGACGCGGTGGCGGGCGGGACCACCCACGTCTCGGACGAGGTGGTGGAGAAGATCGCGGTGGCCGCCGCGCGTTCCGTCCCCGGGGTGGCCGACCTCGGCGGCGACGTGGCCCGGTTCTTCAACGCCGTGTTCGACCGGGTCGGCCTGGACCAGGTCGGCGACGCCCGGCGCGGCTGCTCGGCGCACGTCACGAACGGCGCGGCCGTGGTCAACCTGGTCATCGTGATCGACGCCGGCCAGCCGGTGCCGCAGGTGACCGACGGGGTGCGGGCGGCGGTGACCCGGGCCGTCGAGGCGTACGGGCTGCGGGTCGACGAGATCAACATCCGGGTGGACGACGTGACGCTCGGCGACCCCGCCGCGCCGCCGGCCTGACCCGGTTACCTGCCGGTACGCATCTCCTTAGCGATCGTTCAGGCCGGGGATTACACTCGGTCCTCTGACGAGGACTCGAGGAGGAGCCCTGCGCATGGACGCCGACGAGATCGCCGCCGGACGGGCACGCTGGCAGGCCCGCTACGACGCCGCGCGGAAGCGGGACGCCGACTTCACCACGCTCTCCGGGATGCCCGTCGACCCGGTCTACGGGCCGCCCGAGGGCGTGGCCTACCCGGGCTTCGAGCGGATCGGCTGGCCGGGCGAGTTCCCGTACACCCGGGGGTTGTACCCGACCGGCTACCGGGGACGGACCTGGACGATCCGGCAGTTCGCCGGCTTCGGCAACGCCCGGCAGACCAACGAGCGCTACAAGATGATCCTCGGCGCGGGCGGCGGCGGCCTCTCCGTGGCCTTCGACATGCCGACGCTGATGGGCCGCGACTCCGACGACCCGCAGGCCCTCGGCGAGGTCGGCCACTGCGGGGTGGCCGTCGACTCGGCCGCCGACATGGAGGTGCTCTTCGACGGCATCGACCTGGCCGCCGTCACCACCTCGATGACCATCTCCGGCCCGGCCGTGCCGGTGTTCTGCATGTACCTCGTCGCCGCCGAGCGGCAGGGCGCCGACCTGTCCACCCTGGACGGCACGCTGCAGACGGACATCTTCAAGGAGTACATCGCGCAGAAGGAGTGGCTCTTCGACCCCGAGCCGCACCTGCGCCTCATCGGCGACCTGATGGAATACTGCGCGCGCGAGATCCCCCGCTACAAGCCGCTCTCGGTCTCCGGCTACCACATCCGCGAGGCCGGCTCGACCGCCGCGCAGGAGCTGGCGTACACCCTCGCCGACGGGTTCGGCTACGTCGAGCTGGGGCTGTCGCGCGGGCTGGACGTCAACGTGTTCGCCCCCGGCCTGAGCTTCTTCTTCGACTCGCACGTCGACTTCTTCGAGGAGATCGCCAAGTTCCGGGCCGCCCGCCGGATCTGGGCCCGCTGGCTGCGCGACGTCTACGGCGCGACCAGCGAGAAGGCGCTGTGGCTGCGATTCCACACCCAGACCGCCGGGGTGTCGCTGACCGCCCAGCAGCCGGTCAACAACGTCGTACGCACCGCCGTCGAGGCGCTCGCCGCCGTGCTCGGCGGGACGAACTCGCTGCACACCAACGCCCTCGACGAGACCCTGGCGCTGCCCACCGACGAGTCCGCCGAGATCGCCCTGCGTACGCAGCAGGTGCTGATGGAGGAGACCGGGGTGGTGAACGTGGCCGACCCGCTCGGCGGCTCCTGGTACGTCGAGGCGCTGACCGACAAGATCGAGGCCGAGGCGGAGGAGATCTTCGCCCGGATCCGGCAGCTCGGCGGCGAGGGCCCGCACCAGATCGGCCCGATGACCTCCGGCATCCTGCGCGGCATCGAGGACGGCTGGTTCACCGGGCACATCGCCGAGTCCGCGTTCGTCTACCAGCAGGCCCTGGAGAAGGGCGACAAGCGCATCGTCGGCGTCAACTGCCACACCGGCACCATCGCCAAGGACCTGGAGATCCTGCGCATCTCGCACGAGGTCGAGGTGGAGCAGCGCCGGGTGCTCGCCGAGCGCAAGGCGGCCCGCGACGACGCGGCGGCGCGCGCGGCGGTGACCCGGATGGTCGAGGTCGGCCGCACCGGCGAGAACATGATCCCGGCCATGCTCGACGCGGTCCGCGCCGAGGCGACCCTCGGCGAGATCTGCGACGCGCTGCGCGCCGAGTGGGGCACCTACCGCGAGCCGGCCCGCTTCTGACGGGTGTCAGGAAGGGCCCCTTCCTATCCGAAAAGCGTTAGGAAGGGGCCCTTCCTCGCAGGCCGGGGCGGGGGTGAGAGTCGCAACTGTCGCCGTCGCGGTTGATCTGAGTTCGGCGGGACACGTGCGAGACTAGATAACCATGAGCGACCCACGGATCACCTCGTCGATCTTCACCCGCGGCGCGGTCGACCTCAGCGCACTGCGCAACACCGCACCGCCCGCCACCCGCCCCAGCACACCGGCTCAGGCCGGTCCGTCCACCGGGCTGCCGGCCGCCACCGGCGGCGGCTCCGTGATCGACGTGACAGAGGCCAACCTCCAGGCCGAGGTGCTCGAACGGTCCACCGCCATGCCCGTCGTGGTCTTCTTCGGCGCGGCCGGATACCCGGAGAGCGACCAGTTCGCCCCGGTGCTGGAGCGGCTGGCCGCCGAGGGCGGCGGCGCGTGGGCGCTGGCCCGCATCGACGTCCAGGACAACCCGCGGATCGCTCAGATGTTCCAGGTGCAGGGGGTCCCGACGGTCTACGCGGTGGTCGGCGGCCGGCCCGTCGACGCGTTCTCCGGCGCGGTCCCCGAAGCCCAGCTGCGGCAGTGGATCGGCGCGGTGCTCAAGGCCGGCGGCGTCGACGCCGCCGCACCGGGGGACCCCCGCCTCGACGAGGCCGACGACGCCCTGATGAGCGGCGACCTGGACGCCGCCGAGGAGGCGTACAAGAAGATCCTCGCCGAGTCGCCGGCGGACGCCGCCGCCGAGGCCGGCCTGGCCCAGGTCGGGCTCGCCCGCCGGGTCGCCGGCGCCGACCCGCGCGTGGCGCTCGCCGCCGCCGAGGCCAACCCCGACGACGTGCCCGCCCAGCTGCTCGCCGCCGACATCGAGGTGCTCAGCGGCATGGCCGAGCAGGCGTACGCCCGCCTGGTCGACCTGGTCCGCCGCACCTCCGGCGACGACCGGGACAAGGCGCGCCAGCACCTGATCGCCCTGTTCACCGTCGCCGGCCAGGACGACCCCGCCGTCGCCTCCGCCCGCCGGGCCCTGGCCAGCGCCCTGTTCTGAGTTCCGCCGTACGCCAGCGCGGGCCGGCGTTCGCCGGCCCGCCCGACCCACGAGGACGGGAGCCCCCGATGCGCCGGATCGCCGTCCTCGACGCGCCGTCCAACCTCGGGCTGCGCCCGCCCACCCCCACCGCCGTCCCCGGCTGCGCCAAGGCGCCGGGAGCGCTGCGCGACCAGGGCCTGCTCGCCCGGCTGCGGGCGCGCGACGCCGGCTGCCTCACCCCGCCCCGGTACGACCCGGGCGACTGGCGCCCCGGCGACGGCGTCTGCCACGCCCCGGAGATCGCCGCGTACTCGGCGGCGCTGGCCGACCGGATCGGGGCGATCATCGACCGGGGGGAGTTCCCGCTCGTCCTCGGCGGCGACTGCTCGATCCTGCTCGGCTCGGCGTTGGCGATGCACCGGCTCGGCGAGGCGGTCGGCGGGCGGATCGGGCTCGTCTTCGTCGACGGCCACTCCGACTTCCGGCACCCCGGCAACGCCTCGTACGTCGGCGCGGCGGCCGGGGAGGACCTGGCGCTGGTCACCGGGCGGGGGCAGGCCGACCTGGCCGCGATCGAGGGGCGGCGGCCCTACTTCCGCGACATCGACGTGGTGGTCCTCGGCATCCGCGCCCAGGACGAGTACCGCCTCGACCTCCAGGCCGCCGGCATCACCACCCGGCCGGTGCCGGCGCTGCGCGCCGAGGGTGCGGCCCGCACCGCCCAGTGGGCCCACGAGGAGCTGGCCGACTGCGCCGGTTACTGGGTGCACGTCGACGTGGACGTGCTCGACCCGGCGGTGATGCCGGCGGTCGACGCCCCGGACCCGGGCGGGATCGCCTTCGCCGAGCTGGAGATCCTGCTCGCCGGCCTGGTCGACACCCCGCACTGCCTCGGCGTGGAGCTGACCGTCTTCGACCCCGACTACGACGTCGACGGCGCGTACGCCGCCGAGATCGTCAACACGGTGGTGGCCGGGCTGGCCCCGGTGACCGCACCGAGCGCCGTGCCGCCGCGCCTGCTCCCGGCCGCCCCGGAGCCCCGCCTGGTGCCGGCCGCCCCGGAGCCCCGCCTGCCTCCCGAGTCGCGCCCGGTCCCGGCCCCGGAGCGGCTCCTGCCCGCCGGTCTCGCCGGTCCCGCCGGCCCGAGCGGTTCGGCCGCTGGTCCGCTGGCCGCCGGTGCACCGACCGACTCGTCGGCCGTCGGCGCACCGGCCGCTGGTCCGCTGGCCGTCGGCGCACCGACCGGCTCGCCGGCCGGGCCGGACGAGGTTGGGGGCGGGCCGGAGGGGTCGGCCGGGCTGGTGGACGATGTCGACCTCGTCGCGGGCTACCCAGCCGGCCCGACGGGTGCCGCCCCGCTGCTGGAGCCCGTCGGGCCGCCCGCCTCGGTCGGGCCGGGCCTGCTGCGCCGGGTCACCGGGGCGACCCCGGGCGACACCCCGCCGCCCCCCGAAGACGATGCCCCGCCCCGGCCGGCGGCCGGTATCGCCTGACCGAGGGCCCAGCCTCCTCGCCTCCTCGCCGCCCGCCTCCTCGCCGGCCACGGCGCGCCGCCATGTCGGCGACATGGGGGCATCCCGCCGCCCCGGATACCGCTATGTCGCCGACATGGCGGCTCAGCCTAGGCCCGGCCGCCGGCCCCGGCCGACAGGCCCGGCGGGCCGGCCCGTCAGGAGGCGGCCCGTCAGGAGGCGGCCAGGGCGCGCAGGAAGCGCTCGGCGATCGGGACCGCGCTCGACCCGCTCGACCCGCCCCGCTCCACGAACACCGCGAACGCCACGTCGCCCTGCCAGCCGACGAACCAGGCGTGGGTGTGCGCCGGGTCGTCGTCGTACTCGGCGGTGCCGGTCTTGCCGTGCACGGGCCCGCCGGGGACGTCCTTCAGGGCGGTGGCGGTGCCGGCGGTGACCACCTCGCGCATCATCGTGCGCAGCGGCTCCACCGACTCCGGCTTGAGCTGCGGCCCGGCGGGCGCGGCCTTGGCCGGGGCCGGGTCGACGACCAGCTTCGGCTGCTCCCAGCGGCCCCGGGCGACGGCGGCGGTGGCGGCGGCCATGGCCAGCGGGCTGACCACGGTGGTGCCCTGCCCGAACGCGGCGGCGGCCTGCTCGGCCGGTGAGCCGTCGGCGGAGACCTTGCCGGTGAACGCGTCCAGGCCGAGGTCCCACTCGGCCTCCAGGCCCAGGGCCCGGCCGGTCTCGGCGAGGCCGTCGGGGCCGAGCTTCGGGGCGAGCGCGGCGAACGCCGTGTTGCAGGACTTCGCGAAGTCGGTGCGGAACGGCACCGTGCCGAGGGCGAAGTTGTCGGAGTTCTTGAACGAGCGACCGTCCACCGTGAACGTCTTCGGGCAGGCGACCGGGCCGTCCAGGGTGACCGCGCCCCGGTCGAGCAGGCCGAGGGCACTGACCATCTTGAACGTCGAGCCGGGCGGCACCTGGGCGGTGAACGCGAGGTTCTCGCCGGCGGCCCCCGGGCCGTTCGCGGCGGCCAGCACCGCGCCGTCGCCGACCCGCACGGCCACCAGCGCGGCGCGCCGCTTCTCGCCGCGCAGGGCCGCGTCGGCGGCGTTCTGGGTGGCCACGTCGAGGGTGGTCCGCACCGCCTGGCCGGGCTTCGGCTCCTGCCGGAACAGCTCCGTGCCGGTCGGCGCGACGGTGCCGTCCGGCCCGGCCCGCTCGCTGATCACGGTGAGCCCGGGCGTGCCGCGCAGCCGCTCGTCGTGCCGGCCCTGGAGGCCGCCGTGGCCGACGAGGTCGCCCTGCCGGTAGCGGTCGGGGTGGGCGGCCAGGTCGTCGGCCTGGGCCTGGTCGACCGAGCCGAGCACCGCCCGGGCGAACTCCCGGGTCGGGGCCAGGTCGAGCTTCTCGGCCCGGAACTTCGTGCCGGGCAGGTCGTAGATGCGGGACCGGATCTGCCGGTACGCCTCTTCGCGCAGCGTCACCACCTCGACGAACGCGCCCGGGTCGGCGTCGGCGAGGCGCTTGGGCAGGTCGGTCAGGTCGACCGGCGGGGTGATGGCCGGCCGGACCGCCCGGAACGCCGCGTCGAGCTGTCGCGCCACGGCCTTGGCGTCGGTGACCTCGCTCGGTTGCAGCCCGACGCGGACCACCGGCCGGGGCGTGACGATCGGCTTGCCCGCGCCGTCGAGCACCCCCGCCCGGGGCGCGGCGTCGCGGCGCAGCGCCATCCGGTCGCCGTCGGTGAGCTGCTCGTGCACCACCTGGGGCTCCCAGATCACCCGCCACTGCCCGTCGTCGCCGGTGGTCAGCCGCACCTGCCGGTCGTACTCCCAGCGGGTGCCGCCCGGCAGGGCCCAGGCCACCCGGATCCCGGCGGTCGCGACGTTCGCGTCGACCTTCGGGTCGCCGGTGCGGCGCAGGACCGGCGGGGTGTCGGCCAGCTCGCCGGAGAGCTCGCGGAGCTGACGGGTCACGTCGGCGGCGGGGACCTTGAGCCCGGCCGGGGTCACGAAGCCGACGGCCTGCAGGTCGCCCTTGCCCCAACCCGACAGGAAGGCGTCGACGGTCGGTGCGGGGCCGTCGTCGGACGAGCAGCCGACCAGCGTGCCGGCGGCCAGGACGGTGGCCGCCAGCGCCGCGAGTGACCGCCGGGCGCGGGTGCGGGCGCTGCCGCGACGGATCGGGTGCGTCTGGTGCATACGGGCGGTCCCTCCGGATCTCCGACTGACCGTCACGGTAGTACGACCGTCGCCCGCGCACCGCCCCGCCGAGCCCGTCACGTGCGGGAAGACGTGCCCCGGGGAGGTGAGGAAGGTCGCGCGCCGGGGTACACCCCAGCCGGCCGACCAGGGATCTGCAACGGGTGAAAGGACGGAGTCCCGAACCGTACGTCCGGCCGTAGGTCCGACCAAAGCACCAATCGGGAGGGCCTAGGCTGGGCGGCAGAGTGACCCACAACGCGGTGGGTCGAGGGGAGTGGCACCGATGGACCGGCGTCCGGCGATCAAACCGGGACCCGACCTCCGGCAGGACGACACCGGCCGGGACGACAGTTTCGATTCGGCAACCGACGGGGACGGCTTCGGCCGACTCGACACAGGCGTGACCGGGATGACCGGTGCGAGCATCGACACCCTCTACGACCTCGGGCTGCCCGCAGAGGCGCTGGCCGACGACGTCGAGGACGCCGAGCTCGACGAGCCGGTCCCGAACGCCGAACGCCTGGTCGCCCAGGCCGTCGCGCTGGCCGGGGACGACCACGACGCGGCGACACTGGTCGGCCGCTTCTGGCGGTTCGCCCCCGACGAGGAACTGATCGGGTTCACCGCGGAGGAGATGCTCGACGCGGCCCGCGCCCATCGGGACCTCGCCCAGCAGCGGGTGCCGGGCGAGCTGAAGCTGCGCATCCACGAGCCGGACGCCGACCAGCACCACACGGTGATCGAGATCGTCACCGACGACATGCCGTTCCTGGTCGACTCGGTGACCGCCCTGCTCAACGCCCACCACCTCGACGTGCACCTGCTGGTCCACCCGCTGGTGGTGGTGCGCCGCGAGCCGCTGGGCCGCCTCGTCGAGGTCGCCGCCGACGTGGAGCCCGACGACTCGATCGACGGGGACCTCGTCGAGAGCTGGATGCGGATCGAGATCGACCCGGTCCGCGACGCCGCCGAGCGGGAGAAGCTGCGCCGCGAGTTGCAGCGGGTGCTCACCGACGTGCGGGAGGCCGTGGAGGACTGGCCGAGGATGCGCCAGCGCGCCCTGGCCCTGGCCGACGAGCTGGCCACCGCGCGCACCTCGGACAACCGCCCGCCGGTGCCGGAGAAGGACATCACGGACTCGGTGGAGCTGCTGCGCTGGCTCGCCCACGACCACTTCACCTTCCTCGGCTACCGGGAGTACCGGCTGGTCGACGCCCCCGGCGGCGAGGGACCGGCGCTGGAGGCGGTGCTCGGCACGGGCCTGGGCATCCTGCGGTCGGACTCCCCGGAGGCGCGGGCGCTGTCGTCGATGACGCCCGAGGCGCACGAGAAGGTGCTGGAGAAGCGCCTGCTGATCATCACGAAGGCGAACTCGCGGGCCACCGTGCACCGGTCGGCGTACCTCGACTACATCGGCTTCAAGGTCTTCGACGACGCCGGTCAGGTGGTCGGCGAGCGGCGGTTCCTCGGCCTGTTCTCCACGGCGGCGTACCGCACGAGCGTACGGGAGCTGCCGGTGGTGCGCCGGAAGGTGGCCGAGGTGCTGGACCGCTCCGGCCTGAGCCAGCGCAGCCACTCCGGCAAGGACCTGCTCCAGATCCTGGAGACGTACCCGCGCGACGAGCTGTTCCAGATCAAGACCGAGGACCTCTACCACGCGGTGATCGGCGTGCTGCGCATGGCGGGCCGCCGGCAGCTGCGGGTGTTCCTGCGCCGCGACGCGTACGGGCGGTTCATCTCCTGCCTGATCTACCTGCCCCGGGACCGGTTCACCACGCAGAACCGGCTGCGCATGCAGGACATCCTGCTGCGCGAGCTGAACGGCGTCGGGGTGGACTACACCACCCGGGTCACCGAGTCGATGCTGGCCCGGGTGCACTTCATCGTGCGGACGGACCCGACCCGCCCGCCGGGGGACATCGACGCGGACCTGCTCGCCGAGGAGCTGGCCGACGCGACCCGGCTGTGGGACGACGACTACCGCCTGGTGCTGGAGCGCAAGCTCGGCGACGAGCAGGCCAAGCACCTGTTCAGCCGGTACGCCGACGCGTTCCCGGAGGGCTACAAGGACGGGCACACGCCGTACGAGGCGATGAAGGACCTGGCGAAGCTGGAGCTGCTGGAGGAGCCCGGCCAGCTGGAGATGCACCTGTTCCGCAAGCAGCTCGCCCCGCGCGCGGGCGTCGGCCGGGACGCCGACGTCGACGAGACGATGGACGTGCGGTTCAAGGTCTACCGCTACGGCGAGCCGATGATGCTGTCGGCGGTGCTGCCGGTGCTGCACTCGCTCGGCGTGAAGGTGGTCGACGAGCACCCGTACGAGGTGGAGCGCGTCGACGGGCGGATCTGGCTGTACGACTTCGGGCTGCGGCTGCCCGAGGGGCACCAGGAGCTGGCCGAGGTGCGCCCGCACGTGGAGAACGCCTTCGCGGCGGCGTGGCGGGGCGAGGCCGAGGTGGACGGCTTCAACGAGCTGGTGCTGCGCGGCGGGCTCACCTGGCGGCAGGTGGTGGTGCTGCGGGCGTACGCGAAGTACCTGCGGCAGACCGGGACGGTCTTCTCGCAGGACTACATGGAGCAGACGTTCATCGCGTACCCGAGGATCGCCGCGCTGCTGGTGGAGCTGTTCGAGGTGCGGTTCGCCCCGGGCGAGGCGAGCGTCGAGCAGCGCCGCGAGCGCGGCGGCGAGCTGGTGGCGGCGGTCAAGGCGGCGCTGGACGACGTGGCCAGCCTCGACCAGGACCGCATCCTGCGCTCCTACCTCACCCTGATCCAGGCCACCCTGCGCACCAGCTTCTACGCCAAGCCGGTCGGCGGCCGGCCGAAGCCGTACGTGGCGTTCAAGCTGGACCCGCAGGCCATCCCGGACCTGCCGGCCCCGCGCCCGCGGTTCGAGATCTTCGTCTACTCGCCCCGGTTCGAGGGCGTGCACCTGCGCTACGGGCCGGTGGCCCGGGGCGGGCTGCGCTGGTCCGACCGGCGGGAGGACTTCCGCACGGAGGTGCTCGGCCTGGTCAAGGCGCAGATGGTGAAGAACGCCGTGATCGTGCCGGTGGGCGCGAAGGGCGGCTTCGTGCTCAAGCAGAAGCCGGGTGACCGGGACGAGGCGGTCGCCTGCTACCAGGAGTTCGTCGGCGCGATGCTCGACGTCACCGACAACATCGTCGCCGGTGAGATCGTGCCGCCCGAGGACGTGGTCCGGCACGACGCGGACGACCCGTACCTGGTGGTGGCGGCGGACAAGGGCACCGCCACGTTCTCCGACATCGCCAACGAGATCTCGGCGGGGCACCAGTTCTGGCTGGGCGACGCGTTCGCCTCGGGCGGTTCCGCCGGGTACGACCACAAGAAGATGGGCATCACCGCCCGGGGTGCCTGGGAGTCGGTGAAGCGGCACTTCCGGGAGCTGGGGCACGACACCCAGGCCCAGGACTTCACGGTGGTCGGCGTCGGCGACATGTCCGGCGACGTGTTCGGCAACGGGATGCTGCTCAGCGAGCACATCCGGCTGGTGGCCGCGTTCGACCACCGGCACATCTTCCTCGACCCGGACCCGGACGCCGCCGCCTCGTACGCCGAGCGGAAGCGGCTGTTCGACCTGCCCCGGTCGTCGTGGGAGGACTACGACGAGAAGCTGATCTCCGCCGGTGGCGGGATCCACCCGCGTACCGCGAAGTCGGTGCCGGTGTCGCCGCAGGTCCGCGCGGTGCTCGGGCTGGACGACGACGTCACCCAGCTCTCGCCGCAGGAGCTGATGAAGGCGATCCTGACGGCCCCGGTGGACCTGTTCTGGAACGGCGGCATCGGCACGTACGTCAAGGCGTCCTCGGAGACCAACGCGGAGGTGGGCGACAAGTCCAACGACGCGATCCGGGTCGACGGGCGGAGCCTGCGCTGCCGGGTGGTCGGCGAGGGCGGCAACCTGGGCTGCACCCAGCTCGGCCGGATCGAGTACGCCCTCGCGGGCGGGCGGATCTACACCGACTTCATCGACAACGCGGCCGGGGTGGACTGCTCCGACCACGAGGTGAACATCAAGATCCTGCTCAACACGGCGGTCGCCGACGGGGAACTGACCGTGCCGGAGCGCGACGAGCTGCTGGCCGGGATGACCGACGAGGTCGCCGAGCTGGTGCTGCGCGACAACTACGACCAGGCCCGCGCGATCAACAACTCGCAGGCGCAGGCCGCCTCGCTGCTGCCGGTGCACCGGCGGATGATCAACGAGCTGGAGCGTTCGGGCGCGCTGAACCGGGCGCTGGAGGCGCTGCCGCCGGACGAGGAGCTGGCGGCCCGCACCGAGACCGGGCTGACCGCGCCGGAGTTCGCGGTGCTGCTCGCGTACACGAAGATCGTGCTGGAGCGGGAGATCCTGGCTGAAGGGCTCGCGGACGAGGAGTGGACGACCGACGTCCTGGTCAACTACTTCCCGACGCCGATGCGCGAGCGGTTCGCCGACCGGATGGGCCAGCACCGGCTGCGCCGCGACATCGTCACCACCGTGCTGGTGAACGAGGCGATCAACCGGGGCGGCATCACGTTCGTCTTCCGGGTGGTCGAGGAGACGGCGGCGTCGGCGGCGGACGTGATCCGCGCGTACGTGGTGGTCCGCGAGGTGTTCGGGCTGCGCGAGCTGTGGGACGCGGTCGAGGCGCTGGACAACAAGGTCGACCCGGAGCTGCAGACCGCCGTCTACCTGGACACCCGGCGGCTGCTCGACCGGGCGGTGCGCTGGCTGGTGACCAACCGGCGTTCCCCGCTGGACGTGCCGGCGGAGATCGCCCGGCTGCGCGACGGGGTGGCCCGGCTGCTGCCCGGCCTGGAGAACCTCTTCTACGGCAGCGAGCGGGAGGGCATCGCGGCCCACATCGACGCGATGACCTCGCGGGGGCTGCCGCGCGGGCTGGCCGAGCAGGCGACCCGGCTGATGTACAGCTTCGGCCTGCTGGACGTGGTGGAGACGGCGGCGACCAGCGGCCGGGACGTCGGCGAGGTGGCCTCGGTCTACTTCGTGCTCTCCGACCGGTTCCGGGTCGACTCGCTGCTGTCGAAGATCTCCCTGCTGCCCCGGGCGGACCGCTGGCAGACCCTGGCCCGGATGGCGCTGCGCTACGACCTGTACGCCGCGCTGGCCGCGCTCACCGCGGAGGTGCTCGGCTCGACGCCGGACTCGCTGCCGCCGCTGGAGCGGGTGGAGCAGTGGGAGCAGTCCAACGCGACGTCGATCCACCGGGCCCGGCGGGCGATGGGGGAGTTCGACGACTCGCGGGCGGACCTCGCCGCGCTGTCGGTGCTGCTGCGCCAGATCCGCACGTTGGTGCGCACCTCGGCGGCCTGAGCCGGGTCGCGGGTGCGGGGCGCGGCCGGTCGGGCATCCGACCGGCCGCGCCCCGCACGGCCGAACCGTCCGGTCAGCCGGTCATCGTGGCGAACACGATGACGTTGTCCACGTAGCTGCCCGCCGCCTGGTCGAACTGCCCACCACAGGTGACGACCCGCAGGCCGGCCCGGTCGTTGGGTCCGTAGACCAGCTCGGTGGGGAAGGCGGCCTTCGGGTACGCCCGCACCTCGTCGACCGTGAAGGTGACGCGGCTGCCGTCGTCCCGGGCCACCTCGATGGTGTCTCCCGGTTGGAGCGCGCCGAGGGAGTAGAACACGGCGGGGCCGCCGACCTTCGCCGAGTCGACGTGGCCCACGACGACGGCGTTGCCGATCTCGCCGGGGCTCGCGCCCGGGGAGTACCAGCCGGCGCTCAACGCCTGCTCCAGCGGGGGAACCTGGACGGTGCCGTCCGGGTTGGTGCCCAGCGTCATGATCGGTGCGTCGACGCCGATGCGGGGGATCCTGATGGTGGTCGGGGTGGCCCGGGCCAGGCCGGCCGTCGGCTGTCCCCCGTCCGCCGCCTCCGTGTCGGCGTCGAGGGGCCCCTGACCGGCGACGTTCCCGCCGTCGTCCGTGACCCCACCGACGCGGTCGGGGTTGGCCTGGGTGACCGGCTGGGGCGGGCGGGGGGTGGGCGCGGCGCGCATGGAGGCGCCGACCATTCCGGCGCCCACCATGGCGAGCAGGACGACGACGGCCGCGCCGGCGGCGCGCCACGGTGTCCCGTGGCGGCCGCCGGCCGGTGTCGCCGTCACGTCAGGCGAGGGACCCATTGGCCCGCCGCCGCCGCATCAGCACGATGCCGCCGAGCGCCGCGGCGCCCATCATGCTCGCCCCGGTGGTGGCGAGCCCACGGTCGGTGCCGCCGGCCGCGCCGCCGTCACCGCCCTCGACGTGGCCGCGCGGGAGCACGACCAGCTCGCCCTCGGCGCAGGAGCCCTTCAGCTCGTAGCGGCCCGGGGCGGCGTCCTCGGCGACCTCCGCCTCGCCGTAGTAGACGAAGTCCTTCTTGTGCTCCCAGGACTTCTCCTCGCCGTACCCCTTGTCCTCGCCGTAGCTGGAGTCCTTGCCGTAGCTGGAGTCCTTGCCGTAGCCGGAGTCCTCGCTCGACCAGTCCTTCTCGGCCTTCTTCTCGGACTTGTCCCCGTAGCCCTTCTCGGCCTCCTGGTCGTGCTCGTAGCCGCTCCACTCGCCGGACGAGTCGTCGGCGGCGCCGCCGCCCTTGCCGCCCTTGGCCTTCTCGTCCTCCTTGGCCTTGGACTTCTCGTCCTCCTTGGCCTTCTCGTCTTCCTTGGCCCCGCCGTGCTCCTCGCCGGCCTTCTCCTCGGCCCAGGCGCCCTCTTCCTCGCCCTGGTAGCCGTGGTCCTCCTCCGCCGGGTGCAGCTTGACCTTGCCGGTCACCTCGGACCAGACGGCGGCGTGCTCCTGGGCCTCGGGGCAGATCTCCAGGATCTTGACCTTCTCGCCGGGCTTGACGACGTGCGGCTTGGCATAGACCTTGCCGTCGCGGGTCTCGCCGTCGTAGTGGCCGTCCGCGAACGCGATCCCCGGCGTGAACACCAGCAGGGACGCGCCGCCGAGCGCGGCACCCGCAACGACCTTCCCGAGCATCTTGTTTGCCATGACCTGCGTCACTCCATCCCTCTTCGTCCTGAGCCCGACGTCAGCCGAGCTACCCACGACGTTAGCCCTGTTCGCGAGCTATCAGGGGAAAGATTCGTGTTTTACAGTTTGCCTGGGCGTGAGGGGGAAGGCCGCTTAAGCGTGGTTGACGCCATGTGTCGGATGAATCGGGTCGGTCGACGGGGTTGCGACCGGCCGGGCGTTCCCGCACCCTTTCGAGGAGGGAGGGGCGCTCACGTGCGGCGTCCCGGTCGGCACCTCCGGTGCTCCGACGCCCTCACCGGGCCGCTCGTCCCCGGTGGGTGGGGCCACCCGGCATCGAACCATTGCCATGGAAGCGCTCCCATGCAAGAATTCCCTCACGCGGTACGGGGAGCCACACCGCGCAAGGCAGATGTCGAGGGCACCGGTTCCACCGGACGACGTCCGCCGCCCGACCGGCCGTTCCACGCGCCGGTCGCGCACCACCACCACACTGCCCGTCCGGGTCGGGCACCCCCGAAATCCCCCGTGGCGCCGTCGATGTCCTTTCGATGTCGCGCGCCGTTCCGCCGGGCCGCGAGTCCGGTCTCGCCCAAGGAGATCAGTGGCATGAGTATGAGGAAGAGACTGTCCGGCCGTCGCCGGGCGCTCGCACTGACCGGTGCGGGCGCGCTGGTCGCCGGCGGTCTGGTGACCATTCCGGTCACCGCGGCCCAGGCCGCGACCCAGTGCAGCGTCGACTACACCACCAACGACTGGGCCGGCGGCTTCACCGGCAGCGTCACCATCAAGAACATCGGCGACGCCGTCTCGTCCTGGAACCTCGGCTTCACCTTCCCGAACGCCAGCCAGAAGGTCGTGCAGGGCTGGTCGGCGAAGTGGAGCCAGAGCGGGCAGAACGTCACCGCCACGAACGAGTCCTACAACGGCTCGATCGCCAGCGGCGGCAGCGTGACCCTCGGCTTCAACGGCTCGTGGAGCGGCAGCAACCCGAAGCCCACCTCGTTCACCCTGAACGGCGTGGTCTGCAACGGCGGCACCACCAACCCCACCACGCCGCCGCCGACCACCACCCCGCCGACGACGCCTCCGTCCACGACGCCCCCGCCGACGACCCCGCCGCCGACCACCCCGCCGCCCACCACCCCGCCGGGGCAGAAGGTGGACAACCCGTACCTGAACGCCAAGGGGTACGTGAACCCGGAGTGGAAGGCCAAGGCCGAGTCCGTCGCGGGCGGCAACCGGGTGTCCAACACCCCCACCGCCGTGTGGATCGACCGGATCGCCGCCATCAACGGCACCCCGGACAGCAGCTCCAACGGGGCCATGGGCGTGCGTAACCACCTGGACGCCGCGCTGGCCCAGGGTGCGAACTACATCCAGTTCGTCATCTACAACCTGCCCGGCCGCGACTGCGCCGCGCTCGCCTCCAACGGCGAGCTGAAGCCGGACGAGCTGCCCCGCTACAAGACCGAGTACATCGACCCGATCGCCGCGATCCAGCGCGACTCGAAGTACTCCAGCCTGCGGATCATCAACATCATCGAGATCGACTCGCTGCCCAACCTGGTGACCAACACCTCGGACAAGCCGGGCGGCACGGCGACGTGCGACACGATGAAGGCCAACCGCGGGTACGTCGAGGGCGTGGGCTACGCCCTGGCGAAGCTGGGCGCGATCGGCAACGTCTACAACTACATCGACGCCGGCCACCACGGCTGGCTGGGCTGGGACAGCAACTTCAGCCCGAGCGCCACGATCCTGCGTGAGGCCGCCGGCGCGTCCGGCAGCACCCCGGCCAACGTGCACGGCTTCATCGTGAACACCGCGAACTACTCGGCTCTCAAGGAGCCGTACTTCAAGGTCACCGACACGGTGAACGGCCAGAGCGTCCGCCAGTCCAAGTGGGTCGACTGGAACTTCTACGTCGACGAGCTCTCCTTCGCCCAGGCGTTCCGCAACGAGCTGGTCTCCAAGGGCTTCGCCAGCAACATCGGCATGCTGATCGACACCTCCCGCAACGGCTGGGGCGGCTCCGCCCGGCCCACCGGCCCGGGTGCGATGACCAGCGTGGACACCTACGTCAACGGCGGCCGGGTCGACCGGCGCTTCCACGCCGGTAACTGGTGCAACCAGGCCGGCGCGGGCCTCGGCGAGCGTCCCAAGGCCGCTCCGGAGCCGGGCATCGACGCCTACGTCTGGGTGAAGCCCCCGGGTGAGTCGGACGGTTCCAGCACCGAGATCCCGAACAACGAGGGCAAGGGCTTCGACCGGATGTGCGACCCGACCTACACCGGTAACGCCCGCAACGGCAACAGCATGAGCGGCGCGCTGTCGGGTGCCCCGATCTCGGGTGCCTGGTTCCCGGCGCAGTTCGCCCAGCTGATGCAGAACGCCTACCCGCCGCTCTCCTGACCAGGCGGAAGGCCTACCGGCCGCCGCGGGAGTGAGGCACCGCGCCGGCAGGTTCCCCCCGGCCCCTGGTCCGACCGTCCACCGGTCGGGCCAGGGGCCCCCGCCTGTTCCTGGCCCGTCAGGTCCGGGCCGGTGTGTGCCTGGTCGGTGTGTGCCTGGCCCTCAGGCCCGAGCCGGTGAGGTGCGGGCCGGTCAGGGCACCGTCCGCTCCACCGCCGCCCGGCCCTGCTCGGCCAGGTCCCGGCGGGCCCGCTCGATGTTCTCCGGGGTCGGGTCCTGGCCCCGCGCCAGCACCAGGTCCTCCGGGTCCCACGGCTGCTCCGCGCCGGTGCGGATGTTGTCCCCGCTAGCACCCGTGCCCCCGCCGTACGGGTCGCCGAGCAGGTCCTCGGTCGAGCCGACCCCCTCCACGGCCTCCCCCGGCCCGGCGAAGGACGGGTTGTCCCGGTCGGCCCCGCCGCCGGTACGCAGCTGCGGCACCGTGCTCTCGTCGTCCACCGCCGCCGCCACCTCGGGGCTCTCCTCCAGCGGTCGCCCCGCGTTCGGTTCGCGCTCCGTCATCCTGCTGCCCTCCTGTGCGCCAGGTGCTGCCTGATCCCCCTGGCGTACCCCGCAGGGCCGGGGGCATGCCGACGACGCCGGACCCCGGTCGGCCCCGCTCGTCGCCCCGGTCGGCTGCTGTTCGCCGCGAACGGGAACTGTCCAAGAATCAGAGGGCGGACGCCGACGCGCCCCGGCCGTGGTCGGCCGGGGCGCGCGCAGCGGGGACGGTCAGCGGCCGAGCACCCGGTCCAGGAAGTCGCGGTACCCGCGTACCGCGATCCGGAGCTGCTCGGTGTCGTCGTCGCCGGTCTGCTGCCAGTCGCCCAGCTTGTTCTTCTGCTCCGCGAGCGCGGCGGCCAGCGCTTCGATCGCCTCCCCGACCAGCGACTCGGCCTGGCCGGCGGCGGCCCGGGGGTCGTCGACGAAGCGGAGCTGGACGTCGCGCCAGCGGTCCCGGAAGCCCTGGGCGGTGCCGGGCTCGAAGAGCGTGGCGGCGTCCTCGGGCACGGCGCCCGTGGTGGGCCGGGCCGCCGCCGTGACCGCGGCGACGCCGTCCCGCGTGTGCGCGCCGGCACCGTCACGTGCGTCTGCGCCGACACCGAGGGCGGACGGGGCGTCGTCCCGCGCGTCCGGGTCGGTCATGCCGGGCTCGGGTCGGCCGTACCCGGCCGCGCCGGCAACCACCGCGCCGGTCTGGTCGCGGTCCGCGCCGGCCCGCCCGTCGACCGCGTGGCGGGCCCCGGTGCGCCCGTCTCCCGGCTCGTCGGTCGTCCACCGGGACCGGTCGTGCAGCCGGTCGGCGGCGGTCGGGTCGGCCCGCTCGTCGTCGAACGCGTCCGTCCTGCCCGGCGCGCCGTCGCCCGGCCGGGCGGTGTCCTCGCCGCGCGGGTCCCGCTCGTCCTCGGGGCGGCCGCTGGCCATCGCCGAGGCCGCGACCGCGCCGCCGACCGTGGTCGCCCCGAACGCGGTCGGCAGCGGGGCCGGCTCGTGGAACTCGGGCGCGCTGTCGCCGCGCTCGTCGGCCACGGCCGGGTCGTCGAAGGTGCCCCGGTCGTCCAGCACGTCCTCGGGCACCTCGGCGCGGCCCTCGACGTCCCGGCCCCGGCGGGCCGCCGCGTCGCCGGTCGCCCCGCCCGGGGGCGGCACCGGCACCGGCGCGGACCTGACGGCCTCGGGGTGGTCGCTGCTCACCTGCTGCTCCTGGCGCATCTGGCTCTCCTCAACGGCTCGTGACGTCGTGCGGACGGTCGACCGGCGTCTGCTCCGCCTCCCGGGACGCGCTGTCCGGCTGGCGCTGCTCCGGGTGGTGCTGCTCGGGCCGGCGGTGCTCCGGGCGCGGCTGGTCCAGGTGCTGCTGGTCCGGGTCGCGCTGCTCGGGGACGCGGGCGCCCACCGGGTCCGCGCCCTGCCCGGGGACGGGGGCGCCCACCGGGTCCGCGCCGAGCAGGTCGGCGAAGAGCGCCCGGTAGTGGACGACGGCCTGGCGCAGATCCTCGGTGCCGGCCTCGCCGCGCTCGTTGCGCAGCCGGATCTCGTGGGCGTCCCGGTAGTGGGAGAGGGTCCGGGCGTGTTCGACGGAGAGGTGGGCGATCTGGTCGGAGAAGTCCCCGGTCGGGTACCCGCGCTCGGCGACGAGCCGGCCGACCAACTCGTCCGCGTCGCTGACCGTCTCGGCGGGGGAGTCGACGAAGCGGACCTGGAGCTCCTCCCACGCCGCCGCGTACCGGGCCCGGGACTCGGGGGTGAGCGGGGTGAGCGTCAGCTCCGCGTGCCGGCGTTCCCGGTCCCGCAGCTCCCGCTCGGCGTCGGCGCGGCTGTCCCGCTCGGCGACCACCCGGTCGTACTCGGGCCCGAACCGGGACCGCAGCGCGCGGCGGCGGGCGACCTGCCGGCCGACGACGGCCAGGGCCGCGACCACCACGAGTACGACGAGAACTATGACGATTACCTGCGTGGGCGACATGGCTCCTCCTTCGTCCCTCCGGTATTCCCTCCGGTCGCTGATCGCCAATCCCGATCCGGGCGACTTTCCTGGGCGATCGGCGGATGCCGGGTGACGGATGGGGGGTTCCCGCCCTGATGGGTCCGGACTCCGATACAGCGGAGCGTGCCGGGGCGAGCGCACCGGGCGAGAGGCCGGTACCGCATCCGCCGACGATTACGTATCCTGCCCAAGGCGCCCGTGCCGGTGCCCCGGTGCCAGGGCGGCGAAGCCTGGCCGGTGCCGGTGCCACCCGCTGCCACACGTTCCGGGCGAGGTCTGATGAACACCCGCGACTGGCCGATCCGCTCGAAGCTGACGGCCCTGGTCGTAGCGCCGGTCAGCGCGCTGCTGGCCCTGTGGATCTTCGCAACCACGCTCGCCTTCGGCCCCGCGCTGGACCTGCTCTCCGCGGGCACCCTCCTCTACGACTTCGGCCGGCCCGGGGAGACCGTCGTCGCCGAGCTGCAACGCGAGCGGCGGCTGACCGTGGTGCAGCTCGCCGGCACCGCCGAGCTGCCGGAGCTGACCGAGCAGCGGCGACGCACCGACGTCGCGGTCGCCGAACTGCGCCGCCGGGTCAACGGTGAGCGACTGCGCGACGCCGCCGGCGACCTGCTCGACGCCCGGCTCGACGGGCTGCTCGGCGCGCTGGACGCGCTGCCCGCCGGCCGGGGGTTCATCGACCGCCGCCAGGTGGACCGGACGGGCGCGATCGGCCTCTACAGCGGCATGGTGGGCGCGGCCTTCCAGGCGTTCACCGCGCTGGCCGCCCTGCCCGACAACGACCTCAACCGGCAGGCGCTGGCGTTGACCGCGCTCGGCCGGTCCCGGGAGCTGCTCGGGCAGGCCGACGCGCTGCTCGCCGGGGTGCTCGTCACCGGGCGCTACGCCACGGGCGAGCACACCCAGCTCGTCCAGGTCATCGGCAACCAGCGGTTCCTGACCGAGACGGCGGTGGCCGACCTGCCGGCGGACGACCGGGCGGCCTACCAGCGGCTGGCCGAGAGCGAGGCGTTCGTCCGGTTGCGCGTCCTCCAGGACGAGCTGGTGCGGGCCGATCCCGGCCGGGCGCCGCGGCTGGACGCCCGCGCCTGGGAGACCAGCCAGGAGGCGGTCCAGCGTGGACTGCGCGACTTCGAGCTCACCCAGGCCGACGCGATCGCCGACCGGACGGTGCCGGTGGCGGTCGGCATCCTGGCCCGGCTCGGCGTGGCCGGCGTGCTCGGGCTCGCCGCGATCGTGGCGTCGGTGCTGTTCTCGCTGCGGGTCGGCCGGTCGCTGGCGCGGCGGCTCACCGCCGTGCGCGACGCCGCCCTGGAGATGGCCGAGCGCCGGTTGCCGGACGTGGTGACCCGGCTGCGCCGCGGCGAGGACGTCGACGTGGCCAGGGAAGCCCCGCCGCTGCAGTACGGCGAGGACGAGATCGGCCAGGTGGGGCGCGCGTTCACCGAGGTGGGCCGGACGGCCGTCCGTTCCGCCGTGGACGAGGTGACCCTGCGGCGCGGGCTCAACGAGGTCTTCCTCAACATCGCCCGGCGCAGCCAGGGGCTGGTGCACCGGCAGCTCGCCCTGCTGGACCGGATGGAGCGCCGCGTCGAGGACCCGGACGAGCTGGCCGAGCTGTTCCGGGTGGACCACCTGGCCACCCGGTTGCGCCGGCACGCCGAGGACCTGGTGATCCTCGCCGGGGCCGCGCCGGGCCGGGGCTGGCGCAATCCGGTCGCGATGGTCGACCTGGTGCGGGGCGCGATCTCCGAGGTGGAGTCGTACGACCGGGTCGACATCGCCGACGTGCAGCCCGCAGCCACCGTCGGCCGGGCCGTCGGCGACGTCATCCACCTGCTGGCCGAGCTGATCGAGAACGCCACCGCGTTCTCCCCGCCCGGCACCCGCGTCACCGTGCGGGGGCAGAGCCTGCCCAACGGGTACGCCGTGGAGATCATCGACCAGGGGCTGGGCATGTCCGCCCCGGCGCTGGAGGAGGCCAACCGCAGGCTGGCGACGCCGCCGGAGTTCGACCCGGCCGACAGCGCCCGGCTCGGGCTGTTCGTGGTCGCCCGGCTCGCCGCCCGGCACGGTGTCCGGGTGCAGCTGCGGCCGGCAGCCCAGGGCGGGGTCACCGCCGTGGTGCTGATCCCGCACGACCTGGTGACCAGCGAGCCGCCGCCCGGCCCGCCCGGCAGGCGGGAGGCGCAGGGCGCGGCCGACGACCGGCGGATGGCCAAGGTGACCCGGCTCAACACGCTGCCCCGGCCCCGGTCCGCCCGGATCACCCGGGAACGCGGCGACTCGTCGACGGCCGTGGTGCCGCTGGTGCCCAGCCGCTCCGTGCCGGCCGATCCGGGCGGCGACGGCGACGGCCTGCCCCGGCGGGTGCGCCGGCGTGGCCCCACCACCCGCCCCCGGCCGACGGCCCAGGACGCCCCGGCCCCGCGCGCCCCGGAGGAGGCCCGCCGGCTGATGTCCGCGCTCCAGGCCGGCACGGCCCGGGGCCGCCGGGACGGTGCGGCCGGCACCACCGCCGCCGACCTGCCCGCGGTCGGCGACGGCACCGCCCCGCCCGCCGCCGCCCCGATCTCGCCCGCCGCACCCACCCCGACCACCGCCGCCGACGCGACACCGGAACCGGACGCCCCGGCGGCGCCCCCGCAACAACCCACGACCGCAACTGAGAGGGACGCCTAGTGGTGCACACGACGAAGCCGAACGTCGATCTCGACTGGTTGCTCGACGAGCTGGTGGAGCGGCTACCAGCCGCCCGTGAGGCGGTGGTGCTCTCGGCGGACGGGCTGCTGCTCGGCGCCTCCGCCGAGCTCGACCGGACGGCCGCCGAGCACCTCTGCGCCCTGGCCTCCGGCTTCTCCAGCCTGGCCAAGGGCGCCAGCCGGCACCTCGCCGCCGGCGGGGTGCGGCAGACGGTGGTGGAGATGGAGTCGGCGTACCTCTTCGTGACCGCCGCCGGTCAGGGCGCGTGCCTCGCGGTCGTCGCCGAGGCCGACGCGGACATCGGGCTGGTGGCGTACGAGATGGCGATGCTGGTGATCCGGGTGGGCGAGAACCTGGCGGCGCCGGTCCGGGCCTCCTCGGGTGGGGCCGATGCGGGCTGAGTCCCCGGGGCCGCAGCACGAGTGGTTGGACGGCGACGCGGGCCCGGTCGTCCGGCCGTACACGCTGACCGGCGGGCGGGTCCGGCCGCCGGTCGGCCTCGACCTGGTGGCGTTCGTGCTCGCCGGCCGGAGTGCGGACCCGGCGGCCCACCCGCGGCTGCACCCGGAGCACCGCCGCCTGGTGGAGCTCGCCCGGCGGCCGGTCCCGGTCGCCGAGCTGGCCGCCGAGCTGGACCTCGCGGTGGGTGTGGTCCGGGTGCTCGTCGGCGACCTGCTCGCCCGTGGCCTGGTCTCGGTGCACGAGCCGGCCGGCACCGCGTTCCTACCCGACGACAACATCCTCAAGGCGGTGGTCAATGGACTCCGTGCGCTATGACCGGAACGGGTCCGGGGTGCGGATCCCGCTGGCCCTGAAGATCCTCATCGCGGGCGGCTTCGGCGCCGGCAAGACGACGCTGGTGAGCGCGCTGAGCGAGGTCCGGCCGTTGCAGACCGAGGAGGTCCTCACCGGCGCCGGGATCGGCGTGGACGACCTCTCGGGCGTGGAGGGCAAGTCCACGACCACGGTGGCGATGGACTTCGGCCGGATCACCATCAACGAGGACCTCCAGGTCTACCTGTTCGGCACCCCGGGACAGGACCGGTTCTGGTTCCTCTGGGACGAGCTGGCCTTCGGGGCGCTCGGGGCGGTGGTGCTCGCCGACACCCGCCGGCTGGCCGACTGCTTCCCGTCGATCGACTACTTCGAGCAGCGGAACATCCCGTTCGTGGTCGGGGTGAACTGCTTCGACGACGGCCGCCGGTTCAGCCTGGACGCCGTACGCCAAGCCCTGGACCTCGACCCGGGCGTGCCGCTGTTGTTCTGCGACGCCCGGGACCGGCAGTCCGGCAAGCTGGTGCTGATCTCCCTGGTCGAGCACGTCGCCCGGCAGCGCGGCGAGCCGGTTCCGGCCTGACCCGGCCGCGCGGGCAAGGACCCGGAACGACGTGGGTAGGGATCCGGACCGACGCGGGTAAGGACCCGGGGTGACGGGCACGGACGGCGGGCCGGGACGGCCGGCGACGGACAACAGCGGAAGGCGGACCGGATGACCGGGCAGCAGACGATCGTCCACCTCGGGTGCTACACGGCGGCCAGCGGCGGGCGGGGCGAGGGGATCGTCGCCGCCCGGCGTGACCCCGTGACGGGCGCGCTGACCCCGCTCGGCACCGCCGCGGCGACCCCGTCGCCGTCCTTCCTCACCCGGCATCCCACCCTGCCGGTGCTCTACGCCGCCAACGAGCTGCCCGAGGGGGAGGTCAGCGCGTTCCGGGTCGGCCCGGACGGCGACCTGACCCCGCTCGGCTCGCGCGGCACCGGCGGCGGCGAGCCCTGCCACCTGGCGGTCACCTCCGACGGCGGGCACCTCGTGGCGGCCAACTACGGCGGCGGGAGCCTGGCGGTGTTCCCGCTCGACCCGACGGGCGCGCCGGGCGACCGCAGCGACCTGGTGGTGCACGCCGGGCACGGGCCCGACCCGCAGCGGCAGGAGAAGGCGCACTGCCACATGGTCTCCCCGGCACCGGACGGCGGGCCGCTGCTCGCCGTCGACCTGGGGACCGACTCGGTCTACCGGTACGACCTCGACGCGGCCTCCGGGCGGCTGGTGCCCCGGGCGCCCCGGGTGCACGCCGCACCCGGCTCCGGCCCCCGCCACCTGGCCCGGCACCCCGACGGCCGGCGCTGCTGGCTGGTCGGCGAGCTGGACGCCACGGTCACCGCGTACGAGCTGACCGCCGACGGGGCGCTGCACCAGCGGGGCCGGGTGGACGCCAGCACCCGCGCCGGGCACGTCCAGCCCTCCGAGATCGCCGTCGGCGTGGACGGGCGCTTCCTCTACGTCGGCAACCGGGGCGTCGGCACGGTGTCGGTCTTCGCCCTCGCCGGAGAGCTGCCCGAGCCGGTGGCGGAGGTGGAGACCGGCGGGGAGTGGCCCCGGCACTTCGCGCTGACCGGCCAGCACCTGTACGTCGCCGACGAGCGCGCCGACATGGTCCGGGTGTTCCGGGTGGACGCCGCGACGGGGGTCCCGACGCCGGTCGGGGAGCCCGTGGCGCTGCCCAGCCCGACCTGCGTCCTGCCGTGACCGCCAGCGGTTCCGGCCCTGATCAGGGGCGTGTCAGCGACCTCGGGGCACCGGGTCGTCACTCAGCGTAGGAAAAGTGATGACATCTGTCTCTCCTGAGTAACTTTCGTCCGAACGGACGTGGCAGTACCAGCAGCGGGTCCGCAAGATGGTCACCGTGTCAGGCCGCCATCGCATGCAGTCAGGTATCCGCGGAGCGGGCGCAGTCGCGTCGGCGACGGCGCTCGTCGTCGTCATCGCGGGTGCCTGGTTCGGCTACCGGGGGCTGGTCCAGCCCGCCTGTTCGGGGCAGGTCCAGCTGTCGGTGGCGGCGGCCCCCGAGCTGGCCCCGGCGGTACAGGCCGCCGCAGCCCAGTGGATGGCCGACGGGGCGGCGGTCGGCGGCACCTGCATCGCCGTGAACGTCTCGGAGTCCGAGCCGGTGGACGTCGCCGCCGCGGTGGCCGGCAAGCACGGGGTGCAGCTGGCCGGCGTCGGCCAGGCCAGTGGCACGGCGGTCACCCCGGACGTGTGGGTGCCGGACTCCTCGACCTGGCTGCTGCGGCTGAAGAACGCCGGGGCCACCGCGTTCGCCCCGAGCAACGGCGCGTCCATCGCCCGCAGCCCGGTGGTGGTGGCGGTGCCCGAGCCGGTCGCCGAGACCCGGTTCGGCTGGCCGGAGAAGAAGCTGACCTGGACCGACCTGCTGCGCCAGGTGAGCAGCAGCAAGCCGATCCGCGCCGGGATCGTCGAGCCGACCCAGGACGCGGCCGGACTGTCGGGGCTGCTGTCGCTGACCGCCGCCGCGAGCGGGGCGGGCGGCGACGCGCAGCAGGCGACCACGGGGGCCCTGCGGGCGCTGGCCACCGGCCGTTCCGCGCTGCGCGAGGACCTGCTGGCCCGGTTCCCGCGTTCCTCCGACCCGACGGCGATCGCCTCCGGCCTCGGCGCCGCCGCGCTGTCGGAGGAGGACGTGATGGCGTACAACGAGCGGAAGCCGCCGATCCCGCTGGCGGCGCTCTACCTGGAGCCGTCGCCGATGCCGCTGGACTACCCGTACGCGGTGCTGCCGGGCATCGAGCCGGCGAAGCAGGCCGCCGCGAAGGTGCTGTTCGAGGTGCTCACCACGCCGGGCTTCCGCAACCGGCTGGCCGAGCGGTCGCTGCGCGCGCCGGACGGCAACTGGGGCGACGGCTTCAAGGCGCCGCAGGGCGCGCCGAGCCCGGCGGGTGGGGCGGCGACCGCGCCGGCGCCGGGTGGCAACGGCGCGGGGGGCCTGGACCCCGTCGCGATAGAGCGTGCCGTCTCCAGCTGGTCCATCGCCACCCAGTCCGGGCGCATGCTCTGCGTCATCGACGTCTCCGGGTCGATGAAGCAGCCGGTGCCCAGCGCCAACAACGCCACCCGGGAGCAGGTGACGGTCGCGGCGGCCAGCCGGGGCCTGAACCTCTTCGACGACTCCTGGTCGATCGGGCTGTGGACCTTCTCCACCGAGCTGGTCGGCAGCCTCGACTACCGGGAACTGGTGCCGATCAACCCGCTGTCCAGCAACCGCAGCCGACTGGAGCAGGGGCTGGCCACGATCCGGCCCTCCAGCGGCGACACCGGCCTGTACGACACGATGCTGGCCGCCTACAAGGCGGTGCAGGAGGACTGGGAGCCGGGGCGGGTCAACTCGATCGTGCTGTTCACCGACGGCAAGAACGAGGACGCCAACGGCATCTCCCAGCAGAAGCTGCTCGCCGAGCTGAAGCGGATCGCCGACCCGGACCGGCCGGTGCAGGTCGTGATCATCGGCATCGGCAACGACGTCAGCAAGTCCGAGCTGGAGTCGATCACCAAGGTCACCGGCGGCGGCAACTTCGTCACCGAGGATCCGACCAAGATCGGTGACATCTTCCTCAAGGCGATCGCGCTCCGCCCGAACGCGCCTCGCTGACCGTGCACCATACTGAGTCCCGAATCAGCGACGGTGGCTCGCCGCGCGGGAAAACCGTTGCGCCAAGCCACCTGTCGCACCCGTCCGCCAGCAAACTGACGGCAATACGTCCGAAGTAGTTGGTGGCCATAGTTGTTAAGAGAAGATGTCGAGGTGCTCCGGCGCCGTCGGTCCCGTTGGGGAGACCGAGCAACGACCGGGGCCTTTCTCAGCAGAGTGGGGAGGGCCGGTGACGTCGGCGACGCTGTTGACCGCCACCAGGACGCCGCCGCGGCCTGGGGCTGACCGGGGCGGGCCCGTGGCCCGCGTCGACGAGCGGGCGTACGTTCGCATGCTGGTCGTGCTGGACACCGCCGTCCTGGCCGTCGCGGTGCTGATCGGCTACGTCGCCCGCTTCGGCGACGAGGAGCCGGTGGGCTCGAAGATCCCGTACGTCGTGGTGGCCCCCGTGCTGCTGCTCACGTGGCTGCTCTCGCTCAAGGTCCTGCGCTGCTACGACGACCGGGTGCTGGGCTACGGCGCCGACGAGTACCGGCGGGTCGGCAGCGCAAGCCTGCGCCTCGCCGGCGGCACCGCCATCGCCGGCTACATCGCCGACGTCGGCGTGTCCCGGGGCTTCCTGGCCATCTCGTTCGCCGTCGGCATGCTGGGCCTGGAGGTGGCCCGGTTCGCCGCCCGCAAGCGGCTGCACCGGGCCCGGTCCCGGGGGCGCGGCTGGTCCCGCAAGGTCCTGGTGGTCGGCGACACCGCGCACGTGCTGGAGCTGGTCCACCAGCTGCGCCGCGAGCCGTACGCCGGCTACCACGTGGTGGGCGCCTGCATCCCGGACGCGCTGCTCGCGCCGGTGCCGCAGCGGCTCGGCGACGTGCCGGTCGTCGGCTCGTTCCGGGGCATCCCCGAGGCGGCCACCGCGATCGGCGCGGACACCGTGGCCGTCACCGCCTCCGGCGAGCTGACCGCGACCCGGCTGCGGCGGCTCGGCTGGCAGCTGGAGGGCACCGGCGTCGACCTCGTCGTCGCGCCTGCGCTCACCGACGTGGCCGGCCCCCGCATCCACACCCGGCCGGTCGCCGGCCTGCCCCTGATCCACGTGGAGGCCCCCGAGTTCCGGGGGGCCCGCAAGCTGGTCAAGGGCTTCGTCGACCGGTCCGCCGCCGCCGTGGCGCTGGCCCTGCTGCTGCCGCTGCTGGCCGTGATCGCCCTGGCGATCAAGCTCGACAACCGGGGCCCGGTGCTGTTCCGGCAGACCCGGGTCGGCCAGGGCGGCCGCGAGTTCGGGGTGTTCAAGTTCCGCACGATGGTGGTCAACGCCGACGCCCTGCTCGCCGAGCTGACGACCCGCAACGAGACCGACGGCCTCATGTTCAAGATGCGCGACGACCCCCGGGTGACCCGGGTCGGTCGGGTGTTGCGCAAGTGGTCGCTCGACGAGCTGCCCCAGCTCGCCAACGTGCTGCTCGGGCAGATGAGCCTGGTCGGCCCGCGCCCGCCGCTGCCCTCCGAGGTGGCCCGCTACGACGGCGACGTGGCCCGGCGGCTGCTGGTCAAGCCCGGGATGACCGGCCTCTGGCAGGTCAGCGGCCGGTCCGACCTGAGCTGGGAGGACGGCATCCGGCTCGACCTCTACTACGTGGAGAACTGGTCGCTCGCCGCCGACCTGACCATCCTGTGGAAGACCTTCGGCGCAGTGGTGCGCAGCCGGGGCGCGTACTGACCGGTGATGTGCGGCCGGGGCGCGTACCGGACGTGGGGTGTCCCGGGCCGGCGTCGCGCCGACCCGGGCACCGGGCCGGTCAGGGCTGCGGGCCCGTCCAGTCGAGGCAGACCACCACCGCGTCGTCGACCAGGTCACCGGCGACGAACGCCCGCAGATCGCCGATCAGCGACCGCACCGCGTCCAGCGGCTCCATCGGGCCGGTCCGGCGCAGGAACCGGTCCAGCGCGGTCTCGCCGTACCGGACGTTCTGCCCGGTCGCCTCGACCACGCCGTCGCTGAGCACGAAGAGCCGGTCGCCGCGGCGCAGCGTGAACTGCTGCTCCCGGTAGTCGGTGCCGTCGAACATGCCGAGCGGGAACTGCGCCTCCAGCGGCTGCTCCACCACCTCCCCGCCGCGCAGCAGCACCAGCCGCGGCGAGCCCGCGTCGACCACCGTCATCACGCCGCCGGCCAGGTCCAGCTCCAGCAGCAGCGCCGAGACGTGCTGCTCGCCCCGGTGCAGCGCGTACACGGCCTGGTCGGCGAGGGCGGCCTGGTCGGCCAGGCCCAGTCCCGCCCGGCGGGCGTTGCGCAGGGCGTGCGTGGCCAGGGCGGTCAGCACGGAGGCCTGCACCCCCTCGCCCATCCCGTTGATCGTCGACAGCCACAGCCGGTGCCCGTCGTCGGACCAGTCGAAGCTGTCGCCCCGCACCGCGTACGCCGGTTCGAGCTGGCCGGCGAGGCTGAAGGACGGGCGGATCCGGCTGCGCCCGGGCAGCAGCTCCCACTGCATCTCGGCGGCGAGGGTGAGCCGGCGGCTGCGGCGGGCGGCCCGGTAGACGTCCGTGCCCTCGTTCACGGCGACCAGCTCGTGGCCCAGCGCGGTGGCCACCCCGAGCAGCTCGCCCACGGCGGCCGGATCGCCGGGCAGCGGCGACACCCGGAGCACCCCCCGCCGGTCGCCGCGCATGCTGACCGGGAGGTAGCCGGTCCGCTCGGTGACGATCGGCTCCTGGTGGTCGAAGCAGCGCCAGGCGGGGTGCCCCGGGCCCTCGATCGGTTCACCCTCGGTGAGCGGCAGCAGCGCCGAGAGGCGGTAGTCGACCTGGAAGAGTTCGACCTCCGTGATCCCGTACGACCGCAGGAGTTCCCCGGCGAGCCGGTCGACCAGCAGGTCGGCGGGCGCCTCGGTCAGGGTACGACGGGCCCGGTCTTCCGCACCGCTCATCGTCACTCCTCTGTTCGGAGGGGCCGGCGACCAGGGACGCCGGGTAGTCTCTTGCCCAACATGACCGAAGAACACGGTCCGCACGGACCAGAAGCGAGTATGGCCGCCGCCCTCGACGCGGCGGCCGGCACCCTGCTCACGGTCTTCGAGGCGGCGCGCGAGCGCACCACCAGCCGGCTCTCCGGGGCGCAACTGCGCGCCGTCATGGTGGTCGAGCAGCACGACGGGATCAACCTGCGTCGGCTGGCCACGCTGCTCGACATGCTGCTCTCCTCGGCCAGCCGGCTCTGCGACCGGCTCGTGGCGGCGGGCATGCTGGAGCGCGAGCCGGGCCGGTCCGACCGGCGGGAGATCTCCCTGCACCTCACCCAGGAGGCCGAGAAGCTCCTCGCCGAGCTGCGGGCCGACCGCCGGCAGCGGCTGGCGGCGATCCTGTCCGGGATGACCCCCGAGGGGCGGCAGGCCCTGCTCGGCGGGCTCCAGGAGTTCGACGAGGTCGCCCGGCTGCGGCACCCGCCGGAGCCGCCGACGGCGGAGTTAGCCGCCGAGGCCCGGCCGGACGAGTGGACTCCGCCGCCCGGACAGGGCTGGCCGGCGGGGGAGCACCCGGCCGGGTGGGCGACCGGGGGCGTGCCGCGCGGCCGACCGGCGACGGACTCGGCCCCGGGCGGCTGGCCCGGCGACGCCACCGCGGGCGGCGGCTGGTCGGCCGGCGACCCGCAGGTGGCCCGCACCGCCTGACCCCGCACCGCCCGACGCGGCGCGCCTCCTCCAGCACGGCAGGTGTTAGGAGGGGGCCCTTCCTATACAGAAAGCGTTAACAGGGGGCCCTTCCTTGCATCTCGCGGGCCCAGCGCAGGTGCTCGCACGCGCGGGGGTGGTCGGCCAGGACGGTGCCGCAGGCCGCCAGCACGGCGTCCAGGAGCGGCTCGCGGCCCTCGCCCCGGGCCGCCAGCACGCCGGCCTGCCACGTCGTGTGGTCGAGCAGGAGCTGCGGATCGCCGACCCGGATCGCGGCGGCCAGCGCGTCCACCAGGTGCCCGACGGCGGCGGCGAACTGGTCGGCCTCCGCCTCGGGCGGTGCCACCGCGCGCAGGGCGAACTGCACGACGTCGCGTCGTCGGCGCAGCACCGCGGCGTACTCGTCGCCGCCCACCGCGGGCGGCGGGCCGGTGTGCCCGGCGAAGAGGTCCGTCTCCAGCAGCCGGGCCGCGTCGCGGGCGGACGCGCCCCACGCCGCCGCCCCCACGGCGGCGGCCCACCGGCCGTCGGGGCCGAACCCCGGGCCGCCGGCGACCACCGGGACCCCGGCCGAGCGGCACGCCTCGATCGTGCGCCCGGCCCGGACCAACCGGCTCGGCTGCACGCAGCTCAGCAGCACCGCGTCCGGCCCGGTCTGGTGCAGGTAGGAGACCAGGTGGCGGGCGGGGACGCTGGCGCCGAGGAAGGTCACCCGCCAGCCCGCGGCGCGGACCACCTCGGCGACGATGCGGGCGGCCAGCGCGTGCCACTCGCCCTCCACGCAGGCCAGCACCACGTGGCCGCGCGCCGGCCGGCCGGTGGTCCGCGCGCCGACGGCGGCGACGACCAGCTCGCTGACGTGCGTGGCGGCGTGCTCCTGGGCGACGCTCCACCGCCCGGCCGACCAGCGCAGGCCGATCTCCCGCTGCGCCACGGCCACCACGTCCACCAGGACGTCCGCGACGCTGGCCCCGGCGTCGAGCAGGTCGAGGGCGAGTTCGACGGCCGCCGGGTGGTCGGCGGCGTCCAGGCAGGCGAGGTACGCCTCGACCGCCGCCGCCCCCGGCCCGGCGGCGACGGGGGACGCGGTCGTCACCGGCCGCCCGCCCGCACGGCGAGCATCGCGATGTCGTCGTGGGCCTGCCCGTCGAGCCACTCGTCGACGAGCTGGAGCACCCGGTCGACCAGGGCGGCGGGCGGCAGCCCGGCCCCCGACGCGACCGCCCGGCGCAGCCGCTCGTCGCCGAACATGTCGACCTCGCCCGCGCCGCCCCGGGCCTCGGTCACCCCGTCGGTGTAGGCGAGCAGCACCTCGCCGGGGGCGAGGCGGACCTCCGTCTCGGCGAACCGGGGGGTGGCGAGCGCCCCGATCGGCATGCCACCCACCCGGACCTGCTCGACGGTGCGGTCGGCCCGGACGACCAGCGGCGACGGGTGGCCGCCGCCCGCGACGCGGACCAGCAGGCCCCCGTCGGACCGGGGCGTGAGGGTGCCGAGCAGGACGGTGGTGAAGTGGCTGCGCCGGGCGGCGTCCGGCGCGTCGAACAGGGCCCGGTTGAGCAGCCGCATCAGCTCCAGCGGGCGCTGCTCGACCAGGCGCAGCGTCTGGAGGGACTGGCGGACGCGGCCGGTGAGCACGGCCGCCCCGACGCCCTTGCCGCAGACGTCGCCGAGGGCGAACAGCGCGCCGTCGGCGGTGGGGAAGACCTCGTAGAAGTCCCCGCCGATGCGCAGGCTGTCACCGGCCGCCCGGTAGCCGCCGGCGAGGGTGATGCCGCCGATCGTGGGCAGCTCGGGCGGCAGGAGGCTGTGCTGCAGCACCCGCGCCAGGTGGGCCTGCTCGCCGTAGAGCTCGGCGGTGGCCAGGGCGGCCCCCGCCCGCGCCGCGAACTCCCGGGCCAGCTCGATCTCCCGGGCGTCGAAGCCGGGTCGCCCGGCCCGCCGGATGAGCACCAGCGCCCCGGCGGCGCCGGCCGCGCCGAGCATCGGGCTGACCAGGACGGTGCCGGGCCGCCCGAAGCCCGCCGGCAGCACGGCACCGAGGTCGGCCAGCTCGGCGTCGAGCCAGGGGCTCGGCTCGGCGTGGTCACCGGCGAGCGCCTCGGCGAGGCCGGGCACTGCCAGGGGCAGGCCCGCCGGCGCGACCCCGGCCGTCGGGCCCCGGTCGCCCTCGGCGTACCGGAGCCAGTGCGGGGCGTCCCCGGCCGGGGGCGGCGGGCGGTGCACGACCAGCGCCGCGTCCGCGAGGTACGGCACCGGGAGGGTGGCCGCGGCCCGCAGGGTCTGCTCGCGGTGCAGGGAGAGCCCGAGCCGGCTGCCGGCCTTGGCCAGGAACGTGGTGCGCGACCGCTCGGCCAGCAGGGCGTCGGTGCGGGCGCGCTCCTCGGTGACGTCGCGCACGTACCAGGCGAACCGGCCGCCCCGCAGCGCGCGGCGGACACCGTGCAACCGCCGGCCGTGGTGCTCGGCGTCGAACGTGTCCGCGCCGGCCGCCGCCGCCCCGGCCAGCGCGGACACCGCGCACCCGGCCAGCTCGCCGCCCGGCGCGAGCTCCGGCAGCAACTCGCCCGCCATCGCGTTGAGCAGGGTGACCACGCCGGCGTGGTCGGTGGTGACGACCGCCTCGGCGAGCCCGTCCAGCAGCTCCCGGGCCAGGCCGGAGTCGGCCGGGAGCGGGGGCTCGGCGGGGCGTCGGTGCGTCGGGCGGGACGCCTGCCCGCCGCCGCTGACCGGCCCGGCGAGACCGCCCCGTCGGATGGTCGTCACGGCCGGGCGCCGGTCGGAGGCGCTGTGTGCATGCTGGTCGTGCGCTCCTCCGCTGCCGAGAACTTGCCTTCGGGCAAGGGTACCGAGGGGCTCCGACGGTCGCCCATCGAGCGGAAGGGGAGGTCAGCCCTGTCGGGTCAGCCAGCCGACCGGTTCGGCGACGATCCGGCGGACGACCGAGCCGGCCGCGCCGACCACGGCGGCCTCGGGGCCGAGTGTCGACGGGCGTACGGTGACCGGCGCCCAGCCGGCGGTGAGCACCCGCCGGGACACCTCGGCCAGCACCGCCGGCCGCAGCCAGGGGGTGAGGAGCGCGTAGCCGCCCCCGAGGACCACGGTGTCCAGGTCCAGCAGGTTCACCACGCCCGCCACCGCGACCCCGAGGGCCTGCCCCGCCTCGGCCAGCGCCGCCAGGGCGGCGGGGTGGCCGGCGGCGGCGAGGTCGGCCAGCCGCGCGGCGGCCGTGTCCGCCGGCAGGTCCGCCCGGTCCAGCCCGGCGGCGGCGAGCACGGCCTCCTGGCCCGCGTACTGCTCCAGGCAGCCCCGGCCGCCGCAGCGGCAGGGCCGCCCCTGCGGCTGGACGGGGATGTGACCGATCTCGCCGCTCCACCCGCGTACCCCCCGGAACAGCGCGCCGTCGAGAACGATCCCGGCACCGATGCCCACCTCGCCGGAGACGTGCAGGAAGCTCGCCGGCCCGGTCGGGTCGGCGTGCAGCTCGCCCACGGCGGCCAGATTGGCCTCGTTGTCGACGACCAGCGGCGGGACCCCGGGCACCGGCCCGGCCAGCGGCGGGTGGCCGGCCAGCAGCTCGGGCACGGCCACGTCCCGCCAGCCGAGGTTCGGGGCGAGCCGGACCAGCCCGGCGTCGCCGACCAGGCCGGGCACGGCGAGGGCCACCCCGGCCAGGGTGAGGCCCTGCCCCTCGGCGTCGGCCCGCGCCTCGGCGGCCAGCGTGACGAGCCGGGCGAGGGCGTCGGCGGGGGAGACCGGGCGCAGGTCGGCGCGGCGCACCGTGTGGTGCCGGACCTCGCCGGCCAGGTCGACCACGCAGGCGGCCAGGTAGTCGACGTTGATCTCCAGCCCGAGGCCGGCGGGGCCGGACCCGGCCAGCACCAGCCCGCGCGCCGGCCGGCCGGCCCCGGCGCGCGGCGCGGGCTCCGACTCGGCGACCAGCCGGCCGGCGATGAGGTCGTCGACGACGGCCGAGACGGTGGCCCGGGTGAGGCCGGTCGAGGCGGCCACGTCGGCCCGCGACGGTGGGCGGGGCGCGGCGGCGATCCGGCCGAGCACCACGGCGAGGTTCAGCTCGCGCAGGCTGCCCTGGCGGACCGCCCCGGGGACAGGGGCGGGGCGGGTCACCCCTTGACAGTGCCACATGCCCGCCAAATAATTCAACCACTGAACAAATAGCTACCGGAGGTCTGCCATGGCACCCCGTCCCACCCCCGCCGACAAATTCTCCTTCGGCCTCTGGACGGTGGGCTGGCAGGCCCGCGACCCGTTCGGCGACGCCACCCGCGGTGAGCTGGACGCCGTCGAGGCCGTGCACAAGCTCGCCGAGCTGGGCGCGTACGGGATCACCTTCCACGACGACGACCTGATCCCGTTCGGCGCGGACTCCGCCGCCCGCGACGCCCAGATCGCCCGGTTCCGCAAGGCCCTCGACGAGACCGGCCTGGTCGTGCCGATGGTCACCACCAACCTGTTCACCCACCCGGTGTTCAAGGACGGCGGCTTCACCAGCAACGACCGCGACGTGCGGCGGTACGCGCTGCGCAAGGTACTGCGCAACGTCGACCTCGCCGCCGAGCTGGGCGCCAAGACGTTCGTCATGTGGGGCGGCCGCGAGGGCTCCGAGTACGACCTGGCCAAGGACATCCGCGCGGCGCTGGACCGCTACCGCGAGGGCGTCGACCTGCTCTGCGAGTACGTCGTCGACCGCGGCTACGACCTGCGCTTCGCCATCGAGCCGAAGCCGAACGAGCCGCGCGGCGACATCCTGCTGCCCACCGTCGGCCACGCGCTGGCGTTCATCTCCACCCTGGCCCGCCCCGAGATGGTCGGCCTCAACCCCGAGGTCGGCCACGAGCAGATGGCCGGGCTCAACTACGCCCACGGCATCGCCCAGGCGCTGTGGCAGGGCAAGCTGTTCCACCTCGACCTCAACGGCCAGCGCGGCATCAAGTACGACCAGGACCTGGTCTTCGGCCACGGCGACCTGATGAACGCGTTCGCCCTGGTGGACCTGCTGGAGAACGGCGGCCCCGACGGCGGGCCGGCCTACGACGGCCCCCGCCACTTCGACTACAAGCCCTCGCGCACCGAGGACTTCACCGGCGTGTGGGCCTCGGCCGAGGCGAACATGCGCACCTACCTGCTGCTCAAGGAGCGGGCCGCCGCGTTCCGGGCCGACCCGGAGGTGGCCGAGGCCCTCGCCGCGAGCCGCGTCGGCGACCTGTCCATCCCGACCGTCGCCGACGGCGAGGGCTACGCCGGGCTGCTCGCCGACCGTTCCGTCTTCGAGGAGTACGACGTCGACGCCGCCGCCGCGCGGGGCTTCCACTTCGTCCGGCTCAACCAGCTGGCCGTCGAGCACCTGCTCGGCGCTCGCTGAGGCCGCCGCCATGCCCCTGGTCGCCGGGTTCGACTCGTCCACCCAGTCCTGCAAGCTGGTGATCCGCGACGCGGAGACCGGGGCGCTGGTGCGCTCCGGCCGCGCCGCCCACCCCGACGGCACCGAGGTCGACCCGGCGGCCTGGTGGGCGGCGCTGGAGGCCGCCGTGGCGCAGGCCGGCGGCCTGGCCGACGTCGCCGCCGTCTCCGTCGCCGGTCAGCAGCACGGCATGGTCTGTCTCGACGCGTCGGGCGAGGTGGTCCGCCCGGCGCTGCTGTGGAACGACACCCGCTCCGCCGGTGCCGCCGCCGACCTGATCGAGGAGGCCGGCGGCGGCGAGGCCGGCGGGCGGTTCTGGGCCGACGCCGTCGGCGTCGTCCCGGTGGCCAGCTTCACCGCCACCAAGCTGCGCTGGCTGGCCCGGCACGAGCCGGCCAACGCCGACCGGGTCGCCGCCGTCTGCCTGCCGCACGACTGGCTGACCTGGCGGCTGGCCGGCGCGCCCGGCCTGGACGCGCTGCGCACCGACCGCAGCGACGCCAGCGGCACCGGCTACTGGTCGCCGGCCACCGGCGAATACCGGTTCGACCTGCTTGAACGCGCCTTCGGTCGGCGGCTGGAGGTGCCCGTCGTGCTCGGGCCGACCCAGTCCGCCGGGGCCCTCGACCCGGCGGCACTCGCCGCCGGCGGGGGGCCGGGCGGGGCGCTGCTCGGGCCGGGGGCCGGCGACAACGCCGCCGCCGCGTTCGGCGTCGGGGCCCGCCCCGGCGACGTGGTCGTCTCCATCGGCACCTCCGGCACCGTGTTCAGCGTCGCCGACGCGCCGACGGCCGACCCGACCGGCACCGTCGCCGGGTTCGCCGACGTGACCGGCCGCTATCTCCCGCTGGTCTGCACGCTCAACGCGGCCCGGGTGCTCGACGCGGCGGCCACCATGCTCGGGGTCGACCTCGACACCCTGTCCGACCTTGCCCTGTCCGCCCCGCCCGGCGCGGACGGCCTGGTGATGGTCCCCTACCTGGAGGGGGAGCGGACCCCGAACCGGCCGTCGGCCACCGGGTCGGTGCACGGGCTCACCCTGCGCACCTCCACCCCGGCGCACCTGGCCCGTGCCGCGGTCGAGGGGATGCTCTGCGCGCTCGCCGACGGCCTCGACGCGCTGACCGCGCAGGGCTGCCGGGCCGAGCGGGTGATCCTGGTCGGCGGCGGGGCCCGGTCGGCGGCGGTGCGTCGCATCGCGCCGCAGGTCTTCGGCCGCCCGGTGGTCGTGCCGCCGCCCGGGGAGTACGTGGCCGACGGGGCCGCCCGCCAGGCAGCCTGGCTGGCCCTGGGCGGGCAGGACGCGCCCGACTGGTCGCCGGCCGGCACCCAGGAGTACGCGGCCGACGGCGTCGCGGCCGTCCGCGAGCGGTACGCGGCGGCCCGCGACCGGGTGCTCGACCGGCCCGCCTGACGGGGGCCGACCCGGCAGCGGGCATGCTGGGTCGGTGACGGGTCGGTCGGTGGTACGGCGGCGGGGCTGGGGCGGTAGCGCGGCGCACCGGTCGTACAGCGTGCTGGTGTTCGTGCTGCTCGCCTCGCTGGACAACGTGGCGATCGGCCTCGTCCCGCCGCTGTACGGCCCGATCTCCGGCTCGCTCGGCGTGTCCCAGCGCCTGCTCGGGCTGGTCACCGCCGTCAGCTTCCTGGTCAGCGCGGTCGCCGCCGTCGGTTGGGCGTACGTCGGCGACCGCACCGACCGCAAGCCGCTGCTGATGGTCGGCACCCTGGTGTGGGCGGCCGGCACCGGCGGCAGCGCGCTGGCGCAGGGCTACCCGGCGTTCCTGGCGGCCCAGCTCGTCGCGGCGGTCGGCCTCGGCGCGGTCGGTTCGGTCGGCTTCTCCGTGGTCACCGACCTCATCTCGCCGCGTCGCCGAGGGCTGGTGATGAGCTTCTGGGGGCTGTCCCAGGGCGTCGGCACCCTGGCCGGGACGCTCGTCGGCGGCCTGCTCGGTGCCGCCGACTGGCGGCGGCCGTTCTGGCTGCTCACCGTGGTCGGGCTGGCGGCCACGGCGGCGTACCTGTTCACGTACGACATCCGGCGCGGGCAGAGCGAGCCGGAGCTGGCCGGCGCGCTTGCCGGCGGCGCGGAGTACGACTACCGGATCACCCGCGCCGACCTGCCGGGCATCCTGGCCCGGCGGACGAACCGCTGGCTGGTCCTGCAGGGGCTGACCGCCCAGGCGGCCTTCGGGTCGCTGGTCTGGCTACCGGTGCTGTTCGCCCAGCGGGCGCAGGCCCAGGGCTACTCGGCGGCGACGGCCGTCGTCGTCGGCAGCGTCTTCGCCACCCTGTTCCAGCTCGGCGGGGTGCTCTCCATCGTCGGCGGGCTGGTGGGTGACGCCGTGCAGCGGCGTACGCCCCGGGGCCGGGCGCTGGTCGCGGCGGTGGGCATCCTCGCGGCCCTGCCGTTCTACCTGGTCCTGTTCTTCGTGCCGTTGCGCATCGACGTGCCCGACGGCGGCTCCACCGGCGCGGTGGTCGGCGCGGTGCTGGCCAGCGTCGTGACCGAGCCGACGGTCGGGCTGAGCCTGCTCACCGCCGTCTTCGCGCTGGCGCTGACGTCGGCGAATTCGCCGAACTGGTTCGCCCTCATCGCCGACGTCAACCCGCCCGAGCACCGGGGCACCGTCTACAGCCTCGGCAACCTGGTCAACGGGGTCGGCCGGGCGGCCGGCAACGGGCTGGTCGGGGTGGCCTTCCACGCGCTGCGGGCGGCGTTCCCGCCGCCGCTGAACTACGCCGTCGGGCTGGCCGTGTTCCAGCTCTTCTTCGTGCCGACGGGCGTCATGTACTGGCTGGCCTCCCGCACCTCGCCCCGCGACATCGACGCCGTGCGGACCCTGCTGCACGAGCGCGCCGAACGCCTGTAGGACGCGGTCGCGGCGGGCTTCCGGCGTGTGCGCCTTCACTCACGGCGGGCTCCCGGCCAGGGATCCTCCGCCGCATAGGGAGCTGATGTCATAGATGACTCAGGGGCCCGTGCAGCCCCGGCTGCGCCCATCCGTTGCTTCTGCCCCGCTCGTCCCGCCTGCCGCGCGTCCCCGTTCCGCCCCGCCTCACCGGTCGGCGGGGCGGGGCGGAACGGGGGTGAGTCATCTACGACATCAGCTCCCTACGCGGCGACAGAGCCCCCAGCACCCGCCGGATCGCCCTGCGACGCCAGCGGAGCACCCGGTGCGCGGCAGGCCAGGCCGGGCCGGGCCGGGTGGGGTGGCGGGGATCAGGCGGGGCGGAACCAGACGGTGACGTCCTGGCCGACGGTGCCGTCGTCGGGCAGCGGGGCGCTGGCGTGCAGCACCTGCGCCCCGGCCGGCACCGGCACCGGCGTCGCGCCAAAGTTCGTCAGCACGGTGACGTCGCCGTTGCGGAAGCTCACCACCTCGTCGCCCGAGGCCAGCCAGTAGAGGCTGCCCCGGCCGAGCCCGTGCTCGCGGCGCAGCCGCAGCGCGGTGCGGTACAGCTCGTACGTCGAGCCGGGCACGTCGCGCTGCCGGTCGAGCGCGTACTCGGCCCACGACGGCGGCTGGGGCAGCCAACTCGCGTCGGTCGGCCCGAAGCCGTACGACGGGGCGTCGGCCTCCCACGGGATCGGCACCCGGCAGCCGTCCCGGCCGCGCTCGGTGTGCCCGCTGCGCTCCCAGGTCGGGTCCTGCCGCACCTCGTCGGGGAGCGTCATGTGCTCCGGCAGGCCCAGCTCCTCGCCCTGGTAGAGATAGGCCGAGCCGGGCAGGGCCAGCATCAGCAGGGTGGCCGCCCGGGCCCGGCGCAGGCCCAGCGCGGCGTCGGGCTGCGGGTCGCCGATGCCGATGCCGTTCGGGCGGGGGGCGCCGACGGGCAGGCCGAGGCGGGAGGCGTGCCGGACCACGTCGTGGTTGGACAGCACCCACGTGGTGGGCGCGCCGACGGCGTCGGTGGCCTCCAGCGAGCGGGTGATCACCGCGTACTGGGCGGGTGCGGTCCAGGACGCGGTGAGGTACTCGAAGTTGAACGCCTGGTGCATCTCGTCGGGCCGCACGTAGCGGGCCAGCCGCTCGGCCGGCTCCACCCACGCCTCGGCGACCAGGATCCGCTGGCCGTCGTACGAGTCGAGCAGGCGACGCCAGTCCCGGTAGACCTCGTGGACGCCGTCCTGGTCCCACATCGGCGGGCGGGGCTTGTCGACCTCGCTGCCGGAGAGGATCTCCTGCGGCTCCTGCCAGTTCGCCAGGTCGGCCTGCTTGATCAGGCCGTGCGCCACGTCCACCCGGAAGCCGTCGACGCCCCGGTCGAGCCAGAACCGCAGCACGTCGAGGAACTCGGCGCGGACCTCCGGGTTGTCCCAGTTCAGGTCGGGCTGCCCGGGGTCGAACAGGTGCAGGTACCACTGGCCGGGCCGGCCGTCGGGCTCGGTGACCCGGGTCCACGCGGGGCCGCCGAAGACGCTGGTCCAGTCGTTGGGCGGCTGGTCGCCGTCGGGCCCGAGGCCGTCGCGGAAGACGTACCGGGCGCGCTCGGGGCTGCCCGGGGCGGCGGCGAGGGCCGCGGTGAACCAGCGGTGCGCCGACGACGTGTGGTTGGGCACGAGGTCGACGATGACCCGTAGCCGGCGGGCGTGCGCCTCGGCGATCAGCCGGTCGGCGTCGGCGAGCCGCCCGAACAGCGGGTCCACGTCGCGGTAGTCGGCCACGTCGTACCCGGCGTCGGCCTGTGGCGACGGGTAGAACGGCGACAGCCAGACCGCGTCCACGCCCAGCTCGACGAAGTGGTCGAGGCGGGCGGTGATGCCCGGCAGGTCGCCGATGCCGTCACCGTTCGCGTCGGCGAACGAGCGCGGGTAGATCTGGTAGATCACTGCCTCGGTCCACCAGTCGGTGGTGGGGCCGGTGGACTGCTGCTGTGGGGTCGCGTCGGTGTTCAGGGCCTTCTCCCGTGTGTCGAAGCCGTCCCGGTCATGGTTCCCCGGTGGCACGCGGACGAACCCGTCCAGTCTGCCCGGTGCCGGGCGGACGGCCCGCGTTCAGTCGGCCCGGGGCGGGGCGGTCGAGTCGCGTACCACGAGGCGGGTGGGCAGGATCAGCGGCGCGGCGGACGGCCCGGCCGGGCCGAGCCCGCGCGGGCCGGGCACGAGCGGCCCGGGCACGAGCGGGCCGGCCGGCGGCGGGAGGTCCCGGCCGCCGAGCGGGTCGAGCAGGATGCGGGCCGCGAGCCGGCCCTGCTCCGCCGCCGGCTGGGCGATCGTGCTCAGCCCGAGCACCCCGGACAGGTCGTGGTCGTCGATGCCGATGACGCTGACGTCCTGCGGGACCCGCAGGCCCGCGTCGCGCAGCGCGCTCATCGCGCCCATGGCCATCTCGTCGCAGGCGGCGAAGATGGCGGTCGGTGGCTCGCCCCGGGCGAGCAGCTCGATGGTGGCCTGCTCGCCGCCGTCGATGGTGAACTGCGACTCGACGTCCAGGCACGGGTCGGGCTCGATGCCGGCGGAGCGCAGCGCCTCCTGGTAGCCCCGGCGCCGGTCCAGGTGGGTGGTGAAGGCCAGCTCGTCGTCCGGGTCGCCGGAGATGTGCGCGATCCGGCGGTGGCCCAGGTCGAGCAGGTGTCGGGTGGCGGTCCGCGCGGCGGCCACGTCGTCGATGCGTACGCAGGGCCAGCCGGGCACCCCGCTGCCGGAGCTGATGGTCACGCCAGGCAGGTCCAGCACGGTGAGCGCGGCCAGCTCGGCCCGGCGCAGCGGGGTGGCGACCAGCATCACGGCGTCCACCCGCTTGTGCAGGTTGGCGGTGCCCAGCACCCGCTGGCGGGTGCGTTCCCGGCCGCCGAGGTTGTAGAGCAGCAGGTCGTAGCCGGACTCGTGCAGGGTCTCCTCGACGGCCTCGACCACGGTGCCGAAGAACCAGCGGGTGATCCGGGGGACGATCACGGCCACGGTGGCGGTTCGCCCGCCGGCGAGCCGCGACGCGCTCGGCGAGACCGCGTACTGGAGCTGCTCGGCGGCGGCGAGGACCCGGCGGCGGGTGGCCGCGGAGACCGTCGGCAGGCCGCGCAGGGCCCGCGAGACGGTGGCGGTGGAGACCCCGGCCAGGCGGGCGACATCATCGATCTTGGTCATGGATTCCCGCTCCGGCCCGGACCGCCGCCGCCCGGGAACGCGGGCGGCGGCGGTCGCGAGTCAGCCCTTGACGCTGCCGGCGAGCAGGCCGCGCACGAAGTATCGCTGGAGCGACAGGAACACGATCAGCGGTACGACGATCGAGACGAACGCGCCCGAGGTCAGCCGCTGCCACTCGTTGCCCCGGCTGCCGGCCATCTCGGCCAGCCGCACGGTCAGCGGGGCGGTCTCGCTGCTGCCCCCGGCGAAGATCAACGCGACCAGCAGGTCGTTCCAGACCCAGAGGAACTGGAAGATGCCGAAGGCCGCCAGGGCCGGGGTGATCAGCGGCAGGACGATGGTGCGGAAGATCTTGGGGTGGGTTGCCCCGTCGACCCGGGCCGCCTCCATCAGGTCCTTGGGGAGCTGCGCGATGAAGTTGTGCAGCAGGAAGACGGCGAACGGCAGCGCGAAGCAGGTGTGCGCGAACCACACCTGCGCGAACTTCTGCTCGTCGACCAGGTCCCAGGCGGGCATGAGGGTCACCCCGCCGAGGGTCACGCCGGTGGAGAAGAACTTCAGCAGCGGCACCAGCGCCATCTGGAGCGGGACGATCTGCAACGCGAAGATCGCGATGTACGCCCAGTCCCGGCCCCGGAAGTTGATCCACGCCAGCGCGTACGCCGCCAGCGACGCGAACGCGATCGGGAACAGCACCGACGGGATGGTGATCGCCAGCGAGTTGATGAAGTAGTTGGCCAACTGCCCCGACGACGAGGAGCGTCCGAACAGCACCTCCTGGTAGTTCTCCAGGGTGAACTGCGGGTTGGTGAAGAACGTCCACCAGCCCGTGGTCTTGATCTCGTTCTCCGGCCGGAACGAGGAGACGAACAGGCCGAAGGTGGGGATCGTCCAGAACACCGCGATGACGATCGAGATCAGCGTCGCCGTGCGGCTGTTGAGCCGCTTGCGGACCCGGCCGGCGGTGGTGGTGGTCTTTCCGGTGGCCTGTGCCCCGGCGGGGAGCGTGGGCGTCGTGGTGGTCATCTCAGCCCTCCCGCTGCTGACGCAGGTTGCGGATCTGGTAGATCACGAGCGGGATCACCAGGACGAAGAGGAAGACCGCCAGCGCCGAGCCCTGCCCGTTCTGGCCGTACCGGAACGCCTGGTTGTACATCTCGTTCGCGATGACGCTGGTGTCGTAGTTGCCGTTGGTCGCGGTCCGGACGATGTCGAAGACCTTCAGCGTGGCGATCGACAGCGTCACGACCACGACGATCAGCGCCGGGCGGATGCTCGGCATGGTGATCTGCCAGAACATCTGCCACGGGGTGACCCCGTCGAGCCGGGCGGCCTCGACGATGTCGGCCGGGATGGCCTTGATCGCCGCGGAGAGCACCACCATGGCGAAGCCGGCCTGGATCCAGACCATGATGACGATCAGCAGCAGGGTGTTCAGCGGCGATTCCAGCAGCCACTGCTTGGGCTCACCGCCGAGGCTCACCACGATCTGGTTGAGCAGGCCGATCTGGTCCTGCCCCTCGCCGCGGTAGGCGTAGACGAACTTCCAGATGATCGCCGCGCCGACGAACGAGATCGCCATCGGCATGAAGATCAGGGACTTGGCCACCGACTCGAACCGGGCCTTGTCCACCATGACCGCGTAGAGCAGCCCGAAAGCGGTGGCCACCAGCGGCACCAGCAGCACCCACACGAGCGTGTTGATCAGCACCCGGATGATCGAGCTGTCGGAGAACATCCAGGCGTAGTTGTCGAGTCCCACCCAGTTGCGGCTGCCGCCGTCCATGAACGACAGCAACGTGGTGCGGATGGCCGGGACGACCAGGCCGATCATGAGCAGCAGCACCGCTGGCAGCAGGAAGAAGAACGCGAACATGCCCTCGCGCGGCTTGCGGCGCCGGGGCAGTGGAGCCCCGTTCGCCGCGGCGGCGATCAGCTGTGCCTCGTGGCGTCGGGCGAAGTAGGACGGCACGGCGTCGAGGAGCAGCAGCAGGCCCCCGACGACCACGGCGAACGCGATCAGCCCGTACAACAACATGAGGAGCTTCGGCTGCACGTCGGCGAAGTCGAACTCCATCAACCCTCCTTCGGGGTTTCGGCTCGGTCGGTGGGCCGGCCCGTGTCGACGGACCGGCCCACCGCCTCAGATCACTTCGGCCAGCTGCTCTCGATGCCCTGGAGCACGGTCGCGGTGTCCTTGCCGTTGATCCAGTCGATCATGCCCTTCCAGAACGTCCCCGTGCCGACGGCGGCCGGCATCAGGTCCGAACCGTCGAACCGGAAGACGCTCTTCTGGTCCTGCAGGATCTGCACGGAGAGCTTGTCCACCGGGTTCGGCACGTTGGCCAGGTCGAGCTGCTTGTTGGCCGACACCCAGTCGCCGATCTTGGCGCGGCTGTTGGCGTACTCACCGGAGGCCAGGTACGTCTGCACGGCCTGGACCTCGGGACGGTCGGCGAAGGCCGCGACGAACTCGCCGCCGCCCAGCACCGGCTTGCCCTTGGCCGGGTCGATGGCCGGGAAGTAGAACGCGAAGACGTCGCCGTCCTCGGCCACCTTGGTGCCCTGCGGCCACTGGTTGGCGTAGAAGGACGCCTGCCGGTGCAGGGCGCACTTGCCGGTGGTGATCGGCGTGCCCGCCTCCTGGAAGGAGGTGGTGGAGATGCTCTTCACGCCGCCGAAGCCGCCGTTGACGTACTTCTCGTTCTTGAGGATGGCGCCGGCCTTGTCCACGGCCTCGGCGACCTTCGGGTCGTTGAACGGGATGCCGTGGGTGGTCCACTGGTCGTAGACCTCGGGGGTCTGCGTCCGCAGCATCATGTCCTCGACCCAGTCGGTGGCCGGCCAGCCGGTCGCGTCCTGCGACTCGATGCCCGCGCACCACGGCTTGGTGCCGCTCGCCGCGATCTTGTCGCTCAGGGCGATCAGCTCGTCCCAGGTGGTGGGGACGGTCCAGCCCTTCTCCTTGAAGGTCTTCGGCGAGTACCACACGAAGGACTTCACGTTGGAGCCGAGCGGGGCGCCGTAGAACTGGCCGTTGACGGTGCCGTACTTCAGCCAGTCGGCCGAGTAGTTCTGCTCGGCCATCGCCTTGGTGTCGGCGCTGGCCGCCTTGAGCTTGCCGGCGTCGGCGAACCGCTTGACCAGACCCGGCTGCGGGATGAAGGCGAGGTCGGGCGCGTTGCCGCCGTCGACCCGGACACCGAGCTGGGCCTCGAACTCACCGCTGCCCTCGTGGTCGATCTCGATGCCGGTGCAGTCCTCGAACTGCTTCCAGGACTCGTCGAGGCGGTCGGCCTCGATGTCCCGGATCGACGAGTAGATCGTGACCTTCTTGCCGTCGTTGCCCTGGTACTTCTCGTAAGCCGCACACTCCGCGGAGTCCGCCTTGTCGCTGCTCTTGTCGTCGCCGGTGCCACAGGCAGTGACGCTGAGCGCCAGCCCCAGTACGCCGGCGACCGCGAGAGCCTGGCGTGGTCTGGCAAAGACCGCCATGCCGTTCTCCTTCCTTGCCGGCGCGGTCGCGTTCAACCGGCGCCGGTCCGATGGGCGTCACCACATGTAAGCGCTTGCATTGGAGCGCGTCCACCCCCCATCGGACACGGACGAGTAACAATCCCGAAACCAGCTCACCCCTAGTGGGCACGCTCCCACCGATAGGGGGGTTCCACCCTCCGTGACCCCTTTCGGTCGATGCAGGAATCTGTCACGCTGAAGGCAATCGATTGAAGTTTATCGACATCGGAGGTGCTGGATGCGTAAGCGGTGGTACAGCCTCGCGGCGGTCGGCGCACTGATCGCGGCGACCCTGGTGCCGGCGACCCCGGCCCTGGCCGCCCCGACCTTCAAGGTCCCCTTCCCCTGCGGCCAGTCCTGGTCCGGCCAGACCCGCTCCGACCACAGCCCGGCGTACGCCGTCGACTTCAACCGCACCGACGACCAGGGCGACCCCGTGGTGGCCAGCGCCCCCGGCACCGTCGACCGGGTGACCGACCTGGGTGGCACCAGCTACGGCAAGTACGTCCGCATCGACCACGGCGGCGGCTACACGACCTACTACGCCCACCTCAACGGCTTCAACGTCTCCGTCGGCCAGAGCGTCGGCTACGGCAAGGTCATCGGCTGGGTCGGCAGCACCGGCGGCTCCACCGGCCCGCACCTGCACTACGAGCAGCGGCTCAACGGCAACGACATCCAGGTCCGGTTCAACGGCAACCTGGCGCTGTACTGGGGCACCAAGACGTACACCAGCGACAACAACTGCTCGTCGAGCACCGGCTCCGGCACGGTCGACACCAGCGGCACCCCGCTGACCGTCCGCTCCGGCCCGGGCACCGGGTACTCCTCGGTCGGCACGGTCGCGGACGGGACGAAGGTGACGATCCACTGCCAGACCAGCGGCACCACGGTCACCGGCACGTACGGCACCAGCTCGATCTGGGACCGGATCGGCAGCGGCCGGTACATCGCCGACGCGTACGTCTACACCGGCTACGACGGCTACATCCCGAACGTCCCGCGCTGCTGACCGCCACGCGTGTTAGGAGGGGTCCCCTGTGCAACAGAAAGCGTTAACAGGGGGCCCTTCCTTGCAGCTCAGTTGAGCTGCCAGATGGCGAAGTTGAGGGCGGCGGCGAAGGTGACCCACGCCCAGTACGGCAGCAGCAGCGCCGCCGCCAGCCGGGAGACCCGCGCGAACAGCACCACGGTCACCCCGATGGCCAGCCACATCAGCACGATCTCGGCGAACGCCAGGCCGTACCGGCCGGCGCCGAAGAACAGCGGGGTCCAGATCGCGTTCAGCACGAGCTGGGCCGTCCAGGCGTACAGCGCCGGGCCGAAGCCGACCCGCCGCCACACCAGCCACCCGGCGATCGCGATCAGCGCGTAGAGGAACGTCCAGACCGGGCCGAAGACCCAGGACGGGGGAGCCCAGTCCGGCTGGTTCAGGCTCGCGTACTCCTGCGAGGTGCCCCGCACGCCGAGCCCGCCGATCGCGGCGGCGACCGTCACGGCCGCGCCGAAGCCGAGGAGCGCCCACCACTTCCGGCCCCCGGTCGTGCGCCGGATGCTGTCCGAAACTGTCATGTGCAGCAGGTGCCCGGCGGCCGGCGCCGGCAAACCCCGGACGGCATGGCGCCGGGGTCGTCCTGCCCGGTGGCCCCTGTCTGGGAGGACGAGGCTCCGGTCACGACGACCCCGGCGGGTCGGTGGTGGATACGACGAAGTCGGGGATCAAGTGTTGAAGATGCTGACCCCGCCCGGGCCGACCAACAGCCCGACCACGATGAGGACGATGCCCCACAGGATCTGCCGGCGGAACAGCGCGAGGATGCCGGCGACCACGAGTACGACTGCGAGAATCCAGAGAATCAGCTCCATGGCTGCTGAATACCCGAGTGACCGATCCGGGAAACCTCCCCGGCGTCCAGATGATCTCCCAGGTGGAAGATGCTGTACGCCTGCTTGATCACCGGGTGGGCCACGTTGCGCACCCGCACCCCGCCCGGGGTGGTGCCCCGCTCGCTGCCGGCGTGCGCGTGCCCGTGCAGGGCCAGCGCGGTCGGCGCCGAGTCGATGGCCTGCCCGAGCTGGTACGACCCGAGGAACGGGTAGATCTCCAGCGGCTCGCCGGCCAGCGTGTCCGGCACGGGGGAGTAGTGGGTCAGCGCCACCAGCAGGTCGCAGTCCAGCCCCCGCAGGGCCGCGCCCAGCGCCTCCGCGCTCTCGTTCGTGGTGCGGACGAACGCCTTCATCTCCGGCTCGCCGAAGTCGCTGGCGCACCGGCCGGCGAAGCCGCCGCCGAAGCCCTTCACCCCGGCCACGCCGAGCCGCCCGGCGGGGAACTCCAGCACGATCCCCTCGCCCTCCAGCACCCGGATGCCGGCCTCCTCCAGCACCTTGACCACCTGCGGCACCTGGTCGCACTGGTGGTCGTGGTTGCCGAGCACCGTCACCACCGGCACGCCCAGCCCGCCGAACTCCCGGGCCACGCAGCGCGCCTCGGCCTCGGTGCCGTGCCGGGTCAGGTCGCCGGCGAGCAGCAGCACGTCGGCGCAGTCGGGCAGTTCGTCCAGGGCGGGCCGGAACCGGCCCACCACGTCCTCGTCCAGGTGCACGTCGCCCACGGCGGCGATCCGGATCACCTTCCGACCTCCCTCACGGCAGCTGTTCGACCTGCGTGGGCGCCTGCGTGCGGATCACCCCGATGTCGCTGGTGACCGGCACGTCGGGGAAGCGCTCGGCGACCCGGCGCAGGATCTCCTCGCGCCGGTGCGGGCTCTCCACCTCGCCGTAGAGGACCAGGCCGCGCTCCCGGCGGACCACGGTGATCCCCTGCTCGGCGACGGCCGGGTCCTCGGCCAGCAGCCGGTGGATCTCGGCCTCCACGTACTCGTCGGGCGGGCCGGCGGTGACGGCGGGCGTCCCGGCGGCGCTGTCACGGTGCTCGCTCACGCGGTCTCCTTCTCCTCGGTGGCGCCGGCGTACGGCACCACGTCCAACCGGTCGAGCAGCACCAGGAACGCCTCGGCGTACGGCGAGTGCTGCGTCTCCTTGCGTACCCGTTCCCAGTCGATCTGTTCGCGCAGCGACCGGGCCAGCGGCAGCGCCCGGGCGAAGTCGCAGTAGTGCTGGGAGAAGCTGAGCAGCTTGTGCACCATGAGCAGGGACGCGGACAGCACGGGCATGTGGATCGCGTCGACCGGGCGGTCGATCGTGTCGGCGAACGTCTCTTCGGTGACCGGGGTCTCGATCGGGCGGTGGATCAGGTCCACCATCCGGCCGTCGTCGTAGACCTTCACCAGCCAGTCCTCGGGCGGGCGCTCGGCGTCGAAGCCCGCCTCGACCAGCGCCTCCAGAGCCCGGTCCACGTCCTCGCCCCGGATCAGGAAGTCGACGTCGTGCTCGCTGGAGTGCCCGCCGTGGGCGTACACCGCGAAGCTGCCGCCGAGGGCGAACGGGATCTCGGACTGTTTGAGCACGGCGGCGACCTTCTTCAGCGTGTGCACCAGGGTCTCGTCCCCGCGCTCGGCCATGTGGCTCTCCCGTCGGTCGTGTCGTGGACAGGCGGATTCGATTTGCGTACCCGGCATTTCGTTCGCCCACACCTGAGCCTCGCCGCGCGGGGCGCGAACCGGCTGCAAAGGGACGAAACGCCGGAGGTGAGCGCGGGTCCGATAGTCTGGTGAAGGTGGCCAGATCACTGCGGGACCGGCGGGGCGGGGCCCGACTGCGCGCCGTCGCCCTGATCGGCATCGACGGGTCGGGCAAGACCACCCAGGCCCACCACCTCGCCGAGGCGCTGACCGCCGCCGGCCGCCCCGCCACCTACCACCGCAACGCCGGCGGCCGCCGCTGGCTCGGCCGCCTCGCCCAGCGGCTCGGCCGCCCCGACGCCGAGCGGCTGGTCGGCCGGCGCGGCCTGCTCGCCGTCGAGTCCGTGCTGCGCTGGCTGGCGATCGCGGCGGCGCTGCTGAGCTGCCTCGTCACCGGCCGGACGGCCGTCATGGACCGCTACTCCGCCTGCCAGTACGCCAGCATCCGCGCGCACGGCGGGCAGCGCTGGGAGCGGCTGGCCCGCGCCGGATACCGCCTCTTCCCGCCGCCGCAGGTCACCTTCCTGCTCGCGGTCGACCCGGCCGAGGCGTACCAGCGGATCGAGCGGCGCGGCACCGACCACGAGACGATGGGCTGGCTGACCGCCGCCGACACGGCGTACCGCACGCTGCCCGAGTTCCCCAGCTTCGTGGTCGTCGACGCCGGCCGCCCGCCCGAGGAGGTGTCCCGGCAGATCCGGGCCCACCTGGCCGCCTGGCTGCCGGCCCAGGGCGTCGCGCCCGCCGAGGCCGCCGCCCCGGCCGCTCCGCCGCCGGCCGAGCCCGCTCCGGCCGCACCGACCGGCACGCCCGGCCCGGCGGCGCGCCCCGTCGACGACGCCGGCCGGGGGCCGGGGCTGCTCGTGGCGGGTCAGGCCTGACCGTAGGCCGGCCGGCCCACCCCGGGTGCCCCACCGAAGGGTGCCGCCGCCCGGACGGTGGGTCGCCGCGCCCGTCCAGCACGGGGCGGGGCCCCTCCGGGGGAGGTGTCGGGCGCTGCGTGGATGACAGTCTTTCCGCAACACTCGTGAACGTCCGGAGTACTTTTTTCCCGATACGTGGAGACATGGTTGACGCTCGCGCCCGGTGAAAGTAAGTTTCAGCCGTGGCGAAGAGTCCGAAGATTTCTGCGAGTCACGAGCCGGGTGGGTTGATCGTCCACATCAGCGGCCTGCTCCCCTCGCTGTCGCCCGCCGAGCAGCGGGTGGCCCGACTGGTGGTCTCCGACCCGGCGGACGCCGCCCGGCGCACCATCACCGACCTCGCCACCGCCGCCGAGACATCCGAGGCGACCGTCATCCGGTTCTGCCGCTCGGTCGGCATGGACGGCTACCCGCAGCTGCGCATCCGGCTCGCCGCCGAGGCCGCCCGCCGGGTCGAGCCGCCGGACGCCCGGGTCGTCGGCGGCGACATCCCGCCCGGTGCCGACCTGGCCCAGATCATCGCCACCATCGCGTTCAACGACGCCCGGGCCGTGGAGGAGACGGCCGAGCAGCTCGACCCGGCCGTCTGCGAGCAGGTCGTCGAGGCGATCGTCGGCGCGGGGCGGATCGAGGTCTACGGCGCGGGCGCGAGCGGCTTCGTCGCCTCGGACTTCCAGCAGAAGCTGCACCGCATCGGCCGCATGGCGTTCTACTTCCCCGACGTGCACACCGCCCTCACCTCGGCCGCGCTGCTCGCCAAGGGCGACGTGGCCGTGGGCATCTCGCACAGCGGCACCACCGCCGACGTGATCGAGGTGCTGGAGCAGGCCCGCGCCCGGGGGGCCAGCACGGTGGCGCTGACCAACTTCCCCCGCTCGCCGATCACCGACGTCGCCGACTTCGTGCTCACCACGGCGGCCCGCGAGACGACGTACCGCTCGGGCGCGATGGCCAGCCGGCTGGCCCAGCTCACCGTGGTCGACTGCCTCTTCGTCGGGGTGGCCGCCCGCAACCGCGCGCGGGCCCGCCGGGCGTTGGAGGTCACCGCCGACGCGGTGCGGACCCGGCGGGTCGGCCCCGGCCGGAGGCGGGGATGACGGCCGGGCGCGTCGAGCCCGGGGAGGTCACGGCGGTCCCCGCCCGTCCGGTGGTCCGGGTGGGCGCGCCCACCGAGCGGCGCAACCCGCGCAGCGTCGACCTCGACCTGATGTCCACCCGGGACGTGCTCACCGTGATCAACGAGGCCGACCGGCGGGTGCCGGCCGCCGTCGCCGCGGTCCTCGACGAGATCGCCGCCACCGTCGACCTCGCGGTCGCCGCGCTGCGCGGCGGGCACCGGGTGCACTACTTCGGCGCCGGGACCTCCGGCCGCCTCGGGGTGCTGGATGCTGCCGAGCTGGCACCCACCTTCAACTCGCCCCGGCACTGGTTCTGCGCCCACCTCGCGGGCGGCCCGGACGCGATGTGGCGGGCCGTCGAGGACGCCGAGGACGACCACCGGGGCGGGGCGGCCGAGGCGGCCGACTGCGTCGGCGCGGGCGACCTCGTCGTCGGGCTGGCCGCCAGCGGACGCACCCCGTACGTTCTCGGGGCGCTCGCCGCGTCCCGGGCCCAGGGGGCCTCGACGGTGCTGCTCTGCGCCAACCCGGAGGCCGAGGCCGCCGGGTCGGTCGACGTCTTCATCGGGGTCGACACCGGCCCCGAGGTGGTGACCGGCTCGACCCGGATGAAGGCGGGCACGGCGCAGAAGCTGGTGCTCAACACGTTCTCCACGGCCGTCATGGTGCGGCTGGGGCGGGTCTACTCGAACCTCATGATCGACATGGTGGCCACCAACGCCAAGCTGCGCGGCCGGATGATCTCGATCCTGATGGAGGCCACCGGCTGCGCCGAGGAGGTCTGCCGGCGGGCCCTGCACGAGGCCGACGGTGACCTCAAGACCGCCCTGGTGTCGCTCGTCTCCGGCGCCGAGGTCCCCGCCGCCCGGGCCGCCCTGGCCCGCGCTGCCGACCAGGTCAGGGGCGCGCTCGACCTGCTCGCCTCCTGAGCGTCTGCGGCCCCTGCCGGTGCGGGCCGTGACGGTGGTCACCAAGCGCCGACGGTGGGACTTACCACACGGCACGGATTGTTCAACCGGGGCGAGGGTATTCCGTATCCGTGAATGAACCGACCGGTCCGCCGCCGCGTATCAGCCGGTGACCAGGATCGCAGTACGGCGGTGACGCGGGTCGCTGTGCGCCCCGGGGTGGCGATGGTGCCATGCCAGAGGCGGACGCGTTCCGTCGATCCGCCGACCCGTCGGTGGCGCCAACGGCGAGCCACTTTTCGGGGTGCTGACAGCAAACATGGACCGGGCTCTCAGCTACTACTCAGGCATTCGTGACACTTTCGACTCACGACATGGAATCCCCGACGCGTCTCAACTGTTGTGCAGGTGTCAGGTCAGCACCGGAGGGCACAGCGGAAGTTACGGGGGAGGGCTGATGGACGTGGGGATGGCAAGGAACCGGGCAACCGGCGCGAGCGAGGGGACCGTGGGCAACGTGGACAAGAACATCGGCATGCGAACCGACGAGGTGGCCGAGGAGCGCGACCTGGTCGGAGTCTACCTTCACGAGATCTCCCGGACGCCACTGCTGGACGCCGCCACCGAGGTCGACCTCTCCAAGTCGATCGAGGCCGGGCTGTACGCCGAGCACCTGCTCGAGACGGACAGCGTTCCCGCCGGTGTCGCCCGGGACGACCTGGAGCGGGTGGTCGCCGAGGGGGAGCGGGCGAAGGACCTCTTCATCCGCGCCAACCTGCGGCTGGTCGTCTCCATCGCCCGGCGCTACGTGCGCTCGGGCATGCCCATGCTCGACCTGATCCAGGAGGGCAACACCGGCCTGGTCCGGGCGGTCGAGAAGTTCGACTACGAGCGCGGGTTCAAGTTCTCCACCTACGCGACCTGGTGGATCCGCCAGGCGATCAGCCGGGCGATCGCGCAGCAGGAGCGCACCGTGCGGCTGCCGGTGCACCTGGTCGAGGACGTCAACCGGATGCGCAACGTCGCCCGGCAGCTCACCCGCGAGCTGGGCAGCGATCCGGAGCCGGAGCAGATCGCGGCGGCCCTCGGCGTCACCGTCGAGCGGGTCAGGGAGCTGGTGCGCTGGTCGCAGGACACGGTGTCGCTCGACACGCCGGTCGGCGACGACGGCGACACCAACCTCGGCGACCTGGTCGCCGACAGCGACGCCCCGTCGCCGGAGGAGATCGTCCTCACCGGCCTGGAGCGGCAGCGCATCGAGGGCCTGCTCAATCACCTCGACGACCGGTCGGCCGGCATCATGCGGGCCCGCTACGGCCTGGAGGACGGGCGGGAGCACTCGCTGACCGAGGTCGCATCGCGGTTCTCGCTGTCGCGGGAGCGGATCCGGCAGCTGGAGATCCAGGCGCTGGGCCGGCTGCGCGAGCTGGCCCGGGCGGAGGGGCTGCAGGCCGCCTGAGCTGGTAGTAATGACGGCGAACGGCCGGCGTCCGATAGGGGGACGCCGGCCGTTCGCCGTCGCGCGGGGAGCCGGTCAGCGGACCCGGCCGTACCCGTAGGGCGGCATCAGGGCGAGGGCCCGCTTCTCCACGTTGCGGCCGAAGGTCGGCGCGTGGATCACCTGGCCGTCGCCGACGTAGATGGCCACGTGGCCGAGGCTGTTGTAGAAGACGAGGTCGCCCGGGCGCAGCTCGCTGCGGCTGATGTGGCTGACCACGCCCCACTGCATCCGCGTGTTGTGCGGCAGGGACTTGCCGGCCGCCCGCCAGGCCGCGGAGGTGAGGCCGGAGCAGTCGTACCCGTTCGGGCCGTCGGCGGCCCAGACGTAGGGCTTGCCGAGCGCCCCGTACGCGTACCGCACGGCCGCGCCGGCCCGGCCCGAGACGGCCGGGGCCTTCTCGCCGGAGCCGGACTTCCCGCCCGAACGCGCCTTCGGCGGGGTGGGCTCGGTGGCCCGCCCGTACGCCTGCCGGCGCATCTCGTACAGCTCGGCCAGGTCCTTCTCGATCCGCTTGCGGCTGGCGGTGAGCTGCTTCGCCTGCGCGGCCTGCTTCGCCAGCGTGGCGTCCAGCCGCCCCTTCTGGTCGAGCAGCCGGCGCTGGTTCTCGGTGTAGCCGGCGATCCGCTGCTGGCGCTGCCGGCTGAGCTGGTCGAGGGTGTCGAGGCGGTCCAGCAGGGTGCTCGGCCCGCCCGGGCTCAGCAGCGCGTTGGCGGCGTCCAGCCGGCCCGACTTGTACGCGGTGACGGCGATCGTGCCGACGTCCGCCCGGCTCTGCGCGGTCTGCTCCTCCAACGGCCCGATCCGGGCCGCGAGCTTCGCCGCGGTGGCCTTGTTCGCCTTGATGTCCTCGTTGAGCTTGTTGTAGGACTCGACGACCCGTTCCAGCTCGGTCGAGGACTTCTCGATCCGCCGCGTCAGCTCGGCGGGGGTCGGCTCTGCCCGAGCCACCGACGCCGGGGCGATCAGCGTGGCCACGAGGCCGGCCGTCACCAGTGCGCGCAGCGAATTTCTGAGGGACGACAAGAGCGGAGGGCTCCTCTCCCACCAGCCGGCACGACGTCGTGGACGCCGCGTCGGCACCGGCCCGGGGCTGTCCTGGTGGACGGCGGTCGACCGGTCCGGCCTGATCAACCTAGCGCGGGACGGAAGTTACCCGCAGGTGAAGCAGGGACGAAAGTGGCGAAAGGGGACTTACTCAGCCGGCCACCGGCTCCACGGCCGGGGCGGGCCGCGGGGCGAGCCAGTCGCTGACCCGACGCTCGGCGTAGAAGGACACGAACGGGACGGTGCCGGCGAGCATCACCAGCAGCATCCGCTTCAACGGCCAGTCCGCCCGGCGGGACAGGTCGAACGTCGCGGCCAGGTAGAGCATGTAGAGCCAGCCGTGCGCGGTGCCGACGACCGCCACCACGGCCGGCTCGTCGAACCCGTACTTCAGGGGCATGCCGACTGCGACCAGCACGACCAGCGCCACGCCCACGATCCAGGCGATCACGCGGTACCGGGTAAGGGCTCCGCCCACCTTCGTCCGTCCTTCCGAAACCGGCCTGCGCCGGATAGTCGCGAACCGGCGTCAGCCGGGATAGTCACCGGGTCGGGCGCCCGGGTTGGCGTTCAACCATGCCAGGTAGCGGTTGTAGGCGGCCAGGTCGGTGTCGTCCGCGCCGTCGACCGGCGTGGCCGGCGCGCGGGACACCCGCACCGGCCGGCGTACTCCCGTGGGGGTGGCGGACGGCGTGGCCGCCGCGACCCGGTCGGCCCGGGCCGGCTCCTCCGTCGCCGGCTCCGCCGGCTCGTCGCCGGGGGCCGACCGCAGGGCGTGCCGCAGCTCACGCCACCAGACGAAGAGCACGAACGCGGCGAAGACCGGCCACTCGACCGCGTACCCCCAGCTCAGCGCATTGCCCCCGGCGGCCCGGGTGATCTGCCACCAGCCCAGCCCGAGGAAGCCGACGACCAGCACGACCATGGCCACGTGGCGGGCGATCCACGCCGGTGTCCAGAGCCGTTTCATGGCATCGAGGGTACCGGTCGGCGGCGTCGTCTCCGACGCGGCGTCGTAGTGCCGGTGGTTTGCCGGGGGCGCGGGTGGGCATCCGTCTAGACGCCAGCCCAGACGAGACGAGGGGGGCGACATGACCGAATCAGCCTGGCGGACGACCACCGGCCCGGCCGAGGCCAGCCCGGAGCAGCGGATGCCCGAATGGGACGGGGACCACCTGCGCGACCCGGCCACCGACGAGGAGCCCGGCATCGACCCGGCCGAGCTCGCCGACGACGACCTGATCCGCGAGATGCACAGCCTGCACCGCACCCGCCTCGACACCCTGCGGCACGCGTCGGACTCGGCGCTCGCCAACCACCTGCGGCGCACGGCGGACCTGGAGACCGAGTACCTGGCCCGGCGCCCGGGGCGGGAGATCGACCCGGCCAGGCTGCGGGACGAGTGATGACCGCACGCGCCCAGCGCGGCATGTCCGCGCCGCCGGAGGTGGTGTTCAGCACGGCGACCGACCCGGATCGCGCCGCGGCCTGGCTGCCCGAGCCGCTGCGGTCCGACGGCGACAGCCGCCCCGAGGTCGACGCGGGGGACCTGCGGGCCTGGTGGCGCAGCGACTCCGCGCCCGGCTGGTCGGCCGAGATCCGGGTCGAGCCGGCCGACGCCGGGGGCGCGCGGGTGTGCCTCGACCTCGCCGGCGCGGCCGGCGGGGCGGAGGCCGGGCTCGCCGACGAGACCCTGGCCAACCTCGCCCGCGAGGTGGCCGACAACCTGACCGCCGGTTGACCGGCCGGCGGCGGGCCCCTCGCGGGGGCCGCGACGCGCAGACGATGAGGAGACCGGGTTGAGCGAGAGCAGCCTGAAGCAGAAGGTGGCGCGACTGCGCCAGGCGTACGCGCCGCACGAGTACCGTCCGCTGGGCGGCTACCTCGCGGCGATGGGCACGTACGCGGGTGTGACCGCCACGATCGCGGGCCTGGTGCGGGCGACCGGCCGCCCCGTGCCCGACCGGCCCGCCACCGCCGACGTGGTGCTGCTCGCCATCGCCACCCACAAGCTCAGCCGGCTGCTGTCCAAGGACGCGGTGACCAGCCCGCTGCGCGCCCCGTTCACCCGCTACGACCACCCGATCGGCAGCGGCGAGGTGATGGAGCAGGTCCGCGACTCGGGCAGCCCCACCCGGCACGCCATCGGCGAGCTGCTGAGCTGCCCGTTCTGCCTGGCCGTCTGGGTGGCCACCGGGCTCACCGGCGGGCTCGTCCTGGCCCCCCGGCTGACCCGGCTGGTGGCCACCGCCCTGACCGCGGTCGCGGCCTCCGACTTCCTCCAGATGGGCTACGCCGTGGCCCAGCAGGCGGCCGAGGGCGGCCACCACAAGGACTGATCCCCTGTCGTACGCCCGAAAGGGAGGGGGCCTCGTCGGCCCCCTCCCTTCGCGTTCGCGTCTCCAGTCGCCTGCGCCTCGCCTCAGCGCTGCATGCCGGACCAGCCGTGCGGAGACTCCGGCTCGCGCTCGTCCTCGTCCTCGCCGGTGATCACGTCCGCGTCGACGGCCGTCTGGTCGTGTTCGTTGGCGAAGTCCGGCTCGGGCGTGCTGTCCAGGCCCTCCGGCGGCTGGCCGAGCGCCTCGATGTGCTCGTGGTGCTGCTCCTGGCGATCGGTCATCTGGCGGTCCTCTCGGTTGCGTGGCCGGGGCGTCAGAGTGCCGTGCCGCCCAGCAGGTCGGCGGCCTCGTCCACGGCGTACTCGCCTTGGGGGAGGGCGGCGATCCGGGTGAGCAGCGACGCGGGAAGCTCGGCGGCGACGGCCCGGCGGTAGATGTCCGCCTGGCTGATCCGCTCCTGGCCGCGGTAGACGTCGTCGAGCAACTCGTCGAGCGGCCGGGTGTCCAGCTCCTCGACCGGGCCGGCGTCGCTCACGGGCGCCGCCGTCACGGGTGCTTCGTCGGTCACAGCTTCGTCGGTCACGACGATCAGCTACCCGGGGCGGAAACGACCAAACCCGGGAGGGGCGAGCGCGCACAGTGGGGCGGTCGCGCCGGCGGCGTGACGCCCGTCACGTCGGTGGCCGGAACATCGACCGGGCCCCGCCGGTTGTGACGGGTGTCGGTGTGCCCAGTGTCCCCGGGCCTCACCTGAAATGCCTTCGCGGAATACCGTCCGGCTGGAGCCGCGTCGCGCCACGCGCCGAGAGGCGACCTGCACACCGACACCAGCGGCGCCCCGGTCTTTCGGCCGGGGCGCCGCTGGCTTTGCCCACCCCGGCCGCAGGTGGCAGGAGCCGCGCCGGGGGCACGCCTCGCGCCGCGCGCGCCTGAGCGCCGTCGGGCGTGACGCACCGCTACCGCCGGCGGGCGCCGGCCGGGGTCTGCCGGGAGACGTCCGCCATCCGCTCCCGTCCCTTTGCTCTGCACCCGCCGACGCAGCGGCTACGGTGCGTCACCAAGTTGTCCGGCTGACACCGCGCGGACACCGCAAACATGCTGTTCCGCCGGGTGCTGCGCCGGTGGGTGCAGAGCAAAGGGGATGCGGGAGTCGGCGTGGGGTTGGCCGGCCAGCACGCAGCGTGAGACCGCCCCGCATCCCTCTCGGTCGAGGGGCACGGTCACCTTCGGTGACCGCGGTATGTCCCTCGGCGGCGTCAGGCGGGGGTGGAGGTCGGGGTGGGAGAGGCGGTGGCCGGGGCGGCGCGGCGGGCGCGGACGGCGGTGGCCAGGTCGTCCAGCACCCCCTCGGTGTCGTCCCAGCCGAGGCAGGCGTCGGTGATCGAACGGCCGTACTCCAGCTCCCGCGTCGGGTCCAGGTCCTGCCGGCCGGGGAGCAGGAAGCTCTCCAGCATGACGCCGACGATGCCGCGCTGCCCGGCGGCGAGCTGGGCCGCGACGTCGGCGGCGACCAGCGGCTGGCGGCGGTGGTCCTTGCCGCTGTTGGCGTGGCTCGCGTCGACCACGACCCGCTCCGGCAGGCCGGCCGCCCGCAACTGCGCCAGCGCCGCGGCGACGGAGGCGGCGTCGTAGTTCGGGCCGTCGTTGCCGCCCCGCAGCACCAGGTGGCCGTCGGCGTTGCCCCGGGTGTGCATGATCGCCGGGGTGCCGGACACGTCGATGCCGGGGAAGACGTGCGGGACGCCGGCCGCGCGGATCGCGTCCACGGCCGTGCCGATGCTGCCGTCGGGGCGGTTCTTCATGCCGATCGCCATCGACAGCCCGGAGGCGAGCTGCCGGTGCACCTGGCTCTCCACGGTGCGGGCGCCGATCGCGCCCCAGGCGACGGTGTCGGCGATGTACTGCGGGGTGATCGGGTCGAGGAACTCGCAGCCCACCGGCAGGCCCAGCCGCAGCACGTCCAGCAGCAGCGCGCGGGCGGTGCGCAGGCCGGTGTTCACATCGCCGGAGCCGTCCAGCGCCGGGTCGTTGATCAGGCCCTTCCAGCCCACCGTGGAACGCGGCTTCTCGAAGTAGACCCGCATCACGATCAACAGGTCGTCGGCGAGCCGGTCGGCGGCGGTGCGCAGCCGGGCCGCGTACTCCAGGGCGGCCGCCGGGTCGTGCACCGAGCACGGGCCGACCACGACCAGCAGTCGGTCGTCGGCGCGGTCCAGCACCCGGGCGACCGCGCGCCGGCCGTCGAGCACGGCCTCGGTGAGCGCCGCGTCCAGGGGCAGGTGGTGGTGGAGCAGGGCCGGGGTGGTCAACGGCACGACGCGGTCGATCCGCTGGTCGATCACGCGATGGCTGTCCGGGGACGTCACGGTGGGGTTCCTTCCGCCGACCGTGCCCCGGGGCCGGCGCCCGAGGTCGAGCCGGCTGCTCGTACGCAAAAGGGCAGGGAATCAGGCCCCTGCCCAGCCGGCTCGAAGAGGAAGTGACGTCAGATCACGGTGAAGTCACCGGCTCCTCCAGCCGGCTGTCTAAACCATCGATACGACCGCGTCACGCCGACCAGCCTACCCGACGCGGCGGGAAAGGCTCACCCCGTCGTCGGGAAAGCCTCGCCTCACGTTCACTTTCGTCGATGTATTCGTCGGTAGTTTCGGCGGCACACACCATCGCCTGGAGGTTCGAATGGACCGTCGTACGCTGCTGCGCGCCACCGCCGCGTCGGGGGTCGCCGCGCTGGCCGGCAGCCTCTGGTCGTCCCTCGCGTCGGCCGCTCCCGCCCAGCCCGGGACGGGTCCGTACGGGCCGCTGGGCGCCGCCGACGGCAACGGCATCCAGCTCCCCGCCGGGTTCACCAGCCGGGTGGTGGCCCGGTCCCGGCAGGCGGTCGCCGGCACCTCGTACGCCTGGCACGACGCCCCCGACGGCGGGGCCTGCTTCCCCGCCGGAACCGGGTGGATCTACGTCTCGAATTCCGAGATCACCCCGGGCGGCGGGGCGTCGGCCGTGCGGTTCGCCGCCGACGGGAGCGTCGCCTCGGCGTACCGGATCCTGTCCGGGACCAACCAGAACTGCGCCGGCGGCGCGACCCCGTGGGGCACCTGGCTCTCCTGCGAGGAGGTCAGCCGGGGGTACGTCTACGAGACGTACCCGCAGGGCGGGACGGCGGCGGTGCAGCGCCCGGCGCTGGGCCGGTTCAAGCACGAGGCGGCGGCGGCCGACCCCGTCCGGCAGGTCGTCTACCTGACCGAGGACGAGACGAGCGGCTGCTTCTACCGGTTCCGGCCGACCGTCTGGGGGGACCTGTCCGCCGGCACCCTGGAGGTGCTGGTCGCCGGCACCGCAACCAGCGGCCCGGTCACCTGGGCTCCGGTGCCGGACCCGGACGGCTCGCCGACGTACACCCGCCAACAGGTGTCCGGGGCGAAGAAGTTCAACGGCGGCGAGGGCTGCTGGTACGCCGACGGGACCTGCTGGTTCACCACCAAGGGCGACAACCGGGTCTGGGCGTACGACGCGGTCGCGCAGCGCATCGACCTGGCGTACGACGACTCGCTGGTGACCGGCGGCACCGCGCCCCTGACCGGGGTGGACAACATCGTCGGGGCCCGCTCCGGCGACCTGTACGTGGCCGAGGACGGCGGCAACATGGAGGTCAACATGATCACTCCGGCCGGGGTCGTCACGCCGTTCCTCCGGATCACCGGGCAGGGGTCGTCCGAGATCACCGGGCCGGCGTTCTCCCCGGACGGCACCCGGCTCTACTTCTCCTCCCAGCGCGGCACCTCCGGCGCGTCGTCGGGCGGGATCACCTACGAGGTGCGCGGCCCGTTCCGCTGAGCCGTTCGCTGGGTAGAGACTCCGGCATGAGTCACGACCAGAGCGACACCGACCGGATCTCCTCCCGCGCCCACCTGCTGCCCGAGGAGGCGGCGGTGGGCAGCGACGACGCCTACGCGCAGGCCGAGGCGATCCTCGACGAGTCCGACCGGCGGGAGGCCGACCGCGCCGCCGCCCCCGACACGGTGCTGGAGCACCGCACCTCCGACGAGACGGTGACCGCGATCGAGCCCCCGGACTGAGAGCCCCACCCCGTCCACCCCGGGCGGCGGCCCGCGCCGCCCGGGGCGGACGGGACCGGCCGTGCCGCGCCGCGCCGACCCACTCGCGTCACGCCTGCGACCTCGGGATCGGATAGCGTCGGGCCATGCCCGACAGCGGTTTCCCCTGGCCGATCGAAACGACCCGACTGGACAACGGCCTGCGTGTGGTGGTGAGCGAGGACCGCACCGCGCCCGCGGTCGCGGTGAACCTCTGGTACGACGTGGGCTCCCGGCACGAGCCCGACGGGCAGACCGGGTTCGCCCACCTCTTCGAGCACCTCATGTTCGAGGGCTCGGTGAACGTGGCGAAGACCGAGCACATGAAGCTCGTCCAGGGCGCCGGCGGCTCGCTGAACGCCACCACCAACCCGGACCGGACGAACTACTTCGAGACCGTCCCCGCCGAGCACCTGGAGCTGGCGCTCTGGCTGGAGGCCGACCGGATGGGCGGCCTGGTGCCGGCGCTGACCCAGGAGACCCTGGACAACCAGCGGGACGTGGTCAAGAACGAGCGCCGCCAGCGCTACGAGAACGTCCCGTACGGCGACGCGTGGCTGCGGCTGCTGCCGCTGCTCTATCCGCCCGGACACCCCTACCACCACGCGACGATCGGGTCGATGGCCGACCTGAACGCCGCCGACCTGGCCACCTTCCAGGCGTTCCACCGCACCTACTACGCGCCGAACAACGCCGTGCTGACCGTGGTCGGCGACGCCGCCGCGACCGAGGTGTTCGCGCTGGCCGACAAGTACTTCGGGGCGATCCCGGCCCGGGAGTCGATCCCGGCCGCGCCGGACGGCCGGCACGTGCCCCGCGCCGGCGCGCCGGTCGCCGAGACCGTCACCGCCGCCGTGCCCGCGCCCCGCGTGTTCGTCGCGCACCGCACCCACCCGTTCGGCACCCCCGGGTACGACGTGCTGACAGTCCTGGCCACCGTGCTGGGCAGCGGCCGGGGCAGCCGCCTCTACCAGCGCCTCGCCGACGGCGAGCGGCTCGCCCAGCCCGACCTGGTCGGCGCGTACGGGGTGGACCTGCGGCACGCGCCGGCCCCGCTGATCGTCACCGCCACCGCCCGGGACGGGGTGACCGGGGAGCGGCTGGCCGCCGGGGTGGCCGAGGTCGTCGACGAGCTGGCCACCGTGCCGGTCACCGCCGCCGAGCTGGACCGGGCCAAGGCGCTGCTCAGCACCGCGTGGTGGCGGCAGATGTCCACCGTCGACGGCCGCGCCGACATCCTCGGCCGGTACGCCACCCAGTTCGGCGACCCGGCGAAGGCCGCCGAGCGGCTGCCCGCCTGGCTGGCGGTCACCGCCGACCAGATCGCCGAACTCGCCGCCGAGGCGCTGCGCGCCGAGGACCGGGTCACCCTGACCTACCTGCCCGAGGAGACCGCATGAGCCTGATCGCCGACCGTCCCGGGCCGGGGCTGGCCCGGCCGTACCGGTTCCCGCAGGTGGTGCGCCGCGACGTGGCCGGGGGCCGGGTCGTCGCCGCGCACCTGCCCGGGCAGAACCTGGCCGTGGCGCTGCTGCTGCTCGACGCCGGGGCCGGCCGCGAGCCGGTCGGCCGGGAGGGGCTCGGCGCGGTGCTGGCCAAGGCCCTGGAGGAGGGCACGGCGCAGCGGGACGCCACCGCGTACGCGCTCGCCATCGAGGCGCTCGGCACCGAGCTGGTGACCGGGCTCGACTGGGACTCGTTCCAGGTCAGCGTCCAGGTGCCGGTGGAGCGGCTCGGCGCCGCCGTCGAGCTGCTTGCCGAGGCCGTCCGCACGCCGAAGCTGGACCCGGACGACCTGCGCCGGGTCCGCGACGACGAGGCGACCGCCCTGCGGATGGACTGGGCCAACCCCGGGCCCCGGGCCGAGGCGGCGCTGCGGGCCGACCTGTTCGGCGCGCAGAACCGCTGGGGCCGACCCATGTACGGCGACCCGGACTCGGTGGCGGCCCTGGACCCGGAGGACCTCACCGTCTTCCACTCCGAGTGGTTCCTGCGCCCCGGCACCCTGGTCGTCGCCGGTGACCTGGACCGGCTCGACCTGGACGCGCTGGGCGCGGCGGCGTTCGCCGGCACCGGCGGCGGCCCGACCCCGGTCGAGGGCCCGGTCGACGTGCCGCTGCGCGCCGGCCGGCGGATCATCCTGGTCGACCGCCCCGGGTCGGTGCAGTCCACGCTGCGGCTGGGCCATGCCGCCCCGCACCGGGCGCACCCCGACCACGTGCCGATGGCTCTGGCCGGCACGGTGCTCGGCGGCGCGTTCACCTCCCGGCTCAACCACCTGATCCGCGAGGTGCGCGGCTACACGTACGGCATCCGGGGCGACTTCGCCTCGTCCCGCCGGTTCGGCCGGTTCGCGGTCAGCTCCGGGGTGCAGACGGCCGTGACCGCGCCGGCCCTCGTCGAGGCGGTCGGGGAGATCACCCGTACCCGGGCCGGCGGGGTGACCGAGGACGAGCTGGCGGTGGCGCGGTCGTGGCGGGCCGGGCAGCTCTCGGTCGAGCTGCAGAGCCCCCGGGCGATCGCGTCGGCGCTGACCACCCTGGTCGTGCACGACCTGCCGGACGACTACCACGCCCGGCTGCGCGAGTCCCTGCTCGCCGCCGACGTGGCCGACGTGTCGGCCGCCGCCGCGACCCACCTGCACCCGGAGTCGCTGACCCTGGTGGTCGAGGGCGACGCCGCGCTCATCCGCGACGAGCTGGCGGCCACCGGCCTCGGGGAGATCGTCGACGTCCGCCCCTGACCCGGGCGGTGTGATTCGCGTCGCGCCCCGGCCGGCGGGGCGGCCCGGCCGGGGCGGCGATGTTCCGGCCGGGGCCCGCCCACGCCCCGGAAATTCCGGCGCGGCGCGCGGTGGCGACGCCGACGTTGCGGCGCGGGGCCGCCCCCGGCCCGTCCGGTCGCTGCCCGGGCGGTGGGAAAGCGTTCCCGGCCCGGCCGCCGACCTGGGTAGCCTCGCGGGCATGAGGATCGGCATTGTGGGGGCCACCGGCCAGGTCGGTGGCGTGATGCGGCAGGTGCTGGCGGAGCGCGAGTTCCCGGCGGAGCAGGTGCGGTTGTTCGCCTCCGCCCGGTCGGCCGGGCGGACCGTGCCGTGGCGCGGCGGCGAGGTGACGATCGAGGACGCGGCCACGGCCGACTACGCGGGCCTGGACATCGTGCTCTTCTCCGCCGGCAAGGGCACCGCCCTGGAGCTGGCCCCCCGGGTCGCCGCGGCCGGCGCGGTGGTGATCGACAACTCGTCGGCGTTCCGGATGGACCCGGACGTGCCGCTGGTCGTCGCCGAGGTCAACCCGCACGCCGCCGCGCACCGCCCGAAGGGCATCATCGCCAACCCGAACTGCACCACCATGGCCGCGATGCCGGTGCTGCGCCCGCTGCACGCCGAGGCGGAGCTGGTGAGCCTCGTCGTCTCCACCTACCAGGCGGTCTCCGGTGCCGGCCTGGCCGGCGTGGCCGAGCTGGAGGAGCAGGTCCGCAAGGTCGCCGAGCAGGCCGCCGGGCTGGCGTTCGACGGCACGGCCGTGGAGTTCCCCGCCCCCCGCGTCTTCGCCCGGACCATCGCGTTCAACGTGCTCCCGCTCGCCGGCTCGATCGTCGACGACGGCTCGGCGGAGACCGACGAGGAGCAGAAGCTGCGCAACGAGAGCCGCAAGATCCTGGAGATCCCCGGGCTGAAGGTCTCCGGCACCTGCGTCCGGGTGCCTGTCTTCACCGGCCACTCGCTCCAGATCAACGCCCGGTTCGCCCGGCCGGTCACCCCGCAGCGGGCCCGCGAGCTGCTCGACGGCGCGCCCGGCGTGGCCCTGTCCGACGTGCCGACCCCGCTGCAGGCCGCCGGCCACGACCCGACGTACGTGGGCCGGATCCGCGCCGACGAGACGGTGGAGCACGGCCTGTCCCTGTTCTGCTCCAACGACAACCTGCGCAAGGGCGCCGCCCTCAACGCCGTCCAGCTCGCCGAACTCGTCGCCGCCGAGCTGCGCTGACCGCCGGCGCACCCCTGCGGCACGCTGCGTTACCCCGCCGGGGCGGCGGGTAGACACGGCGGTGCCGACACCGAGAGGGGAGCACCATGACAACGGTCGGAGAGTTCATGACGACCCGGTTGGTGACGATGGACGGCCACGAGACGCTCACCGCCGCCGCGCGGGAGATGCGCGACAGCGCCATCGGCGACGTGGTGGTGACCGCAGGTGACGACGTGGTCGGCATCGTCACGGACCGGGACATCGCGGTCCGGGGCGTCGCCGAGGAGATGGACCCCAACACGACCCGGCTGAACCAGATCACCAGCCGGGACGTGATCACGGTGAGCCAGTACGACGACGCCGTGGCCGCCGCCGACCTGATGCGCACGTACGCCGTGCGCCGGCTGCCGGTGATCGACGACGGCCGGCTGGTCGGCCTGGTCTCCATGGGCGACCTCGCGGTCGAGCGGGAGCCGCAGTCGGTGCTGGCGGACATCAGCGCCGACGACCCCAACAACTGACCGTCCGCCGCGGCACGCCGGCCCCCGACCCGGGGGCCGGCGTCGCGTCGTGTGCGCGCCCGCTCCGCCTCACCCGATCCGGGTGAGGTTGACCCCGTACCGGACGGGGACCCTTTCCCGACGTCGAACGCCGCGGGTCGACGGGAGGGGAGGGGCCCGATGCCGGACGCGACCACCAGATTCTTCGAGGACCTGGACCGGCGGGGGTACGAACCGCTGCTGGTCAAGACAACCGGAACCATCCGCTTCGACCTGCACGAGGGACCGCAGACCACCCACTGGCTGGTCGCGATCGACCGGGGCCGGATCAGCGTCAGCCAGGAGGACCGGGAGGCGGACACGGTCGTCAACACCAGCCCCGTCCTCTTCGAGGACCTCGCCGCCGGCCGGGAGGACGGCATCGCCGCGATCCTGCGCGGGGACATGACGGTCAGCGGCGACGCCCGGCTGGTGGTGCAGGTGGAGCGGCTCTTCCCCGGCCCGCCGACCAGCAGGGGCCCGCAGCGGCTGTTCCAGAGGGAGGCGTGCTGATGACTGAGGGCAACACGATCCGGATCCTCGACGGCAGCACCTTCGTCGTCTCCGAGGACACCGGCGACATCGAAGCGACGCCGAGCGAGCCCACCGGGATGTTCTCCCTCGACACCCGGTTCCTGTCCCGCTGGGTGCTGACCGTCAACGGCGAGCGGCTCAACGCCCTGTCCTACGACGACCTCCAGTACTACGAGGCGCGGTTCTTCCTGGTGCCGGGGATGGCCACCCACTACATCGACGCGAAGCTGTCGATCATCCGCGAGCGGATGGTCGGCGGCAGCTTCCGGGAGCAGGTCACCATCCTCAACCACGACGAGAAGCCCGTCGACCTCCAGGTCCGGATGGACGCCGGCTCCGACTTCGCCGACCTGTTCCAGGTCAAGGACGAGATCGTCAACAAGAAGGGCGAGCTGTACGCCGAGGCCGAGGCCGACCGGCTGCGCCTGGGCTACCGCCGGGGCAACTTCCGGCGGGAGACGGTCATCTCCTGCTCGCGGACGGCCGCGTACGACCGTAACGGCTTCTCGTTCAGCGTCCACCTCGAACCGAACGAGCAGTGGAGCACCGACATCGACGTGCAGACCTTCGCCCTCGGGCCGGGCGGGCGGGACCTGCGGATGGGCGTGCGGGCGCACGGCAACGAGCGGCTGGCCCTGCAGCAGGACCTCCAGGAGTGGATCGCCGCCGCGCCGAAGGTCAACAGCGAGTGCGAGCACCTGGCCCGCACGTACCAGCGGAGCCTCGTCGACCTCGCCGCGCTGCGCTTCTCGCCCCTGTCGCTCGGCGGCAGCACCCTGCCCGCCGCCGGTCTGCCCTGGTTCATGACGATGTTCGGCCGGGACAGCATCCTGACCTGCCTCCAGGTGCTGCCGTTCGCCCCGGGGCTGTCCAAGACGACGCTGCGCATCCTCGCCTCGTTGCAGGGCACCCGGTTCGACGACTTCCGCGACGAGGACCCCGGGCGCATCCTGCACGAGATGCGGTACGGCGAGACGGCCGCGTTCGAGGAGCAGCCCCACTCGCCGTACTACGGCTCGGTCGACGCGACGCCGCTGTTCGTGGTGCTGCTCGACGAGTACGAGCGGTGGAGCGGCGACGAGTCGCTGGTGCGGGAGCTGGAGCAGGAGTGCCGGGCCGCGCTGAAATGGATCGACGACTACGCCGACCTGGTCGGCAACGGCTACATCTGGTACGAGCGGCGCAACACCGACACCGGCCTGGAGAACCAGTGCTGGAAGGACTCCTGGGACTCGATCTCGTACCGCGACGGCACCCTGCTGCCGTTCCCCCGCGCCACCTGCGAGGTGCAGGGGTACGCGTACGACGCGAAGATGCGGGCCGCCCGGATGGCGCGCGAGTTCTGGGGCGACCCCGCGTACGCCGACCGGCTGGAGCGGGAGGCCGCGCAGCTCAAGGAGCGGTTCAACCGGGACTGGTGGGTCGACGACGGCCAGTTCTACGCGCTCGCCCTCGACCCCGACGGCCGCCGGGCCGACGTGCTCAGCTCCAACATCGGCCACCTGCTGTGGAGCGGCATCGTCGACCACGAGCGGGCCGAACGGATCGCCGAGCACCTGGTCGGGCCGAGGCTGTTCTCCGGCTGGGGGGTGCGGACGCTCGCCGAGGGGGAGGTCCGCTACAACCCCATCGGCTACCACAACGGCACGATCTGGCCGTTCGACAACTCGTTCATCGCGTGGGGGCTGCGCCGGTACGGCTTCGCCGAGGAGGCCGCCGTCATCGCCAACGGGATCCTCGACGCGGCCCGCTACTTCGACGGGCGGCTGCCGGAGGCGTTCGGCGGCTACCAGCGGGAGCTGACCAAGTTCCCGGTGGAGTATCCGACCGCGTGCAGCCCGCAGGCCTGGTCGACGGGCGCGCCGATGCTGCTGCTGCGCACCATGCTCGGCATCGAACCGCACGAGGGGCACCTGTCGGTGGAGCCGCGCCTGCCCATCGGCATGGGCCGGATCGAGGTGCTGGACATCCCGGGCCGGTGGGGCAAGGTCGACGCGTTCGCCCGGGGCCGGCTGGACCTGCACAACCTGGCCGACTGACGGGTCGCCCCGGGGGGCGGCGGCACGCCGTGGGAGGGTACGTCCGGCCCTGGCGTGCCCCCACCCCCAGCAGGGTAAAGTCGCCGGATGCCGGAACTCGTGTATCCGCCCGTGATCGCCGCCGCCAAGACGATGTTCCGGGTCCTCGACCTGCGCCTGACCGTGGAGGGCAGCCACCACGTGCCGCGCACCGGCGGCGCGGTGCTGGCTAGCAACCACGTGAGCTACCTGGACTTCATCTTCTGCGGCTACGGCGCGCACGCGTCCGGCCGGCTGGTGCGGTTCATGGCCAAGCACGAGGTGTTCGCGCACAAGGTCTCCGGCCCGCTGATGCGTGGCATGAAGCACATCCCGGTGAACCGGCGGGCCGGCGCCGGCTCCTACAGCACGGCCGTGGACGCGCTGCGCCGCGGCGAGGTGGTGGGCGTCTTCCCCGAGGCCACCATCAGCCGCTCGTTCACCGTGAAGGACCTCAAGAACGGGGCGGCCCGGATGGCGCAGGAGGCCGCCGTGCCGCTGCTGCCGGTCGCGCTGTGGGGCACCCAGCGGCTCTGGACGAAGGGCCGCCCGAGGACGCTGACCCGCCGGCACACCCCGATCACCATCCTGGTCGGCGAGCCGATCGACCCGGCCGACCACGCCGACGCGAACGCGCTGAGCGCCGAGCTGAAGACCCGGCTGACCGCCCTCGTCGACCGGGCCCAGCGGGCGTACCCGGACACCCCGGCCGGGCCGGACGACAGCTGGTGGCAGCCGGCCCACCTCGGCGGCACCGCGCCGACGCCGGAGGAGGCCCTCGCGCTCGACCGGGGCGGCCGGCGCACCCCCGCCGCCTGACCGGGGCCGCCCGGCGGGGCCGGTCGTGGGATGCGCGGCTGTTCTAGCCTCGCGATCATGTGGAACCTCAAGGGCGGCCGGGGCCGGTCCGTCGACCTGGTGGCGCAGGCCCGCGCGGACGCGGAACGGCGGCACGCCGCCCCGCGACCGGACGCCGCCCCGCAGGCCCAGGAAGGTGCCGAGGCGCCCGCCCGGCCCGCCCGCGCCGGGCTTTCGCTCGGCGCGCTGCTCGCGTTCGGCCTGGTCACCTTCGTCGTGGCGCAGGCCGCGCTCGGCTACGTGGGCCGGGACCGGATCCAGGGGTACGCCTGCGCGGCCACCGGCTGCACCGGCCCCGGCATGGCCGCGGCGGGCTGGCTGCTGATCACCGTGCCGTTCCTGTACGTGGTGGCCGCCGTCGCGCTCTGGTCCCGCCTGCCCGGGTGGGCCCGCCCGGTGCTGATCCTGCTGGCCGCGCCCCTGGTGGTGGGCGGCTTCCTCTTCGTGCCCGGCGGGCGCAACGACCTCGACGACCTCGTCGACGGCCCGGCCCGGTACGCGACGGCCACCGGCGTCACCTGGGCCGGGGCGGGCGTCGCCCTGGCCGTGCTCACCCTCCTCGTCGTCGCGGTGCTCGCCGAGAACAGGAAGGTGGCCCTGCCGCCGGTCTGGGCGTCGCTCGTCGCGGCCGGGGCGTGCCTGGCCATGCTGGGCGTGGCCCTGGCCCGGGTCGAGCCCGTCCCGGTCACCGCCGAGCTGGCGTTCCCCGAGCGCACGTTCACCGCCGCGGGGGACACGCTCACCCGCACCTCGACCGACGACCGGCGGGGCTGCGCCGGGGTGCTGGCCGGCGACGGGCGGCTGGACGGCTGCGTGCGTACCGTGCGGGGAAGCTGGACCACCGACGACAGCGACGCCGTCGTGCGCCTCGCGGCGGTGTTGTTCCCGACCGAGGCCGTGGCCCGCGCGCGGCGGGGCCCGCTGCGCTCCGGCACCGCGCAGGCCGGGCTCGACTCCGAGACGGTCGACGTGGTGTCGACGTCGGGCAGTTGGGTGCTGTTCGTCAGCGTCGGCCACGCCGACGGGCGGGCGATCGCCCGCAGCGACCGGGGCCACCTGATGTGGGCGGCCAGCCAGGTCGTCTACCGGTTCATCGGCTACCAGGTCGGGCTGCTGGTGGCGCCCACGCCGAAGGACGACATCGGCCCCCGCACGCCCTGACCCCAATTCGGTGGGGCGGCGGCGGGGTGGCCGGCTAGGGTGCCCCGATGCCCACACCACGCCTGGAGACGATCACTCCGGTCAACCTCGACGCCGCCTGCGAGCTGCGGATCCGCCCCGACCAGGAACACCTGGTCGAGCCGGTCGCCCGGTCGCTGGCCGAGGCGTACGTCTGGCCGGGCATCGCCTGGCCCCGGCTCGTCTACGACGGCGACGACCTCGTCGGCTTCCTGATGGGCTTCTTCCGCATCCCGTGGAGCGAGGACACCCCGACCGACCTGCGTTCCGGGCTGTGGCGGCTGAACATCGCCGCCGACCGGCAGGGGCGCGGCTACGGGCGTTTCGCCGTGCGGGCCGTGGCCGAGGAGGCGCGGCGGCGCGGCGAGCGGAGCATCTTCACCACCTGGGAGCCGGGGCAGGACGGGCCGGAGGGGTTCTACCTGCGGCTCGGGTTCCGCCCGACGGGGGAGCGCAGCGGCGGCCAGACCGTCGGCGAGCTTCCCCTGGTGGTGTGACGGTCGTCACGCTGCCCTTCTGTCGGTGTTCCCCGGCCGGCTCCGACCGTTGCCTGAGGGATGCCGGAAGCGGTGTCCGCAGGGACGCCCGAACCGGTGTCCGCAGGGGTGCCGGAACCGGTGCCCGCCCGACGGAGAGGAACACCGCGAGATGACGAAGGTGACCGCCCAGCTGTCCGTGTCCCTGGACGGCTGCTACGCCGGCCCCCGGCACACCGGCGACGGCGACTGGATGGACTCGGCCGAGAGCGCCGCCTTCTTCCGGGTCACCCGCTGGGTGACCAACGCGATGTCGTGGCGCGAACGCCAGGGCTTCGCCGGCGGCGAGCAGGACGCCAACTCCGACATCGTCGCCGAGTCCTTCGGCGCGGCCGGCGCGTACGTGATGGGGCGGCGGATGGCCGACGGCGGCGAGATCCCGTGGGGCGACGAGCCGCCGTTCCGCGCGCCCGTCTTCGTCGTCACCCACCGCCCCCGCGAGACCCTGGTGCGCGGCGGCGGCACCAGCTTCACGTACGTCACCGACGGCGTGGCCAGCGCCGTCGCGCAGGCCCGCGCGGCGGCCGGCGGCCGGGACGTCGCCGTGGCCGGCGGCGGCAGCCTCGTCCGGCAGGTGCTCAGGGCCGGCCTGCTCGACGAGCTGGAACTGCACATCGTGCCGGTCGTGCTCGGCGGCGGGCTGCGGCTGTTCGACGCCGGCCCGGGCTTGGGCCCCGACGCTGGCCCCGGCTTGGGCCCCGACGCCGGCCTCGGCCTGGGGGAGAAGGAGGCCATCGAGCTGACGCCGACCCGGGTCGTCACCACGCCGGAGGTCACCCACATCCGGTACGCGGTGCGCGGTCGCGCCCCTCTCGTGCTCGACGACCGGGGCAGCGGCGGCGGCCCGACGAGGACCGCCGAGTAGGGCGGCTGCTGGCGGGATGGCCCGGATCCCGCCGGCTGGCCCCGTCACCTGCCGAGAGCGGGCGCGGTTCCACAACGGAGTCGTTCCTTGACAGAACGTAGCACTGTGGACGGACAGGCCCCACCGCCCGCGTGATCCCGGTGGGCGCCTCCTGTCTGGAACGGACACTCCGGAGCCCCTGTTGAATGCTTCTGACGTCCTGGCGACTGTGGCGATAGTGGCCTCGCTGCTGTCAGCGGTGTACAGCTATCGGCTGTCCCGGCAGTCCCATCACGTGGCCACCTACCATGGCGTCATTGGTCTCCTCAGAGAACTGGACAAGACCTTCATCGAGCATCCCGAAATCCGGCCCTACTTCTATGGGGGAAAGCCTCTGGCTGCTGACGATCCGCAGCTCCCCAGGGTTCAGGCGGTGGCCGAGCTGGTGCTCGACTCGTTCGAGTGGATCTGGTACAAGCGCAAGAGCTTCGATGCGGAGAACGGCGGGGGCTGGAAGGCGTACATGGTGGACACCTTTTCCTCCAGCCCGGCGCTGCAGACGCACTACGCGAAATCGGCGTCCTGGTACCCGGGGATCACGCGCCTGATCGCCGACTGTTCGATCGCTCTGGGCCGCGATGTGGCTGGCGCGGGCGGTGCGGGGGTAGTCGACCGCCTCGGGCGGGGCGACCCGGCTGGTGACCGCGAAGGGCGGCCCGGCGAGGGCGGCGGCGACTGACGGACCGGGTCTAGGCTCGTGGCGTGTCGGGGCGGCGGGACGTGATCGATCTGGACGAGGGCGGCCGCGAGCCGGCGGAGGCGGCCAGCGTCGTTCCCGACGGCCACCCGAGCGGGCGGCGGAGGAAGGCGCAGCTCGTCGCCGCCCTCCTGGCCGGCATGGTGCTGGGCGGTGTCGGAGTCGACGAGCTGCGGGACGCGCGGGACGAGCGGCAGCGCAACGCGTCGGTCTCACTCGTGGCGTTCCCCGCCTCGGGCGGTGGCGGCGGTTCGGACGTCGCGGGCGTCCTGCAGATGGACGCGCTCCTGGCAGTGGTCAACGCCGGCCCCGCGCCGATCACGCTTCGTGCGGTGACCGGGCGGGGGCCGGGCGTGGTGCTCCGCGACACCGGCCAGTCGCGGCTGGTGCGGCCGGGCGGCGTCGGGTGGATCGACGTCAAGCTCCGCCTCGAATGTGCGACCGCCTTCGGGAGCGAGCCGCTGCCGGTGCGATTGTCGGTCGAGACCGCCGACCGGCGGACCAGGGAGGTCACCTACCCCGTCGCGGTGCGGGACAGCGTCTGGCATCGGGGGGCGGAAGTGCCCTGCGAACACCTCCGTTGACCGGCCACCGCCGGCATTTCTTGGACCTTGGGCATCTGTTGTTCGTGGCGTTGTTCGTGGCGTACGTCAAGTGTCCAAGATCCGTGCGGGTGAGGTGCGGGGTGGGTGGTCAGACCGGGAAGTAGACGTCTACTGCGGCGAATCCGCCGGCCACGTCGCACGTCTCGCCGAACCCGAACGTGCGGGTGGTGCCGGCGGAGGCGGTGCGCGTCTCGTCGAAATAGCAGCTGAGGTCGCCGTTGTAGCCGATGAACTCCACCGTCCGTGAGGCGCTGACCGCCTTCACGTAGCCGCTGATGTCCAGGCTGCGGTTGTAGAAGGTGACGGTGCCTTCGGTGATCGACGCGCCGTAGGTGATGCGGAAGGGTTGGGTGGACGAGGCGGCAACCATGATCGTCGCCACGTGGACGCGGGCCGGCGTGGTGCCCCGTGCCTGCGCTGCGGCCCGCGCTGACGCTGCGGTCTGAGTCGGTATGGCGGTCTGAGTCGGCGTGGCGGCTTGGGCCGGCGTGGCCGTGGCGGTGGCGAGGACGGCCATGGCGGTGGCGAGGGCGGCCGTGGCCCGCGCGAGCCGGCCGATCTTCCTGTGCGTGGTCGTTGGCATTTCCTGCTCCCGTCTCGGAAGAATCGTTGCCCGACGATGAGCGTCAATGTCTGTAGTATGCCCGGAGTGTCTCCCGCGCGACGTCAAGGAGAACTTCGTGTTTCGATCCCGCAATGTCGCCAGCGCTGTCGCCACCGCCGTCGCAGCCATCACCGTCCTGGCCGGCACACCCGCCCACGCCGGCACCCCGCCGGGTCCACAATTGAGCCTCGACCTCGACCGGGCCGAGATCCACCAGAGCATCGACGGCTTCGGCTACTCGATCGCGTTCCAACGCGCCACGCTGGTCCACGACCTGTCCGAGGCGAAGCGCGCGGAGGTGCTCGACCTGCTCCTCGACCGGCGCAAGGGCGCCGCGCCGACGATCCTGCGGCTCGGCATCGGCTCGTCGACCACCGACGTGTACGACAACATGCTGTCCATCCAGCCGACCGACCCGGGCGGCCCGGCGGCCACCCCGAACTACCGGTGGGACGGCTGGGACGGCGGTCAGGTCTGGTACGCCAAGGAGGCGCGTAAGCGCGGGATCAACCGGTTCTACGCCGACGCGTGGAGCGCGCCGGGTTACATGAAGGACAACGGCACCGACGCCAACGGCGGCAGCCTCTGCGGCCTGTCGGGCGTCACCTGCGCCGGCGGCGACTGGCGGGAGGCGTACGCGCGCTACCTCGTGCAGTACGCCAAGTTCTACCGGCAGGAGGGCATCCGGATTGACGAGATCGGGTTCACCAACGAACCCGACTGGACGGCCCCGTACGCCTCGATGCGCTTCACCCCGGCGCAGGCCGCCGAGTTCGTGAAGGTCCTCGGCCCCGTCGCCGAGCAGGCCGGGGTGGGGTTGGTGTGCTGCGACTCGTTCGGCTGGCAGCAGTCGGACGCGTACGCGCAGGCGATCGAGGCGGACCCGGAGGCCCGCCGCCACCTGGACCTGTTCACCGGGCACGGCTACGCCAGCCCCTCGGACCGCCCGCTGCCGACCACGGCTCCGACCTGGATGACGGAGTGGGCCCCGTCGAGCACCGCCGACGGCTGGAACGAGGCGTGGGACAGCGGCAAGGGCACCGACGGCATCGCCGTGGCCCAGCGCATCCACGACACCCTCGCGAAGGCCGACGCCAGCGCCTTCGTCTACTGGCTCGGGTCCTCCCGGGGCGCGACGGCGGCCCTCGTGCAGGTCGACAACGCCACGGACAGCTACCGGGTGTCCTCCCGGCTGTACGCCTTCGCCGCGTACAGCAGGTTCATTCGACCCGGGGCGGTGCGGATCGGTGTCGACGGCGCGCCGGCGGGCCTGGCGGTGTCGGCCTACCGCAACGCCGACGGCACCGAGGTGGTGCAGGTCATCAACACCTCGACCGAGGCGGTGCGGACCACCGTCGACCTGCGGCGGCCGACCGCCTACCTCACGGACTCGACGCACAGGCTGGAGCAGGTCGACGGGCTCGTCTCGGGGCGCGGCGCGCACCCGACGGTCGAGCTGCCGCCGCGCTCGCTGACCACCCTGGTCGGCGGCCGGGGCTGATTCGTTCGGTCCCTACCCCGCGTGGCTTCGGGGCCGCCCGCCGGCACGGTGGGCGGCCCCGGTCGCGGTCAGCGCGGCGTGTGCCGCACCCGGCCCAGGAAGGTGGTCCAGGCCGTCGGGGCGAACAGGAGCGCCGGCCCGGCCGGGTCCTTGCTGTCGCGTACGCCCACGACGCCCGGCAGGTTGGCGGCCACCTCGACGCAGTTGCCGCCGCTCCCGCCGCTGCGGGTGCTTTTGCGCCAGACGGCACCGGCAAGGTCAGTCATGCGCGCTCCTCGATGATCATGTTGATCATTTTCTCTGATTCTGCCTCATCGGAGGCGAGCGTTTCCAGGTCGGACCAGACGTGCTCGTAGGCGGCGACCTCGGCCGGCCGGTCGAGATAGAGCGCGCCGGTGATGTTCTCCAGGTAGACGGTCGTCGGCTCGGTCGCGGCCCGACCGAACGCCTGCGGGAAGTCCAGCATCACGAAGGTGCCCGTCTCGCTGGCCAGCGGCGGGCCGGCGGCCAGCGGGAGGATGCGCAGGCTCACGTTGGGCAGCGCGGCCATGTCGAGCAGGTGGCGCAGTTGCCCGGCCATCGCCCGCCGGTCGGGGATGGTGCGGCGCAGCACGGCCTCGCTCAGCACCGCCTTCAGCGTGGGCGCGCTGGGCAGCCGCCGGGTCAGCACGTGCTGGCGGTGCATCCGCACCTCGACGAGCTTCTCCCGCTCGGCCTCGGTCATCGTGGGATTCTTGCGGCGGAAGAGTTCGGCGGCGTATTCGCGGGTCTGGAACAGCCCCGGGATCAGTTCGGCGTCGTAATGGCGCATGAGGGCGGCGGTCGATTCCAGCCCGACGTAGAGGGAGAACCAGGGCGGGACGATTTCGCCGTACGAGTGCCACCAGCCCTTGGCGCGGGTCTCCTTCGCCAGGCCGGTGACGATCGCCTTCATGTCCTCCGGCGCGCGGTAGATCTCGCACATGGCGCGGGCGTCCACCACCCGCACCGGCACCAGGCCCCTCTCGATGCGCCACACCTTCTGCCGCGAGCAGTCCAGCCCCTCGGCGGCGGCGTCCAGCGAGACCGAGGCGTCCTCGCGAAGCTGCGTGAGCAGCCTGCCGAGCTGCCGCCGGGGGACCGTCGACCCGCTTGTTTCATCCGTCATGCAACATCACCATGCCCCTCGTGCAACATTCCCCGCCCATTCCCGCGCATTTCTTTCCTCCATTCCTCGGGGGGTGATTCGAATTGAGGCTAGAGGGGGCGGGTTGTGTTGCGCAAGGTGGTGGGCGGGTTGCATTCTGTTGAATGTCGGCAGGGTGGTGCGGGGTGCCAGAAATGGTGTCGGCAATATCCTGTTGCCCCCCTGCCGGCCCGCTGTCCCGCTCGTTGCGAGTCACGCGCGGGCGGGGCGGCGCAATTCTTCGGCGGCGCTGTTCTTCGGCGGCGCCATCCCTCGGGAAGGACGCCCGATGCGCGTGACGTACGAGGAGTACGTGGTCGCCGTCGCCCTGACGCTCGCCCGCCGGCACCGGCCGGTCTGGAGCTGGAAGCGCTGGAGCAGGGTGTGCCGTTGCGGCGCGGAGCTGCCCTGCCGGGCCCGGCACCGCATCCCGATCCGCCGCGCGCACTGGCCGGGGGAGGACGACGCCCGGCCCGGGTCGGGGGAGGCCAGTCGGCCTGGGCCGGGGGAGGTCGATCGGCTCGGGGCGGGGCAGGGCGGCTGGCGGCGGCCCGGGGCGGGGCGGCGGCGCGGGCCGGGGGAGGGGCCGTGACCGGCGGCCGTCCGGTGGGGCGGTCTGGCGTGGCGGCCACGGGCGCGCCGGTGCGGGTTGCGCCGGTGCGGGATGCGCCGCTGCCGAAGGCGGGCGACCTGGTGCAGGTGACCCGGGCGGCCAGCGTGCAGTTCGTCGAGCCGATCAGGTGCCGGGTCGTCCGGGTGCTCGACTGGATCACCTACGACGGGTGGGTGTGGCTCGACGTCTACCAACTCGACGGCAAGGGTGACGCCGTCGCCCGCCGGTCGATCTTCGTACGGCCGGCCGGGCTGCGCGTGCTGCGGCCCGCCCCTGCGCCCCGCCCCGACCCCGGTCGACGCGCGACTGGCAGCGGTGCGGCATCCAGGCGAGTTGTTCCGAACCCCGGCCAGCACCGCCACCCCCATCAGCCCGCTCGCCAGCGCCAGCCCGACCAGCACC
>NZ_JBSWBU010000018.1:0-84128 GCF_054052245.1 Micromonospora sp. PTRAS2
CATAGACCTCGACCGGGTCCGGGCCGAGTTCCCGGAAGAACCCCACCGTCTTCAATGCGTCGGCCTCACCTCATCCTGGATAACCGGCGGTGTAGGTGGCATCCACCAGCTCCTGGAGGCGGTGAATCACGTCGGCCTTGTGCTCGCTCTCAGGCAGCTCCTGCTTTCCTGCGGCCACCAGGCCCTGCCGCCAGTAGCTGACGATCTCCGCCTGCGCATCTGGCGGCAGTTCGTGAACCCAGACCGAGCCGAGGTTGTTGTCGACGACTTCTTGGAGCTGGTCCGCGACCGTCCTGTCGGAGAGCCTCGGGATGAGGAACTCCAGCGTCCAGTCGAACAGGCCGCCCGTCACCGTCCAGTCGACGCCGGGCTTCAGCACGATGAGGCCAGCCATCACTTCCCCACAATGAACACTCGCGGGCCCAAGCCCCGATCGGCTATGAACTGCTCGATCCTAGCGACCTGCTCCCCGGAGAATTGCGAGACGTCAACCGGCACGAGGTCGGCCTTGGTCAGGTGTCGCTCGATCTGATACTGCAGCTGAGGCCACTGCCGGTCGAAGTATTGGCCTGGGAAGTTGCCTACTGCGTCGTACGTGCGCCCGCTGCCATCGACCCAGTCAGCGGATGAGCCTTCGGGTGCACGGGTCAGAGTGACGTCCAGTTCGCGCTCCAGCCGGGCAGCCGTCTCGGCCTCACTGGGCCGGAACTTGCCCGTCGCCGGATCCATGCCGAGTTCGTGGATCCGCCGCTCTTCATCGAGACGCGGCGGCTCGGGGCTGTGAGGCGGCAGTGGCTGCGACGGGTCCCTTCGGCCTGCTCGACCGCCGCTGAGCAGCCGCCCCAGTGCCTCCCTCAGCTTCTCGATCAGCTCGCCGAGGCGGCGGATCTGCGGCATCAGCCGCCGCAGGCTGGCCAGCAGCCCGCGTAGCAGCCGGGCGATCCGCGCCGCCCACGACGCCACCGTGGCGGTGACCTGCTCCACGACCATCGGTGTGGCGAGGCCGGCGGTGGCGACGAGTTCTCCCGCGTACACGATGAGGCGGGAGACGCAGGTGGCGATGGCGTCGCGGACCAGGAGCCGGACGGCGGCGACGAGGCCGGCGGCGCCCTCGGTGATGGCGGCCAGGGTGTCGGCGGCCTGGGCGAGGCCGGTGATCGCCTGGTGCTGTCCGGCGGCCCAGGTGCGGTAGGCGGGGCCGGCGTCGCCGCCCCAGCCGGCGACCTCGGTGCGTACGGCGTGGGTCAGCTCGGCGGCGTCGTCGCGCAGCGACGCGGCGACGTTGCGCCAGGTCTGGGCGTGCGCGGTGATCTGCGCCGGGTCGCCGGCGAGCCAGTCCAGCGCCTCGCTGAGGGGCTTGACGTGTTCGATGAGCCAGGCGATGCCGTATTGGAGCAGGGCGCCGACCGGGTCGGAGACGAAGGCGAGGGCGTCGAGGCCGGCGCTGACCACGCCGAGGCTGCCGTCGATCCAGCTGCCGTCGCGTACGCCCTGCGCGATGAGCTCGATGTCCTCGCAGATCCAGATGCCGGCCCAGGCGCTGGGGGCGGCGTCCTGCGGGGCGGCGACGAGCGGGTTGCCGGTCACCGCGCGTCTCGTACGCGATGGAACCGTTGCTCGGCGCGGGCGTCGGCGGCGCGGTAGCCCTCGGCGCCGGAGCGCAGCCTGGTGGCGGTGTCGCGCACCGACCGGGCCGCGGCGTCGACGCCGCCGACCAGGGTCTGCTGGAGGGCGTCGAGCAGCACCGGCATGATCGCGCACAGCTGGCCGTACGCGTCGGCGTCCAGCCGGACGTGCTGCCCGGCCTGCCGGGCGGTGTCGAGGCTGCCGGCGCAGCGTTCCAGGTGGGCGGCATGGGCGGTCAGGTCGCCGGGGTCGACCCGGATGCCGTCACCGGCGGCCATCGGGCGGGCCCTGGCCGGGGTCGAGCCGCCGCCGGTGGCCGTCGATGATGGCCCGCACGGCCGGGTCGTCGTCGCCGAGGGTCTGCGTGGTCGCCTCGGTGAGCTGCCGCAGCAGGTCGGCGTGCGCGGCCCGAGTCGTGGCGACGATCTGCCGGGCGGTGTGTGCCGCCGGGTGCTGCCGGATCTGCTCGTCGAGCCGCAGGTCGACCAGCAGACCCGTGGCGTCGACGGTGACCTCGACCGCCCGGTCGGGGCTGTGGGCGGTGCCGGTCAGGGCCCGCACCCGCGCCGACAGCGCCCGCGCATTGGCGGCCCGGTCGGCCAACGACGACTCCCACTCGTCGAGCCGGCGGGTCGCCGCGTCCAGCGCGGCCTCGTCCGCCCACATGTCGACCCTCCCCAGGGGACACACCGGTGACCGTCCCGCACACCGTAGCAATCCGTCCGCACCGCCGCCGGCCGGTCACGCGCCACGGCGGCTAGGGGTGGGTGTCACGGTTCGGGGACCTGCCCGGTCGTACGGGTGACAGGGCGGCGCGCCGCGCCGCGTACGCGGAGGGAAGTGATCCGATCATGAAGATCGTCGTCATCGGCGGTACCGGGCTCATCGGCTCCCGGCTCGTGGCCGCGCTCGACCGGGAGGGCCACCAGGCCGTCGCCGCGTCCCCGAAGACGGGGGTGAACACCCTGACCGGCGAGGGGCTGGCCGGGGTGCTCGACGGCGCGGACGTCGTGGTCGACGTGTCGAACTCGCCCTCGTTCGAGGACGCGCCCGTGCTGGAGTTCTTCCGGACCTCGACCGGCAACCTCCTCGCCGCCGAGGCCGGGGCGGGCGTGCGGCACCACGTGGTGCTGTCGATCGTCGGCGTCGACCGGATCCCCGACAGCGGTTACATGCGGGCGAAGGTCGCCCAGGAGGAACTCGTCGTCGCCTCCGGCATCCCGTACTCGATCGTGCGCGCGACGCAGTTCTTCGAGTTCGTCCGCGCCATCGTCGACGCCGGTGGAGACGGCGACTTCGTGCTTCTCGCGCCGGTGTCCATCCAGCCCCTGGCGGCCGACGACGTGGTCGCGACCCTCCTGGAGATGACCCTTGGCGCGCCGGTGAACGGCGTCGTGGAGGTCGCCGGCCCCGAACGGTTCCGCCTCGACGAGCTGGGCCGTACCGTACTCGCCACGAGCGGCGAGGACCGCGAGGTGGTGACCGATCCGGGTGCGACGTACTTCGGCGCGGCGCTGGCGGATGGCTCGCTGGTGCCGCTCGGGGACGCCAGGACGGGCGCGGTGTCCCTCGCGGACTGGCGTACCTCGCAGGCGGCTAGATTGGCCCCGTGACGGTCGACGAGACGCACAACGCGGCGACGACGGCCGTCCCGTCCCCGGCGGGGCCCGGGGACGGGCTGGCCGAGTTCGTGGCGGTGCGGCCGCGCCTGTTCGGCATCGCCTACCGGATGCTGGGCAGTGTCGCCGAGGCCGAGGACGTCGTGCAGGACGCGTGGCTGCGCTGGCAGTCGGCCGAACGCGGGGCGGTGCGCAACTCGGCGGCGTTCCTCACCACGACCACGACCCGGCTGGCCATCAACGCCGCCACGTCGGCGCGCGCAGTCCGCGAGCGGTACGTGGGTCCGTGGCTGCCCGAGCCGGTGGACACCAGCGCGGACCCGGCGCTGGGCGCGGAGCGGGCCGAGGCGCTGGACTTGGCGGTCCTGTTGCTGCTGGAGCGGCTCACGCCGACCGAGCGGGCCGCGTACGTGCTGCGCGAGGCGTTCGACTACTCCCACCGGCAGGTCGGCGAGGTGCTCGACACCTCCGAGGTCAACGCCCGACAGCTGGTCAGCAGGGCGCGCCGGCACCTGGCGTCGCAGCGCCCCTCGCCCGTGTCGGCGGCGCGGCGGCGCGAGCTGGTCGAGGCGTTCCTCGTCGCCGCCCGGGAGGGCAACGTGGCCGCCCTGGAGCGGCTGCTCGCCGAGGACGTCCGGGCGTGGTCCGACGGCGGCGGCCGGGTCAACGCCGCGCGCAAGGAGCTGGCCGGCGTCGGGCGGGTGACCACGTTCCTGGACAACGTCCTGCGCAAGTACTGGCACACCGCCGGGTTCCGGTTCGTCGAGGTCAACGGCGGCGGTTCGCTGCTGGTGACGAACGCCGACGGCAGCCCGCAGTCCCTCGTCGCCCTGGACTGCTCCGACCGGGGGGTCGAGCGGGTGCTCATCGTGGTGAACCCGGACAAGCTGCGGCGGTTCGCCGGGGCCGGCTGAGGGCGAGAGCGCGCCTGGAGGCGGCGCTGGGAGGGGCTCCGCCGGGCCACCGCCTCAGTCGCCCGGCGGGGGCGCGGTGCTCTCGCGGACCACGAGGCGGGTGGAGACGAGGGTGGTGCCGGTCTCCGGCACGCCGGTGCGGACCTGGCGCAGCACCGCCTCGACGCAGCGGCGGCCGACCTCCGCGAAGTCCTGGTGGACGGTGGTCAGGGGCGGGATGAACGCTCCCGCGTCGGCGATGTCGTCGAAGCCCACGACGCTGATGTCGCGGGGCACCGACCGGCCCCGGTCGTGCAGCGCGCGCAGCACCCCGAGGGCCATCTGGTCGTTGGCGACGAAGACCGCCGTGCAGTCGGGGTCGCCGGCCAGGTCGAGGCCGGCGCGGTAGCCGGACTCCGCCGACCAGTCGCCGCGGCGCACCTGCGGCGTCGGGCGGCCGTGCTCCTGCAGCGTCGTACGCCAGGCCAGCGCGCGCCGCTGCGCGGCGAACGACTCCCGGGGCCCCGCGACGTGCCACACGGTGCGGTGCCCGAGGCCGAGCAGGTGGTGCACGGCCTGGCGGGCCCCGTCGGCCTGGTCGGTGTCGACGACGCGGTGGCGGTCGCCGGCGTCGGAGTCGACCACGACGACGTGCACGCCGGGTGGGACGGCGACGGTCGCCGCGTCCAGCAGGTGCACCTCCATGATGACGATGACCGCGTCGACGGCGAGTTCGCCGAGCCGGGTGAAGGCCCCGAGCAGGCGGTCCTGGGTGGGTGCCCCGACGGGGATGAGGGTGATCACGTAGCCGGCGTCGGCGGCGTGGGTGGCGATCGCCTCCAGGGTGCGGCTGTTGCCGGTGCTGGACAGGGTGAACAGGATGACGCCGATGGTGCGGAACTCGCCGTACTTGAGCGCGCGGGCGGCGCTGTTGGGACGGTAGCCGAGCTGCCGCATCGCGGCGAGGACCTGCTCGCGCGTGCTGTCGACGACGCCGGGGTGACCGGTGGAGACGCGGGAGACGGTCTGCGCGGAGACGCCGGCCAGCCGCGCCACGTCGGCCATGGAGACGCCCCGCCGCCGGCCGGCGCGGGGGCGGCCCGCGCTGGCGGGCTCCTGGGTCGCCCCGTCGGGGCCGGACCGACTCATCCCGCCTCGCTCCTCTCGCCCCGCCTGCGGCCGGCGCCTCGTGCCGGCTCCGCCGCGGTGCTCACGCGGCGCAGCCCAGTATGCCGGCCGTGCTTGACGGGCCACGGGCCGACTGGGAGCATCGCAACACTCGATGTTTGCGTAAACATCGAGGTAGCGCGCCCGCCGCAGGAACGCGGCGCGATCCACCGGCTCACCACCACCCGTCGGAGGAGATCGTCCACATGAGCAGACACCCGTCCCGCCGGGGGCTGGCCGCCGCGGTCACGGCGGCCGTCGTCACCCTCGGCGTCGCCGTCGCGCCCGGCGCCGGCCCCGCCTCCGCCGCGCCGGCAACCGGATCCGCCGCCGTGGCCGGGGGCGCGGCCGCGCCGGGGCCCGCCGCGCTCCCGGTGGTCACCGTCCGCCCCGACCCGTCCTACCAGGGGCAGGAGTTCCAGGGGTGGGGCACCAGCCTCGTCTGGTTCGCCAACGCCACCGGCGGCTACCCGGAGGAGATCCGGCAGCGCCTGGCCGACCTCGTCTTCGGCGAACAGGGCCTCAACCTCAACATCGCCCGCTACAACATCGGCGGCGGCAACGCCCCCGACGTCCCCGACTACCTGCGCCCCGGCGGCGCGGTGCCCGGCTGGTGGCGGGCCCCCGACGGCACCGCCCGGGCCGACACCGACTGGTGGGACCCGGACAACCCGCAGCACTGGAACCCGGACGCCGACCGCGCGCAGCGCTGGTGGGTCGACCGGATCAAGAACGACGTCACCCGGTGGGAGACCTTCAGCAACTCGCCGCCGTGGTTCCAGACCGTCAGCGGGTACGTCTCCGGCGGCTTCGACCCTACCGCCGACCAGATCCGCGCCGACCGGGTCGACGACTTCGCGACCTATCTCGTGCGGGTCACCCAGCGCCTGGAGGCCGTGCACGGCATCACCGTCGACACGATCGACCCGCTCAACGAGCCGAACACCACCTACTGGAGCACCCGGCTGGGTGCCGACGGCAACCCGGTCGGCGGTCGGCAGGAGGGCGCCCACGCCGGCCCCGGCCTCCAGCAGCAGGTCGTCCGGGCGGTCGCCGCCGAGCTGCGCGCCGCCGGCAGCGGGACCCGCGTGTCCGCCATGGACGAGACCAACCCCGGCACGTTCGCCACGAACTGGAACGCCTACCCCGACGACGTACGCGGCCTGGTCGACCAGCTCAACGTGCACACCTACGGCACGGGCCAGCGCACCACCGCCCGCGACATCGCCAAGGGCGAGGACAAGCCGTTGTGGATGAGCGAGGTGGAGGGCTCCTGGGGCGACGGGCACAGCCTCACCAGCATGGCCCCCGGCCTCGGGATGGCCCGGCACATGGTCGACGACCTGCGCGAGCTGGAACCGTCGGCGTGGGTGTTCTGGCAGCCGGTCGAGGACTACGACAACATGAAGCCCGGCGGCGAGTTCCCGCAGGGCTCCAACTGGGGCAGCATCCAGCTCCCGTTCGACTGCACCGCCGCCGACACCCTGCGGACCTGCCCGATCTACACGAACACCAAGTTCGACACCGTCCGCAACTTCACCCACCACATCCGCCCCGGCGACCGGCTCGTCGCCGTGAACGACACCTCCAGCGTCGCCGCCGTGGCCACCGGCGGGCGGGCCACCGTCGTGCACGTCAACGACGGCACCGCCGCCCGTACCGTCGCGTTGGACCTGTCGGCGTTCGGCGCCGTCGCCGCGAACGCGACGGTGACCCCCGTCGTCACCAGCGCGGACGGGGCGCTGCGGCGCGGCGCCCCCGTCGCCGTGCGCGGCCGCGCTGCCCGGGTGGACGTGCCCGCCCAGTCGGTGACGACGTTCCTGGTCACCGGCGTCTCCGGGGTCGCCCCCGGCGCGGCGTTGGTGCGCGACGGCCACGTCTACCGCCTCACCGGCGTGCAGAGCGGCCGCTCCCTCGCCCCGGCCGGCGGCACCGGCTCGGGCGCGGTCATCCGCACCACCGACCCGGCGAGCGCGGACCAGCTGTGGCGGCTCACCCGGCTCGCCGGGGGCACGGGCAACCGGGCCCGGTACGCCGTCGCCACCGCCGACGGCACCCGCCAGGTCGCCGTCGTCGACCAGGCCGTCACCCTCGTCCCCGCCGTCGCCGCGCCGGGCCCGCAGGCACAGTGGATCCTGTCCACCACGGGCGACGGCACGTACACCCTCGTCAACGTCGGCTCGCGCCGCCTGCTGGAGGTCGGCGGCCAGGCCACCGGCGACGGCGCGGCGGTCACCTCCTGGCTGGCCAACTCGGGGGCCAACCAGCGCTGGCGGGTGACCGACGAGACGGTCCTGCGGATCGCGCCCACCGACGCGTTCACGGTCCCCGGGGTCGCCCCGGCGCTGCCGGACACCGTCGTCCCGGTCCGCCGCGACGGCGCCCGGGGGACGCTGCCGGTCACCTGGAAGCTGCCCGCCACGTCGAGGTGGCAGCGGCCCGGCACCGTGCGGGTCACCGGCCGCGCCACCGACGCCCTCGGGCGCGCCCACGTCGCCCGGGCGACGGTCGTGGTCGACACCCTCGTGGCGACGCGGCCCACCCGGGCGAAGGCCGCCGTCGGCGGCGAGCCGACGCTGCCGGCCACGGTCACCGCGGTGGCCCGGCGGGGCGCGACGGTGCAGCGCCCGGTGCGCTGGCAGCCGCCGCCGGCCGGCGCGTTCGACGCCCCCGGCGTCGTCACCCTCGCCGGGCAGGCCGACGCCGGCGACGGGCGCACCCTCGCTGCGAGCGTGCGGGTGCAGGTGACCCAGCCGGTCGAGGAGCGGGCGGCCCCGGCGGGCGTCGCCGCCACCTTCACCGAGCCCGGCTACTCGCCGGACGGCCTGGCCAACGGCGTGCTGACGGACAAGGCGTGGTCGAACTGGCGGTCGGGGACGAAGAACCCCTCCGACACGCTCACCGTCACCCTGCCGGAGCGCCGGAGGCTCACCCGGGTCGTCGTCCACTTCTACCGCGACGGCTTCGACAGCTATCCGCAGAGCCTGCGGGCGCAGGTCCGCGACCCGCAGGGCGGCTGGGTCGACGCCGGCGCGCCGGTGGACGTCCCGACGGGCACGGCGAGCGCCCCCGCCGTCGACGTGCCGGTGACCGCCGCCACGGACGCGGTGCGGATCGTGCTCACGGCCCACCCGGACCGGCACATCACCGCCAGCGAGATCGAGGTCTTCGCCGCCGCGCCCGGCACGTCGTCGGACGCCTCCGCCGCCGGCATCGCCCTCGACGGGGTGCCGCTGGCCGGCTTCGATCCGGAGAAGCTGTCCTACACCGTGACCCGCCGGGGCGGGCTGCCGTGCGTCACCGCCGTGGCCGCCGACCCGTACGCCACCGTCGTCGTGCGCCAGCCGAGGGCCGGCAGCCGTACGGCGACCGTGTCGGTGACCAGCGAGGACGGCTCGCAGTCGCGCACCTACACGATCCGCCTGCGCCGCTGACGCCGGGGTGGGGTGGGGCGGTGAGGCGCACCATGTCGCCGTCCCGGCCGTTGCGACCGTGCCCGGCGATCCTCTACGGTCTGGTCAGCGGTTGGCGGTGCGGTCCGTTCCCAGCCCCCACACCGCTGCGCGGCCGTAGGATCGGGCCGGGGCCGGTGGGGTCCCGGGGCGAACCGCCGACGGCCGGCGGCGGTCACGTGTGACCCTCTCTCGTCCGGCGCCCGTCGACGCGCGCCGCGACTGCGGGAGCGTGCACGCCGGACCGCCCGGAGGTTTCCGTGTTCCTCAGCCCCCACGAGCAGGATCGCCTGCTCGTGCACGTCGCGGCGGACGTCGCCCGTCGCCGCCGCGAGCGCGGCCTGCGCCTCAACTATCCCGAAGCCGTCGCCATCATCACCGCGTTCCTGCTGGAGGGCGCGCGCGACGGGCGGTCGGTCGTGGACCTGATGTCGGCCGGTCGCGGCGTGCTCGGCCGCGACGACGTGCTCGACGGTGTCCCCGAGCTGCTGAAGGAGGTGCAGGTGGAGGCGACGTTCCCGGACGGCACCAAGTTGGTGACGGTGCACCACCCGATCCCGTGATCCCCGGGGAGGTGCTGCCCGGCGACGGCCCGGTCGAGATCAACGCCGGCCTGCCGGTGACCACCCTGCTGGTGGTCAACACCGCCGACCGGCCGGTGCAGGTCGGCTCGCACTACCACTTCGCCGAGGCCAACCCCGGCCTGCGCTTCGACCGCGCCGCCGCGTACGGCCAGCGGCTCGCCGTGCCCGCCGGCACGTCCGTGCGGTTCGAGCCGGGGGTCAGCCGCCAGGTGGAGCTGGTGCCGCTGGGCGGGGCCCGCATCGTCGCCGGCCTGCGCGGCGAGGTCGCCGGCCCGCTGGACGCGGGCCCGGGCGTCGTGGACCAGCCGGACGGGGGGTCGGACCGGTGAGCGAACTGGACCGGCGGCGCTACCTCGACCTGTACGGGCCCACCACGGGCGACCGGATCCGGCTCGCCGACACCGACCTGCTCATCGAGGTGGAGGTCGACCACTGCGTCGGCGGCGACGAGATGGTCTTCGGCGGCGGCAAGGTGATCCGGGAGTCGATGGGCCAGTCCCGGGCCACCCGCGCCGAGGGCGCCCTCGACACGGTGATCACCGGCGCGGTGGTGCTCGACCACTGGGGCGTGGTAAAGGCCGACGTCGGGCTGCGCGACGGCCGGATCGTCGCGCTCGGCCGGGCCGGCAACCCGGACACGATGCCGGGCGTCCACCCGGACCTGGTGATCGGCCCGGCGACCGAGGTGATCGCCGGCAACGGGCGCATCCTCACCGCCGGTGCCGTCGACACCCACGTGCACTTCATCTGCCCGCAGCTCGTGCACGAGGCGCTGACCAGCGGCATCACCACCCTCGTGGGCGGGGGCACCGGCCCCGCCGAGGGCACCCGCGCCACCACGGTCACCCCGAACGCCTGGCACCTGGCCCGGATGCACGAGGCGCTGGACGCGTTCCCGGTGAACGTGCTGCTGCTCGGCAAGGGCAACACCGTCTCCGAGGAGGCGCTGTGGGAGCAGCTGCGGGCCGGCGCGGGCGGCTTCAAGCTGCACGAGGACTGGGGGACCACCCCGGCGGCCATCGACGCCTGCCTGCGGGTGGCCGACGCCTCCGGCGTGCAGGTGTCCATCCACACCGACACCCTCAACGAGGCCGGGTTCGTCGCCGACACGCTGCGCGCGATCGCCGGCCGGGCGATCCACTCGTACCACACGGAGGGGGCGGGCGGCGGCCACGCGCCGGACATCATCACCGTCGCCAGCGAGCCGAACGTGCTGCCGTCGTCGACGAACCCGACCCGCCCGTACACCCGCAACACCCTCGCCGAGCATCTCGACATGCTGATGGTCTGCCACCACCTCAACCCGGCGGTGCCGGAGGACCTGGCGTTCGCCGAGAGCCGGATCCGCCCGTCGACGATGGCCGCCGAGGACCTGCTGCACGACCTCGGCGCGATCTCCATCATCGGCTCCGACTCGCAGGCGATGGGGCGCATCGGCGAGGTGATCACCCGCACCTGGCAGAGCGCCCACGTGATGAAGCGGCGGGTGGGGGCGCTGCCCGGCGACGGGCGCGCCGACAACCGCCGGGCCCGCCGCTACGTCGCGAAGTACACCATCTGCGCGGCGATGGCCAACGGCCTGGAACGCGAGATCGGGTCGGTGGAGCCGGGCAAGCTCGCCGACCTGGTGCTGTGGGACCCGGCCTTCTTCGGCGTACGCCCGCACCTGGTGCTCAAGGGCGGCATGATCGCGTACGCGCAGATGGGTGACGCGAACGCGTCGATCCCGACGCCGCAGCCGGTGCTGCCCCGGCCGATGTTCGGCGCGCACGGCGTGGTGCCGGCGGCGACCAGCCTCGCGTTCGTGGCCCCGGCGGCGCTGGAGGCCGGCCTCCGCCTCGACGTGCGCCGGCCGCTGGTCCCCGTCGCCGATGTGCGGTCGCGGGGCAAGGCCGACCTGCCCGAGAACGGGGCCATGCCGCGCATCGAGGTCGACCCGGACACCTTCACCGTCCGCATCGACGGCGAGGTGGTCGAGCCGGACCCGGTGACGGAGCTGCCGATGGCCCAGCTCTACCACCTGTTCTGACGACGATGACGAGCATGCTGCTCCTGCTCGCCGACGGGCGGTTCCCGGCCGGCGCGCACGCCCACTCCGCCGGGCTGGAGGCCGCCGTCGCCGCCGGGCTGGTCACCGACCTGGCGTCGCTGCGCGGCTTCCTGGTCGGCCGGCTGGCCACCGGCGGGCTGGTCGCCGCCGCGTTCGCGGTGGCGGCGCACCGGGCGGCGGCCGGTGACCCCGGCCCCGCGCTGGCCCGGCTCGACGCCGAGCTGGACGCCCGCACGGCCGCCCCGGCGCTGCGCGCGGTCTCCCGCCGGCAGGGCCGGGCCCTGCTGCGCGCCGGGCGGGCGCTGTGGCCGGGCGGGCCGTTCGCCGCCCTGCCCGCCGACCCGACCGGGCCGCACCAGCCGCTGGTGCTCGGGCTGGTCGGGGCGGCCGCCGGCCTCGACCCGGCCGAGCTGGCGACCGCCGCCGCGTACGGGTCGGTGACCGGCCCGGCGAGCGCGGCGGTGCGGCTGCTCGGCCTCGACCCGTACCGCGTGCACGGGCTGCTCGCCGCCCTGACGGCCGACGTCGACGCCACGGCGGCGCGGGCGGTGGCCGCCGCCGACGGGCCGCCGGAGTGGCTGCCGGCCGGCGCGGCCCCCCTCACCGACATCCATGCCGAAGTCCACACCACCTGGGAGGTGCGTCTCTTTGCGTCCTGAATCCGTTCCCCTGACCTCGTCGCACGACGAGGACGTCCCCCACACCCACCCCGAGCCCGGGGTCGACCCGCACGCCCCGCTGCCGGCGGCGGCCCGGCCGCTGCGCATCGGCATCGGCGGGCCGGTCGGCTCGGGCAAGACCGCCCTGGTGGCCGCGCTGTGCCGGGCGTTCGCCACCGAGCTGCGCCTCGGCGTGGTCACCAACGACATCTACACCACCGAGGACGCGGACTTCCTGCGCCGGGCCGGGGTGCTCGACCCGGCCCGGATCCGGGCGGTGGAGACGGGCTGCTGCCCGCACACGGCGATCCGCGACGACATCGGCGCGAACCTCGACGCGATCGACGAGCTGTGCGAGGCGGTCGGCCCGCTGGACCTGGTGCTCGTGGAGAGCGGCGGGGACAACCTGACGGCCACGTTCAGCCGGGGGCTGATCGACCGGCAGATCTTCGTGGTGGACGTGGCCGGCGGCGACAAGGTGCCGCGCAAGGGCGGGCCCGGGGTCACCGCCGCCGACCTCCTGGTGATCAACAAGACGGACCTGGCGCCGATGGTCGGCGCGGACCTCGACGTGATGGACCGCGACGCGCGGGCCCGGCGCGGCGACCTGCCGACGGTCTTCCTGTCCATCGTCGGCGACCCGGAGGCGACCCGGGTGGCCGGGTGGATCCGGCACGAGCTGGCCCACCACCGGGCCGCCGTGGCCGTCGCCTGATGCGCGCGCGGGCCCGGGTGGTGGCGCGGGCCGACGGTCGCGGCGGGACCCGCCTCACGGAGCTGCGCGGCGAGTCGCCGCTGCTGCTGCGGTCCACCGCCGCCGAGGGCGGGGTCGCCACGGTGTACGTGGTGGGCGGCGCGGCGGGCCCGCTCGGCGGCGACGACCTGCTGCTGGAGGTAGAGGTGGGCCCCGGGGCGGCGCTGCGCGTCGGCAGCGTGGCCGCCTCGGTGGCGCTGCCCGGCCGCCCCGGGGCGGCGGCGTCCCGGATGCGGGTGCACGCGGTGGTGCACGACGGGGGCACCCTGCACTGGGTGCCGGAGCAGCTCGTCGCGGCGGCCGGCTGCGACCACGTCGCCGAGTCGCGGGTCGAGCTGGCCGCCGGGGCCCGGCTGACCTGGCGCGACGAGCTGATCTGCGGCCGGTACGGCGAGTCGCCGGGCGACGCCGTCGTCCGCACGTCGGTCGACCACGGCGGTCGGCCGCTGCTGCGCCAGTCGACGGCGGTCGGCCCGTCCGCGCCCGGCTGGGCGGGGCCCGCCGTGCTCGGTGGGGCCCCGGCGACGGGCTCGCTGCTGCTGGTGGGCCCCGACGTCCCGCCCGGTCCCGCCGCGCAGCCGGGTCCCGGGGCGGCACCCGGCGTCGGGATGCCGCCCGGCGTCGGGGTGCGGTCCGGCGGCCTGCCCGTCCCCCGGGCGCGGCCGGCGACCGGCGACGGTGGCGCGGTGGCCTGGCTGGCGCTGGCCGGCGGCCCGGCGGCGCTGCTCACCGCCACCGCCGCCGACGCGCACACCCTGCGCGAGCGGCTCACCCTGGCCTGAGCGGCACGGCGTGGGATGTGGCCGGCCCGGGGCGGCGGCTGCGGGCGTCAGCGGGTCGCGACGCGGGGGCGCGGGCCGGTCCCCGCGCCGACCGGGCGGCGGCCGGCGCCCAGCCGGTCGGCCAGCGCGGCCAGCGCCCCGGCCAGCGCGAGGTCGTCGTCGGTGGTCAGGTCGGCCAGGTCCGCCCGGACCAGGGCGTCGACGCGTTCCTGCTCGCGGCGGCCCCGGGCGGTCAGGTACGCGCGGATGCGCCGCCGGTCCTGCGGGTCGATCCGCCGGTAGACCAGGTTCTGGTCGACGAGCTGGTCGACCAGCTTGGTCAGCGTCCCCGGTGGCAGGGACTCCTCGGTGGCGACTTCGCTCATCGGGTGCCCCTGCCCGTCGGCGAGCAGGCACAGCACCCGCCAGGCCTCCACGGTGAGGCCCTCGGCGGCCAGGACACCGCCGACTCGCCGGGCGAGCAGCCGCTCGGCACGGGTCAGCGCACGCAGCAGGTCGACGGGCGTCGCGGGCACCTCGGGCATGGCTCTCCCCCGTTCGGTGGGGCTGTCATCGTACCGAAAAGGTCCCGCATCCTGACCGGGTCTGGTGTGGGCACCGGCCGGCGGCAATCATGTCGTCATGTCCGTGCCGGCAGGGCGTCCGGCTGGTGCGCCGCATCCCCAGCCGGGGCAGACGCTCCACTTTCCCGCGCCCTGGCTCACCGTGGACCGGTCGGTGGTCAGCGTCGCGCTGGTCTACCCGATGCGGGGGCCCGCCGGGATGTTCGGCCCGACCTGCGAGCTCTGCGCCCAGCTCGCGATGGAGGAGATCAACCGCGCCGGCGGGGTGCTCGGCCGCGAGCTGCGGCTGGTTCCCGTCGACGGCGGCGCCCCGCCGGCCGAGGTGGCCGCCGAGGTGGAGGCGCTGGTGTCGACCGGCGCGGTGCAGGGGGTGACCGGCTGGCACATCTCGTCGGTGCGGCAGGCGGTGGCCCCGCGCGTCGCGCACCGGGTGCCGTACGTCTACACGGCGCTCTACGAGGGCGGCGAGCGCACCGAGGGGGTCTTCCTCACCAGCGAGACGCCCGACGCGCAGCTCTGGCCGGCGATGCGGCTGCTGGCCCGCGAGCAGGGCGTGCGCCGGTGGTACGTGGTGGGCAACGACTACGTGTGGCCGCGCCGCACGGCCCGCGCCGCCCAGCGGTACGCGCTGCGCAGCGGGGCGCGGGTGTGCGGGCAGCGGTTCCTGCCGCTGGGCACCCACGACTTCGGCCCCGTCCTGCGCGCCGTCGAGCAGTCCGAGGCGGACGGGGTGCTGATGCTGCTGGTCGGCGCGGACGCGGTGCGGTTCAACCGGGCGTTCGCCCGCAGCGGGCTGGACCAGCGCTGCCTGCGGCTGAGCACGCTGATGGACGAGAACATGCTGCTGGCCAGCGGGGCGGGCGCGACCCGCCGGTTGTACAGCACGGCCGGGTTCTTCGCCGGCCTGGTCACCCGGGAGAACCTCGACTTCCACGGGGCGTTCGCCCGCCGGTTCGGGGTGGAGGCGCCGCCGCTGGGCAGCCTGGGGGAGTCCTGCTACGAGGGCGTGATGCTGCTGGCGGCGCTGATCGCCCGGGCCCGCACGCTGGACGTGCGGGCGATCGGGGCCGCCGCCGACGCGGTGTCGTACCAGGGGCCGCGGGGGGAGCTGCGGCTGCGGGGGCGGCACGTGCGCCAGCGGATCTACCTGGCCGAGGCCGACGGGCTCGACTTCGCGGTGCTGGCGGAGCTGTAGGGGCGCTTGACAGCCGGCCGGGGGACCCCGCTAAAATCCTTCACGCAGGAAGTAACTGGCTCGCCGGCCGTTTAGTCGAAATGTGATTACGGGGCGCGGACGACCGTTCTTCCAATTGTCTGATGTGGGCCGTCCCCATTCTCCGTGAATCCTCCGGAGATGGTGGCGGCCTTTGCTGCTTTCCTTCGCTCAGCTGGCCTTACCGGCCGTTCGGGAAACAGGCAATTAAGGGCCGGGAAACGTGGCCGCAATGAATCGAGTCGAGGCTTTGCCCAGCCCGACGTCCACTGCGGATGATCGGCCGGCGTCCCACCCGCCGGCCGGCCTTTCCGCCCGACGCGACACCCGTGACCGCACCGCTTCACCAATCACCGATCGCCAATGGCAATGCAGCCCGGCCCGACAGGGCCGGTGGTCGTCGCTCCACGCTCACCGCAGGGGAGATTGCATGTCACTGTTCCGGGGCCGCCGCATCCTGGCCGGCACCATGGCCTTCGTCGTCGCAGCCGCGCTGGCCGCGTGCGGCAGCAAGACCTCCGACAGCACGTCGGGAACGGGCGTCAGCGCCGACGTCTCGGGCGACACCGTCAAGGTGGGCCTGCTCAACTCGCTCTCCGGCACCATGGCCATCAGCGAGGTCACCGTCCGCGACTCGATCATGCTCGCCGTGGAGGAGATCAACGCGGCCGGCGGCGTCCTCGGCAAGAAGATCGTGCCGGTCGGCGAGGACGGCGCCTCGGACTGGCCGACCTTCGCCGAGAAGGCCGAGAAGCTCATCTCCGAGGACCGCGTCGCCGCCGTCTTCGGCTGCTGGACCTCGGCCAGCCGCAAGGCCGTCAAGCCGGTGTTCGAGAAGAACAAGGCGCTGCTGTTCTATCCGGTGCAGTACGAGGGCCTGGAACAGTCGCCCTACATCTTCTACACCGGGGCGACGACCAACCAGCAGATCGTCCCCGGCCTGGACTACCTCAAGGCGCAGGGCAAGAAGTCGGTCTACCTCGTGGGCAGCGACTACGTCTTCCCCCGCACGGCCAACAAGATCATCAAGGCGTACGCGAAGGCCAACGGGATGACCGTCCTCGGCGAGGACTACGCCCCGCTCGGCTCCACCGAGTTCGGCACCATCGTCAACAAGGTGAAGTCGGCGAAGGCCGACGCCGTGTTCAACACCCTCAACGGCGACAGCAACGTGGCGTTCTTCAAGGAATACACGTCCGCCGGGCTCAACGCGACCAGCATGCCCGTGGTGTCCGTGTCGATCGCCGAGGAAGAGGTCAAGGGCATCGGCACGCAATATCTCAAGGACCAGCTGACCGCCTGGAACTACTACCAGACCACCCCGGGCGGGGCGAACGCGAAGTTCGTCGCCGCGTACAAGGCGAAGTACGGCGCGGACAAGCCGACCAGCGACCCGATGGAGGCCGCGTACGTCGCCGTGTACCTGTGGAAGGAGATGGTCACCAAGGCCGGCTCCTTCGACGTGGAGAAGGTCCGCGCCGCCGCCGGCGGCATCACCTACGAGGCGCCCGAGGGCCTGGTCACCGTGGACGGCCCGACCCAGCACATCGCCAAGACCGCCCGGATCGGCAAGGTCGGCGCGGACGGGCTGATCACCGAGGTGTGGAACTCCGGCCAGCCGATCAAGCCCGACCCGTACCTCAAGAGCTACCCCTGGGCGACCGGCCTGAGCTGACCACCCGGCCCGGGCGGCCCCTGCGCCGCCCGGGCCCCACCCCTCCTCGGAGCAACCGTGACAGTCCTGTTCGGACAGCTCTTCACCGGCATCAGCATCGGCGCGGTCCTGCTGCTCGTCGCGCTCGGGCTCGCGCTCACCTTCGGCCAGATGAACGTCATCAACATGGCCCACGGCGAGTTCATCATGGCCGGCGCCTACACCACCTACGTGCTCCAGCAGACGATCACCTCGGCCGGCTGGTCGCTGCTGGTCGCCCTGCCCGTCGCCTTCGCGGTGGCCGGCGCGCTCGGGGTGCTGCTGGAGGTGCTGCTCATCCGCCGCCTCTACGCCCGGCCCCTGGACACCCTGCTCGTCACCTGGGGCGTGTCGCTGATGCTCCAGCAGGCGGCCCGGGACATCTTCGGCAGCCCCAACGTGCAGACCCGCGCGCCCGCGCTGCTCACCGGCAACGTGGCGCTGCCCGGCGGCATCACCGTCGCCAACAACCGGCTGTTCATCCTCGGCCTCGCCGTGGCGGCCGTGGTGGCGCTGACCCTCGCGCTGCGGCTCACCCCGCTGGGCCGCCGCATCCGCGCCGTGGTGCAGAACCGCGACCTCGCCGCCGTCTCCGGCATCGCCACCGCCCGGGTCGACCGCACCACCTTCTTCGTCGGCTCCGGCCTGGCCGGCGTCGCCGGGGTCGCGCTGACCCTGCTCGGGCCGATCGGCCCGACGATGGGCACCAACCTCATCATCGACGCCTTCCTGGTGGTCGTGGTCGGCGGGATCGGCCAGCTCAAGGGCAGCGTGATCGTCGCCTTCGCCCTCGGCGTGCTCCAGGCCACCGGTGAATACCTCACCACCCTCAGCGTCGCCAAGGTGATCGTCTTCGTGGCGATCGTCGCGTTCCTCCAGTGGCGGCCACAGGGCCTGTTCACCCTGCGTACCAGGAGCCTCGCATGACCACCGTGACCGGCCCGGCCACCGCCGCCGACGAGCCCGCCGCGCCGCCACCGCCGCCGCCCGCACGCCGCACCGGCGGCCGGGCCCGCGCGGCGCTCGGCTTCGCCGCCGGCGCGGCGCTGCTGTTCGGCGCGGCCCCCCTGGTGCTGTCGGACTTCCGGCTGGCGCTGCTGGCCAAGTACCTGTGCGTCGCCATGGTCGCCGTCGGCATCGGCATCGCCTGGGGGCGCGGCGGCATGCTCACCCTCGGGCAGGGCGTCTTCTTCGGCCTCGGCGGCTACGCGATGGCCATGCACCTCAAGCTCGCCGACGCGGGCCCCGGCGCGCTGCCCGACTTCATGCAGCTGTACGGGCAGCTCGACGAGCTGCCGTGGTGGTGGCGGCCGTTCGCCAGCCCCTGGTTCGCCCTGCCCGCCACCGTGCTGCTGCCCATGGTCGTCGCCTTCGGGCTCGGCTCGCTGGTCTTCCGCCGCCGCGTGCGGGGCGCCTACTTCGCCATCCTCAGCCAGGCCCTCGCCGCCGCCATGGTGATCCTGCTGGTCGGCCAGCAGGGCACCACCGGCGGCACCAACGGCCTCACCGACATCCAGGGCTTCTTCGGCTACGACCTCGACGACCCGGTCAACCAGCGCACCGTCTACTTCCTGATCGCCGCCGCGCTGCTGGGGCTGCTTGCGCTGGCCCGCCAGCTCATCCACAGCCGCTACGGCGAGCTGCTGGTGGCCGTGCGCGACGGGGAGGAGCGGGTCCGGTTCCTCGGCTACGACCCGGCCACCGTCAAGGTCGTCGCGTACGTGGTGGCCGCCGGCATGGCCGGCCTCGCCGGGGCGCTGTTCGTCCCCGCCGTCGGCATCATCTCGCCCGCCCTGATCGGCATCGTGCCGTCCATCGAGTTCGTCATCGGCGTCGCCGTCGGCGGGCGGGCCACCCTGCTCGGCCCGGTGCTCGGCGCGGTCGCGGTCGCCTGGGCGCGTACCGCGCTGTCCGAGCGGTTCCCGGGCACCTGGACGTACCTGCAGGGGCTGCTGTTCGTGCTGGTGGTTGCGTTCCTCCCCGGCGGCCTGGCGTCGCTGTGGGCGCTGCGGCGCACCCGACGCGCGACGCCCGACCGGCCGCCCTGGTGGCGCCGCGTCCCGCCCGCCCGTGGCGGCCGGACCCGGACGGAGGTGCCGGCGGCATGACCGACGCACAGAGCGACGGCCTGCGCGTGCGGGGCCTGCGGGTCAGCTTCGACGGCTTCACCGCCGTCGACGGCGTCGACCTGGACGTGCCCGCCGGCGACCTGCGCTTCCTCATCGGGCCCAACGGCGCGGGCAAGACCACCCTCGTCGACGCCGTCACCGGCCTGGTCCGGGCCACCGGCTCGGTCCGCTTCGGCGACCGGGAACTGCTCGGCCGGGACGTGCACCGCATCGCCCGCCTCGGCGTCGGCCGCACCTTCCAGACCGCCGCCGTGTTCGAGGAGCTGACCGTCGCGCAGAACCTCGACATCGCCGCCGGGGCCGGCCGGAGCTGGTGGACGCTGGCCCGCCGCCGGCGACGGCTGCCCGACGAGGTCGTCGCCGCCCTGGACACCATCGGCCTCGCCGACCGGGCCGACCACCTCGCCGGCACCCTCGCCCACGGGCAGAAACAGTGGCTGGAGATCGGCATGCTGCTCGTCTCCGACGCCCGGCTGCTGCTGCTCGACGAGCCGGTCGCCGGGATGAGCCACGACGAGCGCGACGCCACCGGCGCCCTGCTGGAGACGGTCAGCCGGGACCGCACCGTCGTCGTCATCGAACACGACATGGACTTCCTGCGCCGCTTCGCCCGCACCGTGACCGTGCTGCACGCCGGGCGCGTGCTCAGCGAGGGCACCGTCGCCCAGGTCCAGGCCGACCCCCGGGTGCAGGAGGTCTACCTCGGCCACCCCGTCGACGCTCCCACGGAGGCGTGATGTTGACACTGCGCGGCGTGCACGCCGGGTACGGACGCAGCGAGGTGCTGCACGGCGTGGACCTCGCCGTCCCCGCCGACGGCGTCGCCGCCGTGCTGGGCCACAACGGGGCCGGCAAGAGCACCCTGCTGCGGGTCGCGGTGGGCCTGCGCCGGCCCCGCGCCGGCACCGTCGAGCTGGCCGGGGAGGACGTCACCCGGCTCGCCCCGCACCAGCGGGTCGCCCGGGGCATGGCGTACGTGCCGCAGGGCCAGCAGTGCTTCCCGCACCTGACGGCGGGGGAGAACCTGCGGCTGGTCGCCGACGGCCGGCGCGACGGCGCGGCGGCCACCGCCGAGGCGCTCGACCTGTTCCCGGCGCTGCGCCCGCTGCTGCGCCGCCGGGCCGGGCTGCTCTCCGGCGGCCAGCGCCAGCAGCTCGCCATCGCCCGGGCGCTGGTCACCCGGCCGAAGCTGCTGCTGCTCGACGAGCCCACCGAGGGCATCCAGCCCTCGGTGGTCGCCGAGATCCAGGACCGCGTCGTCGAGCTGACCGCCCGCGCCGGCATCCAGGTGCTCCTCGTGGAGCAGCACCTCGGCTTCGCCCTGCGGGTCGCCCAGCGCTACTACGTGCTGGAGTCGGGCCGGGTCACCTCGACCGGCGACGGCGGGGCCACCGCCGAGCACGCCGTCCGGGCCGCGCTCGCCGTGTGACCCCGCCCCGCCCCGAGCCGACGGCTCGGCCCGCCTCAGCCCGGCGTCACGGGCCGCCGGCTCGGCCAGCCTCAGCCCGCCGTCGCCGGCGCGGCGGCTCGGCCCGCCGGCTCAGGCGGCGCGAACTCGACGAGCACGGCGCCCGGCTGGGGCACCAGCAGCTCCACCGTCGCCACCCCGCCGGCCACGTCCGGCTCGACGGGCTCCGCCGGCAGCGCGTCGGCGGCCCGCAGCGCGTCCCACTGCCCGTCGGTCGGCCAGTCCCCGACGCCGAGCCGGCCCGCGAGGGTGGTGACGTCGCCGTGCTCGCGGTCGAGCCGGGTCACCGTCACGCCGCCGCCGGGCCCGCCGGCCACGCTCAACCGGACCCGGCGGGCCAGCGCCGGATCGCCGTCGCGCTTCGACTGGTCGAGCGTCGACACCCAGACCAGCACGGCGAGGCCGCCGTCGGCGTGCCGGCTCGCCCACGCCTGCACCAGGCCGTCCGCGCCGTCGCCGGACGCCCGCACCGGCAACTCCGTGTCGCCGAGCCGGGCGAGCATCCGCAGGGCGTGGTAGCGGGGCTTGGCGATGCCGCCGACGGTGATCAGGCCGAACCCGCCGTGCAGCAGCCGGGGCGGCCGGCCCAGCTCCTCGAAGTGATCGCTGGCCACCCAGTAGGACAGGGCGTCGACCCGCCCGGCGGCCGACCGCATGCCGCCGAGCAGGAACGTCGCCGCCGACGCGCCGTCGTTGACCGGGTGGAAGTGGGTGGGCGTGACGCCCCACTCCGTCCACAGCAGCCGGGCGTGCGGGAAACCGAGCCGGCGCAGCGTGGGCCGCAGGTCCAGCGGCGGGCTGCCGTACGTGTGGGTGGAGACGAAGTCGACCGGCGTGCCCGTACGCGCGGCGTGTTCCAGCAGGGCGTCGACCCAGCCGGCGGCGGCCGACGACGGCCCGCCCACGGCGATGCGGGGGTCGACGTCCTTGACCGCGCGGGCGGTGACCTCGTACAGCCGCATCCACTCCTCGCGGGTGCCGGCCCAGAACACCTCCAGGTTGGCCTCGTTCCACACCTCGAAGTCCCAGCCGAGCACCGCCTCGCCGTACCGGTCGAGCAGGTGCGCGACGAGCGCGCGGACCAGCTCCGCCCAGCGGTCCCAGTCCTTCGGCGGCGAGATGACCCCCCGGTAGGCGAACACCGTCCGTTCCGGGTCGCGGGCCAGGTCGCGGGGCATGAAGCCGATCTCCACGACCGGCCGCAGCCCGGCCGAGAGCAGCAGGTCGTAGACGCGGTCCACGCCGGTGAAGTCGTGCACCGGCCGGCCGTCGACCTCCCGGTAGACGCCCAGGTCGTCGTGCAGGATCGCGTGCGCCCGCACGGCCTCGACGCCCACCTCCGCGCGGACGCGGCGCAGGGCCGCCAGCAGCTCCGCCCCGATCTCCCGGCCGCCGCTGGTGTCGGCGCACAGCAGCTGCGACAGCCGCTCGCTGCCGATCATCGGCTGCCAGGGACGGTGCAGCGGCGTGCCCGGCGCGGCGGCGTCGACGCGCACGTCCACCGTCGGCGGCGGGCCGTCGGCGGCCGGCAGCGCGGCGGCGACGACCGGGTCGCCCAGCTCACCGGTGACGGTCACCTCGGGCACGGCGGCCACGGCGTACGCGTAGGACCGGCCGGGCTCGCCGGTGGTGTCGACGTACCAGGTGTCGGGCACGGCGAGCACGTCGCCGCCCTGGTGGTCGACCGGGGCGAACGGGCCGGCGGGCCGTCCGTCGCGCAGCGGGGCCCGGTGCACCAGGTAGCCGACGGCGTCGGGCACCGGCGACCAGGACAGCCGCACGTGGCCCACCCCGGCGACGGCCGCCAGCCCGGCCGGCGGCGGCAGGACCGGGGTGCCGCCCGCCGCCCCGCGTTCGTCGCTGCGCAGCGCGATGCGCCGCGTCCAGTCGCCCCGGGCGTCGCTGCCGGCGGCCGAGCCCGTGCCCACGTCGTGGCCCCCGGCGCCCGCCCCGTGGCCCCCGGCGTGGTGGCCTGCGGCCTCGTGGCGGCCCGTCATCGCTGCCCCCCACCGTGCGGGAGGGAGAACTCCTCCATCCGCATCAGCGGGGCGACCCGCTGCTGCATCGGCCCCTGCTCGAACGGCCGGCGCAGCACGTCGTGGGCCAGGGCGTTGCCCAGTGCCGCCATCGCCATGCCCTGGTCCAGCGCGAGGTAGCGCTTCGACACCCGCCCGGTGGTCACGTCGACGGAGTCGTAGAACCCGCCCGGCCCGTACGCGTCGAAGTCCCGCCGCAGGTTCGCCAGGTTGCGCAGGGCGTCGTCCGGCGCGTAGCGCAGCGCCAGGAAGGACGCGTGCGGGGTCACCACGCCCCGGCCGTAGCCCGCCGGCGGCGGCTGGGCGGGCCGGCACTCGCCGTACCCGGGGTCGACCGAGGTGCGCTCCTGGTCGGAGGTGTAGCCCGGCCCGTCCATGCCGAGCTGGTCCACGCCGTACTCCCGGTAACCGCCGTCGGGGTCGTTGGCGGGGGAGAAGCCCCAGTAGCCGTAGCCGGCCTCCCGCAGCCCGTGCTCGATCTGCGCCCGCACGTACGTCGGGTGGTTGACCGCCCAGCTGCGCGGGCCCCACCGGTCCTCGGGCACGAACAGCGGCACCATCAGCGCCTCGAACATCGACCCGCCCCAGCTCGGCACGAGCTGCAGCCCCCGGTAGCGGTAGGCGCCCTCGAACACCCGCACCCCCAGGTACGTGCGCCACTGGCCGACGGCCCGCTGCTCCGTCCACGCCCAGTCGCAGCCCTCCGGGTCGAACGTGCGGTACGTGCCGAAGTAGTGCTCCGGCGGGATCTGCCCGGCGGCGATGCCGAGGTAGCTGGCGATGCGCGGCTCGGTGTTGAACGCGCCGTAGTGGTGGCAGGTGTAGAACACGTCCGGCCCGGTGCGGTAGTTGCCGGCCAGCGAGCAGCCCGGCGGCGGCTCGACCCAGAACCCGCCGCGGAGCTGTCGCTGCGCCGGGTCGTAGTAGTAGCCGAAGTCCATCCGGCGCAGCAGCGCGTCGGCGCGACCCGCCAGCTCCGGCACCGCCTGCCGCACCACCGTCAGCGCCGTGGCGAGCCAGCCGTTGTCCACGCTGGACAAAAACGGGTGCACGGCGCTGCCGTCGACGGGCCAGGTGGTCAGCTTCGCCCCGGTCGCCGGGTCGTACCAGTTGTAGTACATGCCGGACGGCTCGTGGACCTCCAGCCGCCCCAGCGTGGCGAGGGTGCGGGCGATGCGGTCGCGGGCCTGGCCGGCGCTGACCAGGCCGGTCTCCCGGGCCGCCACGGTGCTCCACAGGTACGCGCCGACGTTGGTCGGCGACGTGTACCCGGCGCGGTCGGCCGGGTCGAGGTCGCCGCCGACGTTGTCGGCCGCCAGCCCGGTGCCCGGGTCGACCATGGCGGCCATCGACCGCCAGGTGTCGGCGGCGTACTGCCGCAGCGCGGCGGCCGGGGACCCGGCGGGCGCGGCTGTCGGCGGCGCGGCCGCGGCGGGCGGGGCGACGGCGGCGGTCAGCCCGAGGGCCAGCAGCACCGCCGCGGTGCGGAACGGATGGGACCTGGATCGCACGAGGACACTCCTCACGTGAGGACGGTCAGGTCAGGTGGGGCGGATGGTCTCACTTCAGGCCGGTCGTGGCGATGCCCTGGACGAAGTGCCGCTGTAGCGCGACGAACACCAGCAGGACCGGCACGATGACGGCCACCGAACCCGCCATCAGCAGGCCGTAGCGGGTGTTGTTCTCGCCGATCGCGTACAGGGCCAGCGCCACCGGCAGGGTGTAGCGGTCCTCCGACTGCGCGACGACCAGCGGCCAGAGGAAGTTGTTCCACGACGACAGGAACGTCAGGATGCCGAGGGTGGCCAGGGCCGGCCCGCACAGCGGCAGCACGACCCGGGCGAAGATCCGCAGCTCGCCCGCGCCGTCGACCCGGGCCGCCTGGATCAGGTCGTCGGGCAGCCCGGTCATGAACTGACGCATCAGGAACACCCCGAACGGGCTGGCCAGCCACGGCAGGATCAGCCCGGCGTAGCTGTCCACCAGCCCGAGCCGGCTCACGAGCATGAACAGCGGCACGAAGGTGACCATGCCCGGCACCATCAGCATCCCCAGCACCAGCGCGAACACCACGCGCCGGCCGGGGAACTCCAGCTTCGCCAGGGCGTAGCCGAGCATCGAGCAGAACACGAGGTTGCCCACGGTGACGGCGCCGGCCACCAGCACGCTGTTGAGGAAGAACGCCGGGAAGTCCAGCTCGGTGAACAGGTGGCGGTAGTTGTCGAGCGTGGGCGCCTCCGGCAGCCAGGTCGGCGGCACCCGGCGGATCTCCGCGTCCGGCTTGACCGAGCCGAGCAGCATCCACACGAACGGGCCCACCAGGACCACGAGGCCGCCGGCCAGCACCACGTACACCCAGGGCTGGCCCCGCTCCCGTTTCTTCGCGGTCGTCGTCACGGCACCCTCCTCACGTCTTCGACCGCATCAGCCGGAACTGCGCGGCGGTGAGCCCGACGACGGCGACGAACAGCACGTACGCGATCGCCGCCGCGTAGCCGTAGTTGCCGAAGCCGAACTGCTGGTAGATGTAGAAGGCCACCGACAGGGTGCTGTCCAGCGGCCCGCCGCCCGTCATCACGAACGGCTCCTCGAAGAACTGCAGGTAGCCGATGCCGGTCACCACCCCGCCGAAGAGCAGCGTGGGGCGCAGCAGGGGCAGGGTGACGTGCCGGAACCGCGCCCAGGCCCCGCAGCCGTCGATGGCAGCCGCCTCGTGCAGCTCGCCGGGGATCGCCTGGAGGCCGGCGAGGAAGACCACCATCAGGAAGCCCATGTTCCGCCAGGCCGCCATCACCACCAGCGACGGCAGCGCCGTGCGGGTGTCGGACAGCCACGCCGGACCGTCGACGCCGAGGCGGGCGAGCAGTGTGTTGACGAGCCCGCTGTCGGGTTCGAGCAGGAACCGCCAGACCACGGCCACGGCGACGATGCTGGTGACCACCGGAAGGTAGTAGCCGACCCGGAAGAACGTGCGGAACCGGCTGATCCCCGCGTCGAGGGCGACGGCCGCGGCCAGCCCCAGCACCATCGTCAGCGGCACGCCGAGCAGCACGAACCACGCCGTGTTGGCGGCGGCCCGCCGCAGGGTCTCGTCGCCGAGCAGACGCACGTAGTTGTCCATGCCCACCGGGTCGACCGCGAGCGGGTTCCGCAGGTCGGCGCTGCGCAGGTCGGTGAAGCTCATGGCGGCCGAGGCCAGCACGGGGCCCGCCATGAACACGGTGAAGATCAGCAGGAACGGCAGCGCCAGGCCCCACCCCGCGACCCGCTGGCGGCGGGTGACGTCGCGCCGGCCGGGCCGCCCGCCGGTGCTGCCGCGCGGGCCGGGCCGCGTGAGGCCGGGCCACCCGGGGCCGGGCCGCTCGGGCGGCGCGCCGCCGGTGGGGGCGGCCCGCCGCGCGGGGGCGGACGCCACCTCAGCTCCCGGTGCCGATGGCCGACGCCTTGGCCTGCATCTCCCGGGTGGCGGTGGCCGGGTCGGTCACGCCCCGCACCACCCGCTCGATGCCGTCGTCGATGACGTCGGCGACCTGCTCCCAGGTGGCCATCGCCGGCGGCGACTTGGCGTCGGCGAGCTGCGCGCCGAACGCCTTGAGCAGCGGGTCGTCGGCGAGCTTGCCCGACTGCCAGGTCGCCGTCACCGCCGGGAGGCTGCCCACCAGGTCGTAGAGCTTCTGCTGGGCGGCCGGCGACGTGAGGTACCGGACGAACTTCCAGGCCGTGTCGCGGTTGTCGGTGTCCCGGTAGACCACCAGGTCAGCGCCGCCGATGAACGAGGTGCCGGCCTTCTCGCGGGGCATCGGCGCGACGTCCCACTTGCCCTCCAGCGCCGCGCCGCCCTGCTCGCGCAGGATGCTCATGTGCCAGGGGCCGGAGACGAACGCCCCGATGTCGCCGGAGACGAAGCCGCTCTCCTGCGCGCCCGGCGCGACCTGGCTCGGGGCGAGCCCCTGCCGGAAGAACGACGCGTAGTATTCCAGCGCCGTCCGCATCTGCAGGGTGTCCAGGGTGAACTTCCCGTCGGCCAGCACGTCCGCCCCCGCCTGCCAGGCGAACGGCAGGAACGACTGCCACGCGCCGGTGCCGCCCGGTTGCAGCGAGATGCCCCACTTCGCCCCGCCGGCCTCCTTGAGCCCCTTGGCGAACGCGGTCAGCTCCTGCCAGTTGGCCGGCTTGCCGACCCCGGCCTTCGCCGCGAGGTCGGTGCGGTGGTAGATCAGCCGCGTCTCGACGTACCAGGGGACGCCGTAGGCGGTGCCGTCGACCACCGTCGTGTCCCACGCGCCCGGGAAGAACGCGGCCTGGTCGAACAGCCCGGCGGGCGTCGGGTCCAGGGCCCCGGTCTTGGCGAACTCGCCCATCCAGGTGGAGCCCATCATGCTCACGTCCGGCGTCTGCCGGCCCGCGATCGCGGTGGCGAGCTTGTCGTGGGCGGCGTCGAACGGGAACGCGGTGACGGTGACCTTGGCCGCCGGGTTCTCCCGGGTGAAGTCGTCGGCCAGGGCCTTCAGCTTCTCCCCCTCGGCACCCATCGCCCAGACCGTGATCTCGCCGGTGGCCTTGCCCTCCGCGACCGCCCCGCCGGCGGAGGGCCCGCCGGCACCCGGCCCGCCGTCGTCCCGGCCGCAGCCGGTCACGCCCAGCGCGAGCGCGGCCACGACCGCCGTCGCGTGTCTCCAGTGCCTCATTGCGCCTCCTGAGGGGGATGGGTCGCCACGGCCGGGTCACCGCACGGTGCGGTCACCCGCCGCCGGACGGCGTCCGGCAGCCGTGGGGTCGTGCTCGGTGGTGGTGTGCTTGTCGGTGGGCCCGTGCGCGGTGGCGGGGCGGTGCCCGGTGCGGTCGGCTTCGGTGGTGGCGCCGGCTTTGGTGGCGGGGCTGGGCGCGGTGGCGGGGCCGGCCCCGGTGGTCGCGGGGCAGCCGCAGCTGCGCCGGACGACGAGGTCGGTCGGGAGCACCAGGGCGGCGTCGGACCCCCCGGTCTCGCCCGCCGCGGCCCGCAGCAGCAGCCGCGCGGTCCGCCCGGCCAGCTCGCGCACCGGCTGCCGGACGGTCGTCAGGGCCGGGCTGACGAGCGCGGCCATCGGGATGTCGTCGAAGCCGGTGACGACCAGGTCGGCGGGCACCCGCACGCCCCGGGCCGCCGCGCCGACGAGCATGCCGAGCGCGGTCTCGTCGTTGGCGCAGACCACGCCCCGGGGCGGGGCCGCCCGGCTGAGCAGCTGGTCGGCGGCGAACACCCCGTCGTGCTGTTCGAGGCCGACCCGCAGCGGCGCGCGGGGCAGCGGCAGGCCGAGCTGCCGGTGCGCGTCGCGGAACCCCTCCCAACGGCCGGTCACGTCCGGCGAGTTGCGCGGGTCGCCCACGAAGACCAGCCCGCGCAGCCCGTGGTCGGCCAGCAGGTGCCGCGTCAGCGCCGTCGCCGCCGCGACGTTCTCCGCGCGTACGGACGGCACGCCGGGCGGCCCCTCGCCGGCGAGCACCACGACGGGCACGAGTGCTGCCAGCTCCCGCAGCGTGTCGGGGGAGACGGTGCCGCCGAAGACGGCCAGCCCGTCGACCCGGCGGGCCATCTCCACGACCTGGGCGTCGGAGTCGTCCCGCAGGTGGGTGCAGAGGATGTGGACGCTGGTGCGGGTGTGCACCGCCTCGGCCTCGAAGCCCTGGATCAGCTCCGAGAAGTACGGGCCGGACAGCCCGGGGAACACCAGGCCGACCGCGCCGTGCCGGCCGGCGGCGAGGGCCCGGCCGAGGTGGTCGGGGCGGTAGCCGTGCTCCTCGATGGCCCGCTGCACCCGCCGCCGGGTCTCCTCGGACACCTGACCGACCCCGTTGGACACCCGGGAGACGGTGGCGACCGACACCCCGGCCAGCCGGGCGATCTCCCGGACCGTTAGCCGATCGCTGCCCATGGACTCCCTCGCTCCGTCGTGCGCCGCTCGGTAACCGGTTTCAGAAACCGGTTACCGAGCACCATAGGCAAACACCGATGACTCCACAACCCGGGCCGGCCCGGCTCCATAGCAGACGCCCCGCCGCGACGGGCGCTGTCCACAGCCCGACGGTCGTCCACAGCACCGGTCGCTGGCCGGTTGCGCCGTGCCGCGCCGATCGGCACGGTCACCGGCATGAACGAGGTGCTGCGGGACCTGGTGCGGCGCGGCGGCGGGCTGGTCACCAGGGCGATGGCGACACAGGTGGTGCCCCCGTGGACCCTTCAGCACGCGTGCGCCGCCGGCCACCTGGTGCGGGTGCTGCCCGAGGTGTTCGTCGCGACGGACCTATACGACACGCCGACGCGATTGCACCGCAGCCGGCCACCGAACGGGATGCCCGCCGCCCCCGCGACGCGCAGCGGTCCGGGGAGGAAGCGTTCGCTCCTCCCCGGACCGGTGAACGCGCCGGACGGACTACAGCCCGAACCGCGCCTGGTGGATCTGGTGCTGCGCGCCGCGGACGAAGAGCCGCAGCTCGCCGCCGTAGACGACCACCGCCGGCACCGACCGCGCCCCGGCGGGGCCGGGCACCGTGGTCCAGCCGGTCCAGTCGCCGGTGGTGAGGTTGTAGCGGTTGGTGCGCACGGTGCCGCCTGCGCCCTGGGTGAACAGGTGCAGGTCGCCGCCGTAGATGGTGGTGGCGGGTGCGGACTTGGTCCTGGCGGTGCCGGGGATGGTGGCCCAGCCGGTCCAGTCGCCGGTGGTGAGGTTGTAGCGGTTGGTGCGCACGGTGTTGCCTGCGCCCTGGGTGAACAGGTGCAGGTCGCCGCCGTAGATGGTGGTGGCGGGTGCGGATGTGGCTCCGGCGGTGCCGGGGACGGTGGTCCAGCCGGCCCAGGTGTTGGTGGAGGCGTTGTAGCGGTTGGTGCGTACCGTGCCGCCGGTGCCTTGGGTGAACAGGTGCAGGCTGCCGCCGTAGATGGTGGTGGCGGGTGCGGATGTGGCTCCGGCGGTGCCGGGGACGGTGGTCCAGCCGGCCCAGGTGTTGGTGGAGGCGTTGTAGCGGTTGGTGCGCACGGTGTTGCCTGCGCCCTGTGCGAACAGGTGCAGGTCGCCGCCGTAGATGGTGGTGGCGGGTGCGGACTTGGCCCCGGCGGTGCCGGGCACCGTCGCCCAACCCGACCAGGTGTCGGAGGTGAGGTTGTAGCGGTCGACCCGGACGGCGTCGCCCGCCCCCCGGGCGAACAGGTGCAGGTCGCCGCCGTAGACGGTGGCGGCGGGACCCGACCTCGCCCCGGCGTCGCCGGGGACCGGAGTCCAGCCGGAGGCCGGCGGGAGCTGCGGCCGACCCCAGTTCTGCGCCGGGGCCGCCGAGGCCGGCGCCGCGACCAGCGCGGTGGCCCCCACGACGGACACCAGCAGGCGGCTCAGCGTTCTCGCTGGATGAGTCAGATGCACATGGGCTCCTTCGTGGACGATGGTTGCTGGACGATACCCGCCCCGGCGGGACCGTCGGGGTGCCCCCGGACGGTGCCCCGCGCGGGTGTGACGCCCCACGCCGCCCTCAGGTTTCACCCGGCGCGCAGACCGTCGGGCTTTTTCGAGGCGTGCCGGCGACCAGCCGTCACGAGCCGTGCCAGGAGCGCCACAGGGAGGCGTACACGCCGTCGGCGGCGACCAGCTCGTCGTGGCCGCCGATCTCGGTGATCCGGCCGTCCTCCAGCACCGCCACCCGGTCGGCGTCGTGCGCGGTATTGAGCCGGTGCGCGATGGCGATGACGGTCCGCCCGGCGAGCACCGCCGCGAGCGCCCGTTCGGTGCGCCGGGCGGTCGTCGGGTCCAGCGCCGCGGTCGCCTCGTCGAGGATCAGCGTGTCCGGGTCGGCCAGCACCAGCCGGGCCAACGCCAACTGCTGGGCCTCCGCCGCGCCGAGGCCCCGGGCCCCGTCGCCGAGCTGCGTGTCGAGGCCGTCGGGCAGGTCGGCGTGCCAGTCCGCGCCGACCGTCTCCAGGGCCGCGAGCATGCGTTCGTCGGTGGCGTCCGGCGCGGCGAACGCGAGGTTGTCGCGCAGCGAGCCGATGAAGACGTGGTGCTCCTGCGTGACGAGCGCGATCCGGCGACGCCGCTCGGCCGGGTCCAGGTCGGTGACCGCGACGCCGCCGAGGCTCACCACCCCCTCCTGCGGGGCGTCGATCCCGGCGAGCAGCCGGGCCAGGGTGGACTTGCCCGCACCCGAGGGGCCGACGACGGCGAGGCGTTCCCCCGGCTCGACCGCCAGGTCGATGCCGTGCAGCACCTCGTGACCCTCGGCGTACGAGAACCGCGCGCCCCGCACCACGAGCCGCCGCCCGTGCGGCGCGTCGGCCCGCCCGCGCGGCTCCGGCGGCACCAGCCCCACCCCGAGGACCCGGGCGAGCGAGGCGATGCCGCGCTGCGCCTGCTCGACCCACTGCAACAGCCGGTCCAGCGGGTCGATCGCCTGCTGGAGGTAGAGCGCCGCGGCGACCACCTCGCCGAGGCTGACCATGCCGCGCGACAGGAAGACCCCGCCGACACAGAGGACGGCGGCGATCGGCAGCGCGTAGCTGCCCTCCACCCCGGGGAAGAACACCGACCGCAGCGCGAGCGTGGCCCGCCGCGCCGCCCACACCCCGGCGACCCGCCCGGTGCCGTACGCGACGCGGTCGGCGCCCAGCCGCAGCGCCTCGATCGTGCGCGCGCCCTCCGCCGTGGTGGTCAGCGCCTCGGTCAGCTCGGCCGTCGCCGCCCCCTCGGCGAGGTAGGCGGGCCCGGCCCGGCGCAGGTACCAGCGGGTCACCGCCCAGATCGACGGCAGGCCGGCCAGCGCGACGAGCCCGAGCAGCGGATCGAGCAGGAACACCGCCGCGAAGAGCAGCAGCAGGTGCGTCCCGGCGATGACGACCGTCGGCACGACCTCGCGCACGGTGGTGCCGACCGTCGTCACGTCGACCGAACTGCGGGTGGCCAGGTCACCGGTGCCGGCGCGCTCGACCACGGACACGGGCAGGCCGAGCATCCGGGTGACGAACTCCTCCCGCAGCCGGGCGACGGCCCGCTCGCCGAACCGGTGCCCGGCGTACTGCGCGTAGCGGGAGAGCAGCCCCTGGGCCAGCACGCAGGCGGCGATGGCCAGCGCCAGCCGGTCCACGGCGGCGACGCCCGCCCCGGCGGAGACCTCGTCGACGATCCGGCCGAGCAGCCACGGCGCGCCGAGCCCGGCGACCGTCGCGGCGACGTGCAGCGCCAGCACGACGGCCACGGCCCGTCGGTCCCGGGCGATCAGGTCGAGGGCGGCCTGGCGTACGGCGGCCCGGCCCGCCACCGGAAGCTTCGTCACCGCCGCGCCCGCCCGGCCTCGACGGCCTCGTCGCCGGCGGCGGTGCCCTCGGCCGTCCGGCCCTCGACGGACTCGCCGTGCTCGCCGTCGGCGGTGCCCCCGGTGCGGGACACCAGCGCGCGGTAGCCCGGGTCGGGGGCGAGCAGGTCGGCGTGGGTGCCGGTGGCGACGACCCGGCCGGCGCTCAGGTGCGCGACCGTGTCGGCGTGCCCGAGCACCAGCGGGGACGTGGCCAGCACGATCGTGGTACGCCCCGCCCGCGCCCCGCGCAGGCGCTGGGCGATGCGCGCCTCGGTGTGGGCGTCCACGGCGGACGTCGGGTCGACGAGGATCAGCACCTCCGGCTCGGCCAGCAGGGCCCGGGCGAGGCGCACCCGCTGCCGCTGGCCGCCGGAGAGCGTGCGGGCCCGGGCTCCGATCGGGGTGTCGAGGCCGTCGGGCAGCGCGTCGGCCACGTCCTGCGCCGACGCGGCGTGCAGCGCGGCCCGGATGTCGGCGTCGTCGCCGGCTGCCTCGTCGCGGGCAGTCCCGGTGCCCGCCGCGTGGTCGCCGGTCGCAGCGGGGCGCGCGTTGCCGCCCGCCGCCCGGCCGCGCAGGAGCTCCCGCAGGGTGCCCGCGAAGAGGTGGCTGTCGTGGTCGGCGACCAGGATCCGGGCGCGCACGTCGTCGAGGTCGACCCCGGCCAGCGGCACGCCGCCCCAGGTCACGTCGCTGGCGACGTACCGGCCGAGCCGGTCGGCCAGGGCGACGGCCTCGGCCGGGTCGTCGGCGGCGACGCCCACCAGCCGGCCCGGCGGCACCACCAGCCCGGTGGCCGGGTCGCGCAGCTCGGCCGGCTGCCGCGGCGCGGTCGCGGTCACCGGCCCGCCCGCCGGATCGGGGGTCAGTCGCAGCAGGCCGACGATGCGGCGGGCCGCGACGCGCCCCTGGATGAGCATGTAGCCGCCCTCCAGCAGGAACCAGACCGGCACGACGAGGACGGCCGTGTAGCCGTAGACGGCGACGAGCTGCCCGATGGTGATGTCGCCGTTCGCTGCCGTCCGCGCGGCGAGCCAGACCACGGCCGCCAGGAAGAGCCCCGGCATGGTGAGCGTCAGCGCGTCGATCCAGCTGGCCACCGCGCCCACCCGGTAGCCCTCGCCCCGCAGGGCCCGGGAGCGGGCCGCGTACCGGCGGGCGAACAGGTGGCGGCCGCCGACCCCGGCGAGCACCCGCAGGCCGGCGACGATGTCGTCGGCCCGGGTGGTCAGCTCGCCCTGTTGCTGCCGGTAGGCCGACTCCGCGCGTTCGAGGCGGCGCAGCAGCGGCCCGACGGACACCGCGATGGCCGGCACGCCCAGCAGCACCAGCACGGCGAGCGGCGGATCCACCGACCAGAGCAGCACGGCGACGACCCCGTACGCGATGACGGCACCCACCCCGGGGCCGCTGAGCGTCAGCACGTGCGAGGTGCGCACGATGTCGTACCCGCCGACGGTGGCGACGTCGCCCGCGGCCAGCCGGCGGGGGAGCACCGCGCCGATGCGGGAGAGCCCGTGCAGCAGCACCTCGGCGGAGCGGGCGCTGGCGTCCTCCCGGATGAACGTCATGGTGCGGTGCCGCATGATGCCCAGCCACGCCAGCGCGAACCCGGCCGCCACGATCGCGGCGACCCACCACAGCAGTGCCCGCCCGTCGCCGGCGCGCAGGCCGTCGTCGATGGCGCGGGCGACCAGGTAGGGGCGGACCGACAGCCCGACCATCCACGCCGTGCCGAACACGCTGCCGCGCAGCACCCGCCACGGCTGGCAGCGGATCAGCCACCAGATGTAGCGCAGCGGCCCCGACGTGTCGGGGACGCCGGGCTCGGGATGGGGGATCCGCGGAGGCACCGACCCAGGCTATCGACCGCTCTGCCCGATTACCGCCCCGTTTCGGGGCCCCGCCGGATGACCTCGATCATGCGGCTGGCGGCCCGTCGCCTCCGCCCGGGGTGCCGCCGGCGGGGCCCGAGGGCTCCCGCCGGCGGCGACGGCCGGTCAGCCGACCCCGGTGTGGTGGGTCGGCGGGCGCGTCACAGCACGGCGCACGGGGTGCCGTTGAGGGTGAACGCGGTGGGCCAGACGTTCGGGCCGCTGTACGCGCCCACGAAGCCGGCGCTCGTGCTGCCCCCGCCGCCGGCGATCTTCGCGTTGTCGGCGGTGTTGGTGACCGTCACCGTCCGGCCGCTCTGCGCCCAGGTGGCGCTCCAGCCGCTGTCCACCCGCTGCCAGGTGGTCGGCCAGGTGAACGTGAGCGTCCAGCCGTCGATCAGGTTCGCGCCGGTGTTGACGATGTCGAGGCTGCCGACGTATCCGTTGCCCCAGTTGGTGGTGTCCCGCAGGCGCACGCCGCACGTGCTCTCCGCCGGGCCGGCGGTGGTGAAGGTCACCGGCGGCGACGACCAGGAGAGCCGGCCCGCGCCGTCGCGGGCCAGCACGTTGAGGGTGTACCGGGTGCCCGGCACGAGGTTGCCGACCGCGAGCGAGGTGGCGGTGGTCTCGCCGAGCTGCTCGCTGACCGTGCCGTTCTGCCGGTACACCTCGTACTTGAGGGCCCCGCCGGCCGCCGGGGGCAGCGCGGGCCAGGAGACCGTCGCGCCCCGGTCGGTGACGTCGGCGACGGTGGGCTGCGCGGGTGCGCCCGGCGCCCCGGTGACCACCGCGTCCGGGCGCAGCACCAGCGTGGTCAGCGAGTACGGCGGCAGGGTGCGGCTGGTCGCGCTGCCGGACTGGCTGGTGGCGATGGCGGTCGCGCCGTTGGTGAGGGTGTGCACGGTCGGCGCGGCGGCGGACGGGGCGAACCCGGCGTAGTCGATGGTGACCGGGCGGGCGTTGTCCGGGTCCTTGTTGACCAGCATGACCGCGAGGTCACCGTTGGGCCGGCGCACGGCGTGCGCGGTGACCAGCGCCTCGTCGGTGCCGGCCCGGACGAACTGGCCGCCGGCCCCGGCGAGCAGGTTCATCATGGACAACCCGTGGTACGGGGCGAACGGCGTGTTCAGCGGCGGCTCGCACACCGTGCCGTCGGAGGTGCAGCTGCCGCTGGAGAGCAGCCCGAAGTCGCCGTAGTCGGTGTGGCCGGCGACCTGCGACACCTTGTCGATGCCGTTGTGCACGTTCCACCACTGGACGGTGAACACCCCGTTCTCCAGCAGGTCGCTGTACGCGTCGGCGAGGAACAGCGCGCCGGGCTGGGTGTTGCGGCCGGTGTCGACGTTCAGCTCGGTGAAGCTGATGCCGATGCGGGCGGCGTTCGGCCCCGCGTACCGGGCGATCTGCTGGCGCAGCAGGTGGGCCGCCTCGTCGATGTGGGCGGTGCGCTGCAGGGACTCGGCGGCGCTGCCGCCCGGATACCAGTGCACGTCCACGAAGTCGACCTTCGGCCCGGCGATCGACAGCACCGCCTGGTTCCACGGGCCGGGGTCGCTGCCGGCGGTGATCCCGTCGGGCCAGTTGCCCGGCATGGTCAGCACCGCGCCGACCTTGATGGTCGGGTCGACGGCCTTCATCGCGTCGGCGTACTCGACGACGAGGTTCGCGTAGTAGGTCGCGCTCTTGTCCGGGTGGTCGTCGGCCTCCCAGGCCGAGCCGTAGAGGCCGTTGCCGTAGTTCTCGTTGCCGATCGTCCAGTACTTCGCGCCGTACTTCTTGGTGACGTTGGCGTAGCGCACCCAGTCGGCGGCCTCGGCGGGGGTGCCGGTGCCGTAGTTCGCGATGATCATCGGCTGGGCGCCGACCCGCCTCGCCCCGGCCATGAAGGTGTCGAAGTCGGTGTTCGGGGCCACGTAACCGCCGGGCGCGGTGTGGTCCTTCCAGTGGTAGATGTCGGCGTACGAGCCGCCCGGGTAGCGCAGCATCTGGACGCCGGCCGCGCGCAGCAGGTCCGACGTCTCGTTCGTGCCCAGGTTCGAGTCCCAGATCGCCTGGTTGACGCCCAGCGCGGTGTTCGGCACGCCGGCCAGCCCCGCCTTGGCGTTGACGGTGACGACGACCGGGTCGGCGGCCGCGCCGACGGCCGGGGGAGTGATCGCGGCGAGGGCCCCGGTGGCGAGCAGCGCGCTCGCCGCGAGGGCCGTCCACCGGCGTCGGCCGGGCCGGCGCGGCGGCGGGGTGTGGCGTGGATACCCGTACGTGCTCGGGTTGTTCATGCTGTTCCTTCTTGACCACGGGCAGAGCGCCGCCGCGTCGGCGGGCGGCTCTGGACGGACTGATCTGGCGTTGGTCGCAGATGTCGCCGTCCCCCGGGAGGCCGCGTCGGCCACCGGTTGCCCATTGGACGACGGTCAGCCCCGCGCGCGGCTGGTCATCGACGCACAAGAATCTCACGCCCGTGCCCGGATGCTCAAGGCGGTCGTCTGCCCCGGCGGGCCGTGGGCCGGTGGGGTCGCCGTCAGTCGCGGTGGGCCGGCGGGCCGGCGGGGTCGACCTCGGCGAGCGCGGTGCGGATCGTGTCGAGCAGCGGGCCGTCCGGGTGGTCGATCCAGTGCTGGATGGCGACCCGCAGCGCCGCGAGGAAGCTCGCGGCCAGGACCCGGGACCGCAGCGCGGCGTCCGGGCCGGTGAGCCGGGACGCCAGCTCCGCGGCCACCTCCCGCTCGACCGTCGTGTACGCCGCCAGGTGGTGGGCGAGCAGGCTCGGGTGCGCCCGCAGCTGCCGGCGGTGCGCCAGCCAGGCCGGGTCGGGGTCGCCGTACACCTCGGCGGTGAGGCGCTCGGCCGCCCGGCTCAGCACCGTCCACGGCCGCTCGCCGGGGGGCTGGTCGCGGATCAGCTCCCGCATCCGCCGCAGCCGCACGGTGTCGCCGTAGAAGAGCGCCTCCTCCTTACTGGAGAAGTAGTTGGAGAACGTGCGGCGGGAGACGTTGGCGGCGTCGGCGATCGCCTCGACGGTCACCCGTTCGGGCCCCCAGGTGGCGGCGAGGCGCAGGGCGGCCTCGTGCAGGGCGAGGCGGGTGGCCGCCTTCTTGCGCTCGCGCAGCCCGGTGGCCTGGTCCATGGGCGTCACGATACGCGGCCGGTGATCTACTTCTCAACGCGCAAACTTGCCCAGTGGGCACGTTCGGTGGATAGTTGCTTGCAGCAACCATCACTGTGGGGAGGGCGGGCGTGGAGACCACCCGGGAGCTGGGCGCGCGGCTGTACGACCTGCTCAAGAGCGTGCGGCTGATCAAGCAACGGCGCGCCGACGACCGGCCGTCCGTGCCGCTCGGGCTGGTCGGCATGCTCACCCAGATCGAGCAGCTCGCCGCCGGGGCCCACGCCCGGGAGCTGGCCGAACACACCGGGCTCGACCCGTCCACCGTCAGCCGCGCCGTCGCCTCGCTCGTCGCACACGGCCTGGTCGAGCGGCGGGCCGATCCCACCGACCGGCGGGCCAGCTGCCTGGCCGTCACCCCCGCCGGCCGGGCGGCCCTCGCGGACACCTACGGCTGGTACGGCGAACTGCTCGACCGGGCGCTCGCCGACTGGACCCCCGACGAGGTGGCGGCGCTGTGCTCGGCGCTGGGCCGGTTCACCCGCGACCTCGGGTCCGCCCTCGGTGGCAGAGCCGACCCCGGGTCCGCCCCCGCAGACAACGACAACCTGGAGGCCGCGCGATGAGCGCACCCACCACGACGGCCGAAGCCGCGCCGATGACCCATCGGCAGACCCTCGAAGCGCTCAGCGGCCTGCTGCTGGTGCTCTTCGTCGCCATGCTCAGCAGCACCGTCGTGTCCACGGCGCTGCCGAAGATCATCGGGGCGCTGGACGGCTCGCAGACCCAGTACACCTGGGTGGTCACCGCCACCCTGCTCACCGCGACGGCCACCACCCCGATCTGGGGCAAGCTGGCCGACCTGTTCAACAAGAAGACGCTGGTGCAGGTCGCCATCGTCGTCTTCCTCGCCGGCTCCGTGGTCGCCGGCTTCTCCCAGACCGCCGGCCAGCTCATCGCCGCCCGCGCGTTCCAGGGCATCGGCGTCGGCGGCCTCCAGGCCCTCGTCCAGGTCGCCATCGCGGCGATGATCCCGCCGCGCGAGCGCGGCCGCTACAACGGCTACCTCGGCGGCGTCATGGCCGTGGCGACCGTCGGCGGCCCCCTGCTCGGCGGCCTCATCGTCGACACGTCCTGGCTCGGCTGGCGCTGGTGCTTCTTCGTCGGGGTGCCCGTCGCCCTGATCGCGCTCGTCCTGCTCCAGCTCACCCTGCGCCTGCCCACCGTCCGCCGCGACAACGTCAGGATCGACTATCTGGGCGCGGCCCTGATCGCCGCCGGCGTCAGCGTGCTGCTGATCTGGATCTCGTTCGTCGACGACTCGTTCGCCTGGCTGTCCTGGCAGACCGCCGCGATGGTCGGCGGCGCGGTGCTCCTGCTGGCCCTGGCCACCTGGGTCGAGTCCCGGGCCGCCGAGCCGGTCGTCCCGCTCGGCATCGTCCGCGAGCGCACCACCGCCCTGGCCATCCTCGGCAGCCTCGCCGTCGGCATGGCCATGTTCGGCGGCGCCGTCTTCCTCGGCCAGTACTTCCAGATCGGGCGCGGCTACAGTCCCACCGAGGCCGGCCTGCTCACCATCCCGATGATGGCCGGCGTCCTCGGCTCGTCGATCATCGCGGGCCGGATGATCACCAAGACCGGGCGGATCAAGCCCTACATCGTCGTCGGCGCGATCCTCCTCGTCGCCGGCTTCGCCCTGCTCGGCACCATCGACCACGAGACGTCGCTCGTCCTGGTCGGCGTGGCCATGTTCATCGTCGGCACCGGCGTCGGCATGACCATGCAGAACCTCGTGCTCGCGGTCCAGAACACCGTGTCGCTGCGCGACATCGGCGCGGCCAGCTCCACCGTCGCGTTCTTCCGCTCCCTCGGCGGCACCATCGGGGTCTCGGTGCTCGGCGCGGTCCTCGCCCGCCGGGTCAGCGACCGGATCACCCACGACCTCGCCGCCGCGGGCATCCCCGTCTCCGGCAGCTCCGGCGGCGGCAGCCTCAACCTCGACGTCCTGCCCGCGCCCGTGCGCGACATCGTCCGGGCCGCATACGGCGACGCCACCGGGCACATCTTCCTGATCTCCGCGGCCATCGCCGTCGTCGGCGTCGTCGCGGCCCTCCTGCTCCGGCCGGTCACCCTGCGCACCAGCCTGGACCTGCCCGACCCGGCCAGGTCGGTCGCCGTGGCCGCCGACGCCGTCGACGGCGCGCCCGCCCTCGACCAGGTGGCCGTCGACGCCGGTCGCGAAAGCCGCCCGCCCGCCCGCAGGGCCTGACCCGGCCCGGTGCCCGGGGCCACCGTCACCGCCCGGTGACGGTGGCCCCGCCTGCCATGCGGACCGGTCACCGGCTGCCGTCCGGGCCGGTTGCGGCACGTTGTCCGGGCCGGTTGCCGCCCGTTGTCCGGGCCGGTCGCCGCCTGCTGTCCGGGCCGGCGTCGGCGTGGCGGGCGGGTCGGCGTCAGCGTGGCGACGCGTACGCCAGCGGCAGCGGCGTCGGCTGCCCCTCCCACGTGCCCGTCAGCCGCGCACCGGGCAGGTCGGGATCGTCGCCGACCCGCCGCAGAACGGCCAGCTCGACGGAGCCGGCGAGGATCCGGGTCGGATCCCCGTCGTCGGCCTGGTCGACCGCGTCGATCCCCGGCGCGCCGGCCAGGCCCGCCCCGTCGACCGCGATCCCCATGCTCGGCGCCCGCTCCTCGCGCCGACCGTCCACCTCGAAGTACTCCTGCGCCTGACCGGTGCCGGCGAGGATCGCCCCGGCCAGGGCCGCCGCGTAGACGGGGTCGCCGCAGGCGTCGTACACCCAGCGCCGCCCCAGCACCGAGTGCTCGCAGGTGCCGACGAGCCACGCGTCGGCACCGCCCAGCGGCGCGCCCCGGTAGGTCAGGGGCACCTGGTGCACCGGCCCGTTGCCGGCCCGCACCAGCAGCGTCTCGATCCCCACCTCCCCGGCGGGGTCGTCGAAGCGGTACGCCGCGACGCGCTCGACGCCGGCGGCGGCGTCTCCCAGGAACCACGGACGACGGGGCAGCCAGGCCGACAACAGTTCGAGCTTCGTGGGGCGGATCTCCGCCCGGTGCAGCAGCGCCATCACCGGATCATAGGGACCCCGTCCGGAGCCGGCCGCCGCGTGTCTCGCCCGGTCGGCGGGTGCCCGCCCGGTCGGCGTGCCTCGCGGGGTCGGCGTGCGTCCGTCCCGCGTCGACCCGGTCAGGCCGGCGCGCGGGGCCCGCACGTGCGCGGCGGCGGCTTGCCGGTGTACCGCAGCTCGGCGCAGTACCGCAGCGCGCGGGCGGGGGCGAGGGTCCACTCGTACCGGGCGGCCTGGTAGCCCATGTAGGTGATGCGCCCGCAGCACCGGAAATCCCGGTCCCCGTCGCGCAGGTCGTAGGTCTGCGGCACCCCGTCGACCTCCAGCTCGACCCGCAGCCGGTAGTCGGACACGCCGCCCGGGAACGGGTCGACGGGGCTGCCCGACTCGTCGAGCCTGTCGAGCTCGACCGGGACCTCCACGGTCTGCCCGGCGGCGAGGGGGTGCGGCATCCCGCCGCCGCGCCACCGGCCGGGCGGGGACGCGGCGGGGGAGGCGACGCCGTCGCGGCAGGCCAGCTCGACCCACGGCCCCTGCTCGCCGGCGCGGTCCACCTGCGCGATCGGCACCGCCCGGACGGCGGCGACCTGCACGTCCACGCTGCGCCGGGCCCGCAGCGTCAGCGTGTGGACGGGCTCGGGGCCGACCGGTACGCCGCCGTTGTCCCGCGCCCACGCCGCGAACCGGACGCAGTCGCGCACCCACTCCGGCGGGCTGACCCGCGCCCGCGCCTCCGGCACCTCGAACGTCAGCTCGGTGCTGTACGCGGTGCCGGAGAGCGTGGCGGCCAGCTCGACGGCCCCGGCCGGACCTGCGGAGGTGGCCGGCTGCCCGCCCGCGCCCGCCGGAGCGCCGCTGCTGGCCGTGGCACGGCCCGCCCCGGCCCGGTCGCCCCCGCGGTCGCCGCCGCTGTCGCTGTCGCCGGAGCGCAGCGCGTAGACCGCGGCGAAGGCCAGCACCGCCGGCAGCACCCCGATGGCGACGACCCTGACCAGCCACCGACCGGCGCTCATATCCGGAACTCGAAGGGCCCGGGGCCGTCGGCCCCCCAGCCGCCCGTGAGATTCGCGTGGTACCGCTCCTGGTATTGGCGGGCGAGGCTGCTGCTGCGGAACGGCCGGCCGTCGTCGTCGACGGTGAGCACCCGCCGTTCGCCGCCGAGGTCGACGTCCAGCTCGATGACCCACTCGCAGTACGACCGGTTCGTCTGCGCCTGCACGTCCACGGTGAGCGGCTCGCCCGGCGACAACGTCAGCGAGTGCCCGTCCACGTACGCCGCACCGAGTTCGAGCTTCCTCGTGACGACCCGCGCGATGCTGTCCGGCTCGTCCAGGTCGAAGCCGATCTTCAGCGGCTCCCCGCCGCCCTGGCCCCCCTCCAGCACGTACGCGCCGGACAGCGGCGCGGAGCGCCGCTGCACCCGGGCCCGGATCTGGGTCACGAACACCGGGCCGGTCCACTGGCCGACCACCGACAGCCGGACCCGGGTGAACAGCCGGTACGGGTGCCGCGGGTCGCCCGGCCACACGGTGTCGACGCCGTCGCCCGTGGCGGCCAGGTCGGTCACGGTGGTCGGGGTCCTCGGCAGGTCGAGCAGCCGGTGCCGCTGCTCGCCGGTCAACGGCACCGGGAACAGGCAGACCCCGGAGTCGTCGGAGCGGTCGTAGTAGTAGGCGTTGACGGACAGGGGCGGCTTCTGCTGCGCGGCCGACTGCTTCGCCGCCTCGACCGCCCGGTCGTCGCGCACCGCCTGGTCTGAGGAGGTGAGCCGGCTGGCCACCTCGGCGACCACCGCGCCGACGACCGCGCTGGCCAGGCCGCCGCCGGCCGCCCACAGCACGGCGCGGCGGGAGAACTGGGCCGGCGGCCCCTCGGTCTGCTCCGTGGCGTGCTCCGGCGTGGCCCCGGGCGTCATCGGGCCGCTCTCGGGGGCCGCCCGTCCGGCCCCGGACGCCGGTGTCGGCGGCGGCTGCGGAGGGCTGGCCGGGCCGGGCTCCCGGGGGCCCGTCGGCGTGCCCGCCGGCGAGCCTTTCGGCGTGTCCGTCGGCTGTGGCACCCGTGGCCTGCGCCGGCCCCGCCTTCCTCCGGATCCGGAAGATGACACGCGAATCCCCCCGAAGCGCGATATCGACGAGCACTCATCGTAATAACCGCGACAACCCCACCCCCCGTGCCACCCACGAACACCCACCGCCGCCCGCGCCGCGCCCGTGGACCGCGCCGACGGCGGTGATCAAGAGGTTTGCGTCAAGTTTGATCTTCGGCCTGACACAAACCTCTTGATCACCGGCGCGGGGCGGGGTGCGGGGTGGGTGGGTCAGGTGGGGGTGGGGGTGTTGAGGTAGTGCAGGACGGCGGCGACGCGGCGGTCCGTGCGGTCGGTGGGCGCGAGGTCGAGCTTGGCGAAGATGCTGCGGATGTGCTTGTGCACGGCCCCGTCGGTGACGAAGAGCCGCTCCGCGATGGCCGCATTGCCCAGCCCTTCGGCCATCAGCGCGAGCACGTCGCGTTCGCGGGGGCTGAGCCGGTCCAGCCGGGTGTCGGGCCGGCTGCGGACCAGCAACTGGGCGACCACGTCCGGGTCGATGGCCGTGCCGCCCCCCGGCCACCCGGCGCAGGGCGACCAGGAACTCCTCCACCCGGCCCACCCGCTCCTTGAGCAGGTAGCCGAGCCCGGCGCCGCCCCGGGCGAGCAGGTCGGTGGCGAACGCCTGCTCAACGTACGCGGAGAGCACCAGGACGGCGAGGCCGGGCTGCCGGCGGCGGGCCTCGACGGCGGCGACGATCCCCTCGTCGGTGTGGGTGGGCGGCATCCGCACGTCGACGATCGCCACGTCGGGGGAGTGCGCGTCGACGGCGGCCAGGAACGTGGTCGGGTTGTCGGCGGTGGCGACGACGTCCAGCGACTCGGCGCGCAGCAGCAGCGCCAGCCCCTCGCGCAGCAGCGCGTCGTCCTCGGCGATCACGATCCGCACGGCAGGTCCACCTCCACAGTGGTCGGACCGCCCGGCGGGCTGGTCAGGGTCAGTTTCCCGTCGTGTGCCTCGGCCCGCCGCCGGATGCCGGACAGCCCCGACCCGGCGCGCTCGTCCGCGCCGCCGCGACCGTCGTCGACGATCGTCACGCGCAGCCGGTCGCCGGCGCGGCGCACGGTCACCGTGGCCCGTCGCGCCCCGCTGTGCCGGGCGACGTTGGTCAGCGCCTCGGCGGCCACGAAGTATGCGGTGGCCTCCACCGACGCGGCGCACCGGCCGGGCACGTCCGCGTCGACGCGGGCCGGGACGGGGCAGGTGGCGGCCAGCGACAGCAGCGCGTCGGGCAGGCTGCGGTCGGTGAGCACGGGCGGCAGGATGCCACGGACGACCGCGCGCAGCTCGGCGAGGGCGTCCTCGGCGGCCCGCTGCGCCCGCTCCAGGAGCGCGTCGGCATCGGCCGGGTCGCGGGCCACCGCCCGGCGGGCCGCGCCGAGCAGCACGGTGACGCCGACGATGCGGTTCTGCGTGCCGTCGTGCAGGGCCCGCTCGATGCGCCGCAGCTCGGCGGCGTGGGCGTCGAGCGCGGCGGCCCGCGTCGCGGTCAGCTCGGCGACGCGCAGCACCAGGTCGGCACCCGGGTCGGGCGGGAGCAGCCGGCGGCCGGGCAGCTCCTGGAGGCGGGCCAGGGCGGGCGTGGCGTAGCCGACGAGGGCCAGCCAGCCGAGGCCGAACAGGCCGACCCCGAGCGCCCCGGCGGTGTCGGTCACGACGGGGAAGCCCAGCGCCGAGGTCGCCTCGCCGGCCGGGAGCAGCCGCCACCACAGTGGGAACGTGCCGTCGCGCAGCACGTTGATCGGCAGCGTCAGGCCGAGCAGGCCGAGGAACAGCCCCAGGGTGGCGTGCGTGACCAGCCAGCGCGCCTCCCGCCGGACGGTCGGGTCGGCCACGGCGGACCGCAGGGTCTCCGGCGCCGGCAGCCCGGCGGCGATGACCGGGCCGGTGCGGGACAGCCGGTCGCGTTCCCGGTCGGCGACCAGGCGCAGCGCCCGCAGCGCGTACGGCACCGCCGGCAGGCCGACGCCGACCAGGCAGGCCAGCGCCGTGACCGTCAGCAGGGCCAGGGCGGACAGGGCGAGGACGGCGGTGCCGAGTCCGCCGACGAGGCGCTCCAACGCGTCCAGGCTGACGCGGACCCGGGCCGAGGGCGGCCACCGGCGACCGGCAGCCGGGCCGGGCCGGGCGTGCTCGTCCGACGCCATCGTCGCCTCCTCCCCGCGGGACAGCAGCGACAGTAGGGCACCGCGGCGGGCCGGCGGCACCGCCGGGGCCGGAAAGTAGTGCCTGCTGTACCGGATCCGCCCGCCTGGCGGGATCGGGCCGGCCCGGTGGCGTCCGGCTGCGCCGGGGCGAGGACGCCGGTGCCGGACCAGTCGATGTACTCCTCGGCGCGCCCGCCCTGCCGCTGACTGCCCGATCAGCGGGGGATATCGTCGGCGACCGACCGGCGGCTGCCGGCCTGGCACAACCGAACAGGCGGTCGTCGGTGTCCCGAGCGCGCGCGGTCCTCCCCCCGGCACTGCTGGCCCTCGTCCTGGTGGCGCTGGTGGCGTCCGGCATCCGCCCGTACGACCGGCTCACCTGGCTGCTGGAGACGGTGTGGGTGATCGTGGGCGTGCCGGTGGTGCTGCTCACCTGGCGGCGCTTCCCGCTGAGCACGCTGCTGTGCTGCCTGCTCGCGGTCCACGCGCTGATCCTCATCGCCGGCGGGCACTGGACGTACGCGCGTACCCCGCTGGGCGACTGGGTGCGCGACCTGTTCGACCTGTCCCGCAACCCGTACGACCGGCTCGGGCACTTCGCGCAGGGCTTCGTGCCGGCCATCCTGGTCCGGGAGATCCTGGTCCGCCGCTCCCCGCTGCGGGGCAGCCGCTGGCTCGCCCCGCTCGTGGTCTGCGCCTGCCTGGCCTTCAGCGCCTTCTTCGAGATGATCGAGTGGTGGGCGGCGGTGGCCGGCGGCTCGGCCGCCGACGACTTCCTCGCCACCCAGGGGGACGTCTGGGACACCCAGTGGGACATGTTCCTGGCGCTGCTCGGCGCAATCACGTCGCTGGCCCTGCTCAGCCGGCTGCACGACCGGCAGCTTCCGCCGTCGGCAGCGCGCGACTGAACCGCGCCGCAGGTGTGCGGACGAATGGTTTACCGGCGTTGCCCAGGCTACCGCTGTCATTGACATCCGTCATGTCGACAAATGTCGCGGCTCGGCTGGTCGGCGTGCTCCCTACAGCGCGACCTGCTGGCGGCGGCGCGCGGCTCTGCCGGGCGTCTGGGCACGTGGGAGCGGGTTCCGGCCCATCGTCCGGCAGTGGCTGCGTGTGATCGGCGTCGATCTGCCGACCGCTGTGTCGCGTCGCGGCGGACGGGGCGATGTTAGGGGTCGAGACTAAGGGGTGTCCCGCGTCCTGATCCTCGCTACACTGACGCCGGCAAATGTCCCACAATGCTTGCTGGGCTTTGCGGATGTGGCGGCGACTCGAATCGGATACGACGGGCGGTTGGCTACCCACGATGCTGACGTACACGGGGGAATGGCGAAGTCGCGGCCCACGCCGTCTGCCGGTGACCCCGGCCCCGACACCTGACCCGGCCGTGCCGGCCCCCTGAGCGGGTGCCCCCCGGGCGGTCGGGCGAGGTCCCGTCCCGGGTGGCCGTGCGTCCACGGCCGGCCCGTTCGCGCACGTCCTGGCCAACCACGCGAGTCCGCGGTCGCCCGGGTCCGGGTCATCGTCCGCCTGAAGGAGGCACACATGGAGTCAACGGGTCGTGAGCGGCGGCTGCGGCGGCTGTGGGGTCCGACCAGTGGACGCACCGTGCTCATGCCGATCGACCAACCCGTGACGATGGGTCCGATCGCCGGGCTGGACGCGATCGACTCCCAACTCGTCCGGCTGCTGGCGGGGGCGCCGAACGGCATCATCGGCCACCGGGGGGTGCTGCGGCGGGTGCCGGCGGAGGTGGCCCGCTCCACGGGCGTCGTCATGCACCTCTCCGCCGGCACCGCCCTGTCGGGCCGGGGCCACGTCAAGACGCTCACCGGCGACGTCGTCGAGGCCGTCCGGGTGGGCGCCGACGCCGTGTCGGCGCAGGTCACCTTCGGCGTGCCCGAGGAGACCGACATGCTGCACGACCTCGCGCAACTCGCCGGCGCGTGCGCCCAGTGGGGCATGCCGCTGCTGGCGATGGTGTACGTCGCCGGCGTCGACCCCACCGCCGCTCCGGAGAAGATCGCCCACGCCGCCCGCGCCGCGGCCGAGCTGGGCAGCGACATCGTCAAGGTCCCCTACACCGGCTCCGCCGACTCGTTCGCCACGGTCGTCGACGGCTGCTTCGCCCCGGTCGTGATGGCCGGCGGCGAGCCGTCCGACTCCTGGGAGGACGTCCTGCTCGACGTCAAGGACGCCCTGTCGGCGGGCGCGGCGGGCGTCTGCATCGGGCGCAAGGTGCAGCAGCACGCCGCGCCCGAGGCGGCCCTCGCGGACCTGCACGCGCTGGTGCACGCCAACAACCCCGGCTGACCCCGACGAAGGAGGCACGACCGTGTCCGACAGTGACGCGTTGATCCCGCTCTGGTGCGACCTGTCGCACCTGCGCGAGGGCCTGCCCGACATGGTGGCGGCGGTCGTCCAGGCGCCCGTGCGGGGCGTCATGGTCCCGCCGGACGCGGTGCCCGACACCGCCCTGCCCGACCGGGTCGAGGTGGCGGTGCTCGTCACCGAGCCGGCCCAGCTCGACAAGCTCGACCCGGCCCGGTCGCTGACCGTCATCGCCGCCGACCACGCCACCCTCGCCGCCGTGCCGCACGGGGGCCGCTGGCGGCGGGGGCGCTGGATCGACGTCACCGACGCCGAGACGATGCAGGAGGCCGTGGCGGCCCTCGGCCACGTCGACGTGCTGCTGGTCAGCTTCGCCGACGAGACGAACATCCCGCTGGAGCTGATCGTCGCCGAGGCCCAGTCGCAGCGCACCACGGTCGTCAAGCGCGTGCACAACTCCGTGGACGCCCTGGTCACCCGGGGGGTGCTCCAGCACGGCCCGGACGCGATGCTGCTGCGCGTCTCCACCCCCGGGGAGGTGGTGCGGCTGGCCCGGGAGCTGCTGGAGCGGCGCACGGAGCAGCTCGACCTGGTCGAGGCCGAGGTGACGGCGGTGCGGTCCATCGGCATGGGCATGCGCGGCTGCGTGGACACGACCGACCTGTTCGAGCCCGACGAGGGGATCCTGGTCGGCTCGACCTCCTCGGGCGGGCTGCTGGTCTGCGCCGAGGTGCACTACCTGCCGTACATGAACCTGCGGCCCTTCCGGGTCAACGCCGGCGCGGTGCACTCCTACGTGTGGACGCCGGCCGGGCGCACCGCGTACATCACCGACCTCAGCGCCGGCGAGCAGGTCCTCGCCGTGAACACCGCCGGGCGCGCCCGTCCCGTCCTGGTCGGCCGGATCAAGACCGAGATGCGTCCGCTGCGCCTGATCGAGTGCCGCATCGGCGACTCGACGATCAACACCATCGTGCAGGACGACTGGCACGTGCGGCTGTTCGACGCGGCCGGCGCGGTGACCAACTGCACCGCCATCGCCGTCGGCGACCGGATGCTGGCGATCTCCGCCGTGCCCGGCCGCCACGTGGGCATCCCGGTCAGCGAATCGATCAAGGAGAACTGAGATGACCGACGCCGACAGCACCCTCGACCAGCTCGTCGCGCTGCTGCTGCGCCGCCAGGGCAACCCGGTCGACTCGATCGGCCCCGACGACCGGCTGCTCGACCTGGCGGTCGACTCGATCGACATGGCGTACCTGATGTCGCACTTCGAGCGCCAGCACGACGCCGACTTCGCCGACGAGGACTTCGAGCTGAGCCGGTACGTCACGGTGGGCGACCTGGCCAAGGCGATCGACGCGCGGATCAATGGCTGAGGGCGCGACGCGGACCCGCCGCCCCCCGGTCATGGACCCGGGGCTGTCGCTGGGCTGGGACGACGGCCCCCTGGACGGGCTGAGCTGCCTGCTGCGCTGCGTCGAGTCGGCGCTGCGGGCCGAGGGCTTCGACAACCGGGAGATCGCCCAGGCCCTCGCCGTGCCGCTGGAACTGCGCGGCGACCGGCGCAAGTCCTCCTGGTTCCGGCACGGCCGGCTGGACTGGCGCAACGCGGTCGACGGCCACGAGCACTGGGACGAGTTCACCGCGCTGGTCGCCGCGGGCACCCCGTGCGTGCTGATGCCGGACCGCTACTACTGGCCCGGCGACGAGTTCGAGGGGGTCGCGCACTTCCTCGACCACATGGTGCTCGCCGTGGCGTACGACGGCGAGGTGCTGGAGGTGCTGGACACCGACGCGCCGCCGGCCGACGGGTACCGCCGCCGGATCCCGGTCACCCCCGACGTGGTCCGGGGCTGCTGCCGGTTCGCCACCGCGCACTTCACCCCGCCCCACGACGACGCCGCCGCGCTGCGCGCCACGCTGCTGGAGCCGACCGCCGTGGCGCTGGCCGAGGACCTGCCGGCGCTGCGCGCCGTCGCCCGGCGCTGGCGGCGCGACGGCCTCACCGGGCCCGCCGCCCGGGCCCTGCACGTGGTCGTGCTCGGCGCGGTCCAGCCGTCGCTGTTCCTCACCGCGCTGGCCGTCGAGAAGGCGTATCCGGCGCTGGCCACCGAGCTGCTCGCCGCGTCCCGCGCGGCGCAGAAGCTCGGTCGGACCCTCATCGGCGCGCACCGCTGGGCGGGCGCGCAGGCCGACGACACGTCCGTGTACGCCCCGGTGCTCGGCGTCTTCGAGGCGTGCGAGGCGGCGCTGGCCCGGCTCGGCGACGAGCTGCACCGCCAGCTCGACCTGCCGGCACCGGCCCCCGACGCCACCGGCGACGACGAGGGCGTCTGGCGGCGGATCGTGCGCAACCAGGCGTGGTGCTACGCCGACCGGGTCGCGCCCGCCGACCAGCACCGCGACGAGGAGAGGAACCGATGACCGGAGAAGGCCCACTCGACCTGAGCGAGTCCCAGGCGCTGCGGCGGCGCGCCGTGGCGGTCGACGCCACCCTCGCCTACGAGGGCTACGTCCTGGCCCGCGACCGCCTCGTCGACGGGGCGTACCCGCTGTACGGCGAGCGCGCCAGCGGCGCCCACATCTGGGACGTCGACGGCAACCGCTACCTCGACCTGATCCTCGCCTACGGCACGATCATCCTCGGGCACGCCGACCCGGTGGTCACCGAGGCGGTCCTGCGGGAGATCCGCGACGGCTTCGCCATCACGCTGCGCAAGCGGGTCCAGGTGGAGCTGGCGGAGCTGCTGACGGCGGTGATCCCGCACGCCGAGAAGGTCTTCCTGCTCAAGACCGGCTCCGACGCCACCAGCGCCGCCGTCCGGCTCAGCCGCGTGCACACCGGGCGGACGCGGGTGATCCGCTGGGGCTACAACGGCTGGCACGACTGGTGCGCCACCCGCCCCGGCGGGGTGCCCACCGAGGCCCAGGCCGTGGTGGACAGCTTCGACTACAACGACCTGGACAGCCTGCGGGCCGCGTTCGAGCGCCACCCCGGCGAGGTCGCCTGCCTGCTGATGATGCCCTTCGAGGTGGACCCGCCGGCCCCCGGCTTCCTGGCCGGCGCGGCGGAGCTGGCCCACGAGCACGGCGCGCTGTTCGTCCTGGACGAGATGCGCTCCGGCTTCCGGATGGCCCCCGGCGGCGCGCAGGAGCGCTACGGCGTCCAGGCCGACCTGGTGACGTTCAGCAAGGCCATGGCCAACGGCTACCCGATCTCCGCCCTGGTGGGCCGCGAGGAGGTGATGCGGGCCGTCGGCGAGGTGCACATCAGCTCGACGTTCCACGTCAACGGCGCCGAGATGGCGGCGGCGGTGGCCACCATCAGCCAGCTGCGCGACGGTGCGATCCTCACGCACGTCGAGCGCCTCGGCGAGCGGCTCCAGGCGGGGCTGGCCAAGCAGCTCGCCGAGCACGGCCTGCCCGGCCGGGTGCTGGGGGTGCCGCAGATGCCGTTCCTGCGGTTCACCGACCCCGACGAGGCGGCGCGCGGCCGGGCGCACGACGCGTTCTACACCGAGACGACCCGGCGGGGCCTGCTGCTGCACCCCAACCACCACTGGTACGTCTGCGGTGCCATGACCGACGAGGACGTCGACGCCGCGCTGGAGGCGACCGCGTCCGGCTTCCGCGCCGCCGAGGCGGCCGCCCATGGCTGAACCGGGCCGGCCGCAGGTCGTCCACCGCGTCCGCGAGCTGCTGGCCCGCTACCGCGACCCGGAGCAGGTCGACGGCCTCGGCGACGACGAGCCGCTGGCCGTCCTCGGCGTCGACTCGGTCACCCTGATCACCGTCGCCGCCGAGCTGCACCAGCGGTGGGATCTCACCATCGGAGACGACGCCGTGCTCGACCCGGCGGCGTCGGTCGCGTCCCTCGCCGCCGCGGCCGTCGCCGCCGACCGCCCGGACGGCCGCACCGGCGGCCGGCTCGACGTGGTCGGGATGGGCGTGGTGGCCCCCACCGGCCACGGCGTGCCGGCCCTGTGGGACGGCCTGCTGGCCGAGCGGGCGCACCGGCTGCCCATGCCGTACAACGCCGCGCGCGGCCACCGGGCCGGCGCGGTGGCCGGCGCATCCGCCGCCGACGTGGTGGCACCGGACCGCCTGCTCGACCTGGTCTGCCTGGCCGCCGGGGAGGCGCTCGACGGCCTGGACCCGGGCCGCCGGGCCGGCGTCACGCTCGTCGTCGGCACCACCGACACCGGCGGCAACGCCCTCGGCCACGCCCTCGCCGGGGCGGGCGACGACCGGGCGGCGCTGGCCGGGTGGGTCGCCGAACGCGCCGCCGAGAAGCTCGGCCTCGGCGCGGCCGTCACCGTGGGCAGCGCGTCGGCCTCCGGGGCGGTGGCCCTCGGGTACGCCCGCGACCTGCTGCTCGCCGGCGACGCCGAGGAGGCGCTCGTCGTCGGCGCGGACACGGTGTCGAAGTCCGCGTTCCACGGCCTGGCCGCCCTGCGCACGCTCGGCGTGGACGGCTGCCAGCCGTTCCACGAGGCGCGGCGGGGCATCGCGTTGTCCGAGGCCGCCGCCGCCTGCCTGCTGCGCCGGCCGTCCCCCGGCGACGACGCCGTCCTCGGCCGGCTGGCCGGCTACGGGGCGAGCAGCTTCACCACCCACATGGCGGCCCCCGAGTCCGCCGGGATCGAGCTGGCGCTGCGCCGCGCGCTGGCCGCCGCGGCCCTCGCGCCGGGCGACGTCTCGTTCGTCAACGCCCACGGCCCCGGCACCAAGCTCGGCGACGTGGCCGAGATGCGGGCGCTCGCGGACGTCTTCGGCGACCGGGTCCGGACGCTACCGATCAACAGCGTGAAGGGTCTGCTCTGGCACTGCCAGGGCGCGGCCGGGGTCATCGAGTCGCTGGCGTGCCTGCTGTCGCTGCGGCACGGGACGCTGACCCCGACGACGGCGGCCGAGCCCGTCGACCCGCAGTGGAGGGAGTACGACATCGTGACCAAGCCCCGGGAGCTTGTCGACGCCCGGTCGGCCGTCTCCGTCTCCTGCGGCCTGGGCGGCGTCAACACGGCCGTCGTCTGGGAGCGGGCGTGAGCACGGGAGCCGGGGTGGGCACGGGAGCGGGCGTGCACACGGCGCCGGTCGGCGCGGCGACCGTGACGACGGTGCGGCTGGCGGCCGGCGGCAGCGACCGGTTCGCCCTCGACGAGGCGGCGCGCAACCGGGCCCGGGGGCGCGACGGCTGGCCCGCCGAGCCCGACCTGACCCGCGTCGTGGTCGACCGGTTCACCGACGTCGTCGGCCGGGTCGTGGCGGCCGGTGGGCTGGACGCCGCCGCCCGCCGGGAGACCGAGGTCGCGGTGGGCACCCTCTACGGCATGGCCCGCGTCGGCGAGGTCATGCACGAGCAGCTCGACGAGGCCGGGCCGAAGTGGCTCGCGCCGGAGATGTTCGTCTACTACTCGCCGCACTCGCTGGTGTCGGCGGCGGCGGTGGCGCACGGGCTCGGCGGCGCCGCGACGACGCTGCTCGGGCGCGACGGCGGGATGCAGGCCCTCCTGCACGCGGTGCGCCGGCTGGCCACCGGCCAGGCCGACACGGTGCTGGTCGGCGCGTACGAGGCGCTCACCCCGTTCGCGGACGCGGCGCTGGACCGGCTCGGGGTGCCGCACCACGCCCAGTTCGGCGACGTGGCGGCCGTGCTGCTCGGCCGGGAGGCGACCGGGGACGCCGGTGACTGCCACCGGCTGTCGGTGGCCCGGGGCGTGGCGTCCGGCCGGGCGCTGCCGGACGTGCTGGACGCGGCCGGCGTCGACCCGGCGGCCGTCGCCGACGTGCGGCTGTGCGGCGCGACCGTCGCCGTCCAGCAGGCCGCCCGCGCCGAGTTCGGCGCGGCGTTCCCCCGGGCCCGGACGTGGGTCGGTGGGGCGTCCTCGCCGGCCGTCGGGCCGGTGTGCGCCCTCGCCGAGGCGGTCGCCCCGCCCACCGCCCCCGGCACGGAGACCGCCGCCGAGGGGGAGGCCGCCAGCCGGGTCGTGGTCGTCGTGGCCGGTCGGCCCGGGGCGTGGGACGTGGTGCTCGCCCGATGAGCGGCCCGGCCACCCTCGCGGACGCGCTCGCCGAGGTGGCGGGCAGGAACCCGCACCGCCCGGCGGTCGTCGCCGGCGACCGGACGCTGACGTACGCCGAGCTGCTGCGGCGGGCGGACGGGCTCGCGGCGGGGCTGACCGGCCGGGCCGCCACCGTCGCGCGGTGCGCGGCAGACGTCGCCGTGACGGTCGTGGCCGCCACGATCGCGGACGTGCCGCTGCTCGTCGGCGACGCCCGGGCCGCCGACGACGAGCGGGACCGGGCCCGGTCGCTGTTCCGCGCCGACCGGCTCGTCACCGGCGACGGCGACCGGCTCACGGTCGAGGGGCTCACGGTCGCCGAGTTCGCGGGGCTCGACGGGTCCGCCGCCGGGGACGCGGGCCACCACGGGCCGCCCCAGGTCCCCGCCGGGGACGGGCCCGCCGGGCTGGGGCTGTCGACGTCGGGCAGCGAGGGCTGGCCGAAGTGCGTGGAGCGGCCCTGGCCGGCCGTGACGGCCAACGCGCGGGCGTTCGCCGCCGCGCTGGAGCTGGCCCCCGGCGAGGTGGTCGCCTGCACGACCCCGCCGCACCACAGCTACGCCCTGTGCGGCGGCATCGTCACGACGCTGGTCGCCGGCGGCACGTACGTGGCGCTGGACCAGCGGCCGGGCCCGCGCACGGTGGCCGACGCCGTCGACGGGCACCGGGTGGCGGTGCTGCTGTCCGTACCGCTGCTGTACCGGTGGTTCTCGACCGCCGGCCTCGCCACCCGGCACCGGCCCCGGCTCTGCGTCTCGGCGGGCGCGCCACTGCCGCCGGAGGACCGCCGGCGGTGGACGGAGGCGGTGGGCTGGCGCATCGGCGAGCACTACGGCACCTCCGAGCACGGCATGCTGACCCTCGACACCGAGTCGGTCGCCGGCTCCGTCGGCCGGCCGGTCGCCGGGGTGACGCTGACCGTCGACCCCGCGCCCGGCCCCGGGGACGTCCTCGTGTCCTGCGCCGGCCCGCCGACCCGCGTCCACGCCGCCGAGCCGCCCCCCGGGCCGGCCGGGCACGGGCCCCAGCCGACCGGCGACGTGGGCCGGCTCGACGCCGACGGGCGGCTGCACCTGCTCGGCCGCCGGGGCGGCACGCTCAACGTCGCCGGCAACAAGGTGCCGGCCGCCGAGGTCGAGGACGCGCTGCGGGCGTTCCCCGCCGTGCGGGACTGCGCGGTGGTCGGCGCGCCGGGGCCCGGCGGCGCGCAGGAGGTCGTGGCGTTCGTCGAGGCCGCCCGCGAGCTGGACCACCGGGCGCTGTACGCGTTCCTGCACGGGCGGCTGGCCGCGTACAAGATGCCGGCCCGGGTGGTCGTCGTCGACCGGCTGCCCCGCAACGTCAACGGCAAGCTGCTGCGCTCCGAGCTGCTGCGCGGGCTGGCCGCCGGCACCTGGCGCTGACCCGCGCGGGCGGGCCGGCGTCGGGCACCGGCGGCGTGCGGCGGGCCGCTCACGTGGAGGCGGGCGGCTCACGTGGAGGCGGGCCGCTCGGCGCGGAGGCGCGCCGCTCAGCGCAGCAGCGCCGCGAACGACTCCGCGAGGTCGGACTCGGCGCGCAGCCGGGCGAGGCTGTCGCGGGCGTAGCCGGCCCGCTGCGCCAGCGTGGCGTCGTCGAGCGCCTCTGCGATCGTGGCCGCCAGGTCGGCCGCCGGCACGACCGGATCGTCGGTGGCCCCCGAGTGCCGGTTGACGTACCGGATCCGGCCGTCGGGCTCGACCTCGGTGGTCCGCGCCACCAGGCCCGCGCCGTGGTCGGCGAGGAACTGCCGGCCGTTGGCCTCCTGCTCGCTCATGAACGGCAGGACCACCTGCGGCTTGCCGTGCAGCAGGCCGGCGAGCACCGTGGAGTAGCCGCCGTGGTTGACCACCAGGTCCGCCCAGCCGATCGGCCCGGTGATGCCCGTGAACCCGCCCAGCTCCACGTTCGGGTAGCGGTGCAGCCACTCGCGGGCCGCGAACCCGGCCGACAGGAACACCGACAGGTCGGGCCGGTCGCACGCGGCCAGCACCTCCCGCAGCGCCGTGTCGGCCACCATCCCGCCGCTGCCGATGGAGACGTACACCCGGCGGGTGCCGGCGGCGGCGCGCGGCACGTACGGCGCGCCGGGCGGATCCCAGTACAGCGGGCCGACGTACGCCGGACCCGACCGGCCGGGCGGGGCGGGCGGCGGCGGCTCCACCTCCGGCGCGCTCGGCACCACCGTCAGGTCGCCCCACAGCAGCTCGGGGATGCTGCCGACCGGGTCGAGCCCGTGCTCGGTGGCGACGGCGTCGAGGGCGTCCAGGGCGCTCGGGTGCGGCAGCAGCGTCGTCGGGTCGGCGGCGCTCCACGGCATCCACGCCAGCGGATCGGGGCTGAGGAAGTCGGTGTCGGCGATGGACACCAGCGGCAGGCCCCGCAGCCGGGCGGCGAGCACCGCCGTGGGCTGCATGTCGGTGACCACGACGTCGGGCCGGTACTCGTCGATGGCGGCCAGGTCCCGCCGCAGGTGCTCGGCCAGCACCGACCGGCGGTAGTAGCGCGCGGTCACCGCGTAGACGCGTTCCACGTTGGCGAACGGCAGGAACGCCGGCACCCGCTTCGGCGCGCCGTCCGGCGCCGGTTCCCCGATCATCCGGTAGCCGCCCTCGGCGACCATCCGGGGCACCCCGGACGGGCCGAAGGCGCACTCGAAGCGCCCGTGCAGCCGCGCGGCGGCGGCGAGCGCCCGGCCGGTGTACCCGGCGCCGCCGCCGGCCGACCAGGGGCAGAAGAGGACCTTGCGGGTCATGGGAGCAGTGCCTCCAGTCCACGGGGATGGTCGAGGGAGTGCACGGCGTCGGCCGGCAGGTCCCGGCGCAGCACCTTGCTCAGCGTGCGGCCGGGCCCCGCGTCGACCAGCAGGTCGGCGCCCGCGTCCCGGGCGGTGGCCAGGCACTGCCACCAGCGCACCGGGGCCAGCATGTGCCGGTGCAGGTCGGCCCGGATCTCCGCGACGTCGCGGCTGGCCCGCCCGGTCGTGTTCAGCACCACCGGGACGCAGGGCTCCCGCAGGTCGGCGTCGGCCACCAGCGGGGCGAACCCCGCGTCGGCCGGGGCCATCAGGGGCGAGTGCGCGGCGAGGGCGATGGCGAGGGGCACCACCCGTTCCGCGCCCGCCGCCACGGCCCGCTGCGAGACGGCGGCGACGGCCGGGCCCGCGCCGGAGACGACCACCTGGTCGGGGCCGTTCACCGCCGCCACCGAGACGGCGTTGTCCCCGGCCGCGCGGACCAGGTCGGCGACGGCCGGCTCGGACAGCCCGATGAGGGTCGCCATCGCGCCGTCGGCGGCCAGGCTGGCCCGGTGCATCAGCTCGCCGCGCCGGGCCACCAGGTCCAGCGCGTCGGTCGCGGACAACGCCCCGGCCGCCGCGAGGGCGGTGAAGTGGCCGAGGCTGTGCCCGGCCACGCACACCGGCGGGTGTTCCGCGCCGCGCCGCGCCGCCTCTTCGACCAGGGCGTACCAGCCGGCGAGGCCGGCGAGGAAGACCGCCGGCTGGTTCCAGTCCGTCCGCGCCTGGTCGGTGCGCTCGGTGCGGAAGCAGATCTCGCGCAGCGGCAGGCCGGTGCGGGACTCCGCCAGGTCGAACAGGTCCCGCACGGCGGGGGAGGCGTCGTGGAAGCGCTGGGCCATGCCGGGGAACTGTGCGCCCTGGCCGGGGAAGAGCAGCGCGTACCGGGGGGCCGTCACGCGCTCATCCCCCCGTCGACGGCGAGGACCTGCCCGGTGACGTAGGAGGCCCCGGGGGAGGCGAGGAACGCGATGGCGGCGGCCACCTCGGCGGGCGTGCCGGCCCGGCCCATCGGCGTCTGCGCCAGGATCGCCGCGCGGGCCGGGTCGCCGCCCTGCGCGCTCATCGCCGACGGCACGTAGCCCGGTGCGACCGCGTTGGCGGTGACCCCGAACCGGGCGGTCTCCCGGGCCACCGACTTGACCAGCCCCACCAGCCCCGCCTTCGCGCTGGCGTACGCCGCCTGGAACGGCCAGCCGCGCAGCCCCGCCACGGACGTGGTGACCACGATCCGGCCGTGTCCCCGGCCGGTCATGTCGGGCAGCACGCCCCGGATGAGCAGCATCGCGGCGGTCAGGTTGACCGCGAGGGTGGCCGACCAGTCGTCGGCGCGCACCCGCGCCACCGGGGCCGGGCGGAGCACCGCCGCGTTGCTGACCAGCACGTCCACCGGCCCGACCCGGCGCGCCGCCGACAGCACGGCCGCGACCCCCGCGTCGGTGCCGACGTCGGCCCGTACGGTGGCGACGCCGGCCGTGTGCGGCGTCAACTCGGCCGCGAGGCGCTCGGCGGCGGCGGCGTCGCGGTGGTAGTGCAGCACCAGCGACACGTCCGGTCCGGCCAGCGCGTGCGCCACCGCCTGCCCGATCGCCCCGGTCGCGCCGGTGACGAGGACGGTGCGTCGGGTCATGCCGGCGTTCCGCCGTGGCAGCGCTGGAGCACGCCGACCCACTGCCGCATCAGGTGGGCCATCTGGTGGACGAAGCCGCGCAGCTCGTGGGTCCACACCCGACCGGTCATCGCCTCGACGGCGTCCTGGAGCTGGTACGACAGCGACACGTACGCCTCGGCGTAGGTGTCGCCGTCGAGCTTGGCGTCGTGCAGCCAGCCGAGCACGTCCTCCAGGACCGCGATCGCGGTGAGCTCCTGTTGCAGGTCCCGCAGCAGCAGGTGCTCGTTGCGGGTGTGTTGGGCCAGCGGGTCGCCGAACCGCACGGCGTGCCCGAGCCGCTTCGCGCACGCCTGCACGAAGTAGCCGCTGAAGATGTCGGCGTACCGGTCGATCTCCTGCCCGTGGTGGCGGTAGCCCATGCGCGGGAAGTAGTAGGCGGGGATGGCGTCGCGGTGCACGGCCGTGTTCTGCGAGTTGACGGGTGCCCAGGTGTCGGTGTCGCAGACCAGGGCCGGCCCGGGCATGGCGGTCACCTCGGGCCGCACGGCGATGCGGGTGATCGCGTCGACGTCGGGGTCGCCCAGCCACAGTCCGGCGTTGATCCGCACGTCGACCGTCTCGGTGCGCTCGGTGGTCGGGGTGGGGTTGCGGTGCGCGTACGGGAAACCGCGCGGGTAGACCGGCATCGGCGCGACGGTGAGCTGCCCGCACGGGTTCCACCAGCCGGAGGCGGCGGTGACGACCCGCGCCGGCCGGGGGCCGGCGGCCACGATCGCGTGGGCGGTGAGGAAGTCGCCGTCGATGGGGAAGTTGTCGTCGTCGACGGAGACGAGGAAGTCGGCGTCGGACTGCCAGGACAGCAGGTAGCCGACGTTGCGCCGGTTGTCGGAGTCGTACGGCACGAGGGTGGGGGCGCCCAGGTCGGCCAGGAGGGCGTCCTGCTCGGCGACGGTGGGGCAGACGACGTGCAGGCCGTCGCGGCGGGCCCGCTCGACGTTGTCGAACAGGGCGGCGGGCGTCTTGCGGTCGGGGATGACGACGATCCGCACCCGCCGGTACGCGTCGGCCGCGCCGAGCAGCGTCCGGTACGCCGACAGGAACGCCTCGCCGTCGCCGATGGTCGTCATCACGACGTCGACGCGGGGCAGTGTCTCGCTCATCGGACTCCTTCTGTGGATGCAACGGGGGTGAGCAGCCGCAGCACCGCGTCGAGGGCGGCGCTGCCGCCGAGGTCCGCCACGACCGCGTCCGCGCCCGCCGCGCGCAGCTCGTCGGCCGGCGTGGCCCCGGTGGCGACGGCGAGGCAGCGCAGGCCCGACGCGTGCGCCGCCGTGACGTCCTTGGCGGTGTCGCCGACCACCACGCCGGGCCCGTGGCCGCCCAGCGCGGCCACCCCGGCGGCCACCACGTCGTCGCGGTCGCGGGCGGCGTCGCCGAAGCCGCCGTCGCGCAGCAGGTCCGCCAGGCCGGTGCGGCGCATCTTCCACCGGGCCACCGACCGGGCGTTGCCGGTGCTCATGCCCAGCGGGCAGCCGTGGCCGCGCAGCGCCTCCAGCAACGCCCGGCAGCCGGGGAGCAGGTCGCCGGCGCCCGCGTCCCCGTCGGCCGCGGACCCGCCGATGCGCGCGGCGAGCGCGTCCATGACCTGCCGGGTGAGCCGGGGGAGCCGGCCGGCGGGGACGCCGTGGTGGCGCAGCGCCGCGTGCACCGTGCCGGCGTCGGTGAAGCCCGCCAGGTCGATGTCGGCGTAGAAGAGCTGGCCGCCCTCGTAGCGGAACTCCTCGGCGGTGCCGCAGACGTCGGCGATGGCGGCGGCCATCGTGGACATGTGGAGGCGCTGCACCGGCGCGCCGGGCCGGATGAGCGTGCCGTCGAGGTCGAACAGGACGAAACCGGGGGACGTCATGCCGGCGTCGCGTGCGCCGCGGCGCCCCGCGCGGCCGCGACCTCACCGGCGATCCACCGGTACGTGACGGCGAGGCCCTCCTCGAGGGGGATGTCGGGGGCCCAGCCCAGCACCTGGCGCACCAGCGTGTTGTCGGAGTTGCGCCCGCGCACCCCCTGCGGGCCGGTGACGTGCCGCAGGCGCAGGTCGTCGCGGCCGGCCGCCGTCATCACCAGGGCGGCCAGCTCGTCGATGGTCACCAGGCGGTCGGAGCCGATGTTCACCGGCTCGGCGTGGTCGCTGCGCATCAGCCGGTAGGTGCCCTCGACGCAGTCGTCGACGTAGCAGAACGAGCGGGTCTGCCGGCCGTCGCCCCAGATCTCCACCTCCCCGCCGGGGGGCGCCTCGGCGACCTTGCGGCACAGCGCGGCGGGGGCCTTCTCCCGTCCCCCGTCCCAGGTGCCGTAGGGGCCGTACACGTTGTGGTAGCGCGCGATGCGGACGTCCAGGCCGTACTGCTCGGCGTAGTACACGCAGAGCCGCTCCGCCATCAGCTTCTCCCACCCGTAGGAGTCCTGCGGGCCGGCGGGGAAGGCGTCGTCCTCGCGTAGCGGCCGCACGTCCGGCGTGGTCTGCGCGTACTCGGGGTAGATGCAGGCGGACGAGGCGAGGAAGTAGCGCTGCGCGCCGGCCAGCCGGGCCGCCTCGACGGTGTGCAGGTTGATCAGCGCGTTGTTGCGCAGGATCGTCGCCGGGTCCTTCGAGATGAAGCCCATGCCGCCCATGTCCGCCGCGAGGGCGTACACCTCGGAGACGCCGTCGCACGCCCGCCGGCAGACCTCCGGGTCGCGCAGGTCGCCCACGACGAAGTCGTCGGCGGTCGTGGCGCGGAACTCCGGCAGCCGCAGGTCGGCGCCGCGGACCCACCAGCCCTGGGCCTGGAGGTACGTCACCAGGTGGCCGCCGATGAAGCCGCCGGCTCCGGTGACGAGTGCGCGTCTGGTCATGGGACAACCCTTCAGTCAGGTGGCGGTACGTCGCCGGGGCCGGTGCGCCCCGCCCGACGGGTCGGTGCGTCGGTGCGCTCCCCGGGCCGCGTCACGGCAGGCCGCGCGTTACGGCGTCGCCTCGACCGGCGGTTCGAAGGACCGGGTACGCACGGACCGCTCCGCCGCCATGGCCAGCGCCAGCGCCGCGTACGAGTCGCGCCAGGTGCCCGCCCGGGGGTCGGACTCGCCGCCCCGCGCGGCGGCGAGGAACGCGTCGATCTGGGCGCGGTACGCGGCGGCGAAGCGGTCGCGGTAGTCGCGGTGGCGGGGGCGCCGGTCGGGGCCGTGCTCGGTGACCTGCCGCATCGGGGTCCGGTCGTCGAGCCCCACGGTCAGGCAGTCCCGCGAGCCGAGCACCTCGATGCGGACGTCGTAGCCGAGCGGGCTGTGCCGTCCCGCCGTGAGCACGGCGACCCCGCCGCCCTCGACGCCCAGCGTCGCCGCCACCGCGTCGTAGTCGTGCAGCTCGACCAGCTCGGGCACGGCCAGCACGTCCCCGATCGCGGCGACGCCGCTGACCTCCCGGCCGGTGAGCCACCGCACCATGTCGAAGTCGTGCAGCATCAGGTCGCGGAAGATGCTGCCGGAGGCGGCGAGGCGCTCCAGCGGCGGCCAGGCGGCGTCGTGGGAGAACATCCGCACCGTGTAGACGGTGCCGAGGTCGCCGTCGGCGATCCGGTCGTGCAGCGCGCTGAACCCGGCGTCGAAGTGGCGTTGGAAGCCGATCCACAGCGGGGTGCCGCCGTGGTCGGCGGCGAGGCCCAGCTCCCGGGTCCGGTGCAGGTCCAGCGTCAGGGGCTTCTCGCAGAAGGTGGGCAGCTTGCGTTCCAGCGCCAGCGCGACCAGCGCGTCGTGGCTCTCCGTCGAGGAGGTCACCACCACCGCCTCCGCGCCGTCGAGGAGCCGCTCGACGTCGTCGCACGCCTCGCCGTCGACCTGCGCCGCCAGCGCCGCGGCCTGCCCGGCGCGCGTGTCGTGGCAGGTCAGCGCCACGTCGCCGGACGCCGCCAGGTGCTCGGCGTACATGCGGCCGATCTGGCCGCACCCGACGAGGCCCACCCGCAGCCGCCGCGCCCGGCTCACGGCCGCGCCCCGGCGGTGTCGCGGGCGCCCCGGATCAGCCGGCCGGGGCGCGCGCCGGTGTGCTCGCCGTCGACGAATGTCACCTCGCCGGAGACCAGCGTGGCCCGGTACCCGTCGGCCCGCTGGATCAGCCGCCCGCCGCCGGCCGGCAGGTCGTGCACGAACTGCGGGGGCCGCAGCGCGAGGTTGTCGAAGTCGATGACGTTGACGTCGGCCTTGAACCCGGGCCGCAGCAGCCCCCGGTCGCGCAGCCCGTACAGGGCGGCCGTCTGCCAGGTCTGCTTGTGTACGACGAACTCCAGCCCGAGCCGTTCGCCGCGCGAGCGGTCCCGGGCCCAGTGGGTCAGCTGCGACGTCGGGGTGCTCGCGTCGCAGATCAGCCGGCAGTGCGCGCCGGCGTCGCTGAGCCCGACGACGCAGTGCGGTTCGCGGAGCATCTGGTGGATCGGGTCGAGGCTGAACTCGCTGTAGCCGAGCAGCGGACGCAGGAAGGTCTGCGTGCCGTCCCCGGCGACGAGCAGGTCGTACATGACCTCCTCGCAGTCGCGGCCCGCGCGGGCCGCGATGGCGGCGACGCTGTCCTCGCGCCCGGGTTCGTAGTCGGGCTGCCGGCCGAACGGGAAGTACTTCTCGTAGTCCTCGGGGAAGAGGTGCGCCCGGGGGTTGACGCTGGCCGGGGCCTCGGCCAGGATCCGCCGCCGGATCTCGGGGTCGCGCATCCGGGTCACCCGCTCGGCCAGCGGCAGGTGCGCCAGCTGCTCCTGGTAGGTGGGGCGGCGCTTGAAGGGGTGGGTGCTCTCCAGGCCCACGATGACGCTGAACGGCCGCCCGGCGATCTGCGGGTACAGCTGCGCGCCCTCGGTCTCGTTGGCCCGGCGCGCCATGTCGACGATCTCCCGCCACAGGTGCGGCTCGTGGTCGTTCTGGAACAGGCCGAACGTGATCGGCCGGCCCACCTGCGCCGAGAGCCGCCGCATCCACTTGACCTCGCGGAACTGGTCCTCCATCGGCTCGCCGCCGGCCCCGGCGGGCACCAGCTGGAACACGCCGGTGCCCAGCTCGCCGAGCACCCCGCCGAGGGCGAACAGCTCGTCCTCGGCCGCGAACGTGCCGGGCACCGGCTCGCCGCTGATCGCCAGGTGGGTGGTCGTGCGGGAGGTGGAGAACCCGAGCGCCCCGGCGTGCATCGCCTCCCGGACGATGGCCGTCATCGCGGCGATGTCCTCCGGCGTGGCCGGCTCGTTGGCGGCGCCCCGCTCGCCCATCACGTACGCCCGGACGGCGCCGTGCGGCACCTGGGCGCCGACGTCCATCACCCGGGGCAGGCCGGCGACCGCCTCCAGGTATTCCGGGAAGCTCTCCCACGCCCACCGGATGCCCTCGGACAGCGACGCGCCGGGAATGTCCTCGACGCCCTCCATCAGCCCGATCAGCCACTCCCGGTTGGGCTCGGTCACCGGGGCGAAACCGACGCCGCAGTTGCCCATCACCACCGTGGTCACGCCGTGCCAGCAGGACGGCGTCAACAACGGGTCCCAGGTCACCTGGCCGTCGAAGTGCGTATGGATGTCGACGAATCCGGGAGTGACGATGCACCCGTCCGCGTCGATCTCGCGCCGGCCCCGGCCGGAAACCCTGCCGACCGCCACGATCCGGCCGTCGGAAATGGCGACGTCACCGGTCCGGGCGGCGTCCCCGGTGCCGTCCACGACCGTGCCGGACCGAACGACGACGTCATACATCGAACAGGTGTCCTTTCTCGGCGGCGACGAAGACGAGGTTGTCGTATTCATACGATGACCTCGGTCGATGCGGTCGCGGTATTCCGTCGGACAGCTCGTAGGCCCGGTAGTCGTGGCCGACCATGAACTCGACGAGTTCGGCGCTGCGCGGCGCGCCCGGCACGTCGAGGTCGCCGACCTCCAGCGAGACGACCGGGCGCACCGTGCCCAGCAGGCGGCCCATGCCCTCCAGGACGTTCTTCTCGGCGCTCTCGGCGTCGATCTTCACCACGTCGGGCGTCAGCGCCCGCGCCGCGACGAACTCGTCGAGGGTGACCGCGGCGACCTCGTGCACGGTGGTGGCCACCCGCTGCCGCACCGCCGCCGGCAGCCGGGAGCGGTAGGCCGAGTTGTAGGGGCTGTAGCCGACGCCGTGGTCGGTGAGCGAGAGCGTCCCCGGCGACGACCAGACCGCCGCCGGCACCGCCGTGACGTTGCCGAGGCCGGCCACGTTCTGCGTCAGCAGCGCGTACGTCGCGGGGGTGGGCTCGAACGACACGACCCGGCCGGACTCGCCGACGCAGCGCGCCGCCAGCACCGTGAAGTAGCCGAGGTGGGCGCCGACGTCGAGGAAGGTCGCCCCGGTGCGCAGGTGGCGCAGCAGGAAGGCGCTCAGCTCGTACTCGATGAAGCCGTGCCGACGGATCGCGATGGAGATCTCGTCGGGCAGCCGCACCCGCAGCCGGTCGCCCCAGAACGTGCGGCCGTGGGCGAGCCGGGCGTGGCCGCGGTGCCGCCAGCGGCGCAGCCGCGCCGTGGACGGGAAGACGGTGGGGTACGGCCGGCGCAGGAAGGACCGCACCGGCCGCCCGGCCGTCGCCGCGTGGCGGCGCAGTTTCTCGGCGAGTGCCCGGCGTTGCGCATCCGTCACGGCAAAGGCCGAATCATGAGAGCCCCCGCAATGGTTCGTAGTTCGGTCGTGGCCGTCGATGGCGCTCGATGCCATGGCGGCGCCACCGTGTCGTCAGACCGCAGCGTACGTCAATGTCTTCGACCGGTCCAGAATTGATTTCCCAGTGCCGATGCGACGCCCTTATACGACACGTCGAGAACGGCTGGAAACCCCTATTGCCGGCCCCTGAGGGCGGCCCGGCGTGGGCCCGGGATGTGCTACGTTGACACGCGGCCGGTGACGGTACAGAAAGGGTGGCGGCCCGTGGGTGACGCCGAACACGACGCGATCCTCGCCAAGATCCGTGACGCGCTCTCGGGGCTGCCCGGCATTGCGGGCCTCGCCCTCGGCGGATCGCGCGCGAGGGGCACCGCCGACCGCAGGTCCGACGTGGACGTCGGGGTCTACTACCACCGTGACGGCCGGCCCGACGTCCGGGAGCTGAGCGCCGCGTTCGCCCGCATCGACGACAGCGGCGACGCCGGGTGCACCGACTACGGCGAGTGGGGGCCGTGGATCAACGGCGGCGGCTGGCTCGTCGTCGACGGGGTGAAGACCGACGTCCTGCTGCGGGAGGTCGACCGCGTCCGCGCCGTCGTGCGGGCGTGCGCCGCCGGGCGGCCCGAGATCCACTACCAGCCCGGCCACCCGCACGGGTTCTGCACCGTCATCTACGCCGGGGAGCTGCACCACAACGTCCCGTTCCATGACCCGCAGGGCGTGCTCGCGCAGCTGCGCTCGCTCACCGACCCCTACCCCGAGCCGCTGGCGAAGGCGCTCGTCGGGCAGTTCGGCTGGGAGTCGCAGTTCGCCCTCGACACGGCGGTCACCGCCGCCGGCCGGGGCGACGTCGCGTACGTCACCGGCTGCGCCTACCGGGCCGTCGCCTGCCTCACCCAGGTGCTCTTCGCCACCGCCGGCCGCTACCTCGTCAACGAGAAGGGTGCGGTGGCGGAGGCGGCGACCTTCCCGACCACCCCGGCCGGGTTCCGCGGCGGCGTCGAGGCGGCGCTCGCCGCTCTGTCCGCCGACCCGGGCGAACTGACCCGCGCCCTGCGACTGCTGCGCGACGTGCGCGAGGAGGTCATGGCCGGTGCCGGGGGGTGACGCCGGGCCCCGGGTCTGGATGGTCACCGGGGTGCCGGGGGCCGGCAAGTCGACGACCGCCCGCGCGCTGGCCCGCTCCGTGCCCCGGGGCGTGCACGTCGAGGGCGACGCGCTGCAACGGCTCATCGTCGCCGGCAGCCGGCCGCCGCAGCCGCAGCACGACGAGGAGGCCGAGCGGCAGATCCTGCTCAACGTCCGCAACCAGTGCCTGCTGGCGCGCTCGTTCCTCGCCGCCGACTTCCTGGTCGCCCTCGACTACGTGGTGACGTCCCGGCAGCGGCTGCGGCACTACCTGGAGCTGCTGCACCCCGCGCCGCTGGGCTTCGTGATGCTCCGTCCCGACCTGGCCGTCGCGGCGGTACGCGACGAGCGCCGCCCGCACAAGACGGTCCTGCACGGCTGGCTGCACCTGGCCGACGAGATGGCCGGTGAGCTGGCTGGCGTCGGCCTCTGGCTGGACAACGGCGACCTGACGGTCGACGAGACCGTCGCGGCCATCCGCGCGCGGGCCGGCGAGGCCACCCTCACCCTCGACGCGTTCGACGGCCCCCGGGCGTCGGTCGGCTGAGGCGGGCGGGCGGCGGCCCTCCCGGGGCCGGCTGGTCGGCTCGGGCCGGCTCAGTTCCCGGCGCTGTCGTAGCGGCGCAGCCCCCGGCGGAACACGGCGACGGCGAGCAGCACGCACCAGGCCGCCACCAGGGGCGTCAGCAGGCCCACCCACGCCAGCCGCCCGTGGTCGAGGAACGCCGACACCGGGAAGAAGCCGATGAACGCGAACGGCAGGGCGGTCGCCAGCACGGCCTGCAACCCCACCGAGTAGATGCTCAGCGGATACTTCGTCAGCTCACCGAGCTGGTCCAGGCCGGCGGCGAAGGTGTTGATCGCCCCCCGCAGCCAGAACGACGTGGAGTTCGCCACCACCGTCAGCGACACCTTGATCAGCAGCGCGCTCGGCAGCAGCACCGCCGCGAGCGCCACCCGCCCCGGCGTCCACGCCACGTCCAGGTGCGCCAGCGCGGTGCCGAGCAGCCCGCCGCCGACGGTCAGGTTGCCGAACGCGTTCATGCCGACCCGGCTGCTGCACACCTGCAACAGGCACGGGTACGGCCGCAGCAGCATCCGGTCCAGCTCGCCGCGGTTGATCAGCCCCGCCAGCCCCCACGTGCCCTCGGCGAGCAGCTCGCTGGCACCCTGGGCGAGCACCATCATCCCGAAGATCAACACGACCTCCCACACCCCCCAGCCGTGGATGCGGGGGACCCGGGCGAAGATCGTCGCGATGAGCAGCAGGCCGGCGCCCTGGGTCAGCACGGCGGCGACCACCAGGATCCAGAAGTCGGCCTGGTATTCCAGGGTGGCCCGCAGGTGCGCGCCGAGGCAGCGCCGGTAGACGCGCAGGGTGTGCACCGGCTCAGCCCCCGTGCACGGTGAGCCGGCGGACCGCGACGTGCCACAGCCGCCGGGCCAGCCACCACAGCGCCACGACCCACAGCAGCTGCACCGCCACCGCCAGCGCGCCCGGCAGCCCGGGGGAGCGGCCCAGGAACAGCATCGCGGGGGTGTTCGTGACGGCCTGGAACGGCAGCACCTCGGCGACGTGGCGCAGCCACGCCGGGAAGAACGCCAACGGCACCGTGGCCCCGGACAGGATCCCGGAGACCGCCACCCGGGCCAGGCTGATGCCCAGGTAGTTCTGCGTCCAGAAGCAGAGCAGGCCGCACATGTAGACGATGAGGAACTTCAGCGGCACCACGGCGGCGAGGCTGGCCACGAACAGGGCGAGCCGCCCCGGCGGCGGCAGCGGCACCCCGCCGAAGGCCACCAGGACCACGGCGCACACGGTCGCCGCCGCCGCCGTCTCCAGCAGCGCGAAGCCCAGCGCCTCGGCGAAGCGGCCCTTCTGGTAGTCCACCGGCTTGACCAGGTCGACGGCCACCGCGCCGCTGCGGATCCGCGAGGCCATTGCGAAGTCGGTGAACGTCGAGACCAGGCAGTTGGTGAAGAACGACACCAGCAGGTACGCCTTCATCTGCGGCCAGGTGAAGCCGGCCAGCGAGTTGCCGTCGCCCAGCAGCGCCTGCCACAGCGCGAACATGGCCACCAGGTTGAACACCAGCATGGACAGGCTCATCAGGAACGGCACCCGGTAGGCCAGGGCGTTGCGCCAGGCGATCCGCGCCATGGCCCGGTAGGGCCGCATCAGCCGGCACCGGTCAGGGCGGCCGGGGAGTCGCGGTCGTGCAGCCGGCGGATCAGGTCGGCGACCCCCTCGTCGTCGATGCGCAGGTCCCGCACCTCGACCAGCCCCATCACGGCGGCTGCGACCGCGCCCGCCGGGCGCAGCGTCCGGTCGAAGCGGACCACCAGGTCGCGCTCGCCGGCCCCGGCGCTCACCTCGGCGTCGGGCAGGTGCTGTCGGATCAGCTCCAGCGGCGCGGGCGCGGCCAGTTGGAAGCGCACCGTCGAGTGGCCCGCCAGGGTGTCGCGCAGGACGTCGACCGGGCCGTCGTGCCGGATCCGTCCCTCGTCGACGACGACGATGCGCCGGCACACCTCCTCGATGTCGCCCACGTCGTGCGTGGTCAACAGGACGGTCGTGCCGTCGGCGACGAGCTGGCGCAGGAAGGCGCGCACCCGGTCCTTGACCGAGACGTCGAGCCCGATGGTCGGCTCGTCGAGGTAGACGATGCGGGGCTCGTGCAGCAGCGCGGCGGCGAGGTCCGCCCGCATCCGCTGCCCGAGGGACAGCTTGCGGGCCAGCACCGGCAGCAGCGGGCCGATCTCCAGCACCTCGCAGAGCCGGTCCATCGACCGGCGGTAGTCGGCCGCCGGGATGCGGTACATGTCGCGCAGCAGCTCGAACGTGTCCTGCACCGGCAGGTCCCACCACAGCTGCGTGCGCTGGCCGAAGACCACCCCCACGTTGCGCGCGTTGGCGACCCGGTCCCGGTGCGGCACGACCCCGGCGACGCGCACCTCGCCGGCGGTGGGCACCAGGATGCCCGTCAACAGCTTCACGGTGGTCGACTTGCCCGCGCCGTTCGGACCGACGTACGCCACGGACTCGCCCTCGTCGACGCGCAGGTCGATGCCGTCGACGGCGCGGTGGACGTCGAAGCGCCGGGTGACCAGGTGCCGGAGCGCGCCGGCCAGGCCCGGCGCCTTGCGCGGGCGGCGGAACTCCTTGACGAGGCCGGAGGCCTCGACCAGTGCGGCCGTGGGGGCCATGGCGCTGTGCTCCGATCTGACGGACGACGAGGGGCGCGGGCGGCCCCGGCGGTCAGTCGCGCCCCCAGGCGTCGCCGGCGGCCAACCCCAGCGCGGCCAGCCGCGCCGGAGCCGCGCCGAGCCGCTCCACCTCGGGGTGCGTCACCCGGGGGAACATCCCGCCGAGGGCGAGCGTGGCCAGGACCCGCTCGCGCAGCACCGGCTCGACCGGCCGACCCCACGAGTCCCACAGCGACCGGAACGGCTCCACCCGCGTGCGGGCCAGGCCCATCAGGCACGCCGTCACCCACAGCGACCACAGCTGGTCGGCCGGCACGCGCGCCGCGAGGTCGGCCAGCCAGGGCTGCGGGTCCGCCACGTCGCGGGCGTACCGCTCGCGCAGCGCCGGCACGTCGACGCCGAACCGGTCGACGGCGGCCTCCAGCGGCACCGGGCTCCAGTTGTTGGTGGGCCGGTCGTTCTCGACCACGACGCGCGGCTCGCCGTGCTTGAAGTAGGGCAGGCAGTCGAAGCCGTCGAGCGTGCGCGCCGGGTCGGGCGACCAGCCCGGCGGCGGCTCGCCCACGTAGCAGGACGCCTCGCGGCGGCCCCGGTCGTTGTTGCCGACCACGCTCGGCACGTCGTGGTGCGCCGCCAGGTTCGGCACCGCGAGGTGGACCGGCAGCCCGACCTCCCGCGCGAAGTGGGCCACGGCGACGTCGTCCGCCTCGTCCGGGTCCTGCCCGGCGAGGTAGTCCACGAGCCCCTTGGCCGCCGTGGCCGGCAGGGCCAGCGCGATGGTCGGCACGTAGTCGCAGACGGCGCGGACCCAGCGCGCGCCCAGCAGCGCGGCCATCCGGACGGCGGCCCCGTTGCGCGACCCCCAGTCGCTGTGCAGGGCGACCGCGCCGTCCGGCCGGGCCTGCACGGCCCGGAAGGCGTGCTCCAGGAAACCGGGGAACACCACCGCGTCGTCCTGCAACACCAGGTGGTGGGTGCAGCCGGGCCCGACGGCGGCCCACGCCGCGCTGGCGGTGCGCAGCGTCCGCGGCGGGCCGTCGGGCTCGGGGTCGAGGACGATCTCGACCGGGTAGGGAGCCAGCCGCCGCGCGAGGTCCTCCGCGAGGTGTCGCCGGGACGGGTGCGTCATGACGGCTACGGACACGCCACCATGAGACAACTCCTTCTCCTTCCGGCCGGCGGTGTCACGATCGGGTATCGGCGTGGATCGCGGTCAACGTACCAGCGTTGCCGATCGGGGGCGACCCCTGACACCGTTTCCCCCGTGCGTGTCGGCGGTCCCATTGCTTTGTCGTCGGTCAATGCGAGGCGAGGTCGGGCGATGCAGGCGCGGGCGGCTGCACGTCGAGCGACAGCGCCACCCCGAAATGGTCGGAGGGATACTGGCCGCTGTCGTCGCAGGCGGTGCCCAGCAGGGCCGGGCGGCTCGCGCGGACCAGGTCGGCGGCGCGCACCAGGACGTGGTCGAGCCGCCAGGTCGGCGCCGGCGTCGGCATGGTCAGCGCGGCCGGGGAGCCGCCGGCGGCAGCCCACGCGTCGACCAGCGCGCCCCGGTCGCGCAACCGGCCCAGCAGGGTGCCGTCCGCCGGGCAGTTCAGGTCGCCGCAGACCAGCAGCGGGCGCTCCGGCGGGGCCGCCCCGGCCGCCGCCTCCAGGCCCCGCAGGCACGCCTCCTTCACCTCGTCGGGCCCGACCGGCAGGTGCGCCACCCACACCGTGACGGCGGACGTCGACACCTCCAGCACGCCCGGGTGGCCGCCGAAGCCGCCGAAGCCGGGCACGGGGAAGACCCGCCACGAGTCGATCGGCGCGCGGCTCAGCACCGCCAGGCCGGGCACCGGACCGGGACCGGAGTGCGCGACCTCCCACCGCCCGGGCAGCCCGTCGGCCAGCTCCCGCGCCCGCCCGGCCCCCGACCCGGCCGGCGCGGGCACCTCCTGGAGGGCGACCAGGTCGGCGTCGGCGTCGGCCAGCGCGCGGGTCAACAGCGCGGCCCGGCGCCGCCACACCCGGCGCTCGTCGGCCTCGGCGAGGGCCGGGCTGTCCGCCCGGGCCCCGCGCAGGACTGCCCGGTCGTGCCAGTACCGGTGGGGGGTCCCGGTGCCCCAGATGTTGTACGTGACGACGCGCAGCGGCATCCCGACCCCGACCTCCCCGTGCGACGGCCCGTCGGCTCCGGGTCCGCGACGCCTCGCACCGTAGCAGCGCGCGCCCGGCGCGGGGCGCGCGCCGGACGCCCGCCGGCCACCGGGACAGGGGGCCCGCAAAAAGAAATAGGGGCACCGGTACGGACGATGTACGGGTAACGCGCAACGACAGCCCTGGCATTGAACGGTTACGATTGCTCGCCCTCTCGAACTAAGGAGCTGTCTTGGGTCTCGATCGGCGAAGTTTCCTCGCGCAAACAGGAATCATGGGCGCAGGTGTCGCGCTCTCGGGCACAATTGACGCGCTCTTCACGGCGGCCCCCGCCCTCGCGGGCCACGGCGGCGGATACGGCCCACTCGTGGCGGACCCGGCCGGGCTGTTGGACCTGCCCCGCGGATTCCGTTACCGGGTCCTTTCCCGGGAGCGCGGCACCGCGCCGGCCGGCGTGGCGCCCAGCAGCTTCGACGGGATGGCCGCGTTCTCGGGCCCGGGCCGGGACGTCCGGCTCGTCCGCAACCACGAGAACCGGGTGGGCGCCGCCGCGCCGGTGGTCGCGCCCGCCGAGCTGACCTACGACCCCGTCGCCGTGGGCGGCACCACGACGCTGGTCGTCGGGCCGCGCGGGGTGGCCGAGCGGATCAGCCTGGGCGGCACCTCGACCAACTGCGCGGGCGGGGTGACCCCCTGGGGGACGTGGCTGACCTGCGAGGAGACGGAGATCCGGCGGGGCGAGGGCGGCCACGAGAAGGACCACGGCTTCATCTTCGAGGTCGACCCGTGGCGCACCGACCGCAACGTGGACCCGACGCCGCTCACCGCCATGGGCCGCTTTGCGCACGAGGCCATCTGCGTCGACCCCCGCACCGGCGTGGTGTACGAGACCGAGGACGCCTACGGCGAGAAGTTCGGCTGCTTCTACCGGTTCCTGCCCCGCCGGCCGCTCGGCGGCCACGGCAGCCTGCGGGCCGGCGGGCGGCTCCAGGTGATGCGGGTGCCCGGCGTGGCCGACCTGTCCACCGTTCAGGAGCCCGGGGCCGTCTTCGGCGGCGTCGAGTGGCTCGACGTGCCGGACCCCCTCGCCACGAGCGCGCCCGTGCGGCTGCAGGACTACGGCCCCGGCGGCGTGACGCACGCCCAGAAGCTGGAGGGCGCGTGGTGGGGCACCGACGGCGCGGCCTACTTCGTCTCCTCCTTCGCGGTGCGCGAGCACGGCTCCCAGGCCGACCACCAGGGCCAGGTGTGGCGGTACGTCCCCGCCACCAACACGCTGACGCTGGTCGTCGTGTTCCGCGGCACCGACCCGGGGGCGGAGCTGTACAAGACGCCCGACAACATCTGCATGACCCCGGCCGGCGGCCTGATGCTCTGCCAGGACGGCGACGGCGACAGCTACCTGATGGGCACCACCGTCGACGGCGAGCCGTACCTGTTCGCCCGCAACCGGCAGAACCTCGGCAGCGAGTCCGCGCCGTCGTACGGCGAGTTCGCCGGGGCCTGCTTCGCCGACGACCGGCGGACCATGTACGTCAACTGCTACGCCCCCGGCACGACGTTCGAGATCACCGGCCCCTTCCGCAGGTAGCGGGCCGGACGACGCGCCGCGCGGCGGCCCGGTGTTCCCGCCGGGCCGCCGCGGCGCGTGATTCCCGCCACAGGGTGGCGTCGCCGCGGGCGGCTCCGCCGCCGCCCCGCGCGACCGCGAGCGCGCGCCGCGACCCCGCCGGGCGAACATGAGCACCCCTACTCATCCGCTCGCCGGGAGCGTTGGGCAAGCTCAACGCATGATCGACCCCACACCACCACTGAGCCCGGCCCGGGGGCGGGTGGGCATCACCGCCGTCGGGGCCAGCCTCCCCGGGCAGGCCGTCCCCACCGCCGAGGTGCAGCGGCGGCTCGCCGAGGCCAGCGGGCTGACCCTGCCGGACGGCCTGCTCGCACGGATGACCGGCATCTCCTCCCGCCGGCTGGCCGCCGACGGCGAGTACGCCTCCACCCTCGCCGTGCGCGCCGCCCGGCAGGCGCTCGCCGCCGGCGGCCGGGAACCCGAAGAGGTGGATCTGCTGCTGTTCGCCTCCGCCACCCGGGACGTCGCCGAACCCGCCACGGCCCACATCGTGCAGGCCGAACTCGGCAGCCACGCCCACGCCCTCGACGTCACCAACGCCTGCAACAGCTTCCTCAACGGCATCGACCTGGCCCGCTCGGCGATCCTCGCCGGCCGGGCCCGCCGCGCGCTGGTCGTGACGGGGGAGACCCCCACCCGGGCCATGCGCTGGCAGGTCACCGACCTCGACCAGGCCCGGGGCGCGTTCGCCGGCTACACCTTCGGCGACGCGGGGGCCGCCGTCCTGGTCGAGCCGGTCGCGCGCGGCGGGATCGTCGACGTCGACACCGAGACGTGGTCGGAGCACTGGACGGTCGGCGGCATCCCCGGCGGCGGCTCCCGCCACCCCCGCGGCGACGAACACACCTACTTCACCGGCGACGGGCGCGCCCTGCGCGACGTGTTCGAGAAGATCGGCGCGGACATCCTGCACCGGGTCCGGGGCCGCACGGGCCTCGACTGGGCCGACTACGCCCGGGTCCTGGTCCATCAGGTCACCCTGCCCTACCTCGACCGGTTCGTCGAGGTCACCGGCGTACCCCGGGACAAGCTGGAGATCACCGTCGGCGAGCTGGGCAACCTCGCCAGCGCCACCCTCGGCGTGCAGCTCGCCCGCGTCGACGCCACGCTGCGCCCCGGCGACCGGGTGCTCTTCGTCGGCCTCGGCGGCGGCGTCAGCCTGATGACGATGGTCTGGGAGAAGTCGTGACCGCCCTGTGGGTGGTGGTGCCCGCGTACAACGAGGTGGCCCGCATCGGTGGCACCCTCGCCGCCCTCGCCGCGCAGACCGACCGGGACTTCACCCTGCTCGTGGTCGACAACGGCTCCACCGACGGCACCCGGGACGAGGTGCGCCGCTTCGCCGTGCGCGCGCCGGTGCCGACCCGGCTGCTGCGGGAGGATCAGCGGGGCGTCGGCGCGGCCGTCGACACCGGCTTCCGGCACGCCATCGCGCAGGGCGCCACGCTGCTGGCCCGCACCGACGCCGACTGCCTGCCCCACCCCGGCTGGGTGGCCGCCGCCCGCCGCGCCCTCACCGGCGGGGCGGCCATGGCGTGCGGCCGGATCGAGGCCCGCCGCGACGAGCACGGCCCGCTGGGCCGGGCCGGGTTCCGCTGCCTGGTCGCCGTCGCCAGCACCTTCGGCCGGCTGCGCCCCGCCCACCGGGGCCCCGGCTACCGGGCCCCGTACCGGATGCACGCGGGCAACAACATGGCGATCACCGCCGAGGCGTACCTCGCCGCCGGGGGCATGCCCCGCCGCCCGTCCCCGACCGACCGGGAGTTCCTCAACCGGGTACGCCGGCACACCGACGCCATCGTCCACGAGCGCACCATGGTGGTGGAGAACTCCACCCGGCGGCTGCGGGCGTACGGGCTGCGCCGCACCGCCGCCTGGTACCTGGACCGGGGCAGCGGCCGGCTCTCCCCGGACCCGCGCTGACCGCACCCCCGCCCGGAAACGAGTCCCACGATGCTCAACGAACTGGCCGCCGTGCTGCGCCGCCACCCCGACCGGCCCGCCGTGCTCGCCGCCGGCCCCACCGGCCGCACCCGCACCCGGGCCACCCGGGGCGAGCTGGCCGACCTCGCCGACGGGTACGCCGCCGCCCTGCACCACCACGGCCTCGCCGCCGGGGACACCCTCGGGGTGGCGGTGCGCCCCGGCCCCCTGGCCCTGTCGGTGCTGCTCGCCGCGCACCGGCTCGGGCTGCGGGTGGCGGTGCTCGACCCCAGCGCCGGCCCGGACGTGCTGACCGCGCGCCTGGCCCTGGCCCGCCCGGCCCTGGTCGTCGCCGACGCGGCGGCGCAGGCCGTCGCGGGGTGGGCGCGCCCGCTGGCCGACCGGGCCCGGCTGGCCCTGCCCCGGCTGGCCGAGCTGGGGCCGGTGCGTACCGTCGGCCGCCGGCTGCCCGGCTGCGCCCCGGCGCTGCGCCCCCGCTCCGGCCCGGCCCCCGACCGGGGCGGACCCGACGACGACGCGGTGATCATCTTCACCTCGGGCACGACCAGCCGCCCCCGGGCGGTCGTGCACCGCCGCGCCGGCCTGGACGCCGGAATGCGCGCCGTCGCCGACCTGGTCCGGCCGCGCGCGGGTGCGCCGGTGCTCGGCGGCACGTTCTTCGTCCTCGTCCCGGCCCTGGCCAGTGGCGCGCCGGTGGCCCTGCCGGCGCGCTCGCCCCGGGTCCTGGCCCGGCAGGTGGCCCGGCTGCGCCCGCAGGCCAGCTACCTCACCCCGCCGCAGCTGCGCGCCCTGCTGGCGCAGCGGCCCCGGCTGTCCGGCCGGTTCTACAGCGGCTCCGCGCCGGTCAGCGCCACCCTGCTCGACCGGGCCCGGCGGGCCGGCGCCGAGCAGGCATGGGGGGTGTACGCCCTCACCGAGCTCTTCCCGGCCGCCGCCGTCGAGGCGACCGAGAAGGCCGCCTTCACCGGCGACGGCGACCTCGTCGGCGCGCCGCTGCCCGGGGTGGACGCCCGGGTCGGGCCCGACGGGCGGCTGCTGCTCACCGGGCCGGGGCAGGCGCACCGCTATCTCGGCGAGGAGCCGCACGAGCTGGTCGACACCGGCGACGTCGCCCGGCTCGACGGCGACCGCATCGTCCTCGCCGGCCGCAGCAAGGACATGATCCTGCGCGGCGCGGAGAACATCTATCCCGGCCTGTACGAGCCGGCCCTGCACGTGCCCGGGGTCAACCTGGCGGTCCTGGTCGGCGTGCCCGCGGGCGACGGCGACGAACGGCTCGTGGCCGTCGTCGAACCCGAGCCCGGCACCGACCCCGGCCGGCTGCGCGGGGCCCTCGACCCGGTCCTGGCGCGGATGGGCGCCGCCCGCCCCGACGCGCTGCTCATCGCACCGGTGCCGACGAGCGGACGGTCCCGCAAGCCCGACCGGGCCGCCACGGCAGCCCTGGCCGCCGCCGCGACGGGCCGGCCCGTCCCGAGCCCCCGGCGGGGCGGCCGTGGCTGAACGCCCCGCCGCCGCGGCCCCTGTCGACGCGGCCCCCGCCGGGGCCGGCCGGTCCGGCCGGGGCCGCCGCCGCGACCGCCGCGTCTACCTGCGGCGCTACCCGCTGCTGTTCACGCTGCTCGTCGCCACCCGGCACCGGCCTGCGCTGCGGCTGGGCCGCACCGTGCTCGTGCACGACCCGCAGGCGTACCTCGACGCGCTGACCCGGCTGCCCCTGGACCGGGCCGCCGCCGGCACCGTCGGCGGGACCGCCCACCGGCTCGGCGCCGACGGGCTCCTGTTCGACCAGGAGGGCCCCGAGCACCGCCGGCTGCGTCGCGCCCTGCACGACGGGCTGGGGCCCGCCGGGGTGGCCAAGCTGCGCCCGGTCTGGACGGCGGTGCTGCGGCGGCGACTCGCCCCGCTCGCCGCCGGGGAACCGGTGGACCTGGTGCCGGTCGCCGCCGAACTGGCCGGCGTCACCGCGGCGGCGCTGCTGGGCGTCGACGCCGACCCCACCGCCCTGGCCGCCGCCGCCCGCCGCGCCGCCGCCACGGCCGCCGCCGCGCAGCTACCGGGCCCGCACCCGCCCGGCCGGGCCCGCGCCGCCCGCCGCGCCGTGGCCGACCTGACCGACCTGCTCGGCGTGCCGCCGGAGACCGCCGGCCTGGCCGGCATGCTCGCCGTCGCCGCCGTCAACACCACCGTCTCCGGCCTGCCCCGGGCGGTCGCCTGGTGCGCCGACGACCGGCTGTGGGACGCCGCCGCCGACCCGGCCCGCCGGGACACCCTGGTCGACGAGCTGCTGCGGGTCACCGCGCCGAGCCCGCTGCTGCCCAGGGCCGCCGCAGCGGCGGGCACCGCAGCCGGCTGCCCCGTCCGGGCCGGGGACCGGCTGCTGCTGGTCGCCCGGCACGCCGCCGGGGCGCACCGCGCCGGACCCGACCCGGCCGCCCCGGCCCCGCCCCGGATCGCGCGGCTCGTCTTCGGCGCCGGCCCGCACTCCTGCCCGGGGGCCCGGCTGGCCCGCGCGCAGCTCGCCGACACCCTCGCCGCGCTCGCCCCGCACCGGCCGGTCGTGGCGCGGGCCCGCGCCGACGGCCGCGCCGCGCTGCCCGGCTGGGCGCGCCTGGTGATCAGGGCCGGCACGTGAGTTCGGCGGGTACCCAGGGCCCGCGGGCGGACCTCCACGGTGCCGAGGTGGCGGTGACCGGGGCGAGCGGCTTCTGCGGCGCCGCCGTGGCCCGGGCCGCGCTGGCGGCCGGCGCCCGGGTGCGCTGCCTCGGCCGCCGCCCCGGCCCCGTCGGAAGGCACGTCCCGTGGGACGCCGCGCGCACCGCCCCCGACCTCGCCGGCGCCGACGTCGTCGTCCACCTCGCCGCGGCGGTCGGTGACCCGCCGCCCGGCCGGGCCGCCGAACGCGCCTACCGGGCCGTCAACGTCGACGGGGCGGCCCGGGTGCTCGACGCCGCCGCAGGTCGCCCACTGGTCTGGGTGAGCAGCGCCAGCGTCTACCGGCCGCAGGGCGCGGCCCTGGTCACCGAGGACCACCCGACCGACGGGCAGCTCTCCGCGTACGGGCGCACCAAGGCCGCCGGCGAGCGCCTCGCCCTCGCCGCCGGTGCCGTCGTGCTGCGCCCCCGGGCGGTCTACGGCCCCGACGACCCGCACCTGCTGCCCCGGCTGCTGCAGGCCCGCCGGGGCGGATGGCTGCCGGTGCCCGGCCCCGACGTGCGGCTCAGCCTCACCGCCGTGGAGAACCTGGCCGACGCCTGCCTGGCCGCCCCCGCCTGGCCGGCCGGGGCCTACAACATCGCCGACGCCCGGCCGTACTCGCGCGACGCCGTGCTGCGCGCGGTCCTCGCCGCGGCCGGCGATGCGGCGCGGCTGGCGCACGTGCCGGCCGGTCTCGCCCGTGCCGCCGCGTCGGCGTCGACCGCCTGGTCGGGGCTCACCCGCCGCCCGCCGCTGCTGACCCGGTACGCCGTCGACCAGCTCGCCCGCGACATGGTGCTCGACCTCGGCCGGGCCATCGCCCAGGGCTACCGGCCGCGCCGCGACCTCGCCGACTACCTGGCCGCGCCGGACGGACCAGGGCGCGCGGCGCGCGGGACGCGCGGCGGCCACGACCGTGGGTAGACTCCGCGTCGCGGCCGGATGACCATGCGTCGGGGCCCCTCGTGCGAGGGCGTCCCCGTGCGATCCGTGCCTGGGGAGAGGGATGGGGTGCCCGCCAGGTGATGACTCTTGCGGCGGTCGCGGCCGACGCCTCCTGCACCGCCCTGCTGGTGCTCGCCCCCGACGGTCGCTGCCTCTGGTCCAACGTGGCCGCCGGCCGGCTCGGGGTCCGGCCGGACGAGCTGCCGCTGGCGCGGGTGGAGCCGGGCGGCCCGGCCGTCGAGGTCCCCTGGCCGGCCGCCGAGCACGCCACCCGGTGGTTGCAGGTGTGCTGCCACGGCGTCGACTCCGACGGGCAAACCCTGCGCGTGTACGAGGTACGCGACGTCAGCGCCGAGCGCCGCGAACGCGAGCGGGGCCGCAACCACCGGTGGCGACTGGCCCGCATCGAGCAGCTGGCCAAGGTCGGCACCTGGGAGTGGACCGTGGCGACAGGCGAGGTCGTCTGGTCCGACGTGCTGTTGCAGATGTTCGGCCTGCCGCCGGGCACCACCCTGGACTACCCGTCCTACCGCGAGCTGGTGCACCCCGACGACATCGGCCTCATCGAGCGGACCCTGGAGACGGCGCTGGCCAACGCGGCGCCCTTCTCCTACACCCACCGCATGTACCTTCCCGACCGCGCGACGGTCCGCGTCTTCGAGTGCTACGGCGAGGTCTTCACCGACGACTCCGGCGCTCCGGAGCGCGTCCTGGGCACCGCCCACGACATCACGGCCATGCGGCGGGCCCAGGACGAGCTGACCCGGCTGGCCGAGCGCGACCCCCTGACCGACCTGCCGAACCGCCGCACCCTGCTCGCGCGCCTCGACGACCTGCTCGCCTCCGGCGGCGGGCGCTCGGGCGCCCTGCTGCTGATCGACATCGACAACTTCAAGGACATCAACGACGTGCACGGGCACGCCGTGGGCGACGACGTGCTGCGCGTGCTGGCCCGCCTGTTCGTCCGGCACCTGCCGGCGGGCACCGTCCTGGGCCGCCTCGGCGGCGACGAGTTCGCGGTCGTGCTGCCCGAGGCCACTGCCGGCGGGGCCCTCGCCGTCGCCGAGGGCCTGTGCAACGCCGCGGTGCGCAGCCCCGTGCCGCTGGTCGACGCCGGCCTGCGGGTCACCCTGAGCATCGGGGCCGCGTCGCTGACCCCCGGCGACACCCGCGACGTGGCGCTCGCCCACGCCGACCTCGCGCTCTACGAGGCGAAGAACGCCGGGCGCAACCGGGCCCGGCTCTACCTGCCCGAGCAGTACCGGCACGCCGTGCAGCGGGTCAACGTGGTCGCCCGGGTCCGCAGCGCCCTCGACGAGCGCCGGATGCGCCTCGACGCCCAGCCCATCATCGACCTGCTGACCGGCGAGGTGGTCAGCCACGAGCTGCTGATCCGGCTGCGCGACGGCCGGGAACCGGAGCTGGCGCCGGCCGACTTCCTGCCCACCGTGGAGCGCGACGACCTCATCGGGGAACTGGACCGGTGGGTGGTGGCCACCGCCACGGCGGCGCTGGCCGACCCGGCGGCCGCGGCGGCCGGGACCCGCTTCGACGTGAACATCTCCGCCCGGTCGCTGGAGTCGCCCGGCTTCGGCGACTGGGTGGTGGGGCGGCTGCGCGCGGCCGGCGTCGAGGCCCGCCGGCTGGGCCTGGAGGTCACCGAGACGGCGGCGATCACCAACGTCGCCGCCGTGCGCAACCTCGCCGGCACGCTACGCGACGCCGGCTGCCGGCTGAGCCTGGACGACTTCGGGGCCGGCTTCGGCTCGTTCGCCTACCTCAAGCACCTGCCCTTCAGCACTGTCAAGATCGCCGGGGACTTCGTCCGGCAGGCCGACCGGGGCGGCGCCGACCCGGTGCTCATCGACGCGGTCGTGCGCGCCGCGCACGGGCTGGGCATGCGCACCGTCGCCGAGTCGGTCGACCGCGACGCGCTGGTGCCCGCCCTGCGCCGGCTGGGCGTCGACGCCGGCCAGGGCTTCCACCTGGGCCGTCCCATCCCGCTGGACGTCCTGCTCAACCGGGTGCCCGACGATGGTCCCGTCGCCCTGGACGCTCCGCTCCGCCGCCCCGACCACTGACCGCCGCCCCGGCCCGCCCCCGACCCGCCGCCCCCTCCGGAGACCCAGGTGACCGCATCCCCCGCACCGGCGCTGCCCGGCGGCGTCACGCTCGCCACCCCCGACCCCGACGCCGCCCGCGCCTTCTACGCCGACCTGCTCGGCTGGACGTTCGCCGCGCCGGCCGGCCCGCACCCCGCACGGGCCGGGGCGACCGCCGCGTACGCCGGGGGGACACCCGCCGCCGAGCTGGAGCAGGCTGCCGCCCCGGCCCGCTGGTGGACGGTCCTCGCCGCCGGCGACGTCGAGGCCGTCCGGGCCGCCGCCGCCCGGGCCGGGGCGCGCCTCGACGGCGACGACGTGCACGACCCGCTCGGCGGGTCCTTCCGGCTGCGCGCCGGCACCGACCTCGTCGCCCCCGGCCCCGGCCGGCCCAGCTGGTACGAGTACATGACGACCGCCCCCGCCGACGCCGACCGGTTCCACGCCGACGCCCTGGGGCTGCGGGCGAGCACGCCGCCGGGCGCCCCCGACGACTCGTACGCCCTGCTGCTGGCCGCCGGGCGGCCCGTGGCGGGCCGGCTGGCGCTGCCCCCGCCGCTGGCGGGCCTGCTGCCGACCGGCTGGATGGTCTACTTCGCCGTCGCCGACCCCGACGACGTGGCCGGGCGGGCGCAGGGGCTGGGCGGGCGGCTGCTGGTGCCGCCCCGGGACGTCGCGACCGGTCGGGTCGCCGCGCTCGCCGACCCGGCGGGCGCGGTGTTCACCGTCATCCGCCCGGCCCCCGCCCCGGCGTAGCCCCGGGCGCAGCCGCGGCGCGCCGTGCCCGCCGCCGCCCCGCAGCCCGGCCGACGTCTCAGCGGCGGTCGACCGCCGCGAGGATCGCCTGCGCCAGCTCCGCCGGCTTCGTGAACTGTGGCCAGTGGCCGGTGGGCAGGTCGACGTACTCGACGTCGCGCACGGCGGCCAGCTCGGCCACGTACGGGTGCCCCTGGTCGATCCACTCCCGCAGCTGGGCGGCCGGGTATTCGCAGGCGATGATCGTGGCGGGCACGTCGTAGCGGCGTGCGTCGGTGAGCACCTGCGGGTCGCGGGCGACCGCCGCGGGCTGGGGCACCGCCCTGGCCCAGAACGCCGCCCGCAGCTCGTCGTCGAGGTCGCGCAGGTCGTCCTCGCCGAACGCGGACCAGTCGGGCAGCGGGATCACGCCGTCGACCACCGGTAACTGGTCGTTGATGGGGTGCCCGTCGCCGAGCGGCCCGGCGTCCACGTATACGACCCGGGCGACCCGGTCGGGCCGCGCGTCGGCGGCGGCGTGCGCGATCGGCCCGCCGCCGGAGTGCCCGACGAGCACGACCGGCCCGTCGGCCTGGTCGACGGCGGCCACCACCGCGGCGACGTGGTCGCGCAACCGGACGCCGGCGCGGTCGGCGTCGGCCGGGTCGAGGCCGGGCAGGGTGAGCGCCCGCACGCGGTGGCCCGCCCGTTCGAGGGCCGGCGCGACCCCGCGCCACGACGAGCCGTCGAGCCAGAAGCCCGGGATCAGGATGAGGTCCATGCCCGGCACGCTAGCCGCCACCCCCGACAGTGGTGCCGCCGCGCGGCGCGTACGCCGCAGGTGGCCGGCGCCGGGCGTACGCTGGCGTCCGTGGATCACGAAGACCGCATCGCCCTGTTCCTCGACTACGAGAATCTCGCGCTGGGGGCGCGCGAGCACCTCGGCGGCATGGTCTTCGACCTGCGTCCCCTCGCCGACGCCCTCGCCGAGCGGGGGCGGGTGGTGGTGCGCCGGGCCTACGCCGACTGGTCCTACTTCGACGAGGACCGGCGGATGCTCACCCGCTCCCACGTCGAGCTGATCGAGATGCCCCAGCGCATGGGCGCCTCGCGCAAGAACGCCGCCGACATCAAGATGGCCGTCGACGCCGTGGAGCTGGCCTTCGAGCGCGCGTACGTCTCGACGTTCGTGATCTGCACCGGCGACAGCGACTTCACGCCGCTGGTGCACAAGCTGCGGGAGCTCAACAAGCGGGTCATCGGCGTGGGCGTGGAGAAGTCCACCTCGGCGCTGCTGCCGCCGGCGTGCGACGAGTTCCTCTACTACGACCGCCTCGAGGGCGTCGACGTCCCGCCGGCGCGGGCGCGGCGCGGCCGGCCCGCCCGGCTGCCCAGCCCGGAGCCCGAGCAGGCCGGGCAGGTCGAGCAGGCGGAGCCGGTGGAGGCGGCGGAGCCCGAGGCGCAGCCGGTGGGCGCGGAGCCGGCCCGCGACGTCGACACGCTCAGCGTGCTGGTGGCCCAGACCGTGGCCGGCCTGCAGGGCAGCTCCAGCGGGGAGGTCACCGCCTCGACGCTCAAGCGCACCCTGTTGCGCAAGGACCCGACGTTCAGCGAGTCCGACTACGGCTTCCGCACCTTCGGCGAACTGCTGCGGCACCTCGCCGGCCGGACGGTGATCGAGCTGGCCGAGGGGCCGGCGAAGGGCGACCCCGAGGTGTCCCTGCCCGAGCACGGCGACCGGGAGGTGGCCTTCGGGCTGCTCCGGTCCGTCGTCGCCGACCTGGCTCGCGGCGAGGGCGACGTCGCCCTGTCGGGGCTGAAGAACCAGCTGCGCCGGGCGCGCCCGGACTTCAGCGAGAAGAAGCTCGGCTACCGCAGCTTCCTCCAGTTCTGCAAGGCCGCCGCGACCAGCGGGATCGTCGACCTGCGGTGGAGCGCCGACGCCGACGACTACCTGCTGACCGTGCCGGCGGCCTCCTGACCGCGCTTTCGCAGCGCCCACCACAACGGACGGTCCGGGCCGGACGGTCCGTTGTGGCACCCGGCTACCGTGGGCAGTGGCGTCGCCACCCACTCGTGGGGCGGTGCCGGTGGCGGCTCCCTCGATCGCTAGGGTTGGGACGTGTCTCTATGGATGGCCGCGATGTGGGGAATGGTCGGCAGCGCCGTCGCGGAGGCACTGAATCTCTCCGCCATGATGCGCCCGACCAGCGAGTCCGGGGGCCGGTGGCAGTGGCCGTGGCGGGACCGGCGGGACCGGCCGATCGTCGTCTTCGCCGTCCTGCTGCGGGCGGCGGCGGGCACCGGCCTGGCCGCCGCGGCGGGCGCGGGTGGCCTGGCCGACACGGCGTTCGCCAGCTTCACCTTCGGGGTGGCCGCGCCGCTGGTGATCGCCAAGATGTTCGACCAGGTCCGGGTGGAACCGCCGGCCGAACCGCCCGCCGACACACCGGACGGTGACCACGATGACGGCGCGTGACAGCCGGTGGCAGCGGTGGGTCGCCGCGCTGGCCGCCCGCCCGGCGACGACCACGACCGCCGCGCCCGTTCCCGGGCGCACCAGGTTGGCCGCCGCGCTGGCCGCGCGGCCGGTCGCCGGCCCGCGCCGCCCGCCGCCGTCCGCGTTCGGGGACGCGCCCGCCGAGGGCGGCAAGCTGACCGAGCGGGTGAAGGGGATCCTGGCCGCCGTCCTGGGCGTGACTGCCGACCAGCTGAGGGTCGACGCCGACGGCGACGTGGGCATCCGCGCCGGCTCCGCCATGATCTTCGTACGCGTCCAGGACGACCCGCCCCTGGTGGACGTCTTCTCGCCGCTGCTCACCGGCGTCGAGCCGACCGAGACGCTCTACCAGCGCCTCTCCGACCTGACCAACGGGCTGGTCGTCGGCCGGGTCTACTGCACCGGCGGCACGGTCTGGGCCTCCATCCCCGTCTTCGGGCAGGACTTCGTCCCCACCCACCTGCTGCTGGCCGTACGCGGAATGATCGCCCTGGCCGACGACCTCGACGACCGGCTGCGCCTGGAGTTCGGCGGCAGCCGGTTCTTCGGGTCGGAGGCGACCGGGCTGACGCCGGTGCCCGACCCGACCGGCTACCTGCGCGACCTCGCCGACTCGGGGGCCTCCGGGGCGCGGGGGGCGGGCAGCGTCCTGGTCGACCTGCTGGCCGACCGGGGGCACACCGACGAGCTGCGGCTGCGCGCCGACCACGGCGACGGGCACGCCGCCGCCCGGTTGGCGGCGCTGCTGGCCGAGCGGGGCCAGGCGGAGGAGGCCGAACGCTACTGGCGCGTGGCCGCCGACCTCGGCGATCCCGGGGCGCACGACGAGTTGGCGGCCCTGCTGGCCGCGGGTGGCCGCCCGGACGAGGCGATCGACCTGTTGCGCCGCTCCGTCGAGCAGGGCAACCGGCGGTCCCTGCCGCTGCTGATCACGCTGCTGGCCGAGCGCGGGCAGCTCGACGAGGGCATCGACCTGCTGCGCCGCTGGGTGGCCCGGGTCGACCCGCCGGGGCGCGGGGCCTAGCTGGCCGCTGCGCGCCCGACGATGCCGCCGGCGCGCTTGCCCATGCCGGCGGCGTGCCCGACGGCCCCGGCGGCGCACACGACGATCGGGGGCCGGCGAACGCCGACCCCCGATCCTCTTCGCGGCGCGACGTCAGTCGCGCTGCACGACCATGCCCGCGCCCACCGTGCGGTTGGTGGCCTCGTCGATGATCACGAAGCCTCCCGTCGTGCGGTTGCGGTGGTAGTCGTCGACGAGCAGCGGAACGGTGGTGCGGATGCGGAT
>NZ_JBSWBU010000019.1:0-83239 GCF_054052245.1 Micromonospora sp. PTRAS2
GCACGGCACCTCCTGCACCCGACCCCAGTCCTCGGCCTTGCGGTCCTCGCCCTTGCCCTCGGGCCGGCCGCCCCCGGCGGACCAGTCGTCCTGCCCGGACCACTCGTCCTGCTCGCCGGGGTCCTGACCGCCGTGTCGTTCGGCGTCCTCGTCGGCGTTCCTGCCGTCGTCCTGCGCCCCGCCGGCGTCGCTGACGTTCTGCCGGGCCGTCGCGGAGTGCTGGTCGGACAGCCGCTGTGCATCGTCGGACGGGTCGTCGCGGGCGGCCAATCCGCCGAGCGCCGCCAGGCCGACGACGCCGGTGAGGCCGGCCACGCCGGTGGCGACCCAGAGCGCCCGCCGCCTCTTCGCCGGTGCCGGCGGGACGGTGTGCACCCCGCCGTCGGGAATCGTTTCGTCGTGGGACATCAGAGCCTTCCGCCCTTTCCTGCTACCAGACGGGGCCGCACCGCCCGAGGAGGCGCGACCAGCTACAAATCGGTTGCAGCGTTCTGATGCCCACCGTATGAGAAGTTTCCTCGCGAGGAGGTCATATCCGAGTAAAGCCCGCATTGGCCCCGAAAGGGGCATCAAGTATGCCGAACGGGCGGACTGCCATACGGCGACGGGCCCCGCCGGGGGCGCGGCGACGGTCGAACCGTCACCCGCCCCCCACGGGGCCCGTCAGTGGCCGAAACAGGTCAGCCGGGCAGGCGGAAACCCACCTCGCGCTGCTCGGCGAGCCAGCTCTCCACCTCGTCGGCCCGGCGCGGCAGCCCCGCCGACAGGTTGACCGCGCCGGTCGCCGTGACCAGCACGTCGTCCTCGATCCGGATGCCGATGCCGCGCAGCTCCTCCGGGACCAGGTCGTCCTCGGGCTGGAAGTAGAGCCCCGGCTCCACGGTGAGCACGTAGCCCTCGCCGAGCGCGCCGTCGCGGTACGCCTCCTTGCGGGCGTTCGAGCAGTCGTGCACGTCGATGCCGAGCATGTGCCCGAAGCCGTGCAGCGTCCAGCGGCGGTAGACCGTCGACTTCTCGTCCATCGCCTCGTCCACGCTCACCGGCAGCAGGCCCAGGTCGTGCAGCCCCTCCGCGAGCACCCGCATGCAGGTCAGATGGACGTCCTTGAACTTCACTCCCGGCTTGATGAAGTCGATGCCGGCCTGCTGCGAGGCGTACACGATGTCGTAGACCTGGCGTTGCAGCGGAGTGAACCGGCCGCCGACCGGCAGCACCCGGGTGACATCGGCGGTGTAGAGGTTGCGGTTCTCCACGCCCATGTCCATCAGCAGCAGCTCGCCCGGCCGGGTGGTGCCGTGGTTGTGCACCCAGTGCAGGATCGTGGCGTGCTCGCCGGCCCCGACGATCGAGCCGTAGCCGACGTCGTTGCCGTCGTGCCGGGCCCGCAGCGCGAAGACGCCCTCCAGCAGCCGCTCCGAGACGCCCCGGTCGGCCGGCAGCACCCGGGCCACGTCCTCGAAGCCGCGCACGGTGGCGTCGATCGCGTCCTGGAGCTGGGCGATCTCCCACTCGTCCTTGACCAGCTTCAGCTCGGAGATCGCGATGGCCAGCTCCCGGTCGCGGGCCGGCTGGCCCTCCTCCCGGGGCCCGTCGTACGGGCGCACGGCCGCGTCGACGCGGGCGTCGAAGCCGCGCAGCACCCGCGTGCGCCCCGGGGCCAGGTCGGCCAGCGCCGCGTCCAGCCCGGCCAGGTCGGCCGTGGGCAGGCCCAGCTCCGTCGACTTCTCCGCGAGGGTGTGCCGCCGGCCCACCCACAGCTCGCCGTGCCGGCTGCGGAAGAACTCGTCGTTGTCCCGCGAGGAGCGGGGCCGCATGTAGAGCACGGGGTCGTGCCCCGAGCCGTTCGGGCGCAGCACGAGCACGCTGTCCGGGTCGTGGTCGCCGGTCAGGTACGCGAAGTCGCTGCCCGGCCGGAACCGGTACTCGGTGTCGTTGGCGCGCGTCTTCTCCCCGCCCGTGGGGATCACCAGCGTCTCGCCCGGGAACGCCGCGGAGAGCGCGGCCCGCCGCTTGGCGTGGTTGGGCACCTCCACCCGGGGGCCGACCGGCAGGGTCGTGTCCCGCCAGCCCTGGCGCATGAACGACAGGAACGCCTCCGGGAAATCCGGGTCGTGCGACTCCGTGCCGTCCGCCGGCTGGCCGTCCGTCCGGTCCTCGCTCATGCTCCGCTCCCTCCGCCTCGTCGCTGGTCCAGACGGTACCCCGGCGCAGGCGCGGGCGGAGACCCTGCGGTGCCCGCGACGGCCGCCCGCGCCGCGTGGAAAGATGACCACCATGTGCGGACTTCTGGCCTTCTTCAGCGCTAACGGCAACGCCGCCGCCCACCGCGAACACATCGCGGGGGCGTTGGAATGCCTGCACCACCGCGGACCGGACGAGACCGGGGTCGAGGTGGTCGGCGACGCGAGCGGCCAGTACGCCGACGGGGTCTTCGCGCACAAGCGCCTGGCGATCATCGACGTGGCGTCCAGCCACGAGCCGCTGCCGTACGCGGGCGGGCGCTACCTGCTGACCTTCAACGGCGAGATCTACAACTACATCGAGCTGCGCGACGAGCTGGTCCGCAACTTCGGCGCGCAGTTCGCCACCGCCGGCGACGGCGAGGTGATCGTCGCCGGCTACCACTACTGGGGCGAGCAGGTGCTCACCCGGCTGCGCGGCATGTTCGCCTTCGTGATCTGGGACCGGCAGGAGCGCCGCGCGTTCGGCGCGCGCGACAACTTCGGCATCAAGCCGCTGCACTACCTGGAGACCGCCGACGGGCTCTACCTCGCCTCCGAGAAGAAGGCGCTGCTGCCGTTCGCCCAGTCGGCGTACGCCGGGGACGCCGGCATCGACACGGCCAACCTCAGCCACTACCTGACCCTGCAGTACGTCCCGGAGCCCGGCACCCTGCACCAGGGGATCAGCCGCATCGGGTCGGGGGAATACCTCACCTGGACCCCGGGCGGCCGGATCGACGTGCGCCGGTGGTACCGCCCGGTGTTCCGGCCCACCCCGGTCGCCGACGAACAGCGGCTCTACCACCACATCCGGGAGACGCTGCGGGAGAGCGTCCGGATGCACATGCGCTCGGACGTGCCGGTCGGCTCGTTCCTGTCCAGCGGCATCGACTCCACCGCCGTGGTGGCCCTGGCCCGCGAGTTCAACCCGCACATCCTCACCTTCACCGTCGGCTACGACGTCCCCGGCTACTCGGAGATCGACGTCGCCCAGGACTCGGCCCGGCACCTCGACGTGACCACGATCCCGACCAAGATCGGGCCGCAGGACATGATCGACGCGCTGCCGAAGATCGTCTGGCACCTCGACGACCCGGTGGCCGACCCGGCGCTCGTGCCGCTGTACTTCGTGGCGAAGAAGGCCGCCGAGCACGTCACCGTGGTCCTCTCCGGCGAGGGCGCCGACGAGTTCTTCGGCGGCTACACCATCTACCGGGAGCCGCTGTCCCTCGGCGCGGTCAACGGCCTGCCCGGCGGGGTGCAGAAGGGGCTGCGCGCGGTCTCCAAGGCCATCCCGCAGGGCGTCAAGGGCAAGAGCTTCCTGGAGCGCGGCACCACCCCGATCGAGCAGCGCTACTACGGCAACGCCCGGATGTTCACCGAGGAGGAGAAGCAGCACCTGCTGCGCCGCTACGACCCCTCGGTGCGCTACACCGACGTCACCGCCCCGATCTACGCCGAGTGCACCGAGCTCGACGACGTCACCAAGATGCAGTACGTCGACCTCTACACCTGGCTGCGCGGCGACATCCTGGTCAAGGCCGACCGGATCTCGATGGCGCACTCGCTGGAGGTCCGGGTGCCGTTCCTCGACAAGGAGGTGTTCGACGTGGCGGCCACCATCCCGGTGGACCTGAAGCTCCCGCCGCGCTCCGACGCCACCAAGTACGCCATGCGCCAGGCGCTGCAGGGCGTCGTGCCGCCGGCCATCGTCAACCGCAGGAAGCTGGGCTTCCCCACCCCGACGCGGGTCTGGCTGCGCGGCGAGATGTACGAGTGGGCCCGCTGGGTGCTGTCCAACTCCGGCGCGGGCGAGCTGATCGACCTGTCGTACGCGATGCGGCTCCTGGAGGAGCACAAGCGGGAGGAGGCCGACCACTCCCGCAAGGTGTGGACGGTGCTGATCTTCTGCATCTGGCACGCGATCTTCGTGGCCAAGACGCTCGACCCGGGCATCCAGCGCAACCAGTCGGCGCTGCTGACGAAGCCGGTCGTCGGCTCCATGGTCCGCTAGGCCGGGCAGCGCAGACCGGGAAAGGGCCCCCGCCGACGGCGGGGGCCCTTTCGTGCACCGCGCGCCGGCTCCGCCGACGCGCGGTCAGGTCACGCGCGGGTGCAGCTCACCGTCGGCAGCGAGCTTGTGCCGCTGGCGACGAAGCCGAAGGCGGTGGTCCCCTCCGGCGCGACCGTCCCGTTGTAGGGGCTGTTGGTGACCGTCACCGTCGACCCGGACGTGGTGTAGGTGCCGTTCCACAGGCTGTTGATGGTCTGGCCGGTCGACCAGGTCAGGGTCGCCTTCCAGCCGGTGAACGGCGTCGAGCCGTGGTTCATGATGGCCACCTCGCCCTGGAACCCGCCGGACCAGGAGCTGACCACCTTGTAGGTCGCCATGCAGTCACCGCCGGCCGGCGGCGGCGTCGTCGACCCGGGCGTGGTCGGGTTCGGCCCCGGCGTGGTCGGGGTCGGCCCGGGGGTGGTCGGGGTCGGCGCCGGGGTGGTCGGGTTCGGGGTGCCGCCGATGCCGGTCACCTGGCCGTTGCCGCCGTCGAAGGTGACGTCCGAACAGCCGAAGAAGTTCTCCTGGCTGTCCGAGCGGACCCAGCGCGAGTAGATGATGTGCCGGCCGCTCTTGCCCGACGGCATGTTGCCGCTGAAGTAGTAGTGCCCCTCGTTGGTGCCCACCGGGCCGTTCTGCGGCGGGTTGGTCACCGTGAGGAAGGGCTGCTCCTCCAGGTCGCTCCAGGCCAGGGCCCGGGTCGGGCTCCAGCTGTCCTTCGTCACGTAGAAGTAGAAGGTGCCCGGGTGGTGGGCCCAGTTGCTGTACTTGAAGTCGAACCGGGCACCGGCGGTCAGGTGGGTCAGCGGCCAGTCGGTGCGGGGCGCGTCGTAGCCGCTGAAGCCGGGGTTGCCACCGCTGCACAGCTTGCCGTCGGGGATGAAGCCGACGGTGCGGCCGCCGGCGTCCGAGCGCAGCACGCTGAACCAGTTGTACAGCGAGTTGGCCCCGTTCTCGGCGACCGCGGCCGAGCAGGCCGGGTTGATCGGCTTGATCTCACCCGTGGGGGTGAGGCCGTCCTTCCAGCACAGGTAGGTCCGGGCACCGGGGGTCATCGATGCGCCGTGGGCGGCGGCCGGGTCGGGGCTGGCCACGATGGTGGCGGCACCCGCGGCGAGGGTGGCGGCCGCGATGAGCAGCGCGGCCGTGCGGGAACGGGTCACGGGGTTCTCCTGACTCGCGGAACGACCGCACCGGCCGTTCCGCTGCGACGAGCGGATGTCACGATCGCGGTGCCGCGCCCCTGCCCGTGGGCCGACGGCGCGCGTCACCGACGGTCCGCCTCGGCGGACCGGTGTGCCCCTCGCGCTGGCTCTCTCCCGATGCCGGCGGACGCGACAGCCCCTCGCATCGACCGGCAGCGTCATCTCACCACGCCGATGCCGACCGCCGCAATAGTTGACTGTCGATGATATCGGGGTGTCGCCCGGGCCGTGGCCCCGTCAGGTGGGGGTTCGGTGCCGGCGTCGTCGCCAGGTAGGACAGGATCGGGGGTACGGCAGCGGAGGCGACGGAAGGGCCACGATGGGATACGCGGTGGTGCTCGGCGAGGCACTGATCGACCTGCTCGACGCGGAGTGCGACGGGCAGCCCGTCTTCCGCCAGGCGATCGGCGGCGGCCCGCTCAACGTCGCCGTCGGGGTGGCCCGGCTCGGCGGGTCGGTGCAGTTCGTCGGCTCGCTCGGCGACGACGCGCTCGCCGACCGGATCCGCGCCTTTTTGACTGACTCGGGCGTCGGGCTGGCCGGGGCGGTCACCGTGCCCGCGGCGACCGCCCTGGCGGTGGCCACCCACACCGGCGCCGAACCGGACTTCCGCTTCTACGGCGAACCGCCGTCCTACGGGCTGCTCACCGCCGACGCCCTGGACGCGGACCTGGTCGGGGGCGCCGACGTGCTCTACTGCGGCTCGATCGTGCTGCTGTCGCCGACCGTCCTGGCCGCCGCGCGCCGGGCCTGGTCCCTCGCGGGCGGGCTGCGCGTGTTCGACCCGAACGTCCGACCCCGGCTGCTCGACGGCCCCGCCGCGCTGGCCGATCTGCGCCAGACGGTCGCGGAGTTCGCCGCCTCCGCCCACCTGGTCAAGCTCAGCGCCGCCGACGCGGAGCTGCTCTATCCCGGCGAGCCGGTCGAGGGGGTCGCGGCGTACCTGCGGGAGCTGGGGGCGGCCACCGTCGTGGTCACCCTCGGCGCGGAGGGCGCGGTCGTCGCCGCCGCCAACGCCGATCCGGTACGCGTGCCCGCGCCGAAGGTGCGCGCGGTGGACGCCACGGGTGCGGGCGACTCGGTGATGGGGGCGCTCGTCGCCGAGCTGCTGGTCGACGGGGAGCCCACCGATCCCGCCGACTGGCACCGCCGGGTCGCCTTCGCGCTGCGGGTGGCCGGCCTGGTCTGTGAGTCGCCGGGCGGCGCGGTCGCCATGCCCACCCGCCCCGAGGTCCTGACCCGCTTCCCCGCCTGACCCGGCGCGGGGCGGCCCGTGCCGGCGGGCGGAACGTCAGCCGGTGCCGTCCAGTTCGGCGTAGCCGCGGCGGGCGGCGGTGAGGGCGGCGCGGGCACCGAAGGGCGCCTCGGCGGCCACCCGCTCCGGTGGGGCCCCGCCGGTGTGGCCGGCCCGGATCAGCCAGGACAGCTCGGCCAGCTGCCCGTGCTGGACCCGGACGAACTCCGCGTCGACCAGGTCGCCGTGCCCCGGCACGACCACCGTGCCCGGGGTGGTGAGCCGGAGCACCTCGGCGAGCGCGTCCGGCCACTGCAACGGGTACGACTCCTCGAACGCCGGCGGACCGCTCTGCTCCACCAGGTCCCCGGCGACCAGCACGTCCGCGTCCGGCACGTGCACCACCAGGTCGGCGTCGGTGTGCCCGTGGCCCGGGTGGCGCAGCACCACCCGCCGGCCGCCCACGTCCAGCACCGTCTCCCCGCGTACGACGTGGGTCGGGGCCAGCAGCCGGGTGCTGGCCAGCTCGGCGGCCAGCTCCGGCCGGGCGGCGCGCATCTCCTCGTACGCGGCCCGGCGCACCTCGTCGGGGCGGTCCCGCAGCGCCACGGCGGCGACCTCGTGCGCGTAGACGGGGGCGGCCGGGTCACCGGCGACGACGGCGTTGCCGAAGCAGTGGTCGAAGTGGTGGTGGGTGTTCACCACCGTCCACGGGTGCGGGGTGACCGCGCGGGCGGCGGCGACCAGTTCGGCGGCCTGCCCGGCGGTGGAGAGCGTGTCCACCACCAGCGCCGCGCCGTCGCCGACGACCAGCGTGACGTTGACGTCGAGCAGCGGCTCGCGCAGCACGTACACCCGGTCGGCGACCTCGACGAACCGCGGCGTCACGGCGTGCCCGCCCCGGCCGGCGCGCCGGTGGCCCGCGCGGCGAAACGCCGCCGGTCGACCAGCACCCGCTCCACCCGTCCCCGCGCCACGCTCTGGCCGGCGTCGTCGGTGACCGTCACCTCGAAGCCCAGCCGCCGCCCGTCGACGTCGGTGAGCCGGGCCTGCGCGACCACCGTCCGCCCGACCGGCGTGGGGGCGAGGTGGTCCAGCTCGACCCGGGTCCCGACCGTCGTGCCGTCGGGCGGCAGCGCCCCGGCGGTCGCCGCCACCGTGGCCGCCTCGGCCAGCGCGACCACCCGGGGGGTGCCGAGCACCGCGACGTCGCCGGAGCCGACGGCCAGCGCCGTGTCGGCGTCGGTCACGGTCAGCTCGACGCGGGCGGCCCGGCCCGGCGCGAGGGAATGCTCCGACTGCTCCTGCATGGGCACAGCCTAGGTGGTCGACGTCCGCCGTTCCGGCCGCCGCCGCGCATCCGGCGAGGCCGCCGCCACGACCCGAGGGGGCCGCCGTCGCGCATTCGGCGAGGCCGTCGTCGACCGGCGAGGCCGCCGTCGGCGGGGAGGGCGCCGCCGCTAACCTGGACGGCGATGGCCGTCGTGACTGACCCCCAGCCCCCCGCCCCCACCGGACCACCGGAGCCCTCCGACGGCGGTCGTCGCCGTGTGGTCGCCATGGCGGCCTGGGCGGTCGCCTTCGTGGCCGGTTGGTTCGTCATCGGCCTGCCCACCGACCCGGCCTACGCGTTCCTGTGGATCTGGGCGGCCACCATCGCCTGGAACTCCCGCCGCCCGTGGCGCAGCCACCTGCGCTTCGCCCGCGACTGGGTGCCCGTGGTGCTGCTGCTCGCCGTCTACAACCTGTCCCGGGGGTTCGCCGACAACGGGGCCACCCCGCACGCGATGGAGCTGATCGTCGCCGACCGGTTCATGTTCGGCTGGGCCACCGGCGGCCAGGTGCCGACCGTCTGGTTGCAGGAGCACCTCTACCGCCCTGAGGTGCGCTGGTGGGACGTGGCGGCGAGCTGGGTGTACTTCTCGCACTTCGTGGTGGCGCTCGCCGCCGCCGCCGTGCTCTGGCTGCGCGACCGGCACCGCTGGGCGGCGTTCATGCGCCGCTGGGGGTTCCTGTGCGCGTCGGGGCTGGTCACCTACTTCCTCTACCCGGCGGCCCCGCCCTGGTGGGCGGCGCAGAACGGCCTGCTCACCGAGGTGGCGCGGATCTCCACCCGGGGCTGGAAGGCATTCGGCATGCACGGCGCCGGCAACCTGCTTAACGCCGGGCAGATCGCGTCCAACCCGGTGGCCGCGATGCCGTCGCTGCACACCGCGTTCGCCCTGTTCGTGGTGGTGTTCTTCCTCCGCTCGACCCGCCGCCGCTGGTGGCCGCTGCTGCTGGCGTACCCGCTGGCGATGACGTTCACCCTGGTCTACTCCGGCGAGCACTACGTCATCGACGTGCTGGTCGGCTGGGCGTACGTGGGGCTGACCTTCCTGGTCGTCGGCCTGGGCGAGCGCTGGTGGGCGGCGCGCCGGGCCCGCCGTACCCCCGGCTCGGAGCCGGCCGACGGCGGGCCGCGCGGCGCGGAGCCGGCCGACCCGGTCGCCGGACCGCCGGCGGTGCCGGCGACCCGCTGAGCCGCGCCCCCGCATCCGATCCGGCCGCGTTGCGGCTCAGCGGGCGCGGTGGGCGGCGTGTGCCCAGGCCGTCAGCTCCGCCGCCAGCCACCACGCCTCGTCGAGGTCGCGGTCGAGGGCGGCGGCGCCCGCGCCGCCTGCCGTGTCCGCGTGCACGGTGGCCAGCCGCAACCGCCGCTGCGCCGGGCCCTGGGTCACCCGCACGCTCTGGATCCGGGCGTACGGCACGACGGTGAGCTGCCGGGTGAGCAGGCCGGACCGGGCGGCGAAGACCCGCTCGTCGAGCCCGGCACCGACCGCGCGCCAGCCCAGCGGGCGCAGCCACCGGGCCCGGGCCGGCGGGAGGCCGGTCGCCAGCCCGCTCAGCCGCACCCCTGGCAGCACCTCGGCGACGATCCGCTCGCCGGTCTCCTGGTCGCCCACCGGCAGCAGCCGGTCCGGCCGGTTCCGGTCGTCGGCCTCGCCGCCGGAGTAGCCGGCGACCTCCAGGCGCAGCCGCAGCCAGCCCTTGGCCCGCCAGAGCAGCGGCCAGGTCACCCCGACGGTCTGCACCCGGTTCAGCGGCACCGTCTGCGCCCGGGTCTCCAACAGCCCGTTGCGGACCCGCAGGGTGCCCTCGTCGCGGGCCAGCCGGAAGTTCCAGTCGTCGAGCACCCGGCGGATCGGTTGCAGCAGCACGCCGGCCATCGCGGTGATCGTGCTCGCCACCGCGATGAACGACCACGAGCCCTCGGAGAGGAACTGCGCCACGACGAAGGCCACGCCGAAGGGGAGCAGGAACGCCTGCGGGGTGAGCAGCTGGCTGACCAGCAGGTCCCGGTTCGCCACGGCGTGCAGGGCCCGCCCGGGCGGCACGGGCGCGACCGTCGGCCCGGCCGAGGCGGACGGCTGCGGCGCGGCCGTCCCCGGGTGCGGCGCGGGGCCGGCGAGCGCGAGCAGCCGCTGTCGCAGGGCGGCGGCCTCGGCCACCCCCAGGTACGCCAGCGGCGCCTCGGTCTTGCCGCCGCCGACCACCTCCAGCCGCAGCTCGGCCAGGCCGGTGAGCTGGGCGAGCAGCGGGCGGACCACCTCGACGGCCTGGAGGCGCTCCAGCGGGATGGCCCGGGTGCGCCGCCACAGCAGCCCCTCGTACACGCGCAGCTCCCGGCCGACCACGTGGTAGCCGGTGTTGTACCAGCTCACCACCGCGAGCACCGTCGCGCCGAGGGCGAGCACGGTCGCCATCGCCGCGAACCAGCCGAAGCCGACCCGCGACAGCGTCGACCAGGACAGGCCCGCGACGACCACGACCAGCGACTTGGCCCCGTGCAGGGCCGGGCTCAACGGGTGCAGCCGCCGCCGGGGTTCCACGCCGCCGACCGGGTGGTCGTGCGGTGCGGGTGGCGCGTCAGAGGGTGGGCCGTCGTGCGGTGCGGGTGGCGCGTGGTCGTCCTGGGGTGCCGGCGGCGCGTCGGTGACCGGGCGGGGCAGCTCGGGGCCGGGGTGGGTCACAGGCCCTCCGCGCGGTCCTCGCCGAGGGCGGTGAGCCGGTCGCGCAGCCGCGCCGCCTCCGCCGGGCGCAGGCCCGGCACGCGGGCGTCGCTGGCCGCCGCGGCCGTGTGCAACTGCACCGTCGCCAGGTCGAACGCCCGCTCCAGGGGGCCGGCGCTGACGTCGACGAACTGCATCCGCGAGTACGGCACGATGGACAGCCGGCGGACCAGCAGCCCGTGCCGGACGAGCAGGTCGTTCTCGCGCTCGGCGTACCCCCAGACGTGCACCGCCCGGACGGTCGTGACGACCCGCCACGCCCCGGCCAGCACGACCGCACCGAGGGCTGCCCCGAACAGCCAGTGCCCGCTCACCGCCCAGCCGACCGCCAGCCCCAGCAGCACCACCCCGACCAGCGCCGCCAGGCGCAGCAGCTCGACCCAGATCAGGTCGGTGGAGACCGACTGCCAGCGCACGGTCGCCGGCCACGGCTCCAGGGGCCCGGGCGGGTACGCCGCCAGCGGCCCGGACGCCGGGTGACCCGCCACGGCGGGCGGGCCCGGCGGGGGCGCGGTGGGGGGTGGCCCGACCGGGTGCGGCCCGACCGGGTGCGGTGGGGGGCCGCCGGGGGGCTCGCCGGTCACCGGGGACGTCCGCTGCGCGCGCTCACCCGTCGAGCGTAGGCGATCCAGCCAGTGGCGCGACTTCCCGGAGGAAGCCCCGTGCGTCGAGGAAGTCGCCGAGCGAGGCACGGTGGTCGGCGCAGGCGAGCCAGGTCTTGCGCCGGTCGGCGGTGTGCAGGCGGGGATTGTTCCAGCGCAACGCCCACTGCGCCGGGGCGCGGCAGCCCCGTGCCGAACAGATCGGCGCGTCACCGGGGGGACGGGGGATGCTCATCCGGGCCAGTCTAGGGGCGCGGGGCGGAGATTGAGCGCCGGGCGGCCACGGGGGGAGCCGCCCGGCGACGGGGTGAATGGTACACACGCCGGACCCCCTGCTGTAAACCCGTGACCGGCGATTCTCCAACCCCAGGACGGCGTGGCGAAAAACGGCTTCTCCCCGCCTCGGCACTCAGCCGGGCATGCGAGTCTTGATACGCACCACGCACCACGCCGCGACGATCGACCAATGCTGTGGAGGACCGGTGGCCCAGCCGACCACGCCCGACGCCCCGACGCCGAACGGCAGCGCGCCGCCCCCGCCCCCGTCCGCCGCCGCGCCGCCGACGAGCACACCCGCGCAGGACGCGACGCTGCTGGAGAAGGCGCTGTTCGAGATCAAGCGGGTGATCGTCGGGCAGGACCGGATGGTCGAGCGGATGTTCGTGGCGCTGCTCGCCCGGGGCCACTGCCTGCTGGAGGGCGTCCCCGGGGTGGCGAAGACCCTGGCCGTGGAGACCCTCGCCCGGGTGGTCGGCGGGTCGTTCGCCCGGGTGCAGTTCACCCCGGACCTGGTGCCCGCCGACATCATGGGCACCCGGATCTACCGGCAGTCCAGCGAGAAGTTCGACGTCGAGCTGGGCCCGGTGTTCGTCAACTTCCTGCTCGCGGACGAGATCAACCGTGCCCCGGCGAAGGTGCAGTCCGCCCTGCTGGAGGTGATGAGCGAGCGGCAGGTGTCCATCGGCGGGCAGACCCACCGGGTGCCCGACCCGTTCCTCGTGATGGCCACGCAGAACCCGATCGAGCAGGAGGGCGTCTACCCGCTGCCCGAGGCGCAGCGGGACCGCTTCCTCATGAAGATCGTCGTCGGGTACCCGACCGACGCCGAGGAGCGGGAGATCGTCTACCGGATGGGCGTGGCCCCGCCGGAGCCGGCGCGGGTCTTCGACACCGCCGACCTGATCGCCCTGCAACGCAAGGCCGACCAGGTCTTCGTGCACAACGCGCTGGTCGACTACGCGGTGCGGCTGGTGCTGGCCACGCGTACCCCCGCGGAGCACGGCATGCCCGACGTCGCGCAACTGATCCAGTACGGCGCCAGCCCCCGCGCCTCGCTCGGCCTGGTGCGGGCGACCCGGGCGCTGGCGCTGCTGCGCGGCCGCGACTACGCCCTGCCGCAGGACGTGCAGGACATCGCACCGGACATCCTGCGCCACCGGCTGGTGCTCAGCTACGACGCGCTCGCCGACGACGTGCCGGCCGACCACGTCGTGCACCGGGTGATGTCGACGATCCCGCTGCCGTCGGTGGCCCCGCGCCAGCAGGCCACCCCGGGCGGCGCGCCGCCGGCCGCCGCCGGGTGGCCCGGGCAGCGGCCGTGACCCCAGCCGACCCCCACCCCTCATCGGGTACGCGAACCCCGATCTCGCCCGCCGCCGCGCCGCGCAGCGAGGCGGTGCTGTCCCGACTCCAGTTGCTGGTCACCCGCAAGCTCGACGGCCTGCTCCAGGGCGACTACGCCGGCCTGCTGCCCGGCCCCGGCAGCGAGGCGGGGGAGTCGCGCGAGTACCGCCCCGGCGACGACGTACGCCGGATGGACTGGCCGGTGACCGCCCGCACGACGATGCCGCACGTGCGCCGCACGGTGGCCGACCGGGAGCTGGAGACGTGGCTCGCGGTGGACCTGTCGGCGAGCCTCGACTTCGGCACCGGCCGGTGGCTCAAGCGGGACGTCGTGGTGGCCGCCGCCGCCGCGCTGGCCCACCTGACCGTGCGCGGCGGCAACCGGATCGGGGCGGTGGTCGGCAGCGGCGCGGACCCGCAGGCCCCGACCGGCCGCCGTGGCGCGGCGCTCCCGCCCGGCCCGGGGCGGCTGGTGCGGCTGCCCGCCCGGGGCGGGCGCCGGGAGACGCAGGGCCTGCTGCGGGCGATCGCCGGCACCGAGATCCGGCCCGGGCGCAGCGACCTGGGCGCGCTGGTCGACGCGCTGAACCGGCCGCCCCGCCGCCGCGGCGTCGCGGTGGTGATCTCCGACTTCCTCGCGCCGCCGCAGCAGTGGGCGCGGCCCCTGCGCAAGCTGCGGGTCCGGCACGACGTGCTGGCGATCGAGGTGGTCGACCCGCGCGAGCTGGAGCTGCCCGACGTGGGCGTGCTGCCGGTGGTCGACCCGGAGACCGGTGAGCTGCACGAGGTGCAGACCGCCGACCCCCGGCTGCGCCGCCGGTACGCCGACGCCGCCGCCGCCCAGCGGGCGGAGATCGCCGCGCAGCTGCGCGGGGCCGGCGCGGCCCACCTGCGACTTCGCACCGACACCGACTGGCTGCTCGACATGGTGCGCTTCGTCGCCGCGCAGCGGCACGCCCGCACCCGGGGGACGACACGATGATCCGTTTTCTGCAACCGTGGTGGCTGCTGGCCGTGCTGCCGGCACTCGCCCTCGCCGCGCTGTACGTGTGGCGGCAGCGCCGCCGCCGGGCGTACGCGATGCGGTTCACCAACGTGGACCTGCTGCGCACCCTCGCGCCGAAGGGGCTGGGCTGGCGGCGGCACGTGCCGGCGGTGGCGTTCCTGCTCTGCCTGCTGGTGCTGGCCACGGCGCTGGCCCGGCCGGCGATCGACACCCGGGAGCCGCTGGAGCGGGCTACCGTCATGCTGGCGATCGACGTGTCGCTGTCGATGCAGGCCGACGACGTCGCGCCGAACCGGCTGGAGGCTGCCCAGGAGGCGGCCAAGCAGTTCGTCGGCGAGCTGCCGCAGACCTACAACCTCGGTCTCGTCTCGTTCGCGAAGGCGGCGAACGTGCTGGTCCCGCCGACGAAGGACCGCGACGCGGTGACGGCCGCGATCGACGGGCTGGTGCTGGCCGAGGCGACCGCGACCGGCGAGGCGGTCTTCACCTGCCTGGAGGCGATCCGGTCGGTGCCGGCCGACGGCGCGGCGGGCATCCCGCCGGCCCGGATCGTGCTGCTCTCCGACGGGTTCCGCACCTCGGGGCGCTCGGTGGAGGAGGCGGCGGCGGCCGCGCAGGCGGCCAACGTGCCGGTCTCCACCATCGCGTTCGGCACCGACGACGGGCAGGTCGACATCGGCGGTCAGTTGCAGCGGGTGCCGGTGGACCGGATGGCGCTGGCCGAGCTGGCCGAGACGACCGAGGGCTACTTCTACGAGGCCGCCTCGGTGAGCGAGCTGAAGCAGGTCTACCAGGACATGGGCAGCTCGATCGGGTTCCGCACCGAGCCGCGCGAGATCACCCAGTGGTACGCCGGTCTGGCCCTGTTGCTGGCGCTGTGCGCGGGCGCCACCAGCCTGCTCTGGACGTCCCGGCTGATCTGAGGCCGGGCGGGCCGCAGCCCGCCCGGGACGGCCCCGGCGCGACCGCCGTGCCGGGGCTGCCGGCCCGGTGGCCGGTGGCTGGTGCGTGGCCCTGAGCGCGGTGGCCTGGTGCGCGGCCACCGCCGCCGGGCGGGGTTTCCGTGGCGGCGGGGTTTCCGTGGCGGCGCGGTCAGTGGCCGGCGCTGGCCAGCACGAAGACGACGGCCACCCAGACGGCGGCGAGGGTGAAGCCCAGCGGTGCGACGTAACGGCTCATGGGAAGGCTCCGGTGGCGACTGGACGGTCCACGCTGCGTGGTGGACCGCGAGGGAAGACGGGGCGCGCACACGAAGTCGTGACCGGGGTGCCCCCTCCCCGTCCTGGTCGGACGGCGCTGCCCGGTCGCCACCTTCGGCCGAGGGCCGAAGGCACCACCCTCGGCTCTCGGCTGAGGGGCGGGCGGTGCGGAAGGAGCGGAGCTGGGTCAGCTCACCTGCTGAGTCGTGGCTCAGCGGGGCTGACGTTCGGCCCGGCCACGACTGGGAGGATCGCTATCTCGCACAGCGATCACCTCCTGCGGTCGGCCTGGCCCGGAACGCGGATCATCGTACATCCGCTCACGGCACGGCCCGCACTCGGCCGGACGGCCGGCGGATCCCGGAAACCGTTCCCCCGCAAGGGCTGCGGCCGTCCGCCGATCCGCCGCTGTTAAGCGGGGCACCTTTTACCTCGGAAAGCGTTAACAGGGGGCCCTTCCTTGCACCAGGTCCGCGTGGCGCGGGGGTGCGTTAGCGCTTACCTGCCGGTAACGCCTAGGCTCCGGACCGACGTGGATCAGCTGAGCAAGAGGGGGACCCGTGGCCCGTACCGTGCTGGTGACCGGCGGCAACCGGGGGATCGGCCTGGCCATCGCGCAGGCGTTCGCCAAGCAGGGTGACCGGGTGGCGATCACGCACCGTAGCGGCGACGCGCCCGAGGGGCTGTTCGGCGTCGTCTGCGACGTGACCGACTCCGCCTCCGTCGACGCCGCCTTCACCGCCGTCGAGGCCGAGCTGGGCCCGGTGGAGGTGCTGGTCGCCAACGCCGGCATCACCGACGACACGCTGATCATGCGCATGTCGGAGGAGCAGTTCACCCGGGTGCTGGACACCAACCTCACCGGCGCGTTCCGCTGCGCCAGCCGGGCGTCCAAGAAGATGCTCCGCGCCCGGTGGGGTCGCATGATCTTCATCTCCTCGGTCGTCGGCCTCTACGGCGGCCCCGGGCAGGTCAACTACGCGGCGAGCAAGGCCGGCCTGGTCGGCGTGGCCCGCTCGATCACCCGGGAGCTGGGCGGGCGCAACATCACCGCCAACGTCGTCGCGCCCGGCTTCATCGACACCGACATGACGGCCGCCCTGCCCGAGGAGCGGCGGGCGGAGTACGTGAAGGCCATCCCGGCCGGCCGGCTCGCCGCGCCCGAGGAGGTGGCCGCAGTGGTCACCTGGCTGGCCTCCGACGCCGCCGGCTACGTCACCGGCGCCGTGATCCCGGTCGACGGCGGCCTCGGCATGGGCCACTGACCGGCCCCGCCCGGGTCGTCGACGCCGCCACCGTGCCCACCGCACGAATCCCAACGGAGGAACTCGCACATGTCCGGACTGCTGGCCGGTAAGCGGCTGCTGGTCACCGGCGTCATCACCGACGCCTCGATCGCCTTCTCCGTGGCGAAGATCGCCCAGGAGAACGGCGCGCAGGTCGTGCTCACCGGCTTCGGCCGGCTCTCCCTGGTCGAGCGGATCGCCCGGCGGCTGCCCGAGCCGGCCCCGGTGATCGAGCTGGACGTGACCAACCCCGAGCACCTCGCCGGCCTGGCCGACAAGGTCCGGGAGCACGTCGACGGCCTCGACGGGGTGGTGCACTCGATCGGGTTCGCGCCGCAGAGCTGCCTCGGCGGCGGCTTCCTCGACGCGCCGTGGGAGGACGTGGCCACCGCCCTGCACGTCTCGACGTACTCCTACAAGTCGCTGGCCATGGCGGCGCTGCCGCTGATGTCGCCGGGCGGCGCGGTGGTCGGGCTCACCTTCGACGCCACCAAGGCGTGGCCGGTCTACGACTGGATGGGCGTGGCCAAGGCCGGGCTGGAGTCGGCGTCGCGCTACCTGGCGCTGCACCTGGGCAAGCAGGGCATCCGCAGCAACCTGGTCGCCGCCGGGCCGCTGCGCACCATGGCCGCGAAGTCGATTCCCGGCTTCGTCCAGTTCGAGGACGCCTGGTCCGCGCGGGCGCCGCTGGGCTGGGACCTCACCGACCAGGCGCCGGCGGCGCGCGCCTGCCTGGCGCTGCTGTCGAACTGGTTCCCGGCGACCACCGGCGAGATCGTCCACGTCGACGGCGGCTACCACGCCCTCGGCGCCGCCTGAGCCGAAGGAAGGGCCCCCTGTTAACGCATTCGGTATAGCAGGGGCCCCTTCTTAACGCCGGAGACCGGGGGACCTTACCGCCGGGACCAGGGGGCGTCGCAGGGCCGTCGCCGGGCGCGGGGAAGAATGGGCCCATGGTGTACGACGCGTTGGTGCTGGTCTCCTTCGGCGGACCCGAGCGGCCCGAGGACGTGCTGCCCTTCCTGCAGAACGTGACGCGGGGGCGCGGCGTGCCCCCGGAGCGGCTGGCGGAGGTCGCCGAGCACTACCTGCACTTCGGCGGGGTCTCCCCGATCAACCAGCAGTGCCGGGAGCTGCTCGCGGCGATCCGGGCGGACTTCGCCGCCCACGGCGTCGACCTGCCCGTCTACTGGGGCAACCGCAACTGGGACCCGATGCTCGCCGACACCGTGGCGCGGATGCGCGACGACGGTGTCACCCGGGCCCTGGCATTCGTGACCAGCGCGTACGGCGGCTACTCGTCCTGCCGGCAATACCAGGAGGACATCGCCGCCGCCCGGGCCGCCGTCGGCCCCGACGCCCCCGTGATCGAGAAGCTGCGTCAGTTCTGGGATCATCCCGGCTTCGTCGAGCCGCACGCCGACGCGGTGCGCGCGGCGTTGGGTCAGCTCGACCCGGCGAAGCGGGCCACCACCCGGCTGGTGTTCACCGCCCACTCGATCCCCACCTCGGCGGCCGCGAACGCCGGCCCGCACGGCGGCCGGTACGAGGCGCAGCTCGCCGAGACCGCCCGCCTGGTGCACGCGTCCGCCGCGCCCGACCTGCCGTACGACCTGGTGTGGCAGAGCCGGTCGGGCCCGCCGCACGTACCGTGGCTGGAGCCGGACGTCAACGACCACCTCGCCGCCCTCGCCGAGGCCGGGACCACGGGCGTGGTGGTGAGCCCGATCGGGTTCGTCTCCGACCACCTGGAAGTGGTCTGGGACCTCGACACCGAGGCGCTGGAAACCGCCAAGCGGCTCGGCCTGGAGTTCGCCCGGGCCGGCACCCCGGGCACCGACCCGCGCTTCGTGGCGATGGTGCGCGAGCTGGTCGCCGAGCGCACGGAGCCCGGCGGCGAGCGGCTGCGCCGCCGCCTCGGCGAGCTGCCGCTGTGGGACACCTGCCCCACGGTGTGCTGCGTGCCGGCCCGCCGCCCCTGACCCCGGGTCCCCCCGGTCCTGCCCCGCCACCCGACACCCCCTGGGACGACGAATGTACGAACGCAAGCCGGTGCAGAGCTGGCTGACAGACATGGACGGCGTGCTGGTGCACGAGGGCCAGCCGGTGCCCGGCGCGCCGGAGTTCATCAACAAGCTGCGCTCCTCCGGCAAGCCGTTCCTGATCCTCACCAACAACTCGATCTACACGCCGCGCGACCTGCAGGCGCGGCTGACCCGGATGGGCTTCGAGGTGCCCGAGCACGCGCTGTGGACGGCGGCGCTGGCCACCGCCCAGTTCCTCGCCGACCAGCGGCCGGGCGGCACCGCGTACGTGATCGGGGAGGCCGGGCTGACCACGGCCCTGCACGCCGTCGGGTACGTGCTGACCGACTTCGCCCCGGACTACGTGGTGCTGGGGGAGACCCGCACGTACAGCTTCGAGGCGATCACCAAGGCGGTCCGCCTGATCAACGACGGGGCCCGGTTCATCTGCACCAACCCGGACGTGACCGGCCCGTCGGTGGAGGGGGCGTTGCCGGCGGCCGGCTCGGTCGCGGCGATGATCTCGAAGGCGACCGGGGTCGAGCCGTACTTCGTCGGCAAGCCGAACCCGATGATGATGCGGTCGGCGCTCAACACGATCAACGCGCACTCCGAGTCGACCGCGATGATCGGCGACCGGATGGACACCGACGTCCTGTGCGGCCTGGAGGCCGGGCTGGAGACGATCCTCGTGCTGACCGGGATCAGCACCCGCACGGAGGCGGAGCGGTACCCGTACCGGCCGTCGCGGATCGTCGGCTCGGTGGCGGACCTGATGGACGAGATCTGACCCGAGCCCGCCCGACGAGGGCGGGACCGGTCAGGGGCGCAGCGGGGCGTTGCAGGCGGCGACGAGGGCCTGCCGGCAGGCCGTGGTGAGCGGGCGCAGCGCCGCGTCGCGCTGCTGGGCCTCGTGGTTGTTGACCGCCCCGCCGGGCGCGCTGTGCCCGGCCAACGCCAGCACCCGGTCCAGCACGGCGGCGCGGGCGAACAGCCGGCGCGCCCGCGGGTCGAAGCCCGGCGGCAGGTCGGTGGTGCCGTCGGGGCGGCGCAGCGCCTCCAGCGCCCCGGCCAGCTCGGGCCGCCACTGGGCGACGTCGAGCCGGGTCAGCGCGGCGGTGGTCTCGGCGAGCGCGGTGGCCAGCTCCGCCTCCGCCTCGGCGGCGCCGGGCGAGCCGAGCGACGCGGCGGGGGCGTCGGCGGGCAGCGGGTAGCACCGCCACAGCACCGTCTCCCAGGTCATGCCCGAGCCGGAGGTGTGCGTGCGGACCTCCGGGATCACCCCGATCCCCCCGGCGACGACCGCCTCGCCGGTGAGCAGCGCCGCGCCGGTGAAGTCGCCCGGGCCGGGCAGCCCCCGGGGGTCGCCGGGCACGGGCAGCACCAGCCGGATCTCGTCCGGCGAGAGCTTCGCCAGGGCGGGCAGCGCGTCGCGCAGCGGGACGTCGGTCCAGGTGCCGGGGGCGTCGGCGACGAGGTGCTCCTCGTCGCCGGCGATCTCCTCGGCGACCTCGTCGTACGGCACGAGCCCGGCGCGCCACGCGCGTACCCAGGCAACGAACCGGCTCGACCGGCGCGGCGCAACCTTGACCGCGCCCGTGGCGGGGGAGGACATGCAAGAGAGGGTACGTGGTGCGCGCCGTCCGTGTCTCGACTGCGGCTTGCCCGGCGCCCCCTGCCCCCGCCTACCCCCTACCGCCCGGCGCGTACCGCCGCCGGCGCGTCCGTCCGTTTTCCCTGCCCACTCCGGTGACCGGCGCGCCCCGTTGCCATGATCGGCGCGGCTGCCGCGCCGCCGGGCGCGGCGGGGGTTAGCGTGGCGGGCATGGTGGGGCGCTACGGCGAGGACGTGTTGGCGGGCGACTGGCGGCGGCGTCGGGTCGTGCCCGAGGTGGACGCGGAGGCCGACCTCGTGGTCGAGGACGCCGACTCCGGGTTCTGCGGGGCGGTGGTCGGCTTCGAGTCCGGCGCGGTGGTGCTGGAGGACCGGCACGGCCGGCGGCGCAACTTCCCGCTGCTGCCGGCGGCGTTCCTGCTCGACGGGAAGCCGGTGACGCTGCGCCGCCCGGCCCGGTCGCCGGTGCCGGCCGCCCGGCGGCGCACCGCGTCGGGTTCGACCGCCGTGGCCGGCGTGCGGGCGCAGGTGGCCAAGGCCAGCCGGATCTGGGTCGAGGGCGTGCACGACGCCGCCCTGGTGGAGCGGATCTGGGGCGACGACCTGCGGATCGAGGGCGTGGTGGTGGAGCCGCTGGACGGCATCGACGACCTCGGCGCGCGGGTCCGCGACTTCGGGCCGGGGCCGACCCGGCGGCTCGGGGTGCTCGTCGACCACCTGGTGCCCGGCTCGAAGGAGAGCCGGATCGTGGCCGGGGTGACGTCCGCGCACGTGCTGGTCACCGGGCACCCGTACGTCGACGTGTGGCAGGCGGTGAAGCCGGCCGCGCTGGGCATCGCGGCGTGGCCGGTGGTGCCACGGGGACGGCCGTGGAAGGAGGGGGTCTGCGCCGCCCTCGGGGTGGCCGCGCCCGCCGACATGTGGCGGCACATCCTGTCCCGGGTGGACAGCTTCGCCGACGTGGAGACCCCGCTGATCAACGCGATGGAACGGCTGATCGACTTCGTTACCGAACCGTCGGCCTGAGTCCGGGTCACCGGCCCCTCGGCCTGAGGCCGGGTCACCGCTCCCTTGGCCTGAGCCCGCCCGCCCGCCGGTCGGGCGGGCCCGGGCCGGTGCGTCGGGTCAGGGCTCCTCGTCGGGGGTGCGGGTCAGCAGGAACGTGCCCATGTCGAGGGCGACCGGCCGCCCCGCGTCGTCGCGGACCACGGCGAGGATCTCGCCGTCCTGCTCGCCCGAGCGGCCCCGCCAGCGGTCCGGGTCCTGCGGGGTGAACCGCAGCACCGGCTCGCCGGCCGGCGGGCTGGCCCACAGGTCGCCGGTGGCCGGGTCGGCGCGGAACTCGAACTCCCCGCCCATCCACCACCAGCGGCCGGTCAGCTCGGCAACGTCGGCCGGGGGCGGGGCGGCGGCCGGCAGCCAGGGGGCGACGGGCTCGGGCAGCGCGTCCAGCACGGTGGTGAGCACCTCCCGGGCGAGCGCGCCGAGGTGGCCGACGCGCAGCCCGTACGAGTTGGCGAAGCCGACGACGGCGGTGCGGGCGGGCCGGTGCACGGCCAGCGCGGCGACGTACCCGGGCATGGAGCCCCCGTGCCCGACGTGCACCCGTTCGCCCACCCGGTACAGCTCCAGCCCGAGGCCGTGTCCGCTGGTCCAGCCCTGCGGGTCGCTCATCGTCACCGTCGCGCACATCTCGGTGAGCGTGTCCGGGTGCAGCAGCGCCGGGTCGGGGTCGGCCAGGAACGCGGCCCAGCGGCCGAGGTCGGTGACGGTGGACCAGAGCTGCCCGGCCGGTGCCATCGCCCCGGTGTCGGTGCGTGGCTCCTCGCGCAGCGTGTCGTGCCACGGGTGCACCACGTACCCCCGGGCGAACGGCTCGACGGGGTCGTAGGTGGTGCGGGTCATGCCCAGCGGCTCCAGCAGTCGCGCCCGCAGCAGATCGCGCCAGGGCGTGCCGGTGACGGCCTCCAGCGCGCCGCCGAGCAGCCCGTACGCCAGGTTGGAGTAGTGGTAGACCCGGTGCGGTGGGTACGCGATCTTGCGCCCGTCCACCCCGGCCAGCACGGACGCCAGGTCGCCGACGCCGGCCCGTTCCCACCACGGCCCGTCGGGCTCGCGTTGCAGGCCGCTGGCGTGGCCGAGGAGCTGGCGCAGGGTGAGCCGCCCGACGCCGGTGCCCGGCAGGTGCCGCTCCAGGGGGTCGTCGAGGGCGAGCGCGCCGGCGTCGCGCTGCTGCATGATCAGCACGGCGGTCATGGTCTTGGTGATCGAGCCGAGCCGGTACTGCCGGTCGGCGTCGGGGCGGGGGCGCTCCCCGGCGGCGGCGACGTGGGTCAGCTCACCGTCGCGCACCACGCCGAGCACGAGCGAGGGGGCGCGCCCCTCGGACTGGGCGCGGGCGACCCGGGCATCGATGTGGCGGGCGGTCTCGGGCGGCAGCGACACGGGTTCCTCCAGCTCTCGGGGCGGTTCCGCCGGGCTTCGCGGGGGCGGTCCCGCCGAGCCTACTGATCTTGCCGACGAGCCGCGCGTGCTTTGACGTGTCACCCTTGGGGGGTGGACGCGGTGTTCTGGGTCGTACTGGGTGTGGTGTTGGCGGTCGCCGAGATCTTCACGACGACGCTGTTCCTGATCATGTTCGCGGTCGGCGCGTTCGCCGCCGCGGGCGCGGCGGCCCTGGGCGCCCCGACCGCCGTGCAGGCCGTGGTCTTCGCGGTGGTCTCCGCGCTCACGGTGGCGGTGGCGCGGCCGGCGATCCGCCGGCACGCCCGCTCCACGTCCGACGGCGCCGAGCCGATCGGCCTGGCGGCGATCGAGGGCTCCACCGCGCTGGTGCTGGAACGGGTCGACGCCGAGCAGGGCCTCGTCAAGATCGACGGCGAGCTGTGGAGCGCCCGGTCGTACGACGCGACGCAGAGCTTCGACCCCGGCCGGCGGGTACGGGTGATCAAGGTCCAGGGCGCGACGGCCCTGGTGTGGGATGACGACGTTTCCACCTCGGGCGAGCTGCCCGAAGCGAGAGGGTGAAGGGTATGGAGTTTGTGTCGGTGCTGTTGATCGCCGTGGCGTTGATCGCCATGGTGACCCTGATCAAGGCGGTGCGGATCGTGCCGCAGCAGCGCCAGGACGTGGTGGAGCGGCTCGGCCGGTACAAGCGCACCCTCAACCCGGGCCTGAACCTGCTGGTGCCGTTCATCGACGCGGTGCGCACCAAGGTCGACATGCGGGAGCAGGTGGTCAGCTTCCCGCCCCAGCCGGTGATCACCTCCGACAACCTGGTGGTCTCGATCGACACGGTGCTCTACTTCAAGGTCGTCGACTCGGTCCGGGCCACGTACGAGATCTCGAACTTCCTCCAGGCCATCGAGCAGCTCACCGTCACGACGCTGCGTAACGTGATCGGCTCGCTGGACCTGGAGCGGGCGCTGACCAGCCGGGAGGAGATCAACCGGCACCTGTCGGGCGTGCTGGACGAGACGACCGGCCGGTGGGGCATCAAGGTGACCCGGGTGGAGATCAAGGCGATCGAGCCGCCGCCGAGCATCCGCGACTCGATGGAGAAGCAGATGCGCGCCGAGCGGGACCGCCGCGCCGCGATCCTGAACGCCGAGGGGCACAAGCAGTCGCAGATCCTCACCGCCGAGGGTGAGAAGCAGGCGGCGGTGCTGCGCGCCGACGGTGACCGGCAGGCCCGCATCCTGCAGGCGGAGGGCCAGGCGAAGGCGATCCGCACGGTCTTCGACGCGATCCACCAGGCCAACCCGAGCCAGAAGGTGCTCGCCTACCAATACCTCCAGGCCCTCCCGCAGATCGCCAACGGCACGGCGAACAAGGTCTGGATCGTCCCGGCGGAGCTGACCAAGGCCCTGGAGGGGATGGGCGGCGCGCTGGGCGGGCTGAGCCAGATGGTCGGCGACGCGCCGTCGCCGGAGGCCGCCGACGGGGCGAGCGCCGTCGAGCGCGAGGCCGCCGAGGCCGCGCAGGCGGCGGCGGCCGCGGCCCAGCAGATCCACGACGAGGTACGCGTCGCCGAGGCACAGGCCACCGGTGGCACCGCCCCGCAGAGCCTGCCGGCCCCGGAGCCGGTCTCCCCGGCGAGCCTGCTGACCGACCCGGCCGACCAGCGCGAACGGGGCTGACGCCCGGCGCTCGCGTCGCCCGCCCGCCGGCCGGGCGGGAATGCGAATAATCCTCATGCGGCGCTCCGGTGCCTGACACGATCGGTCCGACAGGACGGGTCGTGACCAGGACCGGGGCGCCGCGGCGCGTCCCGCCCCGCCGACGAGCGCAGCGAGGTGTCGCATGAAGGATCCGCTGGACAAGTTCCTTTCCCGGCCGCCGGTGCCCGGCGCGCACGACCCGGCCGGTCCGCTCGGCACCCGCCGCACCGGCGGCGGGTTCGGGGTGCTGCCGTTCGTCACCGAGCCGGGCCCGGCCGCCCCCGCCACCAACGCCACCTGGGCCTGGTCGCTGCGCCGCTTCGGCCGCGCGTCGGTCTGGCTCCTGCCGGCGTACGCGCTGCTCTACGGCGCCGTCGCGATGGCCAGCGACGGCGGCGTCGGCAACGACCCGTACCCGGCCGACGGCGGTCAGCTCTACCTCGTCGGCTGGGTCGCCGCCGTCTGGCTCGGCCTGCTGGCCCTGCTGGCCCTGACCGGGCTGCTCGCCGCCACCCGCAGCCGCCGGGTGGCCGCCGCGGGCCTGCTGGCCAGCATCGCCGGCACCGTGCTCATGCTGCCCTTCGCCGGGCTGGCCGAGCAGGCCCCCGTCTTCGGCACCACCGCCCGCACGCTCGTCCTGGTCGGTGCCACCTGCTACACGGCCGGCTGGTTCCTCACCGGCTGGGCGGTGGCCCGCTCCGGCATGTTCAGCCTCGGCGACGGCACGATGATGATGATCGCCGCCCCGCTGCTCGGCATCGGTGGCGCGCTGGTCGGCTCGGTGCAGACCTTCGGGGCGATCTTCGTGCTGGTCGCGGGGATCGGCATCGGCTACCGGTCCGGCCGGCTCGTGCCCGCCGCCATCGCCCGGGACGCCGCCAGCGCCAGCGTCGCGACGGCGACCGGCCCTGGGCTGGGGCCGGCGGGCGGCCCGGCCTCCGGCACCGGGTCGGCCGGCGGCCCGCTCGCCGCCGGCTGACCCGGTCGTCGGCTGCCAGCCAGCTAGCGCCAGCTCCACCGCTGGTTGTCGGCGGAGCCGCACGTCCAGAGGACGATCTTGGTGCCGTTCGCCGTGGCGGCTCCCGACGCGTCGACGCACAGGCCGGACTGCGCACCCCGGATCGTCCCGTCGGCGTTGACGGTCCACTGCTGGTTGGCCTGGCCGTTGCAGTCCCAGATCACCACCCGCGTGCCGTTGGCGGTGCCCGCGTTGTACGCGTCCAGGCACTTGTTGCCGTAGACCCTGAGCTGCCTGGCGGAGGTGTACGTCCAGGTCTGGTTGCTCGCGCCGGTGCAGTCCCACAGCTGGGCCTGGGTGCCGTTGGTGGTGGCGAAGTTGTTGACGTCCAGGCAGCGGCCGGACTGCCTGCCGACCAGCCCCCCGGTGCGGGTGCCGCCGCCGGTGTCCTCGCTGCCGCTGACAACGAGCAGCACGGCCTCGCGGGCGGGGACGCTCGTGGCGTAGCTGTTCGTGCGGGCGCCCAGGTCGGTGGCGGTCCACACGTTGCGTACGCTCGCGGTGCCGCCCAGCCCGAGGTCGGCGAAGCGGGCCGTGACGGTGGCGGCCGACCCGGTGCGGTTGAGCAGCAGGACCGCCCGCTGGCCGCTGGTGGCGAGCACCTTGCTGTACACCTGGAGCCCGGCGGAGTCCTCGGCGACCTTGACGCCCTGCCGGCTCAGCGGGTCCTGGTCGATGGCGATGACCTCGCGGTTGCCGAGGATGGCCCGGGTCTCGGCGGACATGGTGGCCAGGTTGTTGCCGGCGAGCAGCGGGGCGCCGGAGATCGCCCACAGGCCGAGGTGGGTGCGGTTCTGGGCCGCGTTGAACCCCGGCATCCCGGCGATCAGCATGTCCGGGTCGTTGTAGTGGCCGACGCTCTGGGCGGCGGGGTGCTGGGCGGAGTCGAAGTTGGCCAGCACGCGGTCCATGGACGCCTGCTGACCGTAGTAGATGATGTCCCCGCTGGTGCGCCACATGGTGGACATGCCGGGCGCCCAGTCCCAGGGGCTCTGCACGCCCCAGTTGCAGACCGACAGCACCATCGGCCGGCCGGTCTGCGCGGTGGCGCGGGCGATGGAGTCGCTGATGGCCTGGTAGGTGGTCCGGGGGTTGAGCCCCTCGGCGGAGCCGCCGCACCAGTCGACCTTGACGAAGTCGAAGCCCCACTGGGAGAACGCGAGGAAGTCCTGGTCGTAGTGCCCCTCGCTGCCGGAGCCGGGGGCGGCCGGTCGGCCGGTCGGGTAGTAGTAGCCGCAGCCGTCGCGGCCGGCGTCGGTGTAGATGCCCGCCTTCAGGCCCTTGCTGTGGATGTAGTCGGCGATGGCCCTCATCCCGCCGGGCCACTCGGTGGTGTCGACGGTGATGTTGCCGGTGGCGTCCCGGGTGCCCTGCCACCAGCCCTCGTCGATGTTGACGTACTCGTAGCCGGCGTCCTTGAGGCCGCTGGAGACGAGGCTGTCGACCTGCGCCTTGATCACGTTGTAGTCGATCTTCGCGGCGAAGGTGTTCCACGACGCCCAACCCATCGGCGGCCTGGTGACCACCTGGTTCGGGGCGGCCGCCGTCGGCGCCTCGTCCGCGGCCTCCGCCGACGCCGTGCCCGCCGCCGACGCCGTGCCCGCCGCCGACGCCGTGCCCGCCGCCGACGCCGCGACCTCCGCCGGTGCCGCGGCGGCGGGCGCGCCCGCACCGGCCGCGCCCGCGAGCGCCGCGACCAACGCGAGGGCAACGGCCGCCGCGCCGCGCCTGACCGCTGGCGTGCCGGCCGGCCCTGGAGCTGCTCTCATCTGGCCTTCCCTTCCGTTTCGGGGAGGTTGCTGCGCTCACCTGCCGGCAACCCGGTTCATTGTTAGCGCTAACATTGTTGCAAGTCAATGTCCTGTTCCGGATCGTGAAGCCGGACAGGGCCGCCGAGCAGGGACGATCCGCACCCAGAACGCCGCCGGCCGCCGGTGAAATAGCCGACAACCCGCCGCCGGAGGTGGTCGGATCGCGGCTTTCGTGGCAACCCTTGACTGCATGCCGCCACCCCGGTCGCCGCTGTCGCGGCTGTTCACCGTGCTGCTCGCCGGACTGCTCGCCGGCCTCGCGCTGGCCGCCGCCGCGCTGCCGGCCAACCTGCTGCTCGGCTACGCCGCCAAGTCGGCCGTCGGGTCCTACGCGGCACTGCCCGAGGCGCTGCGCACCCCGACCACCCCACAGCGGTCGTACCTGTACGCCAACGACGGCAAGACGCTGATCACCACGTTCTACGACGTCAACCGCACCGACGTGCCGCTGACCGAGATCGCCCCGGTGATGCGCGAGGCCATCGTGGCCGCCGAGGACCGGCGCTTCTACTCCCACGGCGGCACCGACCTGCGCGGCATCGCCCGCGCCCTGGTCGCCAACGTCACCGGCGGCGGCACCGAGCAGGGCGGCTCCACGCTGACCATGCAGTACGTGCGCAACGTGCTCAAGACCGACCCGAACCGCACCGCCGAGGAGCGGGCCGCGGCCACCGAGCAGACCGTCGGGCGCAAGCTCCAGGAGATCCGGTACGCCACGGCGCTGGAGCAGCGGCTCAGCAAGGACGAGATCCTCAACCGCTACCTCAACATCGCGTACTTCGGCTCCGGCGCGTACGGCATCGCGGCGGCCAGTCAGCGCTACTTCGCCAAGTCCCCGGCCGAGCTGACCCTGCCCGAGGCGGCGCTGCTCGCCGGCCTGGTGCAGTCGCCCGACGCGTACAGCCCGATCGACGGGGACGCCGACGCGGCCCTGGCCCGGCGGGCATACGTGCTCGACGCGATGGCCGCCACCGGCAAGATCACCGCCGAGCAGGCGACCGCCGCGCAGGCCGAGAAGGTGACCCTGCGCCCCACCCAGCAGCCCAACGGCTGCACCGCCGTCGCCGACGGCCACGACGACTGGGGCTTCTTCTGCGACTACCTGCGCCAGTGGTGGCTCACCCAGCCCGCGTTCGGCGAGACCGTCGCCGAGCGGGAGCAGGCGCTGCGCCGGGGCGGCTACACCGTCGTCACCTCCCTGGACCCGAAGCTCCAGCAGACCGCGCAGCAGCAGGCCACGGCCGTCTACGGGTACGACGACAAGCGTGCCCTGCCCATCGCGGCCGTGCAGCCCGGCACCGGTCGGGTGCTCGCCATGGCGGTCAACCGGCACTACAGCCTCGACGCCAACCCCGACGGGCAGGCCAACCACCCCAACACCGTCAACCCGCTGATCTCCGGCGGCGGTGGCGTCGACGGATACCAGGCGGGGTCGACGTTCAAGCTGTTCACCATGCTCGCCGCGCTCGAGAACGGCAAGCAGCTCGCGACCGGCTTCGACGCGCCCAGCCGGCTGCCCACCCGGTACGCCGCCGAGGGGGAGGCCAGCTGCGGCGGCAAGTGGTGCCCCGCCAACGCCAACCCGCAGTGGATGGACGGCTACCGCACCATGTGGGACGGCTTCGGCCGCTCCGTGAACACGTACTTCGTGTGGCTGTCGGAGCAGGTCGGCCCGGCGAAGGTGGTGGAGATGGCCCAGCGCCTCGGCATCACCTTCCGCGCCGAGGCCGACGCCGCCTTCGCCCGCGACAACGCCGCCAACTGGGGATCGTTCACCCTCGGGGTGGCGGCCACCACCCCCCTCGACCTCGCCAACGCCTACGCCACCGTGGCCGCCGAGGGGACGTACTGCACGCCGTTGCCCGTGGTGTCGGTGACCGCCGCCGACGGCGACAAGGTCGACGTCGGCGAGCCGTCCTGCCGTCGGGTGCTCGACGCCGACGTGGCCCGGGCGGCCACCGACGCGGCCCGCTGCCCGGTCGGCCAGCAGACCACCTACGGCCAGTGCGACGGCGGCACCGCCACCGCCGTGGACACGATCGTCGGGCGACCGGTCGCCGGCAAGACCGGCAGCTCGGAGGGGGCCGCCACGGAGACGTTCGTCGGCTTCACCCCGCAGGTCGCCGTCGCCGGCATCGCCGCCAACCCCGACGACCCGGGCGACGCGGTCGGCTCGGCCGTGCAGGCGAAGGTCATCGCCGCGGTGGCCCGGACGATCCGCGCCGCCGTGGACGGCCAGCCGGTGCGCGACTTCACCCCGCCCAGCCGGGAACTGGCCGGCGAGGTGCACCGCCCCGCCCCGCAGCCGACGCCCACCCCGAGCCCGCAGGAGACCCTCCCGCCGGACGTGCTGCGCTGGCTCAACCGCGCCCGCGGCTGAGGTGCAAGGAAGGGCCCCCTGTTAACGCTTTCTGTAGAGCAGGGGCCCCTTCTTAACCAGCCGCCGCAGCATCCGGGCCGGAGGAGCCCGCCGCCGCGCCCTGCCCGTCGACCAGCGGCGCGACCACCCCGTCCAGCGCGGCGGCCACCTCGCCCGGGTCGCCGCCGCCGGGCAGCACGACGAATCCGCCGAACTCCGGCAGCGCCCGGTAGGCGGCGTCCAGCGCGCGCAGGTGCGTCAGCTCCTCGGTGTCGATGCCGCGGGCCAGCACCCGCCGCTGCGCGACCTCCGGCGCGACGGCCAGGAAGCAGACCACCGTCGGCGCGGGGAAGATCCGGTACGCCGCGCGCACCGCCCGCCCGCCCCGGTCGCCCCGGGCCCGCATGATCACGTACTGGCAGTAGGTCCACCGGTCCAGCACCGCCGTGCGCCCGGTCGCCCACGACCAGAGCAGGGTGCGGGCCATCGCCGCCGCGCGCACCGTCGCCTCGACGACCGGATAGCAGGTACGCCCGAACAGCGCCACCCCGTCCGGCCGTCCGACCGCCCGGGCCAGCCTGTTCCACAGCGGCCGACCGCCGGCGTTCTCGAAGTACGTGGCCGGTACGCCCCGCGCGGTCAGCCGCCGCGCCAGCGCCCGCGCCTGGGTGGTCTTGCCGGAGCCGTCGACGCCGACGAGCGCGATCAGCACGGGACGTCTCATGCCCCGCCACCCTACCCACCGCCCGCGACCTGGCCCCCGCCTCACCCGCCCCGCGCGACGCCCCGCGCACCGCGCGACGGGCCGGCCGTCGCGCGGTGCGCGGGTGTGAGAAGGGAACCCTTCTCTACCGGATGCGTTAAGAAGGGGCCCTTCCTTTCACCGCAGGCGGGGGCGCCAGGTGGACACGGCGGCGGGCAGGCCGCGGCGGACGATGCCCGCCCGGTCGGGGTCGCGCAGCACCGCCGCCGCCGTCTTGCGCGCCTGCGCGGCGGTGAAGTGCGGCGGCAGCATCAGCTCGGCCGGGTCCACCATCGCGTTGATCACCGTCGGGCGGTCGGCGGCCAGGGCGCGCCGCCAGGCGTCCGGCACCTGGTCGGGGGAGTCGACCAGGATGCCGTGCAGGCCGAGCACCTCCGCCCACCGGTGGTACGCCACGTCGGGCAGGTCCTGGCTGGCCGGGAACATCGGCGTGCCCTCGCCGGAGCGCTGCTCCCAGCTGACGAACGCCAGGTCCCGGTTGTTGAGCACCAGCACCACGAACCGGGGGTCCGGCCAGCTCCGCCAGTGCTTCGCCACGGTGATCAGCTCGTTGACGCCGTTCATCTGCATCGCCCCGTCGCCGAGCAGGGCGACCAGCGGCCGGTCCGGGTGGGCGAGCTTCGCGGCGATCCCGTACGGCATGGCCCCACCCATCGACAGCAGGGTGCCCGAGAGGCTGGCCAGCATCCCGGGGCGCAGCCGCAGGTGCCGGGCGTACCAGGCGGTGCAGGTGCCGCAGTCCACCGCGAGCATGACGTCACCGGGGAGCTGGTCGTCCAGCGCCGCGAACAGCGCCTGCGGGTTCACCGGGTCGGCGGACTGGCCGGCGATCTCCCGCTGGGCGCGGTGCCAGCCGGCGGTGGCGTCGGCGATGCGCTGCCGCCAGGCGGTCGGGGCGGTGCCGGGGCCCAGCTCGCGCAGCAGCGCCCGCAGGGTGGGGCCGGCGTCGCCGGTGAGGTTGACCTCGGTGGGGTAGCGCAGCCCCAGCCGGGAGCCGTCCACGTCGATCTGTACGCCCCGGGCCTGCCCCTGCGGCGGGTAGAACTCCGAGTACGGCATGTTGCTGCCGACGATCAGCAGCCGGTCGCAGTCGCGCATGAGCTGCCAGCTCGGCCGGGTGCCGAGCAGCCCGATCGCGCCGGTGACCCACGGCTCGCGGTGGTCCACGGCGGTGAAGCCGAGCAGGGCGGTGGCCACGCCCGCACCGAGCCGGTCCGCGACCTGCCGCACCTCGGCCTCCGCGCCCAGGGCGCCCTGGCCGACCAGCATCGCCACCCGCTCGCCGCCGCGCAGCACCTCCGCCGCCCGGCGGACGTCCGCCTCCGGCGGCACGGTCGTGGCGCTGCTCGGCACGGCGGAGGTGTGGTAGTAGCCGTGCGCGTGCGGCGGGTCCGGCACGGCCGGCTCGTCCTGCACGTCGGAGGGGAGGACCAGCGCGGTGACCGTGCGCCGGGCCAGCGCCGTCCGGCAGGCCCGGTCCACCAGGTGCCGCACCTGGGACGGGTCGTCGAGCTGGGCCAGGAACGCCGAGGCGACGTCCTTGTAGAGGGCGAGCAGGTCGACCTCCTGGTAGTAGCCGCCCCCCTCGGCGGTCAGCGCGGTGTGCCCCACCAGGGCCACCACCGGCTGGTGGTCGAGCTTCGCGTCGTACAGGCCGTTGAGCAGGTGGATCGCGCCCGGCCCGCTGGTGGCCAGGGCGCAGCCGAGCGGCCCGCCGCCGTACTTGACGTGCGCCGACGCGGCGAAGCCGGCGGTCTCCTCGTGGCGCACCTGGACGAATTCCGCCCGGTCGCCGGCGCGTTGCAGCGCCGAGGTCATCCCGTTGATGCCGTCGCCGGGGTAGCCGAAGTAGCGGCGTACGCCCCACTGGGCCAGCCGGGCCACGATGTGGTCGGCGACGGTGGCGTCCCTGGGCAGCCCGCCGTGCCCGTCCGGTGCCGGCTCGCCGGCCTGGTTCGCGTTCACCCGCAGGGTCCCTCCGGTCGCGTCCGCTGTCCCGGATCACCGTTCCCCGTCGTACGCCGGGAAAACGCCGACCGGCGACCGGCGCTCGGGGCCGGCGGCGCGGTCCGGCAGAATCGCCGGATGCCCGTGCAGCAGATCACCGACCCCGACGACGACCGGATCGCCGACTACCGCGCGCTGACCGACGTGGAGCTGCGCACCCGGTGGGAGCCGCCGCACGGCCTGTTCATCGCCGAGGGGGAGCTGGTGCTGCGCCGGGCGCTGCGGGCCGGCTATCCGGCGCGGTCGTTCCTGGTGGACGCGAAGCGGGTCGACCAGCTCGCCGACCTCGACACCGGCGACGCCCCCGTGTACGCGGCCACCCCGGACGTGCTGGAGAAGGCGACCGGCTTCCACGTGCACCGGGGCGTGCTCGCCTCGTTCCGGCGCAGGCCGCTGCTGGACGTCGCCGGGGTGCTCGCCGACGCGCGGCGGGTGGCGATCCTGGAGGACGTCAACAACCACACCAACCTCGGCGCGATCTTCCGGGGGGCCGCCGCGCTCGGCATCGACGCGGTGCTGCTGTCGCCCACCTGCGCCGACCCGCTCTACCGGCGCAGCGTGCGGGTCAGCATGGGCGAGGTCTTCGCGGTGCCGTACGCCAAGTTCGAGCGCTGGCCGGACGGCCTGGACCAGGTGCGCCAGGCGGGGTTCACGGTGCTGGCCATGACGCCGGCGGTGGACGCGGTGCCGATCCAGCGGTTGACCCCGGCGCAGCGCGCCCGGGCGGCGCTGCTGCTGGGGGCGGAGGGGCCCGGCCTCACGGCGGCGGCCCAGGCCGCCAGCGACGTGCGGGTGGTCGTCCCGATGCGGCGCGGGGTGGACTCGTTGAACGTGGCCGCCGCCGCGGCGGTGGCGTTCTGGGAGCTGGGCCGCGACGACCCGCCGTTCGGCGGGTAGCCGCGGGCGGGGAGTGATGCCCGTCGCGTCGGGCGCGTCCGCTTGCATGACCATGCGGCGTGATGAATAATCTTCCCCGTGTCCAAGGTTCTCACCTCCCTGCCCATCGGCGAACGTGTCGGCATCGCCTTCTCCGGCGGCCTCGACACCTCGGTCGCGGTCGCGTGGATGCGCGACAAGGGCGCCGTCCCCTGCGCCTACACGGCCGACATCGGCCAGTACGACGAGCCCGACATCGCCTCGGTGCCCGGCCGCGCGCTCAGCTACGGCGCCGAGGTCGCCCGGCTGGTCGACTGCCGCGCCGCCCTCGTCGAGGAGGGCCTGGCCGCGCTGACCTGCGGCGCCTTCCACATCCGCTCGGGCGGGCGGGCCTACTTCAACACCACGCCGCTGGGCCGGGCCGTGACGGGGACCCTGCTGGTGCGGGCGATGATCTCCGACGACGTGCAGATCTGGGGCGACGGCTCGACGTTCAAGGGCAACGACATCGAGCGGTTCTACCGCTACGGCCTGCTGGCCAACCCGCAGCTGCGCATCTACAAGCCGTGGCTCGACACCGACTTCGTCACCGAGCTGGGCGGGCGCAAGGAGATGTCGGAGTGGCTGCTGGAGCGCGGCCTGCCCTACCGGGACAGCACCGAGAAGGCATACTCCACCGACGCCAACATCTGGGGCGCCACGCACGAGGCCAAGACGCTCGAACACCTGGACACCGGCATCGAGACCGTCGAGCCGATCATGGGCGTCAAGTTCTGGGACCCGGCCGTGGAGATCCCCACCGAGGACGTCACGATCGGCTTCGACCAGGGCCGCCCGGTGACCATCAACGGCAAGGAGTTCGGCAGCCCCGTCGACCTGGTGCTGGAGGCCAACGCCATCGGCGGCCGGCACGGCCTGGGCATGTCCGACCAGATCGAGAACCGGATCATCGAGGCCAAGAGCCGGGGCATCTACGAGGCGCCCGGCATGGCGCTGCTGCACGCCGCGTACGAGCGGCTGGTCAACGCCATCCACAACGAGGACACCCTGGCCAACTACCACAACGAGGGCCGCCGCCTCGGCCGGCTCATGTACGAGGGGCGCTGGCTGGACCCGCAGGCGCTGATGCTGCGCGAGTCGTTGCAGCGCTGGGTCGGCGCGGCGGTCTCCGGCGAGGTGACCCTGCGGCTGCGCCGGGGCGAGGACTACTCGATCCTCGACACGACCGGCCCGGCGTTCAGCTACCACCCCGACAAGCTGTCGATGGAGCGCACCGAGGACTCGGCGTTCGGCCCCTCGGACCGCATCGGCCAGCTCACCATGCGCAACCTCGACATCGCCGACTCGCGGGCGAAGCTGGAGCAGTACGCCTCCCTCGGCCTGGTCGGCGGCGCGGCACCCCAGCGGATGATCGGCGCGGCGCAGGCGGCCTCCACGGGGCTGATCGGCGCGATGCCGCAGGGCGGCGCGGAGGCCATCGCCTCCCGGGGCGTCTCCTCCGCCGACGACGCGGCACTCGACCGCGCCGCGATGGAGCTCGGCGTCGACTGAGCCCCGTCGCGGCGGGGCCGGCGGGTCGCCCGGCATCGGCGGCCCGTACCCCGTCGCGGCCTGTTCAGGATCGGAGTCACGGACGGTAGCGTGTCGCCCGTGTTCCCTACCGTCCGTGAGATCCTCGCGCTCGACCCGATCCGCCACGGCGCGCCCCGCCTGGTGGCCGGGGAGGCCGGCCTGGACCGGCCGGTGCGCTGGGTACACGTGGCGGAGGTGCCCGACATCGCGTCCCTGCTGCGCGGTGGTGAGCTGGTGCTCACCACCGGCATCGGGTTGCCCGGCGAGGACGCCGGGTTGCGCGCGTTCATCGGCGAGCTGGCCGACGTCGGGGTCTCCGGCCTCGTCGTCGAGCTGGGCCGCCGGTATGTCAGCGGCGTGCCCCGGGTGATGGCCGCCGCCGCGGCCCGGCGCGGGCTGCCCCTGGTCGAGCTGCGCCGGGCCACCCCGTTCGTGCGGGTCACCGAGGCCGTGCACGCGCTGATCGTCGACGCCCAGCTCACCGAGCTGCGGGCGACCGAGGAGATCCACCAGCGGTTCACCGAGCTGTCGGTCGAGGGCGCCGGCCCGGCCGAGGTGGTCCGGCAGGCCGCCGAGCTGTCCGGCTGCCCGGTGGTGCTGGAGAACCTGTCGCGGCAGGTGCTCGCGTACGACCCGGCGGGGCAGAGCGCCGAGCTGCTGCTGGACGGCTGGGAGCAGCACTCCCGGCGGATCAGCCCGCCCGGGCGGACCGCGTACGACGTGGACCGGGGCTGGCTGGTGACCACCGTCGGGGCCCGCGGGCAGGACTGGGGGCGGCTGCTGCTGCGCTGGCCGGGCGGCGGGGAGCTGACCACCGGCGCGCCGGTGCCCGACGGGGCGCCGGAGCCGGGCCCCGCCGACGTCGCCCCGCCGCCGCAGGCCCCGCCGACCCGGCTGACGATCCTCGTCGAGCGGGCCGCCTCCGCGCTCGCGCTGGGCCGGCTGATCCGGCGCGACGCCGAGGGGCTGGAGCGGCAGATCCACCGGACGCTGCTCACCGCCCTGCTGGACCACTCCCGCCCGGTCGACGAGGTGGCCCTGCGCGCGCGGGCGCTGGGGGTGGTGCTGGAGCGCCGGCACCTGGTCGGCGTGGTGGTGCGCTACCGCGGCGACGAGCCGGCCGCCGACGGGACCCCGCCGGAGGGGCCCGCACCGGTGGACCCGGAGGCGGGGCCGGCCCGGCTGCGGGACCTGTCGGAGGCGGTCGGGCAGGCCCTGCGGGAGGCGAAGCTGACCGGGCTGAGCAGCGCCGTCGACGACCAGTCGGTGGGCGTGCTGCTCGCCCTGCCCGACCCGGCGGCGGAGGAACGGGCGCTGGCCGGGTTCGCCGCCGCGCTGCGTCGCAACCGGGTCGACGCCGCCGGGCCGAGGGCCGCCGAGCCCGCACCGGCCCGGACGCCCGAGCCCGCCCGGGGGAGCGGCGCGGGCGCGGTGATCGTCGCCGCCGGCTCCGGGGTGGGCAGCCTGCGGGAGGCGCGCCGCTCGCTGGTGGAGGCGCGGCAGGTCGCCGACGCGGCCCGCCGGGACCGCCGGGACCTGCCGATCTTCCGGCTGCCGCACGTCGGGCTGGCCGGCCTGCTGCACCTGCTGCGCGACGAGCCGCGCCTGCAGACGTTCGTCGAGCGCGAGCTGGGTGCCCTGCTGGCGTACGACGCCCGGCACCCCCGCGAGCAGCTGCTCGGCACCCTGCGGGCGTACCTGGAGCAGGGGCGCAACAAGTCGGCGGCGGCCGCCGCCGCGCACCTGTCCCGGCCGGCGTTCTACGAGCGGCTGGCCCGCATCGCCCGGATCCTCGACGCCGACCTCGACTCGGTGGAGGTGTGCCTGTCCCTGCACGTGGCCCTGCTGGCCCTGGACGCCGTCCGCGCCCCCTGATCAGCCGGGCAGGAGGGCCTTCGCGTAGGCGGAGGGGACGAAGTGGGGGCCGCCGGGGGTGAAGACGTCCGAGGTGGCCGCCGCCGACCAGGCCGTCTCCGGCACCGCGTCGACCAGGGCCCGCACGACCGGGGCGGCGCGCCACTGCTCCTGCTCGGCGAGGAGGCCCAGCGCCACCACCGACTCCTCGACCTCGCCGACGCACTCGAACGGCTTGTGCCCGTCCACGCCGAGCAGCTCCCGGTAGCCGGGGAGCTGGGACTCGTCGGCCAGCAGGTCGCCGCCGAAGATCCGCACGACCCGCTCGCGCGGCATGAACGGGGCCATGGCCAGGAACACGAACCGGCACTTCGGGCAGTCACGGCACCAGCGCTCGCTCGCGTCGCGCAGCTTGAACGCGGCGTTGCAGCTGGTCACCACGTCGTCGTACCGGTCGATCTCGGCGAAGAGCCGGGCGATGTGCAGCTCGGACAGCGAGCGCAGCAGCGAGAAGTAGGGCTCGGTGAGCCCGGCGTGCTCGGCCAGCGCCGCCCGCAGCAGCCCCTCGGCCTCCACCCCCTTGGACCACTGGTGGTTGATCTCGTGGCCGTTCCAGACCAGGTTGGGGTCGGACGCGGACCGTTCGTTGGACATCACCACCGGGCCGAGCCCGTTGAGCACGGCCGTGGCGACCGCGATCAGCGAGTTGATCGCGGTGACCGGGATGTGCCCGTTGCGGGCCCCGGCGGCGTTGAGGTCGAACAGCACCGGGTCGATGCGCCGCCGCGCCGCGAGGGCGGTCAGCCCGGACGCCTCGTTGACCGCGACGATGACGTGGTTCGGGTTGACCGAGAACGGCACCGGGTCGAGGCCGGCGCGGCGCAGCGCCTCCAGGCTGACGATGGAGTCCTTGCCCCCGCCGACGGCCGACAGGGGGCGCAGGTCGGAGTTGTCGTATGCCCGCGCGGGCGACACCGAGCCCGCGGGGATCTCCGGGGTCAGCTCCAGCACGTGCGGGAGCTGGTTGCGGTAGGCGTACTCGGCGAGGCCCTTGGTGTAGACGGCCGTGACCAGCGCGGCGGCGGCCCCGCCCAGCGGCGCCGGCAGCACCAGCCGGCGGGGCGCGGCGGCCTTGTAGTAGCTGACGCCGGCGACGACGTGCAGCAGCTCCAGGACCCGGCCGAGGGTGGCGACCGTCGCGTCGGACGGCGGCTCGGCCGGCAGGGGGAGGGTGATCGCCTCGGTGAACCGCTGCTCGCCGCCGGGGCCGGTGAGGGCGTAGTCGAACAACGCCTCGCCGGTGGCGAGGTCGATCGAGTAGGACGGGAAGGTGAAGGCGTCCATCCGCCGGAGCTGCTCGTTGGGCACACGCCATACTAGGCCCTGGTTCGTCCGGCCGTGCCCGGCTGCGTCGGACCGGCCCGCCGACGTGCCCGACCGTGGAGGAGATCCCCCGTGCGCCTGTCTGACCTGCGCGGACGTACCGTCGCCGTCTGGGGCACCGGCCGGGAGGGCCGGGCGGCGGTGATCGCGATCGCCGCGCACGGCCCGGCGGGCCTGGTCGCGGTCGACGACAGCGCCAACTTCCTTGCCCTGCCCTGGGAGGGGCCGCTGGCCGAGGCGGCCCCGCTCGTCACCGGCGAGGAGGGCTTCGCCCGGCTGGCCGCCGCCGAGGTGGTGGTCCGCTCGCCCGGGGTGCCGAACACCCACCCGTGGCTGGTGGAGCTGCGCCGCCGGGGGGTCACCGTCACCCAGGGCAGCGCGCTGTGGATGGCCGACCACGCCCGGCGGACCGTCGGGGTGACCGGCAGCAAGGGCAAGTCCACCACGTCCAGCCTGATCAGTCACCTGCTCACGGCGGTCGACCGGCCGAACGTCTTCGGCGGCAACATCGGGGTGCCGCTGCTCGACCTGCCCGACGCCGACCTGTACGTGCTGGAGCTGTCCAGCTACCAGTGCGCCGACCTGACCGACTCGCCGCGCGTGGCGGTGGTCACCGCGCTCTTCCCCGAGCACCTGGACGCGCACGGCGGCGAGCGGGAGTATTACCGGGACAAGCTCAACCTGCTGGCGCACGGGCCGCAGACGATCGTGGTCAACGGGGCCGACCCGAGGCTCGCCGCCGAGCTGGGCGACCGGCCGGCCGTGCGCGTCGGCTCCCCGGACACCACGCACGTGGCTCCGGGCCCGGACGGCACGCCCTGGTTCCACCTCGGCGACCGGCCGCTGTTCGCGCGCGCGGTGCTGCCCCTGGTGGGCCGGCACAACGAGGGCAACCTCTGCGTCGCCCTCGCCGTGCTCGACGCGCTGGGCGTGGACGTGGCGGCCCGCGCCGACACCCTCGCGGTCGCGGTGGCCGGGTTCCAGGGCCTGGCCCACCGGCTCACCGAGATCGCCGACCCGTCCGGGCTCACCTTCGTCGACGACACCCTGGCCACGAGCCCGTACGCGGCGATGCACGCCATCGACGCGTACGAGGGGCGGCCGTTGACGGTGATCGTCGGCGGCACCGACCGGGGGCTGGACTACGCCCCGCTGCGCGAGCACCTGGCCGAGCGGGAGATCACCGTGCTCGGCATCCCCGACAGCGGGGAACGGATCGTGGCCGCCCTCGCCGGGCTGCCGAAGGTGCGGGCCGAGGTGGTGGACGACCTGGTGGCCGCCGTGGGTCGGGCCCGGGAGGTGACCCCGGCCGGCGGGGTGGTGCTGCTCTCGCCGGCCGCGCCCAGCTACGGCCGGTTCCGCAACTTCGAGCACCGGTCCGAGGTGTTCGCCGAGGCGGTCCGGGACACCGCGACCCACCCCGCCCGCTAACCGCTGCGGGCGGCCCCGGCGGGGCGGCGGTGCGCCTTGACCGGCGTCCAGGCGAACGCGAGGCAGCCGCCGACCAGCGCGAGCAGCATCCCGACGAAGAAGCCGCCCAGGTTGGACGTCAGCCAGGAGACCAGGGCGAGCACCAGGGAGACCAGCGCGTAGAACAGCCGCTGCGGCGGGTGGGCCAGCAGCAGCACGCCGCACAGCAGCAGGATGACCGGCACCAGGTAGCCGGCCAGCCCCTGCGGCCCGACGTGCAGGATCACCGGCAGCGGCGCGCGCAGCGTCACGAGGATCTCGGCGCCGCCGAGGGCGACGAGCAGGCCGCCCCAGAAGGGACGGCTGCGCCGCCAGGCCCGCCACCGGCCGGCCCAGCCGGCGGCCGACCCCCCGGCGGCCCGTGGCGTCGCGTCACCGCCGGCCATGGGCGTCGCGTCACCGCCGGCCATCTCAGCAGCCTTCGGAGGAGAAGCTCATCCGCAGGTTCGGCAGGGTGAACACCGCGGCGGTGGTGGCGTAGTTGTTCTGCCGCAGCCCGGTGATGGTCACCTTGTCGGCCTGCTGGCCGAAGACGCCCGGGTTGCCGCGCACCCCGGGCACCTTGTCCAGCGTGCTGGCGTCCTGGCCGATGTCGATCGACTGGAACGACGCGTTGCCGGAGATCTCGTCGGAGTCGACGACCATCGTGCGGGCGGTCACCGGCTTCCCGCCGGTGCCGGCGGTGAGCTTCATGTACATGCCGCCGAGGTTGATGCTCTGGCACAGGTTGGTCAGCTCGGCCTTGTCGATCGCCGAGACGAGCACGACGACCTGGCCGCCGGTGTCGCCCTGGTTGGGGCTGTCCTCGATCATCTGGTCGAGCGTGGCGAACTGCTCGAACCCGGTCCCGTCGAGCTTGTCGGCGGTGACGACGAAGGGCATTCCGGAGATCGCGAACTGCGCGCCGAGCACCCCCTGCGCGGTGAGCAGCACCATTCCGGCGGCGCCCACCCCGGCGGCGGCCAGGCTGACCGCGAACCGCCGCCAGCGCACGCCGCCGGAGGGCGGGACCGGCTCGGTGGATACGGTGTCGTCCGACATGACGGCTCCTCTTCGAGATCGATTCGTCCGCGACAATGCGGGGGCGCTGCGCGGAGCGGGGCGATGATCTGAATTGGTTCGCGTACGGCGTGTCGAGCCCGTCGCAGGGCGAAGTTACCGCTGAGTAAAGGGTGGGTCAAGATTGATGCCCAGTGGAGCCGGTCGATCTGCGAAAAATTGCCGATAGTGAGAAACCGCGACGGTTTCTGATCGCGCTGCGGCCCGGCGGCCCGCTCAGCCGTCCCCCCGGGCCGGGCGCGCCGGGTCGACCGCGCAGGGGGCGGTGACACCCGGGCCGCCCGCGTCGGCCGCCCGCGCCGCCCGGTCGCCGGCCCCGGGGCCGAGGAACGGCGCGGTCATCGCGTACGTCAGGACCGGCAGCAGCCGGGGCAGTTCGGCCGTGCGGCCCTGGCTCACCCGCAGGCGCAGGGTGCCGTAGATGCCGGCGACCACCGTCGTCACCAGCAGGTCGTCCTCGTCGGGCGACAGGGGTGACCGGGGCCGGTCGGGGTGGAAGAACCGGTGGAACCGCGACAGCAGCAGGTCGCGCTCGTCGCGGGCCGCCGGGCCGGCCGCGTCGATCTCCACGAGCGCCATCCGGGCGAACGCGGGCACGCTCGCCAGCACCTCCAGCAGGGTCCGCAGGGCGGCCCGGGCGGCGGTGGTCCAGTCCGGCCCCGCCGCGGCGTAGGCGTCGTCCATCAGGCGCAGCAGGACGGCCGTGCCGTGCCGGTAGGTGGCCAGGAAGGCGTCCTCCTTGCCGGCGAAGAGGGCGTAGAAGGCGGGGCGGGTCACGCCGGCCGCGCCGCAGATGTCGGTGACCCGGGCGTTGTCGTAGCCCCTGGCCGCCACCTCGTGCACGAGCCCGTCGAAGAGCCGGTCGCGTTGGGTCGCCGCGACCGCCTCGGCCGACTGACGGCGTGGGCCCCGCTTGATCGCTCGCTCGGGGTCGCGCCCCGGTCGGGCCCCCGGCAGGGGAGTGGAGTCGGGCCGGGGCTCCGGCGGCGGGGGTGCGGATCCGGTCTCCGGGTGGGGTGCCAGCGACATCGACATCGACCTCCCTGAATCGACGATTGACTTTGCGACCCTCCGGGGTTTATAACTTCACCACGTTGGGTTCCGGTCGGATCACTGATGGTCATCTGCGCCGGATGGCCGCACCGAGCAGCGCCGAAGGGGGGCTCGATGGTCGCCATTATCGCCGACCACGCGGGTGCCCCCAAGGCCGGAAAGGTGCGGGTGACGCGGCTGCGCCGCAGTGCCCCACCCGGCACCGGCCGCTGACCGGCCGGACCCCGAGGGCCGCTCCGCCGGGTCACCGGTGACCGACCCGCACACCCCGCCCCGCCGCCGCCCGGCGGCGTCCGTCCCCGCCGCCGACCGTCCACCGGTGGCGGGCCCACGGCCACGGCGTCCCTCCGTGGCCACCCCCGCGGCCGCCCGGCCGCGCCCGGCCCGCCGGGCGCGGTGACCCGCCGGTCCGGCCGCCGCCGTCGCACCACCACCCGTCGAAAGGACCCACCATGCCCAGGTACGGACGCGCCGCCGTCGGCCTCGCCGCCGTCGCGCTGCTCGGCTCCCTCGTCGCGGCGGCCCCCGCCTCCGCCGCCGGCCCGGCCGCCCTCGCCAACACGGTGCTCACCACCGGCAGCGCCGGCGGGACCGCCGTCGCCGTCGGCGACACCCTCCAGGCCAGCCTCCAGACCGGGACCACCGCCAACTTCTACTCGTCGGCCACCGGCACGACCGGCGTCAAGTGCGCCGCGTCCACCTTCACCGCCAAGGCGGTCACCAACCCGGTCGCCCCGGGCACCGCCACCGAGAGCCTCACCGGGCAGACCTTCACCAGCTGCACCAGCAACGTGGTCGGCACCCTCGGGGTCAACAGCGTGACGGTCGACAACCTGCCCTACGCCGTCTCCGTCACCAGCGCCGGCGCGGTCACCCTCACCGGGTCGATCCAGAGCACCGTCTCGCTGCGCACCCTGCTGGGCAACGTCACCTGCGTCTACAAGGCCAACGGCGGCGTCGTGCGGGGGACGGCGTCCAACGCCACCACCTCCATCGCCTTCGTCAAGCAGCCGTTCACCAAGTCCGCCGGGCCGGGCACCTGCTTCTCCTCGGCGTACTTCAGCGCGACGTACGCCCCGGTCCGGGACACCACCCAGGGCGGCGCGACGGTCTACGTGAACTGACCCCGCGCCGGCCCGGCCTGCGTCCGATCTCCCCGTCGGACGCCGGCCGGGCCGCCCCGGGTCTCCCGGTCCCGGCCGCTCAGCCGTCCGCGACGGCGGCGTGCAGGGCGCGCATCGACCGGATCGCCGAGCGGATCTCCTGGAGGTAGCGCCCCGGCGTCAGGGCCGGCTCGGACAGCCGCACCAGGCCGGGCAGGGCCGGGTCGACGCCGACGGTCTCGATCCCGCACCCGTACGGCACGGCCAGCGTGCGCAGCGCGTCGCAGTGCTGGAACGGCACGTAGACCGGCGCGGTGACCATCAGCACCGGGTCGCCCGGCGCGAGCCGGACGTGCTCCGCCCAGAACCGCTGCGTGTCGGCGGTGTGCGCGCGCCGCCGCCCGGGCTCGCTCGACGGGGCGGCGAGCACCCGCACCGGGGGCGATCCCGCCGGCCGCCACGTACGCGAGGACCAGGAGCGGTGCGGGTGGCCGCCATCCACGCCGTCCGCCTCGGCCGGCCCGGCCACCCCGAAGGCGAGCCGGACCGCCGCGTCGAGGGCGTCCACCTCGGTGTCGCCGGCCACGACGCCCGCGTCGGCCAGTGTCTGCCGCTCCACCACCGACAGCGGCCGGAAACTGCCCAGCACGGCCACCTCGCCGGCCACCGCCGTGCCCGAGCGCACCAGGTGCGCCGCGTACGCCACCCGGCGCAGGCAGGCGTGCGCGAGCCCGCCGAGGACGACCAGGTGCGCGTACGCCCGGCGGGCCGGCGGGACCGGGCGGGCCAGGCCCAGCGCGGACGCCGCGGCGAGCACCAGTCCCGCCGTGCGGGGATCGAACGCCGGCTCGGCGGCCTCGGGGCGTTCCCGGCCGCCCCGGAAGTCCCAGTGCCGGGCGGAGAAGTCGTCCAGCCAGGCCAGCGCCGCCGCCAGGTCGCCGGAGAACGGGTCGCCGGAGAGCGGGTCGCGGGGGAGCGGGTCGCCGGAGGGCGGATCGCCCGGGGGGCCGTCGCCGCCGAACCGCGCGACGAGGTCCCGCAGCGGCGGCGAGGTCACCCACGCGCGCACCCCGTCGACGATCCGTGCCGGGGGAGCGCCCGCCGCCCCGTCGGGCAGCGGCACGTCCCGCATGATCCGCACGCCCCGGATCGTACCGTGCGGATCGCGTCGCCTCCGGAGCCCGGGACGACGGGAAACGCGCGTCGGCCGCGCCGGACGCCCCGGAAACCGCAGCCGATCGGTTGACGTGCTGTCAGCCGAAGGCCGCCGGTCCGCTACACAGTGGCAGTTGTCCCCGCCGCCGGTGGGTGGGAGCGTGCGGTGACCGCCAACGCGCTGGAGGGTGCGACGAATGACCGACGACCTGCTGGCCCGGCACCGGGCCGTGCTGCCGTCCTGGATGCCGCTCTACTACGCCGAGCCGATCGAGCTGGTCTCCGGCTCCGGTCGCCGGGTCACCGACGCGCAGGGCCGCACCTACCTGGACTTCTTCGGCGGCGTGCTGACCAACATGATCGGCTACGACATCCCCGAGATCCGCGAGGCCGTGCAGCGGCAACTCGCCACGGGCCTCGTGCACACCTCGACGCTCTACCTGATCCGCCAGCAGGTCGAGCTGGCCGAGAAGATCGCCCGGCACTCCGGCATCCCCGACGCCCGGGTCTTCTTCACCAACTCCGGCACCGAGGCCAACGAGGCCGCCCTGCTGGCCGCCACCAACCACCGCCGCTCCCACCAGATCCTCGCCGTGCGCAACAGCTACCACGGCCGCACGTACGCGACGATGGGCGTCACCGGCAACCGGGGCTGGTCGGCCAGCGCCCTCAACCCGCTCCAGGTGGCCTGGCTGCACTCCGGCGAGCGGCTGCGCGGCCTGCTGTCCCGCCTCGACCCCGCCGACCGCCTCGACGCGGCGGTCGAGGACCTGCGCGAGGTCCTCGCCACCCAGACCGCCGGCGACGTCGCCTGCCTGATCGCCGAGCCGATCCAGGGCGTCGGCGGCTTCGTGCACGGCCCCGACGGCCTGCTCGCGGCGTGGCGGAAGGTGCTCGACGAGCACGGCATCCTGCTGATCTCCGACGAGGTGCAGACCGGCTGGGGGCGCACCGGCGAGCACTTCTGGGGCTACCAGGCGCACGGCGTCACCCCGGACCTGCTCACCTTCGCCAAGGGCATCGGCAACGGCTTCGCCCTCGCCGGGGTCGTCGGCCGGGCCGAGATCATGGAGTCGGTGCCGGCGATCAGCTTCTCCACCTTCGGCGGCAACCCGCTCGCCACGGCCGCCGGCAACGCCGTGCTGGACTACCTGCTCGACCACGACCTCCAGGCCAACGCGGCCCGCGTCGGCGCGATCCTCGCCGACGGGCTGCGGGCCGCCGTGGGCGGCCTCGACTGCGTCGCCGAGGTACGCGGCAGGGGGCTGATGCTCGGCGTCGAGTTCGTCCACCCGGGCACCGTCGAGCCCGACCCGGCCCTGACCGCCCGGGTCTTCGAGGCGTGCCGGGCCGGCGGCCTGCTCGTCGGCAAGGGCGGCCTCTACGGCAACGTGCTGCGCATGGGCCCGCCGCTGACCCTCACCGAGGACGAGGCCCGCGAGGGGCTGGCCATCCTGGTCGACGCCGTCCGCTCCTGCGCCGACGGCGAGGTGGCGGCGTGACGTCCGAAGCGAACGCCGTGCACCTCATCGGGCACTTCGTCGACGGCAGGCGGATCGACGGCACCTCCGGCCGGCGCGGTGACGTGTTCGACCCGGCCACGGGACGGCGTACCGGCCAGGTGGCGCTGGCCTCCGCCGCGGACGTGGCGGACGCGGTCGCCGCCGCCGGCCGCGCCGCCCGGACCTGGCGCGACGCCTCCCTGGCGAAGCGCACGGCCGTGCTGTTCGCGTTCCGCGAGCTGGTGCACGCCCGCCGCGACCGGCTCGCCGAGGTGATCACCGCCGAGCACGGCAAGGTGCTCGCCGACGCCGCCGGGGAGGTGCAGCGCGGCCTGGAGGTCATCGAGTACGCCTGCGGCATCCCCTCGGCCCTGCGCGGCGGGTTCAGCGAGAACGTCTCCACCGAGGTCGACTCGTACAGCCTGCGCCAGCCGCTCGGGGTGGTCGCGGTGATCTCCCCGTTCAACTTCCCGGTGATGGTGCCCCTGTGGTTCGTCCCGGTCGCCGTGGCCTGCGGCAACGCGGTGGTGCTCAAGCCCAGCGAGAAGGACCCGAGCGCGGCGCTGCTGCTGGCCGAGTGGTTCGCCGAGGCCGGCCTGCCCGACGGGGTGCTCAACGTGGTCAACGGCGACGCCGAGGCGGTCGACGCGCTGCTCGACCACCCGGGGGTGAAGGCGGTGTCGTTCGTCGGCTCCACCCCCGTCGCCCGGCACGTGCACCAGCGCGGCACCGCCGCCGGCAAGCGGGTGCAGGCCCTCGGCGGGGCGAAGAACCACATGGTGGTGCTCCCCGACGCCGACCTGGACCTGGCCGCCGACGCGGCGGTCAACGCCGGCTTCGGCTCGGCGGGGGAGCGGTGCATGGCGATCTCCGCGCTGGTCGCGGTGGAGCCGGTCGCCGACGCCCTGGTCGCCCGGATCGCCGAGCGGATGGGCCGGCTGCGCACCGGCGACGGCCGGCGCGGCTGCGACATGGGCCCCCTGGTCACCGCCGCGCACGCCGCGAAGGTCCGCGCGTACGTCGACGCCGGGGTGGCCGCCGGGGCCGTGCCCGTCGTCGACGGGCGCGACGTCGCCCCGGACGGGGACCCGGCCGGCTTCTGGCTGGGCCCGACCCTGTTCGACCGGGTCACCCCGGACATGTCGATCTACACGGACGAGATCTTCGGGCCGGTGCTCGGCGTGCTGCGGGTCGGCTCGTACGACGAGGCGGTGGACCTCGTGAACGCCAACCCGTACGGCAACGGCACGGCGATCTTCACCAACGACGGCGGCGCGGCCCGGCGCTACCAGCACGAGGTGGAGGCGGGCATGGTCGGCATCAACGTGCCGATCCCCGTGCCGATGGCGTACTACTCGTTCGGTGGCTGGAAGGCGTCCCTCTTCGGCGACCTGCACGCCCACGGCGCCGACGGGGTGGCGTTCTTCACCCGGGGCAAGGTGGTGACCAGCCGGTGGCTGGACCCGCGCCACGGCGGGGTCAACCTCGGCTTCCCCACCCAGACCTGAGCCATCGCAGCAGCCCCGCCCCGGCCAGGTACGCCACCAGCGCCGGGGCGGGCAGCCCCAGCGGCTCGGGCGCGGCCTTCGGGGTGACGGTGTTGACCAGCAGCCCCGCGATCACGGCGGCGTACCCGGCGACCACCAGGCCGGTGTGGGCCGGCCGGCGGCGACGCGCACCCTCCCCGGCGCGCCGCCGCCGGCCGGCCCGCGCCTCGACCGGCCCGAAGACGGCCACGAGCCCGGCCAGCACCACGGCGAGCAGCAACAGCCAGGGCACCCGCCAGGCCAGCCACGCGGCGGTCCCCGCCGCGGGGGTGGGCAGCAGGCCGAGCGCGTCCAGCGCGCCGACCAGCAGCAGGGCCGCCGTGAGGTGCCAGAGGAAGACGGTCAGCACCACCGAGTTGACCGCGATGACCGCCTGCCACGGGCCGGGCCGGCGCAGCCACCGCTCGGCGGGGTCGCGCAGCAGCAGGACCAGCCCGAGCTGGGCGGTGGCCAGGGCGAGCAGCGCCAGGCTCGGCGGGCTCGCGTTGTCCAGCCGCTCGCCGGGCACGTGCAGCATCGCCACCGGGTACGGCCCGACTGCGGTGAGCAGCAGCAGCGCGCCGAGGCCGCCGGCGAGCAGCGCCACCGCCGCCGGGCGGGACGTCGGCAGCGGGTGCCGGGCGCCGTCGGCCGCGCCGCCGCCCCGGGGACCGCCGGCTGCGGCGTGGGCGTGGTACCAGGCGAAGCCGGCCTGGTGCACGGCGAGCCAGCCGGCCAGGTAGCTGCCGTACGCCAGCGGCGCGGGCCCGGCCAGCCGCCCCACGTCGCCGAGGGCGACCACGCCGACCAGGGCCACCGGCACGGCGAGCCCGAAGCGGCGGTGCAGCGCGTGCATCGGCGGGGTGAGCGCGACGGCGGCCAGGTAGGGCACGAGGAACCACAGCGGGATGGTGGCGAACCAGACCACCGTGCGGATCCGCGCCTCCCCGGCGCCCCACAGGGACGACCCGCCCGCGCCGGCCGCCAGCACCAGCAGCAGGACCGTGGTCGGCGGCACCAGCCGGGCGCTGCGCGCCAGCAACCAGCCGGTGGCGTCGCCGCCCCGGGCCCGGTTCGCGGTCAGCGACGCGGCGTTGGCGAACCCGCCGACGAGGAAGAACACCGGCAGCACCTGCCCCACCCAGGTCAGCGGGTACGCCCACGGCAGGTCGCCGAGCGCGGAGTGGCCGGTGGGCCGGCCGGCGGCGTCGCGGCCGATGACGGTGACGCCCCAGTGCCCGGCGACGACCATGCAGATGGCGACGGCCCGCAGCAGGTCGACGTAGCGTTCCCGCCCGGCCGGGGTGCGCTCGGCGAGCTGCCGCAGGCGGCGCATCAGCCCAGGCTAGGCCAGGCCGGGCCGCCCGGTGGCCGGATCGTCAGCGCCGGGGCGTTCCCGGGCCGTCCGGGTCCAGCTCGGCGCAGATCACCGCGTCGAGGCTGGCCCGGACGCGGTCGGCCTTCGGGTCGCCGAGGTCGTCGAGGATGGCCAGCGCCTGCCGCCACGCGGCGGCGGCCCCCTCGGGGTCGCCGGCCTCGCACAGGGTGTCACCCAGGTTCGCCCCGGCCTCGGCCTCACCGTGCCGGTCACCGAGCGCCGCAAAGAGCCCCCGGGCCCGTTGGTACAGCTCGGCGGCGCGCGCGTGCTCGCCGAGCAGCCGGTGGACGTAGCCGAGGCTGTCGAGCGTCATGGCGACCCCGTCCAGGTCGCCCAGCTCGTCGAGCAGGGCCAGGGCCTGCTCGCAGTCCGCGATCGCCCGCCGGTGGTCGCCGAGCTGGGCGTGGCACCAGCCGACCGAATTGAGCGACGCCGCCTCGCCGCCCCGGTGGCCGGCGTGCCGGAACAGCTCCAGGGCCCGCAGGTCGTGACCCAGCGCGGTGCGGTGGTCGCCCGAGCGCTCGGCGATCCAGCCCAGGCTCCGGTGCGTGAACGCCTGGTTGATCCGGTCGTCCAGCGACTCGAACAGCACCAGTGCCCGCGACTGGTGGGCGCGGGCGTCGAGGATCCGGCCGAGCCGGGTGGCCGCGCCGCCGAGGAAGCGGTGCGCGTGGGCCTCGGCGCTCCGGTCGCCCAGCCGGCGGGCGGCGCGCAGCGCGATCTGCTGCGTCGCCGTCCAGTCGGCCCAGTGCCCGCGCAGGTCGAAGAAGCTGACGCAGGCGGCGGCGAGCTGCCAGGCGTGCGTGTCGTGGCCGGTGCCGGCGGCGTGCTCGACGGCGGCGACGAGGCAGCGGTGCTCCGCCGCGAACCAGGCCAGCGCGGCGGCCCGGCCGTCGACGCGCTCCGGGGCCACCCCGGGCGCGGGGTCGGCCAGGGTGATCGGGCCCCGGGGCGGGACCAGGACCTGCTCGGCGGCGTGCGCGGTGTGCAGGTAGTGGTCGAGCAGCCGGCGGGTCGCGGCCGCCCGGCCGGCCGCCGGGTCCGCGTCGGCCAGTTCCCGGGCGTACGCGCGCAGCAGGTCGTGGCAGGTGAACCGGCCGGGCCGGTGCTCGGTGACCAGGTGCGCCCCGACCAGCTCGGCCAGCGGCGGCCGGACCTCGGCGACGGACGTCCCGGCGAGGCTGGCCACGGCGGCCGTGCCGACGTCCGGCCCGGGGGACAGCCCGAGCAGCCGGAACAGCCGGGCGGCCGGCGTGCCGAGGAGCGCGTACGACCAGGACAGCACGGCCCGCACGTCGATGCCCGGGTCGGTGCCGGCGAGCGGGTCGAGGCGGCGTGGGGCCTCCCGCAGCTCGGCGGCGATCGTGGCCAGCGGGAAGCATGGGTGGGCGGCGGCGCGGGCGGCGACGACGGCGAGCGCCAGCGGCAGGCCCGCGCACCGCCCGACGATCTCGTCGACCGCGCCCGGCTCGGCGTCCACCCGCCCGGAGCCCAGCCGGGCGGCGAGCAGCGCCCGGGACTCGGCCGGGTCGAGCAGTTCCACCGGCACCGGCCGGGCACCCTCCACCGCGACCAGGCCGGGCAGCTGGCCGCGGCTGGTCACCAGCACCAGGCAGCCGGACGCACCGGGCAGCAACGGGCGGATCTGGTCGGCGTCCCGGGCGTTGTCCAGCACCATGAGCACGCGCCGGCCCGTCAGCAGGCTGCGCAGGAGGGCGGCCTGCGCGTCCGGGCCGGTCGGCACGCGGTGCCGGGGCACCTCGAAGGCGTCCAGGAAACCCCGGACCGCCTCGGCGGGCGGGACCGGCGGCTTGCGGGGGTCGAAGCCGCGCAGGTCGACGTGCAGCTGCCCGTCGGGGAAACGGTCGCGGACCCGCTGCGCCCAGTACGTCGCCAGCGTGGTCTTGCCGACTCCGGCGGCGCCGGTGACGACGGCGATGACCGGGGCGGCGGGGTCGGCGTCCGCATCGACGAGCAGCCCGTCGAGTTGCACCAGCACGTCCTGCCGCCCGGAGAAGGCGCCAAGGGTGGGCGGCAGCTGCGCGGGCACCGGCAGCGCCGGCCCCGGGCGGTCGGCGGCCGACTGCGCCTGCGGCCCGTCGCCGGGCGTCGGGTCGGCCGCCGGAGGCTCCGGCCCCGGCGCGGCGGGGCTGGTGGCCGCGCGTGGGGCGCCGCCCGGCGCGAGGCGCTCGCCGACGGCCCGTTCCCACCGGGTGGCCCACACACCCGCCTCGGCCGGCGTCACGCCGAGGGCGAGCAGGAGCCGGTCGAGCGCGTCCATCGGCATCGCGCTGCGCCCGTTGAGGTAGTTGGCCAGGCTGCTCCGGGGCACGCCGGTGGCCGTCGCCAGGTCCTGGAGGGAGAGCCGGGCCTTGCCCCGGGAACGGGCGGCGCGGACCCGCAGCCGATTGAGCTCCGCCAACAGCTCGCCCTCCGTCCCGGGTGGATCGTGTGCGGACGGATCAGCGGAGCCATTGGTCACGGTCGCATCCTTCCATCGGCGTCCGACATCGTCCATGGACGTCCAGGTTCGCGGATTCGTCCCTCGTCGGCTGGCAGATTCAGCACCGCAAGCGCCTCCGCCGACCCGGTGGTGGCCGAGAAGGAGGGGAGTGCTCGGATGACGAATCCCGGCATGTTCGGCAGGATCGCGGCCGTCACGGGGGCTGCCGCGCTGGTGTTCACCGGGCTGTCCGGCCCGGCGGGGGCGGCGGAGCGGCAGGTGGGGAGCGCCGCCGCCCCCGGGCTCGGTGCGACGGCTGTGACCTGTGGAAACGCGGCCTGGCCGCACGAGAACTGGGACACCGGCTCGGGCAAGACGACCAGGCAGGCGGCCGTCCACACCGGCCCGTACGGCGACTGCGCGATCACGGCGTACCTGCCGACCGGCACGCAGGTCACCTTCGACTGCTACACGATCAACGACTACGGCAACACGTGGACGTGGGTGCGCGACCCCCGCGGCGCCAGCATCGGCTGGGTGTACGACGAGTACCTCAACCCCAAGGGCGCGATGACGCTCTGCCCGAAGTACTGAGCATCGACTCACGTTCCGGAAGAATCGGGAGAGGAAACCGATGAAACGAAAGTTCCTGACGCTGGCCACCGCGGGTCTGATGGCGTCCGCGGCGTTGCTGGCTCCCGCCTCGCCGGCCTACGCCGCCGACACCTGGTGCGGGACCGCGCGGGACTACAAGGTGACCGGCACCACCAAGACCAGCGCGAAGGCGGAGGGCCGCACGCTGGCCCTTCGCACCTACAACAGCCACGTCTTCGCGGTGATCTACGGCGGCGCGTCCGGTGACGCCGTGAGCATGGGCTGGAACTACTCGGGCAACGACGTGTCCTACTGGTGCGGGGGTACGGCGGCTCGTGGCCGTTGTGGTCCACCGTTCCGGACGGCAAGAACTCCGCCTTCACGGCGGCGGTGCCCTTCAGCCAGGTGAACTGGGCCTTCGCCCGCGGCAAGCTGGCGGTCACCGGCTTCAAGTTCGACACCGTGAAGGTGTCCCTCTGATCCTCGGCGAACCGGCCGGGTGAGCAGGTATCGGCGGACGTCCATCCGGGGGAGGGCGTCCGCCGATGCCGTCAGCAGTGCCCGGGCCGCCGGCCCTGCCGCCAGCGAAAGGGAACGAACCATGGGACGTCCAGCGCGGAGCCTGCTCCTGACGGTGCTGCTGGGGGCGGTGCTGCTCGGCTCGGTCGGGGTGGCCACCGGCCTGCCTGGGCGGCTGGTCGCCGAGGCGCGGAAGGGACGCCCGCCGGCCGCTTCGGTGTCCGTCGGCCCGCTGCCGGGAGCAACGTTGCCGATCGCCGACTGGGAGCCCACCCTCGACCAGTACCAGCGGATCCAGCGCGCGCGCCTGCTGGCGACCCGCCGATGCATGGCGAGGCTGGGGATCGATCTTCCGATGCCACCCGTCCGGCCGGTGCGTCATCCGGGTGCGACGGGGGCGGTGCACGCGCTCGGCGACCGGGACCCGGCACGCTTCGGGTACCGGGGTCCGGAGGGCTACCAGGACGATGTCTTCACCGCAATGGTCCGCGGATTGACGAAGGCGTTGGTGGTGCCCGAACCCTTCATCGGGGCGTTCGACGGCTCCGTCGACACGTTCCGCGGTGTGCCCGTGCCGTCCGGCGGCTGCGAGGGTGAGGTCCGAGGGCTGCTCGACACCCCAGCCGGCGTCGCGTTGCGGGCGTCGATCCGGGACGAGCGTGTGGTGCCGTGGACGGCCTTCGCCGAGCTGGAACAGGCCGCCACGGCGAGGGTCGAGTCCGACGACCGGTTCCGGCGGGCCCAGGCCGACTGGAGCCGGTGCATGCGACGGGCGGGCCACCGGTACGCCGACACCACGGCCGCCGAGGGGGACGGTCGATGGGCCACGTCGGTGTCGGTCACCGACGAGGAGCCGGAGCGATCCGTGTCGGCGCAGGAGATCGCGACGGCTGTGGCCGACGACCGGTGCCGGACCGAGGTCGGCCTGAAGGCGCTTGCGTTCGCCCTGCTCGCTGACTACCAGGGCGAGCTGATCCGCCACGACGATGCGCGCCTGAAGCAGGTGCGACGGCTGCTCGACCTCCAGTTGGCGTCGGCGGCGGCGATTCTGGGTGAGCCCGGCGCGGAGCGGTAGCGAGCCGCCGCGTTCGGCGAGGGTGCGCGGGTCAGGGCGTCGCCGGCACCAGCAGCGGGTGCAGGGCGGCCGGGTCGGCGACCCCGGGCAGGTCGCGGGCGGCGAGCCACGCCGCCCCGGCCGCCCCGTCGCCGGCCGTGGTCAGCGGCGCGGCCGGCCACCGCCGGGCCAGCTCCGCCCGGACGGCGGCGGCCAGCGGGGTGTCGCCGGTGAGCAGCCCGCCGCCGAGGACCACCGGGTCCACCGCGCCGGCCGGGCGGATCCGCGCGGCGCTGTCGGCGAGGTGGCCGGCGGCCGCCCCGATCAGCCCCGCCGCGACCGGTTCGGCCTCGACGGCGGCGGCGACCACCAGCGGCGCGAGCCGGGACAGCTCGACCGGCGGCCGGCGGGTGACGGCCTGCACCACGGCGTCCACGGTGTCGCGGGGCCGGTCGGCGACCCGGTCGACGCCGAGCAGTTCGGCGAGCACCCGGCGGCCCAGCGGCCCCGGGGCGTGCCCCGCGTCCAGGTCGGCCAGGAGCCGACGGACCGCCTCCCGGCCCAGCCAGAACCCGGAGCCGGCGTCGCCGAGCAGCCAGCCGTGGCCGTCGGCGACCCGGTCCAGCCGCAGGTCGCGGACCTGCGCGGCGATCGCGCCGGTGCCGGCGATCAGCACCGTGCCGTGCGCGCTGGGCGTGCCGGAGGCGTACGCCACGAGGGCGTCGCCGTGCACCGCGTACGGGCAGCGCAGGCCCGCGTCGCGCCACGCCCCGTCGAACGCGGCCCGCCCGGCGGGGTCGGCGAGCAGCCGTCCCGCCCCGGCCAGCCCGATCGTGCCGGCCCGCACCCGGGCCGGGTCCACGCCGGACAGCGCGGCGCGCAGGGCCGCCCGGAGCTCTGCGGCGGCCCGCTCGGCGCCATGGCTGGTCGGGTTGCCGCCGCCGGCCCGGCCGGTGCCGAGGCGCTCCCCGGCCAGCGTCACGGCGAGCGCCCGGGTGGACGTACCCCCGACGTCGAGGCCGACCACGACGGTGTCGGACATCCGGTGGGCCTCCCCGGGTCGGCGGTGCGGGCGGATTCATGCTGGTCGACCCGGCCGTGCGGGGCAAGATCCCCGGCCGGGCGGGGGGCCGCGCGTCAGGTAACAGTTTGAAAACTTCGACCACGGTCTTGACACGGAGGGCCCTTCAGTAAGAACTTTTACCACTAACAGTTAACACTCTTTTCCGAAAGGCGTCGCATGGTGGATCACGAGGTCGACACCCCCCGGGGCGCCGCCGTGGTCGACGCCGACCAGGCCGACCGGCGGGCCGCGCTGCCCACCGACGGCGTGCTCGCCCGCGTCCGGGCCGGCGCGGCGGAGCTCACCGGCGCGCTGCGCCGCGTCGCCGAGCACGTGCTCAGCGACCCGGAGGCCGCCGCGCGGGCCACCATCGTCGAGCTGGCCGAGCGCAGCGGCACCTCCCCGGCCACCATCACCCGGTTCTGCCGCGCGATGGGCTTCGAGGGGTACGCCGACCTGCGCCTCGGCATCGCCGCCGAGACCGGGCGGGCCCGCTCCGCCGGCTGGACCGTCGACATCGGCCGGGAGATCCAGCCCGGCGACCCCCTGGAGCGGGTGCTCGGCCAGATCATGGCCGCCGACACCCGGGCCATGCACGACACCGCCGCGCTGCTCGACCTCGCCCAGGTGGAACGGGCGGCCGTGGCCATCGCCGGGGCCAGCCGGGTCAACATCTTCGGCGCGTCCGGCAGCGCCCTGGTCGGCGAGGAGATGCAGTTCAGCCTGCACCGCATCGGAGTGGCCGCCTGGGCCTGGAGCGACGTGCACGAGGGGCTGGCCAGCGCCGCGCTGCTCGGCCCCGGCGACGTGGCGCTCGGCATCTCGCACACCGGGCAGACCCGGGAGACCATCGAGCTGCTCGCCGAGGCCGGCAGCCGGGGCGCGACCACCGTCGCGCTCACCGGCTTCCCCCGCTCGCCGCTGGCCGAGCTGGCCGACCTGGTGCTGCTCACCGCCAGCCAGGCCACCACGTTCCGCCCCGACGCGCTGTCGGCCCGGCACCCGCAGCTCGTCGTGCTCGACCTGCTCTACATCGCCGTCGCCCAGCGCACCCACGACCGCGCCCACGCGGCCTTCCGGCGCACCGCCCAGGCCGTCGACGGGCACAAGGCCGCGAAGGGGGCCACCGCATGATCAGCGCACAGGGATACGCCGAGGCCGTCCGGCCCGTCCTCGACCGGGTCGTCGACTCGCAGGCCGGGGCGGTCGGCCGGGCCGCCGACCTGATCGCCGCCGGCCTGCGCGCCGGCGGGGTGCTCCAGGCGTTCGGCGCCGGCCACTCCGAGGCGTTCGCCGCCGAACTGGTCGCCCGGGCCGGCGGGCTGGTCCCCACCAACCGGATCTCCCTGCACGACCTCGTGCTGCACGGCGACGCGCCCCGCGACGTGCTCGCCGACCCCAAGCTGGAACGCGACCCGGCCGTCGCCCACCAGCTCTACGCCCTCGCCGCCCCGCAGCCGGGCGACGTCTTCCTGATCGCGTCCCAGTCCGGCATCAACGGCTCGGTGGTCGAGCTGGCGACGCTGGTCACCGGGCACGGCCACCCGCTGATCGCGGTCACCTCGGTCGAGCACACCTCGCGGGTCGCCCCCCGGCACCCGTCGGGGCACCGGCTCGTCGACCTCGCCGACGTCGTGCTGGACAACGGCGCGCCGTACGGTGACGCACTGCTGCCGCTCTCCGGCGGCGGCGCGGTCTGTGCGGTCTCCTCGGTCACCGCCGCGCTGCTGGCGCAGTTGGTGACCGCGGAGGTCGTACGACGGTTCCACCAGGCCGGGGAGGTACCCCCTATCTACCTCTCCGCCAACGTCCCCGGTGGGGACGAGCACAACCTCGCCCTCGAGTCGCGGTACGCCGGGCGTCTCCGGCGCACCGCCTGATTCGACACCTCAAGGAGAGACAACGATGTCGGTTACCCCCGAGAACCCGGCCGATCTGGGCCGCCGGACCCTGCTGCGCCGTGCCGCCGCGGCGGGCCTGCTCGTCACCCCCGCCGCGGGCCTGCTCAGCGCCTGCGCCGGCAGCGAGCCGAGCAAGTCCGACGACACCGGCGCCGCCAAGAGCAAGGACAACCCGTTCGGCGTCAAGGACGGCAGCGCCGTCAAGGTCGTCATCTTCAACGGCGGCCTCGGCGACCAGTGGGCCAACGAGGACAAGGCCGTCTTCGCCGCCAAGCACGCGGGCGTGACGGTCAACATGAGCTCCACCCAGAAGATCAAGACCGAAGAGCAGCCGAAGATGGCGACGCAGCCGAGCGACCTCGTCATGAACTCGGGCGCCGACATGATGGACATCAGCACCCTGGTCAACGAGGGCGCGATCGAGCCCCTGGACGACCTGCTCACCGCCCCGGCGTGGGACGGCGAGGGCACCGTCGCCGACACGCTGCTGCCCGGCACGGTCGAGGACGGCACCTTCCAGGGCAAGTTCTACGTCGTCAACGTGGCCTTCACCGTGTGGGGCAACTGGTACAACGGGGCGCTGTTCGCCAAGGAGGGCTGGCAGCCGCCGACGACGTTCGACGAGTTCTTCGCCCTCGCGCCGAAGATCAAGGCCAAGGGCATCGCCCCGTACGTGCACGACGCCGTGCACGGCTACTACCCGCGCTGGGCTCTGATGGCGACGATCTGGAAGTCCGCCGGCCGGCAGGCGGTCGTCGACATCGACAACCTGAAGGAGAACGCCTGGAAGGCCGACGGGGTGCTGCCCGCCCTCCAGGCATGGGAGAAGCTGGTCAAGGACCGGCTGCTGCTGCCGGGCAACCTCAACCACACCCAGTCCCAGCAGGCGTGGCTCGACGGCAAGGCGGCGTTCATCCAGGTCGGCACCTGGCTGAAGAACGAGATGGCGGCGACGATCCCGCCGGGCTTCGAGATGAAGCTGTCGGACTACTGGGGCCTCGGGGCCACCGACAAGGCGCCCAAGGACGTCTTCGCCGGCGCGGGCGAGGGCCTCGTGGTGCCGAGCAAGGCCCCGAACAAGGCGGCGGCGAAGGAGTTCCTGCGGGCCGTGCTGTCGAAGTCCGGCTCCGCCAAGTTCGCCGAGCTGACCAAGTCGCTGGCCTCCACCAAGGGCTCCGGCGACGGCGTGCAGGACACGGCGCTGGCCAGCGCCAACGAGCTGATGCGCAACGCGCCGAAGGACCTGATCAAGACCAAGCTCTTCGACTTCTACGCCGACCTGGACAAGGAGAGCCAGAACCTCTCCGAGGAGCTGATGGCCGGCCGGCTCACCGCGCAGCAGTTCGTCGACAAGATGCAGGCGGCCGCCGACAAGGTCGCCAAGGACTCGTCGATCAAGAAGCAGACCCGCGCCTGATCCCGGTGGCGGCCCACTGATCCGTTCGAGAGAGTGAGTGGAATGCGGCACGGTGTCGCGCGCTTCGTCACGGGCTTCCTGGCCCTCCCCGTCGCGCTGTACCTCTTCTACGTGGTGTGGCCCTTCGCCCAGGCGGCCGGATACTCGCTGACCAACTGGGGCGGCTACTCCGACAAGCAGGAGTTCGTCGGGCTGGACAACTACGTCCGGCTGTTCTCCGACGAGCTGATCAGGAAGGCGTTCTGGCACAACGTGTTCTTCCTGGTCACCGTGCCGCTGTTCACGATCGCGCTGGCCCTGTTCCTCGCGTTCCTGCTCAACGTGGGCGGACGCGAGGACAGGGCCGGCATCCGGGGGGTCTTCGGCTCCGGGCTCTACAAGGTCATCTTCTTCTTCCCGCAGGTCCTGTCGCTCGTGGTGATCGCCGTGATGTGGCAGCAGATCTACCGCTCGGACAACCAGGGCCTGATCAACGGCCTGCTGATGAAGATCGGGCTGGTCGACGCCGACAACCCGATCGGGTTCACCGCCGACCCCGAGCCGTTCCTCGGCGTGCCCGCGGTGCTGTGGTGGCTGCTGTTCATCGCCGTGTGGAGCGGGGCCGGCTTCTACATGGTGCTCTTCTCGGCGGCGATGCAGTCGATCCCGAAGGACATCTACGAGGCGGCGCTCCTCGACGGGGCGAGCCGGTTCCACACGTTCTTCCGGATCACCCTGCCGCTGCTGCGGGACACCATCTCGGTGGCCTGGGTCTACCTGGGCTTCATCGCGCTGGACATGTACGCCCTGGTCTTCGTCATGACCCCGAGCCAGGGCGGGCCGAACCACGTCAGCGAGATCTTCGCGTCGGTGCTCAACTTCACCGCGTTCCAGAAGGGGCAGTTCGGCTACGCCTGCGCGATGGGCGTGGCGCTGGCCATCTTCACGATCCTGCTGGCCGCTCTCCAGCTCCGGATCACCCGCCGTGAGCGGATCGAGTACTGAGGAGACCCCGACGATGAGCACGGTGACCCACCCGTCCGGTGAGCGGGCCCGCCCCGGGCGTCCGGCCCCCCGCCCCGCGCCGAGCCGGGGCCTCGTCAGCCGCGGCCGGGAGCTGGGCGGACGCTTCTTCAACGGCTTCTCCCACCTGTTCCTGGTGGTCTGGGCCGTGATGGTGATCTACCCGCTGCTGTGGGTGGTGATGTCGGCGTTCAAGGACGATTCGGAGGTCATCCGCGAGCCGCTGTCGCTGATCCCCGACGAGCTGCACTGGGACAACTTCACCCGCGCCTGGGGCGAGGGGCACCTCGGCGCGTTCTTCCTCAACACGCTGCTGGTCCTGGTCGGCAGCGTCTTCCTGACCATGCTGCTCGGCTCGATGGCCGCGTACGTGCTGGCGCGTTACGAGTTCCCCGGCAACCGGCTGATCTACTACATGTTCCTGTCCGGCCTGACCCTGCCCATCTATCTCGCCGCCGTGCCGCTGTTCAAGGGCGTCTACAACATGGGGATCGTCCTGCCCCTGCTGGGCCCGAACCGGCACCTCATGCTGATCATGGTGTACGTCGCCTGGTCGCTGTCGTTCACGGTCTTCTTCATGCACTCGTTCTTCCGGACGCTGCCCGACTCGATCGCCGAGGCCGCGATGGTCGACGGGGCCTCGCACAGCCGGTTGTTCTTCAGCATCATGCTGCCGATGGCCAAGCCGGGCCTGATCAGCATCGGCATCTTCAACGTCCTCGGCCAGTGGAACCAGTGGTACCTGCCGACGCTGCTCATGCAGTCGGTCGCCGGGGAGCCGAAGAACCAGGTGATCGCCCAGGGGCTCATCGAGCTGTCGGTCAACCAGGGCTACAAGAGCGACTGGAGCGGGCTGTTCGCCGGGGTGACCATGGCGATGCTGCCGGTGCTCATCGTCTATATCGTGTTCCAGCGCCAGGTGCAGTCCGGCCTGACCGCCGGCGTGAGCAAGTAGCCGCCGCACGCCGAGCGTCGTACGGTGCAGGCAGAATCGCGTTCGTGCTGGTGGCGGTGGAGGCGGACGACCGGGGCGGGGGAGCGTTGCTGCCCCTCGACCAGGCCGGCCGTCCCACCGGCCCGGCCGAGCAGGCCACCGACCTCGCCGCCGCCGTCGCCGCCCGGGAGGCCGCCGCCCACCCCCGCTGGGTCTGGGGCAGCGGCGCAGGCGTCTACCCGGCGCTGCTGCGCGCCGGGGTCCGGCTCGACCGCTGCCACGACGTGGAGCTGACCGAGTCGCTGCTGCTCGGGCACGCCGGCCGCTGGGGCGAGCCCCGTTCGCCGGCCGCCGCGTGGGCCCGGCTGACCGGCGCGCCGGTGCCGCCGGATCCGCCGCCCCGCGCGGCCGAGCCGCCCGGCCACGGCCAGGGCGCGCTCTTCGACACCCTGCCCGGTCCGCCGGGCCCCGGCGTCGAGGCCCTGACCCGGGTGTACGCCGACCAGCTCGACCGCATGGCCGCCACCGCCCATCCCGGCCGGTTCCGGCTGCTGGTGGCCGCCGAGTCGGCCGGCGTGCTGATCGCGGCGGAGATGGGGGCGGCCGGCCTGCCCTGGCGGGCCGAGGTGCACGACGAGATCCTCACCGGGCTGCTCGGCGAGCCGTCCCCGGTCGGCGGCCCGCCCCGCCGGTTGGCCGAGCTGACCGCCCGCATCGCCGAGGCGTTCGGCCTGCGCCAGGTGCACGCCGACTCCCCGGCCGAGCTGCTGCGGGCGTTCGCCCGCGTCGGCGTGGAGCTGCCCAACACCCGGGCCTGGGTGCTGCGCGGCGTCGACCACCCGGCCGTGCCGCTGGTGCTGGAGCACAAGGAGCTCTACCGGATCTGGACGGCGCACGGCTGGGCCTGGCGCGACGCCTGGGTGCGCGACGGCCGGTTCCACCCGGAGTACGTCCCCGGCGGCGTCGTCTCCGGGCGGTGGGCCACCCGGGGTGGCGGCGCGTTGCAGATCCCCAAGGTGATCCGGCGGGCGGTGGTGGCCGACCCGGGTTGGCGGCTCGTCGTCGCCGACGCCGGCCAGCTGGAGCCGAGGGTGCTCGCGGCGGTCTCCGGCGATGCCCGGCTGGCCGCCGCCGGCGGGGCGGGCGACCTCTACGCCGCCCTGGCCCGGGACTCGTTCGGCGGCGACCGGCCCCGGGCCAAGGTGGCCCTGCTCGGCGCCATGTACGGGCAGACCGGCGGGATGGCCGTCCCCGCCCTCGCGGTGCTGCGCCGCAACTATCCGACCGCCTTCGCGTACGTGGAGGCGGCGGCGCGCACCGGCGAGGCCGGCGGCCTGGTGCGCTCCTGGCTTGGGCGCACCTGCCCGCCCGGCACGGCCGGTTTCACCGACGGCGACGACGCGGGGGTCGACCCGGAGGCGGCGGCCGACCCGCAGGGCCCCCGGGCGCGGGCGGCCCGGTCCCGGGGGCGGTTCACCCGCAACTTCGTCATCCAGGCCACCGCCGCCGAGTGGGCGTCCACGTTGCTGGCCACGCTGCGCACGGCGCTGGCCGGCAGCGACGCCGAGCTGGTCTTCTTCCAGCACGACGAGGTGATCGTGCACTGCCCGGCCGGGCAGGCCGACGCGGTGGCCGAGGCGGTCCGCGCCAGCGGCGCGCGGGCCACCGCCCTGCTGTTCGGCGACACCCCGGTCCGGTTCCCGCTGGACCTGTCGGTCGTGGACTGCTACGCGGACGCCTGACCTGGCCGGAGGCGGCAGCCCGGCGACGCGCAGCGGCTGGCTGGCCGACCCGAAGCGGCCGGCGGTGCCCCGCCCCGCACCCAGAGTGCGGCAAATATCCGTTTCGCCCCGACACTCATCGCGGGGGTGCTCGTTGCACCCGGTGTGCGTATCGCAGGAATGATCATCGCGGCGGGCGGGGGACGCCGCCTCGGTGGCCCCGAGGCGTTGCTCCACCAGGGTGACCAACCCCTGGTGGACCGGATGATCGACACGATGACCGAGGCGGGCTGCGCGCAGATCGTGGTGGTGCTGGGCGCGGCGGCCGACCAGGTGCGGCAGACCGCCGACCTGACCCGGGCCACGGTGGTGGTCAACCGCGCCTGGGGCACCGGCGTCGGCTCGTCGATCCGGGCCGGCCTGGCGGCGCTGACCGACCAGCGGATCGAGGCGGTGGTCGTGGTCCCGGTGGACATGCCGGGGCTCACCCCGGCGGCCGTGCGGCGGGTGGCCGCGTTGCCGTACCCCGACGTGCTGGTCTGCGCCACCTACGACGGGCTGCGTGGCTACCCGATGCTGTTCGGCCGCCGGCACTGGTCCGGCATCGCCACCCTGGCCAGCGCCGACGTCGGGGCCCGGCCCTACCTGCTGGCGCACAAGGACCAGATCGTCGACATCTCCTGCGACTCGGTGGCCGACGGCAGCCGCGTCGACACCCCGGAGCTGATGGCCCTGTACGGGCTGACCGTCCCGCCCCAGCGCGTCGGCGCCTGAGCCTTGGACGTGGCGCCGGGTCGGATCGGCCGAATGGGCTTGCTGGATGGACCGGGCGCACATGCGGCGGCGGAGTCGGCACGTTCCGTACGTCAGCGGGACAGCTGAACTATCGGAGCTGCCGACATTCCGACGCCCCGCTACCCCAGGCCTGCGGCCACCCACGCCGCGACTCCGACCGCGAGAAGGCGGATGGACCAACTCGCTCGGGTGAACTTGTGGTGGGCGACCAGGTTGGCTGCCCAGATGTGACCAGCGAGCATGCGCGACGTCGCGTCGTCATCGGCCGTGGTGGCCAGCCACGCGTCGATGAATCCCTGGCTGTTGCGTGCGTAGCGTTGTGCCACATCGTCGAAGTGGTGAAGCGCTTCCAGATCGGTGATCTGCCGCCGGGGGGCCAGGGTGAGCAGGGTCAGGAGGGCGCTCAGAGCAGCACTTACACCGGCGATGGTCAGCAACACCGTCTGCCAGTTCGCCCCCACCGTGGCGGGCTGGTACCGGCCGGCCCAGAGCTGACTGCCGAGAAGTCCGTCCGCCGCCAGTACTGCGGTGACTTTGACGTCCGCGAACCGAATGGCCTCGTTGAGCTGTTGCAGAGCCGACCAGGCCGCATTGCTCCGGTGCGGGTTCAGCGGGTGCTGATCGGTGCTCACGATGGCGACCGAGGCGACGGGGTGGCCGATCCTGATGGCAGGCGCTCGGCGAGGTCCGGCCGGCGGAAGCTACGGAACACGACGCCCAACTGGTCTATCAGGTGGGAACGCTCGTCCTCATCTAGTCCGCCAAGGAACTCACCCATCAGCCCAGCGATGGTCTGGCCCTGGGGCGATACCGCCGCCGTAGGCGCGTCTCCTTTCAATCGTTCGGCGATGTCCTCGAAGGAATTGCCGGCCAACACGGTCAGGTCCGTCGGGTGCTTCACGTGCCAGTACATCCGGGCGATTCCCGGATCGCCGAAGATCTCGTCCCGGAGATAGCGGAGTTGCCGGAGCTCTTGCTGTTGGCGCAGTATCTCCCGGGCCTCCTCGCGTTGTTCCTCCTCCCAGGCCTCAGTGATCGTCTGAGCCTCTGCCGTGGCGGTCAGCCGAACGTGTAGCAGGGTGACGACCAACTCGGTGCCATGGATGCGCCAGGGGACGGACCTGTACGCGTTCAGCCGGTCCACCAACTCGGCGACTGCCGTCACCCGGTAGCCGGCGGATACCTTGGCGAGGAAACCCCGGACGGCGCGCCAGACGGTGTCGGCGCACCCGTTGTCACCCCCGCGCCACTGCACGTCCACGTCGGCAAGAAAGTGAGCACCCTCGACTGCGCTCGGGACACTTCTGCCGAGGAATTGCGTCTGGCCGACGGGAGGAGTGACGTGGCTGTCCGTAGCTTCGTAGGCCCAGGCGTGAGAAGTCCGGCGAAACGATCCCCACATCGTTCTCAACTCCTCGCGGTGAGTGGGTCGGCGCGGTGCAGGGCCTCAACCAGACGGTCCCGCAGTTCACGGCGGACGGGCTGGTCATGGTCATCTCTCACCGGCTGCCAGGTGAACGCGAGCTTGCAGATCCGGACCATCCGGCTTGTGCCAGCGCAGTCCCAACGCACTGTGTCGGCGAAGAACTGGATGAACCGCTCAGCGTCGCTTCCGCTGCCGACTGCCGCTTCGAGGGTCGTGGTGACGAACGCTGCGCGGATATCGGCCGAGTCGGGGGCGTCGATGAGTCGGGCCGCCGCCCGGACCAGCGCCTCACGTTGCTCCGGCACGTCGTCGGCATGGAGGAGCGGGTGGGCTTCGAGGGGGGAGAGGGCGCTGAAGATCCGCCAGGCAGCCTCGGCGCGAGGGCCGGAACCATCGGTCGCCCACAAAGTGATCACCTGCAGCACGCGCTGGCGTAGCTCCTGCCGTTCCCAGAGCCGGATCACCGCGACGACTACTGCTTCGGTCACAGCAGGATATTGCCGGGTGCAGAGATGCCCCAGTCGAGTCAGCGACACCTTCGGGTAAAGATCTGCCATCTGACCGGCGCAAACCTCGGCCACGACGGTCAACAGGCGAGCGTCCGTCAGGTCCCGGGCCCATCGGTACAACAGGGCTCGGACCTCGACGCCGACTTCGTCGCTGACGGCGGTCGCGGTCAGCGCGTTGACGATGTGGTCCCGCAGATGCGGGCGGCTGACCCAGTGTCGCAGTTGGGTGAGCGGACGGACGTCCCGTCGCCGGAGCACCAACCTCACCATCATTTCGGTGACCCGCGCGGCTGTCACCGAAGAGCTGCGACCGTTGCGCTGGCTGGCCAGCGTCGTTGCCCACTCCCAGAGCTTCCGACGGAACACCGACGAACGGTCGGCGTGGACGAAGGTGAGGGCGGCTTCTGCATAGTTCGCGCGGACAAACCAGAGCCGGCCGTCAACGATCTCGGCGCCGACGGCGGCGGCGAGGGCGCGGAGCCCCGCGTTTGCCAGCCCGTCCAGTCGAGAAACCTCAAGATCGCCGAGGTGCCTGCCCAAAGCATTGACGGTATCGAGAATGTCGGCGGCCAGTTCCCCCTCCAACATCGCGGCTGCCACCAGGAACAGGCGTGCTCGGAGGTCCCAACTGGCATCGGCGAACCAGCTCGCAAGTTCGTCGTCCCAGTCGCCGTATGCGCCGCTGACCTCCTTCGCCAGTTCCTCCCCATGCTTGTCCGGATGGTTGCGCATCGCGGAGACGACGATGTCAGCCAGCCGCGCTGCGTCAGCAGCGGAGGCCCGATCCAAGAGTCGGCCGATCATCGGCTGAGTCACGACTGCCTCCACGTCCACCTCGGCAGCGGCGCAACGTCGTCGTACCAGCTCGATGGGATCGGGTGGCGCTACCTCGATGACGGGTATCCCGACCTGACCGCCGATCGCCTGCCAAACCGCTGTGGTCGCGGTGATGACCAGGTGAGACCCGAGGGAACGGAGATCGGCAGCGTGCGCATGCAGTACACCGGCGAACTGGGGGTCGACCCGACTCGCCTCCCGGGGCAACCGCAGCAGCTGGACGACGCCTCTCTCCTTCGGCAGGTCGGTGCCGGCAAAGGGACGACCGTCCTCCCCGTCGAACAGGATTCGCTGGAGCCGCCACCCAGCCCGGCCGAATCCATCGAGCAGCGCGACCGCAACCGTGGTCAGTCCGGTTCTAGCGGCCCCGACGAGCACCACGCACGGTTCGTTGGTCAGAAGCCGCTCGACGTCGCTACGGCTCAACCGTCCTTCGTGGCCGGGCCGGTGGAAGCTTCGCTCCACAAACGTCGCCATGACCTGCGCGACGTACGTGGGAGTCAGCTGGTGTGCGGAGATCAGCCTGTTCAACAGCTTGACCTCGTTGTAGATCGTTTGATGCATGCCGCCGTTCACGATGCCCCCGGCCACCGCTTGGCCGTAGTTGGCAGCCTGCTCCGGACCGTCGTATGACCCGTCGTCGACGTAGTCGTCTGAGTCCTCGTCGAAGACATCGATGATGTCGCCGAGGCCGATGGATGGTCCGTTCATCGCTGCTCTCCGAACTGCTGGTGCATTCCTCCGTGCACGGTGCCACCAGCCACCGTCTGGCCGTAGTTCGGCCCGATGGGGTGTGGGGCGGGCGAAGGAGACGCGGGCGGCACCGAGCGGTCGAGGTGCTCGGGGCCGTCAGGATCTCCGCCGAGCCGGGCCGGACCTCGCCCGGACGGCGCGGGCAGATGCATCCAGGCGCGTTGCGCGAACGCTTTACCGGGAACCCGCGCCGTCACATCGACGAAGTGGTCGGGATGGAGACCGGCGTAGCCGGCGCTAACGACGTCATGGAAGACCCGGTCAGAGACGATCAGGACCATCAGGGTGACGTTCGGACTGGCCTCCTTGAGCGCCTGCTTGACGACGTCGGAGTCGAGGAGGCGGTGAGTCTCATTGCGAGCCACGCCGTTGCCGCCCTGGCCGGCTGACAGCGAATCGACCGGCAACGGGCCGACGTGCAAGCTCACCCGCAGGCGCAGCGCTGGGTCGCCGGGCTGGCTGCGTCGGTGTTCGTCGAGGCGTTCCTGGAGCCGAGCAGGAAAGGGGTGGATGAGGTGCGGGAGGACCCGGGTGGGTAGACCGACGGCGAATCCGTCCCCGGTGTGGCCGAAGAAGTCAGGGCTTGACCAGTCAGCCTCCAACCCGGCGCGCCGCATCGCATCACCGACCAGTTGGGGAATGAGGGCGGCGACGTCCTCGTGCGTACTGCCGGGCAGCTCGGTGAACCCCTTGGCATCCACTGCCAACACGGCGCGGTACGGCGGCAGCGGGCGGGACTGCTGGAACGGCCTGGGCTGGTTCATCGCATTCCTCTCGTTCGATTCGAGTGATGCGAGCAATCGTCGTCCGCCAGGTCGGACAGAACTGCCCAGCAGTGGGCAGCGGCAGTGTGTTCCAGGTATCAGTCCGAATGGTGGTCCAGGCTAGCGATCCGGTGTAGAGCCGAGACGTCGCACACCGTTACCCGTCGTCGCCGGGTGTCGACCACGCCCTCCGCGCGCAGGACGCCGAGAGCAAGCACCACGGCATTCCGTGACGCTCCGACCAGCTCTGCCAGATCCTGCTGCGGCAGGTCGACTCCGGCTGGTTCGAACCCGCCGCTTGCAGCCTCGTGCAGACGAAGGAGCGCTCTGGCCAAGCGCTGCCGGACGGGGAGGACCGCCAGTTCCGTCCGCTGCACATCGGCCTCCCGCGACCGGGTGACGTTGTATCGAGCGAACGCGGCGGCAACCGCTGGCTTCTCGACGAACCGCCGGAATGCTGATCCCGTAAGCAATCGGCAGGTCAGGGTGGTCAGGGCGGAGACCGACGCGAAGCGTCGTCGTCCGTCGAGTGCTGCCCAGTCCCCGACGACGTCCCCAGCGCCTCTAATGGTGAGGATCGTGCGCCCGCCCGATGGTTCGCTGCGGACCACCTTGACCGCACCACGCAAGATGACGTGGACGAAATCGCCCTCGTCGCCCTGCCTCAGGAGCTGGACGCCGACGTCGAACGTGTGCCTGCTCCCCAGGGTCTGAAGATCTGCCCAGTCTTGCGCCGACAAGTAGGCGGGGAGGCCGGCGACCCTGTGTTCCCTGTCATCGTCCATGCGCAGAAGCTAGCGAAGTAGTCGATTCATCGCGGAGAGGCGTGACCGCGTTCGTGCGGCTCCCGTGCGTCTTCGACACTCGACGAGCGGGTCATCGAGTGTCGAAGACGTCGTCGAGCACGAGCCTTGCCCGTCCCGGAACCTCCTCCTCGGGGAAGACCTCCGCACAGAGACGGAGAACATCCTCAGCGTTGCTGAGCCCCATATGCTCCACCAGAAAGCGGATGTCTTCGGCATCGCGACGCCGTGCCGCGAGCACCTTCATGGCCAAGAGATGCTCCGGTGATGCGGCAGTTACCCGGAGGCCCGGGTGATCGAACACGCGAGGTGCTGCTGCGTCGCCGCCCGGGGCGACGTAGGCACTCGCCTGCTCGTTGAGCCACCAGCTCGGCAGGCCGAGTTCGGCGGCGACCGCCCGGGCTTCGTCGAGCACGACGCCGTGCGGCTGGAAGACCGCATCGATGTCACGGGTTGCCCGGCGGGCGTCGTATGCCAGAGCCATGGCTGCGCCACCGAAGATGTACAGGTCCGCAACCACCCCGCGCCGGGCGAGCCGGTCCCCGAGACGGCGGAAAGCATCCTCGATCGCGGCGCGATCCAACAGCGGGTCGGTGGCACTCACGCGACGTTCAACTCCTGGGCTGCCACGTACACTCCGCGGCGTCGGAACGCCGCCGGCGCGTGCACTATGGCGTCGACCCGGGCTGCGGGGGTGTTGAATGGGAACCAGAACCGCCGCAGCGACCGCGTCTCAACCCAAGCCGGGGCGCCACGCCCATCCTTGGCCGCCAGGTGCTCCGCCAGCGCTGCGAGGAACACGTCCCAGTGCTCGTCGCCTGTAGGAGGCGGTTCCATGGCCAGCAGGTCTATGCGCGTCTCGATCGGTTCCCAGCGATGCTCCTCCAGGAACTCCGCTATCAACCGCCATCGCCGTGACTCGTCGGCCCCAACGAGCAGAGCACCCAGGCGCTGCACCGTCAGGGGCTGATACGCCGCTGTACGATCGTTCACGCCCCAGACGGTAGTACAGCCGCCGCCACGATCCGTAGTTCGCCGCCACATCTCCGCGCGGCCGTCCGCCTCGACATCTGACAGCCGGCTCGGGCGATGGTTCAGTAGACCCGAGAGGACAGCAAGTCACCTGAGGGCGGGTCGGACTGCTTCCCACGACCGGACGGGCAAGTGATCAGTCGAGGCAGAACTCGTTGCCCTCGGGATCGGCCATGACGATGTGCCCCGCGTCGAGCGGTGCGGCGGGCTCGTGGCGGCGCAGCCGGGTCGCGCCGAGCGAGACGAGCCGCTCGGCCGCCGCCTCCAGGGCCGCCATCCGCGCGTCGCCGACCAGCCCCGGGGCGGCCCGCACGTCGAGGTGCACCCGGTTCTTGACCTGCTTGGGCTCCGGCACCCGCTGGAAGAACAGCCGCGGCGCGGTGCCGGCGGGGTCGACCACCGCCGAGGCGGAGTTGCGTCGCTCGGGCGGCACGCCCATCGCCTCCAGTGCCTGCTCCCACGACTCGAAGCCGGGCGGCGGGGCCTGCACCTGGTGGCCGAGGGCCTCGGCCCAGAAGGCCGCCAGGGCGGCCGGGTCGGCGCAGTCGAACGTGATCTGAACGTCGGTCATGGTGCCAGCCTCCGGCATATCGCGGACAGGTTCGTTCCTAGACCTGTGCAACGATCGACGGGTGACCGTCGAGGCGACGACCGAGCGGGTGCTGCGGCTGCTGGCGCTGCTGCAGCGGCGACCGTCCTGGACCGCCGCCGAGATCGCCGCCGAGCTGCGGGTCACCGACCGCTCGGTGCGCCGCGACGTGCAGCGGCTGCGCGCGCTCGGCTACCCGGTGCACGCGGCGGCGGGCGTCGGCGGCGGCTACCGGCTCGGCGCTGGCACCCGGCTGCCGCCGCTGCTGCTCGACGACGAGGAGGCGATCGCGACGGCGGTGTCCCTGCGACTGGCCTCGGGTGGCACGGTCGCCGGGGCGCAGGAGGCGGCACTGCGGGCGCTGGCCAAGCTCGACCAGGTGCTGCCCGCGCGGCTGCGCGCCGAGGTGCGGGCGGTGCACGCCGCCACCGACACCCTGGTCGGCCCCGGCATCGAGATCGACGCGGAGCTGCTGGTGACCCTCGCGCGGGCCTGCCGCGACGCCGTGCGGGTCCGGTTCCGTTACGCCGGCCGCGACGGCGCGGAGAGCGAGCGCACGGTCGAGCCGGTGCGGATGGTCACCACGGGCCGCCGGTGGTATCTGATGGCGTGGGACGTCGACCGCGGCGACTGGCGCACGTTCCGGCTCGACCGGATGCGCCAGACGGCGGCGACGACGTGGCGCTTCCGGGCCCGGGAGCACCCCGACCCGGTCGCCCACGTGCGGCGGGCCGTGGCCGAGGCACCGTACCGGCACCTCGCCCGGGTGCGGGTGCACGCCCCGCCGGACGCGCTGCGGGCACTGGTGCCGCCGCAGGTGGGGCGCGTCGAGGGCGGCCGCGACGGCTGGTGCATGCTCGTCGTCGGTGGGGACGACCTCGACTGGCTCGCCCTGCACGTGGCCCGGCTCGGCTTCGAGGCGGAGGTGCTGGAGCCGGCGGAGCTGCGGCAGGCCCTCGCCCGGCTCGCCCGCCGCCTCGCGGCGATGGCCGGGCCGGCTATCGCGTGATCGTCTGCTGATTCCGGAGACGACACGCCGGGCGGGTTCTCCAGAAACAGCAGACGATCATCATGCGTCGCCGGCGCGTCGGTGGTGGTGGTCCAGCAGCTTGGCCAGCAACTCGGTCAGTCGCTGGCGCTCCCCGGGTGACAGCGGGGCCAGCAGCTCGTCCTGGCATTCGGCCAGCCGCCTCTCCAGCCGCCGCAGCTGCTGCCTGCCCGCCGCGGTCAACGAGATGATGTTGCGCCGACGGTCGGACGGGTCCGGGGCGCGCTCGACCAGCTTGCGCTCGGCGAGTTCGTTGACCGCCGCCACCATGTCGCTGAGGTGGATGCCGCTGCGGCGGCCCAGCGTGGCCTGGCTGGCGGGGCCGAACTCCTCAAGCGTCGCCAGCAAACGGTAGTGGTAGCCGCGGGCCTGGGCGGCGGAGAACGCGTCGCCCACCAGGCGCTGCGCGTGGCCGGCGGTCTGGGTGAGCAGCCAGCTGGGCAGGCTCTCCCAGCTGGCGGGCGCGCCCTCGGCTGGCTTCTCCATGTGACAACCCTAACAAATCGTTGGGCGCACTAACGGTATCGGTATCGTTAGTCGCACAAACGTTAGAGCGCCAAACGAATCTCCCTGGAGTCAAGACCATGATCGAACCGTTCCGCATCGACGTCCCCCAGACCGCTCTCGACGACCTCGACGACCGGCTCGGCCGCACCCGGTGGCCCAACGAGGTCGCCGACGCCGGGTGGGACTACGGCTTCCCGCAGGCGCGGCTGAAAGAACTGGTCGAACACTGGCGCTCCCGCTACGACTGGCGCGCGCAGGAGGCCCGGCTCAACGAGCTTCCGCACTTCACCACCGAGATCGACGGCCAGAACGTCCACTTCGTCCACGTCAGGTCGGCGAAGCCGGACGCGCTCGCGCTGATCCTCACCCACGGCTGGCCCGGCTCGTTCCTGGAGTTCCTCGACGTGATCGAGCCGCTGTCGCGCGACTTCCACCTGGTGATCCCGTCCATTCCGGGCTTCGGCTTCTCCGGGCCGACCCACGAGCGCGGCTGGGACGTCGTCCGGGTCGCGCGGGCCTGGGCCGAGCTGATGCGCCGTCTCGGCTACGAGCGCTACGGCGCGCAGGGTGGCGACTTCGGCTCGGGCATCTCGTTGGCGCTCGGCGCGGTGGCACCCGAAGGGGTCGTCGGGGTGCACGTCAACTACCTGCCGACCCGGCCGCTGCCGGACGCCGACATCCACCTGTCCGAGACGGACGAGGCCCGGCTGGACAAGGTCAGGCAGTTGATGGCGAACCGGCCGCCGTTCCAGGCGCTGCAGGCCGCCACCCCGCAGACCATCGGCTACGCGCTGACCGACTCGCCCGTCGGCCAGCTGGCCTGGATCGCCGAGCGCTTCGCGCAGTGGACGGACCCCCGCTCGCCCGTCAGCGACGAGCGGATGCTCACCGACGTCTCGCTGTACTGGCTGACCGCCACCGCGGCCTCCTCGGCGCGACTGCACCGCGAGGCCCCGCGTCGGATCGCGCCGTGCCCGGTGCCGGTGGGGGTGGCCGTGTTCCCGCACGACATCACGCAGTCGGTGCGACCGCTGGCCGAGCGGCTCTACGACATCCGGCACTGGTCGGAGTTCGAGCGCGGGGGCCACTTCGCCGCGATGGAGGTGCCGGAGCTGCTCGCCGGGGACATCCGGGACTTCTTCCTGACCTCCCTCGCCTGACACGGCGTCGCCGCGCCGGTGCCGCCGGCCGCAAACGCGCCAGGGCTGCTCGCCCGAACGACGGACGAGCAGCCCCGGCGGGCACAGCTCAGTCGCCGGCCGGCGGCTCCAGCCGACCCGTGGCGGTCAGGGCCCGGTACCAGTGGGCGCTGTCCTTCCAGATCCGCTCCTGCGTGTCGTAGTCGACGCGGATGATGCCGAAGCGGCGGTCGTAGCCCCACGCCCACTCGAAGTTGTCCAGCAGCGACCAGACGAAGTAGCCGCGCACGTCCGCGCCCGCGTCCATGGCCGCGCCGACCGCGTCGATGTGCCGGTACAGGTAGTCCAGCCGCCGCTCGTCGTGGACCCGGCCGTCGGGGGTGACCACGTCGTCGAACGCCGCGCCGTTCTCGGTGATCATCAGCGGCAGCCCGGGGTGCTCCCGGTGCAGCCGCAGCAGCAGCTCGGTCAGGCCGGCGGGCTCGATGTTCCAGCCCATCGCCGTGTACGGGCCCGGCTGCGGCAGGAAGTCCACGTCGTCGGCGCCGACCCACGGGGTGTGCGCCGAGCTGCCGTGCCCGTCGTTGTCCGAGCGGGCCGAGACGCCGTCCCAGGCCCGCACCAGGGTGGTCGAGTAGTAGTTGACCCCGAGCACGTCCAGCGGCACCGCGATCGTGCGCTCGTCGCCGTCGCGCACGAACGACCAGTCGGTCACCTTCGCGGTGTCGGCGAGCAGGTCCGCCGGGTACGCCCCGTCGAGCAGCGGCCCGAGGAACGCCCGGTTGGCCAGCGCGTCGATGCGGCGCACCGCGTCGGCGTCGGCCGCCGAGCCCGACGCCGGCCGGACCACGTGCAGGTTCAGCGTCACCGACAGCTCCGCCGCCGGCGCCAGCTCGCGCACCACCCGGCCAGCGAGGCCGTGGGCGAGGTTGAGATGGTGTACGGCGGCCAGCGCCCCGGCCGGCTCGGTGCGGCCCGGCGCGTGCACCCCGGAGCCGTAGCCGAGGTACGCCGAGCACCACGGCTCGTTGAACGTCGTCCAGGTGTGCACCCGGTCGCCGAGCGCCGCCACGATGCCGGCCGCGTACTCCTGGAACCGCAGCGCGGTGTCCCGTGCCGGCCAGCCGCCGGCGTCCTCCAGCTCCTGCGGCAGGTCCCAGTGGTACATGGTGGCCACCGGCCGCACGCCCCGCTCCAGCAGCCCGTCGACGAGCCGGGAGTAGAAGTCCAGCCCGGCCCGGTTGAACGCCCCGGAGCCGCCGGGCTGCACCCGGGGCCAGGAGATCGAGAACCGGTACGCCGACAGCCCCAGCTCGGCGATGTGCCCCAGGTCCTCGGCCCAGCGGTGGTAGTGGTCGGCGGCCACGTCGCCGGTGTCCCCGTTCAGGGTGCGGCCGGGGGTGTGGCTGTAGGTGTCCCAGATCGACGGGCCCCGCCCGTCCTCGGTGGCCGCGCCCTCGATCTGGTACGACGCCGTGGCCGAGCCCCACACGAAGCCCTCGGGAAACACTCGCGTCACCGGTTCGCCTCCGTCCCCAGCACGTCGCCGCCCGGCGACCCTGATCCCACCACGTCACAGTCGTAGCCGGACGACGCGCCGGCCACCACGTCCACGGCGGCGGTCCCGCCGTCGTACCGCACCTCGAACTCGGCCCCCGGCCCGCCGCCGGGCGACGGGATCCGCACCCGGGTCCGCTGGCCCTCGACGGGCGCGAACAGCCGCAGCCGCACGCCGTCGGCCCACTCGTAGTCGGGCCGGTCGTGCGTCGCGCCGAACGGGATCACCGCACCGGGGCGGGCGAGCACCGGCAGGCTGTCGTAGTCGTGCTTCTCGGTCACCCACGCCGGCCCGGTGAGCTGCGCGCCGCTGACCAGGTTGGTCCAGGTGCCGGCGGGCACGTAGTAGGTGACCTCCCCGTCGGCGCTCATCACGGGCGCGACCAGCACGTCGGGGCCGAGCATGTACTGCCGGTCGAGGTACGCGGCCATCGGGTCGTCCGGGAACTCCACGATCATCGGCCGCATCACCGGCACCCCGTCGCGGTGCGCCTCCTCGGCCGCCGCCGCCAGGTAGGGCATCAGGCTCAGCTTGAGCCGGGTGAAGTGGCGCAGCACCTCCACGGCCTCGTCGTCGTACGCCCACGGCACCCGGTACGAGCCGGAGCCGTGCAGCCGCGAATGCGAGGAGAGCAGCCCGAACGCGATCCACCGCTTGAACACGGCCGGGTCGGGGGTGCCCTCGAAGCCGCCGATGTCGTGGCTCCAGTAGCCGAACCCGGACGCCGACAGCGACAGCCCGCCGCGCAGCGACTCGGCCATCGCCACGAACGTCGACTCGCAGTCGCCGCCCCAGTGCACCGGGAACTGCTGCCCGCCGGCCGTGGCCGACCGGGCGAACACGACCGCCTCGCCGACGCCGCGCTCGGCCTCCAGCAGCTCGAAGACGGCCTTGTTGTAGAGGTAGGCGTAGTAGTTGTGCATCCGCTGCGGGTCCGACCCGTCGTGCCAGACCACCTCGGTGGGGATGCGCTCGCCGAAGTCGGTCTTGAAGCAGTCGACGCCCATGTCGAGCAGCACCTTGAGCTTGCTGTTGAACCAGGCCACCGCGTCGGGGTTGGTGAAGTCGACGAGCGCCATGCCGGCCTGCCACTTGTCCCACTGCCAGACCGACCCGTCGGGGTTGCGCACCAGGTAGCCGGCCTGGCGGCCCTCCTCGAACAGGTACGACCGCTGGGCGATGTACGGGTTGATCCACACGCACACCTTCAGGCCGCGCTCATGCAGCCGGCGCAGCATCCCCTCCGGGTCGGGGAAGGTCGCCGGGTCCCACACGAAGTCGACCCAGTGGAACTGCCGCATCCAGAAGCAGTCGAAGTGGAACACCGACAGCGGCAGGTCCCGCTCGGCCATCCCGTCGATGAACTCGGTGACGGTCTTCTCGTCGTACGACGTGGTGAACGACGTCGACAGCCACAGCCCGTACGACCAGGCCGGGACGCGGGCCGGGCGACCGGTGAGCGCGGTGTAGCGGCGCAGCACGTCCTTCGGGGTGGGCCCGTCGATCAGGTAGTAGGTCAGCGACTGCCCCTCGACGCTGAACTGGGCCTGCGAGACGACCTCCGAGCCGACCTCGAACGACACGTGCTCGGGGTGGTCGACGAAGACGCCGTAGCCGGCGCTGCTGAGATAGAACGGCACGTTCTTGTACGCCTGCTCGCTGGCGGTGCCGCCGTCGGCGTTCCAGATGTCGACGGTCTGGCCGTTCTTGACGAACGGGCCGAACCGCTCGCCGAGGCCGTAGATCGTCTCCCCGACGCCCAGCGCCAGCCGGTCGTGGACGAAGTGGCGGCCCTCGCCGTCGGTGACGACGCCGACGCTGCGCTCGGTGGACGAGGTGACCAGGCGGTCGCCGCGCAGGAAGTCGACCCGCCACCGGTCGACGAGCGTGACGCGGGCGGTCAGCTCGCCGGTGGTCAGGGCGGCGCTGACGCCGGTGACCTCGACGGTGACGGGGTGGTCGTCGCCGGCCGCGAGGGCGAAGCGCGGCTGCTTCGGCAGCCCGCCGCTGTGGTGCCCGACGGTCACCCCGATCACGCCGGGGGCGGGGGAGAAGAACTGCACGGTGACGACCGGGCGGTTGAGGGTGTCGCCCCGCCCGGTGATCTGACCGGTCGGCGCGAAGACGGTGAAGCCGCGTTCGTCCGGCTCCACCGATTCGACTGTGCCGGGGCGCAGCACGGTGACCCCCGGACGCAGTTGCCAGTACCCGTCGGTGAACTTCACTTCTCGGCTCCTACCGTGATGCCGCGGCTCAGCGTGCGCTGGAAGATGAGGAAGAACACGATCGCCGGGACGAGGCTGATCAGCGCCCCGGCGTTGGTGGTGGGGGCGTCCATCAGCCGGTCGCCCTGCAACGACGCGAGGGCCACCGGGATGGTCTGGGTCTGGTTGTCGATGAGCATCACCAGCGGGATGAGGAACTCGTTCCAGGTCCAGATGAAGAAGAAGACCAGCAGCACGGCGAGGGTGGGCCGGACGTTGGGCAGGACGACCCGCCACAGGATCGTCCACTTGCCGGACCCGTCCAGCGCCGCCGCCTCCAGCAGGCTCTTGGGGAACGTGCCGAGCACCGAGGCCAGCAGGTACGTGCCGAACGCGCTCTGGATGACCGTGAAGATGATGATCACGACGAGCCGGGTGTTGTAGAGGCCCACCTCCTTGGCGAAGTAGTAGAGCGGGTAGACCAGGGACTCCTGCGGCAGCATGTTGGCCAGCAGGAACGCCCCGACGATCCAGAGCCGGCCCCGGACCCGGCCGATGCCCAGCGCGTACGCGTTGAGCAGCGACACGGCGACCGCGAGCACCGCGACCGAGCCGGCGATGAGCGCGGAGTTCCACAGCTTCTGCGGGAAGTCGACCTGCGTCCAGTAGGTGCGCAGGCCCTGGGTGTAGAACTCCGACGGCCAGCTCAGCGGCCCGTCCGTGGAGTACTGCCCGGGCGTCTTGAACGCGTTGAGCAGCATGAACACGAACGGCACCAGCATGACCAGGGCGCCGACGGTGACCACGGCCAGCACGATCCAGCGGCCGATGCCCCGGTGGTGCCGGTCGCGAACAGGAGTGGCCCGGCCGGTCTTCGCGGGGGCCTCGGCGGGGGTGAGGGTGACGGACATCAGGCGCTCCCGTCCCGTCGCTCGGCGCGGTGCTGCGCGCGGATGAACAGCAGCGCCACCACCACGATGATCAGCGTCAGCACGGTCGAGATCGCCGACCCGTACCCGACCTGGAGTTTCTTGAAGAACGTGTAGTACGCGAAGTACGACGGCACGTTGGTGGCGTTCTCCGGGCCGCCCCGGGTCAGCGCGTAGATCGGCCCGAACACCTTCATCGCGGCGATGGTGCAGGTGAGGGCGACGACGAACGTCTCCGGCCGGATCTGCGGCAGGGTGATCGCCCGGAACCGGCGGGCCCAGCCCGCGCCGTCGATCTCCGCCGCCTCGTACAGTTCGGGGTCGACCCGCTGCAACGCGGCCATGAACACGACCACCGGGTAGCCGATCTGCACCCAGATCATCACGCCCATGACCGCCGGCAGGGCGGTGTCGGGGTCGCCGAGCCAGTCGTGCGACAGCGCGCCCAGCCCGACCGCGTCGAGCAGCCCGTTGAGGGCCCCGTCGGGGCGCAGGATCCAGCCCCACACGATGCCGGCCACCACGACCGGCAGGACCTGCGGCAGGTAGAACGCGGCCCGCAGCGCGTTGGCGGTGCGCGGCTTGAAGCGCCGCCCGATGGTGTCGAACAGCACCGCCGCGAGCACGAGGCCGACGACGGTGGGCACCACGACCATCGCCACGATCATGGCGAGGGTGCTGCGGAACGACTGCCAGAAGACGGTGTCGTCGAGCAGGCGCTGGTAGTTCTCCAGCCCGACGAACGTCGGGTCGCCGATGCCGGACCAGCGGGTCAGCGAGAGATAGCCGGTGAACAGCAGCGGCCCGCCGATGACCAGCGCGAAGAGCACCGCGCCGGGGAGCAGGTAGAGCCAGTAGCCCGCGTCGCCGCGGCGGCGGCGCGGCCCCCGGCGGCCCTTCGGATCGGTGTCGCCCCGGCGTCGGGTGGCGAGGGCGTCGGTTGCAGCCATGATGGTCCCTCCGGTGCGCCGGCGGGCGCGTCGCGCAGGGCGCGCCCGCCGGGCGTCCTCGTCAGCCGCGCTTGATCTCCGCGACGCCCTCGTCGTACGGCTTGGCGATCGCGTCGAGCACCTGGTCGGGGGACTTCGACTGGTTGATCAGGCCCTGGAAGCCGGAGACCAGCACGTCGTAGTAGCCGGGGACCGGCCAGTCCGGGTAGAAGGCCAGGCCGTCGGTGGTGCTGATCGCGTTGAAGTTCTCGATCAGCTTCTTGTCCTTCGGGTCGGCGATCTTCGACGGGTCGGCGGCCACCGGGACGCCGCCGTTGTTGCCGATCAGGGCCTGGATCTCCGGGCGCATGGTGATGTCGATGAAGTCGTACGCCAGGTCCTTGGCCTTGCTGGTCGCCGGGACGACCCAGATGTTGCCGGACGAGCCGGCGTGCAGCTTGTTGCCGGGGAACAGGAAGCTGTCCCAGTTGGCCTTCATCTCGGCCTTGAACCGGCCGTACCACCAGCTCCCGGAGACGATCATCGGGGTCTTGCCGGCGATGAACGCCGTGCCCATGTCCTCGGCCTTGGCGCTGGCGGTGCCCTTGCCGACGTAGCCCTTCTTCACCCACTCGGCGAACGTGTCCGCGCCGTACTTGAGCGGGTCGGCCTTGAAGTCGACCGGGTTCTTGTAGAGCTGGTAGTTGTCGACGAACGCCCGGTCGGCCTTGGCGAGCGCGAGCTGGTAGAACAGCTGCCCGGCCGGGTATTCAGCGCCGGCGGTGCCCAGCGGGGTGATGCCCTTGGCGACGAACGTGTCCATCGCGGCGGTCAGCTCGTCGAGCGTCGTCGGGACCTGCACACCATTCTTGTCGAACAGGTCCTTGTTGTAGTAGACCATCACGTACTCGCCGTAGTTGGGCACGCCGTACCAGTTGCCGGAGCCCATCACGCCCTTGTCGTCGTACTTGGCGGTGGTCTGCAGGCTCGGGCTGAGCGCCTTGTCCCAGCCGCGCTTGGTCGCCTCGGCCGTGAGGTCGGTGAGCAGGCCCTGCTTGGACAGCAGGCCAGCGGTGGCGTTGCCCTTGTTGTACTCCATCACGTCCGGGCCCTCGGACGAGTTGATGATCATCCCGGCGTTCTGCTGGATCTGCTCGAACGCCTTGCGCTCGAAGCGCACCTCGACGCCCGGGTGCTCCTGCTTGAAGACCTCGATCGCCTTGTCCCACGCCACGCCCATGGCGCTGGTCTCGCCCTCGTAGTGCCAGAGCTTGAGCACCTTGGCACCGCTGGCGCCCTCGTCGGCGTCGTCACCGCAGGCGGTCAGGGACGCCGCCGCGGCGACGGCCAGGGTCACCGCCGCGACGACTGTGCGGAATCGTTGCATTACCATTCTCCTCGTGAGTATCGAGCCGGTACTCCTCTAGGCCCGTCGTCGCGTGGCAGCGCGGCGACGGGCTGTGTTCTTGCTCGTCGTGCCCGACGCCTCCGGGTCGGCCGCGTCGGCCGCTCCGGTGGTGTCCCCCGTCGGGCGACCGGGAGGGCCGCTGGATCCGCGGACCTCCAACGTGCACGGCAGCAGCTCCTGGTGGATCGGGGCGCTGTCGAGCTCCAGGTGGCGCAGCAGCGCCTCGACCGCGATGCGTCCCAGCGCCGAGCCGGGCGACGTCATCGCGGTCAGCGCGGGGGTGGCCAGCTCGGCGACCTGCGGCGAGGTGACCATGGAGACGACCGAGACGTCGTCGGGCACGGTGAGGCCCCGCCCGGCCAGCCCGCCGAGGATGCCGAACACGGCCCGCTCGTTCATGGCGAGCACGGCGGTCAGGTCGGGGGCCCGGTCGAACGCCGTGGCCAGGGCCGCCCGCCCGCCGGCCGCGCTGTCCTCGGCGGGGATCATCAGCGGCTCGACGCCGTGCTCGGCCATCGCGGCGGCGAACGCGTCGCGGGTGCGCAGCGCGGGGCCGTAGCCCTCGGCGATGGTCGCGGCGGAGTGGTTGACGTAGACGATCCGCCGGTGGCCCAGACCCACGAGGTGCGCGACGGCGTCGTGCACGGTGCGGTCGAAGTCGATGTCGACGTACGACAGGTCGGTGGTGTCGCCGGTGCGGCCGATGAGCACCAGCGGCACGCCCGCCTCCCGCAGCACGGCCACCCGGTCGTCGTCGAGCTGCACCTCCATCAGCAGCGCGCCGTCGAGCATGCGCTGGCTGGCCAGCCGCCGCAGGCCGTCGAGGTCGTCGGCGTCGACGGGGGAGAGCACCAGGTGGTAGCCCGCCGCGCTGGCCGCCGAGGCGGCGCCGGTGACGAAGGCCGTCTCGGTGGCGCCCAGGCCGCGGTCGTCGATCGGCAGGAGCAGGCCGAGGATACGGCTGCGCCGGCTGGCCAGCCCCCGGGCCATCGCGTGCGGCTGGTAGTCCAGCTCCGCCATCGCGGCGCGGACCTTGTCCCGGGTGGCCTGGGAGATGGGCCGCGCGCCGGTCAGCACGTACGACACCGTGCTGACGGAGACCCGCGCGAGCCGGGCGACGTCGTGCATCGTGGCCATCGCGCACCTCCCTCGGCGGCCCGGCGGGCGGGGTCCCGACCTGCGTCGAAACGCCTAGTCGAAACGGTTAGTCGAAGCGTTTCGACAGACCGTAGGACACGTGTTACGAGGGCGTCAATAGCCGATGACAAAAATGGGTCGCCGGGCCGACCCGCGCCCGGGGGCGGCGCAGCGCCGCGCTGGGGGCGGGGTCGGCCCGGCGACGGGCGGAGCCTCAGATCTCGATGTTGAACTTGCGCAGCACCGACGGGGCCACCAGGCCCACCGCCGCGAGCACGGAGATCGCGGTCAGCACGCCGCGCAGCACGACCACCTCGGTCTTGCTGCCGGTGCGCAGCGCGATGCTGTTCGGCAGGCCGACCATCGTCCACATCCGGCGCTTGATCGGGATCGGCCACAGGATCGGCACCCCGGCCCGCGTGATCATGTCGCCGAGGATGTGCACGAAGCAGCCCACCCCGACGGCCAGCCCGATCAGCGGATAACCCCGGTCGCCGGGTAGGTTGGCGAACGTGAACCAGGCGGCGGCGGCCGAGGCCAGGGTCACGATCACCCAGCCGGCGCGCTCCGCCCACCGGTCGAACAGCCCGCGCAGGGCCAGCCCGAACATGAAGAACAGGATGCCGACCACGGCCCACTTGCCGTACGCGGCGCACAGCGCGGTGGTGCCCCAGCCGACCAGCACGGTGAACGGGATCGTGTGGGTCAGGGTGCGGTGGCCGTTGTTGCGGCGCGGGTCCTTGCTCAGCTTGGTCGCGTAGTAGACGCCGAGGGAGATCTTCTCCATCACCTCGGCGACGAACAGGCTGACCACCCCGAACGTGCGGGCCACCGTGGCCCCGCCCTGGTTGCGGGTCACCTTGCCCGACAGGTCGAGGTCGGGGAAGAGCGCCCCACCGGCGCAGACGGCGGTGCCGACGGCGAGGGCCAGCGGCGACTGGTGGTAGTCGGCGAACTGGTCGAGCGCCCAGGAGCCGGTCAGCCACACCGCCGCGCCCGACAGTGCGTGGGACGGTCCCATCATGACGCCTCGCCCTCCCCAGGGTCTTGATCCACAAACTACGCCACTCTGGCAGAGTCGCCGCCGGGGAGCAATCACCTGGACGGTCCACACCGGACGGTGTCGCGGTCCGGGCGCGTGGGGCGGCCCCGCCGGCTCAGGCCGTGCCGCCGGCCCGGAAGCTGGACCGCATCGTCTCCCGCTCGGCCGCGCCGGCGTCCCACTCCACCTCGGGGCCGCTCCAGGCCAGCGACCACGAGCGGGTGCCGAACGGGATCAGTTGCGCCCCGCGCAGGCGCGCCCCCATCGGCGCGTCCCAGGTGCACTCCCACTCCGCCCCCCGGCCCGCCACCTCCGCCAGCCGGATCTTCGCGTACCGGGGGAGGGCGCCCGCCTCCTTCGCCCGGCGCTCGTTCGCGCGCAACTGCTCCAGCGGGGCGGCGGCCGGGTCGTCCGCCGGGGAGACGGTCAGGATCCGCCGGGCCGACGGGTCCTGGAAACAGACCGCGCTTCCGTCCCGGTACTGCCGCCAGCCGGGCGGCAGGGCGAGCCGGAACCCGGCCGGGTCGGCGTACCAGGACCAGTCCGACGGCGGGCGCAGCGGCTCGTCCGGGGCCGGCGCGACGGTCGGGGGCGGCTCGCCGAACGGGTAGGGCCGCAGGCAGGGGAAGGGCGGGGGCGGGACGCCCGCCCTGAGCGGCGGCAGCAGCGGCCCGGCCGACGACGGGCTCGGCGCGGCCCCCGGCGTGGCCGGTGGCGTCGCCTCGCGGCCCGTGTGGGGGCGGAACAACGCGAACACGACGAGGTGCGCGACCACCAGCGTGACCGCCACGCCGGCCACGACCAGCGGCCAGCGCCGCCCGGCCGGCGCGGCGACGTCCGCCGGCCCGGCCGGCACGATGACGAACGGGACGTCGGCCGGCACCGGGGCGGCGGTGTCGGTGGGCGCGGTCGGCGTCGGCCCGTCCCGCGCCGGGCCCGTCCCCGCCGGCCTCCCGCCCGCCGTTGCGTCCCGCCGAGGCGGCCCAACCGACCAGCCCGGCACGACCAGCCGGTCCGCCCCGGCGGGCCCGGCCGGGCCGTCCGGCGGGACCGCGTCCGGCGGAACCACCGTGGCCTCCGGGGCGACCGTGACCGGCGAGGGCTCGGCGCCCGGCGCGGCGGCCTGGGCCAGGCGGCGCTGCGTCTCCTCATGGTCGATGCGCTGCCGTGGGTCCCGGCGCAGCAGGCCGACCAGCACCGGCCGCAGCGGCCCGGCGTGCGGCGCCGGGTCCGGCGGCCGGGTGGCCAGGGCGCTCAGCGTCGCCATCGCGGTGCTACGGGCGTACGGGGACTTGCCCTCCACGGCCGCGTGCAGCGTCGCGCCGAGCGACCACAGGTCGGCCTCCACGCTGGAGATCCCCTCGGCGGCGCGCTCCGGGGCGACGAACTGCGGGGAGCCGAGCACCAGCCCCGGCCGGGTCATCACCCCGTCCCCGCCGTCGAAGACGGCGAGCCCGAAGTCGGTGAGCATCACCCGCCCGTCGTGGGCGACGAGCACGTTGGCCGGCTTGACGTCGCGGTGCAGCACGCCGGCCTGGTGCGCGGCACGTAGCGCGGCCAGCAGCGCCAGCCCGATCGCCGCGGCCCGCCGCGGCGGCAGCGGCCCGGACGTGTCCAGGATGTGCTGCAACGACCGGGACGGCACGTACTCCATGATCAACCACGGGTCGCCGTCGACCGGCACCACGTCGTAGACCCGGACCACGTTGGGGTGGTTGAGCCGCGCCGTCGTGCGCGCCTCCCGCAGCGTACGCAGGCGCAACTCGTCGAGCTCGTCGCCGGCCAGCACGGCCGGCGGGACGACCTGCTTGACCGCCACGTCGCGGTGCAGCATCTCGTCCCTGGCACGCCACACCTTGCCCATGCCGCCGCGACCCACGAGGTCGAGCAGGCGGTACCGGCCGCCGATCACTACCTGCTGCACCGTTCTCCTCACCGCTGGCGGACGTACACCATAGCCAGCGGATCGGCAGGGACCAATCGGACGACAGGTCGGCAACCCGTCAGCAGGCCGCGTGCCCGGCCGCCAGCAGGTTCCCCTCCGGGATGGCGATCCGGGGTCGACCCGCGCCCAGCCGGCTCGCCGCCCGACGGGCCTGGAACGAACCGTGCTCGCGGCGGGCGGCGGCGTAGCTGCTCGCGGTGTGGGCGGCGATGGTCGCCCAGCCGTACCGCTCGCTGACCATCGTGCGGGCCCGGCGGGCCACCCGGCGGGCGAAGACCTCGTCGCCGATGAGCCGGTCGACCGCGCCCGCCAGCGCGTCGGGGTCACTGTGCGGGAACGTCACCCCGGTGACCCCGGGCTCGACGATCTCGGCGAGCCCGCCCGTCGCGGCGACGGCCAGGGGCGCGCCGGCCGCGGCGGCCTCCAGGGCGACCATGCCGAACGGCTCGTAGAGGCTCGGCACCACGGTCGCGTCGGTGGCGGCCAGCATGGCCGGGAGCTGGGTGGAGTCCAGGAAACCGGCGAAGCGCACCGTGTCGCCCAGGTGCAGCCGGTGCGCCTGCTCCACCAGCTCCTGCCGGTACGGGCCGTCGCCGGCGATCACCACCCGCAGCCCCGGGTGCCGCTCGCGCAGGTACGGCACGGCGTGCATCAGGTGCTGCACGCCCTTCTCGTAGACGAGCCGGCCCGCGTACCCGACCAGGGGACCGTCACCGGCGAACCGGGCCCGCGCCGAGGCGACCGCCCGGGGCCGGGCCCGCCAGACCCGGTCGTCCACCCCGTTGGCCACCACGTCGACCCGGGCGGCCGGCACGTCGAACAGGCGGCCGATCTGGTCGCGCATGTAGCCGGAGCAGGCGATCACCCGCGTCGACTCGCCGCTGATCCAGTGCTCGACGCCGTGGATGGTGCGGTTCATCTCCTCCGGCAGCCAGCCCTGGTGCCGGCCCGCCTCCGTCGCGTGGATCGTCGTCACCAGCGGCAGGTCCAGGTGCTCGGCGAGGGTGATCGCGGTGTGCGCGACGAGCCAGTCGTGGGCGTGGATGACGTCGTAGGAGCCGCTC
>NZ_JBSWBU010000020.1:0-67030 GCF_054052245.1 Micromonospora sp. PTRAS2
CTGGGGCACCCCGGAGCAGATCACCGACCCGCAGTACGCGACCACCGCGTTCCTCAAGGGCCTCCGACAGGTCGACGGCTGGCAGAACATGCCCCTGACCGACGCCGCCCAGACCGTGCAGGTCTCCGCCTACCCCGACGCCTACGCCCAGTGGGAACAGCAGGCCGCCGACCTCGTCGCGCAGCACTGGAACAACAGCTGACACACCACACACGCTGCCGGCCGGGCCCCGACAACAGGGGCCCGGCCGGCGGCGTCTGCGTCCCCGGGCAACCGAGCGTTAGGAAGGGGCCCCTCCTATACAGAAAGCGTTAACAAGGGGCCCTTCCTTGCATGCGCTCCTAGGTGGCGGCGATGGTGCCCGTCATCAGGAGGGCGAGCACGAGGGTGCCCAGGGCCACCCGGTACAGCACGAAGACGTAGAGGGTGTGGTGGGCGACGTAGCGCAGCAGCCAGGCGATGGCCGCGTAGCCGATGACGAAGGCGATGAGCGTGGCCACCACCATCTGCGCCCCGCTCGGCGCGGACGTCCCCGGCGCGGACGGCTCGAAGACGTCCCCGACGCTGAAGATGCCGGACATCACGACCGCCGGGATGGCGAGCAGGAACGAGTACCGGGCCGCCGCCTCCCGGGTGAGGTTGAGCAGCAGTCCGGCGGTGAGCGTTCCGCCGGAGCGGGACACGCCGGGGATCAGCGCCATCGCCTGGGCGAAGCCCATGACGATGCCGTCGCGCATCCGGAAGTTCTCCAGGGTGCGGCTCTGCCGCCCCCAGTACTCGGCGAAGGCCAGCACGAACGCGAAGACGATCAGCGTGGTGGCGACCACCCACAGGTTGCGCCCGGCGGTGCGGATCTGGTCCTTGAACAGGAAGCCGAACAGCCCGATCGGGATCGAGCCGACGATGACGTACCAGCCCATCCGGTAGTCGAGGCTGGCACGCACCGAGCGGTCCCAGAGCCCGACGATCCAGGTTCGGGTGATCCTCCAGATGTCCTTGGCGAAGTAGATGAGCACCGCCGCCTCGGTGCCGAGCTGGGTGACGGCGGTGAACGACGCGCCGGCGTCCCGGCCGAAGAAGATCGCCGAGGTGATCCGCAGGTGCCCCGACGAGCTGACCGGGAGGAACTCCGTGAGCCCCTGGACGACGCCCAGGACGATGGCCTCGATCCAGGTCACTCGCCGACCCCGGACATCTCGAGGGCCTCGGCGACGGTGCGCAGCGTCTGCACGCCGCTGTCGCGGTCGGCGACGAAGAGGGTCACCGACAGGGTGGTGACGCCGGCCGCGGCGTACTCGCGCAGGCGCTCGGCGATGCGCTCCTTGGGCCCGAGCAGCGAGGTGCGGTCGATGAACTCCATCGGCACGGCGGCGGCCGCGTCGCGCTGCCGCTTGGCCAGGTAGAGGTCCTGCACCTCGCGGGCGGCGTCGCCGTAGCCCATCCGGGTGGCGAGCTGGTTGTAGAAGTTCTGCTGCCGGCTGCCCATGCCGCCGACGTAGAGGGCGGCGTACCAGCGGACCAGCTCGGCACAGGTCGCGACGTCGTCGCCGACGACCACCGGCACCGACGGCACGACGTCGAAGCCGGCCAGCTCCTTGCCGGCCTTCGCCCGGCCGGCGGCCACGGCGGCGAGCTGCTCGTCGGCGAACTCCGGGGCGTAGAAGACGGCCAGCCAGCCGTCGGCGATCTCGCCGGCCAGCTCAAGGTTCTTCGGGCCGACGGCGGCGAGGTAGATCGGGACCTGCTCGCGCGGCGGGTGGAAGCCCAGTCGCAGCGCCTTGCCGGGGCCGTCGGGCAGCGGCAGGGTGTAGAACTCGCCGTCGTACGCGACCTCCTTGCGGGCGATGGCGAGCTTGACGATGTCGACGTACTCGCGGGTGCGGGCGAGGGGCTTGGCGAAGCGCACCCCGTGCCAGCCCTCGGAGACCTGGGGGCCGGAGACGCCCAGGCCGAGCCGGAACCGGCCGCCGGAGAGCGCGTCGATGGTCGCCGCCGTCATGGCGGTCATGGCGGGGGTCCGGGCGGGGATCTGCATCACCGCGCTGCCGACGTCGATCCGTTCGGTCTGGCCGGCGATCCAGGCCAGCATGCTCGGCGAGTCGGAGCCGTACGCCTCCGCCGCCCACACCACCGAATAGCCGAGCCGGTCGGCCTCCTGGGCGAGCGCCACATGGTCGGCGGGTGTGCTCCACGCCGTCTGGTATCCGAGACTGAGCCCGAGTCGCACTGGTCCTCCCCCATCGGCGCACCACAGGTCGCATCAGGTTACGCAATGCGGGCGGCCCGGCCGATCACCGGCTCACCCCCGAACCCGCCGCCCGGCCGGGTGCAGGGTGTCGCCCGGAGGGCGAGCAGGAACTTGACGGGAGCGAGGATATCCGTGGCGGCGGGTTCGAAATAAGGTTCACCCATGCAACAGCGACCGCTCGGCCGAAGCGGGCTGGCGGTTTCCCGGCTCGCGCTCGGCACCATGACCTGGGGCCGGGACACCGACGCCGACGACGCGGCCGCCCAGCTCAAGAGCTTTCTCGACGCGGGCGGCAACCTGGTGGACACCGCCGACGTGTACGGCGACGGGGACGCGGAGTCGGTCATCGGGTCGCTGCTGGGCAGCCTGGTTCCCCGCGACGAGCTGCTGATCGCGACGAAGGCGGGGCTGCGGCCGGGCAGCGGCCGGCGCCGGGACGGCTCCCGGGGTCACCTGCTGCGCACCCTGGACGCCTCGCTGCGCCGGCTCGGCACGGACCACGTCGACCTGTGGCAGGTGCACGGGTACGACCCGGACACGCCCCTGGAGGAGACCCTCGCGGCGCTGGACCACGCGGTGGCCAGCGGCCGGGTCCGCTACGTCGGGGTGTCGAACTTCTCGGGCTGGCAGACGGCCCGCGCGGCGGCCTGGCAGGCGGCCTGGCCGGGGCGGGCGCCGGTGGTGGCCGCCCAGGTGGAGTATTCGCTGCTGGAGCGGGGCGTCGAGCGGGAGGTGCTGCCGGCGTGCTCGGCGCTGGGGCTGGGGGTGCTGCCCTGGTCGCCGTTGGGGCGGGGGGTGCTCACCGGCAAGTACCGGCACGGCCGGCCGGCGGACTCGCGGGCGGCGTCGCCGCACTTCGAGCCGTTCGTGGCGACGTACCTGGAGCCGCGCTGCTCCAGCATCGTGGAGGCGGTGGCCACGGCGGCCGGGGGGTTGGGCGTGTCGCCGCTGGAGGTGGCGCTCGCGTGGATCCGGGACCGGCCGGGCGTGACGGCGCCGATCCTCGGCGCGCGGACGGTCGGGCAGTTGCTCGGCGCGCTCCAGGTGGAGCGGATGACGCTGCCGGCGGAGATCATCGTCGCGCTCGACGACGTGTCGGCGGTGCCGGTGGGCTATCCCGAGCGGGACGGCTGAGCGGATCCGGCCAGGCCCCCGCGCTGCCGGGCTGGGCCGGGCGGGGCGCGGAGGGTGGCGGACGGCCGCCGGGCTGGGCAGCATGGAACGCATGGACTACGAATACGCGCCGCTGCGGCTGCCCTCGAACGTCGACCGGCTGACCGCCGCGGCGCAGTTGGCGATCCAGGCGGAGTTCTCCGGGTGGGAGCTGGCCCGGGTGCGGTTGTACCGGGACGGCACGCGGCAGGTGGTGCTGCGGCGCCGCGTGGTGAACCAGCCGCAGCCCGGCCTGTCGTACTGACCCGGGCGGCACGAGCCCGGCGTCCCGGGGCCCGGCCGGCTGGCCGGGCCCCGGGACGAGCCCGGCCTAGTGGTGGTGCCCCGCGTGGTCGTGGCCCGCGTGGTCGTGCTCCTCGTCGGTCAGGTCGAGGAACGGGTGCTCGTCGAGGCGGCCCACGAGGCGGTCGTCGGCGGCCGGCTGGAACGGGCCCACCGGATCGTCGTCGTCGAAGGACTCCAGGTCGACGGGGGTGCCGACCTCGCTGACCATCACGACCCCGTCGAGCGGCTCCAGCTCCGGCACGTCCAGCGCGGACAGCGAGCCGTCGCCGCTCTGCAGCAGCTCCAGCACCGCCTCGCCGACGCCCTCGACGGGTGCGGCCTCGTCCTCCTCGGGGGTGCCCTCGCGGCGGGCGGCCTCGGCGGCCCGGATCAGCGCGGCGACGCTGGGCACCCGGTAGTCGCGGCGCTGGCGCACCGAGATGACCCGGGGGTGCGGGTCGGTCGCCTCGACGCCGTCGGCCGCGCCGAAGCGCTCGTCGGCCTCGTCGGGGTCGATGGACTCGACGTCCCAGGGTGTGACCTCGCCGAACGCGTCGAGCAACTGCTCGTCGTAGGCGAACGAGGCGTTGTTCAGGGCGACGTACGCCTGCCAGACGTCGTCGTCGTCGATGCGGCCCTGTGCGGCGCGGACGGCGGCCAGGTGGTGGCGGGCGGCGTCGATCACCCGCTCCAGGGCGGCGTCCAGCTCACCGTGCTGGTCGGTCATGTGCGTTCCCTTCGCGATGGGGGACGATCCGTGCCGGGCGGGATGGGGCGGCGGACACGGTCAGCAATTCCGGAGGAAGCGGTCGAGAACCCGCACGCCGAACTGTAGTCCGTCCACCGGCACCCGCTCGTCGATGCCGTGGAACAGGCCGGAGAAGTTGAGGTCGGGCGGCAGCCGCAGCGGGGCGAAGCCGAAACAGCGGATGCCGAGCTGCGAGAACGCCTTGGCGTCGGTGCCGCCGGAGAGCATGTAGGGCACGGGCCGGGCGCCCGGGTCCTCCGCCCGCAGCGCCGCCGACATGGCCTCGACGAGGTCGCCGTCGAAGGTGGTCTCCAGGGCGGGCTGGCGGTGGACGTACTCGATGGCGATGTCGGGGCCGACCAGCTCGCGCAGCTGCTGTTCGAGGAGCTCGGACTGGCCGGGCAGGCTGCGGCAGTCGATGGTGGCGGTGGCCCGGCCGGGGATGACGTTGTCCTTGTAGCCGGCGGCGAGCCGGGTCGGGTTGGCGGTGTTGCGGATGGTCGCGCCGATGATGTTGGCGATGGGGCCGAGCTTGGCGATGGCCGTCTCCGGGTCCTCGGGGTCGAGTTCGACGCCGAGCAGGTCGGAGACCTCCTCCAGGAAGGCCCGCACGGTGTCGGTGACGACCACGGGGAAGCGGTGCCGGCCGATGCGGGCGACGGCCTCGGCGAGCGCGGTGACGGCGTTGTCGTCGTGCACCATCGAGCCGTGGCCGGGGCGGCCCTTGGCGTGCAGCCGCAGCCAGTCGATGCCCTTCTCGGCGGTCTCGATGAGGTAGAGCCGCTGGGAGTCGTCGACGGTGTAGGAGAAGCCGCCGACCTCGCCGATGGCCTCGGTGCAGCCGTCGAAGGCGTCGCGGTGGTGCTGGACGAGGTAGTGCGCCCCGTAGTCGCTGCCGGCCTCCTCGTCGGCGGTGAACGCCAGCACGATGTCGCGGGCGGGCCGGACGCCGGTGCGTTGCCAGTTCCGCACCACGGCCAGCACCATGGCGTCGAAGTCCTTCATGTCGATCGCGCCCCGGCCCCACAGGTAGCCGTCGCGCAGCTCGCCGGAGAACGGGTGCACCGACCACTCGTCGGCGTCGGCGGGGACGACGTCGAGGTGGCCGTGGACGAGCAGGGCGTCCCGGCCGGGGTCGGCGCCGGGGATGCGGGCGACGAGGTTGGCCCGGCCGGGGGCGGACTCGTGGATGCGGGACTCGACGCCCACCTCGGCGAGTTTCTCGGCGACGTACTCGGCGGCGACGCGCTCGCCCGCGCTGGTGGCGTTGTCCCCGGTGTTGGTGGTGTCGATGCGCAGCAGGTCGCGGCAGAGGTCGACGACCTCGGCGGTGGGGTCGGGCGGGGCGGAGGCGGCGTCGCTCGTCATCGGTTCTTCATACCAGCCGCGTCGGTCGGGCAGCTCCCCCGGCCGCCCGACACCGCCGCCGGCTCCCCGGGCGGCCTGGTCGCGCGGGCCCGCCGTTTCGGCGGTACGCGGTCTGGGTACCGCCGCTGCCGTCCCGCACCGCTCACCGGGCCGCCTCCTCCTCGCAGCGCGCGCCCGCCCGCCGAGGAGGGCATCATGACCGTTCCCCTGCCGCCGCTGCCGCCCGTACCCGAGGAGGGTTACCGACCCGGCGGCCCGAGCGTGGTCGACCTCGTCGAGCGCGAGCACCGGCAGTTGCTCGGCCTGGTCGACCGGGTCACCGGCCCGGACGCCGTGCCGCAGCGGCTCGCCGAGGTCGTCGAGGTGCTGACCGCCGTGGTGTCGCGGCACCTGTCGGCGGAGGAGCAGTACCTGTTCCCCGCCGTCCGGGCGGCGGTGCCCGGGGCGGCCGCGGCGGTCGACCGGGAGGTCGGGGCGGCGGCCGAGCTGCTGGCCGCCCTGAAGGCGCTGGCCGGGCCGGCGGATCCGGCGTTGACCGACGTGGCCGACAGGGTGCGCCGGCACGTCGCCGGGACGGCGGCGCTGCTGGCGTCGCTGCGCGAGGTGGCCACCGCCGCCGAGCTGATCCGGCTGGGCAACCGGTGGGAGATCGCCGAGGAGGCCGCGCCGACCCGGCCGCACCCGGGGACGCCGGCGAGCCCGCCGTGGAACCGGATCGTCGAGCCGGCGGTGGGGGTGGTGGACAAGGTCCGCGACGCCGTGACGGGTCGGCCCACGTACGCGTCGGACCTGCTTCCACCCGGCGACTGACCGGATACCGGACGGTTACGACGGGGTCACCGACCGGATACCGGGCGGTCACCAATAGACATTGGCCAACTCCTATCCGCCAGAGCCCTTCCATCGATCCTTCCGTGGTCATACCGTCACCGTATGAATCTGGAGCTGAGACACCTGCGGGTGGTCTGCGCCATCGCGGAGACAGGGAGCGTGACGAAGGCGGCGTCCACGCTCGGCCTGGCCCAGCCGGCGCTGACCGCCCAGCTCCAACGCATCGAGCGGGCGCTGGGCGGGCCGCTGTTCGAACGGGACCGCCGGGGCGCCCGGCCCACCGCGCTCGGCGAGCTGGTGCTGGCCCGGGCCCGGGTGCTGCTGCCGGCCATGCAGGGCCTCCAGGACGAGGCGGCCCGGCTGGCCGGCGCGGGCCCGACCCCCGCCCGGTACCGCTTCGGCGGGGTGAACAGCCCCATCCTCGGCCGCCTGGTGCACCGGCTCGCCGCCGCGCACCCACAGGCCCAGATCACCACGTACGCCTCCTGGTCCGCCGACGAGCTGGCCCAGCTCGTCGGCGGCGGCCGGCTGGACTACGCGCTGGTCGGGGTCTGCGGCGACGCCGTTCCGCCGGCCGGATACGGGCTGGCCTGGCGGGAGGTGGCGTTGGAGCCGGTGCAGGTGCTGCTGCCCGAGCAGCACCCGATGTCCGACCACGACGAGGTGCGGCTGGTGGACCTGCGCGCCGAGCAGTGGGTCGCCGCACCGGGCGACGGCTGCTTCGGCGACTGCTTCGCCGCCGCCTGCGCCCGCGCCGGCTTCACCCCCCGCAAGGTGTACGAGGCCGACGTGCGCGGCTGCATCGACCTGGTGGAGGCCGGCGCGGCGGTGGCCCTGTGCCAGGCCACCTTCCGCCCGGTGCCCGGCCTGGTCACCCGCCGGCTGGCCGGGGCGCCGCTGCGCTGGCGGCTGCTGCTGGGCTGGCACCCCGACTCGGCCGGCGCGAGCTTCGCCGAGGAGGTGCTGGAGGCGGCGGTGGCCGTGTACGACGACTCGCTCGCCACGCACCCCGACTACCTGGCCTGGCTGCTGCGGCACCCCGACTTCGGGGTACGCCGGTCGGCCCCGGCCGGGCCGCTCGCCGGGGGCGCCGGTTCCGGGGTGCGAATCGCCTGACGGTGGGTATCACGGGCCCATGACCGATGCCCAGCCGACCGCCGACGACCGGGAGACCCTGCGCGTGGCGGCCGCCGCGCACAGCGCCGCCGCCCGGGACGTGGAGGCGTTCCTGCGCCGCCTGCCCGAGGTCCCCGGCCCCGCCGACGTGACCGAGTACGCCACCCTGCTCAGCCGCGAGGAGCGGGCGCGCGGGGAACGCCAGGCCGCCGCCGACGCCTTCGGCCTGCAGATCGGCAGCCTGGAACCGGAGTGAGCCCGGCCCGGCCGAGGCCCCGCCGCCGTCACCGGGCAGCGGGGCCTTCGCCGGTCGGGCCCGTCGCACGCGGGCCCGGCGGGCCGACGGACGGGAGGTCAGCGTTCCACGAGGGCGTCGTGGCCCAGGTCGAGCAGGGCACGCCGCCACTCGTCGTCGGCGACGCCGTCGGCCGGGCGGGCGGCGGTCAGGGACCGGATCCGGTCGACCGCCTCCCGCATCACCTCGATGTCCTCGCGGGTCAGGTCGACCTTGCGCTTGCGCAGCACGGCCAGGATCTGCCGGCCCGGCTCGGGCAGGTCGAGGTCGGGCCCCGCCCCGAACGACTCCGTGCCGGAGCCGCGGGTCAGCAGCCAGCTGCGCAGCTGCTCGGAGGTCACGTTCACCTCGGCGTGGAAGTCCTCCCAGAGCACCTCGACCTCGGGATCGAGTCGCGCCTCGCGTACCATCACGCCTCCTCTCCGGGCGGCGGCCCGGACGGCTCCGGATCGCCGGTGTGGGAACCCAGGCCCTCCGGCGGCACCCGCACCCGCGCGGGGTTGGCCGTCGGCGGTGCCTCGATCGGCTCGCTGCGGTCCGGGTCGGTCCCGGCCTCCTCGGCGGCCTCCTCAGGCTCGGTCATCTGCGGCCTCCGCCCCTTCACCGGGGGTGGGACGTCGCGGCGGCGGTGTAGCCCCGGTCGCCGGCGCCCACCTCGAAGGCCAGCGCGCCGTCGCGGGCGTCCACGGTGACCCGCTGCCCGGGCGAGACGGCACTCTCCAGCAGCATCCGGGACAGCCGGTTGTCCACCTCGCGCTGGATCACCCGACGCAGCGGGCGGGCCCCGAACTCCGGCTGGTAGCCGTGCTCGGCGAGCCAGTCGATCCCGGCGACGGTGAACGCGACGTCGATGTCCTGGGCGTGCAGGCGGCGGCGGGTCTCCTCCAGCAGCAGCTCGGTGATCTGGCGCAGCTGCTGCTGCTCCAGCCGCCGGAAGATGATCACCTCGTCGATGCGGTTGAGGAACTCCGGGCGGAAGTTCTCCTGGAGCCGACGCATCAGCCGCTCGCGCAGCTCGTCGCTCTCCCGTTCGGAGCCGGGCTCGCCCGCGCCGAAGCCCACGGCGCGCTGGGTGCCGGTGATCAGCTCCGAACCGAGGTTGCTCGTCATGATCAGTACGGTGTTCTTGAAGTTCACCGTCCGGCCCTGGCTGTCGGTGAGCCGGCCGTCGTCGAGCACCTGGAGCAGGATGTTGAACACGTCGGGGTGGGCCTTCTCGATCTCGTCGAGCAGCACCACCGCGTACGGGCGGCGGCGCACCGCCTCGGTGAGCTGGCCGGCCTCCTCGTAGCCGACGTAGCCGGGGGGCGCACCGACGAGCCGGGCGACGGTGTGCCGCTCCTGGAACTCGCTCATGTCCAGCCGGATCATCCGGTCGGCCTCGCCGAACAGCGCCTCCGCCAGGGCCCGGCCCAGCTCGGTCTTGCCCACGCCCGTGGGGCCGAGGAAGAGGAAGCTGCCCATCGGCCGGTTCGGGTCGGCCAGCCCGGTGCGGGAGCGGCGCACCGCCTCGGCGACCGCGCCGACCGCGTCTTCCTGGCCGACGACCTTCTGGTGCAGGTGTCCCTCCAGGCGCAGCAGCCGGTCGCGTTCCTCCTCGGTGAGCTGGGCGACCGGGATGCCGGTGGCCCGGGACACCACCTCGGCGATCTCCTGCGGGCCGACGGCCGGGACCTGGGAGCCGCTGCCGTCGTCGCCCTTGGCCCGGCTGATCTGCGCCTCCAGCTCGGCGAGCCGGTCGCGCAGGGCCGACGCCCGCTCGTACTGCTCGTCGGCGACCGCCTGCTCCTTGTCCCGGCGCACCTCGTCGAGCTGCTGCTCCAGCTCCCGCACGTCGGAGGCGGGAGTGCGGGTGCGCAGCCGCACCCGGGCCCCGGCCTGGTCGATCAGGTCGATGGCCTTGTCGGGCAGGTACCGGTCGGTGACGTACCGGTCGGACAGCTCGGCGGCGGCGACCAGCGCCTCGTCGGTGAACCGGACCTGGTGATGGGCCTCGTAGCGGTCCCGCAGGCCGCGCAGGATGGCGACGGTGTCCTCGACGGTGGGCTCGGGCACCAGCACCGGCTGGAACCGGCGGGCGAGCGCGGCGTCCTTCTCGATGCTGCGGCGGTGCTCGTCCAGGGTGGTCGCGCCGATCACCCGCAGCTCACCGCGGGCCAGCGCCGGCTTGAGCATGTTGGACGCGTCCATGCCGCCCTCGCTGCCCGCCCCGCCCGCGCCGACCAGGGTGTGGATCTCGTCGAGGAAGATGATCAGCTCGTCGCGGTGGGCGCGGATCTCCTCGATGACCTTCTTGAGCCGCTCCTCGAAGTCGCCCCGGTAGCGGGTGCCGGCGACCAGGCCGGCCAGGTCGAGCTGCACCACCCGCTTGCCGATCAGCGTCTGCGGCACGTCGCCGTCGCAGATCCGCTCGGCCAGGCCCTCCACGATCGCGGTCTTGCCGACGCCGGCCTCGCCGATGAGCACCGGATTGTTCTTCGTCCGCCGGGACAGGATCTCCACGGCCTGCTCGATCTCGGCGGCCCGCCCGATCACCGGGTCGATCTGGTCGTTGCGCGCCAGCTCGGTGAGGTCCTGGCCGTACTGGTCGAGGGTCGGGGTGCCGTGGTCGGGCTTCGGGCCGGACATCGGGCCGCGCTCGGCGCTGGCCGCCTGCAACGACTCGGGCTGGATCCGGCCGGCGGCCAGCATCCGGCCCGCCGGCGACTCCGGGTTCAGCGGCAGCGCCATCAGGATGTGCTCGGGGCCGATGTAGTTGGCGCCCATCGCGCGGGACAGTTGGTGGGCGTCGAGCAGCGCCCGCTTCGCGGCCGGGGTCAGGGACAGGTTCGGCGGCACCTCTCCCCCGGGCTTGCCCTCGCCGCGCCCGCCGAGGGCGTTGACCAGGGCGTCCGGGTCGGCGCCGGCCCGGCGTACCAGGTCACGCAGCGCCTCGCGCTGCAACGCCGCCCAGAGCAGGTGGTCGGTGTCGAGGTCGTTGCTGTGCCGCTGCGCAGCCCGGCGGGCCGCGTCGGCGAGCATCTCCCGGGCGTCGGCGGTCATCAGCCGGGTGATGTCGACCCGGTGCGCCGGCCGGCGTCCCCCCTCGCCCCGGCCGAAGTACCGGGCCAGGAACTCGTCCCACGGGTCGGAGCCGAGGTCGCCGGGTCCCATCATCGTTGTCCTCCCGCGGGTCGGGCACGCTCGCCGGTGCGGTCGCCGCCGGCACGGTCGGCGGTGGCTACCCGGCGGTCGGCGCGACAAACGCGGCCGGGGCGGGGACGGGCCGGGTGGGAGCGGGGCGGAGGCGCGCAGCGCGGGCGGTGGGCCAGCACCGGGGCGGCGACGCGGGCGGGTGCCCCGGCGGGCCGGGCGGGGACGACCGCACGGCGGTGGCAGGCTGGGGGCATGGAGCCGACGCCGTTGCTGATCGTGGACGCCGCCAACGTGGTGGGCTCACGCCCCGACGGGTGGTGGCGGGACCGGGCCGGGGCCACCGCCCGGCTGCGCGACGCCCTCGTCCCGCTGGCCGAGTCCGGGGTCCCGCCGCACCTGCCCGGGCCGGCGGAGGTGGTGCTGGTGGTGGAGGGCGCCGCGCGGGGCGTCCCGGCCGTGCCGGGCGTGCGGGTGGTCGCCGCCCCGGGTTCGGGCGACGACACCATCGTCGGCCTCGTCGGAGCCGCCCCGGGCCGCCGCCGCCTCGTGGTCACCGCCGACCGTGAGCTGCGCTCCCGGGTGGGCGCGCTGGGCGCCGAGGTCCAGGGCCCCCGCTGGCTCCCCACCTGACCTACCCCCAACCCCACCCCGGTCGGTGATCAAGAGAGAAGCGTCAGGGTTGATCTCGACGATGACGCAAACCTCTTGATCACCGGACGCCCGGCCGAGGGGGGCGAGTCCCGTGGGTGGGATCGGGTGACGCACGGGCGAGACATTCGGGCGCGGTTTGCGCACGTCAGTGACGTAATCGGACAGCCGGGCAGCAACACCGACAGGGCGGATGTTCTCTGCCCACGGGGGATGGGTTGTAATGGAGATCTCCCCGCCCCCAGGAGGTCCCCGTGGCGAGCGTCGCCGAGCTGAAGGCAGCCATCGATGTCGCCCTCCAACAGATCGGTGACGGGCAGACCGCGGTGCAGGCCGCCGGCGAGAAGCTGGCCGAGGCGCAGCAGACACTGGCCGGGGCGCTGGAGGGCAGCGGGCACGAGACCGTCGAGGCGGCGCAGGCGTCACTGACCCAGGCCAGTCAGGAGCTGGAGGAGTGCCTCGCGGCGACCCTCGTCGCGGTGGAGCAGGCGCAACTCTACGTTTCGACCCTGTAGGGGCGGGCGTGTCCATCATCGAGGACGTCGGGGCCCAGGTGCGGGCCGCCGCGGAGGAGTTCCCGCTGGCCCAGCTCGCCCTCGCGTTGGAGAAGTTCGGTCAGGCCACCGAGCGGCTGCGCTGGGTGCGGCAGGAGTCGGCCAACCCGATGGGGGTGCCGGAGCTGTCCGCGGCCGTCGAGCACGCCGAGGCCGCCGGGCACGCGCTGCGGGTGGCCCAGGAGCAACTGTCGACGTACCTCTCGGCCATCGGCCTGGCCCCCGACGGCGCGCCGCCGGCCCGCCCGGCCGGCGACCGGCAGGTGCACGACGCCCCGCGCGACGCGCCGCCCGCCCCCGGCGACGGACCGCCCCCGGCCCGCGACGACAACCCGGTGCTGCGCCGCTGGTGGGCGGTGCGGGTGGCGGAGCTGACCGGCGGCCGGGAGGGCGCGCCGGACGAGCCGGACGAGCGGATCGGTGACTCCCGGGAGCTGCTGCGCCGGGTCGCCGACGGGGTCCGTGGCGGCGACCGGGACCGGCTGCACCGCGAGCTGCGTGCCGCGCACGCCGACGTCGGCCTCGGCCTGGCCGCGCTCGCCCCGCCGCTGCTGCGCGAGCTGGCCGGGGAGCTGCTCGGGCACCCGCCCCGCGCCGACGACCTGCCCCGGCTGCGTCGGGAGCTGGACGGCCGGGTGCGCGACCTGCTGCCCGGGCTGCCCCCGCCGGTGCTGGAGACGCTGCTGACCCGGGTCTGCCGGATGCCCCCGCCGCCGCGCGGCAGCGGCGAGGAGCAGCCGCACGCCGCCGACGCGGCCGTCACCGCCGGCGTGGTCACCGCCGTGCTGCTGGCCCGCCTCGGCAAGGACCTTCCCCGCGACGAGGGGCAGGCCGACAAGGAGAGCGGGCCCGCGCAGCAGAAACGCCGCGAGGCCGAACGCGACGCCTGGGACGAGGCGACGCGGCAGCGGGCGGACCGCGAGCGCGCCGCCCGGGAGCGGGCCGCGCAGGGCCTGCCCCCCGTGCGTCCCGCGCCGCCCACCGGGCGCGCCGGCCGGGGGTCCGATGGCTGACCGCCGCACCCAGCTGGTGACCCGGGTGCGGGGGATGCTCTCCGAGGCGCTGGGCGCCACCCGGCACCGGCTCGCCGTCGCCGACGCCGAGCTGGCCGCCGCCCGGGACCGGCTAGCCCGGGTGCAGCGCGCCGCGGCGGCCGTTCCGGAGAAGGTGGGGGCGCAGCGGGACCGGCGGCTCGCCGAGATCGACGCGCGGCACACCGCCCGGATCGCCGAGCTGGCCCGCCGGGCCGTCGACGCCGCCCGCCGCGAGGCGCCCGGCGCGGCCAGCGCCGACTGGGCGCGGTGGACCGTGACGCCGGCCGGTCGCGGCGAGACCCCCGGCGCCGTACGCGTCGGCACCGTGCGCATCCCCGGCGCGGAGCCGGTGCCGGCGCTGGTGCCGCTGCTCGACGCCGGGCACGTGCACCTGAGCGGGGCCGGGGCCGACGGCGGGGCGGCCGTGGTGCCGGCGCTGCTGCTGCGCAGCCTGGGCCGGGCCGACCCGGGCGCGGTGCGGCTGTTCGGCTACGACCCGGAGCACCTCGGCGGCGGGCTGGCCGGTTTCGCCCCGCTGGGCACCGCCGGGCTGCTCACCTTCGTCGGCCCCGGCGGGCTGGGCCGGCTGCTGGACGACCTGGTGGAGCAGATCCGCCGGATCAACGAGACCGTGCTCGCCGGGGAGTACCGCTCGCTGCGGGAGCTTGCCGCCGCGACGGGCCGCCGACCGGAGCCGTGGCGGGTGGCGGTGCTGCTCGGCGGCGACGAGCTGTCTCGGCACGAGCGCGGCCAGCTCGACCGGGTGGTACGCACCGGCGCGGCGTGCGGGGTGCACCTGGTCGTACGCGGCGTCCCGGTGCCCGACGACCCGACGGTGACCCGGGTCGTGGTGGGCCCCGACGGCGCCCGGGTGGGCGGCCCGCCCGGCCTGCCGGTGACCCTGGACCCGCCGCCGCCGGCCACGCTCGTCACCGAGACGTGCCGGCAGGTCGCCGCCCGGGTCAACGCCGGCCCCCCGCCGGCCCCGTTCACCGACCTGCTGCCGCCGCCGGAGCAGATGTGGCGGGAGGATTCCTCGACGGGGCTGACCGCGCCCATCGGCGAGGGCCCGCACGGCCGCCCGGTGCTGCTCAATCTCGGCGACTATCCGCCGCACGCGCTGATCGGGGGGCCGTCCGGCACCGGCAAGACCAACTTGATCTTCGCCTGGATCGGGGCGCTGGCCTCCCGCTACTCCCCCGCCGAGCTGGAGTTCTACCTGCTCGACTTCAAGGAGGGGGTGTCCTTCGCCCGGTTCGCCCAGGGCCGGCGGGACCCGAGCTGGCTGCCGCACATGCGGCTGGTCGGGATCAACGTCAACACCGACCGGGAGTTCGGGCTGGCCCTGCTGCGGTTCCTCGCCGAGGAACTGCGCCGGCGCGCCGACGCGGCGAAGAAGCACGAGGTGACCAAGCTCGCCGAGCTGCGGGCGGTCGACCCGACGGGGCACTGGCCCCGCATCGTCGCGGTGGTCGACGAGTTCCAGGCGCTGCTGGCCGGCCGGGACGTGGTCGCCCGGGAGGCCGCCGACCTGCTCGAAGACCTGGCCCGCCGGGGCCGTTCCCAGGGCATCCACCTGGTGCTGGCCTCGCAGGACGTGCGCGGCATCGAGGCGCTGTGGGGGCGGCCGGCGCTGGTTGCCCAGTTCACCCTGCGCATCGCGCTGCCCAAGGCGCTGCGCATCCTCGCCGAACGCAACGACGCCGCCCAGTCGCTGCCCCGCCACCACGCCGTGGTCAACGCCGAGTCGGGCCTGGTCGAGGGCAACGAGGTGGCGCGCATCCCGTCGGCCAGCGACTGGGACGCGTGGAGCGAGCTGCAGCACCGGCTGTGGCGGATGCGCCCCGCCGACGCGAAGCCGGCCCGGCTCTTCGACGGCGACGCGATCCCCCGGCTCGCCGACGCCCCCGACTTCCGGGCGCTCACCCCGCCCGAGGGCGACGGGGTGCCGCGCACCCCGGTGGCCCTGCTCGGGGAGATCATCGACGTGCAGGCCCGCTCGGCGGCGCTGCGGCTGCCCCGGGCCCCCGGGCGCAACCTCGCCGTGCTGGGCACCCGCGTCGACGAGGCGTGCGCCGTGCTGGACGCCGCCGCCCGGTCGCTGGCCCGCCAGCACCGCCCCGGCACCGCCCGGTACTCCATCGCCTGCCTCGACCCCGACGCCGACCCGGCCGCCCGGGAGCTCTACGCCGACCTGGCCGACGACGCCGCCTGGTACGACGACGAGACCGTACCGGAGCTGATGGCCGAGACGGCGGCGGCCCTGGACCGGCCGGGCACCCCCGCCACCCCGCACTACCTGCTGCTGTACGCGGTCGACGCGGCGGCGGGGCGGCTGGCCGCGCGGGTCGGCGGGCGCACCGGACTGGAGCACCTGCGGCGCATCCTGCACGACGGCCCGGAGCGGCGCACGCACGTGCTGGCCTGGTGGCGCGGCGTGGCCCGGATGCGGGTCGACCTCGGCGGGCCGGCCGCCCGCACCGACCAGATCGGCGCGTGGGTGGCCCTCGACGTGCAGGGCGGCGAGCTGGGCTCGTCGCTGTACCCGGGCAGCGGCGGCCCCGACTGGTATCCGCGGCCGTGGCGGGGGCTCTTCTTCGACCGGGCGGCACACCGCACCGGGCAGGTCATCATCCCCTACGGACCGTCGGCGTGAACGAACCGGTGACCAGTGAGACGTACGCGGCGCAGGTGCGGCGGCTGGCCGAGCTGACCGACCGGGTGCGCACCCAGCGCGCCGAGGCCCACGCCTGGCACGAGCAGCAGTGCGCCGCCGCCGAGCGGGCCGTCGCCGAGGCCGCCGAGCAGTTGCGCGAGGCCGAGCGGGAGGCGGCCGACGCGCGGGAGCTGGTGGAGCGGGTGGACGCCGAGGCGGCCCACCTGTGGCAGCAGTTGCGGGCCCGGTTGGGCGCGGGCGCCCGCCGGCTCGGCGACCCGCCCGGCCCGGCCCGGGACGCCTCGGGCGACCCGCTGCTGCTGTTGCACGGGGTGCGCGGGCTGCTGGACCGCACCCGGCAGCCCGGTGAGCTGCCCGCCTCGGCGAACCCGCTGCTGGCGCTGTGCGGGGTGGTGGGCGCGGCGCTGATGTTCGCCCTCGGCCTGGGCGCCCGGGCGCTCGGGGCCCGCAACAGCGGGGACCTGGCGGTGGGCCTGCCGGTGTTGGCCCTGGTGGTGACCCTGCTCGGCCCGCTGGTCGGGTTGGCCCTGGCCAAGCGGCTCGCGGACCGTCGGCACGCGGTGCTGTCGCCCCGGCCGGTCACGGTCGTCCTGGTGGCGGGCCTGGTGACGACCGGCGTGTTGCTGGTCCTCGCCCGCTGAGCCGCGCCGCGCGGTGCCGAGCCCCCCGCGCGGTTAGGAAGGGGCCCTTCCTATACCGAAAGCGTTAACAGGGTGCCCTTCCTTACTCCGCAGGAACCGCGATCGCCTCGCGCAGCAGGCGGCGGGCGAGGACGACCCGGTCGGCGTCGTCGAGGCCGGGCAGGTCGCCGACCCGGGCCACCGCGCCGGTGAGCAGCGCGCGCAGCGCCGGCTCGCAGCCGGCGGGCAGGGTGAGCACCCGGTCGAAGAGGCGCAGCGCGACCTTGTCGTCCCCGGTCGGGTCGAGCCGCCAGCGCAGCCCTGGCCGGGGCGCGAGCCGGGTGTCGGCGTCGACTGCGGCCAGCGCGGCGGCCTGGGCGAGGGGCCGGATCGGGGCGGGCCGGGCGGCCGGCCAGGCACGTTGGCGCAGCCGCGCGGCCACGGCGGCCGGGTCGGCGCGCAGCAGCCAGTCCCGCAGCGCCTCGACGGTCTCGGTCAGCTCCGGTTCGATCGCGTCGGGGTCGGCCACGTCGGTGCCGAACGGCAGGCCGGCGCGCAGCCGGGCGTCGGCGGCGGCGAGGGCGAGCAGCTCCTCGACGATGGCGTACCGGGTCAGCGCCCGGATGCCCACGGTCAGGTGCAGGGAGCTGGTCTCCTGGGCCTGGGCGCTGTGCAGCCAGCCGCGCGGCAGGTAGAGCGCGTCGCCCGGTTCGAGGACCACGTCGAGCGCGGCGGGGCCCTGGGCGGTCGCGGAGACCTCGTCGGCCCGGCCGCCCCAGGGCTGCCGTTCGAGGGGGTCGGGCAGCACCGGCGGGTGGATGCGCCAGTGCTTGCGCCCGTCGACCTGGAGCACGAAGACGTCGTGGGTGTCGTAGTGGGTGGCGAAGCCCTGGCTGCCGGCCGGGGTCAGGTAGGCGTTGACCTGCAGCGGCTGCGCGAGGGCGGTGCCGAGGTCGCGGGCGAAGTCGATCAGGGCGGGCCAGGTGCGGTGCAGGCCCTGCAGCACCAGGGTCGCGCCGGAGGCGTACAGCTCCAGGACCCGCTCGTCGAGGACCTGGTCGCCGATCTCGGCGCCCGCGCCGCCGCCGCCGGTCCAGCGCGCCGCCGGCACCAGCTGGCCGTCCTTGGCGATGCGCAGGAAGGGGGTACGCAGCCCGCGCCGGCTGAGCAGCTCGTCGGCGTCGGCGGGGCCGAGCAGGTCGGTGAAGCCGTCGGCGTTGGGCAGCTCGGCGGCGCGGGACAGCAGCGGCGCCCGGCCCCAGTGTGCGGCGGCGAACTTGCCCGGCTCGACGGCGACGCAGCGCGCGAGGGCGCGGGCGGCGGCAGACGGGACCGCCGGGCGGCCGTGGCCGCCCGGCGGGTCGGTGATCGTCATCGCGAGGCGTCAGCCGGCGCTGCCGTCGGCGCCGCCGTCCCGGTGGCCCGGGGTGGCCCCGCCGTCGGCCGGGCCCTCCGCGCCACCGTCGGCACCGCCGTCCTGCTGACCGGGGGTCGCGCCGCCGTCGGCCGGGCCCTCGGCACCGCCGTCGGCACCGCCGTCCTGCTGGCCCGGGGTGGCCCCGCCGTCGGCCGGGCCCTCCGCGCCACCGTCGGCACCGCCGTCCTGCTGACCGGGGGTGGCACCACCGTCGGCCGGGCCCTCCAGGCCGCCGCCGCTGGTCGTCTGGATGTCGTCGTCGTTGAGTGCCATGCGGTGCTCCTCGCCAGGTTCCCGCCCCGCCGCGCGGCGGGGGTTCGTCGTGCGACGGGTGGTACCCCCGGCACGATCTTCTCTAACCCCACCGTAGACGGCGCGTCCCGCCGGCACGTCCGGTTCGCCCGGTGTGCCGGCGGGACGCGGGCGGTCAGCCGTTGGCGCAGACCTTGCCGTTGAACGTGAAGCTGGTGGGCGACGGGTTGGACCCGGTGTGGGTGCCCTGGAAGCCGAAGCTCACCGTGCCGCCGACGGCCACGGCGCCGTTGTAGCTGGCGTTGCGGGCCAGCACCTGGGTGCCGGACTGGCTGACGGTGGCGTTCCAGGCGTTGGTGACCTGCTGCCCGGCGGTGAAGTAGAAGCCGAAGCTCCAGGCGTTGACGGGGTCGGGGCCGTCGTTGCGGATCCGGATCTCGGCGGTGAAGCCGTTGCCCCAGGAGTTCGGCACGTACGTCACCGTGCAGCTGCCGTTCGGGGCGGGCGTGGTCGGGGGCGGCGTGGTGGGCGCGGGCGTGGTGGGGGCCGGCGTGGTCGGGACCGGGGTGGTCGGTGCGGGCGTGGTCGGGGTGGTGCCGCTGCCGAGGGCCTCGGCGACCGCCTGGTACGCGGGCTTCGGCGCGTAGTTGTCGTCCCAGATCAGCGCGGCGCCCTCGCCGGGGAAGACTCCCGGGATCCAGGAGTACTTGTCGGTGATGCCCCACACGGTGACGCCCTGGCACCGGGCCACGGCGAGGCAGATGTTGAAGACCTTCTTGTAGTCGGCGGCCTGCGTGGCCAGCTTCGAGGAGTTCGCCGGGGTGGACATCCGGATGTCCAGCTCGGTGACCCGCACGTCGACGCCGAGGTCGGTGAAGCGCTGGAGGTTGGCCTGCATGTCGCCGGGGACCTGCCCGATGATCAGGTGCGCCTGGAAGCCGACGCAGTCGATCGGCACGCCCCGGGACTTGAAGTCCTTCACCAGGTTGTAGATCGCGGTGCTCTTGGCGTTGATGCCGTCGGTGCTGTAGTCGTTGATGCACAGCTTCGCGCCCGGGTCGGCGGCGCGGGCGGCGCGGAACGCCTCCTCGATCCAGCTGTTGCCGATGCGCTGCTGGAGGATGCTGTCGCGGCGTCCGCCGGAGCCGCCGTCGGCGAACGCCTCGTTGACGACGTCCCAGGCGAAGACCTTGCCCTTGAAGTGGCCGGCGACCCCGGCGATGTGGTTCTTCATCGCGGCGAGCAGGTCGGTCCCGGAGAGGTTCGACGTCCAGCCGGGCATCTGGTTGTGCCAGACGAGGGTGTGGCCGTACACCTTCTTGTTGCTGCCCGCGGCGTAGTTGACGACCGCGTCGCCCTGGCCGAAGGAGAACTGGTTGCGGTTCGGCTCGGTGGCGTCCCACTTCATCGCGTTCTCGGCGACGACGAGGTTGAACTCGGTGTCGGCGATCTGCTTGTACGGGCTCTCGGAGAGCCGGCCGGGGTCCAGGGCGAAGCCGATGTCGCGGCCCTTGGCGTCGGCGAGGCTCCTCAGGCTGGCGGCGGCCTCGGCGGTGCCGGGTTGGGCGACGGCGATGCCCATGGCGAGCGCGCTCGTGGCGGCGAGCAGGCCGGCCAGCAGGCCCGACCTGGTGCGCCGACCGATGTGGTGGTGGATGCGCATGCGTTCCCTGTCCTTCGTTACGGGTCGCCAGCCACGGCGACGACGAGACGATGGGAGCGCTCCCGATATCCTGTCAGCATCGACATCCGTCGTCAACCGACCGGCCCGCCGCATGCGACGCCCGGCGACGGGCCACTGCCGAGCCCGGACCGGCTTCCCAGATAGCAAGATAATCGTCTCTCATATCGGGATGGCGGCTAGCCTCGGGCCATGGCCGACTCCCGCCGGTGGGTCATGCTCGGCATCGGCACCGCCGCGCAGACCGCAGGCACCCTCTACCTGTACGGGCTGCCGTTCCTGCTGCCCGCGCTACGCCGCACCACCGACCTGCCGCTGTGGGAGCTGGGCCTGCTGGTGGCCTGCCCCAGCCTCGGCATGGTGCTCGCCCTCATCGGCTGGGGCGTCCTCGCCGACCGGCGGGGCGAGCGCCTCGTCATCGGCCTGGGCCTGACCGGCGGGGCCGCGTTCCTGGCCGGGGCCGCCTCCGCCGCCGGGCCGGCCCTGTTCGTGCTCCTGGCCCTCGCCGGGGCCGCCGGTTCCGCCGTGTACGCCGCCAGCGGCCGGGTGGTGACCGGCTGGTTCGCGCCCGGCGAGCGGGGCCTGGCGATGGGCATCCGGCAGACGTCTCAGCCGCTGGGCGTGGCGGCGGCCTCGGCGGTCCTGCCGGTGCTGGCCGACTCCGGCGGCCCCCGCCTGGCGCTGCTGGTCGCCGCCGTGGTCTCCGCGCTGACCGGGATCGTGGCCGCCCTGCTGCTGGTCGACGGGCCGAGGACCGCCGCCGGCCGGGCCACCGCCGGCTCGCCCGCCAGCGGCTCGCCCACCACCGCAGGGCCCGCCGACTCGCCCGGCGCCGGCGGGACCCGCGCGCGGTCGCCGTACCGGTCGCCGACGCTGTGGCGGGTGCACGGGGCGAGCGCCCTGCTGGTCGTGGCGCAGTTCGTCGTCGGCGCGTACGCGCTGGACTACCTCGTCACCGAACGCGGCTGGCCGGTGCGTACCGCCGGGCCGTTGATCGCGGGGGCGCAGCTCGTCGCGGCGGCGGCGCGGGTGCTCGCCGGCCGCTGGTCGGACCGGTCCGCCCAACGGCTCCGGCCGCTGCGGGTCATCGCCGCCGGCACCGCCGCCGCCCTCGGGGCCCTCGCCGTGGCCGAGGCGCTGCACGCCCCGCCGGCGGCCCCGCTGCTGCTGGTCGCCCTCGTCGCCACGGTCAGCTGGCACGGCGTCGCGTACGCGGCCGTCGCGGACGTGGCCCCGGCGAGCTGGGCGGGTCGGGCCACCAGCGCACAGACCGTGCTGCAGAACGTGGCCGCCACGGCCACCCCGCCGCTGTTCGGGCTGGCCGTGGCGGGGCTGGGCTTCGGGCCGGGGTTCGCCGTCGCCGCCCTGTTCCCGCTGGCCGCCGTGGCGGTGCTGCACGGCCTCACCGTCGACGCCCGTCCCACGACCCGCCCGCCCGACGCGGGCGACCCCGCCGGAGCCGACGCGGCCGACCGACCCCCGTCGTCGGGTCGGCCGGCCGGCGTCCGGGCGTCAGGGAACGAGTTGGGCCAGGTCCTCGGGCATGGTGGAGCGGACGTCGTCCCACTCCCCCTGGGTGACGTGCCGGCGCAGGGTGTCCAGCACCACCTGGGCCACGCGCTCCGGGCCGCCCTCGACGTCGTACGGGAAGCCCTGGCGGACCTCGTAGAGGAAGTCGTCCCGGTTCAGCTTGATCGGCACGTCCGACGGTTGCCAGCCGTCGAAGTAGATGCCCCGCAGCAGCACCGGCAACTGCGCGGCGAACTCCACGCTCTCCTGCACCGGCATCCGGTCGCGCAGCAGGTGCAGCACCGTGCGCAGGGCCGCGTACGACTGGTTGCGCTGCTCCTTCGGCCAGCCGTACGCCGCCTCGATGTCCTTCAGGATCAGGTTGGTCTTGTCCAGCGAACTCTCGAACGCCGAGATCAGCTGCTCAGCCATCTGCCCACCCCCGTAGGTCGGTCGTGTCCGGTGTCGGTGACCCTCACCGTCGGTGGTCTTCGCGGCGCGGCGGCCCGGCCGGGCCGCGCCACTGCCGAACGGGGCTGACCCGACCGGGCCGCGCCACCGCGCGCGGGCGGCCGCCGGCCGACCCGACCACGTGCAACACGTCGCCGCGCCGTCGATCCGGCACGTCCCGAACCGTCATCGTGCGCACCCCCTGCCCAGCTCGGGTGGCCCACCGACGGGCCACGCACACCGCCCACCCTGCGCCCCGCCCGGGTGAGGCCGCCTCACCCCGTGGGGGTGAGACCGGCCGCTCGCAGGGCGCGGGCGCAGGGTCAGCCGCCGGAGCCCTCCGCCGCGCCGTCGGGGGCGAAGGCGTCGCCGCCCGGACCGGCGTCCAGGTGGACATGCTGGTGGCCCTGGCCGGTGTCGATGTTGACCTGATCGAGCTGGGTGGCCGCGACCGACCAGGCCGCCACCGCCTGCGTTGCCTGTCGTTTCGCCAGCTCCGTCAGAGCACCCCGCTGGGTCGGCGGCCCGGTGACAGCGAGGAGATACGACTCGACAGCCAGGGACGCCTGCTCCACAGCGCCCTTCAGCCCTGCGCGCGCCACGTTGGTGGCGGTGGTGCCCGACGGAGGGTTCGCGAACGGCTCCGCGGCCCGAAGCAGGGTCTGTCGCCACTGGCGGGCCTGCTCCGGGCCCGGCTGCCCACCGTCCGACGGAGCCGCCCGGATGGCGCTGAGAATGGGAGAGATCTCGTCACGAAGGCGTCGGGCCGTCGTCGTCAGCTCGGCCACCTGCTGGGTGTCACGCTCCACCTCGGCCCTGCGCATGTCCGCCACAGCCGATTCGACGCCGTCCGGTCGGCTGGCCGTGTAGCCGGTGGCACCGCCCACGAGAACGCCCGCGAGCCCGATCGCCGCCACGATGGCGGCCAGACGGGCCTTGCTACGGCGACGCGTGTCGGACGCCGCCAGCAGGTAGGAGGGCTTGCCGGTACGGCGCGACACGACTTCTCCTCAGGCCGACGAAAGTTCGGTCGCAGCGTAGCTTTCTCCGCTGGTTCTAGTCGATAGTCCGCTGCGCCAGGCTGATGCCGCCCGCGTCGGCCCGGGACCCTAGGGGTAGCCGGCCAGGAAGTTCAGGGATCCGCCCGGGACGGGCCGCCGGCCACAAGCGACCCCCGGTCCCTACGCTGTACGGCGTGACACTCATCGCGACCGAGTCGCTGACCAAGACGTACGGGGGCGGGGTCACGGCGTTGGCCGACCTGACCGTCGCGGTCGAACCGGGCATCATCGGGCTGGTCGGCGCCAACGGCGCCGGCAAGTCCACCCTGATCAAGATCCTGCTCGGCCTCCTCACCCCGACCAGCGGCCGGGCCCGGGTGCTCGGCCTGGACCCGACCACCGACTCCGCCCGGGTGCGCGCCCGGGTCGGCTACATGCCCGAGCACGACGCCCTGCCCCCGGACCTCTCCGCCGCGGAACTGGTCACCCACCTCGGCCGGATCAGCGGCCTGCCGCGCACGGTCGCCCGGGAACGGGCCTCGGAGGCGCTGCGGCACGTCGGGCTCTACGAGGAGCGCTACCGCCCCGTCGGCGGCTACTCCACCGGCATGAAGCAGCGGGTCAAGCTCGCCCAGGCCCTCGTGCACGACCCCGACCTGCTGCTGCTCGACGAGCCGACCAACGGCCTCGACCCCGCCGGCCGGGACGCGATGCTAACGCTGGTGCACCGCATCGGCACCGAGTTCGGCATCTCCGTGCTGGTCTGCTCGCACCTGCTCGGCGAGGTGGAACGGATCTGCGACACCCTCGTCGCCATCGACGGCGGGCGGCTGCTGCGCGCCGACCACATCTCCGCCATGACCTCCGCGACCGACGTGCTCGCCGTGGAGGTCAGCGAGGGCACCGAGGAGCTGGCCGCCCGGCTGGGCGCGCTCGGCCTGCCGGTGCGCCGGGACGGCCGGCTGCTGCTCGTCGAGCTCGTCGACGACGCCACCTACGACCTGATCCTCGGCGCGGTCGCCGAGCTGGACCTGCCGCTGCACCGGCTGGACCAGCGCCGGCACCGGGTGGCCGAACTCTTCGCCACGAGGGAGCCCAGCCATGCCTGAGCCGACCGGCGTCATCCACGACATCGGCTACCAGCGGTACACCGGCCCCCGGCTGGGCCGCCGGGCCGTCTTCGGCGCGCTCTACCTGCACGGCCTGCGGACGGCTTTCGGCCTGGGGCGCAGCGCCAAGGCCAAGATCTTCCCGTGGCTGGTGGTCGGCATCGTCACGGCGGTCGCCGCCGCCCTCACCGCCATCCGCGCCCAGATCGGCGAGGCGGTGATGACGTACGCCCAGTTCGCCGACAACATGAGCTGGCTGGTCATCTTCTTCGTCGCGGTGGCCGCGCCCGAACTGGTCTCCCGTGACCTGCGCAGCGGGGTGCTGCCGCTCTACTTCTCCCGGCCGCTGCCGCGCGCGGACTACCCGCTGGCCAAGCTGCTGGCGCTGGCGACCGCGCTCTGGCTGCTGCTCGGCGGCCCGCAGTTCGTGATGTTCCTCGGCGCCGCGTTCAGCACCGGCGACGGCATGAGCGGCGTCGCCGAGGAGCTGCTCGACCTGCTGCCGAGCCTGCTCTACGCCGGGCTGTGGGCGGCGGTCTTCGCCTCGGTCGGGCTGCTGGTCGCCTCCCTCACCGGCAAGCGGGCGTTCGCGGCCGGTGGGATCGTCGCCGTGTTCCTGATGACCACGCCGATCGTCGGCACCCTGTCGGTCATGCCGTCGCGAACGGTCAACGAGCTGGCCTTCCTCGCCTCGCCGTCGACGCTGGTCGGCGGCGTGGGCTCCTGGGCGCTCGGCGACCTGCTGACGTCCGAGGGCCAGAGCGGAGTCCCCATCGGCGGCTTCGGCCCTGTCTACGCGGTCGCCGCCGTGCTGCTCGTGGCCGGCTGCGTCGCCCTGCTGCTGCGTCGATACCGGAAGGTGGCCGCCCGATGACCACGACCAGCGCCGCCCCGGCGACGGGGACGCCCACGGCCGCCACCGGCGCCCTCGACCTCGCGGGCGTCTCCCGCTGGTACGGCAACGTGGTGGCCGTCAACGACGTCAGCATGAGCCTCGGCTCCGGAGTCACCGGGCTGCTCGGCCCCAACGGCGCGGGCAAGACGACCCTGCTGCACATGATGGCGGGCTTCCTGGCCCCGTCGCGCGGGATGGTGACCCTGGGCGGGCAGCCCACCTGGCGCAACCCCGAGGTCTACCGCCGGCTCGGCCTGGTCAGCGAGCGCGAGGCGGTGCAGACCTACCTCACCGCGTACGAGTTCGTGCTGGCCAGCGCGAAGCTGCACCGGCTGGCGGAGCCGGCCGCGGCGGCCCGCCGGGCGATCGCCCTGGTGGAGCTGGAAGGCGCGCAGGACCGCCGGATCGGCACGTACTCCAAGGGCATGCGGCAGCGGGCCCGGGTGGCCGCCGCGCTGGTGCACGAGCCCCAGGTGCTGCTGCTCGACGAGCCGTTCAACGGGATGGACCCGCGGCAGCGGCTGCACATGATGGAGCTGCTGCACCGCCTCGGCGACGCCGGCCGCACCATCCTGTTCAGCTCGCACATCCTGGAGGAGGTCGAGCAGGTCTCCGGGACCGTCCAGGTGATGGTCGCCGGCCGGCTGGCCGCCTCCGGTGACTTCCGCACCATCCGCCGGCTGATGACCAACCGGCCGCACGTGTTCACCGTGCGCTCCACCGACGGCCGGGCGCTCGCCGTGGCGCTGATGGCCGAGGCGTCGGTGACGGGCGTCGAGCTGGGCCGCGCCGGGTTGACGGTGCGCGCCGGCGACTACGGCGCGTTCACCCGCGTGCTGCCGAAGATCGCCCTGCGGGAGGGCGTCCGGGTGCGCCAGCTGGTGCCCGAGGACGAGTCCCTGGAGAGCGTCTTCTCCTACCTCGTGGAGGCCTGAACCCCATGTCCACCGTTTCCTGGCTCACCCTGCGCGGGCTGTTCGGGCGTCGCCGTTTCCTCCTGCTGCTGCCGCTGCCCGTGGTGCTGGTCGGCCTGGCGGTGCTCTCCCGGTCGCTCGGGGTCACCCCGCGCGACTGGGCCCCGCCGGTGCTGGTCGGCCTCGGCCTGGCCGTGGTGCTCCCGGTCGTCGCCCTGATCGTCGGCACCGGCGTGCTCGGCGCCGAGATCGACGACGGCACGGTCGTGCACATCCTGACCAAGCCCCTGCCCCGCTGGCAGATCGTGCTGCCCAAGCTGGCGGTGGCCACCGCCGTCACCGGGGTCACCGTCGCCGTGCCGCTCTACGCCGCCGGCCTGCTGGCCGACTCCGCACGCCTCGGCCTGGCCCTGGCCGCCGCGTCCGCGGTCGGCGCGTTGGCGTACTCGGCGCTGTTCCTGGCGCTCAGCCTGCTCACCCGCCGGCCGGTGCTGCTCGGCCTGGTCTACGTGCTGATCTGGGAGGGGCTGCTCGGCAGCGTCGTGAGCGGCACGCGGGTGCTCTCCATCCAGCAGTACGTGATCGCCCTCGCCGACCGGATCGCCCCCACCGAGCTGCTGCTGGGTGACGTGTCGGTGCCGGTGGCGGCGGTGATGAGCGCACTGATCAGCGTGGGCTTCACCGCGCTGGCGATCGACCGGCTCCGCTCGTTCAGCGTGGCCGGCGAGACGAGCTGACCCCTGCCCGGTCAGGGGCAGCCGCGCCGGTTGCGGGGGCGCACGCCGGGGCCGGCGCGGCGGGCGTGGGTCGCGGCGGCCAGGTCGAGCAGGCGGCGGAGCCGGTAGGACAGCACCCGCCCCTGGTCGAGGGTGAGCATCAGCTCGCCGGGCTCGGCCCCGCCGACGGCGACCACGAGCACCGGGCCCGCGCCGGGCACGAGCGCCTGCGCCAGCGCCACGTCGGCGGCGGCTTCGGCGGGCAGGGCTCCGATCGCCGGGCCTCCGGCGATGGGGCCTTCGGCCGCCGGGTCTTCGGCGGTCGGGTCTTCGGCGGCCAGGGGGCCGGCAGGCGGTGCCGGCGAGCGCGGCGTCAGCGGGAGCCGCACGGAGCGGTGCCGCCGCCTCGCGGCGCAGCCGTCCCGGTCGCACCAGCGAGGATGGGCGTCGCCGGGCGGGTCGGCCAACCCGCCGGTCGGGTACCGGTAGACGTGCCCGCAGGGCCGGCCCGACTCGGGGACGCGCGGCACCGGGCAGGCGGACCACCCGGCGGCCTCGATCGTCACGGCGATCGGGGCCGCGTGCCCAGTGCATGCGTACGCGGCGGCGTCGAGGCCGCCTGCCCCGTACACCTCGATCCGGACGGTGGCCGACCCCCGCACCCGGGCAACGGCGGCAACACACTCACGGTGAGAACCTCCCCTGTCGACCCCAGTCCTTCTATGCCAATAGAATAGCCTCTTGCTGGCCAATACTAGAACACTTAGCTGGCCAGTTTCTCGACCGACAAATGGCCAAGATCGCTGGTGTGACAGTGTGACGGCGTGGCGAAGGATCTGGCTTCGGTGACGGCGGCCTACCGGGCTGCCCAGAACGCCGTGGACGCCGCCAAGGCTCAGGTGCGCACGAGCCAGGACGCGCTGCGTCAAGCGCGGCGGGACCTCGGCGAAGCGATCGTGGCGGAAGCACGGGCCGGCACCCGCATGCGGGACCTCGTCGCCACCACGGGCCTGTCCCGCGAGTGGATCCGCACCCTCCTGCGCCAGGCCGGCGTGGAGCCCGACTGAGGACCAGCCGGGCATAAGACCTGGCGCTGCCCGCGCGGACAGCCGAACTCACTGTGGAACGATTGCGTCGTGACAGACCTCGCTGCGTCGGTCCGGGCCTACGAAGAGTCGCGGGCGGCGATGACCGATGCGCAGGCCGAGGCGGACCGGATCATCGCCGAGGCCAAAGGCAACATCGCCACGGCGCGGTCCCGCCTCGCGGGAGCCATCGTCGAGGCAGCCCGCAACGGCATGCGCCAAGTCGACATCGTCCGGGCCACCGGCTACACCCGCGAGCGGGTCAGGCAGATCCTCCGGGCCGGCGGCGTCGAGGCGGGCTGACCCCGGCTCAGGACTCCCTACCCGGTTGCCCTCGAACGCGCGCCGGCACCACGGCGACAAGCCGGGGCCGGGCGGATCTTGGAAGATTTCGGCCCCTGGAGGGGCCATCCGCTTCCAAGATCTACCCGTCTGCGACGCGTGTGGGGGCGGATGCCACTCATTCCCGGATCGAGCGCGATCTCGAACCCGGTTCCCCGCGCGAGAGACAGGCCGGCGTCAGGGGCCGGCGTCCAGGAGGGACTGGAGGCGCTGGCCGTTGCGCTGGGCGTAATCCCGGTAGCAGTTGTTCATGAGCACGTGGGTCTCGCCCGCGTCGTCGGCGAGCGCGCGCAGCTTCGGGGCCCAGTCGCGCAACTCCCGGTCGGAGTAGTCGTAGCCGAACTTCTCGTGGATGTCCTTGCTGGTCCACCTGGCACTGTGGCCGTGGAAGCGGACCACGGCCAGGTCGGCGGTGGCCGCCAGCACCGGCGGCACCGAGGACCGGTGGCCCTGCGGCATGTCCACGCAGACGTACGCCAGCTCGTGCTCGCGCAGGAAGCCGAGCGTCTCGTCGCGGTTGTCCCCGGCGAACCAGGAGGCGTGCCGGAACTCGAACACCGGCCGCAGGGGCGCGCACCGGCGGGCCACCTCCAACAGGTACTGCTTGTTGTCCCGCTTGATGGTGAACCACGGCGGGAACTGGAACAGCAGCGCGCCGAGCCGGCCCGCCTCGACGAGCGGGTCGAGGGCGGACAGGAACCGGGTCCACACCTCCTCGTACGCCTGCGCGGGCAGGTCGCCGGGGTAGACGTTGCGCTTGTCGGTGTCCGGCCGCAGGTCCTTGTAGAGCGCGGAGACCCGCGTCGGGTGGCCGGTCAGCAGGCTGAAGGCCTTGACGTTGAAGGTGAACCCGGCCGGGGTGCGCTCGGCCCACAGTCGCGCCGTGCGTTCGGCCGGCGGCGAGTAGTAGGTGGCGTCGACCTCGACCAGCGGGAACTGCTTCGCGTAGTACGACAGGCGCTTCTCCGGGTTGTCCGCCGTCTGCGGATACCACCCGGAGTCGAGCAGGGTCCGGTCGGTCCAGGACGCGGTGCCCACCTTGATCTCACCCATGGGTGGAGTGCACCGCGTCCGCTACCGACCGGCAACCGGAGGGGGCCGCCTCAGGCGGCCCGCCGCTCCCGGCTCTGCTTGCAGGTGACGCAAGCGGTGGCGGAGGGGAAGATCTCCAGCCGCTCCACCGGGATCGGGGCCGAGCAGCCCTCACAGAAGCCGTACGTGCCCTCGTCGAGCCGGCCCAGGGCCCGCTCGAACTGGGCCCGGCGGTCGAGGATGGTGCGCAGCAGCGACTGCGCGGTGTCCCGCTCGGCGGTCTTGGTGCCGCTGTCGGCCTGGTCGTCGCCGGCGGTGTCGCCGACCTCCACCAGGCGCAGCACCTGGCTCTGCAGCACCGCCTGCTCGTACTCGGCGGAGAGCTCCTCGTAGCGAGCCCGCAGGGACGCCCGGATCTGGTCGGTGTCCGCCTGCGATCGGCCGGTGGCTACCGTGTCGTGGACGAGCATCGCTGCCTGCCTTTCCTGGCTGGTGCGCCGGGGTGGTGCCCGGCCCGGTCGCTGCGTGAGGCGGGTGGAGATCACTCGCGCTCTGTGAGCCGGGCGATTACCCCGGGTACGGCCGCGCCAAACCACCGAATTTCTGGAATCTGCGGCCCGCCTCCCGGGGCGGCGCCCCAGGGGGCGTGCGGCCCCGGGGTCACCGGGCGGCGTCCGGCTCCACGAGGGCGGGGTGGCGGGGGTCGTCGACGCGCACCACCACGTCGGCGAAGCCGGCCGGGGCGACCTCCTCTGCATAGCGGGCGAAGGCCGGCAGCGTCCAGCGCAGCGCGGGGTCGGTGCGCCGGGCCAGGGCGGCCGGGGAGAGCTCCAGGTGCACGGCGAGGTCGACGGGGAGCCCGCCGCCGAGCAGGAGCGCCCCGCTGACGAGGACGACGCCGTGGGGCGGCAGCGTGACGTAGCCGGCCCGGCTGGCCCGGTCGGTGCGGGGGTCCCAGAGGGACGGCAGGATCCGGCCCGAGCCGCCAGGCCCCGCCGGGTCGAGGACCTCGCGGCGCAGGCCGGGCTCGTCGACCCACCCCTCGTAGTAGGCGTCGGGATTGGTCCGGCCGAACTCCAGCCGCACGGAGGCCGGACGGAGGAAGTCCGCGGCCCGCACGTGCAGCACGGGGCGGCCGAGGGCGCGCAGCGGGTCGACCAGCGCGGCGGCCAGTTCGTCGGGGCCCGCCGCCGGGGCGCCGTCCACCACGACGCGGAGCCGGCCGGGCGGGTCGGCGGCGACGAGCCGCTCGGTCAGCTCGGTGACGAGGCGGTCGGGGGAGATGGGACGCACGCGCATCCGACCATCGTGCCCGGTCGCCGGGCACGACGCGGGCCGGGCGGCGGGGCCGGCCCTGACGGGCCCGGCCGGTGGGGTCGTCAGCCGCTGCGGTCGATGGTCACCCGGGCGTCGTCGGCGAGCCGGTAGCCGACGCCGTAGACGGTGGTGACCAACGGCACGTCCACGCCGACCTTGCCGCGCAGCCGGCGCACGTGCACGTCGACGGTGCGGACCCCGGCGTGTTCGTAGCCCCAGACGGCGTTGAGCAGTTGCAGCCGGGTGAACACCCGCCGGGGGTGGGCGACCAGGTGCAGCAGGAGGTCGAACTCCAGCCGGGTCAGGGGCAGCGGCTCGTTGTCGCGCAGCACCGACCGAGACGACGCAAGGATGTGCAGCGCCGGGATGGTCGGGGCCAGGGGACGCGGCGGCGTGCGCCCGGCGGGCACCTGGTCGGGCCGCCGTTCGGGAGCGGGGCCGGCGGTGACGACCCCCTCGCCCCGCTCCAGCATCTCGCGGGCCGCGTCGAGCAGGCGGCGGGCCGCCGGGGTCAGGGTCTCCTCGGCCACGAGCGGGATGCTGAGGGTCACGGTGAGCACGGGCGTGGTGCCGTTGACGGGACGGCGCTGACCGCCGGGGGGCCGACCGGGAACCGCGGGTTGGGACGTATGCCATCCGGCGCGCGGCGATGCGGGGCTGACCGACATGGTCCTCCTTGGCTGGTCCGGGTATCTCCCCACGGCCCGGGACGCCGCTGCATCGATGCTTCCCGGCGCCCACCTGGCGGTCAAGGGGCGGCTACGTTGCATGAATGTGACAATTGACGAACACATCGGAGCCGGATGCTCGCTCTGCGTACGAGGCCTGATGATTACAGCAGAGTCACCATGATCGTGGGATACGGGGGGGTACCCGCGCGGCCCGCCGTTCGCGCTCGGGCCGCAGGGTGACCGGCCAGGCGGCGCGGACGTCCGACACGCGGACGCGGCGCACCCCGGAGCCGGGGTGCGCCGCGTCGCCGGCTGCGCGGCGGACGTCTCAGCGGTGCGGGTCGACGCTGACCCGCGCCTCGTCGGCGAGCCGGTAGCCGACCCCGTAGACGGTGGTGACCAACGGGGTGGCGGCGCCGAGCTTCGCGCGCAGCCGTCGGACGTGGACGTCGACGGTGCGGGCGATGGCGTGCTCGTAGCCCCAGACGTTGCTGAGCAGCTGCAACCGGGTGAAGACCCGGCGGGGGTGCTCGGCCAGGAAGTGCAGCAGGTCGAACTCGATGCGGGTCAGCGGGATGACCCGGGGGCCCTGCCGCACCACCCGCGAGGCGGCCAGGATGCGTACCTCCTCGGGGTCCTCGGGGGGCGGCGGGGCGGCGGCGGAGACCCGGGGCACGAGCGGTCGCGGCCCCGCCGGGTCGGCCTGCGCCGACCGGAACTCGACCGGGCGGGGCCGGCGCTCCGCCGGGGCCCACGGCTCCGGTGCGCGGCGACCCTGTTCCGTGGAGCCCGCCAGCAGCGTGCCCTCGCCGGACTCGGCCAGCTCCCCCAGCAGCTCGACCAGCCGGGCGAGGCGGGGCGTCAGCTGGCCGGGGGCGAGTTCGACGGTGACGGTCAGTGTCGGCACGGACCGGGCGTGTCCCGGCGACGGGACCCGGTCGACCCGGCCTGCCGGCGCGCGGTCGGGGCGGCACTGGGGGGCCCGCTCGGCCCGGCCCGGCGGGTGGGGGCGCGAGGAGATGGCGACGACGGACATGGTGCCTCCTCAGATGGCGGTGCCGACCGCCGCGTCCGGTGGGGCGCGGCGGTCAGTGGTGCGCCCGGCCGGCGGTCACCGGCGGCGCGACGGACGGGGAACGGGGCGGGGGCGTGGGGCCGAGCGTGGGCAGGCCGGCGATGCGCCAGGCGGCGAAGCCGCCGACGACGTCGGTGGCGCGGTGCAGGCCGATGTCCTGGAGCGCGGCGGCGGCGAGCGAGGAGGTGTAGCCCTCCTGGCACAGCACCACCACGGGCACGTCGTAGCCGACGGCCTGGGGCAGCCGGGCCGCGCACCGGGGGTCGAAGCGCCACTCGAGCACGTTGCGCTCGATCGCCAGGGCGCCGGGCACCGTGCCGTGCGCGGCGCGTTGCGCGGCCGGCCGGATGTCGACCAGCAGGGCGCCCTCGCGGTACGCCAGGTGCGCCTGCTCGGGGTCGAGCCGCCGCAGCCGGGAGCGCGCCTCGGCGAGGATCTCGTCGATGCCCCGGGAGCCGGGGGGTGGCACGGGACGTGGACAGCTCTCGGCGCGGGCGGGGTGGTGCGGCATCATCGGGTCCTTCCAGGGAGTCGAGGTGGTCAACGATGTCACCACGCGACGCCGGCCTCGGCGACCTCGGCCACCCGCAGCAGGCCGTCGACGAGGCGGTAGCGGGTCATCCGGGTCAACGCGGGACGGTAGACGTGCACGCTGACCGCCGGCTGGTCGTCGCGGTTGGTGACCACGTGCACGTGGCGGGCGCCGAAGCGGCGGCCGGCCCCGGCGGCGAGGCGGTGCGGGCGCAGCCGGCCGCCGCTGACGGTCTCCTCGGTGAGGACGCCGTCCACGACCAGGAAGGCCCCGGAGGAGCCGCCGTGATCGTGCAGGTCGGTGCCCTGGCCGGGAAGCCAGCTCAGCGCCCAGACCTCGTGGTCGGCGGCGACCGCGAGGCGCGCGTACCACCGGTGTTCGGGATGGAAGCGCAGCGGCACCGACCAGCCGGCCGGGTCGGCGGCGTACCGGGCGGCGACGGCGAGCAGGTCGGGCTCGGGACGGCGGCTGACTACCATGCGGGACCTCACGGGATCGGTACGGAGCGTGCAACCACCAGCATAGGAGGTAAAGCCTATAGGTTTAGTAGGTAATACCACATGCTGGGACATCCCATGGGCCCGGCGCGCGCCTCAGCGGCGCACCGGTGGCTCCACCCGGTAGCCCGGCACCGACGGCCAGCGCACGGTCAGCAGCACCGACTCGCGCTCGGCGTACCAGGAGTGGTCCACGCCCCGCCCCCACACCACGTAGTCACCCGGCTCGGCGAGCAGCACCGTGCGGTCCGGCAGCTCGACCCGGAACCGGCCGCCGCTGACCAGCACCAGCAGCGCCGTGCGCCGTTCGCCGGTGGCCCACCGCGAGCGGGCCTCCCCCGCCGCGTGCACGCCCCACTTCACCTCCACGTCGCCGCTGCGCCGCGGATCGCCCTCCGGCATGAAGTGGCCCAGCAGCCAGCCGCCCTCCCGGGGGCCGTCCACGTCCGCCTTGCCCACGTACACCCTGTCGTCGCCCATCGCCCCTCCCGCGCCGGCCCGGCAAGCTACCAGGCGACGCGCCGGCCCCGCTCGCGGCGCGCTGGCCGCGTCCCGCCCGGGTATACAGGGTCGGTGGACGATTCCCTACCCGAACAGATGCGCGCGGCCGGCACCGCGTTGCTCGGCGCGCTGGACGAGTCGGCGCGGGCCCGCGCCACGCACCGGTTCGACGACGACGGGGCCCGGCGGTGGCTGGAGTACCGTCCCCGGCCGCGCCCCGGGGTGTGCCTGGCCGACCTGGACCGCGCCGGCCGCAAGGCCGCGCACCGGCTGCTGGCCACGGCCCTGAGCCCGGCGGCGTACGCGCAGGCGATGGCCGTCGTCGCGCTGGAGGAGGTGCTCGACCGGGCCGAAGGCTGGCGGCGCGGGCGGCACAGCGGCGACTACTGGGTCGCGGTCTTCGGCGACCCGGCCCGCGACGACCGGTGGGCCTGGCGGTTCGAGGGACACCACCTGTCGGTGAGCATGACCGTGGTCGACGACCAGGTCTCCCCCGCGCCCGTCTTCCTCGGCGCGAACCCGGCCGCCGTCCGGCACGCCGGGCACCCGGTGTCCCGGCCGCTCGGGGTCGAGGAGGACCTGGGGCGGGCCCTGCTCGACGCCATCGGTCCGGCGGGACGGGCGGCGGCGATCGTCGCCGACGACGCCCCCGCCGACATCGTCAGCGCCACCCGTCCCCGCGTCGCCGGGCAGATCGCGCCACTGGGGGTGCCCGCCGACCGGCTCGGCCCCACCGGCCGGGCCCTGCTGGACCAGCTCGTCGCCGTGTACCTGGACCGGTTGCCGCCGCAGCTGGCCGCGCGGGAGGCCCGCCGGCTCGCCGGCGGGCCGCTGCACTTCGCCTGGGCCGGCCCCACCGGGCCCGGGCAGCGCCACTACTACCGGGTGCAGGGCGACGACCTGCTCATCGAGTACGACAACACCGCCGACGACGGCAACCACGCCCACACCGTGCTGCGCCGCCCGGCCAGCGACTTCGGCGCGGACGTGCTCGCCGCGCATCACGCCGAGGCGCACGGCTGACCACAGCCACGCCGACCGCGGGCAGGGCACCGCAGCGGTCCCCGCGGCCGGCGCAGGCGACGCCGGCCGCGGGTCGGCCCAGGCAGGCTCAGGCGGGCCGGACCGCCTCGATCAGGAAGCGCCGGGCGTGGGCCACGAACGGGCCGTCGGCCTCGATCCGGTCGTGCAGGCGGGCGAGCTGGGGTCGGTAGCGCTCGACGGTGAACCCGGGGACCGTCCAGACCACCTTGCGCAGGAAGTAGACCACCGCCGCGACGTCGTGGAACACGGTGCGCAGCCGCGCCTCGCGCAGGTCGAGCACCGTCAGCCCGGCCGCCTCGGCGGCGGCGACGGCCTGGCCGGGGAGCTGCCGCTGCGGCGGGGGCAGCGGACCCAGCATCGCCTCGCTCAGCTCCCGCATGGTGCCGCCGCGGATCTGCTGGGACAGGAACGTCCCGCCGGGCCGCAGCACGCGGGCGATCTCGTCCCAGGGGGTGTGCACGGGGTGTCGGCTCACCACGAGGTCCAGGGTGGCGTCGGCCACGGGCAGGCCGCCGCCCTCGGCGACCTGGAGCACCCTCGCGCCGACCGCGCGCAGGTTGCGCCGGGCCACCTCCACGTTGGGCGGCCACGCCTCGGTGGCCAGCAGCACCCGAGGCGGGCGGGGCACCTCGGCGAGGACCTCCCCGCCGCCGGTCTCGATGTCCAGCGCCGCGTCGGCCCGGGCCATCCGGTCGGCCACGAGCCGGGCGTAGCCCCACGGCGGTCGTTCCTCGCTGGCCCGCCCCAGCAGCCAGGAGAAGTCCCAGCCCTGCACGGGCACGGACGCGCCCTCGGCGAGCAGCTCCTCGAATCCCCGCTTTCCGCTCACGGGCGAAAGCATCGCCGCACCCACCGCGCCGGGACAACCGGGTTTCAGGCGCGGGGCCGGACGATCTCCACAGTGGAGCCCGCCACCGGGCCCAGCGCGTCGAGGGTGCCCGTCTCGGCGCGCCCCGCCTCGAACTGACGCATCAGGCGGGCGCCGAGCCACACGCCGGCCCCGCCCAGCCCGAGCGCGACCAGTTCGGCGGCGAGCAGGACGCCGGTCGCGCCCCGCTGCGGCGAGTGCGCCCGGATGAGGCAGGTCAGCAGGAACAGCGCGGCCATCGCCGCGTTGACCAGGTTGAAGGTGATCTTGGTGCGGCGGGTCGACTCGCCCGCGGCGTCCCACAGGTCGACCATCCCCGCGACGGTGGACAGCGCGGCCGCCACCAGGGCGGCGACCGAGGTCCAGTAGCCGACCTCGCCGAGGAACGCGGGACCGCCCGCGACGTCGGCCAGGTCGAAGACGGTGGCGCTGACGAAGAGCCCGAACGGGAACGTCACCAGCATCGGTTGGATGGGATGCCCGTGCACCCGCAGTCGGCTCTCCATCGCGCCCTCCCCTGGTCGCTTCAGCTCACCAGTCCAGGGTGCTACCCGCCGGTCGCCGTGGGGAAACGGCCGGCCGTCGGATCGCCGACAGGCTGGTGGCCGACGGGCCCGACCGCCCCGGCCCGGCGCTAGCCCTCCCGGGGCCGGGCGACCGTGGCCACCAGGCGTTCGGCGACCTCGCGCAGCGGGATGTCCAGCGACGTCGCCGCGCTGCGCAGCACCTCCAGGGCCTCCGGAGCGGGGCAGCCGCGCTGGGTCATGATGACGCCGATCGCCTGCCCGACCACCCCCTCGCCGAGCAGCGCGGCGTCCCGCTCGGTGGCCTCGGCGGCCCGCCGCTCCCGGCCCCGGACGGCGGCCAGCAGCAGCCCGGCGTGCTCGGCGAGGAGCATCGCCGTGAGCTGGTGACGGGTGGTCAGCGCGTCCGGCGTCGAGGCGTACAGGTTGATCGCCCCGATGACCTGCTCGTCGACGTCGACCGGCGCGGAGATGACGCCACGCACCCCCGCCTGCTGGGCCCGGGCCGTCCAGGCCGGCCAGCGCGACTCCCGCCCGAGGTCCTCGGCGAGGATCATCTCGCGGCGGTGGATGGCGCTCATCGCCGGCGTGTCGGGGCCGTCGCTGAGGTCGTCCAGGCCGGCGAGGGCCGGGTCGGAGGCGGCCACCCCGGCCGGCTCGCCGGCCCGCAGCGCGGTGAAACCGCACCAGGCGACCCCGGCGACGGCCGCCTGGGTGAGCCCGACCAACTGGACGAGCGCCGCGTCGAAATCCGTCACCTCGATCAGGCCGGCGGTGAGCTCCCGCAGCAGCGCCGCCGTCTCCAGCACGCTCAGGGTCTCGGTGCCGGCGGCCTGCGCCTCCAGGTTCACCGGGCCACTGCCCCCGCCGGGAACGCCGACCACCGGCGCCCCGTACCGCCCCTGCGCTGTCTCATCGTCTGTGCTCTCCCGATTCTTTCGACGCGCGCTAGTACCCCCGGCAAGCCGGGTCGAAACGGCCGAAAAGTCGCACCTCAGCGCGGCGCGGCGCTGAGCCGACGCCCCACCGAGGCGATGAGCCGGTCCAGCTCCGAGCCGAACGGGTTGTCGTGGACGAGGTACGTCCACGTCGCCGACGGCCGCACCAGCGTCGAGGCGTCCGGCTCCCAGTCCTCGTCGAACTCGGTCTCGGTGAACGTGGCGATGGTGCGGGCCTCGATCTCCGGCACCAGCGCGTTGAACGCCGGCACTGCCGCCCGGTGGAACTCGTCGAGGGGGTCGAGCCGGCCCAGGGCGCGCAGGTGCACGCCCTCGCGCACCTCGGACAGCTCGGCGAGGTGCTCGGCCCACAGCCGGTCGAGATGGAAGAGGGCGATCGACCGGGCCGCCCGGGCGAGCAGGTCCTCGTCCATCTCCTCGGCCTTCTCCGGCACCCGCTCCAGCAGCATCAGCGCGGCGATGTCGCTGGTCAGCAGCCGCTCCCGCCGCTCGGCGAGGGCCTTGCGCTGCTGCTCGATCACCACGCTGTAGCGCCAGGTGTTGCGGTGGATCTCGTGGTTGACGCCCTCGGCGACCCGCTGGGCGTGCTCCACGGCGTAGTCGACCTGCGGATCGGTGACCAGGCCGTCGGCGTTCATCCGAGGCGACGCCGGGATGGCGTCGCTGGCGTGCCGGACCACGAGGTCGTCCTCCAGGCTGACGAAGAACACCGACCCGCCCGGGTCGCCCTGCCGGCCCGCGCGGCCGCGCAGCTGGTCGTCGACGCGGCGGCTGTCGTGCCGGCCGCTGCCGATGACGTAGAGGCCGCCCAGCTCGGCGACCCGGTCCCGGTCGGCGGAGTCGCTGCCGCCGAGCCGGATGTCGACGCCCCGCCCGGCCATCTGGGTGGAGACGGTGACCGCGCCGTACGCGCCGGCCTCGGCGATGATCGCCGCCTCGTCGTCGTCGTTCTTGGCGTTGAGCACCACGCAGGGCACCCCGGCGGCCTCCAGCCCGACGGCGAGCTGCTCGGACTCCTTGACGTCGAGGGTGCCGACCAGCACCGGCCGGCCCTTGTCGTGGCAGCGCCTGATCTCGTCGACCAGCGCCTCGTCCTTCTCGGCCCGGGTGGCGTAGATGCGGTCCGGCTCGTCCTCGCGCACGCAGGGGGTGTTCGGCGGGATCACCGCCACCTCCAGGCCGAAGAACTCGCGCAGCTGGTCGCCGACCAGCACCGCCGTGGCGGTCATGCCGCACACCTTCGGGTAGAGCGCGATGTACGCCTGCACGGCGATGGTGCCCAGCACCTCACCCTCGGCGGTGGCGTCGAGCCCCTCCTTCGCCTCCACGGCGGCCTGGAGGCCGTCGGGCCAGCGGCGGCGCTGGGCCACCCGGCCGCGCATCTCGTCGATCAGCTCCACCGAGCCGTCCCGCACGATGTAGTCGACGTCGCGGTGCAGCAGGGCGTGCGCGTGCAGGGCCACGTTGACGGCCGAGAGCTGCCCCACGTGCTCAGTGTCGTACAGGTCGATGCCGCCCAGCTTGGCCTCCACGGCGGCCAGGCCGGCGGAGGTGAACGCGACGCTGCGGCCGTCCTCGGCGACGGTGTAGTGCTTGCCCTTGCGCAGACCGCGCACCAGGGCCGCGGCGGCGTGCACCGGGTCCTGCTCGCCGCCGACCGCGCCCGCGAGGACCATCGGCACCCGGGCCTCGTCGATCAGGATGGAGTCGGCCTCGTCGACGATCGCCGTGCGCAGCGCCGGCTGGACCCGGTCGTCGAGGTCGGTGACGAGCTGGTCGCGCAGGTAGTCGAAACCGGCCTCGCTGACCGAGACGTACGTGACGTCGCACGCGTACGCGTCGCGGCGCTCCTGCGGGGTGGACGCCTCACTGACCGAGCCGACGGTCAGCCCGAGCAGGGTGTAGACCGGCTCCATCCAGCGGGCGTCACGGCGGGCCAGGTAGTCGTTGACGGTGAGCACGTGCACCGGGCCGTTGCCGAGCCGGACGTGCCCGTACGCGGCGATCGTGGCGGTCAGGGTCTTGCCCTCACCGGTGGCCATCTCGGCGACCTTGCCGGAGAGCAGGGCCATCGCGCCGAGCAGCTGCACGTCGTACGGCCGCTGGTCCAGCCCGCGCCGGGCGGCCTCGCGGCCGATCGCGCAGATCTCCTCGTAGCCCGTGGCGGAGCCGGCGGCCTCGGTGAGCTCGGCGTCGGTCAGCGCCGACAGCTCCTCCTCACGGCCCTCGATGGCCGGCAGCAGCTTCTCCAGCGGGCCCAGGTCGACCGTGGTCCCCGGGCGCTGGAGGAACCGACGGAACCTGCTCTTCAACCGTTGCGACACACCCATGAGCCGCAACGGTACGCGACCCGGGCCGGATCGTGCGGCCCGGTCAGCCGGTCAACACCACCTGCAACTCCTGTCGGCGGCGTTCGGCCAGGTCGGTGAGCAGCTCCGGAGCCTCATCTAAGGGCACCACCGCCGACACGAGATGCGTGCGGATCCGATCACCGTACGCCCGCAGCAGGTCGACGGTCTCGGCCGACAGCCGCTCCCGGTCCCAGGTCGGGGCGAGCCCGCGCGGCACCCGGCCGATCTGGGCGCAGCGCAGCGACAGCCCGTTGTGGTGGAACTCCTCGCCGAAGCGGACGGCGTCCGCGCCCGCCTGGTAGAAGGCCAGGTCGATCACGGCGCCCTGGGGGCGCAGCAGGCGCAGCGCGAGCTGCAACGCCCACGCCTGCCCCCGGCACTGGAAGACGACGTCGGCGCCCCGGTCGCCCGCGGCGTGGTTCCACCGGGTCTTCAGCACCACCGCCGGGTCGTCGGCGGCCGGGTCGAGGGTCTGCAGGCCGAGCGCCTCGGCGACCGCCCGCCGCTGCGGGGTCGGGTCGAGCACCACCACCGACGCCGCGCCGTGGTGCTGGGCGAACAGGGCCGTGAGCAGGGCCACCACGCCGCCGCCGACCACCGCGACCCGGCGGCCGGCCACCCCGTCGCCGAGGGAGCGCACGTCGGTGCCGCGCAGGTCGGCGGCGGCGTGCAGCAGCCCGTTGGCGCAGATCGGGCCCATGTGCGCGACGTAGACGCCGAGCAGGGGGTCGAGGTCGTCGGGCAGCGGGACGAACCGCTCGGCGAGCGGGTCGGCGACGTGGCCGGTGCGGTGGCCGTACGTCATCGCGCCGACCGTGCCGACGGCGACCGCCGGCGTGCGGCTCTCGACCACCCGCCCCACCTGCATGTAGCCCAGCCGGGTCACCGGGTAGGGGGTGCTCGCCTCCCCCGGCTGGAACAGCCCCAGCCCCGAGTTCCAGGTGACGTTGAGGTACGGGTTGGTGCCCTTGACGAAGCTCAGCTCGGTGCCGGCGGAGACCCCGCTGTAGAGGGTCCGCACCCGGAACGTGCCGTCGCGCAGCTCGTCGGCGTCCTGCTCGACCAGTTCGACCCGCCCCGGGCCGCTGACCACCACCACCCGGTCACGCATCGACGCCCACCCGCGTCGCGGTCGGCACGGCGGCGTGGGGGGACGCGGCGGGACCGGTCGGCAGGGACACCGGTCGCCCCGTGCGGGCCGACTCGGCGATCGCGAGGGCCAGCCGCTGGGTGCGCAGCGCCTCGGCGTACGGGACCCGCACGTCGTCGCCCACGCGCCGGACCGCGTCGACGAAGGCCCGGTCGACGGCGGTGCGGGCGGCGTCGGGATCGGCGGACAGGTGGCGCTCGCCGTCGGCGTCGCGGACGGTCAGGCCGTCCTCGGTCAGGCTCAGGGCGAGGCCGTCGGCCAGGATCTCCAGCCCGGCCCGGTGTTTCCAGCCCAGGACGCAGGCGGCGGAGACGGTGCCGACCGCGCCGGCGGCGAAGCGCAGGGCGGCGGTGGTCACCGAGTCGACGTCGGCGCCGTCGACCGGCGGCGGGGTGCCGTCGCCGTACGCGGTCACCTCCGTCACCTCCCCGACGAGCACCCGCATCAGGTCCAGCACGTGCGCGGCCTGCTCGACCACGGGGCCGCCGGAGCGGTCCCGCCGCGCCCACCAGGCGACCGGGGGCACCTTGTCCAGCCAGGCGCCGCCGACCATCCGCACCGGCCGGTCGGCGAGCAGCTCGCGGGCGTGCCGGACCACGTGCAGGTACCGCCAGTGGTGACCGACGCCGGTGAGCAGCCCGCGCCGGGCGACCAGGTCGGCGATCCGCTCGGCGGTGTCCAGGTCCACCGCGACGGGCTTCTCCACGAACATCGGCACCCCGGCGGCGATCACCGCCTCCTCCACCGGCCCGTGCGCGAACGGCGGCACGCACACGTACACCGCGTCGGGGCCGGCGGCGAGCAACTCGTCGACGTCGGCGAAGGTCCGTGCCCCGTGCGCGTCGGCCAGGGCGGTCGCGGCGTCGCGCGCCACGTCGGTCACGCCGAGGATCTCGACGTCGTCGAAGCCGTCCAGCACCCGGGCGTGGCGCTGCGCCACCCCGCCGGCCCCGACCAGTCCCACCCGGCACCCGCGCATCGGCACACCCTTTCGCCACGCTGTCGCATTCGCGCGATGCACACTCCCCGGTGGGGCGCGCAATCAAACGTTCACCTGCCGAAAACCGGTGGGGGCGCGGCCCGTGATCAAGCTGTTAGCGACAATCCGGTTAGCGCGCGGACGGAACTGGGAATTCCGTCCTCCGCGTTTTCCACCACGATCTGGGGGTGCGTCAGTGCGGGATGCAGAGGCGAGTGTGACACCGGTGGTGGAGGCATGGGCGACGTATCGGACCAGTTCGGCGGCCGAGTGGACGTCGCGGCGGCTGCTGCGCGCCAAGGGCGACAGCCGGGTCAGCGTGGTCCTGCCGGCGCGTAACGAGGAGGCGACGGTCGGCGCGATCGTGTCGACCATCCGCGAGCACCTGATGGACCGGGTGGCCCTGGTCGACGAGCTGATCGTGGTGGACTCCCGGTCGACGGACCGGACCGCGCAGGTGGCCCGGGCCGCCGGCGCGGAGGTCGTCGGCCAGGACGAGATGACGCGGGGGCTGCCCCGGCTGACCGGCAAGGGCGACGCGCTGTGGGCCGGGCTGGCGGCGGCCGAGGGCGACGTGGTCGCGTTCGTCGACGCCGACCTGCACGAGTTCCGCCCGCACTTCGTCACCGGCCTGATCGGTCCGCTGCTGACCGACCCGTCGGTCGACTTCGTCAAGGGGTTCTACCACCGGCCGCTGGTGGGGGCGGCCAGCGTGGAGGCCGACGGGGGCGGCCGGGTCACCGAGCTGATGGCCCGCCCCCTGCTCAACCTGTTCTGGCCGGAGCTGGCCGGCTTCGTCCAGCCCCTCGCCGGCGAGTACGCCGGCCGCCGCGACGTGCTGGAGCGGGTGCCGTTCGTCTCCGGGTACGGCGTGGAGACGGCGATGCTGATCGACCTGCTCGACCTGGTCGGCCTGGACGCGCTCGCCCAGGTGGACCTGGGTGAGCGCCGGCACCGCCACCAGGACACGGCGGCGCTGGGCCGGATGTCGGCGCAGATCATGCTGACCGCCTGGTCCCGGTTGCAGCGCCGGGGCTGGGCCAACCCCGGCACCGTGCCGGCCGCCCTGCTGACCCAGTTCCGGCGGGGCGGCTCCGACGCGCTGCCGAACCTCGACCGGGAGATCGTCGTCAGTGACGTCTCGGTCGAGGAGCGCCCGCCCCTGGCGGAGCTGCGGCACCGGGTGCCGCGGCGCCGGGTGCCCGCGTGACGAAGCCACCGGTAGCCGGCGCGCCGAAGCCGGATGCCGGTGCGCCGACACGAACGGGGTGGCGGCGCGCCGGAGCGTCCGCCGGCGCGACCCGACGGCCCGCCGAGGGAAGGAATCCCGCATGAGCCTCACCGTCCTGATGAACGCCGGCCCGTGGCTGTCCGTGCCGCCGCCCGGCTACGGCGGGATCGAGAACGTCGTGGCCACCCTCGTGCCGGAGCTGCGCAGGCTGGGCGTGCGGGTGGTCCTCGCCTCCGTGGACAGCAGCACCCTGCCCGTCGACGAGAAGATCGCCGTCTTCGACGACGGCCAGTTCCACGCCCTGCAACGGCCGTACAACCAGGTCTGCGGCATCTCCCAGGCGCACCTGGGCGGCGTGGTGCGCGCGCTGCACGCCCGCGACGACATCGATCTGGTGCACGACCACGTGGAGGCCGTCGGCCTGGCCACCCTCGCGGCGATGGGCCCGCAGGCCCCGCCGGTGCTGCACACCCTGCACTGGGACCTGGCCAAGCACCCCGACCTGTACGGCAACCTCGACGGCGGCGACCGGGTCCGGGTCAACGGGGTGTCCGCCGCGCAGCTGGCCCGCGCCCCCCGGGCGCTGCGGGAGCACTCCGTCGGCCACGTGCACCTGTCCACCCCGCTCGCCGTCGACGCCGACCGGCGGCCCCGGCCGGACAAGGGCGACTACCTGATCATCCTGGGCCGGATCAATCCGGGCAAGGGTCAGGACGTCGGCGCCCGGCTGGCGCGGCGGGTCGGCGTGCCGCTGGTGCTCGCGGGGCCGGTCGGGCCCTACCACCGGCCGCAGGACCTGGCCGCGGCGGGCGACGAGGCCCGGCAGAACCCGGACGTGCGGTTCTTCTACGACGAGGTGGCCCCGCACGTCGACGGCGACCTGGTCCGCTGGGTCGGCACGGTCGCCGGGCAGGAGCGCGACGACCTGCTGGCCGGGGCCCGCGCCTCGCTGTTCCCGCTGCGCTGGGAGGAGCCCGGCGGCACGGCCGTGGTCGAGTCCCTGGCGCTGGGCACCCCGGTCGTGGCGACGGCCCGGGGCTGCCTGCCGGAGCTGATCGAGCACGGCCGCACCGGGCTGCTCACCGCCGACGAGGACGAGCTGGCCGACCTGCTGCTGGCCGCGAGCGTGCTCGACGGCGACGAGTGCCGCCGGGAGGCCGCCACGCGGTTCACCCCGGCGGTGATGGCGCGCGCGTACGTCGGGCTGTACGAGCAGGTCCGGCAGACCGCGGCCCGCCCCCTGCAACCCGCCTGACGGCGGGGTAAGGAAGGGCACCCTATTAACGCTTTCTGCATAGCAGGGGCCCCCTGCAAACACTGCCGACACTGCCGGCGCGGACCGCCCGCGTTTGCGCGGGGCGGTGGCGGGAACGCGCCGCCCGACCGGGGGCTCCCGCCCGGCGGTCGGACAGTCGCGGTGAGGAGGTCGTGGTGGCCGGTCCGATGGCCCACGCGCGGGCCCGACGCAACCCGGCCGACGGCCGGGCGCCGGTGCGGCGTGCCGCAGCCACCGTCGGCGTGGTCTTCCTCCTGGTCGGGCTGCTCGGCTTCGTCCCGGGGATCACCACCGACTTCGGCGACCTGCGCTTCGCCGGCCACGGCTCCGGGGCGAAGCTGCTCGGGGTGTTCCAGGTCTCGGTCCTGCACAACGCCGTGCACCTGGCCTTCGGGCTGGCCGGCCTGGCGCTGTCGCGCACGTGGGACGGGGCGCGGACGTTCCTGATCGGCGGCGGGGCGATCTACCTCGTGCTGTGGCTCTACGGCCTGGTCGTCGACCACGGCAGCGGCGCCAACTTCATCCCCGTCAACAACGCCGACAACTGGCTGCACCTGGTCCTCGGCGCCGGCATGATCGCGCTGGGCGTGCTCACGACGCGTGACCGCCGGCCCCGCTGAGCGCGCCGCCGTTCCGTTTCACCCGGCACCACGCCGGGTACGTCCGGGTCACCCCGAGACGGAAACGAGGACCACGCATGCCGAGCCGGATCACCTGCGAGGTCCGCGACGAGTCGCCCGTGACCGTCGTACGCATCGCCGGCGCGCTCGACCTGGCGACGATGCGGACGGTGCACCGGGTGCTCGACCGCTGCCTCACCGCCCAGCCGGACGCGCTGGTGGTCGACCTCCACGACCTCACCGTCCGGGACGGGCTCGCGCTGTCGGTCTTCGCCGCCGCCGCCCGCCAGGCGGCCGGCTGGCCGGCGGTGCCCGTCGTGCTCTGCGCGCCACCGGCGCGAACGGCCAGCTGGCTGACCCAGTCGAGGGTGTGCCGGGGGCTGCCGGTGCAGCGGGACTGCGCCGAGGCGACCCGGACGGCGGGGGCCGCCGCCGCGCCCCGGCTGCGGGTCCGCCTGGAACCGGTGGCGGGCGCGTGCCGGCGGGCCCGGGAGCTGGTCGCCGACGCCTGCGGCCGGTGGCACCTGCCGGAGCTGGTCGGCCCGGCCTCGGTGGTGCTCAGCGAGCTGGTCGGCAACGTGGTCCGGCACGCCGGCACCCCGATGCAGGTCACGCTGACCCTGCGCCGGCCGTACCTGCAGGTGGCCGTCGCGGACGGCAGCCGCGCCGCGGCGCGCGCGGCGACGCGGACGGACCTGCGGGCCGAGGGCGGCCGGGGCCTGCTGCTGGTGCGGGAGCTGGCCCAGCGCTGGGGCAGCGCGCCGGTGGTCGACGGCAAGGTGGTCTGGGCGATGCTGCCCGCCACCTGACCCGCCGGTCGCCCGGCTGTCGGTGGACGCGGTCGTGTTCACGGTGACGGAGACCCGCCCACCCGCGAATTGACCGAAATTACCGCTCTCGCCTGGTTACATAGGGAGAGGGGCGGGTAGGCACGCCCGTCCCTTTCTGTCGCCACGACGGGGTGAGAAGCATGCCCAAGCGGGTAACCACGGAGCCTGCCCGAGACCGAGGGCCCGCGATCCTCGCGCCGGCCCGCTTCGGCGGCTTTCCCGGCCCGGTCCGCCCGGCCCTGCCCGGAGCCAAGCTGATCAAGCTGATCGGCACCACCGACGCCAAGCAGATCGGCCTGCTCTACCTGGTCACCTCGTTCGTCTTCTTCCTCATCGGCGGGGTGCTGGCCCTGCTGCTGCGGGCCGAGCTGGCCCAGCCGCGCATGCAGTTCCTCTCCCCGGAGCAGTACAACCAGGCGTTCACCATGCACGGCACGATCATGCTGCTGCTGTTCGCGACGCCGCTGGTGTTCGCGTTCGGCAACTACATCGTCCCGTTGCAGATCGGCGCGCCGGACGTGGCGTTCCCCCGGCTCAACGCCTTCGCGTACTGGCTCTACCTGTTCGGCGGGACCCTGGTCGTCGGCGGCTACGCCACCCCGGGCGGGGCCGCCGACTTCGGCTGGACGGCGTACACGCCGCTGAGCCGGATGGAACACTCCCCCGGCATCGGCGGGAACCTGTGGATCGTCGGCCTGGCCATCTCCGGCCTCGGCACCATCCTCGGCGCGGTCAACCTGATCACCACCACGCTGACCCTGCGCGCCCCCGGCATGACCATGTTCCGGATGCCGATCTTCACCTGGAACATGCTGCTGACCAGCGTCCTGGTGATCCTGGTCTTCCCGCTGCTGGCCGCCGCCCTGTTCGCCCTGGCCGCCGACCGGCTGCTCGACGCGCACGTGTTCGACCCGGCCACCGGCGGCCCGATGCTGTGGCAGCACCTGTTCTGGTTCTTCGGCCACCCCGAGGTCTACATCGTGGCGTTGCCGTTCTTCGGCATCATCACCGAGATCATCCCGGTCTTCTCCCGCAAGCCGATCTTCGGCTACACCGGGCTGGTGCTGGCCACCGTCGCCATCACCGTGCTGTCGATGAGCGTCTGGGCGCACCACATGTTCGCCACCGGGCAGGTGCTGCTGCCGTTCTTCAGCATCCTGAGCTACCTGATCGCCGTGCCCACCGGGGTGAAGTTCTTCAACTGGATCGGCACCATGTGGAAGGGGCAGCTCACCTTCGAGACGCCGATGCTGTTCGCCGTCGGCTTCCTGGTCACCTTCCTGCTCGGCGGGCTCACCGGGGTCCTGCTGGCCAGCCCGCCGGTCGACTTCCACGTCACCGACTCGTACTTCGTGGTGGCGCACTTCCACTACGTGCTGTTCGGCACCATCGTCTTCGCCGCGTTCGGCGGGGTCTACTTCTGGTTCCCGAAGATGACCGGGCGGCTGCTCGACGAGCGGCTGGGCAAGCTGCACTTCTGGACGATGTTCGTCGGCTTCCACGCGACGTTCCTGGTGCAGCACTGGCTCGGCAACGAGGGCATGCCCCGCCGATACGCCGACTACCTGCCCGGCGACGGCTTCACCACGCTCAACATGATCTCCACGGTCGGGTCGTTCGTGCTCGGCGCGTCCACGTTGTTCTTCATCTACAACGTGTGGAAGTCCTGGCGGTACGGGGCGATGGTGTCGGTCGACGACCCGTGGGGCTTCGGCAACTCGCTGGAGTGGGCGACGACCTGCCCGCCCCCGCTGCGCAACTTCGACCGGATGCCCCGGATCCGCTCCGAGCGCCCCGCCTTCGACGCCAAGTACGGCCGCCTCGTCTCCGACCTGGGCCGGGACCTGCCGCAGCGCACCACGAAGCCGCCGCAGAGCTTCGCCGAGGAGCTGCACCACGAGCGGCACGCGCCCGAGTCGCCGGCGGCCGAGGGCGCGCACGGCGCCCGGGAGGCCGTCGCGTACCAGCCCGCGCCGCAGTCGGGCGCGCGGCCGGTGGACGTGCCGGAGCCGGAGGAGGTGCGCCGGCCCAGCTTCGACGAGTCCGACGCCCCGGAGCCGGGCGGGCTCGGCGCGGAGCGGGCCCCGCAGGAGAACGAGCGGTGGCGGCACCCACACAGCCGCGGCGACTCGACGGAGCACTGAGCCCGCCGGGCTCCGGGGTGTGAGAAGGGCGCCCCTCTCTACCTCAGGCGTTAACAGGGGGCCCTTCCTTGCGCCTCAGCCGCGCTTCGTCACCGGTTCCGTCTCGGCCGGGCCGTTCTGCCACGGCGGCGGGGCGTCGGCCAGCATCGCCTGCCGCAGCCAGGTCAGCGCCCGCGACAGCAGCCGGGACACGTGCATCTGCGAGATGCCGAACCGGGCGGCGATCTCGGCCTGGGTCTGGTTGCCGTAGAAGCGCATGGCGAGGATCCGCCGCTCCCGCCAGGGCAGCCGGTGCAGCAGCCCGCTGACGGTCACCCGGTCGTCGACCGACTCCAGCGCGTTGTCGCTCTCGCCGACCAGGTCACCGAACTCGGCGGAGCTCTCCCCGCCGACGGGCGCGTTGAGCGAGGCCGGGCTGTAGCCGGCCGCCGACTCCAGGGCCGCGAGGATCTCCTCCTGCGGCGTCTCCAGCCGCTCGGCCAGCTCGGCGACGGTGGGGGCCCGGGACAGCTCGCTGGTCAGCGCGGCGGTGGCCTGCCCCACCTCCAGGATCAGGTCGCGCAGCCGGCGGGGCACGTGCACCCCCCAGGTGCGGTCCCGGAAGTGGCGCTTGATCTCCCCGACGATGGTGATCGCCGCGTACGCGGTGAACGAGCCCCGCTCCGGGTCGTACCGGTCGACCGCGTTGACCAGACCGAGGCGGGCCACCTGCTCCAGGTCCTCCAGCGGCTCGCCCCGCCCCCGGTAGCGGCGGGCGAGCCGGCCGGCGAACGGCAACGCGAAGCGCACCAGGTCGTCGCGGGCCTCCTGCCGCCGCTCGGGGGGCAGGCCCTCGATCCGCGCCGCGTACGCCAGCGCCGCCGCGTCGAGATCCTCCAGCCCCCGGTCGGTGGGGGGTGGTGCCGTGGTCGTGCTGGGCTGTCCGAACATCCGCGCCTCCCTCAGGAAGGTCCCCCGCCCGGGTCGGGAAACCGGACGTGCGCGTGGTCGAGCCACGCACCGGGCCGGAAGTGGGTCACATGACGGGATCCGTCGAGGAGCGGCGACAGCAGGCTGCGCAGCCTTGCCCGGCCGTCGCAGCCAGCGGTGTTCCCGCTCCGTAGGTACTCAATCACGCCGGCCCGGGTTCGCGAGGATGTTTCGGCCGGTCGGTGCGACCGACTGGGCGCGCCGCCCGGGACGTCCCGCGGCGCGGCGGACGAACCGGTCAGCCGACCACCAGGCCGTGCCGGGCGCCGCCGGCCCGGAACGCCTCGACGGCGGTCGCGGCGGACAGCGGCGGCGGGGCCGGCAGGTCGTACGGCTGGGCGCGGAGCACCTCGGTGGCCCGGCGGGTCGGCACCGTCGCGACCGGGTAGCCCCGGGCGGCGGTGCGGTCCAGGGCCCGGCGGCGGCGGCCGAACGCGGCCACGGCCAGCCACTGCGGCAGGCCCGCGAGGGCCGGCGAGCGCATCCCCGGCGACTCCGGGAGCACGTCCACGGAGCTGAACGGCTCGCTGCCGGCCAGCCACCACTCGGCGGCGTCGACGGTGCGCCGGGTGGCGTTCTCGCACCAGTACGGCACCAGCCCCGCCCGCACCACCTGCCACGGGTCGAGCAGCCGCCCGCACTCCACGACGAGGCGGTCGCCCGTCTTGCCGGCCCGCCGCAGCCATCCCCGGTACAGGTCGGCGACGGCGGCGCTGAGCGCCTCCGGCCGGGGGAAGAGCACCCGGTGCACGCCGTTGCCCCGCCGCCCGGCCCAGTCCCGGACGGCGAGCTCGAAACCGGGCTCCACGCCGTGTTCGGCGTAGCCCTGCGGGCAGGCGACCTCCGGGGGCTGCCAGCGGGCCCCGTCGCCGCCGACGCAGCGGAGCACCTGGCGCAGGACGTGCGAGTCCGGGTGGAAGTCCACCGGGTCCAGGCCGCTGGCCGGGGAGCCGGCCTGGAAGCTGTGCCCCCGTCCGGCGTCGTACACCGGCCAGGTGCGGGCGTCGCGCAGCAGCAGCACCGGGGCGTCGGGCGCGAGGCGGTCGGCGAGGAACCGGGCGTACGCCGTCGGCAGCGACTGCCAGCGCACCGTGAGGGAGACGGTCGCCCCGGACAGCGGGCCCCGGCTGGCCGGGCAGTGCACCTGGCGTACGTGCACGTCCGGGTTGTCGGCCAGCAGCCGGCCGGCGAGCGCCGCGCCGTGGTCGAGGGCTGCGTCGGGCCGGTCCACCGCGCCGCCGCTCCAGTGCACCGTCGTCTCGAAGGCGGCGGGCAGCCAGGGCACCCCGAGGGCGACCGCCAGGTGCACGGCCGCGCCGTGCGGCGAGCCGAGCACCACGCCCGGGTAGCACCGGCGCGGGTACTGGTCGACGATCCACCGGGCGACCCGGTCGGCGTCGACCTCGGCCGCCTGGTCGGGGGTGAGGGCCACCCGCCCCGCCGCCCGCGCGGCCGCGCCCCGGCGCACCGGCTCGGGGGCGCCCGGGAAGCGGGACGGCACGCCCGGGTTCCGTAGGTCGGCGCAGTCCTCCCCGCGCAGGGCGCGCACCGCGGCGGCGACCATGATCCGGGCCGTGCTGCCCGCCGTCATCACCCGGTCGCCGGCAAGTCCGGCCCCGTCCGCCGTGAGGTCCGGGCGCACCGTGTGCGCCGGTCCGGACCCGCCTCGTTCGCTCACCACGCGGCCCGGCTTCCCGTCCCGATGGGGTCTAAACGGGGCGTCCGCCCTCGCGCGTGCCCGCTGGGCGGGTCGTCCGGAGCCGGGACCGCGAGCCGGCCCGGGACGTACGCGCGGGCGGCGTGGCGGCCCCGGAATCCCGAGACCGCCACGCCGCCCGGCGTGTCGTAGGTGGGTCACGCGCCTGGCCCGGGGCGGGCTACACGAGGTCCTCCGCCTCGACGGCGACCCGGTTGTCGAGCATCCGCCCGTGGATCCGCCGGGCCGCGTCGCCGCCGGCGAACAGGCCGCGCAGGTCGGCCAGGGCCGGTTCCGGGGGGCGCAGCGCGACGGTCGGGTCGACCACGGCCTCCAGCACGCTCGGCCGGTCCGCCGCGAGGACCTCGTCCCACGCCGCGCCGACCAGCTCCGGCCGATCCACCCGGACCCCGTGCAGGCCGAGCAGGCGGGCCCAACCGGCGTACGGGACGTCGGGGCGCCGGTCGGCCACGCCGGCCGGCGGGCGGCCGTCGCCCACCCCGGAGTTGTCGCGGTTGTTGAGCACCAGCACGACCAGCCGGGGATCCGACCACTCCCGCCAGTGGTGGGCCACCGTGATCAGCTCGGCCAGCCCGTTGAGCTGCATCGCGCCGTCGCCGGCGAGAGCGAGCACCGGCCGGTCGGGGCGGGCGAGCTTCGCCGCCACCGCGTACGGCAGGGCGCAGCCGGTCGACCCGAGGGTGCCGCAGAGGTGGGCGGTGACGCCGGGCGGCAGCTCCAGATGCCGGGCGTACCAGTAGACGACCGAGCCGACGTCGACGGCGACGGCCGCCTCCCGGGGCAGCCGGGCGGACAGCTCGTGCAGCACGAGCTGCGGGTTGACCGGCCCGGCGGGCTCGGCGGCGCGGGCCGCCGCCGCCTGCCGCCACCGGTCCACCGACGCCTCCACCGTCTCCCGCCACGCCCGCCGGGGCCGGTCCGCAACGCGGGTCAGCAGGGCCCGCAGTGTCTCGGTGGCGTCGCCGACCAGCGGCACGTCCACCGGGTAACGGTTGCCGATCCGCCGGCCGTCAATGTCGATCTGGACGGTGCGGACCTGGCCGGGCAGCGGATAGTAGTCGGTCCACGGATCGTTGGTGCCGACCAGCAGCAGGGTGTCGCAGCCGCCCATGAGCTGGGCCGCTGCGGTGGTGCCCACCTCGCCGAGCACCCCGGCATGGAAGGGCAGCCGCTCGTCGAGCACCGGCTTGCCGAGCAGGCTGGCGGCCACCCCCGCGCCGAGCCGGTCGGCCAGCGCCACGATCTCGTCGCCCGCGCCGTGGCCGCCCTGCCCGACCAGGATCGCCACCCGGTCGCCGATGCCGAGCACCGACGCGGCGGCGGCCAGGTCGGCGTCGTGCGGCAGCACCCGCGCCAGGGGCTCCCCCGGCGTCGCCGACATCACCCCGGCGAACTGCGGGACCAGGTCGGGCACCGGGGCCACCTGCAACTCGCGGGGCAGCACCACGCAGGTGGGGCTGCGGGTGGCGGCGGCGGTGCGGAACGCCTGGTCCAGCACGGCGGGCACCTGAGCGGGGGCGCGCGCGTAGCGGACGAACTGGTTGCAGACGTCGCCGAAGAGGCGGCTCAGGCCGATCTCCTCGTGGGCGCCGCCGAGCGGGCCGCCGATGTCCTCGCCGACGATCGCCACCACCGGCTTGCTGTCCAGCTTGGCGTCGTACAGGCCGTTGAGCAGGTGCACGGCGCTCGGGCCCTGGGTGGCCAGGCAGACCCCGATCTCGCCGGTGAACTTGGCGTGCCCGCTGGCCATGAACGAGGCCGTCTCCTCGTGCCGGGCGGGGACGAACTCCGGGTCCCCGCCCGCACGGTCCAGGGCGGCGACGAGCGGGGCGACGGCGGCCCCCGGGCACCCGAAGGCGCGCGGCACCCGCCACGCCCGTAGCCGCTCCACCACCAGGTCGGCGACCGTACGCTCAGCCATGTGACCGGCCGGGGGTGCCGGCGTCGACGTAGCGCAGCACCGCGCCCACCCCGTCGGTCAGCTCGGGCGCCTCGTCCGGCGCGAGCACGGTCAGCTCGGCGTCGGTGCCGACGAGCGCCCGCACCAGGGCCGCGTCGGCGCGTACCCGCCGGGGGTCGGCCACCGACACGGCGGTGAGCTGGCCCGGGTCGATGGCGATGTCGGTCGGCTCGGGGCCGACCCACAGCTGCGCCGTCGACGACGGGTCGTCCACGATCAGCATCGTGTCGACCTGGTTGCGGCGCAGCGCCGACACGACCGCGTCGAGGCCCGCCCCGACGTCCTCCTGCACGCCGAAGCGGTCCAGCGTCGCGGTGACCCGCTGGTCGGCCACCTCGGCGATGGTCTGCACGGTGACGTCGTCCATCAGCGCCGGGTCCGCCCCGGCGTGCCGCGACCCGGCGTCGGTACGCACCAGCACGTCCTGCCAGCGCTCCGGTAGCTGGGCGGCGATCATGCCGGTGGCCCGCACGTCGCCGGCGACCACCACCACCTCCGCGCCGACCTTCTCGGCCAGCTCCACGGTGGCCGCCGCCGCGTCGCCGGCGTTGTGGTGCCAGGCCTCCATGGCGGCCCGCTGGTAGCGCGACTGCGACCAGCCGCCCGGGCTGACGCGGCGCAGCGGAAAGTCCTCCCGCCCGGTGACGTGGGCGCGGCGGGGCACCCCGCCGGCGCTGACGGCCACGGCGTCCGCGCCCCTGCGGTCGGCCAGCACTCGCACCCAGGCGACCTGTTCACCGCGCTGGGCGAGCAGCGGCATGGTGTGCGGCAGCTCCGACACGGTCGCCAGGTCCCGCAGCGGCGGGGCGGACAGGTACTCGGTGAGCACCGCGCGGCCCCGGGTGGCGAACACGGCGATGCCGTAGTCGCCCGCCATCGGGTCGTGGCCGCGGACGACCCGTTCGACGGCGTCCACGGTCGGCGCGTCGGCGCCCTGCTCCAGCAGTCGCCCCTTGAGGGCCCGCCAGCGCAGGTCCAGCGCGGGTCGGGCGTCGTGGGTGTCCCGGGAGGCGTCCAGGTAGACCGAGCACCACGGCCCGGGACGGTCGTAGAGCGGGCGCAGGAAGGACAGCTGCATGCTCGACCCCTTTCCGGCTCGGCCCCCCGCATACCCGCGCCGGTCGCCTTGTCACCTCACCCGGCGGCCCCGTACGCAAGCGCGCCACGAACATGACTCGCGTTCATTCATGTCGTTCGGCCGCGCCGCCGGATACGATCGGTGCAGCGAATCGGACTCTCCGTGGTGAACGACTCTCGGTGGTGGACAATGGACGGCGACCTCGACTACCGGCGGATCGCTCGCCCGACGCAGCGGATCGTCACCGGCCGCGTCGTCCGGTTGCTCGACGGCTATCCGCGTGAGCTGAAGATCGGCCAGCCCGTGCTCGTCGCCGTGGTGACGGCCGCCAGCGTGATGGGGCTGCTGCTGCTGGCGTTCCGTTCGCTGCTGTCCAGCGGCGGTGGCGGCGCCCGGCGCACCTGGAAAGAGCTGCGCAAGGGGCCGGAGTTCCTGGTCACCCCGCTGCGGCTGCGCGACTCCAACGACCAGCTGTGCGAGGTGGAGCTGCACGGGCACCTGGCGCAGAGCGCGCTGCATCCGGCCGACTGGGTGCAGATCACGCTCAAGCCGCAGGATCCGGACCTGCCGCCCCGGGTCGAGCAGATCGTCAACCTCACCACCGGGCAACTGCTGCGCCCCCGCCACGCCACCCTGTGGAGCCACCTCGGGCCGCCGCTGCTGCTCCAGGCCATCCTGGGCGCGCTGCTGGTCCTCGTGGTCGCCGCGGCGATCCTGCTGATCTGAGCTTTGCGGCACCCGGCACCCGGCACCCGACACGGGGCACGGGACGCGCCGGGCGGTCAGCCGACCGGGGTGAGGGGGCGGTCGGGGTCGGGCGCGGTGCGCAGCATGCCCCGGCGGGCCGCCCAGCGTTCGAAGACCAGGGTGGCGAACGGCGGCACGGAGCAGGCCAGCGCCACGAGGGTCGGCCACGTCCGCCACCGGTGCAGCCGGGCGACGGCCAGCACGAGCACGCCGTACGCGACGAACAGGCCGCCGTGGATCGGGCCGAAGATCTTCACGCCGATCTCGTTGCCCGGCGGCCCGTACTTGACGGCCATGCCGACCAGCAGGGCCAGCCAGGAGCACGCCTCGGCGACCGCCGCCGCGACGAACAGCTTCGTGATCTTCTCGCGCATCGTCTCCCCCACCGGTTGCCGGCCATGCTAGCCAGGCCGTCCGGCACCTCGTCGGCGCGGGGAGCGGAGGCGACGGGGATCACGCGGGCCACAGGTGGGTACGTAGAGGGACCTTCGGGTCTTCCCCCGGGCCACCGAGGCGTGCGAGGTTGGGGGAACCAACGGTGACAGGGCGGTGACCATGGGCGAGGAAGTCGGGGCGCGCACCTTCAGTCGGGAGGACCGGGCCCGCTACCGGGAGAAGGTGCACCGGTGTCTGGACGTCTTCGCCGAGATGCTCCGGGAGTCCCGGTTCGACGTCGAGCGGCCGATGACCGGGCTGGAGATCGAGCTGAACCTGGTCGACGAGGAGTCCATGCCGGCGATGCGCAACGCCGACGTGCTCGCCGCGATCGCCGACCCCAGCTTCCAGACCGAGCTGGGGCAGTTCAACGTGGAGATCAACGTCGCGCCGCGCCGGCTGGCCGGCACGGGCACCGCCGCGTTCGAGGAACACGTGCGGGCCAGCCTCAACGCCGCCGAGACCAAGGCCCAGGGCGTCGGCGCGCACATGGTCATGATCGGAATCCTGCCGACGCTGCGCCCTGAGCACCTGACCGCCGAGACGCTGTCGGCCAACCCGCGCTACCAGCTGCTCAACGAGCAGATCTTCGCCGCACGCGGCGAGGACCTGCGGATCTCCATCAGCGGGGTGGAGCGGCTCGCGACCACCGCCGACACCATCACCCCGGAGGCGGCCTGCACCAGCACCCAGTTCCACCTCCAGGTCAGCCCCGCGCAGTTCGCCGACCACTGGAACGCCGCCCAGGCGGTCGCCGGCATCCAGGTCGCCCTCGGCGCGAACTCGCCGCTGCTGTTCGGCCGGGAGCTGTGGCGCGAGACCCGCATCCCGCTGTTCCAGCAGGCCACCGACACCCGGGCGGAGGAGATCAAGGCCCAGGGGGTACGCCCCCGGGTGTGGTTCGGCGAACGCTGGATCACCAGCGTGTTCGACCTGTTCGAGGAGAACGTGCGCTACTTCCCCGCGCTGCTGCCGGTGTGCGACGCGGAGGACCCGGCCGAGGCGCTGGCCCGGGGCGACGTGCCGAAGCTCGCCGAGCTGCGGCTGCACAACGGCACCGTCTACCGCTGGAACCGGCCGGTGTACGACGTGTACAAGGGCCGCCCCCACCTGCGGGTGGAGAACCGGGTCCTGCCCGCCGGCCCGACCGTGCTCGACACCGTCGCCAACGGCGCGTTCTACTTCGGGCTGGTCCGGGCCCTCGCCGAGTCGGACCGGCCACTGTGGTCGCAGATGTCGTTCAGCGCCGCCGAGGAGAACTTCAACGCCTGCGCCCGGCACGGCATCGACGCCCAGGTGTTCTGGCCCGGCCTCGGCTACCTGCCGGTCACCGAGCTGGTGCTGCGCCGGCTGCTGCCGCTGGCCCACCACGGCCTCGACCGCTGGGGGCTCGACCCGGCCGAGCGGGACCGGCTGCTCGGGATCATCGAGCAGCGCTGCCTCACCGGGCGCAACGGCGCGACGTGGCAGGTGGAGACGCTGCACCGGCTGGAGTCCGCCGACCACCTGGACCGGCCCGAGGCGCTGCGCGAGGTCGTCCGCCACTACGTGGAGCTGATGCACAGCAACCGCCCCGTCCACGAGTGGCCGATCCCCTGACCGTGCGGTCCCCTGACCATCCGGGCCCGGCCCGGGACCGGGCGAGGAGCCCAGGCCGGCGGGCCCGCGCTCGGGGCTAGGGTGGTCCGGTGCCGAACACCGACGCGGCGATCGACGCCGCCCTCGCCCGGCTACGCTCCCTCGGGGAGCAGCTTCCCTACCCCGGGGACTGGCTCCCGGCCGCCCGCGCCGACTCGACCGGGGTGGTCCTCGCCGAGGACGAAGGGCTGTCCCGCCTCGTCGTCGACCCGGCCACGGGTGCGGTGTCCCTCGTCGACGCCGACGGCGCAGAGCCGGTGAACTCCACGCTGGACGCGCTCATCGCCTGCGCGGAGGCGTACCTGGCGGCCCGCGCCGAGGCCGACGCGCTGCCCGACGACGCCGACGACGACCTCGAGGCGGTCGGCGAGCGGCTCACCGACCGGTTCCGGCAGCTCGACCCGGCGTCGGTCGGCCACGAGAACCGCTTCTGGTCGGTGGCCGCCGAGGAACTCGGCTACGGGATGACCTGACGGGCGGGCTACGGGATGACCTGACGGGCGCTGTCGCCGGGTGACCACGGGATGGGCCCGACGGGGCGAGTGCCTTCCGGTGGCTACGCCCCGGGCGCGTCGACCATCGCCTCGTACCGGTCACCGGCGTCGCTGACCGGGCGGTAGTCCTCGTCGGCCGCCAGTCGGTGCAGCGCCTCCAGCAGCCCGTCGGCCTCCGGCAGGTCGAGCGCCTGCCACAGCCGCGCCCGTTCCGCGTCCAGCTCCGGCCAGTCCTCGCGGATCTCCTCGTCGGCGCGGGCCAGCCACTCCCGCAGCCGCGCGCCGCCATCGTCGCCGTACGGGACCGACGTCGCGTCGTGGACGCTGGGGAGCCCGACGACGAGGGAGAGCGCGGCGCGCAGGTCGGTCGCGATCAACCCGCCCTCGCCCTCCGAGCCGACGTACAGCACGGGCCGGGCGACGCCGTCGCCGTTGTCGTCGCCCACCAGCATGAAGGCCCCGCCCGAGGCGTCCCCGGCGATCATCTCCAGGGGCTCGCCGTTGGGCAGGTGCACCGCCTCGGGCGGCCCGTCGGCGACCCGGTCCAGGTCGAAGTCGAACCGGCGCAGCAGGTCGACGATCCACGCCTCACCGGCGATCCGCCCCAGCAGCAGACTCTCGGCCCCTGCGGCCCGCTCGCCCCCTGCGCCCTCCTTGGCCCCTGCGGCCCGCTCGTCACCCACCCCGCGACGCTACCCCACCCCCCAGGCCCCTCCCCCGCTCGCCCCGCTCGCCCCCGCGATCTTGCACTTGTGGCCCCCTGTTCGCCCGTTATCACCGTTATGCGGGGGCCGAAACTGCAAGATCGCGGAGAACGGGGGGCGCGGGCGGGGGGCGGGAGTCAGGGGGTGGGGGTGAGGGTGGGGAGGTCGTGGGTGGCGTGGAAGATGACCGCGCCGAGGACCTCCGCCGGGGCGCGGAACCTGTCGAGGCGCGCGTCGGCGAAGGTGACGTCGCCGTGGAACGAGGCGCGCCCCTCCGGGCCGCCGAGCCGGAACACCGCACCCTCGAACGTGGACCCGTCGAAGCGGGTGACCCCGTGGAACTGGGCGGCCGTGAAGTCGGCGTAGTCCACCGCGCACCCGCTGAGGTCGAGGTCGACGAGGGTCGCGCCGGACAGCGACAGGCTCATGCCCGCCCAGTTCACCGCCCCGGAAGCCGGCCCGCCCGGCCCATCCGGCTCGTTCGGCCCGCCCGGCCCGTTCCGCTCGTCGAGCCTGCCCGAACCGCCCGGCTCACCCGGGGCACCGGCCCCCTGGAGCAGGCGCGCGGCGAGGAGCCGCTGCGCGGCGCGGCGCAGCTCCACCTCGCCGGCCTGCGCGGCGTCCAGCTCGCCGGTCACGTGGAACGGCAGCGGGACGCGCAGGTAGCCGCAGACGGCGTCCACCACCCGCTGGCGCAGCTCCGGTCGAGCGTCGCCCAATTCGCCGAGGACGCGCAGGCCGACCCGACGCACCTCGGGATCGGGATCGGCGAGCTGGCGGGCGTACGGCGCGACGGAGCCGTCGGGCACGAGCACCGCCGCGCCGCCCGGGGCGGCCGGTCCCTGTGCGCCGGACGGCCCCTGCGGACCGGCTGGTGCGGTCGCGTCGTCCGGGCCGAGTTCCGACGTCCAGCCGAGGGGCCAGCACATCGGCTCGTCGTCGGCCGAGCCGGCCCACCGGGCGTCGGTGAGGTCCACGGCCGGCTGGTCCAGGTGCACAGGCCCACCGAACCACGCCCCGCCGAAGGTCGCCTCCGCGCCGAAGCGCGCCTTGTAGAACCAGGCCGGGCCGGCGAAGCGGGCCCGGCGGAACGAAGCCGGGCCGACGAAGCGGGCCCCGTCACCGCCCTCGGTCCACTCCTGGTAGTCGCCCATCAGCACCGCCACCGGCCAGCCGGGATCGTCCTCGTTCGGCTCGTCCCACTCAGCGGGCCGGACCTCCTCGATGGTGTCCCAGGCCGGGTCGTCCTCCCAGAACTCCTCCTCGCCGCGCCCGAACCAGGCCAGCCCGCCGAACGCCGCGCCCGCGAAGCTCGCCGGCCCCCGGAACCGGGCCCGCCCGAACACGGCGTCGGCGGCGAAGTGCGCCTCGTCGAAGCGGGCAGCTCCGTGGAAGAGCGCGCGAGCGAAGATCGCGTCGCGGGCGAACCGGGCCCCGGCGAAGGAGGTCGTCCCGAGGAAACGGGCGTCGTCGAACCGGGCCCCGGCCAGCACGCAGCCACCGAGGTCGGCGGCGACGAGGGTCGCCCCGGCCAGGTCGACGCCGACGGCTGACGCACCCGCGTCGGGCTGGAGCAGCCCGGCGAGCACGCGCCCCGCCTCCCGCCGCCCGTCGGCGTCCAGGTTGGCAGGACCGTCAGCCGGCGTACGCAGGTATGCGCACACCGCGTCGGCGGCATCCTGCCGCAGGTCGGGGTGGGCCGCGCCAACCTCGGCGAGCCGCCGCAGGGCGGCCTCCCGCTGCCCACCCGCCGCAGCCAGCACCTGCCGGCCGGCCGCCCGGCACTCCTCGACGCCCGCCGCATCGTCCACCACGTGACCCCCTCCGCACCCGACGGCCACCCCGCACACCGGCCCCGCTGCCGGGTCGGCCCCGACGCGTCGGCGCAGGATAGCCGCAACGACCGACATCGGCGCAGGCACCGGAGAATCGGAACTGTGCCGTGTCCGTCGGCACACGGTCGGGGCGCCGTCATCGTCGACCTGCCGGCGGCGTGCTGGTGGGTCCACCACCGGGCCACCCCGTACGGGCTGCGCCGGCAACAAACGGTGCCAGCACTGCCCGCCCGCGGTTCCTGAGATCACCTCGCGCCCAGTCAGGCTTGACGGGTGACACCCATGACCCGCGAGACAGAACCTGCCGCAAACGAAAGAATGCCAACGAATTCGTAAATGCTTGTGAACTTCCTTCGCCATCGTGGAAGTTGTGCATCAAATCGATTACTGTCATTTTGCCAGCTTGGCGAATTTACGGGGATGGGAGATCCTGTGAGAATGAGAGCTATACCGCCGGCGATTGCTCTGGTGGGTGCGTCGGCAGGAGCGATGATTCTGCTGACCGGAAGCCCGGCCATGGCCGCCGACACCGCCTACCTGGAGCAGAGCCAGTACCTCACCAGCACCCCCACGGACTCGCTGGCCACCACGTGCACCAGCAAACGGATCACCCTGGCGGCGGGGGACTACACCTGGGGCAACTACTACCCCGGCTCGGTCCAGGATCAGTACCTCGGCGCCACCACCTACACGTGGACGACCTGCCTGGACCCGAAGAACGGGTACTACCGGCAGACGACGACGCTGGACCCGGATCATTCCGGATGGGCCAACGCCACCATCAGCGATGATTTCGTCATCTCCCCGTCCGGCAACTGGACCTGGGGTTCCTATATCGACCCCCACTTCTGATCCAGCCTCCACCACGGGTGCCCGGGGCGCGTCGCTCCGGGCACCCGGCCGGGTGGGGCGGGGGTGGTTCGCGCGATTCGATCGGAAATCGGGACCCTGGCGCCGGACCGATCGGAGTGGGCGAAGCCGCACGCGGCATGATCGTCTGCTGTTTCCGGAGAACTCGTCCGGCGTGTCGTCTCACTGATCAGCAGACGATCACGCCAGCCGCGCTCCCCTCACAGGGCCACCACCGCCGCCGACTCCGGGGGGAGTTCGATGCGGTCGCGGGTGACCGAGACGCCCTCCTCCGTGGTCAGCAGCACCCGCCGCGCCACGCCCGGCAGGGTGATCCGCTGCGCCCGGCCGGCGAGGTTCGCCACCACCATCCGCTCACCCCGGTGCATCACCAGGAACTGGTCGCCGTGCCGGACGTCGACGGCGTCGAGCCGGGGGTCGGACAGGTCGGGGTCGCTCTTGCGCAGGGCGATGAGTCGCCGGTAGAAGTCGTACATCCGGCGGTGTTCGGGCTTGTCCAGCTCGGCCCAGTCGAGCCGGGAGCGCAGGAACGTCGCCCGGTCCTGCGGGTCCGGCACGTCGCCGGGCGGCCAGCCGTGCGCGGCGAACTCGCGCCTGCGCCCGGTGGCGACGGCGGTGGCCAGCTCCGGCTCCGGGTGGCTGGTGAAGAACTGCCACGGGGTGCTCGCCGCCCACTCCTCCCCCATGAACAGCATCGGGGTGAACGGGCCGGTGAGCAGCAGCGTCGCGCCGACGCGCAGCAGCGCCGGGGAGAGCGTCGCGGAGATCCGGTCGCCGGTGGCCCGGTTGCCGATCTGGTCGTGGTTCTGCAGGTACGCCACGAAGCGGTGCCCCGGCACGCGCTGCCGGTCGACGGGCCGGCCGTGGCTGCGTTCGCGGAAGCTGGACCAGGTGCCGGCGTGGTAGAACCCGCCGGTCAGCACTTGCGCCAGGCACTCCAGGGAGCCGAAGTCGGCGTAGTAGCCCTGCCGTTCCCCGGTGAGCAGGGTGTGCAGGGCGTGGTGGGCGTCGTCGTTCCACTGGGCGTGCAGGCCGTACCCGCCGGCCTCGCGGGGGGTGACCAGCCTCGGGTCGTTGAGGTCGGACTCGGCGATCAGCGACAGCGGCCGGCCCAGCCGGGTCGACAGGGCCTCCACCGCCACCGCGATCTCCTCCAGCAGGTGGGTGGCGCGGGAGTCGGGCATGGCGTGCACGGCGTCGAGGCGCAGGCCGTCGACGTGGTAGTCGCGCAGCCACATCACGATGCTGTCGACGATGTAGCGGCGTACCTCGTCGGAGTGGGGGCCGTCGAGGTTGACGGTGCGGCCCCAGGTGTTGCTCCGCTCGGTCAGGTACGGCGCGAACATCGGCGCGTAGGCCCCGGAGGGCCCGAAATGGTTGTAGACGACGTCGAGGATCACCCCCAGCCCTTTGGCGTGGGCGGCGTCGACGAACCGTTTCAGCCCGTCGGGGCCGCCGTACGGTTCGTGCGGGGCGAACCAGCAGACCCCGTCGTACCCCCAGTTGTGCTCGCCGTTGAAGGCGTTGACCGGCAGCAGCTCGACCAGGTCGACGCCGAGGTCGACGAGGTGGTCGAGGCGCTCGATCGCCGCGTCGAAGGTGCCCTCGGGGGTGAACGTGCCGATGTGCAGCTCGTAGAGGATGCTGCCGGGCAGTTGCCGGCCGGTCCAGCCGGCGTCGCCCCAGTGGTGGGCGGCGTGGTCGTAGCGCCGGCTCGGCCCGTGCACCCCGGCGGGCTGCCAGGGCGAGCGGGGGTCGGGCAGGGCCGGGCCGTCGTCGCCGAGGACGAACGCGTAGTCGGTGCCGGGGCCCGCGCCGGGCACCTCGGCCCGCCACCAGCCGCCCGGCTCGGGGCGCATCTCGTGGTCGTCGTCACCGGCCAGCCGCAGCCGGACCCGGGCGGCCTCGGGCGCCCACACGGTGAACTCGGTCATGCGGCAGCCTCCACGGAGTCGGTGGGTGCGAGGAGGGCGACGGGGAGAGTGTCGAGCAGATCGTCCAGCAGCAGCTCACTGCCACTGTAGACCCGCCCGGTGAACACGTCGGTAACACTGTTGCCGCCCAGCGACAGCCGGGTGCCCCGCCAGCCGCCGGCGCGGGCCAGCCGCAGCGGCAGCCGGGTCGCCACGGCGACCGCCCCGGGCGGGTGCAGCCCGCCCGCAGAGAAGACGCCCCGGTCGGCGGCTCCCCGGTCGAAGGCGACGACGTGGGCGGCGGCGGGGCCGTGCGCGGGCACCGGGCGGTAGCCGGCGAACAGCTCCGGGTGGTCGCGGCGCAGCCGCAGCGTCCGCGACACCACGAGCAGCTTCGCCGCGCCGGACGCGTCCACCGCCGGGGGCAGGCCGGCGTCGAGCCGCGCCAGCTTCTCCCGGCGTACGCCGAAGTCGACCGGGCGGCGGTTGTCGGGGTCGACGAGGGAGTTGTCCCACAGCTCGGTGCCCTGGTAAGTGTCGGGCACCCCGGGCATGGCGAGCTGGACGAGCTTCTGCCCCAGCGAGTTGGACCAGCCGGCGGGGGTGATCTCGGTGGCGAACGCGGTCAGCTCGGCGTGCAGCTCCGGGTCGTCGTACATGCGGTCGACCAGGGCGTGCATGGCGCGTTCGAAGCCGGGGTCGGGGTCGGCCCAGCTGGTGGCCACCGACGCCTCCCGGGCGGCCTTCTCGGCGTACGCGTGCAGGCGCTCCCGCTCGACGGGCCACGCGCCGACGGCGGTCTGCCAGAGCAGGTGCGCGAACGCGGGATCGGGCAGCGGCGCGGCGGCCGTCCACCGGGTGACCCGCTCGGCCCAGCGCCCGGGCAGCTCGGAGAGCACGGCGAGGCGGGCCCGGACGTCCTCGCCGCGCTTGGTGTCGTGGGTGGAGAGGGTGGTCATGGCCGCCGGCCAGCGGACCTGGCGGGCGGCGGCGAACCGGTGGAACTCGGCCGGCGGGGTGCCGAAGTGGGCGGGGCTGCCGCCGACCTCGTTGAGGGCGACGAACCGGCTCCACCGGTAGTAGGCGGTGTCCTCGACGCCCTTGGCCATCACCGCGCCGCTCAGCTGCGGGAAACGTACGCCCAGCTCGTCGTCGGGGTCGCGGAGCCGGCGGGTGACCGCGTCGAGGGCGGGGGCCAGGTCGGGGCGGCGGCGGCCGGCCTCGGCGCGGGCGGCGGCGAGGTGGCGGGCCCCGTGCGGCGGGTAGCCCCGGTAGACCGGGAAGCAGGCGGCCAGCTCCGCCAGGGCGGCGCGGGCGGAGTCGGGGGCCAGCTCGGGGGCGAGCGCGGCGAGGCGGGTCAGCTCGGCGGCGAGCAGCCGCGTGGCGGCCTCCAGCTTGGTGTCGTGGGTGAGGTCCTGCCACGAGGTGTGCCGGCCGGTGAGCCGGGCGTCGAGGGCGGTGAAGTCGGCCTCGGCGGCGCCGTCGACGAACAGGCCGCCCACGGCGGCGAGGGCGTCGTAGCCGGTGGTGCCGTCGACCGGCCAGTCGGGCAGCTCCTCGCCGTACTCCAGGATCTTCTCCACCAGCAGCCACGCCTGCGGCGCGGCGGCGCGCAGCCGGGCCAGGTAGCCGGCGGGGTCGCGCAGCCCGTCGGGGTGGTCGACGCGGATGCCGTCGACCTCGCCGGCCGCCGCCCACCGCAGGATCTCGGCGTGGGTGGCGGCGAAGATCTCCGGGTCCTCCACGCGCAGGCCGGCGAGGTCGGCGACGGCGAAGAACCGGCGGTACGTCAGCTCGCGGTCGCCGCGCCGCCAGGAGACCAGCTCGTAGTGCTGCCGGTCGTGCACCTGCCGGGGGCTGCCGTCGCCGGTGCCGTCGGCGATCGGGAAGCGGTGCTCGTGGTAGCGCAGCTCCCCGTCGGCGATGGTGAGGTCGTCCAGGGCCTCGGGGGTGTCGGCGAGCACGGGCAGCAGCAGCCGGCCCCGGTCCCAGTCGATGTCGAACCAGCGCGCGTACGCCGAGTCGCGGCCCCGGCGCAGCACGTCCCACCAGGCCGGGTTGGCCGCCGGCCGGGCCACCCCGGCGTGGTTGGGCACGATGTCGACGACGAGGCCGAGCCCGGCGGCGCGCAGCGCCCGCACCAGCCGCACCCGGGCGGCCTCCCCGCCCAGCTCGGGGTTGACCGCCCGGTGGTCGACGACGTCGTAGCCGTGCTGCGAGCCGGGGGTGGCGGTGAGCAGCGGGGCGCTGTAGAGGTGGGTGACGCCGAGGTCGGCCAGGTAGCCGGCGAGGCCGGCGGTGGTGTCGAGGGCGAAGCCGGGGCGGACCTGCACCCGGTAGGTCGAGCCGACGGGCACGGAGGGGGTGTCGGGCATCGGCTCAGACCGTCCTCTCCAGGACCACGAGGCAGCGGTCGGGCACGCAGATGGTGCCGCCCGCCTCGACGAGGGTCGGCTTCTCCGGGTCCGGGTCGGCGGTGCTGATCACCTGTTCCCAGCGCTGGCCGAACTCCTCCCCGGGCAGGGTGAAGTCGAGCGGGGCGTCGTGGGCGTTGAAGCAGAGCAGGAAGGACGAGTCGTGGTGGCGCTGGCCGTACTGGCCGCGTTCGCGGATGCCGTCGCCGTTGACGAACAGGGCCACCGAGCGGCCGAAGTCGTTGCCCCAGTCCTCGCCGGTCATCTCCCGGCCGTCGGGGGTGTACCAGGCCAGGTCGGGCAGCCCCGAGCCGGCGGCCCGGCCGCCGACGGGCAGGCCGGTGAAGAAGCGGCGGCGGCGGAACACCTGGTGGTTGCGGCGGAAGTCGACCAGCTTCCGGACGAAGTCCAGCAGCGGCTCGTCGGCGTCGTCCCAGTCGACCCAGGCCAGCTCGCTGTCCTGGCAGTAGGCGTTGTTGTTGCCGCGCTGGGTGCGGCCCAGCTCGTCGCCGTGGCCGATCATCGGCACGCCCTGCGACAGGATCAGGGTGGCCAGGAAGTTGCGCCGCTGCCGCTGCCGCAGGGCCAGCACGCCGGGGTCGTCGGTCTCCCCCTCGACGCCGCAGTTCCAGGACCGGTTGTGGCCCTCGCCGTCGCGGTTGTCCTCGCCGTTGGCCTCGTTGTGCTTGTCGTTGTATGACACCAGGTCGTTGAGGGTGAACCCGTCGTGGCAGGTGACGAAGTTGATGCTGTGGAACGGGCGGCGGCCGTCGTCCTGGTAGAGGTCGGCGGAGCCGGAGATGCGGGAGGCGAACTCGGCGAGGGTGGCGGGCTCGCCACGCCAGAAGTCGCGCACCGTGTCGCGGTACTTTCCGTTCCACTCGGTCCACAGCGGCGGGAAGTTGCCCACCTGGTAGCCGCCGGGGCCGACGTCCCACGGCTCGGCGATGAGCTTGACCTGGCTGACCACCGGGTCCTGCTGGACCACCTCGAAGAACGTCGACAGCCGGTCGACCTCGTAGAACTCGCGGGCCAGGGTGGCCGCGAGGTCGAACCGGAAGCCGTCGACGTGCATCTCGGTGACCCAGTAGCGCAGCGAGTCCATGATCAGTTGGAGGGAGTGGGGGCTGCGGACGTTGAGGCTGTTGCCGGTGCCGGTGTAGTCGACGAAGTAGCGCCGGTCCTCTTCCGAGAGCCGGTAGTAGCTGGGGTTGTCGACGCCCTTGAAGCTCAGCGTCGGGCCGAGGTGGTTGCCCTCGGCGGTGTGGTTGTAGACCACGTCGAGGATGACCTCGATGCCGGCGGCGTGCAGCGTCTTGACCATGCCCCGGAACTCCTGCACCTGCTGGCCGAGGCCGCCGAGGGCCGCGTACCCGTGGTGGGGGGCGAAGAAGCCGATCGTGTTGTAGCCCCAGTAGTTGCGCAGCCCCAGGTCGGCCAGCCGGTGGTCGTGCACGAACTGGTGCACCGGCATCAGCTCCACGGCGGTGACCCCGAGCCGCTGGAAGTATTCGATCATGACCGGGGAGGCGATGGCCGCGTACGTGCCGCGCAGCTCCTCGGGGATGCCGGGGTGGCGCATGGTCAGCCCGCGCACGTGCGCCTCGTAGATCACCGAGTGGTGGTACGGGGTGCGCGGCGGCCGGTCGTTGCCCCAGTCGAAGTACGGGTTCACCACCACCGACTTCGGCATGAACGGGGCCGAGTCGGTCTCCGACATCCGGTTCTCGTCGCCGCCCACCTCGTAGTCGTAGACGGCCGGATTCCACTCGACGTCACCGTCGACGGCCTTCGCGTACGGGTCGAGCAGCAGCTTGTTCGGGTTGCAGCGGATCCCGTTCGCCGGGTCCCACGGGCCGTGGACCCGGTAGCCGTAGCGCTGCCCCGGCTCGATGCCCGGGATGTAGCAGTGCCAGACGTACGCGTCGACCTCGCGCAGCTCGACGCGGCGCTCGGCGCCGGTGTCCCACTCGTCGAACAGGCAGAGCTCGACGCGCTCGGCCACCTCGGAGAAGATCGCGAAGTTCGTGCCCATCCCGTCGTGGGTGGCTCCCAGCGGGTACCGCTCGCCCGGCCAGACCTGCATGTCGCTCCTCAGCCCATGATGATGAGCGCCCCGGACGGGGCCGTGCCCGCCGGGTGCGCACGCCGCTAATGCCCCGCCGTCGGTCGGCCCAATCCACCCGTTGGTGCCGTAACCATTTCCACCCACCTGATACCGACTAGACCTTTGGGTGGTGTCCGTCACCTTGGGCCCTCTCAGGATGCGGTTCGGGCCCGGATGCCCTTTCCTTGATACGGGGGCGTGTGGAAGCGCGCGTTCCCGCTCGGCCCTCGGCCACCCCACCATGTCCTGTCACGCCGCCATCGTTGCCGGCGCGTTCCACCCTGCACGGACGGAGTTCGATGTGACGACCCTGCGGGCCGGCGAGCAGACCGCCACCGCCGCGGACCGGCTCTGCCGGCCCAGCACCACCTCACGGTCCCTGATCCCGCAGCCGGCGCTCCCGCAGCCCGTCGGCTCCGGGGTGCCCCCGCAGACCCGCCGCATCCTCATGCTCTCCTGGGAGTAC
>NZ_JBSWBU010000021.1:0-52713 GCF_054052245.1 Micromonospora sp. PTRAS2
CCTCCAGGGGTCCGAGCTCGCACCAGGATTCACCCGCCTTGATCCGTTACTTCGTCGATCACCAGCGGCAGCAGCAGCCCCGAGAACACCGTCTTCGTAAGATCATCGATCTCGCACACAAGGTCCCAACGACATCGACCACCTTCGGTCACCACCGAATGTGAGGCAGAGCCGTTCGTCTTACAGTCCCCAACACGGGAACTCAGCCGGCGGTAAGGCCGAGGTCTCGTCGCAAGAGCTTCCACAGCTCAACGACTCGAGCGGGGACCGCCGTGCGGTTGGCGAACCGAAACCCTAAGAGAGGTTTGTCCTTCCGCCCCGCGCCCAGGCTCAACTCCGCCCAGGCGGACGCGTCCACGGTCTCAAAGAAGGCTTCGATCTCGCCGTACCCCTTGCGGTCGCCCGTGCCGAACTCCGTGGCGAGCGTCCGCACTCGGTACGGCGCCCACCGGCTTACGGCCTCTACGAAGGCTTCGTTAGTCGGGTCGGCAGGGGCAGGTGCGGGGTGGGGCAGCTTCGTTAGGGCTTTGCCCGGGGCAAACGCTGGGCCGTCGGCGACGATGGCATACGGGATCCCGAGGGCCTCCATGAGCTGTGAGTGCTTGGCGAACCGTTCGTCGCCGCCCACGCTCAGAAACACGACATGCGACGACTCTGGAGTGGGCAGTCCCAGCTCGTCGACCCCAGCCAACCAGGTCTCGAAGGCGTCGACCTCCGTGGGGCCCTCGACGAGCACCACGCCTGCAGCGAAGAGAAGCGCTCGCAGTTGGGAGTGCCTCAAAAGCTCCTTCAGTTCGTCGAACTGGTGCTGGTCGAGCCGCGGCTGGTGGATCTTGGTGACACTCCGCTGACGGGTCAGTCGCGTAATGACGGCGAGGTCGGATGCATCGTTGACCGGCACGAGATCGGCGCTATGTGTAATCATGATCGTTTGCCGGCCGCGTCGATGCTTACGCAGGACTTGCAAAACGCGGCGCTGCGCGATGGCACTTACGTTGCTGGCCGGCTCGTCGAGCACCAGCGCGTGGTGATCACCAGTCAGGAGCGTCGCCAGCCATGCGCTTTCTTCCACTCCGGCACCGGCCAAGCGGAGTGAGAGGTCCACATCCCGGCCGGTGACGGGGTGGGTGTCGACCACAACGGGAGTTAGGAGCAGCTCGTGCGCTTCGGGGCCAGAGGCTTGCTGACGTATGTCAAGCCGCTGGTCGGTAATTTCTTGGAACACGTCTTGGACTGCACGGAATCGCGTTCGGTCGGCGGCGTCTCCGGTTTTGAGGCGAAGCAGTTCAATGGCCAGGCCACTGCCATCCTCCATGCTCTGCAGTGCATTGATCTCCACTGGCTCGATGATCGTTGTCACGGGCACGCGTCGGTTGTCGGTGACGACAAGCGACGACGAGATCAGGTAATCGAGAACCTGAGCGAAGTGAAGGTAGCCCTGGACTGTTTCGCGGAAAGCCGGGAAGTGGGCCATCAGCCGACGCAGCGAAGGCAGTTCAGGATCGTTGTGGCTACGGCGTGCGACCAATTCGACCGGATTGCCGGAATTGCAAAGATCGGCGAAAGCGAACGAGGCCAAAGCTTGTGCGTACGGCTCCTCCCAGTTCGGCGGTGTCACCTGGGCGGTGAGGTCGGGAACAGGAGTGCCATCCGGAGTACGCAAGGCTTCGTGGGGTCGCTTCCGTGAAGACACCCGTCCGGCCTCGTCAAACACCGGGCCAGACGTGCCGGTGAGGGTATGTCCGTGCCCTAGATCGAGGCGGGCGATCGGATCGATGGTCTGCCAGCACACGCCCCAGGGTTGACTTCGCCGGTCGTCACGGCGAACGATCAGTTGGCCCCGTGCAAGCAAATCGCCCGCCCGGAGGCTGTCGGGGAGGAGGCCGTCAAGCCGAGCCAGGGTCTGCGCATTCTGAAGCTGGAAGGCAGTCAGGAAGGCCGCTCGAGCCCAGTCCTCAATGAGCGCAAGCTCTCCCTCCCGATCGAACGTGATTTCAACCCTCGCCTCGAACCGAGGGCTTCCATACCGTCCAGCGAGAGACCACTCTTGCTCCAAGGTAGCAAAGTCGCCAGAAGCCGCCGCTCGTACGGCCGCCCCAGCAAGCCGCACCAGACGCCCCAGATTCGTCTTGCCGCTGCCGTTCGAACCAACGATCACCGACAACCCGTCCGGCACATCGAGACTTAGCTCAGCAAACGACAGGAGATCCACAGCGGCGATGTGAGACAGACGCATGGCATCCAGCAAACCAGCAGACAGCCTCACATTCGAAGCGCCTCGCCGGGGCGTAGGGGCATGCTCGCACGGACGAGCCGCGCAGAGGAACTGCGAGTTGAGTGCTGCCCGCGCAGCCGCCGCGATCGAACCACAGGTGTTCCATAGGCGACAGCCAGCCTTGGTGACCAGGTTCCTGAGCCCACTCGCCTAGGCCGAGCGGCACGGCCGAGATCCTCGCCCATGTCGGCGCTCGCGGCCTGCCGGTGGCCAGGCGAGGCCTTGGGGCGGACCTCGACGGCAGCCTGAGAGCACGTTCGGGATGTGGGCTGGTCAGGCGTGTCGCACAGTGGGTGCGATCGATGGGCTGGGCATGGTGGGTGGGCGGGTATGGATCAAGCACGGCGGTACCCGTCTGACATGACGATGCCAAGTGGGAGATCATCGAGCCGATGCTGCCGTCGCCGCAGTGAATGGTCAGACCGGAGAAGCATCCTCGTCGGGCGATCGTCGACGCCGTCTGCGCAGTGCGGACCGGCTGCGCGTGACGGTACCTGCCGGTCGCCCTGGCAGACCGTGTACTCCCACTCCCAAGTAAGAAACCGGCGGGGCGTGACCGAGCGGATCCTCACCGAACTGCGGAAGCAGGTCCGCCTGGCCCACGACCGGTAGCCCGAGCCGACAACAGGGACCATCGACTCCCAGAGCGTGCGGGCTGGCGACACCGTGCACCGCGACATAGCGGCTACGACAGCGGGAAGAGGGTCAACGGTCGCGAGCGGTTCATCGTGACCGACACCCTGGGTCTGTGAGCTCCCCCCGCTTTGATGGAGCGCCTCCCCCCAAGCCACTGAGCGGAGGGTTCACCAGTCCAGGCCGCGTGGCGTCGTCGGCCAACGTCCCTACTGGAGCTACGTTCGCGGCGCGGGGTAGGAGCGGGTGGTCTTCCCCGGTCAAGGCGCTCAGGGCGCGTGCAACTTCGTACACGTCCGCTCTGACGTACGTGCTGGTCGTGCCTGCGTCTGACCTGCCGTTGTGGCCTGCGTAGGCGCGCGCTATGCCGTACCCGAAGTTGCGCTCCACCCACGTCAGCGTGGTGTGGCGCAGCCAGTGGGTGCTGACTTGTTGCGCCCCGACCCAGGGGAGGTGTCTTCCCAGGCGTTGCCAGAGATGGTCGTAGCGACGGCTGGTGATGGGAGCGCCCGTCCGATATCTCAAGAGCTGAGCGTTTGCTTCACCGGCACCTCGTTCCTCGATGTGCTGGAGCAGGCAGCCGGCTAGCGTAGGCGAGACGGGCTGCCAACGGACGGTGCCGCCCTTCTCGTGCAGCTGGAGGAGGCACTGGTCAGTGTCGAGGTCTGTGCGGTGGAGCGCCAGCGCTCCTCCTCGCCTGCATGCGGTTTCGAGGTGGAGCCTCAGCAGGAGAGTGTCGAGGTTCGGATCGTTTCCGGTCGTACCTGCAATGTTATTGATCATCGCCAGTTGCCGTTCGTTGAGTGCCCGACGGGTACTGGCTAGGCGCCGTGGCTTCGGAACGCGCTTCGCCGGGTCGTCGCGCTCAGCGATGAGGCCGTCGGCTACGGCGTGGCTGTAGAGACATCGCAGCGCGGAGATGAGGTGTTCGGCGGCGCTGCGGCCGCCCCGCGAGTTTCGGCGCACGACCGTATTCTATTTCGCCTGCTCGGCAAGTTGTCTTATCTCGGAAGAAGTCGGCTCGCTCAATCGTCGACTGCCCCAGGCGGCGCTCACTCGACTCCAGTAAGTTCCGTACAACCGCCGCGTTGCTGGCGTGACGGCCATACACACACGCTCGATGTACTCGTCGAACGTCGGCACCTCACGGGATCCCGCAGCCCCCGATACGAGTTGCTCAGGAGTAACTCCCATCCGGGCGAGGATGGCGCGTATCGCCTCCAGTTCTCCACTGCTGAGACCAGTGGGTTCCGCGCCTGTCACAGCACCTCACCACCATGCGTTGCGAGGTATGAAAGGAGCGCTAACTCAAGGAAGCCCGCGGCCACGACCATCAGCAGGCCATCTGCGTGATGCGCTGCTACTAGCAGACGTTCCCCCGGCATGATGCCAGCGCTCGCCCGGACTGCCCGCGACAGGCGGAGATGGCCTTGTGAGGTGATCACCCATTCTCGCCGCTGACTTGCCGAAACCCTAACGACTCCCTCCTGAACCCTGATCTCCACCGGGTCACCAGGCGACCAGCGCATCGCCCGCAGAACGGAACGGTTTGCTAGGCGCCCGCGCAGGTCGACCACTGTTAGGCAGTAATAAGCCTGCGGCTTTCTCGACCTCCCACCAATTCGAGGGAGAGGAAGCCCACCGGGAGCAGGGGGTGGAACAACGGTATCGCGCTGGCGAACATGGCTACCACTTGCCCGCAGGACACCCTGGTGCACGTCGCCGAAACTCGGAAGGATCATGTCCAGCGGCCAGACTTGAGGCTCACGACACATTGAGACTTTGTCGGGATAATAAACTCCATCTCATCCTCTCACATGAGCCACCCCAGAACCTCGAGGTTGCACTGCGACCGCACCCGAGCAGGCGACACGCCGGGATATCGCGGCCCGCGAAAGCCACGCCTTCGACGCAACCGACGCCAGTCAGCCCGCTCATCGAGATTCTGCTACAACTCAGCCGATCATTCGATGCTACGCACCAACCCGATAAGCACCAAGGGAAAGAACCAGGAGTGGCCGATTCGGCGCCTCCTGTCGAGAGGTGCCAACAATACCGCTCCTGAGCCCACGCCAGAGCGACCTTGCATCGTAAGCGTGAGCACAGCGACCCTGCAATCGGTGACGAGGAAGGTCGCGTTCTTCCACAGTCGGAGAGTGATAGGTACCTGGTGTCGGCTGGAAGAGGGTCTGCTGCACCGGCAGGGTGAGCCTGTACATGTCGGCCAGACCCACCCTGCCTCCGCGGTAGCTACGCCAGGGGATGGGGCTCGTTGGTGAGGGCTGCGAGCGCGGCGGCTACCTCCTGGAGGCTCGCCCGCACGTAGGTCGTGGTGGTGCCGACGTCTCCGCCGCTGTCGGAGTGACCGGCGTACGCACGTGCCACCGCGTAGCCGAAGTTCCGCTCCACCCAGGTCAGCGTCGTGTGCCGCAGCCAGTGCGTGCTGATTTGCTGCACGTACACCCAGGGCAGGTGCTCACCGATACGGACCCACAGGTGGTCATAGCGTCGGTAGGTGATCGGCTGACCGTTCCGATACCGCAACAACTGGCTCGTACCCGTGGCGTGCCGCTCCTCGGCATGCCGTTGCAGGTGTCGCATCAGGGTCGGTGACACCGGCTGCCAGCGCACCGTGTCTCCCTTCTCCCGCAACAGGATCAGGCACTGATCTGGGTCGAGGTCGACCGGACGCAGCGCCAGCGCCCCGCCCCGCCGGCACGCCGTCTCGGTATGCAGCCGCAGCAGCAGACTGTCCAGCGCCGGATCGTCACCCGTGCTGGCGGCCACAGCGTTGATCTCCGCCAGCCGGGTGTCCGCCACCGCCCGCCGGGTGCTCGGCAACCGCCGTGGTTTGGCCACCTTCAACGCCGGATTGTCCGCCGCCGTGATGAACCCGTCGGCGACCGCCCGCTTGTACAGACACCGCAACGCCGCGATCAGGTGTTCCGCCGCGCTGCGCCCGCCACGGGCGTTACGCCGGGCCACCACATGCTTCTTGACGTACTCCGCCAACTGCTCGATCTCCGACGGGGACGGCTCGTCCAGCCGTCGCTGCCCCCAGTGCTCCACGACCCGGTTCCAGTACGAGCCGTACGCCCGCCTGGTGCCCGCCGCCGACACGACCGGAACGTACTCGGCGAACGTCGGCGCCGGCGGCCGCGCGGACGCCGCCTCGACAAGATCAGCCGGCGAGATCCCCATCCGCGCCAGCAACAACCGCGCCGCGTCCAACTCGGCCCGCCCCGCCGTGCTGTCGCTCATGCGCCGTCACCACCAAGGACCGCCAGGTGGGCCTGGGCGATCATCGCGTCCAACGCAGCCGGAGGGTGCACCACGAGCCGGGAGGTCTCCGGCTCAGCCGCCAGGAACACCCGGTCACCGGCGGCCAGCCCACACCACTGCCGGACCACGGCCGGCAACCGCAGGCGCCCCTCCCTGGTCACGGCGAACACGCCCCGCTCGTCGGCGGCCACGATGACCAACCCGCCGTGTTCCCGGATGTCGAGGCGACGGCCCGGAGCCCAGCCCAGAGCCCTCATCACCGTCCGGTCGGCCATACGTCCATGACAATCCAGCGTCACCAGGCCATAGACCGTGCGCGCAATACGGCGGGGGTCCGCGAGCCTCGCCAACGGCAGAGGCGGTCGCCTGGCGACGCCAGTGGATGATCTTCCGCCACCGGCACTCACCTGGCCGGGCAGAGCCACAGCCGGAACGACAGTGGAAGCAGCAGAGGTGCTCACGATGCCCACCGCCCCGCCAGCGGGACAGCCAAGGGCTTACAGAGAGTCAACGAGGGTGGTTGAAGCCGCTCAACCACCGCTCCGCACAACGTCGCATGAATGCTACGCGGGAGTGTCCGAGGGGGGACTTGAACCCCCACGCCCTATACGGGCACTAGCACCTCAAGCTAGCGCGTCTGCCATTCCGCCACCCGGACCTACTCGCCCAGCCTACCGTGTCGACCAGAGGTGACTTCGCCACCCTCCGGCCGCCCCGGTGGGCCGCACGGGGGCTTACTTTACACGGCGCACGTGGATCATGCACATCACCCTTTGGCCGCGACGTCCGCCCAGCTCAGAGGCGGCGACGGCCGGCCTTGAGGGCGCCTGGGAACGATCATGGCCGACCCGGCGGGTGGCGTCGGGACGCCCTCTCCGGGCAGCATGGCTGACGTGTCACAGCCCTCTCCCCTGGCCGCACTCCAGCACCGGGCGCTCGCGCTACGCGCCGCCGGCGACGTCGCGGGTGCCTGCCGGCTGTTGGCCGACGCGATCGACCCGCTGAGGGCCAGCTTCGGCGAGGACCATCCGGAGGTCCTGGGCACCGCCCACCTGCTGGCCCGCCTGCATCGCGAGGCCGACGACCCGGCCGCCGCGCGACGCGTACTGGAGGAGGCCCTCGCGGCCGGCGAACGCCGGTGGCATCCGGCGGACCCGCTGATGCTCGCGTTCTCCTTCGACCTCGCCTCGGTCGCCGAGGAGCTGGGCAACCGGCACGAGGCCCGCCGCCACTACTCGCGGGTGGCCGAGGCCGGTCCCGCCGTGCTCGGTGCGGACCACCCGGCGGTGCAGGCGGCCCGGCACTACCTCGGGGGCGCGGGGGCGGGCACGACGCCGCCCCTTCCTCCCGTTCCTCCCCCGCCACGCTATCCGACCACACCGCCGGTGCCGCCGGCGTTCCCGCGTCAGCCGCCACCGCCACCGCTGCCGGTTTCCGCCCCGCCACGGCAGCCGCCACCGCCTCCGCCCCGGATCCCGGCGCCGTCCCGGTCGCCGGAGTCCGCCGCGCCCGCCACCACCCGGCACGGGTCGGAGCCGCCGCAGCCGGCGACAGTGCCGGGGGTGCCGCCAGCGCCGCCGGTGGCCGCGCCCCCGGCGGCTGCGACGAAGCCCACTTCCGGCACCGACGCGCCGCCGCAACAGCCGGTCTCGCCATGGGCTCCGCAGGCGGCACCGCCGGCACCACGGATCCCGGCTCCCCCACGGCCGGGGCCCGGGGGGCAGGGCGGGCCGGTGCCGCAGCCGCCGCCCGCTCCGACGCGCGGTTGGGACGAGCCGACCATCCAGGTACGGCAGATCGACCCCCTGCTGCGGGAGGAGGCCGCCCGGCAGGAGGCCATCCGGGCGGCGACCGGACCGGGCGGCGACAGTTCGCCGGCCCCGGCGATCGGGGCGGGCCCTTCCGGGGGCGCTCCGCCGGGCGGCGGGCCCGTGAGCGGCGTACCCGCCAGCGCACCACCGTTGCGCGCCACACAGGACGATGGTCGACCGGCCGGCGACACTCCGGTCAGTGGAAGCCCGATCAGCGGCGTCCCGGTCAGCGGCACCCCGATCAGTGGGAGCCCCGTGCCGCCGTGGGGCATGACCGCACCGCCCTGGAGCGGGGTCTCGCCGCCGCAGTCGCCGGCCGAACCGGTCGGCGCGGAGCCCACCACCCGGGACGACGCTGAGCCCACCGCACCGATCGGAGCTGAGCCCACCGCACCGGGCTGGGCGGGCCACCCGCCCGCCGAGAGCACGGACCAGCCGGGGCCGCGCGGCCAGGTCCACGGGGCAGCGCAGCCGGACGTGCCCGTGCCGCCACCGGCACCGGACCGCCGCCCGGCGGCCCGACCCCACCAGCCGCCGTGGCCCGGTCAGGGGGCGGTCGAGCCGGGACCGGTCGGTCACGGGCACGCACCGGTCGACCACGGTCCGGTCGAGCACGGGCCGGTCGAGCACAGGCCGGTCGCACAGGAGTGGGACGGGCAGTCGGGGCAGGGCGGGCCGGCGTGGCCCGAGCGGGGCGGCGGGGAAGCCGACGACGGTTACCCTTCCCCGCGCGAGGCGTGGCAGACGACGTACCCCCAGGAGGAACAGGCCGGGCGCGGCCGGCTGATGGTCGTCGTGGCCGTGGTGGTGGCCCTGGTCGTGCTCGTGGTCATGGTCGGCGTCGCGGTGCTGGTGCTCGGCCACGACGGGGCGCCGCCGCCAACGCAGGCGACGCCGCCGTCGGCGGCGGCCGGGCCGACGGTGGACGGACCGCCGCCGGGTGACCTGAAGCTGCGCGACGACAGCAGCACGATCACCCTGACCTGGACGGACCCGTCGGCCGGCGCGGTGCCGTTCATGGTGGCCGGCGGCCGGGCCGGGCAGAAGCTGGGGGTGATGGCCACGGTGGACCCGGGGCAGACCAGCTACACGGTGAACGGGCTGAACGCCCGGGTGGACTACTGCTTCACGGTGCTCGCCGTGTACTCGACCGACGCGTTCGCCACGTCCGGGCAGGTGTGCACGCAGCGGGAGCGGACCGCCACGCCGCGCTGATCGACCGTCCACTTGGCATGCACGCTGGGTGCGCAGGGGCCGACGGTGCGGGTTTCCCCTGTCTCAGGGTGGCCATATGATGGCACCCGGCTCACGGGAGGGTCGCCGGTGGACGGCGGTCACCTGCCACGACGACACGGGGAGGCAGCCGCTTGTGGCCACCATCGACGACGCCGTGAGCACGGAACCGGGTGCGTCCCGCCGGCGGCGCTGGCGCGGTGGCCTCGTCACCGTCGGCACGGTGTCCGCGCTGCTGGCCGCGATGGGGCTCACCGTCCTCGGGTTGGGCGCCGCCGACAACGCGGTGGCCAACTACGACGCCAGCAGTTGGCTGTGGAGCGCGGCGCGCAGCGAGCTGGCGCGGGTCAACGGCGTGACGGCGCGGGTGGACACGCGGGTGGAGGTGCCCGACTCCCGACGGCACCCGGTGCAGGTCGTCCAGACCGACCGGCTGCTGGTCCTGCGCGACCTGAACACCGGGCAGGTCAGCTCGCTGGACCTGGCCACCCTCCAGATCACCGCCACCACCCGGACCACCCCCGGGCTGGGCGTCAACGTGGCGCTGCACTCCGATGCCGCGTTCGTGGTGGACGCCGTGCAGGGCATCGTCCGGCAGCTCGACCCGCGTTCCCTGGCCCCAGTGGGCGAGCCCGTGCGCTACCCGCCGGGCATCACCGGCGGGGCGTTCGACGGCGAGGGCCGGCTGTGGATCGCCGTGCCGGCCGAGGGCACCGTCTCGGCGGTCACGGCGGCGGAGCTGCCGTCCGAGCCGGGCTCCGCCGCGCCGCCGGGAAGCGGCATCTCGCCGAAGAGGATCGAGACGTACGACGTCGCGGAGCCCAGCCACGAGCTGGTGGTCTCCACGCTGGACGACGGGGTGGCGGTGCTCGACCGCACGGTCGGCGCGTTGGTGCGGGTGCAGCGCGGCGAGGTGGTCCGCACGCCGCTGACGATCACCGGTCCGGGGTCGCTGCCGGCGCGGACGAGCGGGCCGAAGGTGCCGGTTACCGTCCCCGGCGAGCGGAAGGTCCACGTGATCGGTGCCGGCGGCGAGGAGCGACAGTTCACCGTGCCGGGGCGGGGCGACAAGCTCAGCCCGGCCGTGGCGTGGGCGGACCGCTTCTACTGCGCCGACGAGTCGACGGGCACCGTCTACTCCTTCGACGCTTCCGGCCAGCTCGTCGACACGATCGGCGGCAAGGGTGCCACCGGCCCGCTGGAGCTGGAGGTGCGGGAGAACCGGCTGTTCATCAACGCGCCGGACTCGTCGACCGCCCGGGTCGTCGACGACAAGCACCAGGTGCGCGAGGTCAACAAGTACGCCAACGACGTGCTCGGCGGCGACCCGCCGCCGGTGCCCCCGCCGCCGCCACCGCCGAAGAAGCCGAAGGTGGGCAAGCCGAGCGCGCCGCGCAGCGTCACCGCGTCGGCCGGCAACGCGCGGGCCCGGGTGAGCTGGCGGCCGGCGGCCGCGAACGGTGCGGAGATCATCCGGTACGTGGTGGAGGGTGCCGGCGAGCGCCGCGAGGTGGGTGCCAACCAGCGGTCGGTGGAGGTCACGGGCCTGACCAACGGCGAGACGTACCGGTTCTCGGTGCACGCGGTCAACGCCAAGGGCGACGGCCCGGCGCGGTCCAGCAACCCGGTGACCCCGACCGCGGCGGTGCCGGACCCGCCGTCGGGCGTCACGGCCGAGGCCCGACCCGACGGCACGGTCCTGGTGAAGTGGCCGGCGGCGAACGGCCAGGGCAACACCATCGCGAAGTACGCGGTGACGGCGACCTCGGCGGGCGCCAACGCCCCGGCCGGCGAGTCGACGAAGACGGAGCTGGTCGTGCCGGCCGGCGAGCTGGACTACGGCACGCAGTACGCGTTCACGGTCGTCTCGGTCAACGACAGGGGCGCCGGCTCGGCGGCGTCGCCGGTGAGCAACAGCGTGGTGCCGTTCGCCGCGCCCGGCACGCCGGTCGACCTGCGGGCGACGACGGTGGCGAACCGGCCGGGCACCGTGGCGGTGCAGTGGTCGCCGGCTGCGGCCAACGGCCGACCGGTGACGAAGTACCTGGTGGAGGCGGGGGGCCGCAGCAGCGAGGTGACCGACACCCGGGCCACCGTGGACGGCCTGGGCGACGGGCAGAGCGTCACGGTGACGGTGAAGGCGGTCAACGAGGCGGGCCCGGGCGCGGCGGCGACGGCCACCGCCCGCACGGTGGCACCGCCTCGGGTCACGGTCACCGGTTCGTCGGCGACGGCCACGGCGGTCACGGTGAACTTCACGGTGGACGCCGGCGGCGGGCAGGCCACCTGCACGGTCAGCGTCCCGGGCGAGAAGCCGGTCACCGCGCGCAACTGCGCCAGCGCGACCGTGCCGGGCCTGACGCCGGGCACGGCGTACACGGCGACGGTGACGGCCAGCAACGCCGCCGGGGAGGGCACGGCGAAGCGGTCGCAGAGCACCGACCCGCTGTACGGGGTCGCGACGTGCAACAACGGTCCCGACGGCGACCAGCGGACGTACTGCGACAAGGATGTGGCCGGCCGCAACGGCAACGAGATCTTCTCCGTTCCCCAGCAGGACAACGACAAGCAGGTCGGCTGGGCCAGACCGGGCACCCGGTTGAAGGCGTACTGCAAGCGGCAGGGCGAGAACGTCGACTCCTGGATCTACAACGGCCAGAAGCAGAGCAGCTGGTGGGTGCGGGTCGAGTTCGAGGGGAAGAACTACATCCCGTGGGCCTGGCTCAACCTCGAAGGCGGCGACAACATCAACGTCCTGCCGACCTGCTGACCGCGCCACCAGGCAAGGAGCACCGCCGTGAACACGCACGAACCGCTCACCCAGCCGGAGGTGCAGGGCTTCGCGGCCCTCGCCGCCCGGCTGGCGGAGAACGTCAACTCGGTGGTGCTGGGCAAGCCGAAGGTGGTCCGGCTGGCGTTGACGGCGTTGTTCGCGCAGGGGCACGTGCTGCTGGAGGACGTGCCGGGGGTCGGCAAGACCACCCTCGCGCGGGCGATCGCCGCGACGGTGAAGGGGCGGTGGCGGCGCATCCAGTTCACCCCGGACCTGCTGCCCTCGGACGTGTCGGGGGTGACCATCTTCAACCAGGCCACCCGGGGTTTCGAGTTCCACCCGGGGCCGGTGTTCGCCAACATCGTCATCGCCGACGAGATCAACCGGGCGTCGCCGAAGACCCAGTCGGCGCTGCTGGAGGTGATGGAGGAGCGCACGGTCACGGTGGACGGGGTCCGGCATCCGGTGCCGCAGCCGTTCCTGGTAGTGGCCACGCAGAACCCGGTGGAGATGGACGGCACGTACCGGCTGCCGGAGGCGCAGCTCGACCGGTTCCTGGTGAAGCTGTCCGTCGGGTATCCCGACGAGGCGGTCGAGGTGGAGGTGTTGCGCGGGGCGACGGTCCGCTCCCCCGAGGCGCTGCCGGCGATCACGGACACCGACACGGTCGGTGAGATGGTGCGGATGGCCCAGCGGGTGCACATCGCCGAGCCGTTGTACGCGTACGCGGTCCGGCTGGCCGCCGCGACGCGGGGTCACCCGCAGGTGCGGGTGGGGGTGAGTCCCCGGGGGGTGATCGCGCTGACCCGGGCGGCGTGCGCGTACGCGTTGATCGACGGGCGGGGCTGGATCATGCCGGAGGACCTGAAGGCCCTCGCCGAGCCGGTGTTCGCGCACCGGCTGCTGCTCACCTCCGATGCGCAGGTGCGCGGGGTGAGCGCCGCCGAGGTGCTGCGCCAGGCGGTCGCCTCGGTGCCGGTGCCGCTGCCGTCGGGCCAGGTCGCCCCGGCCCCGTCCCCGGCCTCGCCCCTGGTGCAGGGCTGAGGCGGCTGCGGGGCGTGGGGATCACCGCCCGGGGTGCCGGGCTGCTCGTGGCTGCGGTGGTGCTGCTCGCTGCCGGTTTCCGGTTCGCGTACCCGGAGTTGACGCTGCTGGGCGTGGCGGCGGCCGCGGCGGTGGGCTACGCGCTGCTGGTGGCGCTGTGGCGGCCCCGGCTGGAGGTGACGCGGCGCGCGGACCCGGACCGGGTGTCGCGGGGCGAGCCGGCGCGGATGGTGCTGACGGTGCGCAACGCGGGGCGGCTGCGGGCGGCGAACCTGCTCGCGGAGGACCGGTGCGGTGACCGGACGGTGCCGGTGCCGGTACTGCGGTTGCGGCCGGGGCGGGACACGACGGTCGACTACGACGTGCCGACGGACCGCCGGGGGGTGGTGCCGGTCGGGCCGCTGCGGGTGACCCGGCGCGACCCGTTGGGGCTGGTGGCGCTGGCGCGGTCGTATTCGGCGGTGGTGCCGGTGTGGGTGCACCCGCGGATCCACCCGCTGACGGCGGTGCCGACGGGCGCGGGGCGCAGCCTCGACGGCCGGGTGGACGGGGTGCCGCAGGGTTCGATCACCTTCGACTCGCTGCGGGAGTACGTGGTGGGCGACGAGCTGCGCCGGGTGCATTGGCGCACCAGCGCCCGGGTGGGCGAGCTGATGGTGCGGGAGAACGTCGACACCAGCCTGCCCCGGATCGTGGTGCTGCTGGACAACCGGGCGACCGCCCACCCGGGCCGGGATCCGGAGTCGTTCGAGTCGGCGTGCGAGGCGGCGGCGTCGGTGGTCGCGGCGGCGCTGCGCGCCGACCTGCCGGTGTCGTTGCTGCTGGTCGCGCCGGAAGGGCTGGCCACGCCGGAGGGGCCGGCCGGGGAGGCCGCCGGCGTGGGGGTCGGGCCGCTGGACCGGCTCGCCGCCGCCCGGCTGGACACCGGGGACGCCACGGCGGCGTTGCGCGCGGCGGCGACCCGGCTGCGCCGGGACCGGCTCGGCGACACGTTGGTCTTCCTCACCGGGCCGGGCGGGCGGGGCGAGCTGGGGCATCTCGGCGCGCTGCGCGGGGCGTACCCGTCGGTGGTGGTGGGGGTGTTCGGGGCGACGGAGCCGGCGCCGGCCGGCGCGACGGGGATCGTGGTCGTCGACGCCGCCGACGGGGCGGCGTTCGCGGCCGAGTGGGACGGGGTCCGCCGGTGGTGAGGGGGTGGCGGGCGCTGCGGGCGGCGCCGCTGCCGGTCGCGCTGGTCGCGATGGTCGCGCTGACCGGGGTGGTGCTCGGCCGGGTGTACGCGGGTGGGCTGCTGACCCGGCTGGTGGTCGGCGCGGCGGTCGGTTCGGTGCTGGTGAGTGTGGCCGCCCGACGGCTGCCGTCCTGGCTGGTCGCCCCGCTGTCGGTGGTGGGCCTGGCCGGTTTCACGGCGTGGTCGCTGCGGGTGTCGGCCGACGCGGCGGGGCTGCCGGGCTCGCTGGTCGAGGTGGCGGCGGACGCGGCCCGCAACGGCATCCCCCGGCTGCTGACCGCGATGATCCCGGTGGAGCCAACGCCGGACACGGTGCTGGTGCCGCTGGTCGCGGCGTGGCTGGCCGGGCTGGCGGGGGCGGAGGTGGCGCTGCGGGCCGGCCGGGTGCTGCTGGGCTACCTGCCGCCGGCGCTGCTCTACGCCGGGGCGGTGTACGTGGTGGGGCCGAACGCGGACCCGGCGGTGTGGCCCACGGTGGCGTTCGCGGCGGTCGCCGCGCTGGGGCTGGCGGTGCCGTCCGGCCGGCCGGGCCGGTCGGCCCCGGATCCGACGGCCGGGCTGGCGCCGGGGGTGCGGGCGGCCGTTCGGGTACGCCTCGCCGCCACCGCCGCCGCCGGCCTCGTCGTGGTGGTGGGGCTGGCGGCCGTGGTCGGGCCGGTGGTGGCGGGCCGGGTCGACGAACGCCCGGTGGACCCGCGCCGGTACGTGGAGCCGCCGCAGGTGGAGTCGCTGGACGAGAACCCGCTGATCCGCATCTCCGGCTGGGCGTTGAATCCGCAGCAGAAGCTGCTGGACGTGGCCACCGAGCGCCCGGACGCCCCGGATCCGGCTGGCTCCCCCGCCGGCCCGCCCGGTGCCGCCGGGGAGACCGGCGGGGGCCGGTCGGTGCGGATCCGGCTCGCGGTGCTCAGCGACTACGACGGGGTGACCTGGCGGGTCGGTGCGACGTACCGCAACGCCGGCCGGATCCTGCCGGCGGCGCAGCCCGCGCCGGGGGCGACGGTGGAGACGGTCCGGCAGGAGATCACCGTGGCGGACCTGAGCGGGCGGCTGCTGCCGGCCGTGGCCACCCCGCGTGAGGTCGGCGGGGCCCGGGTGGCGTACGACCCGCTGACGGGGACGCTGATCCGGCCGGAGGGGCTGACGCCGGGGCTGCGGTACACGGTCACCTCGGCGGCGGAGCGGCCCGACAACAACCTGCTCGCCACGGCGGACGTGCCGGCCGGGGAGGAGGTGGCCCGGGTGCTGCGGGTGGCCGACGGGGTGCCCGACCCGGTGCGCCGGCTCGCCGCCCAGCTCGCCGAGGACAACGGGGCCCCGTACGCGCGGGCGGCGGCGATCGAGCAGTTCCTCGCCGAGCACTACCGGGTGGTGGCGGACGCGCCGAGCGGGCACGCGTACCCGAATCTGAACTTCTTCCTCTTCGGCCCGCGCAACGGCGGCGGGCAGCGCGGCACGTCGGAGCAGTTCGCGGCGGCGTTCGCGGTGCTGGGCCGGCTGTCGGGGTTGCCGACCCGGGTGGTGGTGGGCTTCTCCTCCAGCGGGAATGGGCCGGTGCGGGCGGCCGACGCGTTCGCCTGGCCGGAGGTGCTCTTCTCCGGGCTCGGGTGGGTGGCGTTCGATCCGCTGCCCCGCCCGGACGACGAGCCGCGCCCGGTGGAGGAGGACTTCCGTCCGGTGCCGGAGGACCCGCCGCCGTCGGAGGTGCCCGAGCCGACCCTGGAGCCGACGGAGGCGCCGCCGCCGCAGGCGGGGCCGGCGCGCCCGGTCGACTCGGGCGGGTTGTCGACGCCCGTGCTGGTCGGTGGCGGCGCGGGCGGCCTGCTGCTGGTGGTGGGGGCGGTGCTGGCGGCGCTGGTCGGGATGCGTCGGGCGCGGTCGCGGGCCCGACTGTCCACGGGCGACCCCGGCCAGCGGATAGCCGGCGCCTGGCGGGAGGTGACCGACGCGCTGCGGCTGGCGGGTCGGCCGGTGGGCGGGGACCTCGCCGCCTCGGAGGTGGCGGAGCGGGCCCGCGCCGCCCTGGCCGAAGCCCGCGCCACCCGGACCGACCGCAGCGACCGTGAAGCCGGGAAGGAGCGTGACGCCTTGGCCGACCGCGCCGCCGGGGCCGACCGCGAAGCCTTGGCCGTCACGCGCACGGCTCGCGCCACCGCCGGTGCCGTCGACCCCGCCGCCGCTGCCGTGCCGCCCGACCTGGCGGAGCTGGCCGGGGTGCTCAACCGGCTCGCCTTCGCGCCGGGCGCTGCCGCGAACGAGCAGGCGGACCGGGCCGCCGCCCTGGCCGGCGAGTACGTCGCCGCCCTACGCAGCGCCCGCCCCTGGTGGCGCCGGCTGCTCTGGTCGATCCATCCTGGCCCACTACGCTGGCGCCCCTGACCCGCCCGCCACCCACCACCCGACCGCCCGCGCACCGGGCACCCGCACCGGCGGCACCGGCGGCACCGGCGATCTTGCACTTGCGGCCCTTGGAAAGTCCATTTCGCCCCGTAATGCCGGGGCCACAAGTGCAAGATCGCGGAGATGAAGGGACACCGACGGGCAGCGCGGGCAGGGCCCGTGCACCTAACCCGCGTGGAGCCGGCCCGACCCGCCTGCGACAAGATCGTGCTCCTACCTGGATCGAGTGGCATCGGCGTCGCGTGGAGGCCACTCGATCCCGGATCGAGCCCGATCAAGACCGGGCACGGCGGGCCCAGGCGAAGGCGCGGAGGCGGGCGGGGCGCGGGTGAGCGGGGTCAGGCGCGGAGGCGGCGGACCAGTTTGCGGAGGCCGGCCTGCCAGCCGTCCGGGTCCTCGGCGCGACGGAGGGCGTGCTGCGCGACCTCGGGGTGAGGCAGGATGAGGAAACGCTCCTCGGCCAGGCCGGCTATCACCGCGTCGGCCACCCGGTCGGGGTGCAGCACCGCGCCGGACGCGGCGATCACCCGCGCTCCGAGGTGCCCGGTGGCCAGCCCTTCGGCGAGCATCGGCGTGTCCACCCCCTGCGGGCAGAGCGCGCTGACCCGGATGCCCTGGTCCCGGTAGGTGACGGCGAGCCACTCGGCCAGGCCCACCGCCGCGTGCTTGGTCGCGGTGTACGGGGCGTCGCCGACGGCGGTGAGCAGCCCGGCGGCCGAGCAGGTGTGCAGCAGGTAGCCCTGCCCCCGGGCCAGCATCCCGGGCAGCACGGCCCGCGTGGAGTGGACGTGGGCGAGCACGTTGACCCGCCAGGCCCGGTCCCAGTCGGCGTCGGCGGCGTCCAGCCCCGCCGCCGTGGCGACGCCGGCGTTGGCGCAGAACAGGTCGATGTGGCCGTACCGCCGCTCGGTGTCGGCCACCAGCGCGCGGACCTGCTCCTCCACGGTGACGTCGAGGCCGGCGGCGTGGACCACCGGGCCGACGGCGGCGGCGACGGCGCGGGCGGCGTCCGCGTCGAGGTCGGCCACCACGACGGCCGCCGCGCCCTCGGCGGCGAACCGGCGGGCGAGGGCCGCGCCGATGCCGCCGGCGCCGCCGGTGATCACGGCCACCCGGCCGGTGAGGTTCACGTCGGCTCCCCGCCCCCGACCGGCCCGAGCCGGGCGATCAGGTCGGCCAGGGCCGCCGGGCCGCCGGCGGCCAGCTCGGGCGTGGGCAGCAGGGCCAGCACGGGTACGTCCACTCCGGCGTCGGCGTAGCGGCGCACCTGGTCGCGGCACTGTTCGGGGGACCCGTGCAGCACGAGCGCGTCGACGACCTCGTCGGGCACGGCGGCTGCGGCGCCCCGCCGGTCCCCGGCCGCCCAGGCCCGCCACACCGGGTCGAGGATCTCCGCCCGGCCCAGCCAGCGGTGGAACGCCGCGTACGCGGGCACCGTCAGGTAGGTGGTGATCAGCCGGCGGCCGAGGGCGCGGGCGTGGCCGGCGTCGGAGGTGGGGCAGACGAAGATCCGGGCGACCACCTCGAACCCGTCGGGCCGCCCGCCCAGCTCGGCGACGGCGGTGGGCACGTCCTCGGCGGCGAGCCAGTTGAGGATCACCCCGTCGGCCTCGGCGGCGGCCAGCCGCAGCATGCCCGGGCGCAGGGCGGCCAGCAGCAGCGGCGGCGGCACGGCCGGCGGCCGTTCCAGGGTGAACCGGCGCACGGCGAAGGTGTCGAACGCGCCGTCGACGGTCTGCCCGGCCAGGGCGGCGCGCAGGAAGCGCAGCACGTCGCGGGTGCGCTTGAACGGTTCGTCGAAGGCGACGGCGTTCCAGTCGCCCACCACCACCGGGGAGGACGCGCCGATGCCGAGCGCGAACCGGCCGGGGGCCGCCTCGGCCAGCGCGGCGGCGCTCATCGCGAGCAGCCCGGGGCCCCGAGTGAAGGCGGGGGCGATGGCGGTGCCGAGCCGCAGCTCCGGCTGCCAGGCGGCGGCCAGCGCCAGCGGGGTGAACGCGTCGGCCCCGTTGACCTCGGAGGACCACACGTCGGTGAAGCCGGCCCCGTGCAGGGTGGCGTAGGCGGCGGCGTGGTCGGCCAGCGGGAGGCCGCCCAGCGGCACGGTCATGCCCCATCGGTTCGTCACCGGTCGATCCTGCCCGCTGCCCCGCGCTTCCGGCAAGGGCGGCGGATCGTGGCGGATCCGGGGGAACCGGGCCGGGGCGGCGGGCCGGGGTGCTACGACTGCCAGGTGGAACGGTACGACGGCGGGAGCCGCTGAGCATGGCCGCCGGGGCGGACCGGCCCGGCCGGTGGTGGCGCGCACCCCCGCCGGGCTGGGTGAGCGGCCTGCAGCCGGCGAGCGCCGGAGCGACCCGGGCCACGTTCCTGGAGCTGTTCTTCGACCTGGTGTACGTCTTCGCGCTGACCCGGGTGTCGGCGCGGGCGTTCGAGGACCTGGCGGTGGAGGCGGGCGGCACGAGCGGCTGGTCCCCGTTCACGGGCACGGGGAAGACACTGCTGCTCCTGCTGGCGCTCTGGTCGGTGTGGCAGGGCACCGCGTGGACCACCAGCCGGTACGACCCGTACCACTTCGGGTTGCAGGCGGTGGTGGTCACCGCGCTGGTGGCGAGCATGGTGATGGGGGTGGCGATCCCCCGCGCGTTCACGGTGAGCGGGTTGGCGTTCGCCGCCGCGTACGTGGTGGCGCAGGTGACCCGGCCGCTGCTGCTGCTGGTGGCGCTGGGCCAGCACGAGTACCGGCAGCTGAAGCTGCGCATGTTGATCACCTACCTGTTCCTCGGGGTGCTCTGGCTGACCGGCGCGTTCCTGCCCACGAACCCCCGGGTCGTGCTGTGGGCGGCGGCGCTGGCCGGCGAGTACCTCGCCTCCCGGTTCGGCTGGCCGGTGCCCGGGCTCGGCCGTTCCATGGTCAACCGGTGGCAGGTGGTCGGCGAGCACCTCGCCGAGCGCTACCAGCAGTTCTTCCTGATCGCGTTGGGCGAGACGATCCTGGTGGCCGGGTTCGCGTACAGCGCCCACCCGTTCGGGCTGGCGCGGACGGCCGCCTTCGGCACGGCCATCGTGATCTCGGTGCTGCTGTGGCGGATCTACTTCCAGCGGGCCGGGCAGATCCTGCCCGAGGCGGTGGCGAAGGCGACCCGGCCGGCGGTCATCGGCCGGTCCGCCGCCGACACCCACCTGGTGATGGTGGTCGGCCTGACCGCCACCGCGATCGGCTACGAGCTGACCATCGAGCACCCGTTGGGCCATCCGGCGGCGGCCTGGATCGCCATGGTGGTGGGCGGCCCGGTGATCTTCCTGGCCGGCCGGGCCCGCTTCGAGTACGAGGTCTTCGGCCGGGTGTCGCGGTCGCGGTGGATCGCGGCGCTGGCACTGCTGGCGGCCGTACCGGTGCTGTTGCACGTGGCGACGCTGGTGTCGGCCGCGGCGGCGGCCATGGCGCTGCTGGCGGTGGCGGTGGCGGACGCCCGGCGGGCCTGGGGCCGCCCGCCGGAGCAGCCCGCGCCGCCGTTCTGACCCCGCCCGCGAGCCGGGCCGGCGGGCCGCCAGGGCGCCCCCTGACGACCTCGGGGTGCCCGACGGGTCAGCCGCCGAAGGCGAGCAGGCGCAACCCGGCGGCCCCGAGCGCGGTCCGCTCCCGGCCGGTCAACGGGTCCCGGCCGGTGGCCTTGCGGAGCACCGTCAACCGGTCCCAGCCGAGTTCGGGCGGCACGGCCCGGCCGCCGGTCAGCAGCGCCGCGACGACCTCGGCCGCGGTCGGGGTCAGCCAGGGTCCGCGGCCCAGGGCGGCGGCCAGGTCCAGGCCGTGGACGCCGACCTCGACCACCCGGGTCACCAGGAACTCGGTCAGGGCCATCGCGTCGCCGTGCCGGGTGCGGACCACCCGGTCGACGCTCTGGCGGGCCACCGCCGCGTCGGCCGCGCGCCAGTCCCGGTCGAACGCGGCGGCGATCCCGGCCGGGTCGGTCGCCTCGCGGGCCTGCCGGCGGGCGCTGTCGACCCGGTCCCGGTCGACCTGCGGGGCGAACTTGGCCGCGCCGAAGTAGCCGGCGGCGTCCACCTCGGCGCGGGGCGGGGCCGGGGCGGCGAGCATGCCGGTGAGCCGGCCGGCGCCAGCGTGGACGTGGGCGACGAGGTCGCCTACCGCCCAGGGCGGGCAGTCGGTGGGCCGGTCCAGGTCGGCGGGGGTGAGCTCGCGCAGGACGTCGCCCAGCGCCGTGCACTCGTCGCGGAACGCCGCCCGCACCGTGTCGTGGGCCGTCCGCATCGATCCTCTCCTCCGCCGTCAGCCCTTGACGCGGGGCACCAGGCGGTGCACGACGGCGAGCACCAGCGCCGCCACCACGGCCATCGTCCCGGCGATGCCGGCGGCGCTGCCGGCGTAGCCGACGAACAGCGACCGCCGGCCCATCTCGTCCGGGTCGAGTTGGGGCAGGTCGACCAGCCAGGACAGGGCCAGCGCCGAGGCCACCACGGCGATCGCCCCGCCCAGGCCGAGCAGGACGGCGGCGACCCGGTGCGCGTCGGCGGGCTCCACCTGGGCCTGCTCCCGCTGGGTGACCAGGAGCAGCAGCCCGGCCAGCGCCGCCCAGACGCCGACGACGAGGAACGCCGCGACGGCGTCGCTGGGCCGGTGCCAGCCGGCGGAGAGCGTGGCCACGCCGGCCACGGCCGCGTACGCGGTGCCGAGGTACGCGCCGAGCACCCGGACCGTGGGCGGGAGGACCAGGATCAGCGCGAGGGCTACCGACGCGGCCACGGTGGTGTGCCCGCTGGGCAGGCTGTTGCCGGCGGCCGACCGCTCGGGGTCGATGCCGAAGTCGGGCCGGGCCAGGAAGTGTTTGAGCAGCTGGGTGCTCACGTTCGCCCCGGCGATGAGCAGGGTCGCCGTGATGGCCAGGGCGACCCGCCGCCGGATGAGCGCGATGAAGCCGATCATCGCCGTCGCGGCCAGCAGCGACAGCGCGGACATCGTGTTGAGGATGCGGTTCACCGGCTCGGCGATGCGGTCCTGGCCGATCCGGTTGCCGGTGAGGGCGACCGTGTCGAGCCACTGGCCGAGCTCGGTGTGCAGGGCGGCGCGCCACACCACGAGGAAGGCGGCTGTCTGGGCCAGGGCCAGTACGACCAACCAGACCGCCGTCCAACCCCTCGCCGTCGCGCGCACCCGCACACCGTAGCGGCACTCGCCGGAGCGTTCCCCGGTGGCCCGCCGGGGCCCTGCGGTTAGTTTGGGGCGGACGTACAGGAGGTTGCCGGTGACCGCCGCACCCGGGCCCGAAGGCCCTTCGCACCCCGTTCCGTCGCCGCCGGCCGACCGGCCCGAGTCCCTCGCCGACCTGCTCGGCGGGCGGCGCGGTGCGGTGGACGCCACCGCACCGCCGGTGGCGTTCGCGCTCGGCTGGCTGGCCACCGGTCACTCACTGGTCGGCGGGGTGGCCGCCGCCGTGGTGGCCGGCACGGCGGTGGCGGCGTGGCGGCTGCGCCGGGGCGACCGGCCACGGTCGGTGCTGATCGGGCTGCTCGCGGTCTGCGTGGCCGCCCTGATCGCGTTGCGCACCGGGCGGGCCACCGACTTCTTCCTCGTCCAGGTGCTGTCGAACGTGGCCAGCGCGCTCGCCTGGGCCGTGAGCATCGTGGTCCGCTGGCCGTTGCTGGGCGTCCTCGTGGGGGTGGCGCTGCGGCAGCGGGGCCGGTGGCGGCGCGACCCGGCGCTGCTGCGGGCGTACGGGCGGGGCAGCTGGGTGTGGGCGGCGACGTACGCGCTGCGGGTGGCGGTGTTCGTGCCGCTCTACCTGGGCGGGCAGGTGGTGGCCCTGGTGGTGGCGCGGGTGGCGCTGACCTGGCCGCTGGTGGCGTCCGCGCTGGCGGTGAGCTGGCTGGTGATCCGCCGGTCGCTGCCGGCCGGGCATCCGGGGCTGCGGCACCCGGTGACCGTGCCCGACCCTGCGCCGGAGGCTGGGACGGGGCCCGGTGCGGGGCCCGGTGCGGGGCCCGGGACGGGGCCCGGGACGGGGACAGAAAGGGAGAGGCCGCCACGGGGGGAGCGGCCTCTCCGGTGACGTACGTTACTCCGTCCGCGACCGTCACGTGATCCCTGGACGGTCACTTTTTCCGGGGCTTTTTCGCGGCAAGTTCAGCTTCGGGCGGTGGGGCGGGCCGGCCGGTCCGCTGCGTTGACCGGACGGCCGGCCCGCCCCGGCCTGACCGTGGGAGTCAGGCCGTCCGCCGACCGGGCTCATAGTTCCCCCGGGCCCGGCCGGGCTCCGGGTGGACGGGCCGCGCCGCCCACCCGGAGGGGTTGGGTCACCCGTTCGGGAAGAGCATCCCGTAGTCGGCGTACGCCATGGCGATGTCCGACTGGGCCCAGAACCGGTGGTAGTTGAACGTCGGCTCGGGGCCGCCGTCGAGGTACGCCTGCACCTTCGGCCAGTCCGGGTCGTTCTTGTAGAACGACCGGATGTCCAGGAAGCTCTTGCCGGCGGCGATGGCGTCGCCGTTGGGCATCTTCCCGGTCCAGCCCGGGGGCACGTAGAGGCCCTGGCCGTCGGCGGCGTTGTAGACGTCGTCGAAGCGCTTGTAGTCGCCGCGCTTCTCCGTCGTCGAGACACCCTTGCTGTCGGCGGAGGCGGACAGGGCGTCGAGTAGGCCCTTACCGGTGGTCTTGGCCGCCGTGTTGCCGGACTTCGCCGCGTACGCGATCAGGGTCCGGGCGAGGGAGCCGGTGACGCCGACGTCCTGGCCCGTGGAGGAGACCTCGACGTGCAGGCCGGTGTTGGCCGCCGGGCTGCTCGGGTTCCAGTTGGCGGGCTGGCCCGTCCACTTCAGCTCGGACGGGACCGACCAGTTGGTGCCCAGCGTGGTGTTCGCGATCGCCCACGGCACCCACTTGTCGAGCAGCGCCTTGGCCTTGGTGTTGCCGGTCTCCAGGTACAGCTCGGCGATGCGCTGCATCGACCAGACCTGCATGCCGAACCACTGGTTCGACGGCGGGTCGTTGTAGACCGGGTCGACGTCGTAGAACATGCCGTAGAAGGTGGCGGTGCCGGCCGGCGGGGTGCCGTAGTTGCCGTCCCAGCTGTTGGTGGCGCCACCGGCGATGCCGCCCTCGGCGGACTGGAGCCAGGTGTAGAACTCCAGCTGCCGGTCGAGGCTCTTCTGCCAGTCGCCGACCGCGGTCGGGGACTTCGGCTTCAGCTCGTTGACGTTGGTCATCGCCCAGGCCGCGAACGGGTTCTGGTAGCCGAAGTGGCTGTGGCTGGAGCCGATCCGCCACGACCAGTTCTGGCTGGTGTCGTACGCGCCGCCCCAGGCGTAGTACCAGGACAGCAGGTAGTGCGCCGAGTCCTTGCCGCTGCCGGCGGGGCAGGTGCTGGCCCCGACGCAGTTGCCGATCTTCTTGAAGTACTTGTCGTACATCGCGTACCGCAGGTAGTCGCCCATCTTGGCGGCCTTGGCCACGGTGGCGGCGACGTCGGCCTGCTTGCCCTGCGCCTTGGCCCAGGTCAGCGCCCAGTACGCGGCCTGCACGGCGCGGGCGTCGGCGTCCGGGGCGTTGGTGTACTTCCACTGCTTGGCGGGGGCGCCGGTGTCCTTGACGAACAGGTCGAGGTAGCCGTACTGCCCGCCGTGCTTGAAGGTGTCGCAGGACGGCTGCGGGATGGTCTCCCACACCGATTCCTGCGTGCCCCGCTGGAAGGTGTTGATGTACGCCGGCTTGGTGGTGCCGTCACCGCAGCGGCCGAAGCCGTAGGTGTTGTCGACGTCCATCAGCCAGTGCATGCCGTAGATGTCGCCGGTGCCGTAGGTGCTCTGCAGCTCCGAGCGCAGCGGGTCCTGGCCGACCGAGATGTTCGGGTTCAGCGCCGACGGGTACTGGCTGGGCAGGTTGTACTCCGCGGCGTACTGCGGGGTGCCGGCGGAGCCCGCGGTGGGCTGGTCGGCGTGCGTGGGGATGATGTACTTCTCCATCACCGTCCACGCGTTGTTGAACGGGGCCCAGTTCTGGGTCACCCGGCCGTAGTAGGCCTCCAGCCACAGCCAGTAGCTGAACGCCTCGGAGGTGGTCTCGTGGCCGTGGTCGGGCGCCTCGACGATCAGGGTCTCGATCGAGTGGTACGGCACGCCCTCGGGGCTGAAGTAGCCCGAGTTCTTGATCTTGCCGTACTGGTCGAGGAACTTCTTGACGTAGGCGTTGTCCCCGCCCGGAACGTCGTTGTCGACCTCGGTGACGGTGACCGCCAGGGGGGCCAGGCCGGTGCCGGAGGCGGTGACGGTGGCGGTGCCGCCGACGGTGTCGGAGTCCTCCGCCGCCGCCACGGTCACGGTGACGCCGGTGTTCCAGTTCGCCGTGGTGAGGGTCGCCGAGGCCGGCGTGACGGTGATGTCGGTGTCACCGCTGCGGGTCAGGGTCACCGGGACGCTGGCCGTCGGGGCCGCGCTGAGCTTGAGGTTGAAGGTGGCGGTGCCGCCCTCGCTCACGCTGACCGCGGACGGGGTGGCCACCAGGCGGGGGCCGGAGGCCGCGCTGACGGTGAACGCCTTCTCGTCGACGCCGATGCCGTTGGCGTTGTCGTAGGCCTTGGCCTGGACGGTGTAGCTGCCGGCCGGCAGGTCCTCCAGCGTGTAGCCGTACGGGGCGGTGGTGTCGGTGTTGACCAGCAGGCCGTTGCGGTAGAACTCGACCTTGCTGATGGTCCCGTCCGGGTCGCTGGCCGTGGCGGTCAGCGGCACGTCCGCCGGCGCCTCGAACGGCCCGCTCGGCACGCCGAGGGAGACCGTCGGCGGCTGGTTGGCGGCGGTGCCGTTGCAGGGGGTGCCGTTGAGGGTGAACGCCGTGGGCTTCGGGTTGCTGCCGGAGTAGCTGCCGTTGAAGCCGATGGTGGTCGACGCCCCGGTGCCGAGGCTGCCGTTGTACGACTCGTTGGTCGCGGTCACCTCGCTGCCGGTCTGGCTCCACTTGGCCGACCAGCCCTGGACGACCCGCTGACTGCTGTTGGGGAAGGTCCACTTGAGCGTCCAGCTGCTGACCGCGTCGCCCAGGTTCTTGATGGTGACGTTGCCGGTGAAGCCGCTGCCCCAGTCGTTGGTGGCGTAGACCACGTCGCAGGCCGGGGCGGCCTGCGCGGCGCCGGCCGGCAGGGCGATGCCTCCGATGACCAGCGTGGTGGCGGCGAGCATCGCCGTCCGGCGACGTCTTGCCATGAGTCTCATGTGCGCGGTGTCTCCTCGGACCAGGCCGGGGCCGCGGGGCCCCGGCGGGGCGCCTCCACGCGCGCAGGGGCACGGGGGGACGGAGGCGCTCGGGAATGGTGGTCGATCCGGCCCGGTCGGGGTTTCGGGTGCGGTGCGTCGACGCTGGTCGACCGCGCCGCGGCCCTCCTGGGGGTGCCGTCCGGATGACCCGGATGCCCTCGGCGACCCGCACTCACGCGAGCTGGCTCCTCGTCGCAGTGTTCGACAGTCTTGCATGGAAGCGCTCCCACGACAAGAAGAGTCCACGAACGAGCAGCTACTTGTTTCGATCTCGTTTTGGGGCTTTCACAAACCGGTGACGGGCGTTACAGTCGCTGCATCGCCGATGGGAGCGCTTCCATCGACGGAGGTCACAGAAGGTGTTGACCGGGAGCGTCGTGCCCGCGACGTCCCCGGCACATTGCCCGAAGGCTGACGGCGGGCCAGCCCGGACGCCGCCGCCAGCCACCACCCACCGGCAATGGAGGGAGGTGGAACCAGAGCCACTCGCGTGGCCCGGCTCCCGCGCGACACGCACGACAGGACGCCAATTCCGCTCGTGCGTGTGTGCAAACAAAGGTGGGGACGGGGGTTGCCCTCCCCCGTCCCCACACTAAACCCCCCGACACCATGGGAAAAGAGGCCGACGGGTCAGGCGTGTCACGCCACCCGGCCGGCCTCGCTCGCTATGGGCGTAGCCGGCGGGCGTCTCGCAGCCACGACCGACGCCCCGACATCGCCTCCCACCAGCGCATTCGCGCGACCGGCCACGCGCCGGAACAGCCCGCACAACAGAGCCGACCCGCCACAGGCGGGCTCGGCCGCCCCCGCCTGCCTTATGCTGGGAGCGCTCCCGGCCGTGCGGCGGTGGGCACCCATCACGAGGAGAAGGCCCCATGTCGATGCTCACCCGGCGGCGGCTACTCAGCCGCGCCGCACTCTCCGCCACCGCCGGGGCCACCGGCACCGGCCTGCGCGTGGGCGGCACGGCCGCCACCGCCGCCGTCTCCGGCGGCCTGGCCACCGGATGCGACGCCGGCACCGACCCCGACACCGACCCTACCGGCGGGCCCCGGGGCGACCTGCGCTTCCCGACCGGTTTCAGCTGGGGCGCGGCCACCTCGGCGTACCAGGTGGAGGGCGCGACCAAGGAGGACGGCCGGGGCGAGTCGGTCTGGGACACCTTCAGTCGCACCCCCGGCCGGACCCGCAACGGTGACACCGGCGACATCGCCGCCGACCACTACCACCGCTACGCCGACGACCTCGACCTGATGCGCGACCTGGGGCTGGGCAGCTACCGGTTCTCCATCTCCTGGCCGCGCATCCAGCCCGACGGCACCGGCACACCCAACCAGCGGGGTCTCGACTTCTACCGCCGCCTCGTCGACGGCCTGCACGAACGCGGCATCTCGCCGATGGCCACCCTGTTCCACTGGGACCTGCCCCAGACGCTGCAGGACGCCGGCGGCTGGGAGAACCGCGACACCGCCTACCGGTTCGCCGAGTACGCCGAGGTGCTCTTCCGCGGCCTCGGCGACCGGGTCCCGGTCTGGCTGACCATCAACGAGCCGAAGACCGTGGTGCAGAACGGTTACCTCCACGGCCACCACGCCCCCGGCTTCCAGGACCCGCAGGCGGCCTACCTGGTCGCCCACCACCTCCAGCTGGCGCACGGGCTGGCCGTGGAGACGCTGCGGGCCACCGACAGCACCGCCCGGATCGGCCCCGCCCTCAACCTGCACCCCTGCTACCCGGCCGACGACAGCGCCGAGGCGGCCAGCGCCAGCCACCTCTACGACGGCTACGAGAACCGGCTCTACCTCGACTCGATCCTCAAGGGCAGCTACCCGGCGGACGTGCTGGCCGACCTCGGGCCCGGCAGCCGGATGGCGCGCGGCATCCGCGACGGCGACCTGAAGACCATCTCCGCGCCGATCGACCTGCTCGCCGTGCAGTACTACACCCCGTACTACGTGACCGGCACCGGCGGCACGGTCACCCGCTGGCCCACCTCGCAGGCGGACTGGCAGCAGATCTACCCCGACGGCATGTACGACATCCTGACCCGGGTGACTCGCGACTACGGCCCCGTCCCGCTCACCGTCACCGAGAACGGCCTGCCGCAGGCCGACACCCTCTCCCCCGACGGGACCGTCGACGACGCGGGCCGGGTCAGCTTCCTGCGCGACCACATGGCCGCCGCGCACCGCGCCGTCACCGACGGGGTGCCGCTGGAGAGCTACCACGTCTGGTCGCTGCTGGACAACTTCGAGTGGGCGGAGGGGTACGACCAGCGCTGGGGCCTGGTCTACGTGGACTACCCCACCCAGCGCCGGGTGCCCAAGCGCAGCGCGCTGTGGTACCGCGAGGTGATCCGGGCCAACGGCCTGTAGCCGGGAACTCCCCGCCGGGCGGGCACGGTCGCTCCGCACCGCCCGGCGGGCGTTCCCCGGGTCGTGGCGAACCGGCGCCGGCCCGCCCGGTCGCGCCGCTCAGCCCAGCGGGGGCAGCGCCTGCTGGAGTTCGGCGCGCAGCGCCGGGGTGAGCATCTCGCCGGCCTGCTTGGCCAGCCGTGCCATCTCGTAGCCGACCACGCCGATGTCGGCGTCCCCGGCGGCCAGCGTGGCCAGGATCGAGCCGTCGCGCACCTGCATCACCAGGAAGTAGCCGCGGCCCATCTCCACGACGGTCTGCTTGACGATGTCGCCGTCGAACATCTGCGCCGCACCGGCGGTGATGCTCATCACCCCCGAGGTCACGGCGGCCAGCTTGTCGGCGTGGTCGCGCGGCAGGTGGTCGGAGACGGCGACCAGCAGCCCGTCCGAGGAGACCACGATGGCGTGCGCCACCCCGGGCACCCGTTGCGCGAACGCGCTGACCAGCCAGCTCACGTCCCGTGCCTCCTGGCTCAACGTCATCACTGATGTCCCCCTTCGGTGCGCCCGCCGGCCGGCGGCAGGAAAATCTCGGTGGTCTCCTCGGCCTCGGCCCGCCGTACGCCGCTGTAGAGCCGCGTCAGCATGCCGCCCACGGCCTCCGGGTCCGGGTCGTGCCGGGGAGCGGGCTCCTGCGGCCGGGCCGGCTGCGTCACGGCGGCGAGCTGGGCCATCGGCACCCGGACCGGCAGGCCGCGCTCGTTGACGCCCCCGGTCACCGGCACCGTGGGCGGTGCGGCATCGGGCGTCGCCGCGCCGGCCGCCGGGCCCTGCCGCGACCACCAGCCGCCCCCGGCGGGGGCGGCCGGGCCGGCGGCCGGGGTGAGCACGTCCTCCGCCCGCACCGGCACCGGCCGTCCGGGCCGGGGCACGGTGACGCTGCGCGGCCGGCGGCCCGCCACCGGCTGTTCCGCCGGGTCCGGCGGAACGGCCACGCTCGGCGGAACGGCGGCGCCCGGCGGAACGGCGGCGCCCGGCGGAACGGCGGCGCCCGGCGGAACGGCGGCGCCCGGCGGAACGGCGGCGCCCGGCGGAACGGCGGCGCCCGGCGGAACGGCGGCGCCCGGCGGTCGAGCCGGGCCCTGGGCGGCGACGCCCGGCGGCCGACCGCCCGCCACCGGGGCCGGGTCGTCGGCCAGGGGCGCGGTCACCCGGGGCAGGTTGGTCAGGGTGGTGGTCAGCATCCGTGGCGACACGGGCGGGTCCAGCTCCACCATCGGCGGGGCCGGGGTGAGCAGCGGGGCCGGGATGCGCACCCGGGCCACGAGGCCGTCGGGGGCGGAGTGCAGGCGGACGACCACCGCGTGCCGGGCGGCCAGGTGGCTGACCACGAACAGGCCCATCCGCTCGGACGCCGCCACGTCGGCCGCCGGCGGGGTCGCCAGCACCTCGTTCGCCTCGGCGAGCGCGGCCGGGCCCATGCCCAGCCCCCGGTCGACGATCTCCACCACCGCGCCGTGCCCCTCGGGCCGGGCGGTGACCAGCACGGCGGTGTCCGGCCGGGAGAACGTGGTGGCGTTCTCCAGCAGCTCGGCGAACAGGTGCACCAGGTCGCCGATGACGTGCCCGACGACGTGCAGGTCGGCGACCTGCTCGTGGCGGACCCGCTGGTACTGCTCGATCTCGGCGCTGGCGGCCAGCAGCACCGCGCCCAGCGCCACCGGACGGTTCCACCGCCGGGTCGACTCGCTGCCGGCGAGCACCAGCAGGCTCTCGTCGTTGCGGCGCATGCGGGCGGCGAGGTGGTCGAGCTTGAACAGGTTCTCCAGCTGGTCGGGGTCGCTCTCCTCCCGTTCCAGGCCGTCGAGCAGCTCCAGCTGCCGCTCCACCAGGACCTGGCTGCGCCGGGCGAGGTTGACGAACATCAGGTTGACGTTGCGGCGCATGGTGGCCTGCTCCACCGCGACGCTGACCGCGCTGCGGTGCACCGCGACGAACGCCTCGGCCAGCTCGCCGACCTCGTCGAGGGAGCGGACGACCGCCGCCGGCACCTCGATGTCGGGCACCCCGCCGGAGACCTGGCGGAGCCGGTCGAGGGCGTCGGGCAGCTCGATCTGGGCGATCCGCAGCGCCTGGCCGCGCAGCAGCCGCATCGACCGGGCGATGGTCCGCCCGACCAGCACCGAGATCAGCAGGGCCACCAGCAGCACCGCGACGATCCCGCCGGCCACCAGCAGGGTGGTGCGCAGCTGGCCGGCACTGGCTTCGTCGGCCCGGCCCACCGCGTCGTCGACGACGCTAGCCTCCAGTTGTCGCAGCAGCTCCTGGCGCTGCTCGCTGGCCGCCCACCACTGCGGGGCGGGCAGCACTTTCGAATCCGCGCCGCCGCTGGGCAGGCTCTGCTCTTCCAGCTTCGCGGCGGCGGTGAACGCCGGGTCGACGGAGACGGCGTCGTAGCGGCGGATCTGCTCGGTGGTGGCGGCGACCCGGAACGCACCGAGGGCGGTCAGCTGCTGCGCCCGCAGGTCGGTCAGCTCGACCTGGTCCTCCACCCCGTACCGGCCGGCGCGGGCGGCGGCGTACAGCTCCGCGCGGACCCGGGAGGAGAGTTCCTTGACCCGGGCGAGCTGGACGTAGCGCAGCACCGCCTCGTTGAGCGCCCGCCGGCCCTCCCCCGGCGAGGGCTGGGCGAGCAGGTTCAGCAGGGCGGAGACGGCCCGGTGGTAGTTGCTGAGGATCGTGTCGCTGGCCAGCACCGCCGGGGGCACCGCCGCGCGGATGTAGACGACCTGGTCGTACGCCTCCAGCGCCGCCGAGTAGGCCACCTGCCAGGCGGCGTCGGCGTCGGCCAGCGGGCCGGCCGCCCGCCGCAGCTCCTGCACGGCGGCGTCGGTGCTGGACTGCAACGGCTTCAGCGCGGCGATCGCGGCGTCCCGGGCGGCCCCGCCGCCCCCGCTGCGGCGCAGCTCGGCCAGCTCGCCGGCGGTGCGGTCGCGTTCCTGCTGGAGCTGGTGCACCACGTCGGTGATCTGGCGTCCGATGCCCACCTGGCGGGCGAAGTCGCTCAGCTCCGTGGTGCGCCCGACGAGGCCCTGGGTCTGCACGCCGGCCAGCACCAGGAACGCCACGGAGGGGATGACCAGGACGGTGGCGAGCTTGGTGCCCATCCGCCAGTCCCGCAGCCGCAGGGGCGATCGGCGGCGGTGCGGCACGACGCGGACGTCGAACCGGCGCCTACGGTGGTTCGACACCCCGTTTCGCGCCGGGTCGGGACCTGCGCCCACACCTGCCTCCTAGGTCCCTCGCGTCCGCCGCACCGGACAGCGGGGTCCATCCAACCAGTCCCGACGGCGGTGTCAACGGGCTGACCTGAGGCGGGCCTCAGGAAGGATACCGAGGGTGGCGCTGTCCTGACGGGGTCGGTGAGGGCGGCTCATCCGTCCGGCCGATGGCCACGAGTGGCACCGCGGCGTCCAGCCGGCCCAGCGCCACCCGGGCCGCGCCCGTCGCGCCGACCTCCGGGTCGGGGTGGTGGTACACGCGGCGGGGCGCGAGGACGTCGGCGAACGACTCCCGCCACCACGCGGAGGCCTCCACCGCCCCGCCGCCCAGCACCACCTCGACGGGGCCGCCCACGGTGGACTCCAGCTCGACGAGGTCGGCCGCGACCAGCCGGCAGACCCCGGACATCAGGCCGGCGAGGATGTCGACCGCGCCGGTGCCGAAGCTCAGCCCGCCCAGCCCGCCCGAGCCGGCCGGCGCGTGACCGGGCGGCCGGTCGCCCCCGAAGTGCGGGTCCGCCGCGACGCCACCGCCCCGGGGGATCCGGGCCAGCGCGGCGTCCAGCGCCGCGCCCCGGGGCAGCCGCAGCTCCCGGTCCGCCCAGGCGAACAGGTTCCCCCCGGAGGAGTACGCGGCCCCGGTGACCACGTGGTCGTGGTCGACCCGGTAGCGCCACAGCCGGTCGGGCAGCGGCGGCAGCTCCGCCCCGGCCGGCACCGCCTGGACCAGCCGGACCGCCGACGAGGTGCCGACCGTCACCGCCGCCCGGCCCGGGTCCACCGCGCCGGAGCCGACGTTCGAGGCGGCCCCGTCGCCCACCGGCGCCGCCCAGGCCGCCTCGGCGAGCTGCGGCCAGCGGCGGGCGTGCTCGGGGCGCAGCCGCCCCCGCCAGCCGTCGCCGGCCAGCTCGGGAAGCTCCCCCGGGCCCACGGCGGCCAGCTCGCACGCCTCGGCGTCCCAGGTGAGGGCGCTCAGGTCGAACAGGCCGGTGCCGGAGGCCTGGGAGACCGACATCGGGGCGGCGTCGAGCAGGCCGCCCAGCACGTACTCGGCGAGGCCGAGGAACCGGGCGGGCGGGGTCGAGGCGCGCCCGCGCAGCCACGGCAGCCGCACCGACCAGTAGCAGCGGTGCCACCAGGTGCCGGTGCGCCGGTGGAACGCGGCCCCGTCGGCCGGGCCGGTCACGCCCGCCGGGGGCTCGGGGCGGGTGTCGAGCCAGGTGAGCACCGGCCCCAGTGGCTCGCCGGCCCGGTCGACCGGCAGCACCGAATGCCACTGGGCGCTGGTGGCGACCAGACCGACGTCGCGCAGGTGCCCGCCGGCGGCCAGCTCGTCGAGGCACTCGGCGAGGCAGGCCAGGTAGGTCGGGGCGTCCAGGGTGCCCGCGCCGTCGTCGTCGACCGTGACGCGCACCTTCCGACGGGCGAGTGCGCCGGGGCGCGGCACGGCGTCCGGGTCCAGCACGAGGCCGCGCACCGAGGAGGTGCCCAGGTCGAGGGCGAGGATGTTCATCGTGATCACCGTACCGGGCGGGTGCGCGGCCGAACCGCCGGTCGGCCGTCGGCGCAGGTGGGCGGCGGCCGGTCCCGTACCCCGGGATCGGGTTCCCCGGCGGCGGCCACGCGCGTAGGGTGACGGCATGCCCGCGCACCTGACCTGCTGGTGGCCCGCCGACCCGGCGGCCCACCCCCGCGCGTAGCTTCCCACGCGGCCGCCCCACGAGGCGGCCGCCGGTTCTCCTCCCGGCCCGGGGCCGCCACCGGCGGCGCCGCCCGGCCACCACCAGGAGAATCCGATGACCCGCCCGCACGACCTGCTCGCCGCCGTCGCCGACGGCGTCGACCCCGGCCCCTTCGCGCTCGTCCGCCGCGAGGGCGCCGACCACCTGGAGCTGTTCACCGGCACCGTACGCGCGGTCGACCGGCTCGCCGACGTCCCGCTGCCCGACGGCCCGGCCGGACCGCGCACCCTGGCGCTGGTGCCGTACCGGCAGGTCACCGAGCGCGGGTTCGCCTGCATCGACGACGGGACCCCGCTGGAGTGCCTCGCGATCTCCGGGCACGAGCGGTTACCCCTGGCCGACGTCCTCGCCGCCCTGCCCGACGCGCCGGTGGTGACCACCGACGCCGGGTTCGACATCCCCGACACCGAGTACGCCGACACCGTCGCCCGGGTGCTGGCCGAGGAGATCGGCCGGGGCGAGGGGGCGAACTTCGTCGTCCACCGCACCATGCGCGCCACCGTGCAGGGCTCCCCGCTGGTCGCGGCCCTGGCCGCGCTGCGCCGGCTGCTGCTGCGCGAGCGGGGCGCGTACTGGACGTTCGTGGTGCACACCGGCACGCGGACCCTGGTCGGGGCCAGCCCCGAGCGGCACGTCAGCGTCGACGACGGCCTGGTCATGATGAACCCGATCAGCGGCACCTTCCGGCACGGCGGCACGGCCGACACCGCGTCGGCGCTGCGCTTCCTCACCGACCCGAAGGAGGTCGACGAGCTGTACATGGTGCTCGACGAGGAGCTGAAGATGATGGCCACCGTCGCCGAGCGCGGCGGGCAGGTCGTCGGCCCGTACCTCAAGGAGATGTCGCACCTGGCGCACACCGAGTACCTGCTCGCCGGGCAGAGCTGCCTCGACGTGCGGGACGTGCTGCGGGAGACGATGTTCGCCCCGACGGTCACCGGCAGCCCGATGGAGAACGCCTGCCGGGTCATCGCCCGGCACGAGCGCACCGGGCGGCGCTACTACGCCGGGGTGCTGGCCCTGCTGGGCCGCGACGACGCCGGCCGGCAGACCCTGGACGCGCCGATCCTGATCCGCACGGCGGAGATCTCCCCCGACGGGGAGCTGCGCGTGCCGGTCGGGGCGACCCTGGTGCGCCACTCCACGCCCGAGGGCGAGGTGGCCGAGACGCACGCCAAGGCGGCCGGGGTGCTGGCCGCCCTCGGGTTGCGCCCCGACGCCCCCGACCTCGGGCCGGGTCCGGCGCCCCGGCTCGCCGACGACCCGCAGGTACGCGCCGCGCTGGCCGCCCGCAACGCCCCGCTGGCCCGGTTCTGGCTGGACCAGCGCCCGCCGGGGGCGGTGGCCCTGCCCGGGCTGGCCGGCCGGCGGGCGCTGATCGTCGACGGGGAGGACACCTTCACCGGGATGCTCGCCCACCAGCTGCGCGCCCTCGGGCTGGCCGTCGAGGTGACGCCGTGGCACCGGCCGGCCGGCGACGACGCGTACGACCTGGTCGTCGCCGGCCCCGGCCCGGGCGACCCGAGGGCCGTGGACCAGCCGAAGATGGCCGCCCTGCGCGGGCTGCTCGCCCGGCGGCTCGCAGCCGGCGCGCCGACCCTCGCGGTGTGCCTGAGCCACCAGCTGCTGGCCGGGCTGCTCGGGCTGCCGCTGCACCGGCGCGACGCGCCGTACCAGGGGTTGCAGCGCGACGTCAGCGTGTTCGGCACGAGCCGCCGGGTGGGGTTCTACTCCACGTTCACGGCCGTCGCCGCCGCCGACCGGGTCGCCAGCGCGTACGGGCCGGTGGAGCTGGCCCGCGACCCGGTCGACCGCGCGGTGCACGCGCTGCGCGGGCCAGGCTTCGCCGGGGTGCAGTTCCACCCCGAGTCGGTGCTCAGCCGCGACGGCCTGGCGGTCCTGGCCGACCTGCTGGGCCACCTGCTGTCGGTGCCGCCGGGCCGGTCCCCGGCCGTGGCCCGCGCCGAGGGGTGAGGAGCGCGCCGGCCGCCGGAGGTCAGCCGGCGGCCAGGCCCCGCTTCAGCGCCGCGCCGATCTGCACCGCCCGCTTCGCGGTCAGCGCGGTGGCCGCCAGCGCCACGTGGTCCGGGGGAACCTCCCCGTTGTTGCTGGTGTGCGAGGCACCGTACGGGTTACCGGCGACGAACTGGCTCGGGTCGGTGTAGCCGGGGGTGACGACGACGCCGCCCCAGTGGTAGAAGACGGTGAGCAGCGAAAGCAGCGTCGACTCCTGCCCGCCGTGCGAGGTCGCCGTCGAGGTGAACGCCGAGTAGACCTTGTTCGCCAGCGCGCCCCGCGCCCACAGCGGGCCGGTGGTGTCGATGAACTGCTTGAGCTGGGCGGCGACCATGCCGTAGCGGGTGGGCGACCCGAGGATCACCACGTCGGCCCAGGACAGGTCGTCGGGCTCGGCCTCCATGACGTCCTGGGTTTCGAGGCGGTGCGCCTGCCAGCCCGAGTTGGACCGGATCGCCTCGTCGGGTGCCAGCTCGCGCACCTTGCGCAGCCGGACCTCCGCGCCGGCCTCGCCGGCGGCCTCGCACGCGGACTGCGCCATCTGATAGGTGATGCCGGTCGCGCTGTAGTAAATCACCGCGACCTTGATCTGGCCCTCCATCGGGTCCTCCTCGTTCTCCGGTCAGCTCCCGCGACTACCCGTTGCTTGCGGCGTCAAACGTCGACCGGTGCACGTGGTGGACCGCCCGGGTCCGCCGGGCGATAGCCTGGTGCGGTGATCCTGCCCCTGCCCGACGGCGAGTTCCAGGCGTACCTGTTCGACTGCGACGGCACCATCGTCGACTCGATGCCCCAGCACCACACGGCGTGGCGGCGGGCCCTCGGCGAATGGGGCTGCGACCTGCCCGAGGACCTCTTCTACGCCTGGGCCGGGCGGCCGGTGGCCGACATCGTCGCCGACCTCAACGACCGGCACGGCCTGGCGATGCCGGTGGAGGCCGTCGCCGCCCGCCGGGAGGCGCTCTACCAGGAGCTTCTGCCGACGGCGACCGGCGTGCCCGGGGTGCTGCGGCACATCCACGACGCCCACGGGCGGGTGCCCTTCGCGGTGGTCTCCGGCAGCACGCGGGAGTCGGTCACGGCGTCCCTCGGCGCGCTCGGCATCCTCGACCGGTTCGACACGTTCGTCTGCGCCGGCGACTACGCCCGGCCCAAGCCCGACCCGGAGGCGTTCCTGCTCGCCGCTCGGCTGCTGGGCGTGCCGCCGGCGGCCTGCCTGGTCTTCGAGGACGCCGACCTGGGCATCCAGGCCGCGACCGCCGCCGGCATGGCCTCGGTGCGCGTCCCGCAGCCGCGGCGGGGCTGACCCCGCCCGCGGCGGCTCGCTCAAGTTTTGCGCAAGTTCCACGGCCGGTCGGCCCCGGCCGGACCGCCGAGCGCCATCCTGATCGCACCGGCTCCGGCGGCCCGTGCCGCCGCCGGTGCGCCGGTCGACCTGAACGGGGGATCGCGCTCCGTCGGCAACGAGGCCGGCGTAGCGCGATCAGGGGGCCGGCGTGTCCGGCGGAACAGCGGCCGACGCGCCCCGCGGACCAAGGGCCCGGGTGGTCAGCGGACCAGGGCGTCCAGCAGCCGGTCGAGTTCCGCCGCCGGGTCGACGGTCAGCCCGGTGTGCACCGGCCCGGTCTGGATCATCGTGCTGCGCGGGGCCGCCAGCCAGCGGAACCGCTCGCCCCGCCGCATCCGCCCCGACGGGCCCTCGCCGACGCACGTCCGGTCCCAGGAGCCCAGCGCCGCCGCCACCTCGGCGAGGTCCACGTCCGGCGCGAGCGCCCGGACCCGGTCGGCGTCGAGATGGGTACGCGCCGCGAGGAAGTCCCGGCCCTGGCAGTAGAGGATGACCCCGACGTTGATCCGTTCGCCGCGCTCGACCCGGGGCACCAGCCGGATCACCGCGTACTCGAAGGGTTCTCTCACGCGGCGCTCCCCTGCGGCAGCCAGTCGGCGGTGCGCGCCACCCGGCGGGCGAGGTGGTCGGCGTACGCGGCGCGGGCCGCGTCGGCGGAGTCGAAGTCAGGCCCGGCCAGCCAGGCGTCCGGCACCAGCGCCAGCACCTCGGCGAGCAGCCCGGGGGTGACCCGGGGCGCGAGGTCGGCGTCGGCCTCGGCCAGCCGGCTCGCGTAGGGGGCGAGCACGTGGTCGTCGGCCCGGTACGCCCGGCGCACGGCCGCCTCGGCGCGCGGCCAGTTGTGGTGGAAGTAGAGGCAGGCACCGTGGTCGATCAGCCACAGCTCGCGGTGCCAGATCAGCAGGTTGGGGTTGCGCCAGCTGCGGTCGACGTTTTCGGTGAACGCGTCGAACCAGAGCACCCGGGAGGCCAGGGCGGGGTCGACCGGGTGCGCCACCGGGTCGTAGCCGAGCGCGCCGGGCAGGAAGTCCATCCCCAGGTTCGGCCCGCCGCTGCCGCGCAGCAGCTCCTGCACCTCCTGGTCGGGCTCGGCCCGGCCGATGACCGGGTCGATGTCCAGCACCACCAGCCGGGGCACCGCGAGCCCGAGCCGGCGGGCCAGCTCGCCGCAGATCACCTCGGCGACCAGCGCCTTCGGCCCCTGCCCCGCGCCGGAGAACTTCGCCACGTACGTGCCCAGGTCGTCGGCCTCGACCACACCGGGCAGCGAGCCGCCCTCGCGCAGCGGGGTGACGTACCGGATTCCGGTGACCTGACGGAGCACGAGGCCCACCCTAGCCGGAAACCCTCCGCCGCCCGCGCGGGCCGCCGCCGGCGCTCCTATTCACGGCCGGGCCGCGGAATGCTTCCGGAGCGGCTCGGGTAGCCACGTCGTGACCCACGAGAGGAAGGACGAGCCAATGCGACTGACCGAGCAGCAGATCCGCTCGCTGTACGGGCAGGACGTCCAGGACCGCTCGGGTGCGAAGATCGGCAGCGTGGGCCAGGTGTGGGCCGACGCCGCCGGCGAGCCGACCTGGGTCAGCGTCAAGACCGGAGCGATGGGCCACCACGAGTCGATGGCCCCGCTCCAGTCGGCCCGGATGCAGCAGGACAAGCTGAGCCTGCCGTACGACAAGGCGACCGTGCGCGGCGCGCCCAGCGTCGAGACGGGCACCGACGAGCCGCTGGACGCCCAGCAGCTCACCCAGCTCTACGCGCACTACCAGCTTCCGCCGCCCTCCCCGCCGGCCCCGCCGCGCCAGCAGGCCGCCGGCTACCCGCGGGGGCCGGAGCTGACCCGCTCCGAGGAACGGCTGCTGGTGGGCACCGAGAGCGAGCCGGCCGGAACCGCACGGCTGCGCAAGCACGTCGTCGACGAGGACGTGCACACCACCGTCCCCGTCGAGCACGACGAGGTGCGCGTCGAGCGCGAGCCGATCGCCCCGGGCGACCGGCGGGCGCGGGCCGAGATCGGCGACGAGCAGCAGGAGCTGCGGCTGCGCGCCGAGCATCCGGTGGTCAGCAAGGAACAGGTCCCCGTCGAGCGGGTCCGGCTGACCAAGGACGAGGTCGTCGAGGACCAGCCCGTCGACGAGCGGCTGCGCCGCGAGCAGGTGGAGGCGGACGTCCCGCAGTCGGCCCGGTCCCGCCGCTGACGCGACGCCCCGGCGGTGACCCTCCGCCGGACGGCGTGACCCCGGGCGGGCGGATCCCTGGTGATCCGCCCGCCCGGTCGCGTGTCCGGCGGGTGTCGGTGACCGGTTCTATGCTGGCCGTCGAGGTGGACGGAAGGCGGCGTGAGACGTGGCGACGAGCGGCGTGCGGAAGCAGACGGGCGGTGTGCGGCAGCAGGCGGGCGGCGCGGGGGAACCGGCGGGCGGCGGGCGGCGGGCGGCTGCCGGCGCGAAAGCACCGGTGGGCGCGGCGGAGCTGACCGGCGCGGAGGCGCTCGCGCTGCGGATGACGGCCCTGCTGCTGCGCCCCCATCCCACGGCCCGTCCCAAGGACGTGGCCGGGGTCGTCGAGTGGTTCGGCGCGATGCAGGCGCAGGACGCGGCGAGCGGCCTGTGGTCGCTCGGCCTGCGGCTGCCGGGCTGGACGCAGGCCGACGTGCAGGAGGCCCTGGAGCGGCGGGAGGCGCTGCGCACCTGGCCGATGCGGGGCACCGTGCACCTCGTGCCGTCCCGCGACGCCCGCTGGATGCTGGACGTCACCGGCGTGCGCACCCTGGCCGCCGCCGGGCCCCGCCGGGCGGTCCTCGGGCTCAGCCTGGCGGAGGCCGACCGGGCCGCCGACGTGCTCGGCGAGGCGCTGGCCGGCGGGGCGCGGATGACCCGGTCGCAGTGCCAGGCCACCCTCAACGCGGCCGGCATCGACACCACCGGCCAGCGCGGCTACCACCTGTTGTGGTATGCGGCCCAGAAGGGCGTCACCTGCATCGCCCCGCACGTCGGCACGGAGCAGACGTTCGCGCTGCTCGACGAGTGGGTGCCCGACCCGCACCGCCCCGACCGCGACGAGGCCCTCGGCATCCTCGCCCTGCGCTACTTCCGCAGCCACGGCCCCACCACCCGGCAGGACTTCGCCGGCTGGACGGGCCTGACCGCCACCGACGCGAAGCGGGGCATCGCCGCCGCCGGTGACACGCTCACCACCGTGACGGTCGACGGCGTCGAGGCGGTGGCCGACGCGGCCCTGCTCGACGCGCCCCGCACCCCGGTAGACGACGTGCACGCCCTGCCCGGCTTCGACGAATACCTGCTGGGCTTCAAGGACCGGTCGCTGATGGTCGCCCCGGAGCACAAGCAGGCGATCATCCCCGGCGGCAACGGGGTGTTCCAGTCGACGGTGGTGCGCGGCGGCCGGGTGGCCGGCACCTGGAAGCGGACGCTGGGCAAGACGAAGGTCAAGGTGGCGGTGCGCCCGCTGGTCGACCTCGACGCCGCCACCCGGGAGCGGGTGGACGCGGCGCTGGCGGCGTACGCGGCGTTCGTCGGGCTCCCGCCGGCCGTGGAGTGGGCCTGACCGGCCGCCCGTCGTCACGCGGCCGCCGTGAGGCCTCGGGCGAGGCCGTCACGGGGACGTAAGGGTCACTGAGACTGCTCGCCGCTCGGCGCGCCCAGGGAAAGGTCGCTGGCTCCGCTACACGACACGCTGACGCGATTGCACCGCAACCAGCCAACGATCGCCCCGCACCTGGGGCCGGCGGCGAGTCGCCACCGGCCCCGCGAGCCCGAATCGGTCAGTCGGCCAGCGCCCCGGACGACCGCCCCTCGTGCAGGGTCAGGTTCCGGCCCGTGGACGGGTCGAACAGGTGGATCTTCTCCAGGTTGAACCAGACCCGGCGGTCCTCGCCCTCGCGTACGGTCGACTCGGCCGACAGCCGGGTGACCAGGCTGGCCCCGCCGCCGCTGAAGTCCGCCCCGGCGTCGGCGGCCAGCTCCTCCAGCTCGGCGGCGCTGGCCCGCTCCCCCTCCAGCGTGAAGTAGACGTACTTGTCGGAGCCCATCGACTCGACGATGTCGACCGGCGCGGTGAACTCGGCGCCCCGGCGGCGGGTGTCGTCGTCGACCAGCTCGGCGTCCTCGAAGTGCTCGGGGCGGATGCCGAGGATCAGCTCGCGCGGGGCGTCGCCGGCCTCCAGCTCGCGGCGGATCCGGTCGCCGATCGGCACGTCGCCGACGGCGGTGCGCAGCTTCCCGTCGTCGACGGCGGCGTGCAGGAAGTTCATCGACGGGGAGCCGATGAAGCCGGCGACGAAGAGGTTGCGCGGGTGGTCGTAGAGCTCCTGCGGCGGGCCGACCTGCTGGATCGCGCCGCCCCGCATGATCACCACCCGGTCGCCGAGGGTCATCGCCTCGGTCTGGTCGTGGGTGACGTAGACGGTGGTGGTGCCGAGCTGCTTCTGCAACCGGGACACGACCGTGCGCATCTGCACCCGCAGCTTCGCGTCGAGGTTGGACAGCGGCTCGTCCATCAGGAACGCCTTGGGCTGGCGGACGATCGCCCGGCCCATCGCCACCCGCTGCCGCTGGCCGCCGGAGAGGTTGGCCGGCTTGCGGTCCAGCAGCGGGGTCAGCTCCAGCACCTTGGCCGCCTCGTCGACCTTGGCGTCGATCGTCTCCTTGTCGAGCTTGGCGAGCTTCAGCGGGAACGCCATGTTCTCCCGGACGGTCATGTTCGGGTAGAGCGCGTACGACTGGAACACCATCGCGATGTCCCGGTCCCGGGGGGCCTTGTCGTTGACCCGCTGGCCGCCGATGCGCAGCTCACCGGAGCTGATGTCCTCCAGCCCGGCGATCATGTTGAGGGTGGTGGACTTCCCGCAGCCGGAGGGGCCGACCAGGATGACGAACTCGCCGTCGGCGATCTCCAGATCGACGTCCTGCACCGCCACGGTCCCGTCGGGGAACGACTTGCTCACCTTGTCCAGCACGATGTCAGCCATCACTACACCACCTATCCCTTGACTGCGCCGGAGGTCAGGCCGGAGACGATGCGGCGCTGGAAGAAGAGCACGAACGCGATGATCGGTACGGTGATCACCACGGCGGCGGCGCAGATGGCCCCGGTGGGGTCCTCGAACTGCGACTCGCCGGTGAAGAACGACAGCGCCACCGGCACCGTGCGGGCCCGCTCGGTGGAGGTGAGCGTGATGGCGAACAGGAAGTCGTTCCAGCAGAAGATGAAGACCAGGATCGCCGTGGTGAACAGCCCCGGTGCGGCCAGCGGGGCGATGACCCGCCGGAACGCCTGGCCCTGGGTCGCGCCGTCCATCTTCGCCGCCTTCTCCAGGTCCCAGGGGATCTGCTTGAAGAACGCCGACAGCGTGTAGATCGCCAGCGGCAGGGCGAAGGTGATGTACGGCAGGATCAGCCCCGGCCAGGTGTCGAAGAGCCCGAGCTGCCGCTCGATCTCGAACAGCGGCGACACCAGCGACACCTGCGGGAACATCGCGATCAGCAGGGAGACGCCGACGAGCAGCTTCTTGCCGGGGAAGTCCAGCCGGGAGATCGCGTACGCGGCCATGGCGCCGAGCACCACGGCGACCAGCGTGGCGATCAGGGCGATGCCGATCGAGTTGACCAGCGCGCGGACGAACTGGTCGGTGTCGAAGATCGACCGGTAGTTGTCCAGCGTCCACTCCCGGGGCCAGAACCTGCCGTCGGTGAGGGTGGCCGGGGTCTTGAACGACAGCGAGGCGATCCAGAGCACCGGGACCAGCGCGAAGACGACGACGATGACGTCCAGCAGGCCCCAGCGCAGCTTCGCCCGCGTGGTGGTGTCGGCCATGTCAGCGCCTCTCCCCGTCGTCGCTGCCGGGGGCAGCGGTGCCGAACAGCTTCACGAAGACGAACGCGATGACCGCCACGGTGAGGAAGATCAGCACGGACATCGTGGACCCGATGCCGAGGTTGAGGCCCCGGATCAGGTTGTTGTAGGCCAGCATCGACACCGAGGAGGTCTCGTTGCCGCCGGCGGTGAGCACGTAGATGTTGTCGAAGACCCGGAACGCGTCGAGCGTGCGGAACAGCAGGGCGACCAGGATCGCCGGCTTCATCACCGGCAGCATGACCTTGGTGAACCGCTGCCACGCGGTCGCCCCGTCGGTGGACGCGGCCTTGAGCAGGTCCTCCGGCACCAGGGCGAGGCCGGCCATCAGCAGCAGCGCCATGAACGGGGTGGTCTTCCAGATCTCCGCGAGCATGATGATCGCCAGGGAGCTGGCCCGCTCGGTCAGCGGCGCGCCGTCGCCGAACAGGTTGGCCAGGTAGCCGGTGCCCGGCGTCCACGCGTACCGCCAGGAGAACGCGGCGACGACCGTGACGATCCCGTACGGGATGAGCGCGGCGGTGCGCACGATGCCCCGGCCGACCAGCGTCCGGTGCATGATCAGCGCCAGCCCCATGCCGAGGACCAGCTCGACGGCGACGGTGACGACGGTGATCAGCATGGTGACGCCGAACGCCGTCCACCAGAACTCGTTGGTCAGCACGGTCGCGTAGTTCTCCAGCCCGATGAACTTCCGCTCGTCGGGAAAGCGCAGGTCGTAGCGCTGCAACGACAGCCAGATCGAGTAGCCGATCGGGTAGGCGGTGACCAGCACCATGACCAGCGCGGCGGGGGCGCAGAGCAGCCAGCCGAGCTTCCGTTCGGCCTTCTTGTTCTCGCTCAGCTTTCCGCTCACGGCAGCACCCCCTTTGATTCGAGGGCGTCGGCGAGGGCGTCGCGCAGCTCGTCGGCGGTCTGCTCGGGGCGGATCGCCGACGGCGGCGACAGGATCGCCGACATCACCGTGGAGATGCTCTGGTAGGCCGGGGTCAGCGGGCGCGTCGCCGGCTCCTTCAGCTCCTCCAGGATGGTCTCCTTCATCGGGTACGCCTCGGCCATCTCCGGGTCGTCGTAGACCCGCTCGATGGTGGGCGGCACGCCGTCGTTGACGGCGGAGAACTTCTGGTTCTCGGCGTTGCGCAGACACCTGGCGGCCTCGAAGGACTCCGCCGGGTGCGTCGAGTACGCGCTGACGGCCAGGTTGACGCCGCCGATGGTGACCTTGCTGGGGGTGTCGGCGTCGATCCCCGGGATGCGCGCCCACTTGACCTTCTTCGCCAGCTCCGGGTCGGCCTCCTGCAGCGCCGGGTAGACGAAGGGCCAGTTGACCTGGAACGCGCCCTTGCCGGACTGGAACTTCAGCCGGACCGGGTCCTCGGTGGCGTTGCTGAACGACGGCGACGTCACGCCGGACGTGGCGAAGCGCCGGAGCTGGTCGAGCGCGGTGACGGTGCCGGCGTCCATGACCGCCTGCTTGCCGTCGTCGCTGAGGATCTTGCCACCCGCGCTCTCGGCGAGGGTGTTGTAGAGGACGACGAGGCCCTCGTACTGGGCGCCCATGGTGAGCACCTGGTACGGCTTGCCCTGCGCCTTCAGGTCCTGGGCCTGCTTGATCATGTCGTCCCAGGTCTTCGGGGCGTCCGGCACCAGGTCGGTGCGGTACCACAGGAGCTGGACGTTGGTGTTCTTCGGCGCCCCGTACAGCTTGTCCTGGTAGCGGGCGGTGTCCAGCGGCCCGGCGAGGGTGCCCTCCTCCACCTCGGCCCGGTCCTGCCCGGTCCACTCGCGGATCCAGTCCGCGCTGGCGAACTCCTGCGTCCAGGTGACGTCGAGACCGAGCACGTCCATCCCGGTGTCCCCGGCGGCGAGCCGGCGGACCAGCTGCACCCGCTGGTCGTCGGCCTGGCGCGGCAGCACCCGGTAGGCGATGCGGTAGCGCCCCTGCGCCTGGGCGTTGCAGTCGTCGACGACCTTCTGCAGGTTCTGCTCGGGCGGGTAGTACAGGTTGATGGTGGGCGTGCCGCCGTCGCCGCCGGAGCCGCACGCGGCCAGCGGCGCGACCAGCGCGAGCGCGGTGGCGGCGGCCGCCGCCCGGGCGGCGGGTCGACGCCGATGTCGGGCCGGATCTGTCATCGCCCCTCCCCTCTCTTCGGCGAAGAGCCGGGGAGGTCACCCGTGCCCCGGCGCACGGCGAGACGGTCGGGAGCGGACCGGACACCGACCCGCCCCGGGCGTTTCGTGCGGGCAACACTGCCCGACCTGCGAAGCCGCGAAACCTGGCGGCAACGCGCGCGACCCACGATCGCCGTTCGTCCGGTTCGTCCCGCCGGTGACCGGCCGGGCGGCGGCACCAGGGCGGCGGGGCGACGGAGGCGCGGTGCGCTGCGGGGCGGGTCGGTGCGCCGTACGCTCGGCCGATGGACGCCACCTTCTTCTTCGACCCGGCCTGCCCGTGGACCTGGCGCACCTCGCGCTGGCTGGTGGCCGTGGCCGACGCCCGCGGCCTGGCCGTCGAGTGGCGGGCGTTCAGCCTGGCCATCCTCAACGGGGGCGACGTGCCGCCGCAGTTCGCCGAGGCGATGGCCGCCTCCGGCCGGGCGCTGCGGCTGGTGGAGGCGCTGCGCGCCGAGGGCCGCCACGACGACGCCGGCCGCTTCTACGCCGCGCTGGGCGGGCGGACCCACGACGCGGGCAACCCGCTGTCGGACAAGCTGGTGGACGACGCCGTCGCGGCGGCCGGGCTCGCCGCCGCCGCGCCGGCCCTCGACGACGACCGGTGGGACGACGCGGTGCGCAGGTCGCACGCCCTGGCGTACGGCTCGGCGGGGCCGGACATCGGCTCGCCGGTGCTGATGGTGCCCGGCGCGGAGCGCGGCCTGCACGGGCCGATCCTCACCGAGGTCCCCGGCACCGACGACGCGCTGACCGTGTGGGACGCGCTGCTGCCGCTGCTGCGGCTCCCGGCGTTCCACGAGATCAAGCGCGGCCGCCGCTGACGCCCCCGCCCGGGCCGATGCCCGGGTGACCCGGGTGGCCCGGCCCGTCCGGCGCGTCGGACACGTGCGCGGGGAGGCTACCGGGGGTCGGCCCGTTCGACTAGCGTTTGCCGGGAGTTCCCCCGGACTCAACCGCCAGCGCGTCGCCGTCGAAGTCGATACGCCTCCGGCCCATCCCCGCCTGCCCGAACGGTGGGTAATCGAGCGAACCCCCCGCTGCCGGTCCACCGGTTGGGCAGGATCGTTGACGACGAGGAGGTGCCGTCGTGCAGGACACCCGCGCTCTCGCCCTGACGTTCGAGGTGAGCGGCCTGCCCCCGGTGAAGACCGAAGCCCTGTCCATCTTCGCCGCCGGCCACCGGCAGGCGACGAGGGTCCGGGCCCTGCTCCTGGCGGCCTGCTCGGCGGCCCAGCGCACCGGCTGGACCCCGTTGGGCGGGCCGGTGGAGGTGGAGTTGACCCTGCGGTGTCCGCCGGGGCACCGCACCTCCGACGCCAGCACCCTGCTCGGCGGCATCTGCGCGGTGCTGCAGGACAAGAAGAGGGTCGCCACCATCGGCCTGACCCACCTCGGGGTCCTCGCCGACGTCGCCCTCTACACCGACGACCGGCAGATCCGCCGGCTGTCGTACCTGGAGGAACCGGCGGAGGAGTTCTCCTACCGGGTGCGGGTGGCCGCTGTGCCGGCCGTGGTTTGACCGACGTCCGCGGTGGGGTACCGCGGACGCCGACGAAGGGAGCGCCGATGTCGGAGCCACATGTCACGCTCGATCCGAGCGGGCTCGACCCCGTGCAGCAGAAGCTGCGGGGCCCGCTGGAGGATCAGCTGACCTCGGCCCTGCAGGCGGCCACGGGACGGGTGCGGTCGAGCTACGCGGGCGAGCCGGTCGAGCAGGTCTGCCAGCGGCTGCTGGACGAGACCCGGGCCGGGCTGCACCCCGACATCGCGGCCGGCTTCCAGCCGGACATGGACGAGTTCTGCCGGGTGGCCGTGGCGATCGTGCGCGGCGAGGTCTCCTGACCTCCGCCGCCCGCCGGCACGGTCAGGACCGGGTCCGCAACTCCCCGGTCCTGACCCACCAGCCGTCCGGTGTGGCAGCGGATCGCCGCCGGTGGGCGCGCGGGCGGGACACGCCGCCCACGCCAGGCCCACCGGCGGCGATGCGGCCCGCCTGCACTCAGCTCCACGGTGCGCCACCGCCGGACTTCGGCGCGTTCCCGACTCACCCCGAGGAGCCGCGAACGCCGGGTCAGGTTAGGCAGCGCGGCCGGGGCGGAACAAGCCGTCCGGGCCGCCCACGGCGGCGTTTGCCGACCAGGCCGAAATCCGGCAGGAGGGCGTAACACGGGCAGCGGCGCGGGCGCTGTTCCCCCTCGGGAGCGGGTGCGTCCGGCGGGCGGCCGGGAGCCTCAGAAGTGCCGCAGCAGGTCGCCGAACGCGGCCAGCCGCAGCACCCCCGGGTCGGTCGGGTCGAGGTCGTCGTCCTCCAGCACCCAGGTGTTCTCGTTGGGGATGAACACCGCCCACATGCCGGCGGCCCGCGCCGGCAGGATGTCCGACTTCGGGGAGTTGCCGATCATCCAGGCGGCCCCCGGGTCGAAGCCGTGCTCCCCGACGAGCCACCGGTAGGTGTCGACGTTCTTCTCCCGCACGATGTGCGCGGCGTGGAAGTGGTGCAGCAGCCCGGACGCGTCGAGCTTGCGCTGCTGCTCCTCCCGGTCGCCCTTGGTGAGCAGCAGCAGCCGGTGCCGCTCGGCGAGCGCGTCGAGCGTCGCGGCCACCCCGGGCATCAGCTCGACCTGGTGGTTGACCAGCGCCTCGGCCAGGGCGTCGATCTCCCGGCGCTCCGCGGCGGAGGCGGGCCGCTGGCGCAGCCGCTCCAGGCACTCGCCCAGGCTGCGCAGGAAGACCTTGCTGCCGTAGCCGTGGACGGCCGCGTTGGCCCGTTCGATGTCGTCGAGGATGGCGCGGATCTGCGCCCGGTCCAGCGTCGGATGGTCCAGCCAGCCGAGGAAGTCGTCGATGACCCGCTCGAAGACGACGTTGTTCTCCCACAGCGTGTCGTCGGCGTCGAAGACCAGCACCTGCGCGTCCCGCCGGCCCGGCGTGTCCTGTCGCATGCCTCTCCCCTCCCCTTGGCCCGGGACACCGTACTGCCGGCGGCGCGGCGCGGGCACGTCGTTTCACGCCGGGTCGGCCCCCCGGCGGTGGCGCAGGGTGAGGATGAGGTCGGCGACCAGGGCCGTCCAGCCCGTCTGGTGCCACGCGCCCAGGCCCGCGCCGTTGTCCCCGTGGAAGTACTCCGGGAAGCTGATCAGATCCCGCCAGTCGGGGTGAGTCTGGAAGAGCTGGGCGGCGCCGTAGATGGGCCGTCGCCCCCAGCCGTCCCGGGTGAACAGCGAGATCAGCCGGGTGGAGAGGTCGTCGGCGATCTCGTCGAGGGTCCGCTTCACCCCCGAGCGGGTCGGATATTCCACCTGGAGGTCGTCGCCGAAGAACGCCGCGTAGTCGCGCAGGGCGCTGATCAGCAGGAAGTTCGTCGGCATCCAGATCGGGCCGCGCCAGTTGGAGTTGCCGCCGAACAGGCCGCTGGTCGACTCGGCCGGCTCGTAGCCGACGCTGAACTCCTGTCCGCCGAGGGTGACGGCGAACGGCTTGTCCAGGTGGGCGCGGCTGAGCGTGCGCAGGCCGTACTCGGAGAGGAACTCCTCGGTGTCGAGCATCCGGGCCAGCAGCCGGACGATCTTCTCCGGGCCGACCATGGTCAGCAGCCGCTGCTGGCGGCCGTCCGGGCCGATGCGGCGGGCGCCGATCACGTCGGCGTACTCGGGGCGGTGGGTGAGGAACCAGCGCAGCCGGGCCCCCAGCTCGGGCAGCCGGCGCAGCGTACGCGCGGAGAGCCGGGTGGTCGCCGCCAGCGGCAGCAGCCCCACCACCGAGCGGACCTTCAGCGGCACCTGGCTGCCGTCGGCCAGCCGCAGCACGTCGTAGAAGAACGCGTCCTCGTCGTCCCAGAGCCCCTGGTCGTACGCGGCGGCGGCGATGTAGGCGAAGTGCTCGAAGAACTTGGTGGCCGTGTCGACCCAGGTGCGGTCGTGTTCGGCGAGCACGACGGCGATGTCGAGCAGGTTGAGCGCGTACATGGCCATCCAGCCCGTGCCGTCGGACTGCTCCAGCGTGCCGGCCACCGGCAGCGCCGCCGAGCGGTCGAACGGGCCGACGTTGTCCAGCCCGAGGAAGCCGCCCTCGAAGACGTTGTTGCCGCCGGTGTCCTTGCGGTTGACCCACCAGGTGAAGTTGAGCAGCAGCTTGTGCATGACGCGGGCCAGGAACTCGTGGTCGCGGGAGCCGTCGATCTCGAAGACCTTCAGCGCGGCCCAGGCGTGCACGGGCGGGTTCACGTCGCCGAACGCCCACTCGTACGCCGGGATCTGCCCGTTGGGGTGCAGGTACCACTCGCGGAGCAGGAGCAGCACCTGGGACTTGGCGAACCCGGGGTCGACGCGGGCGATGCTGACGCAGTGGAAGGCCAGGTCCCAGGCCGCGTACCAGGGATATTCCCACGGGTCGGGCATGGAGATCACGTCGAAGCTGGTCATGTGCCACCAGTGGCTGTTGCGCCCGTGCCGGCGGCCGGCGGGGGGCGTGGAGCCGGGGTCGCCCTCCAGCCACCGCTTCACGTCGAAGTGGTAGAACTGCTTGCCCCACATCAGCCCGGCGATGGCCTGCCGGGCGACGAGGGCCTCGTCGGCGGTGGCGGCGGCCGGGATGACGCCGTCGAAGAACCGGTTCGCCTCGGCCCGCCGCGCCCACACCACCGCGTCGAAGCCGGCGGTCAGGTCGGCGGCCGGCGGCGGCGTCCCGCCGGGCGGCGGCGCGGTGCGGGTCAGCCGCAGCCGGATCTGCCGGTGCCCGCCGGCCGGCACGTCGAGGACGTAGTGCAGCGCCCCCTTGGTGCCCTCCCGGTCGGGGTTGACCGTGGCCGCGCCGTTCACCACGTGGTCGTTGATGCCGTCCTTCGGGTACGGCGAGCGGCCGGGCAGCCCCCAGAGCCGCTCGGCGTTGGTGTCGTTGTCGCAGAGCAGCGGCACCGGGTCGCCGTCGCCCTCCAGCAGGATCTGGCCGAGCACCCAGTGCTCGCCGACGAGCCGGGCGCCGACGCCGGCCCCGGCGGCGGAGCCGACGAGCCGGGGCACCCGGTCGCCGCCGGGCAGGCCCCACGCCCACGTGTTGCGGAACCACAGCGACGGCAGCACGTGCAGCCGCTCGTCGGTGTCGCCCCGGTTGGCGACGGTCACCACGATGCACATGTCCGTCGGGGACGCCTTGGCGTAGTCGACGGTGACCGCCCAGTACCGGTCGTCGTCGAAGATCCCCGTGTCGACCAGCTCGTACTCGGTGTCGTCGCGGCCGCGCAGCGCGTTGACGGCGACCAGCTCGTCGTACGGGAAGGCGGCCTGCGGATAGTGGTAGCGCCAGCGCATCCACGAGTGGGTGGGCGTGGAGTCCAGGTACCACCAGTATTCCTTGGCGTCCTCGCCGTGGTTGCCGCCGTCGCCGCCGAGGCCGAACATCCGTTCCTTGAGGATCGGGTCGCGGCCGTTCCACAGGGCGAGGGCGAAGCAGAACGTCTGTCGGTCGTCGCACACGCCCGCCATGCCGTCCTCGCTCCAGCGGTAGGCTCTGGACCGCGCGTGGTCGTGGGGGAAGTAGTCCCACGCCGTGCCGTGCTCGCTGTAGTCCTCCCGTACCGTCCCCCACGCCCGCTCGGACAGATAGGGACCCCATGCGCGCCAGTCCTGCTCCCCGGAGTCGGCCTGGGCGAGCCGGAGCCGTTCGGCGTCGGGTGCGGGCGCATGGGAGGGAGGCACCTCGGTGATCACGTGCCTATCTTCGGTGCCGCCGGGGTACTTCACCACAGCGGCCATTCTCGTCGTGGCGTGTTACACCTCGCCGCCGCTGGAGGAAAGTTGATCGACATTCGTTTCGGTTCGCAGGTGTGCGGGGAGCTGACGGGTGGGGCCACCAGGGAGTGGCTGGTTCCGGACGGCCTGGGTGGCTACGCCATGGGCACCGTGAGCGGGCTGCGCACGCGCCGCTACCACGGGTTGCTGGTGGTCGCCGGCCACACCCCGGCATCCCGGAACGTGGGACTGGTGAGCCTCGATCCGGCGGTCGTCCTCCCCTCCGGGGCGCGGCTGCGCCTCGGCGCGCACGAGTGGTCCTCCGGCGACGTCGACCCGCGCGGCTTCGAGCTGTTGGAGCGCTTCGACCTCACCGACGGGTTGCCGCGCTGGCGGTGGCGAATCGGCGACGTGGTCATCGAGCGCGAGCTGGCCATGGCGTACGGGCGCTCGTGCGTGGCGGTGGTGCACCGGCTCGTGTCCGGCGGCCCGGTCCGGCTCGACCTGTCGGCGGCCTGCACCTGGCGCGACGCGCACGGCGAGCGGCGCGCCGACGGCCCCGCGCCCCGGGTCGAGCCGGTGGACGGCGGCGCGGTGGTGGAGGGCGCGTTCCGCCTCGCCGGGCCGGACTGGACCCCGGAGGGGCAGTGGTGGCTCGGGGTGCACCACCGCGAGGAGGCGGCCCGGGGCCTGCACCCGGACGACGACGTCTGGCACGCCGGGCGGTTCTCCGGCGCGCTGGAGCACCCCGGCGACACGGTGTCGGTGCTCGCCTGGGCGGGCGACCTGGCCGCCACGCCGCCCCCGGCGGAGGAGGTCGTCGCGGCGGCGCGGCGGCGCAACCGGCAGGTGGTGGCGCGGGCCGAGCCGGCGGACGCGGTCGAGGCCACCCTCGCGCTGGCCGCCGACGCGTTCGTCGTGCGCACCGCCGCCGGCCCGGACGTCGTCGCCGGCTACCCGTGGTTCGGCGCGTGGTCGCGGGACACCATGACCTCGTACGAGGGGCTGTTCCTGTGCGCCAACCGGGCCGACGAGGGCCGGGAGCTGCTGCGGGCGTACGCGGCGACGCTGTCGGAGGGGATGCTCGCCAACACGGCCGACACGGGGCGGGTCGAATACAACACGGTCGACGCCGCCCTGTGGTTCCTGCACGCGGTGAGCCGGCACGTCACCGTCACCGGCGACACCGACCTCGGCGACGAGCTGCTGCCGGCGCTGCGCGGGATCGTCGACGCGTACCTGGCCGGCACCCGGTACGGCATCGCCGTCGACCCGGCCGACGGCCTGGTCACCCAGGGCGGCACCCCGGGCACGGCGCTGACCTGGATGGACGCCCGGGTGTACGGGGTGCCGGTGACGCCCCGCACGGGCAAGCCGGTGGAGATCAACGCGCTGTGGGTCAACGGGCTCGCGGGGCTGGCCGAGCTGACGGAGCTCGCCGGCGGCGACGCCGCCGAGCTGTGGCGGCTGCACGCCCGGGCCACCGCGTCGTTCGCCGCGCGGTTCCCGTCCCCGGTCGGCTGGCTGCACGACGTGGTGGACGCGCCCGCGCCGGCGTACCCGCTGGGCGGCGCGCCGTACCACGACGACGACCTGCTGCGCCCCAACCAGCTGCTGGCCTGGTCGCTGCCGTACGCGCCGCTGGAGCCGGACGAGCCGACGCTGCGCCGCGTCGCCGCCGGGCTGCTCACCCCGCTGGGCCCGCGCAGCCTCGCCCCCGACCAGCCCGGCTACACCGGTCGGCACCGGGGCGGGCCGGCCGAGCGCGACGGCGGCTACCACCAGGGCACGGTGTGGCCGTGGCTGCTCGGGCCGTACGTCGACGCGGCCCGCCGGGCGAAGCTGCCGGTGGACGACCTGTTCGTCGGCGTGGAGGCCCACCTGACCGAGCACGGGCTGGGATCGGTCAGTGAGACGGCCGACGGCGCGGCCCCGCACGCGGCGACGGGCTGCCCGTTCCAGGCGTGGTCGGTGGCGGAGGTGCTGCGCGCCCGGCGGGTGCGCCGGTAGGCCCTTCCGGGTCCGCCGGTAGCGCTTTACATCCCGGCAACGGCGACGTCTCCGCTGGTTATCCGGCCCGGTGCAGGATGGGCCCGAGATCCAGGGCTGGTCGGCGGCATCCGTTTTCCGCGGGTGCGGCCGGCCCGCGCGCCGGAGACAACTCCAAGGGGGCCGCATGTCACCTGACGCCGAAGTGATCGACATCAACCCGGCCCGGCACCAGCGGGTGCTCATCCTCTCCTGGGAATAT
>NZ_JBSWBU010000022.1:0-46351 GCF_054052245.1 Micromonospora sp. PTRAS2
GCGCCCCTCCAGCGGCTGGGGTTCGCCGGAGCAGATCACCGACCCGCAGTACGCGACGACCGCGTTCCTCAAGGGCCTCCGACAGGTCGACGGCTGGCAGGACATGCCCCTGACCGACGCCGCCCAGACGGTGCAGGTCTCCGCCTACCCCGACGCGTACGCGCAGTGGGAACAGCAGGCCGCCGACCTCGTCACCCAGCACTGGAACAACAGCTGACACCACACACACGCACGCCACCCGCCGGCCGGGCCCCTGACACGGGGCCCGGCCGGCAGCGTCTCCGCCCCCGCGCAGCCGAGTGTTAGGAAGGGGCCCCTCCTATACAGAAAGCGTTAACAAGGGGCCCTTCCTTGCAAGCCGAGGGGCGGACTGATCCGAACCCGGGTCGGGTACGTACTGCCTGGCGGGGACCGCGAAAGGGGAGCACATGCCGGGTTCGGAGCATGACGCGTACCGCCGCCCGGGGGTCGCTCCTCCGGTGCCCGCACCGGTCGTCGAGGTGACCGGGGACCCCGTCCCGGAGCCGCCCGCCCCGGCCTGGCCGCGCGGCGTACGCCTCATGGTCGCCGCCGCGGTCGTGGTGCTGGCGCTGGGCGCGGGTGCGGTGGCGGTGACCCTGGCCAACCCGGACCGGCTGGGGGTGGCGTTCTCCGGTGGCCGGCCGGACGTCGGGTCGACGGTGCCGCTGGCGGCCGAGCCCGGCGGCGGGGGAGCGTCGGCGGACGGCCGGGTGCTCACCGCGCCCCTGGCCGGGCGGACCCGGGCGAGTTTCGAGCTGGTCGACGGGCTGACCACGTTCGACCTGCGGATCGACGACCTCGGCGAGGACCTGTACCGGATCGCCAGCCCCGCCGACGGCGGGGTGGATCCCCGGCCGGAGCTCGTCGGCGACCGGATGCGGCTGCGGATGGCGCCGAGCGGGCGGCGCGGTCCGGCCGTCGCGGCGGTCGTGTTGAACTCCCGGGTGACCTGGCGGCTGCGGCTGGCCGGCGGGGTGACCGAGCAGGTGCTGGACCTGACCCGGGGTCGGCTCGCCGGGCTGGAACTGGCCGCCGGGGCCACCCGCGTCGACCTGCGCCTGCCCCGGGTCGTCGGCACGCTGACGGTGCGGCTGACCGGCGGGATCAACCAGCTGGTGGTCCGGGTGCCCGGGGCGCTGCCGACGCGGGTCCGTTCGGGTGCCGGCGCGGGCGCGGTCACCGTCTACGACCGGCACCGTCAGGGGGTGGCGGCCGGCGCGGTGATCAGCTCGCCGGACTGGGACCGCCGGGCCGACCGGGTGTACGTCGACATGGTGGCCGGGGCCAACACGGTGACCGTCGAGGGGGCCTGAGCGTACAGTCGGGCGGTGGATCGTACGGAATCTCTGCCGGCGCAGACCCGTCCGCCGGGTGTGGCGCCCGCCGACCCGGGCAGCGTGTTGCTGCCGGGCCACGACGTGCCGCTCGGCCGCTACACGACGGTGCGTCGGCTGCTGCCGCAGCGTCAGCGGCGGATGGTCGGGGCCTGGTGCTTCGTCGACCACTTCGGCCCGGACGACGTCGCGCAGCGGCCCGGCATGGAGGTGCCGCCCCACCCGCACACGGGCCTGCAGACGGTGACCTGGCTGCTCGACGGTGAGATCGTGCACCGGGACAGCCTCGGCAACGTGCAGCCGATCCGCCCGGGGCAGCTCAACGTGATGACCTCCGGCCACGGCATCGCGCACTCGGAGCGGTCGCCGGCGCAGCATCCGCCGGTGATGCACGGGGTGCAGTTGTGGGTGGCCCTGCCGGACCCGGCGCGGGCCGGTGGGCCGGGCTTCGCCCACCACGAGGACCTGCCGGTGTGGCGCGACGGGGACACCGACGTGACGCTGCTGGTGGGCGAGCTGGGCGGGGAGCGTTCCCCGGCCGTCGTGCACACTCCGCTGCTCGGCGCGCAGCTCACCGCCCGGGGCGCGGCGCCGGCCCGACTGCCGTTGCGCCGCGACTTCGAGTACGCGCTGCTGGCGATGTCCGGTGCCGCCGAGGTGGGTGACGTGTCGGTGGAGCCGGGCGCGCTGCTCTATCTCGGCCTGGGGCGGGAGAGCCTGACCCTGGCCGCCGCCCCGGGCAGCCGCCTGCTGCTGCTCGGCGGGGAGCCGTTCGAGGAGCCGCTGGTGATGTGGTGGAACTTCGTCGGCCGGTCGCACGAGGAGATCGCCGCGGCGCGCGAGGACTGGACGGCGGGCCGCCGCTTCGGGGTGGTGGCGGACGACGCGGCCCCGCCGCTGCCGGCGCCCGCCCTGCCGACCACCCGGCTGCTGGCCCGCACCCGGCACGGCGAGATCGTGCGCTGAGCCGACCGCCCACCCGCCGCCGCCCGCCAGGCGTGGCCGGCGGTGTCGCGGGTAGTCGCGGGCATGCCGACCACCGCGATCTTCAGCATCGAGGACAAGAAGCGCCTGGTACGCCGCCTGGCGGGCGACGGGCGCGGTTTCGCCGAGCAGTACGGCTTCCGGGTCACCAACAACCCGTCCAGCCTGTTCCAGCTGCTCACCCTGTCGGTCCTGCTGGCCCGCCGGGGTGACTTCCGGTGTGCCGTGGCCGCCGCGGCGGCGCTGCGTGACTCCGGTTGGGACAGCGCCGCCCGGCTGGCCCGGTCGTTGCACGCCGACCGGGTGCGCGTGTTGCGCGGGGCCGGGTTGCGCGGCGACGTCGACGCGCTCGCCGATGGCCTCGGCGACCTCGCCCGTACGGTCGTGGAGCGCTACCGGGGCGACCTGCGCCGGCTGCGCGGTGCGGCCCACCACGACCCGGCCGTCGAGCGGACGCTGCTGGCCGGGTTGCCGGGCGTCGACGGCGAGGCGGTGGCGTTGTTCCTGCGCGAGGCGCAGGCGTTGTGGCGGGAGGTGGCCCCGGTGGCGGACCGGCGGGCGCTGGCGGCGGCCCGCCGGCTGGGGCTGGGCGGGTCGGCGGCCGACCTGGCCGTCCTGGCGGGCGGCGGCGAGTCGGAGCGGCTCGCCTGGCTGGTCGGCGCGCTCGCCCGGGTGGACCTGGAGCAGCGGTACGCCGAGCTCACCTGAGGTGCGCTGGCCCACAGTTTTCCCGAGAACTGACCGTTCGGACGATGGTGCCGGTAGGATGATCTCGGCAGTTGACTCCCGGCCTCATCGGGTGGGAGTGGCCGCCCGGCGGTGCGGTCCGGTTCGGGCCGCGTTCACCGTCGGGGCACAGGTTCTGCGTGGCGCCCCGGGTCGCGGTTCGCGGCCCGGGGCGCCCGTCTGTCTGTCGCGGCGGCCCGCTCACCCGGCCAGCCCCACCACCAGGTTCACCGTCGCGGCGATGATGACCGCCCCGAACAGGTACGACAGCAGCGAGTGCCGCAGCACCGTGGTGCGCATCTCGTTGCTGGTCAGGTTCGTGTCGGAGACCTGGAAGGTCATCCCCACGGTGAACGCCAGGTAGGCGAAGTCCGAGTAGCGGGGGCGCTCCCGCTGGTGGAACATCACCCCGCCGTCGGGTCCCGTGTAGTAGATCCGCGCGTACCGGGCGGTGTGGACGGTGTGCACCACGAGCCAGGACAGCAGCACGCTCACCACGCCCAGCCCACCGTACGCGTCGCGGCGCGGCCCCGGCGGGGCGCTGTGCGCATACAGCAGCACGACCGCCACCGCCAGCAGGCTGGCCAGGCAGGCGACCAGCAGCAGCACGTCGCGCACGGCGCGGCTCGGGTCCTCCCGGCCGGCGAGCCGGGCGGTGCCCTCGCCGTCCAGCGGCCACAGCGTACGCCACACCAGCACCAGCCAGCTCAGCGCCGCCGCGTCCCAGCCGACGAGCGGGCCGAGCCGCGGCGAGCCGACGAGCGCGAACAGGCCGCCGGCCAGCAGCCCGACCAGCGCCATCACGAGCAGCTGCGCCGCCGCCGGGGGGTGACCGTCCGCGCGCCGCACCGGCCGCGTACCCACTCGCCCGCGCCGCCGGCGGGCGGTCAGATGCGCCGCAGGTGCTGCGAGACGCGGGTGTGCGGCTCCCGGGCCTGCGCCGCCCGCCGCGCCGGGCCGGCCTCGGGGGCGGCCTCGATGCCGGCGGACCGGGCCACTTCGGTGCCGTTGGCGTAGTCCACGGGGGGCAGGGCCCGCAGGGCGCGCAGCACGTCCGGCGGGGCGCCCTCCCGTTCCGCCTCGCGGACCACGTCGGCCTTGTCCGCCGGGTAGTCGAGGCTGGACAGGTACTGCAGGACGTCGTCGTAGCTCGCCATGGGTGCGCTCCTCGTCGCCGCGATCGGGCTTCCCGACCGGCGGCGGTTACCCACCGTGCGGCCGCCCACGCCCGCGCGGGGGCCTGCGATCGTCGCCGCCCGGCCGCCGTTTCCACCCCCGTCCGGCGGGTACGCGATCCCCTCCTGCGGGCGCGACCGGCCCGAGGCAGCGGAAGGAGCGCCGTCATGAACTACGACACCTTCGTCGACCAGGTTGCCCTGCGGGCGCGGGTCCCGGGCGAGCGGGCCGTCGAGCTGACCCGGGCCACGCTGGAGACGCTCGCCGAGCGGTTGACCGGCGGCGAGGTGCTCGACCTCGCGGCGCAGCTGCCGAAGCCGCTGCAGCTGGTCCTGCGGCCCAGCCCGGACACCGAGGCCGCCGACCGGTTCGGCGCGGCCGAGTTCGTCGCCCGGGTGGGCCAGCGGGCCGGGCTCGACGAGCGGGCCGCCCGGGAGGCCGTCCGGGCGGTCTTCACCACGCTGCGCGAGGCGGTGACCGGCGGGGAGTTCGACGACATCGTGGTGCAGATGCCGCGCGACTACCGGGACATGGTGGAGCCGGCGCTCGCCCCGGGCGCGGCCGTTCCGCGCCGGCCCTGACCGTCCGGCGCGGTTAGGAAGGGACCCCTGTACGACAGAATGCGTTAACAGGGGGCCCTTCCTTGCACCTCAGGCGACCGCGCCGGCGGCGCGCAGGGCGGCGATCCGGTCGGCGGCGAAGCCGGCCTCCGCCAGGACCTCGTCGGTGTGCTCGCCGGGGTGCGGGGGCGGCCGGCGCAGGGCCGTCGGCGTACCGGAGAACCGGGGCGCCGGAGCCGGCTGGGTCGCACCGGCGTGCTCCACGAACACCCGCCGGGCCGCCAGGTGCGGATGCTGCGGGGCCTCCCGCCAGTCGAGCACCGGCGCGACGCAGGCGTCCGAGTCGCCGAGCAGGGCCGTCCACTCGTCGCGGGTGCGGGTGCGGAACAGCCGCGCCCAAGCGGCCCGCAGGGCCGGCCAGTTCGCCGGGTCGGTGCGCTCCGGCGCGTCGTCGCCGGGCAGCGGGAACCCGGTGCGGCGCACCAGTTCGTCGTAGAAGCGGGGCTCCAGGGCGCCGACCGCGAGGTGCCGGCCGTCGGCGCACTCGTACGTGTCGTAGAACGGCGCGCCGCCGTCGAGCAGGTTCACCCCGCGCGGGTCCTGCCACCTGCCGACCCCGCGCAGCGAGTGGATCATCGTGGTGAGCACCGACACGCCGTCCACGATGGCCGCGTCGACGACCTGGCCCGGCGCCCCGGCGCGGACGGCGTACAGGGCGGCGACGACGCCCAGGGCCAGCATCATCCCGCCGCCGCCGAAGTCGCCGAGCAGGTTCATCGGCGGCACCGGGCGCTCCCCGGCCCGGCCGACGCCGTGCAGCGCCCCGGTCAGCGCCAGGTAGTCGATGTCGTGCCCGGCGTACGGGGCCAGCGGGCCGTCCTGCCCCCACCCGGTCATCCGCCCGTACACCAGGCGGGGGTTGGCCGCGAGGCAGTCGGCGGGGCCGAGGCCCAGGCGTTCGGTCACCCCGGGGCGGAAACCCTCGATCAGCGCGTCCGCGCCGCCGGCCAGGGCGCGCACCGCCTCCCGGCCCCCGGCCGACTTGAGGTCGACGGCGATGGAGCGTCGGCCCCGGTTGAGCAGGTCCGGGTGCGGGGTGCCGAAGGCGGCCGGGTCCACGTCGGTGGCCCGGTCCACCCGGATCACGTCAGCGCCCAGGTCGGCCAGCATCATCGCGGCGAACGGGCCGGGCCCGATGCCGGCCAGTTCGATCACGCGTACCCCGGTGAGGGGGCCGACCGGGCCGCTGGCCGACGGGTCCGCGTCGGGGTGGTGCGCGCGCTCGCTCACCCGGACACCATAGGCGCGGGCGGGCGTCCGGGGACAGGCCGCACGGACCGCCACAGCTACCGGGGCATCACCCCTGGTGACGGGCGGGTGTCCGCTTGGCGAGTCGCCCGGGACTGGCCTAACCTGGTCGCACGAGGGGAGTACTTCCCACGAACCATTCCGGTCAGTACGGCGTGCCCCGGGCGCGCCTCGGGTGGTTGCCCACGGAACCGTGGGTGAAGGAGACCTCGAACATGACACGGTGTTCGAGGAGACCCATATGACCGAATCGTCCCTTCTTGCTGCCGGCGCGCTGTCCTCGATCGGCACCCCCACCCTCTGGGCGGTGACCATCGCCGGGGTGCTCGCGCTGCTCGTGCTGGACTTCCTCGTCACCCGCCGTCCGCACGAGGTGTCGATCAGGGAGGCGCTCGGCTGGTCGGCGTTCTACGTCGCCCTCCCGCTGGCCTTCGGCGCGTGGATCTGGTCGCGCTACGGCTCCCAGCAGGGCGTGGAGTACCTCACCGGTTACCTGGTGGAGAAGTCACTCTCGGTCGACAACCTCTTCGTCTTCATGCTGCTGCTGGCCGCGTTCGCCGTGCCGGCCGTGCTCGCCCAGCGCGTGCTGCTCTACGGCATCGCCGGTGCGCTGGTGCTGCGTGCCGTCTTCATCGCCCTCGGGGCGGCGGCGCTGCAGACCCTGGACTTCGCCTTCCTGCTCTTCGCCATCATCCTGATCGCCACCGCCGTCAAGCTGCTCCGCGACGCCCTCTCCGGCCACGAGCAGGAGGTGGACATCAACAAGATGCGGTCGGTGAAGCTGCTGCGCAGGTTCATGCCGGTCGTCGACGAATACCAGGGCACGAAGATGACCGTCCGGCTGAACGGCCGCCGGGCGCTCACCCCCCTCGCGCTCGTGGTGGTCGCGGTGCTCGCCACCGACGTGGTCTTCGCCGTCGACTCGGTGCCGGCCGTCTACGGCATCACCGAGGACCCGTACCTGGTCTTCGCCACCAACGCCTTCGCGCTGCTCGGGCTGCGGGCGCTCTACTTCGTGCTGCACGCCGCGCTCAGCCGGCTCGTGCACCTCAGCTACGGTCTGGCGATCATCCTCGCCTTCATCGGCGTCAAGCTCGGCCTGCACTGGGCGCACGGCATCTGGGCCGGCGTGCCGGAGATCCCGACCCTGGCCTCGCTCGGCGTGATCATCGGCGTGCTGGTCGTCGTCACGCTCACCAGCCTCCGGGCCACCCGCAACGCCTCGCCGGGCGACAAGGAGGTCGTCGCCGACCGGCACTGACCCCGCGCGCGCCCGTCGGTCCGGGCGAACGGTACCGCCGTGCTCCCACAGGTGGTACGACTGACGGGTGGGAATCGTGTCACCAGGCTTCCAGGGCCGGCGCCGCTCCGCGGGGCCGGCCCTGCCGCCCGGGCAGTACCTCACCGAGGACTTCCCGGTGCTCTCCGCCGGCCCGACGCCGAGGGTGCGACCGGACGCCTGGGAGTTCGTCGTCACCACCGAGACCGGCACGGAGCACCGCTGGACGTGGGCCGAGTTCACCGCCCTGCCGCAGGAGACCCCGACGGTCGACATCCACTGCGTGACCCGCTGGTCCAAGCTCGGCACCACGTGGCAGGGCGTCTCGCTCGACGTGCTGCTCGACGGCGTCGACACCGACGCGGCGTACGCGCTGGTCCACTCCTACGGCGGGTACACCACGAACCTGCCGCTGGCCGACCTGCGCGGCGGACGCGCCTGGGTGGTGCACGGCTACGACGGCCGGGACCTGCCCGCCGAGCACGGCGGACCGGCCCGGCTGCTGGTGCCCCACCTCTACCTGTGGAAGTCCGCCAAGTGGGTGCGCGGCATCCGGCTCGGCGTCACCGACACCCCCGGCTTCTGGGAGACCGCCGGCTACCACGACTACGGCGACCCGTGGCGCGAGCAGCGCTACGCCGGCGATTGAGCGCCCCGCTGGCGGCCCCGCTGGGCTGGCGGGTGGCCCGGCTCGTCGAGCGCCGCGCCGAGACGCCGACCGCGCAGACCCTCGTGCTCGACGTTCCCGGCTGGCCCGGCCACCTGCCCGGCCAGCACGTCGACGTCCGGCTCACCGCCCCCGACGGCTACCAGGCCGCCCGGTCGTACTCCCTCGCCGGGCCCGCCGAGGGCGACCGCGTCGCGCTGACCGTGCAGCGCGTGCCCGACGGGGAGGTCTCGCCGTACCTGATCGACACCTGGGCGACCGGCGACCCGGTGGAGGTGCGCGGCCCCGTCGGCGGGTGGTTCGTGTGGCGGCCGACCGAGACCGCGCCGGTGCTGCTGGTCGCCGGAGGCTCGGGCGTGGTGCCGCTGATGGCGATGGTCCGCGCGCGCCGCGCCGCCGGCAGCCGGGCCCCGTTCCGGCTGATCTACTCCGCGCGCACGCAGGCCGACGTGATCTACGCCGACGAGCTGCGCCGCCGGGCCCGCGACGACCAGGGCCTCGACGTGGCGTACGTCTACACCCGCACCGCCCCGGACGGCTGGCGGGGCGAGCCGCACCGCATCGGGCTGGCCGACGTGAACACCCACGGCTGGCCGGCCGAGCTGGAGCCACTGTGCTACGTCTGCGGCCCGACCGGCTTCGTGGAGACGGTGGCGGACCTGCTGGTGGGGCTGGGCCACCCGCCGCGTCGCGTCCGCACCGAACGCTTCGGCCCCACCGGCTGACCGCCGACGAGGAGACCCATGACCGACATGTCCTACCTGGACGGCAACATGCTCGACGGCCCGCTGCGGGAGGTCTTCGCGGTGGACGTCAGCGGGGCCACCGGGCGCTGCGCGTCGTGCGGCGCGACCGGTCCGATGGCGGGCCTGCGGGTCTACTCCCACGCGCCCGGCCTGGTGGCCCGCTGCCCGGCCTGCGCGGAGGTGATGCTGCGCCTGGTGCGCGGGCCCGACCGGGCCTGGCTCGACCTGCGCGGCACCACCTTCCTCCAGGTGCCGCTGCCGCCGGCCTAGCGACGGCCGGGACCGGGCCCGCGGACGGCGCGGGCCTACCGTCGGGTAACCGTTCGGACACGGGGTGTTGCATTCGTCGCCGCCGTCCGCCAGGCTGATCGCCAAGACAGCGATCTGCCGTACGGGGGCGAGGATCGATGGCTTCACTCATCACGTCCGGGTGGTATCCGCAGGTGAAACCCGAGCACGGTCTGCACCGGCTGCCCGGCGGGCGGGTCCGCATCGGCGGCTCGGTCTACGGCATCGCCGCCGAGGTGCTCGACACCACCGGCGCGATCTGGACGACGCTGCGCGCCGCCGACGGCACCCGCAGCGCCGAGGAGATCGTCGCCCGGGTCCTCGCCGCGCATCCCACCGAGACGGCGCGGGCGGTGCGCGCCGCGCTGGACCAGTTCGCCGCCGCCGGCTACCTCGACGACGCGGCGGCCCCCGATCCGCCGGAGCTCACCGACCGCGACCGCGAGCGCTACGACCGCAGCCGCCGCCTCCACCGGTGGATCGACCTGGTCCCGCGCGCCACCTCCTGGGAGCCGCAGGTGGCCCTGAAGCGGGCCCGGGCGGTCGTCGTCGGGCTGGGCGGCACCGGCGGGGCCGTCGCGCTCGCCCTCGCCGCCAGCGGCGTGGGGCGGCTGCACTGCGTCGACCCCGACGTGGTCGAGCTGTCCAACCTCAACCGACAGACCGTGTACGTCGAGGACGACATCGGCCGGCCCAAGGTGGACGTCGCCGTCGCCCGGCTGCGCCAGCTCAACTCCGACATCGAGGTCACCGGCGAGCGGGCGGAGGTGCGCGGGCCGGCCGACCTGCGGCGGCTGGCCGCCGACCGCGACGTGCTGGTGCTCTGCGCCGACCGGCCGGGTGCCATCCGGGCCTGGGCCAACCGGGTCTGCCTGGACACCGGCACCCCGTGGGTCGACGCCGGCTACCACGGCCCGGTGGTGACGGCGGCGGCCTACCTGCCCGGCCTCGGGCCCTGCTACGAGTGCTTCTGGCTGGCCGAGCACGACAAGCGCCGCCGCGACGACCCGGCCGCCGAGTACACGGTGGAGCGGGAGAGCAGCAGCGCCGTCAGCGCCGCCTCCGCCGGGCTCTCCGGCCACCTCGCCGCCCACCTGGCGTCGGCGCTGCTCACCGGCGTGCCGGCCGTGCGCCCCGGCCAGCTCCAGGGGATCAACCTGGTCGCCGCCGACCAGCACTTCCTCATCGCCCACCCGCCGCACCCGCGCTGCCCGGCCGGCTGCGGCGGCGAGGAGGTCGACACGGTGGTCGCCACCGGCCGGACGCAGCGCCGGTGAGCGTCGAGGTGGCCGGCTCCTGCCGGGTCCTGCTGCACGAGCTGCGCCTGCGCCCCGACGGTGACGACTGGATCGTCGGGCGGGTCGACACCGGTGACTTCGTCGCCGTGCCGGAGATCGCGGCGGCCGCCCTGCGGCTGCTCGGGGCGGGGCACAGCGTCGACGAGACCCACCGGCGGCTGCGCGCCGAGCGGGGGCGCGAGATCGACGTCGCCGGGTTCGTCCGCGACCTGGTCGGGTTGGGCTTCGTCGCCGCCGTCGACGGCCGGCCGGTGCCCGGCGCGCCGGTGCCCGCGCCGACCCTGCCCCGGCTGCGCCCGCGGCACGTGCGGTGGCTCGTCGCCCGCCCCGTCGCCGTCGCGGTGCTGGCGGTGACCGGGGCCGCCGCGGTGACGGCGCTGCTCGCCCCCGGCGTCCTGCCGAGCCACCGCGACCTGCTCTGGAGCCCGCACGCCAGCCTCGTGCTGGCCGGCAACGCGGCCGTCGCCTGGTCGATCGTCCTGCTGCACGAGCTGGCGCACCTGCTGACCGCGCGGGCCCACGGGGTGCCGGGCCGGCTGGGGCTGGGCACCCGGCTGCAGTTCCTGGTCGCCCAGACCGACGTGAGCGGCATCTGGGCCGCGCCCCGGTCGGCCCGGCTCACCGTCTACCTCGCCGGCATGGTGGTCAACGTCGTCGTCGCGTCCGTGGCCGTGCTCGTCCGGGCCGCCGCCGCGCCGGGCACCCCGGTCGACCGGGCCGCCGCCGTGGTGCTGCTGCTCGCCGTGCTGCCGCTGCCGGTGCAGTTCCTCGTCTTCATGCGCACCGACGTCTACTTCGTCCTGCAGGACGTGGCGGGCGCGCGCAACCTCTACGCCGACGGCGCCGCGTACGCCCGGTGGTGGCTGCGGCGGGCGACCCGCCGGCCCGGCGCCGACCCGAGCCTGGCGCTGCCCGCCCGGGAACGCCGGGCCGTCCGCTGGTACGCGCTGCTGCTGGTCGTCGGCACCGCCGCCTGCCTCGCCGTGGCCGCCACCGTCACCGTGCCGTTCACCCTCGCGCTGCTCGTCGACGCCGCCGGCGGCCTGCGCCCGGGCGGCGACCCGGTCGACCGGTTCGACGCCGCCGTCACCGCCGCCGTGTTCGGCGGCTCCTGGGCGGTGTGGGGCTGGGCGTGGTGGCGGCGGCACGGGCGGCGGCTGCACGCCCGTCGCCGCGCCCGCCGGGCCGGGCCGCAGGCGGTGGCGGGGATGGCCGGTCACGAGTCGACGGGAGGGAGGTGAGAGACGTGGAGCAGATCGTCATTCGGAAGCTGGACAAGGTGGAGACGACCAGTGCGAGCAACCCCAGCGGCAACTGAGCCGGGGCCCCGCCGGCGCGCCCTCGGCGTGCCGGTGTCGGCGGCGTGGCGGCGACGGCTGCCGTCGGCCGCCCCGCCGCCGCGCCCGCCCCGCCCCGGGCGTCGGCCCCCAGCACCCTGATCCACCGCCCCACCACCCCGATCCACCACCCGCCCCTCCGACCCGATCGACCAGACAGACAGGGACCAGCCGTGCCCGAGACCAGCCCCCGCATCGCCCGCCTGCTGCACGACCTGCGCGCCGGCGGCGCGCAGGTGCTCGCCGACTTCTGGCGGGAGGTCGCCGCCCGGGGCACGCCCCTGATCGAGCGGGTCGACGGCGACAGCGCCCTGGTGACCTTCCTGTGGCGGGGCGAGGCGGCCCAGACCACCACCGGCTGGGGCATCGACCTGACGCTGCGCCGCGTCCCGGGCACCGACCTGTGGCACGGCTCCCAGCGGCTGCCGGTCGACCTGCGCACCATCTACTTCCTGCGGCACGGCTCGCCGGAGCTGCCGACCGACGCCACCGGCCGGGGCCCCACCCACCTCGACGTGCTCAACCACCACCCGTTCCGGTTGCCCGCCGACCCCGCCGACCCCAACGACCGGGAGCTGTGGGCGTCCCTGCTGGAGCTGCCGAAGGCCCCCGACGAGCCCTGGATCCGGCACCACCCCGGCGTGCCCCGGGGCACCGTGCTGAGCACGGGCGTGCGCACCGCCGCGTGGGGCGGCCGGCGACGCGTCGCGGTCTACCGCCCGGCGGTCCCGGCCGCCGGGCCACTGCCCCTGCTGGTGGTCTTCGACGGCTACCTGTCCCGGGCGCTGCTGCGGGTGCCCGCGACGCTGGACAACCTCATCGCCGCCGGGCGGATCCCGCCGACCCTGGCGCTGTTCGTCTCGGCTCCCAGCGGGGCGCGCCGGATGGCCGAGCTGCGCCCGTCGGCCGCGCTGCGTGCGTTCGTCACCCGGGAGCTGCTGCCCTGGGCCCGCCGGCGCTGGGCGGTCACCGACGACCCCGCCCGGCGGGTCATCGCGGGCTCGTCGCTGGGCGGGCTCGCCGCCGCGTACGTGGCGCTGGCCGCCCCCGGGGCGTTCGGCGCGGTGATCGCCCAGTCCGGCAGCTTCTGGTGGCCGGCGTCGGGGCAGCCCGGCGAGCGGGAGTGGCTGACCCGCGCGTACGCCGGCTGGCCCGCCGCGCCCGTGCGGTTCTACCTGGACGTGGGGGACCGGGAGAACACCTGGCCCCGGCCCGGGCAGGTCGACCAGCTCTCCGTCAACCGCCGGTTCCGGGACCTGCTGGTCGCGCGCGGCCACCAGGTGACCTACGCCGAGTACCGGGGCGGGCACGACTACGTCAACTGGCGGCGCACCTTCGCCGAGGGGCTGCTCGCCGTCCTCGGCGGGCCCTGACGCTCACCCGCCCCGACGCTCACCCGCCCCGGGCGCCGCCCCGCAGCACCCGGGCCACGATCGCCGGGCGCAGCAGCCGGTGCGGCGGGTCGACGAGGTTGAGCACCCGCAGGAACGCGGTGCCCAGGACCGCGTCGGTGCGCGCCGCCGCGTGCAGCCGGTGCACGTACGCGTTGACGAGCCGGACCCGCGGCGTGCGGGGCCCGGCCACCTCGGGGAACCGCAGGTCCGTGCCGACCGCGATGGACCACGGCCCGTCGATCAGCCGGCCGGCGCCGCGGAAGAACCGCCGCCACAACCGACGCCGGTCGCCGGCCAGCAGCCGCCGCAGCAGCAGCCCCTCGCCGGCCGCGACCGTCATGCCCTGACCGTAGACGGGGTTGAAGCTGCACAGCGCGTCGCCGAACACCAGGTACCCGTCGGGGAAGCGGCGCAGCCGCTCGTAGCGCCGCCGCACGCTCGCCGGGTAGCGCATCAGCGCCGGCCCGCCCACCGGCGTGGCCTCGCGCACCACCTGGCTGATCAGCGGCTGGCCGAGCGACTCGGCGAACCGGGCGTAGCCCTCGTCGTCCAGGGGCGGCTGCTCGCCGAGCACGCCGCTCAGCGCCACCGCGAAGCGGCCGTCCTCCTGCGCGGCGACGATCCCGGTGCGCGGGCGTCCCGGTACGGCGTTGGTCAACGCGCCGAGCAGGCCGTCGAGGTGGCGGGGGTCCCGCTCGTAGGTGCGGGTGACGTAGGTGACGTCGACGGCGACCCGCTGCTCGGCCGGGGCCGGGTAGCCGAGCGCCGCCAGCCAGGTGGGGCTGCGCGACGCCCGGCCGCAGGCGTCGACCACCAGGTCGGCGTCGAGCCGGTACGCCGCCCCGCCGCGCGGCGTCAGCAGGACCCCGGTGACCCGGCGACGGTCGTCGGAGCCGCACAGGGCGGTCGCCTCCGCGGGCGGGCAGAAGCGGACGTTGGCCAGCCTCTCCACCCGGGCCCGCACCGTGCGCTCCAGCAGGGGACGGCTCACGCCCACCCCGACCAGGTCGGACGCGGACCGGCGCATCAGGTAGCCGTCGTTGTACCAGTGCACCTGCCCGTTGAGGTCGACCAGGGGCGCGCCGGCCGCGTGCAGCTCGTCGCTGAGGCCGTCGAACAGCTCGTCGAGCGCCGCCCGGCCCCGGGCCAGCAGCACGTGCAGCTGCCGCGACTGGGGCACCCCGCGCCGGTGCGCGACCGTGTCGGGCAGCGCGTCGCGGTCGACGAGCGTGACGCTGTCGTACGCCTCGCTGAGCACCCGGGCGGCGATCAGCCCGGCCATGCTGGCGCCCAGCACCACGGCGTTGCCCGCTCGGCTCATGCTGCGACGGTAGGCGGCCCGGGGCGGGGTGTCCTCTCCGAGGTTGCGCAACCGGCCCGGCGGCAGGGCAACCTCGAAGAAGCGTCGCGCGGGGGTCTTGGGTGGGATGAGCCCTACTCCACGCCGCCGGGACCGGGGGGCGTCGCACCCGAGGTGGTCTCGATGTATCAGCAGCCCCTGCAACCGGTGGCCGGGTCGCTCGCGCTGAGCGCCGCCTGCGCCGCGCTGCCCCTGCTCACCCTCTTTCTCCTGCTCGGAGTCGTGCGCGCGCGGGCCTGGGTGGCGGCGTTCGGCGCGCTGGCCGTGGCGGTCGTGCTGGCCTGGGCGCTGTGGCGGATGCCGCTGGCGCAGACGCTGCTGGCCGCCGGCCAGGGCGCGACGTTCGCACTATTTCCTCTCGTGTGGACGTTCGGCACGGCGATCTGGATCTACCGGATGACCGTGCACACGGGACACTTCGACACGCTGCGGCGCGGCTTCGCCCGGATCAGCGACGACCGGCGCGTGCAGGCCATGGTGATCGCGTTCTGCTTCGGGTCGCTGCTGGAGGCGCTGGCCGGTCAGGGCACGCCGGTGGCCGTCACCACGGTCATGCTGCTGGCCCTCGGGTTCACCCCGGTCCGGGCGGCCACCGTGGCGCTGGTCGCCAACACGGTGCCGGCCGCGTTCGGCCCGCTCGGGCTGCCGATCACCACCCTGGCCGGGGTGACCGGGCTGCCCGCCACGGAGCTGGGCATGATGGCCGGCCGGCAGGTCCCCGTGGTGGCGGTCGTCGTCCCGCTCGTGCTGCTCGTCGTCGTCGACGGCCGCCGGGGCGTGCGGGAGCTGTGGCGTCCGGCGCTGGCCTGCGGGGTCGCGTTCGCGCTGGCCCAGTTCGCCACCGCGAACTTCCTGACGGCGGCGCTCGCCGACATCGCGGCCGCCTTCGCGGGGGCGGGCGTGCTGCTGCTCGTCACCCGCCGGGCGCGCCGGCCGGTGCCCGTACCGGCCGGCGACGGCCCGCCGGAGCCCGCCGCGTCGTCGGCGTCCACCGCGCCGCCGGCGGGCGGACCGGGGCCCGCCGGGTCGCCGCAGGGCGTCACGCCGCCGCCGGGCCGGGCGTGGCTGGCGTACGCGCCGTACGTGACCATCGTGGCCGTCTTCGCCGTCTCCCAGGTGCCGGCCGTCAAGCGCCTGCTGGACGCCGGCACGCTCGCGGTCTCCTGGCCCGGCCTGCACGTGCTCACCGCCGCCGGCACCCCGTCGCCCCTGTCGACCTTCCGCTTCGCCTGGCTCGCCGCGCCGGGCTCGCTGCTGCTGGTGGCCGGCCTGGTCACGATGGCGCTGCTGCGGGTGTCCCCCCGCGAGGCCGGGCGGCTGTACGGGCGCACCCTGTACGAGCTGCGGTGGGCCGTGCTGACGGTGGTCGGGCTGTTGGCGCTGTCGTTCACGATGAACGCGTCCGGGCAGATCGCCACCCTCGGCGTCTGGATGGCTGGCGCGGGCACCCTGTTCGCCGTCTTGGCGCCCGTCCTCGGCTGGCTCGGGGTCGCCCTGACCGGCTCGGACACGTCGTCGAACTCGCTGTTCGGCGCGCTGCAGGTCGCGGCGGCGCAGCGGGCCGGCCTCGACCCGGTCCTGCTCGCCGCCGCCAACGCCTCCGGCGGCACGCTGGGCAAGATGATCAGCCTGCAGAACCTCACCATCGCCGCCGCGGCCGTCGGGCTCAGCGGCCGGGAGGGCGACCTGTTCCGGCGGATGTTCGGCTGGAGCGTGCTGCTGCTCGCCCTGATGTGTCTGCTGGTGGGACTGCAGGCCACGCCGGTGCTGTCCTGGATGGTGCCCTAGCCCGGCCCGGCCGCCTGCGGCGGCGTACCCCGTCGAGGTTGCTCTCGGCGGCCGGCCCGGGGCGTTGCCGCGCCCCGGGCCGGTCTCGGCAGCGGTCAGCGGCGGACGCGACGCCGGTCGGCGGCGATCAGCAGCAGGGCCAGGCCGACGCCCACCGCGGCGGCGCCCGCACCGAACAGTGGCAGGCTCGACGACCCGGTGACCGGCAGCGGATGCTTCGTCCGCGTCGGGTGCGGTCCCGGGGAGTACGTCGGCGTGGGCGCGGTCGGCTCCGGCGTGGGCTGGGTGGGGCCGGCCGTGGGGGTCTGCGTCGGCTGGGTCGGGTCCGGGGTCGGCTGGGTCGGGCTGCCCGTGGGGCCGACCGTCGGCGTCTGGGTGGGGGTGGCCGTGGGGCTGCCCGTCGGGGTGGCCGTCGGGCTCCCGGTGGGCTGCGGGCAGTCGAGGGTCGTCGAGAACGGGCGGTCGTGGATCTCGCCGCCGTCGTGGACCAGGCTCCGGGTGATCACGCTGCCCTCGATGTTGCTGTTGGTGAGGGCGTCGACGTCCGCGTTCGGGGCGTAGATCGTGCCCTCCAGGGTCGCGCTGGCGTCGGTGAGGGTGATCGCCGTGGCGGTGGGGAAGTTGAACAGGATGTAGGGGGCCTGCGCGCCGCCCACGCCGGCGAAGTTCGGCACCTGCCAGGTGAACTGGTCGGCCACGTCGGTGGTGTCCACGTTGACCAGCAGCGGCGTGTCGGCGGTGGGCGGGGTGGCGAAGGTGAGGACCGCGATGTTCGCCAGGTCCGTCGCGCTGATGTCCAGCACGTTGGTCACGCCCGGGGTGAGGGTGACCACCGCGTTGCTGCCCGGTGGGACCGGGCGGGGCAGCGGGTCGCCGTTCGGGGTCCGCAGCACGACGTTCTGCGGACACTCGGCGAGATCGGTCGACGTCTGGCGGAAGCTGGCGAACGCGGCGGCGAAGTCGATCGGGGAGGCCGGTCCGACGCTGGCCACCGGCTGGCGGGTGACCAGCTCGATGCGGGGGGACGCGTCGTAGTCGTCGCTGGGCAGCACCCGGGTGTTCACCGCCGCCCCGTTGTTGTCGGTGTCCCGCACCACGGTGCCGGTGAGGTCGCCGATCTTGACGTAGCCGCTGTTGAGGACCTGGAGCCGGGTGCCGGGCACGCTGGCGGCGAAGTCGACCCGGCCCCCGACGACCAGGGCGGTGGGCTCGGCGTCGCCGTCGACGACGAAGTTCCCGGCGGTGGTGAGGGCGATCTGGTAGTTGCCGAAGCTCAGGTTGCCGCCGACGGCGACGGTGCCCTCGTTCTCGGCCCCGATCAGGCGGGCGTCCCCCTCGGTCATCACCAGGAAGCCCAGCGCCGGGTCGACCGGGTTGACGGCCACACGTGGCTCGGCCGCGCCGGAGCGGGTCACCGCCAGAGCCAGGGCCAGGAACGCGGCGAGCCCCACCACGGGGAGCAACGCCAGTCGGGCACGGTGGTTCCGCAGCACAGTCATCTCGCACCAATCCGCGTCAAGGTCACGCGTTGGTAACGAATGGGGGTTTACGTCGTATCTGTGCCGATTCGCGTACCCCTCGAACGGGTGAAGCCCGTTCCGGCGGGTCGCGGCCGGCCGACCGCGACGGGCGAGCCCGTACGCTCTGCCACGTTTGTCCCCGGCGAGGGCGGGAACGGCACCCGTCATGACGAAACCTCGTGTGGTGATCGTGGGGGCCGGGTTCGCCGGTTACCACGCGGCGAAGACGTTGAGCCGGACCGCCCGCAACAGGGCCGAGATCGTGCTGCTGAACTCGACCGACTACTTCCTCTACCTGCCGCTGCTGCCCGAGGTGGCCGCCGGCGTGGTCGAACCCGGGCGGCTCAGCGTGCCGCTCAGCGGCACCCTCGACGGCGTGCGGGTGGTCGTCGGCGAGGCCGACCGGGTCGACCTGCAGAACCGTTGGGTCGGCTACCGGATGCCGGAGGGCGACGGCGGCCGGCTCGCCTACGACCGGCTGGTGCTCGCCGTCGGCAGCGTCAACAAGCTGCTGCCCATCCCCGGCGTGACCGAGTACGCCCACGGGTTCCGCGGCCTGCCCGAGGCGCTCTACCTGCACGACCACGTGGTACGCCAGGTCGAGCTGGCGGAGCTGACCGACGACCCGGCCGAGCAGCGGGCCCGCACCACCTTCGTGGTCGTCGGCGCCGGCTACACCGGCACGGAGGTCGCCGCCCACGGGCAGCTGTTCACCGACCGCCTGGTCGCCCAGCGCCCGCACCTCGACGTCCGCCCCCGCTGGATGCTGCTCGACGTGGCCCCCCGGGTGCTGCCGGAGCTGGACGAGCGGATGTCCCGCACCGCCGACCGGGTGCTGCGGCGGCGCGGCGTCGACGTGCGGATGGGCACCTCCGTGGCGGAGGCCACCCCCGACGGGGTGATGCTCACCGACGGCGAGTACGTGCCCACGTGCAGCCTCATCTGGTGCGTCGGCGTGCGCCCCGACCCGTTCGTCGCCGAGCTCGGCCTGCGCACCGAGAAGGGCCGCCTCGTCGTGGACGAGTACCTCACCGTGCCGGGCTTCCCCGAGGTGTACGCCTGCGGGGACGCGGCGGCGGTGCCCGACCTGACCCGACCCGGCAAGATCTGCACGATGACCGCCCAGCATGCCCAGCGGCAGGGCAAGCTCGTGGCGCACAACATCGCCGCCTCCTACGGACAGGGTCGGCGCCGCCCGTACAAGCACCACGACCTGGGCTGGGTGGTCGACCTCGGCGGCAAGGATGCGGCGGCGAACCCGCTGAAGGTCTCGCTGGCCGGCCTGCCGGCCAAGGCCGTCACCCGGGGCTACCACCTGCTGGCGATGCCCGGCAACCGGGCCCGCGTCGGGGCGGACTGGCTGCTCGACGCCGCCCTGCCCCGCCCGGCGATGCAGCTCGGCCTGGTGCCGGCCAACGCGGTGCCGCTGGAGAGTTCGTCGCCGGAGGTCCCGGCCTACCCCCGCTGACGCGCTCCCGCCCGCGCGAGTTCGCCCCGCGCCCGCCTAACCCCGGCGCGGGGCGAACTCGCGCAGCAGCACCTGCCCCACGCCGACGACGGGGATGGCCAGCAGCGCGCCGACCAGCCCGGCCAGCTCCGCCGCGAACAGCACGCTGACCAGGACCGTGAGCGGGTTCAGCCGGACCGCCCGGGACATGATCAGGGGTTGCAGCAGGTGGTTCTCCACCTGCTGGTAGACCACGAAGAAGACGAGCACCACGATGCCGGCGGTGGGGGAGTGCAGGAAACCGGCGCCGCCGGCGAGGATGGCGCCGATGGTCGCCCCGACCAGCGGCACCAGGTCGGCGATCGCCACCAGCAGCGCGATCACCCCGGCGAACGGCACCCCGGTCAGGACCAGCACCAGGAACGTCAGCGCGCCGCAGATGACGCTGATCAGCAGGTTCCCGCTCAGGTAGCCGGTCACCACCCGGGAGACGCCCTGACCGACCCGCCGCGCCCGCCGCGCCGGCCCCTGGCCGAGCCGCCCCAGCCCCGCCGAGATGATCTTCGGGGCCTCCAGCACCATCAGGTACGCCAGCACGACCACGGTGACCAGCCCGGCGAGGGTCTCCAGCACACTGCGGACCAGCCCCACCGTCGGATCGCGCAGCCGGCTGCCGTACTGCTGCACCTGCGCCGAGTGCCCGACCACGTACTGCCGCAGCCGCAGCCGTTCGAGGGCCTCGCCGAACGGCCCCCGACCGGCCCGGGTCTCCCGCAGCACCTCCGGGGCCCGGTCGGCCGCGCGGCCCAGCTCGTCCAGCAGGGGCAGGACGATCCCCGCCGCCAGCGCGGCGAGCAGGCCGAACGCGGCTAGGAAGACCAGCAGCGTGGCCACCGCGCGGCGCCGCACGAGGCGTCGTTGCAGGGCGTCGACGGGCGGCTTCAGCGCGACGGCGAAGAAGACGGCGACGACCGTCCAGGTCAGCACCCGCCGGGTGGCCCAAGCCAGGGCCAACACGACCAGGGTCGCCAGCACCAGGCCGATGACGATGGCCGCCCGCCGGGCGGTCACCTGGTCCGCGGCGTTCCTCATCCGGCGCGGCTACCCGGGCGGGCGCGGCGGAAACCCCGGCGCGACGCCCCGGCCGGCCCGCCCGGTGCCGCGGTCACCCGTCCGGGCGGGCCCCGCCACCGCAGCCGCCCGCGGGCGCTCCTCTACCGCGTCAGCCGACGCCGAGGGCCGCATCGGTGCCCGGGCGTGCCCCGCCGACGAACTCGTCGAGGGCCGCGCCGTGCAGCACCTGCCCCGGCACCGGGTCGCGGGCCGCCCGCGTCGCCAGCCGGCCCACCGGCAGCCGGCCCGGCCGGCGCGCCGCGGCGAGCACCAGGTTGCCGTAGCGCCGCCCGCGCAGCATCCGCCGGTCGGCGAGCAGGCAGACGTCGGCGAACTCGGCCCGCAGGGTGGCCACCCGGGCGCGGGTGAACACCAGCGGCGGCAGGTCGGTGACGTTGACCAGGAGGATCCCGTCGGGGCGCAGCACCCGGGCCACCTCGGCGGCGAACTCGACGGTCGCCACGTGCCCCGGCATCCGGGCGGCCCGGTAGACGTCGGCGAGGACCAGGTCGTACGCCTGCGCCGGGGCCGCCTGCACCGCCGCGCGCGCGTCGGCGACGTCGACGCGTACCCCCGGCGGTGGCGCGGGAAGTTCCCGGCGGACCAGGTCGACGACGGCCGGATCGCGCTCCACCACGAGCTGTGCTGAGCCGGGCCGTGTCGCCCCGACGTAACGGGGCAGGGTCAGCGCGCCCCCGCCGAGGTGCAGCGCGGCGACCGGCGCGCCGGGCGGCGCGGCGAGATCGACCACGGCGGCCATCCGGCGGACGTACTCGAAGTGCAGGTGGCGGGGGTCGGCGACGTCGACGTAGGACTGGGCGACGCCCCCGGCGAGCAGGGTGCGCCCGGTGCGGCGGGCCGGGTCGGCCACGAGTTCCGGTCCCTCGGCGGCGGAGTGCATCCCGGCACCGTAGCCGGCGGGCGCACCGGCACCGAAGCCGCCGGCCGGGCCGGCGGGCGCGGGGGCCCGCCGGCCCGCGCGCTCAACCGCCGGCCGCCGGGCCGAGCAGATCGCGCAGCCCGTCCGGTACGTGCAGCGCGGCGACGAGGTCGCCGTCGTGGTCGGCCAGCGCGGCGAGCGTCGCCTCCGCCTGCCGCCGGGCCTGTTCCGGGGTACGCCCGCTGATCCGGGCCACCTCGCCGACGAAGCCCGGCAGGTCCCGGTGGCGTTCGATGCCGTCGACGGGCACCACGTCGTGCAGCTTCACGGGCACCGCCTGGAGCAGCCGCTCCCGCGCCCCCTGGTCCAGCGCCCAGGCCAGGGCGAGCACCGTCGCCTCGGCCGCGACCTTCGCCGTGTCGAAGTCGACACCGGCCCGTCGGCCCACGTCGTCGACCAGTTCCCGGTAGCCGATCCCGGCCGCCGCCGGCGTCGCGCCGGGGCCACGCTCGGACCGGGGCGTCGCGCCGGGGCCACGCTGGGACCGGGGCGTCGCGGCGGAGCCACGCTCGGGGCGGGGCCGGGTGGCGGGCGGCGGGGCGGGACCACCCCGGGTGCTGTCCGGCTTGTGCCGCCCGGCCGGCGGCGGCCCGGCCCGCTTGCTCTGGTCCAGGTGGGTGAGCTGCTTGGAGGCGCTCAGGCTCGCACCGGTCTCGCTGGCCTGGCGGCCGCGCTCCCGGGCCTGACGTGCGAGTGCCCGGCGGCGCTGGTTGTCCCCCTCCATCTGCTTGCGCATGACACACCTCGCTCCTTCTCCGGTCCGCTGTCTCCGTCTCCTGTCTCGGCGGTCGCGTTCCCGGCGCGGTCGGGCCCGAAACGGCCCGGGAGCCCCGCCACGCACCCCCGGGTGTCGCTCACCCGGCCCGGGTGAGGGCACCCGACGCGGTGCCACCCCACGAGCGGCCGGGCTGTCGGCTTTCGCCGGCCGTAGGCTCCGTGTCCCGCCGCTCACCCACCCGCGATCTTGCAGTTGCGGCCCCGAAAAAGCGGCTGAAAACGCCCATCGCGGGGGCCCGAAGTGCAAGATCGGCGCACAGCACAGCACAGCACAGGGCAGCACCGGGCGGGGCAGGGCAGCACCGGGCGGGTCGGCACAGGCCCCGTACTCGTGCCGCCGTGTTCAGGAGCCGGGGCCGCGCAGCGCGTCGATCGTCACCCGGGCGGCCTCGGCGATCAGTGCGTCGTCGGGCTGCGCGTCCTTCGCGTCGCGGCGGGACAGCACGGCGAGCACGATCGGGGCACCCTCGGGCGGCCACAGCACGGCGATGTCGTTGCGGGTGCCGTATCCACCCGCGCCGGTCTTGTCGCCGACCTGCCAGCCGGCGGGCACCCCGGCCCGGATCAGCGTCGCCCCGGTGGTGTTGCGCCGGAGCCAGTCGACCAGCACGCCGCGGTCGGCCGCGGACAGGGCGTCGCCGAGCGCGTACGCCCGCAGGGAGCCGGCCATCGCGCGGGGCGTGCTGGTGTCGCGGAGGTCGCCCGGTGCGGCCTCGTTGAGGCTCGTCTCGGTGCGCACCGGGTTGGTGACGGTGTCGCCGATGCCGCGCAGCGCCCGCCCGAGCCCGGCGGGGCCGCCGAGTTCGGTGAACATCAGGTTCGCGGCGGTGTTGTCGCTGTGGCGCACGGCCGCGTCGGCGACCGCGCGCAGGGTCATCCCGTCCGCGACGTGTCGCTGCGTGACCGGCGAGTGGGACACGAGGTCGGCGGGGTCGTAGCGGACGACGCGGTCCAGCTCCGCCTCCGACGTCGCGGCGAGCAGCGCGCCGGCCGCGAGGGCCTTGATCGTCGAGGCGTACGCGAACCGCTCGTCGGCCCGGTGGGCGAGCGTGCGTCCGGTGCCGGTGTCGACCGCGTAGACGCCCAGCCGCGCGTCGAACCGCCGCTCCAGGGCGGTCAGCTCGGCGGGTGGGGGAACCGCGGACGCGGTGACCCCCGACGCGGTGCCGCTGGAGGCAGCGGTGGCCCCGGACGCGGCGGCACCAGGCGCGGAGGCGGCCCCGGACGTGGCGGCATCGGGCGTGGCCGTGTCCGGGGCCGACGTGCATCCGGCCGCGAGACCCACCACGAGCACCGCCCCCAGGGACACCCTCCAACGGATCCAGATCACGCGACTCCCTCCCCATACCCCGACAACACCGACCCCCCACCCCACCCCGCCTCGGCCCGGTGATCAAGAGAAAAGCGTCAAGGTTGATCTCTGCGATGACGCAAACCTCTTGATCACCGAGGCGAAGCGGCCGGCGGCGGGGCGGGGCGGGCCGGCGGGGCGGGGGTCAGGCTGTGGCGGCGGGGTTTGCGGGGTGGTGGGCGGTGGCGAGCACCTCGGCGAGGCCCGTGCGGTCGAGCAGCTGCTGGAGCTGGTCGCTCGTGCCGGTCAACCGGATCGGCCCGGTGCCGTTGCGGTGGATCACCACGAGCGCGCTCAGGCCGGAGGAGTCGCAGAGGGTGATCGCGCCGAGGTCGATCTCCAGCTCGGTGCAGCCGTCCCGGCGCAACCGGGCGGCGGCTTCCACCAGCTCCGGCGCGGTGTCGTAGTCCAGCTCGCCGGCCAGCCGAAGCCGGGCGCGCCCGGGGGCGGGCCAGCTCACCTCGATGGTCAACAGCGGAGCTGCCATGCCTCCATGTTCCCAGCCTAGGGTGATCGACAAACGCTGGGGGGTCTCAGGCGGACGCCGCCGACCGGCGCGAACCGGGCGCTCCCACGGACTGCTCGCCATCGGGCAGCGGGCGGGCGAGCAGCCCGGTGACGCCGGTCATGTCGAGGATGGTGTCCAGGAACCGGGGCGTCGAGCGCAGCCGGAGGGTGGTGCCGCTCTGCTGCCCCTCCCGCCAGGCGTGCACGATCACCGAGAGCCCGGTGCTGTCGATGAACTGCAGGTCGGCGAAGTCGAGCACGAGCACTGACGGGTGCTCGGCGAGCCGCCGGTCCACCTCGTGGCGCAGCGGCGCGGCGGTGGTGAAGGCGAGATCACCACCGACCCGGATGAGGGGCGCGCCGGGCTCGGTCAGATCGACGGACATGGTCAGCGGCGTCGCCTCGGGTTTCCTCCCCTGGGGTACCACGATCACGCCTTTCCGCAGGGCTGCCGGTCGGGCAGGTTCGTCTCGGATCGTAACAATCCCCGGCGGGTGTCGCCCGTCGAGAACGATTCGGCAGCTCAGGGCAGCGTGGGGTGGCGGTACCGGTGGACCGGCGTAGGGTGGGGTGAGGAGATTGGACCACATACGCCGTTTCCGGTGGCCCGCGGGTGTCGGGCGGGTGTCGAGAGGGAGTGGGGCTCAGCTGGTGACTGCTGCCGACGTCAGGGACTGGGACCCGGGCGACGGACGGATCGCCACGCCGAGTGCTGCCCGGGCCCCGGCGTGGTCCGCCGACGTGCCGGTGCGGCCTCCCGCCGCGCTGCCACCCCTGGCTCCCGACCGGGGCCCGCCCGCGCCCGACTGGGCGGAGGTCGTCGAGCACTTCCGCGAGGGCCTGATCGTCTGCGACGACGCCGGCGTGGTGCGCCAACTGAGCCCGGTCGCCGAGCGGCTGCTGCCCGAGGTGGCCGTCGGCGAGCTGCTCGCCGCGTCCGGGGTGGCGGGCCTGCGGACGTCGCCGGCCGGGGGCGAGTTCGGCCACCGGGGCCGCCGGCTGCGCGTCCGCGAGGTGTCGCTGTCCGCCGGCCGGAGCTGCCACTACGTCGAGGACGTCACCGAGAGCGTCACCCGGGCCGACGCCCTGCTGGCCGAGCGGGCCCGTTCGGCCTTCCTGGCCGTGGTGGGGGAGAAGCTCGGCAACCCGCTGCACCCGGATCGTGCGGCCGCCGCCGTGGTCCGGCTCGCCGTGCCGACCCTCGCCGAGGTGGCCGTGCTGGTGCTCGCCCCCCGGTCGGGCCGGGCGCGCTGGTGGCGGGCCACCCGGGTCGACGACGAGGCCCCGGGCGTGGACAGCGGCGTGCTCAACGCCGTCGACCTGCCGGCGGCCATCGACGAGGGGCTGGCCGGCGCCGAGCCGCACACGCTGGACTGGCTCGTCGAGCAGGCGGTCGAGGCGGGCTGGCTGCCCGGCCTGGACGCCGTCGACGTCAGCGTGCGCGTGGTGCCGCTGCCCGGACGGGACCTGCCGGCGGGTGCCCTGCTCGTCGCCCGGCGCTCGGCCCGCTACTACGACGAGGCCGACGTCGACCTGCTCCGCGCGTTCGCGGCCCGGGCCGGCGCGGCGCTGACCACGGCCGTGCTCTACCGCGACCAGGCCGAGGTCGCCGACACCCTCCAGGCCAGCCTGCTGCCGGTGGAGCCGGCCGAGGTGCCCGGCGTCCAGTGGGGCACGGCCTACCGGCCGGCGCAGGCGGGGCTGCGCATCGGCGGTGACTTCTACGGTTCGCACCGGCTGCCCGACGGCGGCGCGGTGTTCTTCCTCGGCGACGTCGCCGGCAAGGGCGTCGAGGCGGCCGTCTTCACCGGCCAGCTGCGCCAGTGCCTGCAGGCCCTGCACCGGGTGGAGTCGCACCCCGCCCGGCTGCTGGGGCTGCTCAACGACGCGCTGCTGGAGACCACCCTGGCGCACGGGCAGGGCCGCTTCGCCACCATGGTGCTCGGCGTGGTGCGTCCCCGGCGCGACGGCGGCGTCACCCTGACCATGTCCGGCGGCGGCCACCTGCCGCCGCTCGTGCTGCGCTCCTCCGGGGAGGTGGAGACGGTCGGCCTGAGCGGCATGCTGATCGGCGTGGTGCCCGACCCCCGCATCGGGGAGGTGACCGTCGAGCTGGCGCCGGGCGAGACCTGCCTGCTCTACAGCGACGGGGTGACCGAGGCCCGGGGCGGCCGGCGCGGCGACGAGCAGTTCGGCGTCGACCGGCTGCTGCACGCGCTCGGCGGCTGCCACCGGATGCCGGCCCCGGCGCTGGCCGAACGGATCGAGCAGGTGACCTGCGACTGGCTGGCCCACGGCGACCACGACGACATCGCGGTGCTCGCGCTGCGGGCGACCGGGCCGCACAGCCGTCCGGCCCGGCACCTGCACGCGGTGCCGGCGCTGCCCTGACCGCCCGCCCGACCGTTCCACCGCCCGAAGGAGACCACCGCGTGACCGTCCCCGCCGCCGTCGGCTCACCGGCCGACGCCTGCCCCGGCTTCCTGCTGGCGTTGGAGTCCGCCGACGAGTACGCGGCGATCGAGACCGCCCTCGGGCTGGTCGACGCCGGGGTGCCGGCCGAACGGGTGCTGCTGGAGCTGGTGGCCCCCGCGCAGGTCGAGGTGGGCCGGCGGTGGGCCAGCAACGCGTGGAGCATCGCCCAGGAGCATGCGGCCACCCACATCAGCGAGCGGGTGGTGGCGGCCGTCGCGGCCCGGGCCAACCCCCGTGCCACCCGGGGGCGGATCGTGGTGGCGTGCATGGACGGCGAGTGGCACGCGCTGCCGCCCCGGCTGGTCGCCGAGGTGCTGCGGCTGCGCGGCTGGCAGGTCACGTTCCTCGGGGCCAGCGTCCCGGCGGCGCACCTGGTGTCGTACCTGCACCGGCACGACGCGCACGCCGTGGCGCTTGCCTGCGCGCTGCCGATGCGGCTGCCGCACGCGTACCGCATGGTCGAGGCGTGTCGCCGCTCCGACGTGCCGGTGGTGGTCGGCGGGCGCGGCTTCGGCCGGGACGGGCGGTGGGCCCGCCGCCTCGGGGTGGCGTGGGCGCCCGACGCGCCGGGGGCGGCCGACCTGGTGGCCGACGAGCGGGCCCTGCGCCGCGTCCCCCCGGTCGACCTGGCCCACCTCGCCGACGACGAGTACGCGAGCCTCGTGAAGCGGCGGGCTGCGCTGATCGACAGCGCCCTGGGCGATCTGCGCGCGCGGGTGCCGGGCGTGCGGGAGTACGACGCGGTCCAGCTCGACTCGACCGTCAGCGACCTCGGCCACATCGTCGACTTCCTCGCCGCCGCCGTCTTCGTCGACGACGGCACGCTGTTCACCGAGTTCGTCGAGTGGTTGACCGGCATCCTGGTCAGCAGGGGGGTGCCGGCCGTGGCGGTGGCCCTCACCCTCGACCACCTCGCGGGTGAGCTGCGGGACTTCCCGCGCGCCGCGGGCTTCCTGGCCGGTGGGCTGGCGCTGCTCGCCCAGCAGGCGGGCGCGTCGGCGCGGTGACCGTGGCGTGCCGGCCTCCGGCGGCCCCCTGCTTATACTTGCTGCACTGCAAGCATTCGGCTGCGATGGAGCGAGAGGGACCACGTTGACGTTCACCGTCACGTACGCCCAGCGGGACGGCGGTGGGGCGTGCCTGCGACTCGCCGGCGAGCTCGACATGAGCACCGCGCCGGAGCTCACCGCGGTGCTCGACCGGCTCACCGAGCAGGGGGAGCGGCACCTGCTGGTCGACCTCGCCGAGCTGACCTTCTGCGACTCCACCGGCATCGCCGCCTTCGTCCGGGGCGACAACCGGGCCACGGCTCGGGGCGGGTGGCTGCGGGTCACCGGCGCCACCGGCCGGGTGGAGCGGGTGCTGCGGTTGACGGGGCTGGCGGAGGTGCTGGGCTACCCGCCCGACACGGGCCACCCGACAGTGCGGTCCGCTCCGTGATGGGCTAGATTTCCCCGCCAGCAGGCGATCGTGAGGTCGCCGTCCGCGTCGACCCGAGGCAGGTTCCCATGGCTGGAAGCACCCCCGGCCCCGTTCGTATCCTCGTGGTCGACGACGACCCGGGCGACGTCCTGATGATCGAGGAGGCCCTCGCCGACTCCGACGTCGACAAGGTGATCGACGTGGTCAGCGACGGCCAGGAGGCGATGGAGTTCCTGCGTCAGTCCGGCCGGCACACCGAGGCCCGCCGGCCGGACGTGATCCTGCTCGATCTGAACATGCCCCGGATGGACGGGCGGCAGGTGCTCGGCGAGGTCAAGCAGGACGACGACCTGCGGACCATCCCGATCGTGGTGCTCACCACCTCCAACGCCGACACCGACATCGTGGGCAGCTACACGCTCCAGGCCAACGCGTACGTGACCAAGCCGATCGACCTGGACGACTTCAACGACGTGGTGCGCCGCATCGACGAGTTCTTCGGGCGGGTCGTCGTGCTGCCCAAGCGGGTCTGACGCCCGCGCCCCCGGGCTGACGCCCCACCCCGCGCCCCGGCTGACGCCGCCCGGGGCGTCGCCGCTCGGATGCTGAACATTTTTCCCGAACGCCCACGCCGCCCGGCCGCGCCGCCGAGGATTCCAGGTGGGGAAGAAACATCGGCTGCCTGGGGGCGACAGTATGAGGTTCTCCGTCGTGGAGTTCGGCTACGACCGGCGGCAGGTCGACTCCTGCCTCGATCAGTTGGCGGTCCGGTTGAGCCGGCTGGCGGCGCGCGCGGAGGGCGCCGCCGGGGCGGGCCGGGACTGGGACCGGTTCCGGGACGAGGCGGCCCGCCTGTGCGAGCTGGTCGAGCACCGGCCCGAGCTGGCCGCCGGGGCCGACGGCGCGCGGGCGGCGCTGGGCGACGTCGAGCGGGAGGCCGCCGGGATCCTGGCCCAGGCCCGGTTCGAGCTGGACGCGGCCCGCGAGGAGGCCCGGCGTGTCCGCGAGCAGGTGTACGCCGAGGCGCTGAGCGCCCGCCGGGACTTCGAGGCCGCCCTGGCCGCGCGCCGACGCCGGGAGGCCCGGGTGGACGAGATCCTCGCCGGGCCGGCCGTCGCGGTGGACACGCCCACGGCCGCGGCGGGCGTGCCGAGCGGCGGCGTGCCGAGCACCCGGGTCGGCACGGCCGGCGTCACCGTCGAGCCGCCGGGCGACTGGGGCAGCCGGGTCGCCTGAGCCGGCTCAGGTCAGCGCCGCCACGACCGTGGTGGCCCGCTCCTCGTGCTGCGCGTACGCGTCGGGGAACGCCGAGATCTGCACGGCCTGGGCCGCGGCGGTCACGCTCATCTCCTCCCAGCCGGGCACCTCCAGCAGCGCCTCGTAGAAGACGCGGGCCGCGTACGCGGGGCGCATCAGGTCCCGGACGGTGCCCCAGCCGCTGCTGGGCCGCTGCTGGAACAGCCCGACCGAGTCGTGGTCGGAGCCGCTGCCCTGGTGCGGGTAGTTGGCGGACTCGGGGAGCACGTCGCTGGCCAGGTTGTGCAGGTTGCTCTCCTGCATGGCGGTGGCCACCGCGACGACGAGTCCCCGCCGGGGCAGCTTCATGTCCCGGCCCACGTCGACGATGGTCTTCGCGTTGTCCATCTGGAGCTGGCTGAGCCCGGCGACGGGGCGGGGGCGCGCCGGCTTGGCGGGCTTCGGCTTCGGCTTCGGCTTGCGGGTGGCGCTGGGGCTGGGCTTCGCCGTCGGGCTGGGCGAGATGGTGACCGGGACCGCCGGGGAGCGGTCGAGGGAGCGGGAGGCGCGCTGCTCGGCCTCGGCGGCGGCCGCGGCCCGATCGACGAGGGCCCCCTGGACCGGCTCCGCGGGGCCGTCGGCCTGGCGGGTGCCGGCGAACGCGGCGACGCCGAGGCAGCAGCTCACCCCCGTGACCAGGGCCGCGCGCACCCGGGTGGACGTCAGCAGCGCGCGCCGGGGCGGGTCGGGACGCCGGTGCCGGCCCACCGCCCGTTCGGCGGAGGCGGCCTCGGCCGGTCGGCCATCCGCTCGGTCGTGGGCCTGCTTCGGTTCGGCGGGTTCGTAGGGACGCACCCGCCGAGGCTAGATAGTCCGCAGCGCCCTGCCACCGGGGTGGTTGGTGGCATGCGTCACAATTTGCGGGTTTCCCCCCGGACGAGCCGCCCGAGAAGGATGGCAACCCGGTCCAAGCTCGCCAATGCCTCGTTTACGGTATGACCGATTCGCCGTTCGGAAAGGCGTCGAGTCGGCGGGCGTGCCACGCGCTCGCGCGGCGACGCCGGGGTCGGGCGTTCGGCCGACGGCCCGGTGCCCGACCGGACGGGCCGGCCCGGGGCCGACCGACGCCGGTCCCGGCGGTGGCGGAGAAGGTCAGCCGCGCCCGTTCTCCGCCGGCGTGACCGTCAACCGGTGCCGGCTGTTGTCACCGCTGGAGAACGGCCACAACCGGTCGGCGTGCGCGACCAGCTCGGCGAGCTGCTGACGGCTCAGCCCGGCGGAGGAGATCGAGGCGTGCACGTCGGCGCGGTAGCGGCCGTCGTCGTCGCGACCCAGCCGCGCCTCCGCGCGCACCTGCACCGTGTGCGCCTCGTCGGTGATCTGCCCGGCCGCCTCCACCGCGGCGTGGTGCAGGCAGGACGCGAACGCCGCCGCCAGCAGCTGTTCCGGCGTCAGCCCCGTGCAGTGCGGCGCCAGCGGGGACGCCAGCGCGGTGGACAACCCGCCGTCGTCGGTGCGGACGTGACCACCCTCGGCGGTGGCGGTGGCCTCGTGCAGCCAGGAACTCGGATCCGGCATCGCGTCTCCCCTCAGTCACCCGCCCGGCTACCCGACGCGCGCCCGGCGAAACCGGGGCTTCCGCCCACCGTCGCCGCCTGGGTCGCCTCGGCCGCCGCCTCCCGGGTCCACGGGGACACCCCGGCGCCGCCGCGCTGCCTCGGCGGGGCCGTGGCGAGCATCGGCACGTACACCCGGGCGTCGACGGCCTCGGCCAGCAGCAGCGCCGCCATCAGGCTGCTCGGCCGCCGCGTCGGGTCGTCGGCCATCAGCTGCCGGCACAGCCCGGCCACCTCCGCCGGCAGGCCGTCGATCGGCGGCAGCGGCTCGGCCGGACGCCGGCGGCGCGCCCCCAGCAGCTCGGTGGTGCTGTCGGCCGGGTACGGCAGCCGCCCGGCGAGGCAGTAGTAGAGCAGCACCCCGAGGGCGTACATGTCGGCCGCCGGGGTCGCCGGCTGCCGGTCGAGCTGCTCGGGGGCCAGGTACGCGGGGGTGCCCACCACGATGCCGGCCGGCGCCTCGTCCGGCACCCCGGCCGGGGTGGCGATGCCGAAGTCCAGCACCTTCACCCCGCACGGGGTGAGGATCACGTTGGCCGGCTTCACGTCCCGGTGGACGATCCCGTGCGCGTGCGCGGCGGCCAGCGCCGCGGCGATCTCGGCGCAGACGCGTACCGCGATGCGCCAGTCCAGCGGCCCGGCGCGCAGGTGCGCCGCGAGGGTCTCCCCCTCGGCCAGCTCCATCACGATGTACGGCACCGGCCGGCCCGGCAGGGTCGAGGACGTGCCGAAATCGTGCACGCTGGCCACGTTCGGGTGCACCAGCCGGGCCGCCGAGCGGGCCTCGGCCCGGATCCGCTCCACCGGGACGTCCTCGCGCCCGGGGGAGATGAGCTTCACCGCGACCGGCCGGTCCAGCACGGTGTCGTGGGCCCGCCACACCTCGGACATCCCGCCGACGCCGATGCGCTGTTCGAGCTGGTACCGCCCGTCCAGCGTCCTCATCGACCGCTCCTCGTCGCTCGCGCCCCGACGCCGCCCGTCGCCGGCGGCGCTGCCTGCCCCGATACCCGGCCCCCGAGCTGGGCAAACCGCCGGGGGTGTCGCCCCGGATCCCCGGCGGGACGGTCCCGCCCGCCGCCGACCGCTCAGCCGGGGGCCGCCGCCACCGCACGGCCGGGCGTCGGGTACGCGACGCCGTCGCCGATCCGCGCGGCGAGCCAGTCCGGGCCGTGCGGGCCGTGGGCCAGCGCCCCTACGGCGAGCATCGCGGCGCGGACCGCGTCCGGGGCGACCACCGTGACCGACGCCCACGGCGAGACCGGCGCCGCGCCCGTGCGCGGATCCAGCACCCCGCCGTCGACCCGCACGTCGGCGGTGGCCAGCCCGCCAGCGGTGAGCGCGACGACCCGGTCGCCGGCGGCGACCGGCCAGCCGCCCGGCGGGGCGGGACCGGCGACGGCGACCCGGTTCCCGACGCCGACCAGCACCCCCGCCCCGGTGCGGGCCGCGATCCGCTGCGCGCAGCGCCGGGCGAGCTGGGCGGTCGCCGTGGCGGCCAGGCCCAGCGGCAGGGTCGGCGGCAGGGCCAGCAGGTCTCCGGCGAGCGTCACCGCCCGCCAGTTCGCCACCGGGACCGGGCCGGCCGCCGCGCCGCCGCAGACCGGCAGCAGCCCCGGCGTCCGCCGACGGCGCAGCCGGGCCGCCTCGACGGTGGGGTCCACCGCCCCGTCGCTGGCCTCGGCCGCGCCGAGCGCGACGCCGACGAGGTCCCGCAGCAGCGGGCCGACCGGCACCGGCCGGCCGGCGGCCCGCAGCGCCCGGGCCAGCGTGGCGTCGCCGCGACGCAGACCGGCCAGCAGCAGCGTCAGCTCCCGGCGGGCCGCCGGCAGCACGTGCCGGTCGGTCACCGCCACCCGCACCGGCCGGCCCCGGTGCGTCCAGCGGCTCTCCCAGGTGTGGCCCGGCTCCCTGTCCATGCCGGGCAGCCTGCCGGGCCCGGCTGGACCGGGCTTGGGGCGCGGCTGTGCCCGGGCTGTGCGGCGGCGGGCCGGATCGGGCCCCGCCCGACTCCCACAGCTGGTACACAGGATCTGCTGGGGTGGGGCACAGCGGGCGTGCCCACGATGGGGGGCATGGTCATGGAGGGGCAGGCCGCGCAGGGCCGCATCGAGCTGCGCCGACCGGACGGCGAGCCCGTCCGGGTGCTGGTGGTCGACGACGAGCCCACGCTCACCGACCTGCTCTCGATGGCCCTGCGCTACGAGGGCTGGCAGGTCCGCACCGCCGGCAACGGGATGGCGGCGCTGAGCACCGCCCGCCAGTTCCAGCCGGACGCGGTGGTGCTCGACGTGATGCTGCCCGACCTCGACGGCTTCCAGGTGCTGCGCCGGCTGCGCGAGCACACCCCGACCGTGCCGGTGCTCTTCCTCACCGCCCGCGACGCGGTCGAGGAGCGCATCGCCGGGCTCACCGTCGGCGGCGACGACTACGTGACCAAGCCGTTCAGCCTGGAGGAGGTGATCGCCCGCCTGCGGGCGCTGCTGCGCCGCTCGGGCTTCGCGATCGCCACCCGGGAGGACGCCGTGCTGACCGTCGGCGACCTCAGCCTCGACGAGGACAGCCACGAGGTGCGCCGCGGCGACCAGTTGATCACCCTCACCGCCACCGAGTTCGAGCTGCTGCGCTACCTCATGCGCAACCCCCGCCGGGTGTTGAGCAAGGCGCAGATCCTCGACCACGTCTGGAACTACGACTTCGGCGGGCAGGCCAACGTCGTCGAGCTCTACATCTCGTACCTGCGGAAGAAGATCGACGCCGGGCGGGCGCCGATGATCCACACGCTGCGCGGCGCGGGGTATGTCCTCAAACCCGCCGACTGACCGGGCGCGCCGGTGGCTGGCCGGCTGGTCCCTGCGCACCCGGCTGGTGGTGACCGTGGTGGCGCTGCTCGCCTTCGTCAGCGTCGGCATCGGCGCGCTGACCACGGTGGCGCTGCACCACTTCCTGATCGCCCAGGTCGACGACCAGCTCACCTTCGACCAGCGCCGCCGCCCCGGTGACCGGCCGCCGTGGTTCACCAACCCGCCCCCGTCGTCGCAGCGTCCCGTCGACCTGCCGCCCGGCTTCCCGGCCGGCTCGATCGCGGCCCGGGTCGTCGACGGCCGCGTCCAGTCGGCGACCACCCGCACCGCGGCCGACGCGACCGAACAGCTCGCCGCCGACGCGGCCGCCCCGCTGGCCGGGCTCACGCCCGACGGCCGTCCCCGCACCATCGACCTCGGCGAACGGGGCGACTACCGGGCCGTGGCCCGGCAGTACGTCGACGGCCAGACGCTGATCTTCGCCCTGCCGCTGGAGGGCGTCGAGGAGACGGTCTGGTGGATGGTGCTGGCCCAGGCCGGCGTCGCCACCGCCGGCCTGCTCGTCGCCGGCAGCCTCGGCGCGCTCATCGTCCAGGCCACCCTGCGCCCGCTGCGCCGGGTCGCCGCCACCGCCACCCGCGTCACCGAGCTGCCGCTGGACCGCGGCGAGGTGGCCCTGTCGGTGCGGGTGCCGGCCGCCGACACCGACCCGCGCACCGAGGTCGGCCAGGTCGGCGGCGCCCTCAACCGGATGCTCGGGCACGTCGCCGCCGCGCTCGCCGCCCGGCAGGCCAGCGAGACGCGGGTACGCCAGTTCGTCGCCGACGCCAGCCACGAGCTGCGCACCCCCCTCGCCGCCATCCGGGGGTACGCCGAGGTCGCCCGCCGGGGTCGCGACCGCGTCCCGCCGGACGTGGCGCACGCGCTGCGCCGGGTCGAGTCGGAGAGCACCCGGATGACCAGCCTCGTCGACGACCTGCTGCTGCTGGCCCGGCTCGACTCCGGCCGGCCCCTCGCCGTCGAGCCGGTGGACCTGACCGCCCTCGTCGTCGACGCGGTCAGCGACGCCCACGTCGCCGGCCCCGAGCACCACTGGCAGCTCGACCTGCCCGAGGCGGAGCTGGTGGTGCCGGGCGACGCCGCCCGGCTGCACCAGGTGGTGGCGAACCTGCTGGCCAATGCCCGGGTGCACACCCCGCCCGGCACGACCGTCACCGCCCGGCTCGCCGCCCAGCCCGACGGGGTGGTGCTCACCGTCACCGACGACGGCCCCGGCATCCCGCCCGACCTGCAGGGCGAGGTCTTCGAACGCTTCGCCCGGGGCGACAGCTCCCGCTCGCGCGCCCACGGCAGCACCGGCCTCGGCCTGGCCATCGTGGCGGCCGTGGTGGACGCCCACCACGGCCGGGTCGAGGTCTCCAGCCGCCCTGGTCGCACGGCGTTCACCGTCGTGTTGCCGGCGTTCACGGACCCCACAGCCACCGCATAGGCCGCCCACGGCCCGTCGCCAGTGGGGTCGCGCAGAGTGGCGGCATGGACAAGACAGAGAGCCTGCTGACCCTGCCCCCGCCGGCGTCGACCGGCCCCACGCCGACGGACGCCACGGCCGCCGCAGGCCCGCCCGCGCGTGGGCGGCGGGACCCGGCCTGGGTACGCCCGGCGCTGGCGGCCCTGCTGCTGGCCACCGCGCTGCTCTACCTGTGGGGGCTGGGCGCGTCCGGCTGGGCCAACTCGTTCTACTCGGCCGCCGCCCAGGCCGGCTCGCAGAGCTGGAAGGCGTTCTTCTACGGCTCGTCGGACGCGGCGAACGCGATCACCGTCGACAAGACGCCGGCGTCGCTGTGGCTGATGGCGCTGTCGGTGCGCGTCTTCGGCCTGAACAGCTGGGCGATCCTCGTCCCGCAGGCCCTGCTCGGCGTCGCCTCCGTCGGCGTGCTGTTCGCCACCGTCCGCCGCTGGTACGGCCCGGCGGCCGGCCTGATCGCCGGCGCGGTCCTCGCCGTCACCCCGGTGGCGACGCTGATGTTCCGGTTCAACAACCCCGACGCCCTGCTCGTGCTGCTGCTGATCGGCGCCGCGTACGCCACCGTCCGGGCGGTGGAGACCGCCGGCACCCGGTGGATCGTCCTCGCGGGAGCGCTGGTCGGCTTCGGCTTCCTCACCAAGATGCTCCAGGCGTTCCTGGTGATCCCGGTCTTCGCGGGCGTCTACCTGCTGGCCGCGCCCACCGGCTTCTGGCGGCGGGTACGGCAGGTGCTGGCCGCCGGCCTCGGCGTCGTGGTGGCCGCCGGCTGGTGGGTGGCGATCGTCGAGCTGGTGCCGGCCAGCGCCCGCCCGTACATCGGCGGCTCGCAGGGCAACAGCATCCTGGAGCTGACCCTCGGCTACAACGGGCTGGGCCGGATCACCGGCGCGGAGGAGGGCAGCGTCGGCGGTCGCGGGCCGGCGTCCGGGCAGACCGGGCTCGGGCGGCTGTTCGACACCGAGAACGGCGGGCAGATCTCCTGGCTGCTGCCGGCCGCGCTGATCCTGCTGGTCGCCGGCCTGCTGCTGGCCGGGCGGGCGGCGCGTACCGACCGCAGGCGGGCCGGGCTGCTGCTGTGGGGCGGCTGGCTCCTGGTCACCGGCGTCATCTTCAGCTTCATGTCCGGGATCTTCCACGCGTACTACTCGGTGGCGCTGGCCCCGGCCGTCGGCGCCCTCGTCGGCATCGGCGTCACCCTGCTGTGGCAGCGCCGGACGACGGGCGTGCCCCGCTGGCAGGCGCTGGCGGCGACCGTCACCCTGGCCGTCACCCTCGCCGTCACCGCCTGGTGGTCGTGGCGGCTGCTCGGCCGCAGCCCCGACTGGTACCCCTGGCTGCGCACGGCCGTGCTGGCCGGCGGCCTGGCCGCGGCGGTGCTGCTGGTCGTCGCCGACCGGCTGGCCCGACGGGCCGTCCCGGTGCTCGTGGCGCTGGGCGCGACGGCGGCGCTCGCCGGCCCGGTGGCGTACTCGATCCAGACCGCCGCGACCCCGCACACCGGGTCGATCCCCAGCGCCGGCCCCGCCGTGCAGGGCGGCTCCGGCCCGGGCCGGGGCGGCTTCCCCGGCGGCGGCCGGATGCGTGACGGTGGCCAGAACGCGCCGGGCGGCCAGAACCGTACCGACGGCCAGTTCGCCTTCCCCGGCGGTGCCCAGGCACCGGGCGGCCAGGTTCCCGGCGCCCCCGGCGGCGGTCAGGCCCAGGGCGGCGGTCAGGCCCAGGGCGGCGGCCAACTGCCCGGCGGGGGCGGCCAGGGCCGTGGCCCGGCCGGCGGCGGCATGGGCGGCCTGCTGGACTCCCGGGAGCCCAGCGCCGAGCTGCGCAGCCTGCTGGAGGCCAACGCCGTCGACTACACCTGGGTGGCGGCCACCATCGGCTCCCAGAACGCCTCCGGCTACCAGCTCGCCACGGGCGAACCGGTCATGTCGATCGGCGGGTTCAACGGCAGCGACCCGTCCCCGACGCTCGCGCAGTTCCAGCGGTACGTGGCCGAGGGCAAGATCCACTACTTCGTCGGCGGCAGCGGGTTCCGCGCCAACGGTGGCAGCTCCGCCTCGCAGGAGATCGCTGCCTGGGTCGCCGAGGCCTTCGAGGCGAAGACCGTCGACGGCGTCACCGTCTACGACCTGACCAGCGGACAGGAGGGCTGAGCCGATGACCGCATCCACCGAGCCGCGCCCCACCGTGGACGCCCGCGTCGCCGCCCCGCCCGCGGTGCTCGACGTGGTGATCCCCGTCTACAACGAGGAGACCGACCTCGGGCCCTGCGTGCGGCGGCTGCACGCGCACCTCACCGCGCACTTCCCGTACCCGTTCCGGATCACCGTCGCCGACAACGCCAGCACCGACGGCACCCTGGCCGTGGCCGGCGGCCTCGCCGTCGAGCTGCCGCAGGTCACGGTGCGGCACCTGGACGCCAAGGGCCGGGGGCGGGCGCTGCGGGCGGCCTGGTCGGCGTCGGACGCGCCGGTGCTGGCGTACATGGACGTGGACCTGTCCACCGACCTGGCCGCGCTGCTGCCACTGGTCGCGCCGCTCATCTCCGGCCACTCCGACCTGGCGATCGGCACCCGGCTGGCCCGCACCTCCCGGGTCGTGCGGGGCACGAAGCGGGAGGTCATCTCGCGCGGCTACAACCTGCTGCTGCGCGGCACCCTCGCGGTGAGCTTCTCCGACGCCCAGTGCGGGTTCAAGGCGATCCGCGCGGACGTGGCCGCCGGGCTGCTGCCGCTCGTGCGCGACACCGGGTGGTTCTTCGACACCGAGCTGCTGGTGCTGGCCCAGCGGGCCGGGCTGCGCATCCACGAGGTGCCGGTCGACTGGGTGGACGACCCGGACAGCCGGGTGGACATCGTCGCCACCGCCCTGGCCGACCTGCGGGGCATCTGGCGGCTGGGTCGGGCCCTGCTGACCGGGTCGCTGCCCCTGGCGGAGCTGCGCGCGCAACTCGGCCGGGCCCCGCTGGCCCCGCCGCCGGCCCGGGTGCCGGTCGGGCTGCCGCGCCAGCTCGCCCGGTTCGCCGCGGTGGGTGTGGCGAGCACGCTGGCGTACCTCGTGCTCTTCGTCGCCACCCGGGGAGCGCTCGGCCCCCAGTGGGCGAACCTGACGGCGTTGCTGGTGACGGCCGTGGCGAACACGGCGGCGAACCGGCGGCTGACCTTCGGCATCAGCGGCGGCCGGCACGCCGGCCGCCACCACCTGCAGGGCCTGCTGGCGTTCGGCCTGGGCCTGGCGCTGACCAGCGGCTCCCTGGCGGCCCTGCACGCCGTCGCGGCGGCACCACCCCGCGCGGTCGAGCTCACGGTGCTGGTGGCGGCCAACCTGGCCGCCACGGCCCTGCGCTTCGTCCTGCTGCGCGCCGCGATGCACCACCGCCGATCGCCGGCCGCCGTCGCCGGGCACCGGGACCAGCCCGCGCCGGTGAGCGAGGCGGCCACGCCGCCGGCTCATGACGCTGGGTAATCTCCGATCGACTGGCTCCACTCCCGGCGAACCTCTTTGCTCTGCACCCGCATGCGCAACGGTGCACGTTGCGTAACCGGCGGCGACGCGTCCCGCCCGACCTGATCCGATGAAGGTCAAGCTCAGCCGCATGTTGCGGATGTGGGTGCAGAGCAAAGGAGGCGCGAGACGTGGGACGAGGTCCGGAGGTCGTGACTGAGCGCAATGTCGGACCCGGACGCTGCGGAGCGTGACCGAATGCTGGCGGCGCAGGCGAGACTGGGCGGCGTGAAAGCGGGAGCGGCGGGAGCGGAAGGCGGTGCGGGTGGCAATGCGGCGGCAGCGTGGGATGCTGGGCCGGATGTACCAGGAACGGCCGGCGGCGCTGCCCGGAGCGGTGCTGTGGACCGCCACCAGCGACGGCACCCCGAGCCGGGTGCTGCCCGACGGCTGCCTCGACCTGCTCTGGTCCAGCCGCTCCGGGCTGCTGGTCGCCGGCCCCGACCGCACGGCGCACCTGAGCGTCTCCGCGTCGGGGGAGCGGTGGCTGGGGCTGCGCCTGCCGCCCGGCGTCGGCCCGGCGGTCTTCGGCGTCCCCGCCGACGAGCTGCGCGACGCCCGGGTCCCGCTGGAGGCGCTGTGGGGCCGGGCGGCCCGCGAGGCCGCCGAGCGGCTGGGCGGACCGCCCACCGGCGCCGGGCTGGCGGCGCTCGCGGCCGACCGGCTCGCCGCGGCCGGCGGCCCCGACCCGCTCGGCGCGCGCGTCGCCGGGCTGCTCGCCGCGGGGCGGCCGGTCGCCGGGGCCGCGGCCGAGGTCGGCCTGACCCCCCGGGCGCTGCACCGACGCTGCCGGGCCCTGTTCGGGTACGGCCCGAAGACCCTCGCCCGCATCCTGCGGATGCGCCGGGCGCTCGCCCTGGCCAGGGCCGGGACGCCGCTGGCAGAGGTGGCCGCCGCCAGCGGCTACGCCGACCAGGCGCACCTGAGCCGGGACGTGCGCGACCTGGCCGGCGTCGCGCCCGCCGCCCTGCTGCGCGGCTGAACCGCCCCGGTCAGCCGGCCGGCAGCGGGGCGAACAGGTCCACCCCGTTGCCCTCGGGGTCGTGCAGGACGGCGTACCGCTGGCCCCAGACCGCGTCCCACGGCGGCAGGTGGCCGTGGAACCCGGCCCCGGTCAGCTCGGCCCAGCGGCGGTCCACCTCCGCCGGGTCCGCGCACCGGAACGCCAGGCTCATCCGGGGCGAGCCGGTCGGCGGCGTCCAGCCCGGGTCGAAGGAACGGATCGTCTCCACCGTGTCCCAGGCCAGCCGCAGCCCGTTGTCCAACGTGAGCTCCACGTGCGGTTCGGCCTCCGCGCCGGCCGGGATGTCCAGCCCGAGGCGGCGGTAGAAGTCGAGGGTGCGGGCCATGTCGGCGACCGTCGTGCCGACGAGATCGAACTGAGGTGTCATACCGCCGACCGTACGGCCGGGGTGGCCGGGCGTCTTGAACGGAACGGACACCGCGCCGATCGGGCGGGCCGGAGTGGCCGGTGTTGCCTCGACGGGACGGAGCGTCGCGTACGGTGGCAATGAGACAAGTCCGGCTTTTGGGCACGAATACCCCAGAGTGGCGGGTGCCCGGGTCGGCTCCGAGACGGCGAGGGGAAGGAGCGGCCGTGATGCACCTGGCCTACCTGGATGCGGGATCCGGCAGCCTGATCGTGCAGGCGGTGGTCGGCGGGGTGGCCGGAGCGGCGGTGGCCGCGAAGCTGTACTGGCGCCGGCTGACGGCCCGGTACCGCCGCCAGCGCACCGACCGTTCCTGAGCGGGGGCACACCGGCGATGACCATCCCGCACACCGACGTCCGGACCGATCCGGGCTCGTTCCGCGACCCGGCCAACCGGGTCTTCTACGCCGACGGGGAGGTGCTGCGCGGCCTCGACGCCCGGGCGGCGCGCGACTGGCGGGCCCTGTCCACCAGCGACTTCTTCCCGCCGCTGCTCGCGGCCGGCAAGGTCTGCGGCACCGAGGCCGTCGAACCGGCCCGGTTCGCCGCCGTGGCCGGCGCGCAGTGGGCGGCGGTGCTGCGCCACGAACGCATCCCGTTCGTCTCCCACCCGTACGAGTGGTCGTTCGGCATGCTGCGCGACGCCGCCCTGCTGCACCTGGAGATCCTGCGCGCCGCGCTGACCGCCGGCTTCACCACCAAGGACGGCTCGGCCTACAACCTGCAGTGGCGCGGCGTCGAGCCGGTCTTCATCGACGTCGGCTCGTTCGAGCCGGCCCGCGACGGCGAGCCCTGGGCCGGCTACCGGCAGTTCTGCCAGACCATGCTCTACCCGCTGCTGCTCACCGCGCACCTCGGCGTGGACTTCCAGCCCTGGCTGCGGGCCCAGGTCGACGGCATCCCACCGGAGCAGATGCGCCGGCTGTTCACCGGCGTCCGGCGGCTGCTGCCCGGCGTGCCCACCCACGTGCACCTGCACTCGGCGATGCAGCAGCGCAACGCCGACGCGGCCAGCGGCGAGGTACGCGAGCAGTTGCGCGGTGCCGGCTTCTCCCGGGAGCTGGCGTTGGCCGCCGTCCGCCGGATCGAGCGGCTGGTCCGGCGGCTGCGCCCCCGCCACGTGCGCAGCCACTGGGCCGACTACCAGCGCACGTGCAGCTACTCCGCCGCCGACCGCGCCGCCAAGGAGCGCTTCGTCGAGCTGGCGCTGACCGCCGCGGGACCGCCCGGCCTGGTGCTCGACCTCGGCGCCAACGACGGCCGGTACGCCCGCCTCGCCGCCCGGTACGCCGGCTACGTCGTCGCCGTCGAGCAGGACCCGGCCGTGGTCGACGAGGTGTACGCGGCGCTGCGCGCCGACGAGCAGCGGCGGGTGCTGCCGCTGGTGATGGACCTGGCCGATCCGTCGCCCGGCGGCGGCTGGCGCGGTGTCGAGCGGGCCGCGTTCGCCACCCGAGGACGGGCCGACCTGGTGCTGGCCCTCGCCGTCGTGCACCACCTGGCGATCGGGCGCAACGTGCCGCTGCCGCAGGTCGTCGACCAGCTCGCCGACGCCTGCCTCCCCGGGGGTCGGCTGGTGGTCGAGTTCGTCCACCCCGAGGACCCGATGGCCCGGCGGCTGCTGGCCAACAAGCCTGCCGGTCTCTTCCCCGACTACCGGCCCGACGAGTTCGCCCGGCTGCTCGCCGCCCGGTGCCGCGTCGAGCGGCGGGTCGAGCTGCCCGGCGGCACCCGGACGCTCTACCAGGCGGTGGTGGGTGGCTGACGCGGCCCTCGCGCCCGTACCGCCGGCCGCCGCGCCGCCCGCCGCCGCGGCGACCCCGGACCGCCCCGGAAGGCCGGCCGGCTGGCGGGCCGAGCTGCGCCGGCTGCTGGAGGTGACGGCCCTGGTCGGGCTGGTGGTCACCCAGCCGATGCTGGACGTGCTGGGCCGCAGCCCCGACTTCTTCCTGTTCCACCGGGCCACCCGGGGCGAGATCCTGGCCCTCGTCGCGCTGATCGCCGTCGCGCCCACGGTGGCGCTGGCGCTGCTCGGGGCGGCGAGCCGGCTGGCGGGGCGGTCCGCCCGCTCGGCCGTGCACACGGTGCTCGTCGGCCTGCTGCTGGCCGCCCTCGCCGTGCAGGTGGGCCGGCACGTCACGCCGCTGCGGGGCGTACCGCTGCTGGTGGTCGCCGTGCTGGCCGGCGCGGCCGGGGCGGCGGCGCACCGGCGGTGGCGCGGGCCGGGCCTGGCGCTGCGGGTGGCCGCGGCCGGGCCGGCGGCCTTCGTGGCGCTGTTCCTGTTCGCTTCGCCGGCCTCGGCGGTGGTGCTGCCGCGTGGCGGCGCCGGCGCGGCCGGGGTGGCCGCCCCGGGCGGGCACCCGCCGGTGGTCATGCTGATCCTCGACGAGCTGCCCCTGGTCTCCCTGCTCGGCCCCGACGGGCGGATCGACGCCGCCCGCTACCCGCACTTCGCCGAGCTGGCCGGCGGCTCCACCTGGTACCGCAACGCCACCGGGGTCAGCGGCTGGACGCCGTACGCGCTGCCGGCCATGCTCACCGGCCGCTACCCGGCGAAGCCGGTCGCCCCGCACTACTCGCAGTACCCGGACAACCTGTTCACCGCCCTCGGCGGCCTGTACGACATCCGGGCCGAGGAGAGCATCACCCGGCTCTGCCCGCCCAGCCGGTGCGACCAGCCGGTCAGCCCCCGGCAGGGGCTCGGCACCCTGGTCCGGGAGAGCGGGAAGCTGCTGCGCCAGGTCACCGCCCCGGTCGACAGCCACGTCGACCCGGAGGAGTCCTACCGCGAGCAGACCGCCGCCGAGGCGGGCCTGGACGCCGCCGAGCCCGTCCCCGCCGACCCGAAGTTCCGCTGGGACCGGCTGAACGCCAACCAGCCGGCCCGGTTCGCCAGCTTCCTGGCCGGGCTGCGCCCCAGCGACCGGCCCACCCTGCACTTCCTGCACCTGCTGATGCCGCACGCGCCGTGGCAGTTCCTGCCCTCGGGGGCCCGCTACGCCGCCCCGGAGGACCTGCCCAACGACGGCGCGGGCTGGGTCGACCTGGCCCGGCGGCGGCACCTGGCCCAACTGGAGTACACCGACCGGCTGATCGGCGAGACGCTGCGTACGCTGCGCGCCACCGGCCTGTACGACCGGGCCCTGGTGATGGTCACCGCCGACCACGGGGTCAGCTTCGACAACGGCGCCCAGGGGCGGGGGATGGACGCGATCCGCGCGGCGGCCGGGCAGGTGGCGTGGGTGCCGATGTTCGTCAAGGAGCCCGGGCAGCGCGCCGGCCGGGTCGACGACCGCAACTGGGAGCACGTCGACCTGCTGCCCACCGTCGCCGACTACGCGCACGTGCGGATCCCCTGGCAGGTCGAGGGGCGCTCGGCCCGGCAGGCCCCGCGCGAGCGCGCCGACAAGCGCTTCTACGACCAGCCGGCGGAGCCGGTCACGATCTCCGGCGGGGTGCCCGCGCCGCCGCCGCTGCCGAAGCCGCACCCGCTGGTCGGCACGACCGTGGGCCAGCGGCCGGCCGGCGGGTCGGCGCGGGTCGCCGACCTCGCCGCCTTCCGCGCCGTGGACCCGGACACCGGCGAGCTGCCGGCCCTGGTCTGGGGCACGGTGCCGGCTTCGGTACGCGACGGCACGCTGCTCGCCGTCGCCGTCAACGGGCGGATCGGGGCGGTCGTCCCGGTGGTGCCGCCGGATGTCGGCGGTCGCCGGTTCGCGGCCTTCCTCACCGACGACCGGTTGTTCCGCGCCGGGGACAACCGCGTGGACCTGTACCAGATCGGCCCGGGCGGCGAGCTGCGTCACCTGAGTATTTCCTGAGAGTTTCGTTCCCGCTGCCCACCGGGCCCCCGGTCACGCTTCGTGCGTGATCGGGGGCCTTTTGTCACATTGGCCCCGTTCGAGGTCGGTCCCCGGCCCCCGGGTTTCCGCGCCCACCTCCCGGGAATCGGGTGACGCATACCTCACCTGCGGAACCACGACGGGCGGTGTCCCCGCAACCGTGTTTACGGTAAAAGCGAAGGCAATTTCAACGTAGATCTGCCGGCGAAGCGAGGAACACATGACGGAAGTCAAGCTCGATCACCCCGGTGGGCAGCTGTCGATGCCGGTGCAGTCGGCGGTCGAGGGCCCCGCCGGCATCGGCGTGAGCAAGCTCCTCAAGGAAACCGGGATGACAACGTACGATCCCGGTTTCGTGAACACCGCGGCCTGCTCCTCCGCGATCACCTACATCGACGGCGACGCGGGCATCCTGCGGTACCGGGGCTACCCGATCGAGCAGCTGGCCGAGAAGTCCTCCTTCCTGGAGGTCTCGTACCTGCTCATCTACGGTGAGCTGCCCGGCCAGCAGCAGCTCGACGAGTTCAGCGAGCGGATCCGGCGGCACTCGCTGCTGCACGAGGAGATGCGTCGCTTCTTCGACGGCTTCCCGCGCGACGCGCACCCGATGGCCGTGCTCTCCTCGGCCGTCAGCGCCATCTCGACCTTCTACCAGGACAGCCTGGACCCGTTCGACTCCGACCACGTCGAGATGTCCACGGTCCGGCTGATGGCGAAGGTCCCCACCATCGCCTCGTACGCGTACAAGAAGTCGATCGGGCAGCCGCTGCTGTACCCGGACAACTCCCTGGGTTACGTGGAGAACTTCCTGCGGATGACGTTCGGCGTGCCGGCGGAGCCGTATGAGGTCGACCCGGTCATGGCCAAGGTGCTGGACATGCTGTTCATCCTGCACGCCGACCACGAGCAGAACTGCTCCACGTCGACCGTGCGGCTGGTCGGCTCCAGCAACGCCAACCTCTTCGCCTCGGTCTCGGCCGGGGTGAACGCCCTGTTCGGCCCGCTGCACGGCGGCGCCAACCAGGCCGTGCTGGAGATGCTGGAGAAGATCCAGCTCGACGGCGGCGACGTGCAGTCCTTCGTCCGCAAGGTCAAGGACAAGCAGGACGGCGTCAAGCTGATGGGCTTCGGCCACCGGGTCTACAAGAACTACGACCCCCGGGCCGCGATCGTGAAGAAGGCCGCGCAGGACGTCCTCGGCCGGATGGCCAAGCCGGACCCGCTGCTGGACATCGCGATGCAGCTGGAGGAGATCGCCCTCGCGGACGACTTCTTCGTCTCCCGCCGGCTCTACCCGAACGTGGACTTCTACACCGGCCTGATCTACAAGGCCATGGGCTTCCCGACGAAGATGTTCACCGTGCTGTTCGCCCTCGGCCGGCTTCCCGGCTGGATCGCCCAGTACCGCGAGATGCTCGGCGACGCGGAGACCAAGATCGGCCGCCCGCGGCAGATCTACATCGGCTCCCCGGAGCGCGCGTACGAGCGGCCCGCCGACCGCTGACGCTGCCTGTGCGCTGTTAAGAAGGGCCCCCTGCTATGCAGATTGCGTTAACAGGGGGCCCTTCCTTGCGCCTCAGCGCAGGCCTGCGGCGGCCAGCAGGTTGCCCTCGGCGACCCGCAGCGGGGCACCGCCCCCGCTCATCCGCCGCTCGGCGCGCTCGGCGGTGAACGCCGGGGCCTTGGCGATCGCCGAGGCGTACGCGTCGGCCGTGCGGCGCGCGATGGCGGCCCAGCCGTACCGCTCGTGGACCATCCTGCGGGCCCGGCGGGCCAGCGCCCGGGCGCGCTCGGTGTCGGACAGCAGGGCGTGCACCGCCTCGGTCAGCCCCGCCGGGTCCTGCGGGGCGAACGTCATCCCGGTCACGCCCGGCTCGACGATCTCGGCCAGGCCGCCCGTCGAGGCGACCGCGAGGGGCGCGCCGGCCGCCGCCCCCTCCAGGGCGACCATGCCGAACGGCTCGTAGATGCTCGGCACCGCGAAGCAGTCCGAGGCGGCCATCACCGCGGGCAGGTCGGTGCCGCCGAGGAAGCCCGGCATGCTGACCGTGCCGCCGAGGCCGAGCCGGTGCACCTCGGCCTCCAGCGCCGGCTTGTACGGCCCGTCGCCGACGATCACGGCGCGCAGCCCCGGGTGCCGCTCCCGCAGCCGGGGCAGCCCGGCCAGCAGGTGCTGCACGCCCTTCTCGTAGACCAGCCGGCCGGCGAAGGTGACCAGCGGGCCGTCCCCGGCGAACCGGGCCCGTGCCGAGGCGACCGCCGACGTCGGCACCTTCCAGCGGTGCGGCTCCACCCCGTTGGGCACCACGTCGACCCGGGCGGCCGGCACGTCGAACAGCGCGCCGACCTCATCGCGCATGTACGCCGAGCAGACGATCACTCGGTTGGACTCGCCGCTGAGCCACTGCTCGACGCCGTGGATGGTGCGGTTCATCTCCTGCGGCAGCCAGCCCTGGTGCCGGCCCGCTTCCGTCGCGTGGATCGTGCTGACCAGCGGGATGTCGAGGTGGTCCCGCAGGGTCATCGCGGTGTGCGCGACGAGCCAGTCGTGGGCGTGGATGACGTCGTAGGAGCCGGAT
>NZ_JBSWBU010000023.1:0-43274 GCF_054052245.1 Micromonospora sp. PTRAS2
CAGTCGAGGGCCGCCCCAATGTGGGTCGGCCCTCAACTGCGTAGCGTCGAGTGCGGCGCAATCAGGAAGGATGTACCTGTGAGTTCAGGACCGCAGGACGGCGACCGTCCTCGACGTTATGAAGACCGTTCCGACCGACGTGGTGGCGCGCCCCGACGGGATGACCGTCCGCCGTACCGTGACCGGGACGACCGTTCGCGCGATCAGCGCGGCGGCCACGGTGACCGCCGGGAGGGCGGTTTCCGCACCCGCGACGACTCGCGGTCGACCGGCGGAGGCCGGGACGGCGGCCACCAGGGCCCGCCGCGCGGCGAGGGCCGGGACTTCCGCGGTGGCGACCGCCGTGAGGGTGGTCCGCGCGAGGGTGGTTTCCGTTCGGGTCCGCCGCGTGAGGGTGGCTTCCGCGGTGGTGACCGTCGTGAGGGCGGTTTCGGCGGTGACCGTCGTGAGGGCGGTTTCCGTCGCGATGGTGACGGCCGCCAGGGCGGCTTCCAGGGTGGGGATCGCCGTGAAGGCGGTTTCCGTTCCGGCCCGCGTGAGGGTGGCTTCCGCGGTGGGGATCGTCGTGAGGGCGGTTTCGGCGGCGATCGTCGTGAGGGCGGTTTCCGTCGCGATGGTGACGGCCGCCAGGGCGGGTTCCGTGGCGGTGACCGTCGCGAGGGTGATGCCCGTTCCGGGCCGCGCGAGGGTGGTTTCCGTTCGGGGCCGCCGCGTGAGGGTGGCTTCCGCGGTGGGGACCGTCGTGAGGGCGGTTTCGGCGGTGACCGTCGTGAGGGTGGTTTCCGTCGCGATGGTGACGGCCGCCAGGGTGGCTTCCAGGGTGGGGATCGCCGTGAAGGCGGTTTCCGTTCCGGCCCGCGTGAGGGTGGCTTCCGTGGCGGGGACCGTTCCGAGGGTGGTTTCCGCCGCGACGGTGATGCCCGCCAGGGCGGCTTCCGTGGCGGTGATCGTCGCGAGGGTGATGCCCGTTCCGGGCCGCGCGAGGGTGGTTTCCGTTCGGGCCCGCCGCGTGAGGGTGGCTTCCGTGGTGGTGATCGTCGTGAGGGCGGTTTCGGCGGCGATCGTCGCGAGGGTGGTTATGGCGGCGGTGACCGTCGTGAGGGTGGTTTCCGTCGCGATGGTGACGGCCGCCAGGGTGGCTTCCAGGGTGGGGATCGCCGTGAAGGCGGTTTCCGTTCCGGCCCGCGTGAGGGTGGCTTCCGCGGTGGGGACCGTTCCGAGGGTGGTTTCCGCCGCGACGGTGATGCCCGCCAGGGCGGCTTCCGTGGCGGCGACCGTCGTGAGGGTGGTCCGCGCGAGGGTGGCTTCCGCCGCGACGGGGAGACCCGCGAGCGCGGCTTCCGCGGCGGCGACCGTGAGGGCACCTTCCGCAGCGGTGACCGTCGTGAGGGCGGTTTCCGCGGTGGGGACCGTCGCGAGGGTGATGCCCGTTCCGGGCCGCGCGAGGGTGGCTTCCGTTCGGGTCCGCCGCGTGAGGGTGGTTTCCGCGGCGGCGAACGGACCGGCGGTCACGGCGACCGCCCGCGCCGGGACGACCGGCCGGGATTCGAGGACCGACGCCGGGACGGCGGCTACGGTGGCGGGGACGCGTCGCGCGACCGCCGGGACGACCGGCGTGACCGTGGCGAGCAGTCGGGGGCTGCCGCCCCGGCGCTGCCCGACGAGATCGTCGCGTCCGACCTGGACCAGGCCGTCCGCGCGGAGCTGCTGTCGCTGGCCAAGCCGGTGGCGGACACCGTCGCCCGGCACCTCGTCGCGACCGGCCAGCTGATCGATGAGGACCCGGCGGAGGCGCTGGCGCACGCGCTCGCCGCGCGTCGGCTCGCGTCGCGCATCTCGGCGGTGCGCGAGGCGGTCGGGTTGGCCGCGTACCACGCGGGGGAGTGGCAGACGGCGCTCGCCGAGCTGCGCACGTACCACCGGATGACCGGCCTGCAGAGCCATCTGGCCGTGCTCGCCGACTGCGAGCGGGCGCTCGGGCGCCCGGAGCGGGCGATCGACCTGTTCCGGGGTGCCGACCGGGAGAAGCTCGACCAGGCCGTCGCGATCGAGCTGCTGATCGTCGCCGCCGGGGCCCGGGGTGACCTCGGCCAGAAGGACGCGGCCGTGGCCATGCTCCAGGTCCGGGAGCTGACCAACGATGAGGCCGAGCCGTGGGCCGCCCGGCTCCGGTACGCGTACGCCGACGCGCTGCTCGCCGTGGGCCGCCGCGAGGAGGCCCGGGAGTGGTTCTCCCGGGCGGCCGACATCGACGCCGAGGGCGAGACGGACGCCGCCGAGCGGCTGCTCGAACTCGACGGGGTGCTGATCGAGGGCGACGACGTGGACGACGAGTCGGATGGCGACCTCACCGGCGGTGCGGACGCCGACGCCGCCGACGACGAAGACGACGACGAAGACGACGACGAAGACGACGACTTCGACGAGGACGACGACGACGACGAGGACGGCGCGGCCCGGGCGGCTGCGGACCGGACCGGGTCGGCGCCGGTGGAGACCGAGCGGGGCGCGGAGTCCGCGGCTTCGCCCGAGCCGGGCGCGGATCTGCGGTGACGACGGGCACCGGGGACCGGCTGGTCGACGGATACTCGCTGGTCGTCTTCGACCTGGACGGGGTCATCTACCTGATCGACCGGCCGATCCCCGGCGCGGTCGAGGCGGTGGGACGGCTGCACGCCGAGGGACGGGCGGTCGCGTACGCCACCAACAACGCGTCGCGGCGGGCCAGCGAGGTCGCCGAGCTGCTCACCGGGATGGGTGTGCCCGCCGCAGCGGAGGAGGTGCTCACCTCGGCGGGCGCCTCCGCCGAGCTGCTGGCGGAGCGGCTGCCCGCCGGCTCGCCGGTCCTGGTGGTGGGGGCGGAGGCGCTGCGCGCCGAGATCACCGCCGCCGGGCTGCGCCCGGTGTCCCGCGTCGACGAGTCCCCCGTCGCCGTCGTGCAGGGGTACGGCCCGCAGGTCGGCTGGGCGGACCTGGCCGAGGCGTCCCTGGCCGTGCGGGCCGGGGCGCAGTGGATCGCCACGAACACCGACCGGACCCTGCCCAGCGGGCGGGGACCGCTGCCGGGCAACGGGTCGCTGGTGGCCGTGCTGCGGACCGCGCTGGACCGTGAGCCCGACGTGGTCGTGGGCAAGCCCGAGCCGGCGCTGTTCGCCACCGCTGCCCGTCGGGCGGGGCAGGGGCGCACCCTCGTGGTGGGCGACCGGCTCGACACCGACATCGAGGGCGCCCGGCGGGCCGGCCTGGACAGCCTGCTCGTGCTGACCGGCGTCAGCGACGTACCCGAACTGCTGGCCGCCCCGGCGGCGCGCCGGCCGACGTACGTCTCGGTCGACCTCGCCGGGCTGTTCGACCCGGCGGCGGTGGTCCGGGTGCCGGGTGCCGCCGAGACGGGCGGTTGGTCGGTGCGCGCGACCGACGGCGGCCTGGAGCTGGCCGGTGCTGGCCGGCCGCTGGACGCCCTGGCCGCGCTCTGTGCCGTCGCGTGGACGACCGGCACGGGCGCGCGGGTACGGGCGGCTGCGCCGGAGGCCGAGGCCGCCCTGGCCGCCCTCGGCCTGGCCGACTGACCCACCGAGCGACGGGCGCAGCCCGCGCCACCGACCCCGGTCGTTCCGGGTCCGGTGGCGCGGGCTGCGCCCGTCCCGGGGCCGTCAGAGCAGCTTGCGGAGCTTCATCAGGTCGAACGGGTTCGCCTTGATCGACACCCGGCGGGACGCGATCGCCTTGGTCACGTCGAGCTGGCCGCGCACGAGGGCGAGCAGGTCGTCGCTGCTGGTGCTCAGTGCGATCTTCGCCTTGGGGTCGTCGCCGTCGGTCAGGTCGAGCAGCCGTCCGTCGGTGAGCCGGCCGTGGAAGGCGGTGTCCAGGTCGGTCACCCGGCAGGCCAGGGTGCGGTCCAGGTCGACCCGCTCCCGCACGGCGTCGGCGTTGCGGTCCAGCCGGGCGGCCAGATCCTGCAACGCCTGCCGGCACTCGTCCACGCTGGCCACTTTGTCTCCTCACGCACGCCACGTCCGTTTCCCGGCACCGTACCGCAATGGGCGTCCCACGGCGCCCGGTAGCGTGAGACCCGCAACCCCCACCCCGCGGAAGGACTCAGGCATGCAGGACGCGTGGCGCGCCTACCTCGGACTGGCCATGGGCCTGACGGAGGCGCCCCGGAAGAAGGCACAGGACGTGGTGCGTCGGGTCGTCGGCTCCGGCGAGGCGACGGCGACCCAACTCCAGGCCCTCGCCGAGGAACTGGTCTCGACCGGCGCGGCCAACCGGGAGGCGCTGACGAAGCTGGTGCGCTTCGAGGTCGACCGCGCGCTCGGCGCGGTCGGGCTGGCCACCGCCGACGAGGTGGCCGAGCTGACCCGTCGGGTGCACGAGCTGGAACGCCAGCTTCGGGAGGCCCGGACCGGCCCCGCCGAACCCGCCCCGCAGTCACCCGCCCCGCAGGCGTCGGCCCCCCAGCCGCCGGCGGCGGAGCCGTCCGCGTCGCCTGCCCCCGTGGCGAAGAAGGCGGTCGCGAAGAAAGCGGTCGCCAAGAAGGCCGTCGCGAAGAAGGCACCCGCCACGGTGAGCCGCACCGACTCGGAGGCAGGGGCGGCGGAATCGGCCCGCCCGCCGAAGAAGGCGCCGGCCCGCAAGCAGCAGCCGGGCGGTGCGGCGTGAGGGTGCCCGTGCCGGGTCGGGGCCGGCGGTGAGCGGGCCGTTCCGGCCGGGCCCACCGCCCGGCGGCCGGCCCGCGCCGCCGCCGGGGCCCCGACCGGGCCCGCCACCGCGCCCGCTGACCGACGCCGACGACGGCGACGCCCGGCACCCGGCCGTGGACGCCGCGGTGCAGGCGATGGCGAACGCCGCGTCGCTCTCCCCGGCCGACCAGATCCCGCAGTACGAGGCCGCGTACCAGACGCTGCGGGAAACCCTCGCCACCATCGACCAGGCCTGACCGACCGGAGATCCACCCCATGGCACGTCGCAACCGGCTCGACGCCGAACTCGTCCGTCGCGGTCTGGCCCGGTCCCGCGAGCAGGCCGCCGCGCTGGTCGAGGCCGGCCGGGTCCAGCTGCGCGGGGTGCCGGCCCGCAAGGCCGCCGCGCTGGTCGACCCCGCCGATCCGCTGCTGGTCACCGGTGCCGACCCCACCTCGGAGTACGTCTCCCGGGGCGGCCACAAGCTGGCCGGCGCGCTGGCCGCGTTCACCCCGGACGGGCTGCGGGTGGCGGGCCGGCGCTGCCTCGACGCCGGCGCGTCGACCGGCGGCTTCACCGACGTCCTGCTGCGCGCCGACGCGGCCGAGGTCGTCGCCGTGGACGTCGGCTACGGGCAGCTCGCGTGGGCGCTGCGCACCGACGACCGGGTGCGGGTGTTCGAGCGGACCAACGTCCGCACGCTGACCCCGGAGGCGATCGGCGGGGAGGTCGACCTGACGGTGGCGGACCTGTCGTTCATCTCGCTGCGGTTGGTGCTGCCGGCGCTGGCTGCCTGCACCCGGGCCGACGGCGACCTGGCGTTGATGGTGAAGCCCCAGTTCGAGGTCGGCAGGGAACGCGTCGGCGCGGGCGGGGTCGTGCGCGATCCGGCGCTGCGCGCCGAGGCGGTCCTGGACGTGTCGGCGGCGGCGGCCCAGCTCGGCCTGGGGCTTGCCGGGGTGACCGCCAGCCCGCTGCCGGGGCCCAGCGGCAACGTCGAGTTCTTCGTATGGTTACGCCGGGGCGCGCCGGCGGCCGACCCGGAGCGGGTGCGGGCCGTCGTGGCGGCCGGCCCGCAGGGCGCGAGCCTGTCCGGTGACGCGCCGGACGCGGCCCCGGAGGAGGTGGCAGGGTGAGCGCGAGGAGTGAGCTTGCGAGCCCCGCAGTCGCGAACGGAAGGTGGGTCCGTTGAGTCGTACCGCGCTGCTGGTGACGCACACCGGCCGGCGTCGCAGCACGGAGCACGCCCGGGCGGTCGCGGCGGACCTGATCGCCGCGGGGTTCGAGGTGCGGGTGGTGGCCGAGGAGGCCGACGACCTGGACCTGCCGGGCGTGGTGCCGGTGGCGGGGCCGGAGGCCGCCGAGGGGGCCGAGATCGTCTTCGCCCTGGGCGGGGACGGCACGTTCCTGCGCGCGGCGGAGCTGGCCCGGCCGGCGAAGGTGCCGCTGCTCGGCATCAACCTGGGCAAGGTCGGCTTCCTCGCCGAGGCGGAGATCGACGACCTGGACGTGGCGGTGCGCGACGTGGTGGACCGCAACTACACGGTGGACGAGCGGCTCACCCTCGACGTGACGGCGCAGTTCGACGGTGGCCCGACGATCGAGTCCTGGGCGCTCAACGAGATCAGCGTCGAGAAGGGCGAGCGGGCCCAGATGCTGGAGCTGCTGGTCGACGTGGACGGCCGGCCGCTGTCGCGGTACGGCTGCGACGGCGTGGTCTGCGCGACCCCCACGGGCTCGACGGCGTACGCGTTCTCGGGCGGCGGGCCGGTGGTCTGGCCGGAGGTGGAGGCGCTGCTGCTGGTCCCGATCAGCGCGCACGCGCTGTTCAGCCGACCGTTGGTGACCGCGCCCACGTCGACGTTCTCGATCACGGTGGACCCGTTCACCACCCTCGCGGTGCTGTGTTGCGACGGCCGGCGCGTCTACGACCTGCCGCCGGGGGCGCAGGTGACGGTGCGGCGGGGTGCGCTGCCGGTGCGGGTGGTGCGGCTGCGGGCCCGGTCGTTCACCGACCGCCTGGTGGCGAAGTTCGGGTTGCCGGTGCACGGCTGGCGGGGCAACCGCAGGTGAGCGACGTCTCCGGGGCGGCCCGGCGGCGCGGGTCGACCGCTGGTCGGCCGGGGTTCCGGCGGAGGTGACGGGGGCGGCCGCCGGCGGGCGGTCACCGCGTCCCGGCCGTGCCGGCTGGTCAACTGTCGGGGCCCGCGTCTACTGTCGGGTGCTGTGCTGGAAGAGCTGCGCATCACCGGACTGGGCGTCATCGAGGACACCACGCTGCCGTTGGCCGGCGGGATGAACGTCATCACCGGCGAGACCGGTGCGGGCAAGACGATGGTGGTGACCGGCCTCGGCCTGCTCTTCGGCGGCCGGGCCGACGCGGGCCGGGTGCGGGCCCAGCCGGGTCGGGCGGTGGTCGAGGGGCGGCTGCGGCTCGGTGGCCGGGTGGCCGCCGCCGTGCACGCCCGGGTCACCGACGCCGGCGGGGAGCCTGACGACGACGGTTCGCTGCTGCTGAGCCGCACGGTCACCGTGGAGGGTCGCTCGCGGGCGCACCTGGGCGGGCGCGGCATGCCGGTGGCGATGCTCGGCGAGGTCGGCGAGCAGGTGGTGGCGGTCCACGGCCAGTCCGACCAGTTGCGCCTGCTGCGGCCGGCCGAGCAGCGGGCCGCGCTGGACCGGTTCGCCGGCCCGGAGCACGAGAAGCTCCTCGACGCGCTGCGGGAGGCGTACGCCCGGTGGCGGGCGGTGGTCGACGACCTGGCCGACCGGCGGCGCAACGCCCGGGCGCGCCACCAGGAGGCGGACCTGCTCCGGCTGGGGCTCGACGAGATCAGCCGGGTGGATCCGCAGCCGGGCGAGGACGACGAGTTGCGGGCCGAGGTGCAGCGCCTGGAGCACGCGGAGGGGCTGCGTACGGCGGCGCAGACGGCGCACCAGTGCGTCGCGGGCGGCACAGAGCCGACTGACGAGACGCCGGACGCCACGGCGCTGCTGGGGCTGGCCCGGCGCACCCTGGAGGCCCAGGCGGGCACCGATCCGGCGCTGGGTGACCTGGCGGCCCGGTTGGAGGAGGCGGCGACGCTGGTCGCGGACGTGTCGGCGGAGCTGTCGACGTATCTGGCGGCGTTGGACGCGGACCCGGCCCGGTTGCAGGTCGTCTACGAGCGGCGGGCGGCGCTGCGGGCGTTGACCCGTAAGTACGCCGACGACGTCGACGGGGTGGTGGCGTGGGCGGAGCGGGCGCGGACGCGGCTGTCCGATCTGGACACCTCCGACGACGTGCTGGACGAGCTGGACCGGGAGGCCGCCCGGCTGGCCGGTGAGGTGGCCGAGCTGGCGGGGCGGGTGTCGGCGTCCCGGCAGGAGGCGGCGTCCCGGTTCGCCGAGCAGGTGACGGTCGAGCTGGCCGGGTTGGCGATGCCGCACGCCCGCATCGAGGTGGCGGTGCTGCCCCGGCCGGCGGGCAGGTCGGAGCCGAGCCTGGCGGTCAACGGCGTGGAGGTGGGCGTCGGCCCGGACGGCGGCGACGAGGTGGAGCTGCGACTGTTGGCGCACCCGGGGGCCCCGTCGCTGCCGTTGCAGCGGGGCGCGTCCGGCGGTGAGCTGTCCCGGGTGATGCTCGCCATCGAGGTGGTGTTCGCGGGCTCGGGTGGCCCGCCGACGCTGGTCTTCGACGAGGTCGACGCGGGCGTGGGCGGCCAGGCGGCGGTGGAGATCGGCCGGCGGTTGGCCCGGCTGGCCCGCAGCCACCAGGTGCTGGTGGTCACCCACCTGCCGCAGGTGGCGGCGTTCGCCGACCGGCACCTGGTGGTGGCGAAGGACACGGGTGGCGCGGTGACCACCAGCGGCGTGCGGGTGGTGGAGGACACCGAGCGGGCCCGGGAGCTGGCCCGGATGCTGGCGGGTTTGCCGGATTCGGATCTGGGTATCGCTCACGCCGAGGAGCTGTTGGCCGTGGCGGCGCGCGAAAGGCGGCCGTGACGGCGGGTATTGTGAGCGCGCGCACACCGTGGCGCGCTCCGGTGTGCTTCCCTGGGTAGGCGGCCCTGCTCAGGCATGTCGCGACAGAAAAGCCTGCCTCACATGCCAGGATGGTCACGATGCGTCTACCCACGTTGCGCCGGACCCGTAACACCGAGCCGGACACAGTCCTCGGCACCGCGCGCCTCGACCGCCGGACGAAGCGCCTGGTCGGCCGGCTGCGTCCGGGCGACATCGCGGTCATCGACCACGTCGACCTGGACCGGGTGGCGGCCGATTCGCTGGTGGCGGTCGGTGTCGCCGCCGTCCTCAACGCGAAGCCGTCGGTCTCCGGCCGTTATCCGAACCTCGGGCCGGAGGTGCTGGTGACCGCCGGCATCCCGCTCCTGGACGACCTGGGCGAGGGGATCTTCGAGCGGGTCCGGGAGGGCGACACCGTCCGGATCGAGGGCAACACGGTGTTCGTCGGCGGCGAGCCGGTCGCGCACGGCGCGTTGCAGGACGCCGAGTCGGTGGCCAAGGCGATGGCCGACGCCCGCGAGGGGCTGTCGGTGCAGTTGGAGGCGTTCGCCGCCAACACGATGGACTATCTCAAGCAGGAGCGCGACCTGCTCCTCGACGGCGTGGGCGTGCCGGAGATCCAGACCCAGATCCAGGGTCGGCACTGCCTGATCGTGGTCCGTGGCTACGACTACAAGGCCGACCTGGACGTGCTGCGGCCGTACATCCGGGAGTTCAAGCCGGTGCTGATCGGCGTGGACGGCGGGGCGGACGCGCTGGTCGAGGCCGGCTACACCCCTGACATGATCATCGGTGACATGGACTCGGTGACCGACGACGTGCTGCGCTGCGGCGCCGAGGTGATCGTGCACGCCTACCCCGACGGCCGGGCCCCGGGGCTGCCCCGGGTCACCGGGCTGGGTGTCGAGGCGATCACCTTCCCGGCGGCGGCCACCAGCGAGGACCTGGCGATGTTGCTGGCCGACGAGAAGGGCGCCTCGCTGCTGGTGGCGGTGGGCACGCACGCCACGCTGGTCGAGTTCCTGGACAAGGGCCGGGGCGGGATGGCCTCGACGTTCCTCACCCGGCTCAAGGTCGGCGGGAAGCTGGTGGACGCCAAGGGCGTGAGCCGGCTCTACCGGCAGAGCATCTCCGGTTCGTCGCTGCTGCTGCTGGTCCTGTCGGCGGTGGCGGCGATGGCCTCGGCCGTCGCGGTCTCCACCGTCGGCAAGGCGTACCTGGGCGTGGTCAGTGAATGGTGGAACAATTTCGTGTTCCAGCTCGGCCAGCTCTTCTAGCTCCCCGACCGATCAAGAGGCTGCAAGCGTGATCAACTTCCGCTACCACGTGGTGTCCCTGACCGCGGTCTTCCTGGCGTTGGCCATCGGCCTGGTCGTCGGCACGGCCGCCCTCAACGGCCCGGTCGCCGACTCGCTCAAGGAGCGGGTCAACGGGCTGAGCAAGGACAACCAGCAGATGCGCCAGGCGGTCAACAACATGCAGAAGGAGATCGAGCTGGAGGAGCAGTTCGCCGCCGAGATCGCCCAGGTCGTCCTGCCGGGCAAGCTCACCGGGCGCCGCGTGCTGCTGCTCACCCTGCCCAGCGGGCGCGAGCACACCGAGGGCGTGCTCAAGATGCTCCAGGTCGGCGGTGTCCAGGTCACCGGCCGGGTCGACCTGCAGGACAAGTTCATCAACCCGGACAACAACAACAACCTGATGGAGCTGGCCGTGACCGCCGCCCGGCCGAGCGCCCCCGCCTCGGGGCTGCCCGGCAACGGGCACGGGGTGGAGACGTCCAGCGCCCTGCTGGCCAGCGTGCTGCTGGACCGCGCCGACGGCGCGGCCCCGGCCACCGAGGCCGACCGCCGGGCGGTGCTGGCGTCGTACAGCAACGCCGGTTACCTGACGACCGACGAGAAGGTGACGGGGCCCGCCGAGGCGGTGGTGCTGGTCAGCGGTCAGCCGTACGTCGACAAGGACTCCGCGAAGAAGGACGAGTCGGTGGTCAAGGTCGCCGAGCAGTTCGACCGGACGGGGGCGATCGTGGTGGCCGGCAACGGCTCGGCCGGCGGCAACGTCGTCGCGGTCGTCCGGGGTGACCCGGTGCTGTCGCAGACCATCTCCACCGTCGACGACGCCAACACCACCCAGGGGCAGCTGGTCACCACGCTCGCCCTGGTGCAGCAGCTCGTGGAGAAGAAGGCGGGCCAGTACGGCGTGGGCGACAACGCGTCCGCGCTGCTGCCTAGACTGCCCCAGTGAGCGAACGACGTACCCGGGTGTCCGATCCTTCCCGCCGTGCGTGCGGCGTACCGAACGGGGTGACCGCGTGAGCCTGCTGGGCCGCCTGCTGATCGTCGGGGCCGGCGCCGCCGCCGCCCGGTACGCGCTGCGCGAGGTGCGCACCTCGCCGGCCGCCCCGGCGCTGGAGCGCACCAACTTCCGGGGCCGCACCGTCACCCTCGCCGCCGGGCCGGCGCTCGCCGCCGGTGCCGCCGCGGCCGGGGCGTTCGGCGCGTCCAGCGCCCCCGCCGGCGCCGCCGCGCTGGTGGCCGGCCTGGGCGGGGGAGCGGTCGGGGTCTACGACGACGTGGTGGGCGCCCGGCCCGAGCAGAAGGCCGCCAAGGGCTTCGCCGGGCACCTCGCCGCCCTGCGTGAGGGCCGGGTCACCGCCGGGCTCGTCAAGATCGTCGGGGTGGGCGCGGCGGGGCTGGCCGCGTCGGCGCTGCTCGCCGCCGACCGGGCCGTCGCCGCCCACCCCCGCCGCCAGCGGCACGGCGCGGTGGGTCGCACCGCCGACGTGCTCCTCGGCGCCGGGGTGATCGCCGGCACCGCCAACCTGCTCAACCTGCTCGACCTGCGGCCCGGGCGGGCGCTGAAGTCAGCGCTGCTGCTCGGCGCGCCGCTGACCGGGGGCCCGCACGGTGGGATCGCCGCCGGGGCGGTGGGCGCCGCCGCCGGCCTTCTCGCCGACGACCTCGACGAGCAGGTGATGGTCGGCGACGGCGGGGCCAACGCGATCGGCGCGGTGCTCGGGGTGGCCCTCGCCGCCCGCACCGGGCCGCTGGGCCGGGCCGGCCTGCTCGCCGTGCTCGCCGGGCTCACCGCCGCCAGCGAGAAGGTCAGCTTCACCCAGGTCATCCAGGCCACCCCGGGCCTGCGCGAGCTGGACGCGCTGGGTCGGCGCACCGACTGACGTGCGCCCGGTGCCCATGAGCCCGGCAATGCCGGCGCGGCGACCGGCCGACGTGCGGGCCGCAGCGACCGACGGGAAGGCCCCCTGCTGACGTGAAGAACCCGGCACCCCTCGCCGGCGCCGGCCGGGTGGCCGGGGCGGCGGCCCTCATCGCGGTGCTCACCGTGGTCAGCCGGCTCGCCGGCTTCGGCCGGACGATGGTGTTCACCTGGACACTGGACTTCAGCGACCTCGGCGACATGTACGTGGTCGCCAACATCGCGCCGAACATCATCTTCGAGATCGTGGCCGGCGGGGCACTGGCGAGCCTGGTCGTGCCGCTGCTGGCCGGCCCGGTCGCGGCGGGCGACCGGCGGGCCGTCGGCGCGACCACCGGCGCCCTGCTGACCTGGACGCTGACCCTGCTGGTGCCCCTCGCGGCGCTGGTGGCGCTGCTGGCCGGGCCGATCGTCGAGGCGCTCAGTTCCGGCCGCAGCCCCGCCGAGCTGGCCGCCGGGGCGCGCATGCTGCGGGTCTTCGCCCCCCAGCTGCCGCTCTACGGCATCGGCATCGTGCTCACCGGGGTGCTCCAGGCGCACCGCCGCTTCGCCTGGCCCGTCATCGCCCCGCTGCTGTCCAGCCTCACCGTGATCGTGGTCTACCTGACCTTCGGCGGCGTCGAGGGACGGGGGGCCACCGTCGCCGGGGTGAGCCGGGGCGGGGAGCTGGTCCTGAGCGGCGGCACCACCCTCGGCGTGGTCGTGCTGTCGCTGTCGCTGCTGATCCCGCTGCGCCGCCTCGGCCTGCGGCTGCGCTTCGGGTACGCGTTCGACGCCGACGCCCGGGCCCGGGTCGGCGGACTCGCGGCGGCCGGGGCGGTCACGGTGGCCGCCCAGCAGATCGCCCTCGCGCTGGTCGTCAAGAGCGCCTCCGGGGGCCCGACCGGTTCCGTCCAGGCGTTCAACCTGGCCCAGACGATGTACCTGCTGCCCTGGGCGGTGCTCGCCGTGCCGCTCGCGGTCGCCGCGTACCCGACCCTGGCGGCGGCGTCGGCGGCCGGCGACGAACCGGCGTACCGGGACACCCTCGCCACCACCACCCGGGGAGTGCTGCTGTTCAGCTGCCTCGGCGCGGCGGCCCTCGCCGGCACCGCCGCCCCGGTCGCCGCCTTCTTCCGTCCGGCCGACCCGGCCCCGGTGGCCGCCGCGATCGCCGGCTTCGCCCCCGGCCTGCTCGGCTACGGGCTGTTCGCGGTGCTCTCCCGCGCCCTCTACGCCCGCGGCGACACCCGGCCGGCCACCGTGGCCGTCACCGTCGGCTGGCTGGCGGTGCCGCTGGCCGTCGTCCCCCTCGCCGTGCTGCTGCCCCGCGCCGACCGGGTGCTCGCGGTGACCCTGGCCAACTCCGCCGGCATGCTGCTGCTCGGCGTCCTGCTGGTCGTCGCGGCGCGCCGCGCGGCGGGGCCCGCCGCGCTGGCCGGGGCGGCCCGCGCGGGAGCGGCGGGGCTGCTCGGCGGGGCGCTCGCGGCGCTCGCCGGGGCGGCCACCGCGCATGCCCTGGCCGGGCGCGGGGCCGGCACCCCGACGACACTCGCGGCCCTCGTGCAGGGCATGCTGTCTGCAGCCGTGGTCGGGGTCGTGTTCCTCGCCGTGGCGTACCTGGCCGACCGGCGGGACGTGCGGCCGCTGCTCGCCGCCGTGGGTCGCCGGTTGCCCGGTGCGCTGCGGCGCGGCGGGCGTTCCGGTGGGCCCCGGCAGCGCGACGTGGTCGGTCCGGAACGGGGCGACGGGAAGGAGACGGTGTCCGGGTGAGCGGGACGACGGGCGGCCGACCGGGGGTGGCGGTGGACCGGAGGTGGTCGCGGTGACGGGCGCGACACCGGCACCCGGGCAGCACGGCACCGTGGCGTTGTTGCTCGCCTCCAGCACCGGCGGCGTCGGCCAACACGTCCGTTCCGTCGCCCGGGGCCTCGCCGCGGCGGGCCGCACCGTGCTGGTCTGCGGGCCCGCCGCCACCGAGGAACAGTTCGACTTCACCGGCGTCGGGGCCCGCTTCCAGCCCGTCGAGATCCCGGCCAGCCCGACTCCCGCCGACGCCCGGGCCGTGGCCGCGCTGCGCCGCGCGCTGGCCGCCGAACCGGTCGCGGTCGTGCACGCGCACGGGCTGCGCGCCGGGCTCGTCGCCGTCCTGGCCCGGCCGGCGGCCCCGGTCGTGGTCACCTGGCACAACGCGGTGCTCGCCCGGGGGTTGCGCGGCGGGCTGTCCCGGCTGGCCGAACGGGTCGTCGCCCGGGGCACCCGGGTCGCCCTCGGCGCCAGCGCCGACCTGGTCGAGCGCGCCGCCGCCCTCGGCGCCGCCGACGCCCGGCTGGCCCCGGTCGCCGCGCCGGCGCTGCCCGCGCCGCGTCGCCGCCGGTCCGCCGTCCGCGCCGAGTTCGCGGTCGCCGCCGGCCAGCCGCTGATCCTCTCCGTGGGCCGGCTGCACCCCCAGAAGCGGTACGACGTGCTGGTCGACGCCGCCGCCCGGTGGCGCGGCCGGACCCCGCCGCCGGTCGTGGTGATCGCCGGCAGCGGCCCGGCGTACCTGCCCCTCGCCGCCCGGATCTCCGCAGCCCGGGCCCCGGTCACCCTGCTCGGGCACCGCACCGACGTGGCCGACCTGCTCGCCGGCGCCGACCTGGCCGTGGTGACCAGCGACTGGGAGGCCCGCCAGTTGTTCGCGCAGGAGGCGCTGCGGGCCGGCGTACCGCTGGTGGCGACCGCCGTCGGCGGCCTGCCGGAACTGGTCGGAGACGCCGCGGTGCTGGTGCCCCCGGGCGACGTCGACGCGGTCGACGCGGCCGTGCGCGCGCTGCTCGACGACGACGACCGGCGGGCCGAGCTGGGCCGTCGCGGTGCCGCGCGGGCGGCGACGTGGCCCACCGAGGCGGACACCGTCGCCCAGTTGGCCGCGCTCTATGCGGAGCTGACCGGCGACACCAGCGGTCCGGCCGCCCCCGGCGCGGACGCCCCGTCGACGGGACGCCGGTGATGCTGCGCGCACTGAAGCCGGTGCTGCTGCGCAGGCTGCCGCCGGTCCTGCTGACCCTGCTCGTCGTGGTGCTGGGGGTGACGGCCCTCGCCGCCCGGCCCGCCACCGAGACGCCCCGGCGCACCGCCGACTTCGTGGTGCTCGTCGGGGTGGCCGGCCTGCGCTGGGACGACGTCGACCCGCAGACCACCCCGACGCTGTGGCGGATGGCCCAGCAGGGCTCGATCGGCTCCCTGTCGGTGCGTTCCGCCCACCGGCCCACCTGCCCCGTCGACGGTTGGCTGACCCTGGGCGCCGGCAACTTCGCCGCCTGGAACGGCAGTCGGGGCGGCGGCGTGTGCCCGCCGGCCGGGGTGACGGTCGAGCAGCCCGACGGCATCGGCGCGAACCTGCCCGACCAGGAGAGCGTCGTGCAGCACAACCAGCAGCGCCTGCCCTGGGGCGCGGTGCCCGGCGCGCTGGCGGAGTCGGTGCGCTGCTCGGTCGCCGTCGGCCCCGGCGCGGCGGTGGCCGCCGCCCGCCCGTTCGGCCGCGTCGACCGGTACGCTGCGGCGCTGCCCGACGACCCGGCCCCGCTGCTCGGCTCCTGCGTGCTGAGCGTCGTCGACCTCGGCACCGTCGCCGGCGACGACCGGGCGGCCCGGGCCGAGCAGGCCCGCCGGGCCGACGCCGACCTGGCCCGGGTCCTCGCCGGCCGGCCCCCGCGCTCCCTGGTGCTGGTCGCCGGGATCTCCGACACCGACCTGCCGTCGCGGCTGCACGTCGCCGTCGCCGACGGGCCGGGCTGGGAACGGGGCTGGCTCACCTCGCCGACCACCGGCCGGGAGGGATACCTGCAACTGGTCGACCTCGCGCCGACGGCGCTCGCCGCGCTGGGGCGGCCGATGCCGGAACGGCTGTTCCTCGGCCGACCCGCCCTCTCCGTCGGCGGTCGCCCGGCGGACCTGCCCACCGCGATCGCCGCGCCGGCCGACGCCGACCGGGAGGCCGCCGCCCAGCGGCGGGTCGCCGGCTGGTTCTTCGCCCTGCTCGCCGGCGCGCAGGTGCTGCTGGCCGTGGCGGTGCTGCCGCTGCTGCGCCGCGCCCGCCGCCACGCCGGGCCCGTCGGCCCGGCGCCGGTGCCCCGGCGGGTGGTGGCCGTGGTCGAACTGCTGCTGATCGCCGCCGCCCTCGCGGTGCCGGCGGCCCTGCTCGCCGACGTGGTGCCGTGGTGGCGCGGCGACCACGCCGGCTGGTGGTTCGCGGCGACCACCGTGCTGCTGCTGGTCGGGGCGACCGCCGCCGTGCGGTTCGCCCCCGGGCACGACGCGACGCTCGGGCCGCTGGGCGCGGTCGCCGGCCTGGCCACCCTCGTGGTCGCCGCCGACGTGCTCACCGGCGCCCGGTTGCAGCTCAACGGGGTGACCGGCTATTCGGCGCTGGAGGGCGGCCGGTTCTCCGGCCTGGGCACCGTCGGGCTCGGCGTGTTCGCCGCCGGGTCGCTGCTGTGCGCCGGCTGGCTGGCCCAGCGGGTCCACCGCCGGTGGCGGCCCATGGTGGTCGTCGCCGTCGGCGGGGCCGCCGTGGTGGTGGTCGGCAGCCCCTACCTCGGCGCGGACTCCATCGGCGCGATCGCGCTGACGGCCGGGGTGAGCGTGGCCGCCGCGATCAGCACCGGCGGCTGGCTGACGGTCAGCCGACTGGTCTGGGCGGGCATGGCGGGGCTCGCGGTCATGATCGGTTTCGCGGTGGTCGACCTGCGCCGGCCGGCGACCGAACGGGGCAGCCTCGGCCGGTTCCTGGCCGCCCTCGGCGACGGCACCGGCGGGCTGACCGTCCACCGGTCCAGCACGGCCAACTTCGAGACCCTGGTCAACAGCCCGCTCACGGTGCTGGCCCTGGCCGGTGCCCTGCTGGTCTGGTTCGCGCTGCTCCAACCGTGGGGCGGGCTGATGCGGCTGTTCGGCATCTACCCGGCGATGCGGGCCGCGATGGCCGGCACGGGCGTGGCCGCCGGCCTCGGCGGGCTGCTCGGCGGCTCCGCGCTCGACGTGGCCGGCGCCGCCGGCGCGCTGGTGGTGCCGATGGCGGCGCTCGCGGCGCTGCGGGTGCTCGACCACTCCACCGACCGGACCCAGCCGGGCGACGGCGGCCCCGCCAACGGCCGGCTCGGCGTCGCCCCGCCGGGCGGCCCGGACCGCCCCGACGCCGACGAGGGGACCGGGGCCGGGGCCGGGGCCGGCGAGCAGACCTCGACCGGCGACGCGACCGCGTCGCCACCCGCCGACCCGCCCCCCGCGGCGCCCACCGACGGCGCCGCGGGCGGCGGCGGGGACGCGCCGGACCGGGCCCCCGGGCGGGCCGCCCGCGCATCGACGGGGGTCGCGACGGCCTGACCTGGTGCGCCGCCCGGCCGGGCGACCTCGGGTGCGGCCTGCGGACCCGGCCCGGGGAGGTGTTACCGTGGAGTCCCGTGGATCGCGTGATCACTTGGCCCGCAGCCGGCACGGCCGGTTGTTCGGCACTGATCGGCACGACGGTCTGCACGACCGCGACGGACGACACGGGAGCAGGCCTTGGCCCCTTCAGCACGGACGACCAGGCACATTTTCGTCACGGGGGGCGTCGCCTCCTCGTTGGGTAAGGGCCTCACCGCCTCCAGCCTCGGCAACCTCCTCTCGGCCCGCGGGCTGCGCGTGGTGATGCAGAAGCTGGACCCGTACCTCAACGTCGACCCGGGGACGATGAACCCGTTCCAGCACGGCGAGGTCTTCATCACCGAGGACGGTGCCGAGACCGACCTCGACGTCGGGCACTACGAGCGTTTCCTCGACCGGGACCTGTCCGGCAAGGCGAACGTCACCACCGGCCAGATCTACTCGGACGTGATCGCGAAGGAGCGGCGCGGCGAGTACCTGGGCGACACCGTCCAGGTGATCCCGCACATCACCAACGAGATCAAGGCCCGCATCCTCGGCATGGCCGACCCGGACGCCGAGGGCCAGATCCCCGACGTGGTGATCACCGAGGTCGGCGGCACCGTCGGCGACATCGAGTCGCTGCCGTTCCTGGAGGCGATCCGCCAGGTCCGCCACGACCTGGGCCGGGACAACTGCTTCTACCTGCACGTCTCCCTGGTGCCCTACCTGGCACCGTCGGGCGAGCTGAAGACCAAGCCCACCCAGCACTCGGTGGCGCAGCTGCGCAGCATCGGCATCCAGCCCGACGCGCTGGTGCTGCGCTGCGACCGGGAGATCCCGGAGAAGGTCAAGGTCAAGCTGTCGCTCTACTGCGACGTCGACACCGAGGCGGTCGTCGCCGCCCCCGACGCCCCGAGCATCTACGACATCCCGAAGGTGCTGCACCGCGAGGGCCTCGACGCGTACGTGGTGCGCCGCCTCGGCCTGTCCTTCCGCGACGTGGACTGGGCCAGCTGGGACGACCTGCTCGACCGGGTCCACCAGCCCCGGCACACCGTCACCGTGGCGGTGGTCGGCAAGTACGTCGACCTGCCCGACGCGTACCTGTCGGTCAGCGAGGCGATCCGGGCCGCCGGGTTCGGCCACCGGGCCCGGGTGCAGCTGCGCTGGGTGCCCAGCGACGACTGCGTCACCCCGGCCGGCGCGGCGGCGGCCCTGGCCGGCGTGGACGGCATCGTCATCCCCGGCGGCTTCGGCGTACGCGGCATCGAGGGCAAGATCGGCACCGCCCGGTACGCCCGGGAGAACGGCGTGCCGCTGCTCGGCCTCTGCCTCGGCCTGCAGTGCATGACCATCGAGGTGGCCCGGCACCTGGCCGGCCTGCACGGGGCCAACTCCCTGGAGTTCGACGAGGAGGCCACGCACCCGGTCATCGCCACCATGGCCGACCAGGAGGACATCGTCGCCGGCCGGGGCGACCTGGGCGGCACCATGCGGCTGGGCGCGTACCCGGCGAAGCTGGCCGGGGGGTCGATCGTCGCCGAGGCGTACGGCGCCACCGAGGTCAGCGAGCGGCACCGGCACCGGTACGAGGTGAACAACGCCTACCGCGACCAGCTCACCAAGGCGGGGCTGCACATCTCCGGCACCTCCCCGGACGGCCGGCTCGTCGAGTTCGTCGAGCTGGACCGCGACCTGCACCCGTTCTTCGTGGCCACCCAGGCGCACCCCGAGCTGAAGAGCCGCCCGACGCGGCCGCACCCGCTGTTCGCGGCATTCGTGAAGGCCGCCGTCGCCTACTCCGAGGCCGACCAGCTCCCGGTCGACCTGGACGCGCTCGGCGGCGCGGCGGAGGCGGCGGGCAGGGCCGAGCACAACGGCGGCGCGGCCGCCGGGCGCGAGACGGCGTCGGCGTCGTGAGCGCCGTCGAGCACCGCTACGAGGTGACCGACCGGCGGGAACGCTACGCCGGGCGGATCTTCTCCGTGGTCACCGACGAGGTCACCATGCCCGGCGGGGGCACCGCCGCCCGCGACTACGTCCGGCACGTCGGCGCGGTCGCCGTCGTGGCCCTCGACGACGCCGGCCAGGTGGTCCTCATCCGCCAGTACCGGCACCCGGTCGGCCGGCACCTGTGGGAGCTGCCCGCCGGGCTGATGGACGTCTCCGGCGAGGACTTGGCCGCCGCCGCGGCCCGGGAGCTGGCCGAGGAGGCCGACCTCACCGCCGGCACCATCGACGTGCTGGTCGACCTGCACAGCTCACCCGGCTTCTCCAACGAGGTCGTGCGGGTGTTCCTGGCCCGGGACCTCGCCGACGTGCCGGCCGGGCAGCGCCACGAACGCAGCGAGGAGGAGGCCGACCTCCAGGTCGTCCGGGTCGACCTCGACGAGGCGGTGCGGATGGTGCTGGCCGGGGAGATCACCAACGCCTCCGCCGTGGCGGGGCTGCTCGCCGCCGCCCGCGTCCGGGACGTCGGCTGGTCGGCGCTGCGCCGCCCGGACGCGCCGCTGCCGCGCTGAGCCGAGCCGGCCGGCGGCCCGACGGTGGTCCGCGTCGGCCGGCGGACGGAACGTGACGGGAAGGGGCCGTGCGGCGCGCCGCACGGCCCCCTTCGAGACGAGGTGGAGATCAGTCGCGCAGCGGGCGGCCCTGCCCGTCGACGCCGCCGTTGACCAGGATCAGGATGCCGTCGATGGTGCCCCAGAGGGCGCCGAAGCCGCAGGTGACCAGGGTCACGACGAGCTGGAGCACGCCGGTCTTGGTGTCGCCCATGTAGAACCGCCCGACGCCGAAGCCGCCGAGGAGGATGCCGAGTACACCCGCGACGACCTTGCTCTTGTCGGAGACGCCCTGCGGGTACTGCTGGTAAGGAGTGGTCATGGGGCGAAACCATAGTGATCGACTCGCGTCCTGTCCGCAGCGGCACCCCACCGGTGGGACGATGGGAGGCGAACACTGGCGGAACGGCTGATCCGCTCTCCACCGCCGGCCCCATCGATGCCTGACACATCGTCAGCACCCCTGGGCACGGGATGGCACAGTGTCGGCGCCGCGAAACGGGCGGCCCGCCTAGACTGCCGCCGGCGGGACGGTGGACCGCGGCGGCAACGGAGCCTCCGCGCACCGGGCGGTCGGGGCGGGTCGGCCCCGGAGAGAGGTGTCTGCATCGTGAAGGTCGGAATCCCTCGCGAGGTCAAGAACCACGAATACCGCGTGGCCATCACACCCGCGGGCGTCAACGAGTTCACCCGCAGCGGCCACCAGGTCTTCGTCGAGTCCGGCGCCGGCGTCGGGTCGAGCATCACCGACGAGGAGTTCGCCGCGGCCGGCGCGAAGATCCTGGCCACCGCCGACGAGGTGTGGGACACCGCCGAACTGGTGCTCAAGGTCAAGGAGCCGGTCGCCGAGGAATACCACCGCATGCGCGCCGGGCAGGTGCTCTTCACCTACCTGCACCTGGCCGCGTCCAAGGCGTGCACCGACGCGCTGGTCGACCGGGGGGTCACCGGCATCGCGTACGAGACCGTGGAGCTGCCCGACCGGTCGCTGCCGCTGCTCGCCCCGATGTCCGAGGTGGCCGGCCGGCTCGCCCCGCAGGTCGGCGCGTACCACCTGCAGCGGCAGGGCGGCGGGCGCGGCATCCTGATGGGCGGCGTCTCCGGCGTGTACGCGGCGAAGACCGTGGTCATCGGGGCGGGCGTGTCCGGCATGAACGCCGCCGCGATCGCGCTCGGCCTGCAGGCCGAGGTGCTGCTGCTGGACAAGAACGTGGCCCGGCTGCGCCAGGCCGACGCCATCTACCGGGGCCACCTGCAGACGGTCGCCTCCAACGCGTACGAGATCGAGCGGGCCGTGCTCGACGCGGACCTGGTCATCGGCGCGGTCCTCGTCCCCGGGGCGAAGGCCCCGACCCTGATCTCCAACGAGCTGGTCTCCCGGATGAAGCCGGGCAGCGTGCTCGTCGACATCTCCATCGACCAGGGTGGCTGCTTCGAGGACTCCCGGCCCACCACGCACGCCGAGCCGACCTACCAGGTGCACAACTCGATCTTTTACTGCGTGGCGAACATGCCCGGCGCGGTGCCGCACACCAGCACCTACGCGCTGACCAACGTGACCCTCCCGTACGCCCTGGAGCTGGCCAACCACGGCTGGCGCGCGGCCCTGCGCCGCGACCCGGCCCTGGCGCTGGGCCTGAACACCCACGACGGGCAGGTCGTCTACGGGCCGGTCGCCGAGGCGCACGGCATGCCGACCCTGCCGCTGGCCGAGGTGCTGGCCTGACCGGGCAGCGCACCGGGGCACCGGACGGGGCCGGCGCGGAACCCGCGCCGGCCCTGCGCCGGGCCCTGCGCGGCTACCTCGACCACCTCACCGTCGAGCGTGGCCTGTCCGCGAACACCCTCGCCTCGTACCGCCGGGACCTGGACCGCTACCTCGCCACCCTCGCCGCCGCCGGGATCGCCGACCTCGCCACCGTCGGGGCGGGCGTCGTCGAGGCGCACCTGGCCCGGCTGCGCGCCGGCGACGACGACCACCCGCCCCTGGCGGTCTCCTCCGCCGCCCGCGCCGCGTCGGCCGTGCGCGGGCTGCACCGTTTCGCCCTGCGCGAGGGGCTGGCCGGCGCCGACCCGAGCCGCGACGTCCGGCCGCCCGCCCCGCCGCGCCGGTTGCCCCGGGCGCTCCCTGTCGACGCGGTGGTGCGGCTGCTGGAGACCGCCGGCCCGGTGACCGCCACCGGCGACGGCGCGCCGCTGGCGCTGCGCGACCGGGCGCTGCTGGAGTTCCTGTACGGCACCGGCGCGCGGATCTCCGAGGCCGTCGGCGCGGCGATCGACGACCTCGACGGCCTCGACAGCGGCGAGGCGGCGGTGCTGCTGCGCGGCAAGGGCGGCCGGACCCGCCTCGTGCCGGTCGGCGGGTACGCCGTCGAGGCGCTGCGCGCCTGGCTGGTGCGCGGGCGACCGGCCCTGGTGGCCGCCGGCCGGGGCACCCCGGCGGTGTTCGTCAACGCGCGCGGGGGCGCGCTGACCCGGCAGGGGGCGTGGACGATCCTGCGGCGGGCCGCCGAGCGGGCCGGGCTGCCGGTGGACGGGGCGAACGCCGTCTCCCCGCACACCCTGCGCCACTCGTACGCCACCCACCTGCTCGACGGCGGGGCCGACGTGCGGGTGGTGCAGGAACTGCTCGGCCACGCCTCGGTGACCACCACCCAGGTCTACACGCTGGTCACCGTGGAGCGGCTGCGCGAGGTGTACGCCACCGCCCACCCCCGCGCCCGCGGCTGACCGCGGGACGCGTCGACCGGCCCCGCCCACCGGGACCGGCCGGTCGGGGCCGACACGCCGTACCGGTGCCGAACGCCCTGCTGACCGGTGGCGTACAGTCGGCATGGCGCGGACCTTGCGGGGCGACAGGACCGGGGTGCGCCGCGGCGCCGCGAGGGACGTCGGACGGCTCCGACGCCAGGTGGTCGTCGGGAGGGGGCAACGAGGACATGGCTGGCAACGGTGACCGTGCCGAGACCTGGACGACGGAGCTCCGCGAGCAGCAGGCCACGCTCGGCGCGGACCTCGGGCCGGCGGACCCGGCGGCCTACACGATGCGCAAGCCGATCCCCGAGCCGATGCCCACCGACCGGCACGGGCCGGCCCGGATCATCGCGATGGCCAACCAGAAGGGCGGCGTCGGCAAGACCACCACCACGATCAACCTGGGCGCGGCGCTCGCGGAATACGGCCGCAAGGTGCTGCTGGTCGACTTCGACCCGCAGGGCGCGCTCTCCGTGGGCCTCGGCGTCAACCCGCACAACCTCGACCTGTCGGTCTACAACCTGCTCATGCAGGACGACGTCACCGCCGAGGACGTCCTGATCAAGACGGACGTGGCGGGGCTGCACCTGCTGCCGGCCAACATCGACCTCTCCGCCGCCGAGATACAGCTCGTCAACGAGGTCGCCCGGGAGATGGCCCTCGCCCGGGTGCTCAGGTCGATCCGCAAGGAATACGACTACATCCTCATCGACTGCCAGCCCTCCCTCGGCCTGCTGGCGATCAACGCGCTGACCGTCGCGCACGGCGTGCTCATCCCCCTGGAGTGCGAGTTCTTCAGCCTGCGGGGCGTGGCCCTGCTGCTGGACACGATCGACAAGGTGCGCGAGCGGCTCAACTTCGACCTGGAGCTGGAGGGCATCCTCGCCACCATGTACGACAGCCGCACCACCCACTGCCGGCAGGTGCTCCAGCGGGTGGTCGAGGCGTTCGGCGACAAGGTCTACCAGACGGTGATCACCAAGACGGTGAAGTTCCCCGAGTCCACGGTGGCCGGGGCGCCCATCACCACCCTCGACCCAGCGTCGTCGGGCGCCCGCAACTACCGGCAGCTCGCCCGCGAGGTGATCGCCGCGCAGGCGGAGCGGTAGGCCGGGTGGCCCGTCGTCGGCGCGCGTGTCCCCGGCCGGGGACGCACCAGCGGTCGGTGGCCGCGCCCCGCCGAGGCGGCTTTGTTGGCGCCCGGGGTGACCTCGTCGTCCGGGGCGGCCTTGTCGTCGCGGTGCCCAGGGCGTGGACTACGGTCGTCCGGTGACCGCGCCGCCCCTGGACCCGCCCGCCGCACCGCCGCCCCCCGTGGCCGGTTCCGGTGGCGTGGCAGGTGACGGTGCTGCTGGCGTGGCCGGTGGCGGCGGCCCGGCCGGCGACGGCGCGGGCGGGGAATCCACCGGGTTCACCGTCCGGCTGGACAACTTCACCGGCCCGTTCGACCTGCTGCTCCAGCTCATCAGCAAGCACAAGCTGGACGTCACCGAGGTCGCCCTGCACCGGGTCACCGACGAGTTCATCGCCTACCTGCGGGCCATGGGCGACCAGTGGGACCTGGACGAGACCAGCGAGTTCCTGCTGGTCGCCGCCACCCTGCTGGACCTGAAGGCGGCCCGGCTGCTGCCCACCGCCGAGGTCGAGGACGAGGAGGACCTGGCGCTGCTGGAGGCGCGGGACCTGCTCTTCGCCCGGCTGCTGCAGTACAAGGCGTTCAAGGAGGCCGCCGCGCACATCGCCGAGCTGGAGGCGGTCGGCGGCCGGCGCTACCCCCGGGCGGTGACCCTCGAGGCCCGCTACGCCGAGGCGCTGCCCGACCTGGTGCTCGGCATCGGTCCCGAGCGGCTGCTGAAGCTGGCGGTCAGGGCGATGACGCCGAAGCCGGTGCCCGAGGTGTCCATCGCGCACGTGCACCTGGTCCGGGTCAGCGTCCGGGAACACGCCGGGATCATCGCCGAGCGGCTGCGCCGGGCCGGCGTCGCCACGTTCTCCCTGCTCTGCGCCGACTGCGAGGCCACCCTGGAGGTGGTGGCCCGCTTCCTGGCGCTGCTGGAGCTGTACCGGGAGGGCCTCGTGTCCTTCGTGCAGGAACAGGCCCTGGAGGAGTTGACCGTCCGCTGGACCGGCCCCGCCGACGGCGGCACCGAGCTGCACGTCGACGAGTATGCCGGCGCCCCGTCCGAGCCGGGCACGAGCAACGACAAGGACGGCAACGGCGTGGCCGTGGACGGCGTGGCCGTGGACGGCGAGGCCGTGGACGGCGAGGAGCAGCGTGATGAGTGACGAGGAACGCCGGGACTCCCTGGCCGACCAGGCCGCCGCCTGGGTCCCGCCCTGGAACCGCCCCCGTCCCCCCGCCCCACCGGAACCCCCCGCCCCGCCGCCGGCCGCCCGGGAAGATCTTGGAAACGAACGGCCCCCGGAGGGGCCGGATTCTTCCAAGATCTCCTTGGCTGGGGAGGCGGCGGAGGCGGCGGAGGCGGCGGAGCGGAAGCAGCGGGCCTCGCGGCGCCGGGCCGCTCCCGTGCCACCGCCGGCCCCCGCGCTCGACGACGCGGAACTGCGCGGGGCGCTGGAGGCCATCCTGCTGGTGGTCGACGAGCCCGTCAGCGAGCTGACCCTGGCCCAGGTCCTCGAACAGTCCCCGGAGCGCATCGGCCCAATGCTCGACGACATCGCGGCCGGCTACACCGCCGCCGGGCACGGCTTCGAGCTGCGCCGGGCCGCCGGCGGCTGGCGGCTCTACACCCGCCCGGAATACGCCACGTACGTGGAGCGGTTCGTGCTGGACGGGCAGTCGGTCCGGCTGACCCAGGCGGCGCTGGAGGCCCTCGCCGTGGTCGCGTACCGGCAGCCGGTGACCCGTTCGCGCATCTCGGCCATCCGGGGTGTCAACTGCGACGGGGTGCTCCGTACGCTGGTCTCCCGCGGGCTGGTCGAGGAGTGCGGTGCCGAACCGGACAGCGGCGCCTTCCTCTACCGGACCACCACGATGTTCCTGGAGAAGCTGGGGCTGAACTCGGTCGACGAGTTGCCCCCGCTCGCCCCGTTCCTCCCCGACGACGTAGAAGAGCTTGCCGATGCGACGCGATGACCGTGCCCCCAAGACCGACGCGCCCGTCTTCGAGGGGGCCGAACGCCTCCAGAAGGTGCTGGCCGCCGCCGGCGTGGGATCCCGCCGCGCCTGCGAAGACCTGATCTTCCGCCGCCGGGTCACCGTCAACGGCAAGGTGGCCCAGCTCGGCGACCGGGCCGACCCCACCCGCGACGTCATCTTCGTCGACGGCGAGCGCCTCCAGGCCGACACCCGGCTGGTCTACCTCGCCCTGAACAAGCCCCGCGGGGTCGTCTCCACCATGGCGGACGAGAAGGGCCGCACCGCCCTGTCCGACTTCATCGGCCACCGGGTGGAGCAGCGGGTCTACCACGTCGGGCGGCTCGACGCCGAAAGCGAGGGCCTGCTGCTGCTCACCAACGACGGCAACCTCGCCCACCGGCTCACCCACCCGTCGTACGGGGTGCCGAAGACCTACCTGTGCGAGGTGGCCGGGCCGATCCCACGCAACCTCGGCAAGAGGCTGGCCGCCGGCGTCGAGCTGGAGGACGGCCCCGTCACCGTCGACTCCTTCAAGGTGGTGGACACCCTGGGCAAGACCGCCCAGGTGGAGCTGACCCTGCACGAGGGGCGCAAACACATCGTCCGACGCCTGCTCGCCGAGGTCGGGCACCCGGTGTCGCGCCTCGTGCGTACCTCGATCGGGCCGATCCGCCTCGGCGACCTGCGCGCCGGTCGCACCCGGCGGCTCACCAACGCCGAGGTCGCCGCCCTGTTCAAGGCGGTGGGTGACTGACCCCGTAGGACGGGGTACCCCAACAGGTAGGCTTCCGTGACGTCCCGGACGGGACGCACGGTGGCGTGGGTCGCCACCGACGGCGTCGCGCGCGGCCCCTCGACGGGCCGCGGGCATGATTGACGACGACGACAAACCGCTCGCGACGGGCCGCCGGGCCCCGCGAGGCACGGGCTGAGGAGGATCACGGTGGAGGAAAACGTACGGGCCGGGCGCTGCGTGGTCGCTGTGGACGGGCCGTCCGGTTCGGGTAAGTCCACCGTTTCCCGGCGGCTCGCCGTGAGCCTCGGGGCCCGCTACCTGGACACCGGCGCGATGTACCGGGCGATCACCTGGGCCGTGCTGCGCTCCGGGGTCGACCTGACCGACGCCGAGTCGGTGGGCAAGGTCGCCGCCGAGGTCGACCTGCGCATCGGCACCGACCCCCAGGGGTACGCCGTGACCGCCGACGGCGTGACCGTCGACGCCGAGATCCGGGGCCCCGAGGTCACGGGCGCGGTCTCCGCCGTGGCCGCCGTACCGTCGGTGCGGGCCCTGCTGGTGGCCCGGCAGCGGGAGTTGATCGCGAAGGCCGGCCGGATCGTCGTCGAGGGCCGCGACATCGGTTCGGTCGTCGTCCCCGACGCGGACCTGAAGGTCTACCTGACCGCCTCCGAGGCCGCGCGCGCCCAGCGGCGCAGCGCGGAGGACGCCACCGACGTGGCCGCCACCGCCGCCGACCTGGCCCGTCGCGACCGGCTCGACTCGACCCGCAAGGCCGACCCGTTGCAGCAGGCCGCCGACGCGGTGGTGCTGGACACCACGGAGCTGGGCATCGACGAGGTCGTCGACCGGCTGCGCGCGCTGCTGACCGAGCGGGGCGTGGCGTGACCACAGACGAGGGCTGGGTGGAGCTGCGCGAGCCCGACGCGGACACCGAAGAGCCGACCGGCCCGGTGCCGGTGGTGGCCGTCGTCGGCCGTCCCAACGTCGGCAAGTCCACCCTGGTCAACCGCATCATCGGCCGTCGGCAGGCGGTCGTCGAGGACATCCCCGGGGTGACCCGGGACCGGGTTCCCTACGACGCGCAGTGGTCCGGCCGGGCGTTCACGGTCGTCGACACGGGCGGCTGGGAGCCGGACGCGAAGGACCGCGCCGCGGCGATCGCCGCGCAGGCCGAGATCGCCGTCGCCACCGCCGACGTGGTGCTGTTCGTGGTCGACGCCATGGTCGGCTCCACCGACGTGGACGAGGCCGCCGTCAAGATGCTGCGGCGCAGCGCCAAGCCGGTCATCCTGGTGGCCAACAAGGCCGACAACGCCACCATCGAGATGGAGTCGACCTCGCTGTGGTCGCTCGGCCTCGGCGAGCCGTTCCCGATCTCGGCACTGCACGGCCGGGGCTCCGGCGACCTGCTCGACAGGATCCTCCAGGCGCTGCCGGAGGCCCCGACGATCGTGGAGAACCGCCCTCGCGGCCCGCGCCGGGTGGCCCTCGTCGGTCGGCCCAACGTCGGCAAGTCCAGCCTGCTCAACCGGTTCTCCGGCGAGGAGCGGGCGGTCGTCGACTCCGTCGCCGGCACCACCGTCGACCCGGTGGACAGCCTCGTCGAGATCGGCGGGGAAACCTGGCAACTGGTCGACACCGCCGGGCTGCGCAAGCGGGTCGGCAAGGCCAGCGGCACCGAGTACTACGCCAGCCTGCGCACCGCAGGGGCGATCGAAGCCGCCGAGGTGGCCGTGGTGCTGCTCGACTCCAGCGAGCCGATCAGCGAGCAGGACCAGCGGATCCTGTCCATGGTCACCGAGGCCGGTCGGGCCCTGGTCATCGCTTTCAACAAGTGGGACCTCGTCGACGGCGACCGCCGGTACTACCTGGACAAGGAGATCGAGCGCGAGCTGCGCCGCATCCCGTGGGCGCTGCGGATCAACCTGTCGGCCAAGACCGGCCGGGCGGTCGACAAGCTCGCCCCGTCGCTGCGCAAGGCCCTGGCGAGCTGGGAGACCCGGGTGCCCACGGCGCAGCTCAACTCCTGGCTGACCGCCCTGGTGCAGGCCACCCCGCACCCGGTGCGCGGCGGCCGGGCGCCGAAGATCCTCTTCGCCACCCAGGCGGGGGTCGCCCCGCCTCGGTTCGTGCTCTTCACCACCGCGCCACTGGACGCCGGCTACCAGCGGTTCGTCGAGCGCAAGCTCCGCGAGGAGTTCGGCTTCGAGGGCAGCCCGGTGGAGATCTCGGTACGCCCGCGCAAGAAGCTCGGTCCGGGCGGTCGGGGCAAGGCGCACGGCTGACGGCGTACCGCCTCCTGTTCCCGTCGCGCCCTGCCTGCTTGTCCGTTTCCCCTGATCCACCTGCCACCGGTTGACGCCACCCTCAACGAGCACGCCCGGCCCTGCGTAGCGGGGCCGGGCGTGTGCCCGGTTCCTTGGTGTGCCCGGCTGTGCCCTTGTCTGGCATGGCGGGCCGTCTACGTCTTCGTCCGGCTGCTGTGCCGTCTGTGTCCTCAGCTGGCTCAACGTGCCGTTCGTGTCCTTATCCCGGGTCGGCGCGCTCCTGCCTGTCCTTCGAGCCGGGCCGGGCCTGCGTCCCTACGTCTTCGGGGATGCCCGCCCCCGCTCCCCACACCCCGTACGCCCTGCTCCCGCCGATGCCGCCAAACCCCTACCGCTGTGATCGTGGAGTTGTCGTCACGGACGAACAGCAACTGTCCACGTTCAGAGGCCCGTGACGTGGCAGGCGAGAATGCGCGGCGGGTGGCGGAGGTGCGGCGGGCGGTGGGCGGGTGGAGCGCCGGGGCCGGGCGGGAAGCATGGGCGGCCTGGCATGGACTCACGCCCAGTGAATGGTGCCCGCCCGGCCAATCTGACACGCCTTACGGGGGTGCGTGGGGCCCGAGATCCGACCAACGCCCTTCGGAGAAGTTTCCCCCTATCCTCCTAGGATGCTCTAGCGGGTGTGGGTCGGCAATCGGGGGCGGGGCCGATGCGTGCGTGCGGAAGATCGTGCGTTAAGCTGTACCGGCTGTCGCAGGGAGCAAGTGCCTCGCGGGAGCATCGGGACGTGGCGCAGCTTGGTAGCGCACTTGACTGGGGGTCAAGGGGTCGTCGGTTCGAATCCGGCCGTCCCGACACGCGAAAAGCCCTGACCAGCGGAAACACTGGTCAGGGCTTTTGCTTTCGTCTATGGAGTTTTGAACCGCCCCCCGAAAACCCCCCAATTACCCGGGGCGGCAACCAGGTTTGTCATCCATGGTCATCGTCGTGCCCCCTGGGCGTGGGGCGTCCGTTCCGGTCGGCGCCGAGGCGTTCGAGGACGTCGGAGACGTCCGGTGCTTGGACGGGCTTGGCGATGTAGTAGGTGGCGGTGACCTCCTCGCTGGAGTGCCCGAGCTGGGCTGCGGCGTTCTTGGTGTTGGTCTCTTCCTTGATGAGGGTGGCCACGGTCTTGCGGAAGGTGTGCGGGGTGACCCAGGCGAGGTCGGTGTCGGCGCGGGCCTGGCGCCACTGGCGGCGGACGTTGTTGGGTGACAGCCAGGTGCCGCGTCGGGACGCGAAGATCGCGTCGTGGGGGTTGTCGGCGGCGTCGAGCTTGCGGGCCAGGAGCATGCCGACGGCGAACCGGGGCAGGACGACCATGCGGTAGCCGGCGTCGCTCTTGGTCCAGGGCTGTCGGAAGAAGCCCTGGCCTGTGACGAAGACCAGGGTGCCGCAGATCGTCAGGGTGGGGCGTGCGGTGGCGAGGTCCAGGTCCGCCCAACGCAGGGCGAGGATCTCGCCGATGCGGGCTCCGGTGGCGAGCATGAGGTCGACGACGTCGGCCAGGTCGCCGGTGTGCCGAGGCCCGGGCTTGCCGGGGACCGGCCGCTGCCAGTCGCGGATGGCGGTGCGGACGGCCTGGAGGTGTTCGTCGGAGAGGATGACGACTGCGCGGCGAGGTTTGCGCAGTCGACCCGTGTCGCGTACGGGGTTGGTGGGGAGCGCGCCGTGGCGCACGGCGAGGGCGAACATCTGGCTCAGGACGACCTTCGCGCCCCTGGCGGCCGAGGGGCGGTCCTTGGCGATGTCGCGCAGGAACCGATCCAGTCGCCCGACGCTGGCCTCGCGGATCCGCAGGTTGCCGAGGGCGGGCAGGATCGCCGCGCGCACGCTGGTCGCGTATCGGTGGATGGTCTGTGGTGCGATCCGTTCCTCGGTGGTGATCTCTTCGATCCATAGTTCGGCGAGTCTGCTGACGTGGGTCTCGCGGGTGATCTCGTCGTCGTTGGGGGTGGTGCGGTCACGTAGCTTGATTTTCAGCGCCCGTTCGGCGGCTGGGCCGGTGGTGTCGGTGGCCTCGATGTCGCGGGTCTTGCCGTCGTAGTCGCGGAACCGGGCCCGTGCGCGGAACCGGCGGGGTCCGAGTTTCTCGGTGCGGATCTTGCCCCAGGTTCCGATGGGCAGTTCAGGTCGGGACATGGCCTACCGCTCCGCGTCGGTGTGCTCATCGAGCCAGCGCTCGACCTCGCTGCGCCGGTAACGCAGCGTGTTGCCGACGCGGATGGCGCGGGGGCCCTTACCTCGGCTGTGCCAGGCGTAGAGGGTGTTCTTGGGCTTGCCCAGCCAGGCGGCGAGGTCATCGATGGTCAGCAGAGGGTCGGGCCGCCACTCGGGGGCGTTCGGGCCGTTCATCGCTGGCCCGGCGGATAGGCGGAACCGGGCTGCTGGCCCGGCGTGGCGTGGCCGGCCAGATGCCGGCGGCCGGTGGTGCCTGACGGCCCGGTGCCGGGGCGGGGTTGGGGGTGGGGCGGACATCGATCGGATTTCCTTTCATTGCAGCCTGACTGGAAAAGGGGGCCGGTGCCGCTGATGATGTGCATGGTCGCGGTATGTGTCGGCTGTGGGTGTCTATCCATTCGTTGCGGTCCTGAGGTGTCAAGCCTGCCGATGATGTCCGTGGAGGTCCGCTCCGCCAGTTGTGGAATATCGAGCGGAGTCGCATCAGGACTAGGCGTGAATGAGCGTGCTGGGAAGGTTGGCCTCAGTCGACTCTTCAGGTGGAGATTGAGGGTTCGGTGGTTCTGATGTGTTCCCATAGTGGGGTGGCCTTTCGGAAGATTGGCAAAGTGGAGGTTCGGGTTGGTGCCGGTCTCGATGCATAGCTTCTAGAGCGACGCGGTGTCGGCCAGTGGGCCGTGAGAAGCTGTCGAGGCAGCGATGCGGTACGGGATGGAGCGCCGTGCGTTGCTGGCAGTCCTCGGGTCGGAGCGGTGAGCTGCCGCGTGCCGTCGCTCTTGTCCTTGTCGCGTAGGCCAAGACCTGGGTCGGCTCGGTTGACTGCTGAATGGGGAGTGGACTACTGGTGGTTCCCCTCGCTGCGGGAGACGTTCGAGTGTGGACAGGACGGCCGACGTGGTGCGGGCCTCAATGGCCTTGTGCTGAGTGCTGGCCGATCAGCTTTTGGCGATTGGGTCCTCCTTCGGGGCAGGCGGAGATAGCCCGACGTCTGCGCCATGAGGGCTGGCTCGGTTGGCGGGCTGAGAAATGCAGAAAGCCCGCCGACTGCTCGACGGGCTTGGCGATATGGTGACCGGCTCGACGATGAGCCTGTACGTGCGGCTTCGTGCCTGGAGATGCGTCCGAGGCAGCGGGGCGCGTCCCTTCTCAGCCACCGCCTTCTGATCGGCGGCCGGACGAATCGCCTCGGACGAGCGGAAATCCCGCGCCAATCACGGAACTGAGCCGTGGTCTTCGTCTGCTTCCGGCGACTGTTCAGCCGTCAGAGTGACCGGTGAGGCGGTGTAGCGCTGACCGGACGTTGGGGAAGGCCAGTTGCAGGGTGTTGCTGGTGAGGCGGATTCCCCACCAGGTGAGGGCGATGAGGTAGCCGGCGATGAGGGCGCTGTTGGTGTTGTAGGTGAAGACGAGGGCGTAGCCGATGGCCAGGCCGGGTGCGGTGATGGTGCGGGCCAGGCGGGTGCGGGTTGCGGTGAGGGCGGTGGCGGTGCCGAGGAGGGCTGCTCCGAGGCTGCCCACGAGGCCGGGCATGCCGGTGAGGTCGACGGGGGTGGTGATGGTGAGGGCGGCGCGCATGAGGAAGATGCCGGCGGTTGCGGTGACGGTGTGGGTGATGGCGGGGCGGGTCATGGCGAGCCATGTGGGTAGTGCGTCGGCGGGGATGCGGGGTGCGGTGGCGGCGATGAGGGTGGCGCAGAGCGCGAGGGGCAGGGCGGTGCCAAGAGCCCATTTCAGGTAGGGGGTGTAGTCGAGTCCGACGGCGGTGCCGGTGGCGAGGCCGTAGAGGGCGGCGGTGATGGTGCCGCCGACGGCGGCGGTGAGGTATCCGCGTCGGATGAGGCTGCCTGTGGTGGGTTCGGGCGTGGGTGTGGCGGGTGTTCCGGCGAGCCAGGTGGTGGGTGCCAGGTGTGCCACGGCGAACGCGGTGAGCATGGCGAGCGCGCCGGCGGTGCCGAGTTGCGGTAGGGAGATGCGGGCTTCGACCACCCTGGTGAAGAGGGTGGTGATGTCGGCGGTGAGGACGGCTTGCAGCAGCAGGGCCAGGGAGCATGCGCCGATGAGGAGGGCGCCGGTGAGGTCGCTGATGCGCAGCCGGATGCGGGGGAGTTGGGCGGCAGCGGCCAGGGGCCCGGGTTGGTGGGTGGTGGTGAGGGTCAGGGCTCCGTCGGCGAGGGCGTGGGAGTGGTCGACGATGGTGGGGGTGACGCGGGTCGCTGCGGCGAGGCGGTCGGTCAGTGCGGGCACGCCGGGCGCTGGCCTCACGATGACGGCGGTGAGGTGTTCGGTGTCGACGTCAGCCGCGTCGAGGAGGTGGGCGACTGCGTCGGGCACCTGGTCGAGGAGGGGCTGGGTGGCGGTGGTGATGTCGTCGCGGGTGATGACCGCAGGGTGGTGGGGTGTGGGGAGCATGACCGGCGCCCGCTCCTGCTGGACGAGTTGGTGCCGGGCGGTGCGGACGGACTCCCGGAGAGCGCCGTGGTCCTGCGCTGTGATCGTGTCGGTGTGGTCGCCGGCTGATCGGAGCGGGTCGTGGCCGGTGGTCGCGGTGGCGACGACGTGTCGTGCGATGAGATCGTCGAGGTCGTGTGGGCCGTGGAGTTGCTGTGTTGCCAGCTCGCGGTAGCCGTCGCTGACCGTCTGCAGGACGGTGAGAGTGGGTGGATGGTGGTCGGCCTGGCAGACGAGTACGCAGGAGTTCTCGGGTGTGGTGAGGCCGAGTGTCGTGGTGTAGGTGGCCAGGGCAGCGGGTGCGGTGACCAGGGCCGGCGGTGGTAGTCCCGCTCGGGCCGCTGCCTCGCTGAGGTGTGTGCGGCGGCGTGGTCCCCAGGCCGGTGGGATGGTCACGGTGAGGTCGGTGATCGGCTGGCCGACCTGGTGGGTGGCGTGGTTGCTGGCGTGCCGCAGGACCGCAGCGAGGACATCCACGGGGCCGGGTCGTGCCGGATCGGGAGCCTGGGCAGGGCTGGCGAGGTGGTCGGCCGGGTGGTTGACGAACCGATGGTCTGCGGGCAGCGACCGCACGGCGGCGGCGTCGACACCGACGTAGAGGTCACCGGCGGGGCCGACGGCGACGCCCGGCGGCATGACGAGCCGACCGTCGATGAGGATGGGAACCCGGGTGCCCTGCCGGCTGACCGTGGCGGCGATGGCCGAGGAGCTGAGGTCGATCGACAACCTGGCGTCCCCGTTGACCATGAGAGGCAGTCTCGCCCGTGGTGGCGAGGCATTGTCAACCGTGATCCTCTCCCATGATTCCCGGTGCGCGAATGATGAGAATCCTTCCGGCTGGGATGGTCGGAGATGCTGATCCTCGTGTATGGGAAGAGATTGACGATCAGCCGCAGGGAGGGGCAGGTGCCGCAGATGTCCCCGGACCGAGGCGACAGACTGGCCGAATACGGTGCGCGGGCCACCGTCCATCCTCCCCACGACCCGCCCCGACACCGTAGGTCGCTGTCCCGTTCCCTGACCAGCGCCGCCCGCGCCGTTATCGGTGCCGGATTCTTCCTGGCGGGAGTACCGGCGCTGTTGTGGGTCGTCGGCGGCAACCCGGTGCGACGGCTACCGGCGTGGTCGCAGATCCCGGACTGGTTCGAACGGTCCAGCGGACGGTTCACCCCGGACGTCCTCATCGGCGCGGCCCTGTGGGCGATGTGGCTGCTGTGGGGCGTCTTCGCGCTGCTCCTGCTCGCCGAGATCCTCACCGGGCTGACCCGGTGGCGCGTTCCCGCGCTCAGGCTGCCGGCCCCGCTGCACCGGCTCGTGTTCGGCCTGGCCGGCACCGCCGCGCTCGCCGTCACCCCCGCCGGCCCGCTCGGCCGCGTAGCGAACCCGGACCCGCCGTCCACGCCCGCCGCCGCCGCAGAGCACGCCGATGTTCCCCGGCAGGCCGCCGCCCGTGGACCCGCCATCATCCAGGTCGCCGAGCAGCACTACCTGTACACGGTCGAGCGGCACGACACCCTGTCCAAGGTCGCCAAAGACTGGCTCGGCGACGCCAACCGCTGGCCGCAGATCTGCAGCCTGAACAAGCACCGCCACTTTCCCGGCGTCGGCGGCACCCTGCGCGACTGCGACCTCATCTACCCCGGCTGGGAACTGCGCCTGCCCGCCGACGCCCGCCCACCACACACCGCCACACCCGCCAGACCACCCAAGCCGCCACCGGCAACGCCGTCCCGACCTGCGACGCCATCGGCATCGCCGAGCGCCGACCCGGACAGGCCACACCCCACCACACCACCACCGACCACCGAGGAACCAGCCGTCCCCAGCGCCACACCCTCGGCCGCAGCGAGTACGCCCGCCTCAACCCCGACCACATCCTCGACGACTGCCGACCTCACCTCGTCGCCGGCCACGCCGACCAACCCCGACACCCACGGCCCTGCGGTCGCAACCGACCAGGACGGAGTGCAGCTGTCAGGGGGCGACTGGCTGCCCTGGTCGCTCGCCGTCGCGATCAGCGCCGCCGCCACCCTGGTCTGGCTGCAACGCCGACGCCGCTACACCGGTGAACCCGACACCGATCCACCCGCCAAACTCCCGCCGCCCGTGGTGCAGGTACGCCGCGCCGTGACTGCCCACCACCCCGGACCCCCGAACCCGGACGCCGACAACAACGAGCCGTCGACCCTCGTACCCAAACTCGCATTGCTACCGACCGGCGGAATCGGCATCGTCGGCGACGGCGCGCACGCCGCAGCCCGCGCCGCACTCGTCGCGGCCCTGGCCACCGGCAACCCACACCACCCCCATACCCGCGGCGAAGTCATCATCGACACCGCCACCCTGGCCACACTCCTGGGCCCCGACGCCACCGCCCTCGCACCATGGCCACGGCTACACACCACCGCAAACCTCGACGACGCGCTCACCGCAGTCGAGGCCCAACTCCTGCACCGCAGCCGCATCCTCGACGAACACACGCTGACCGACCTGGACACCCCACGCCAACAGACCCCCGACAAGGAACCCCTGCCACCGGTCGTGCTCATCACCACAGCCCCGTCCGCCGCCACCTCCACCCGCGCCACGACCGCGCTCACGGTGGGCGGCAACCTGAACGTGTCCGCCGTGCTGCTCGGCGAATCGACACCCGGCACCACCATCGACGTCACCGCAGAAGGCCACACCACACACGCCTCCGGACCGGCGACCGAGCCAATCCCACCGCGCCTGCCCGTACTCGACACCCACACCGCTCTCGGGATCCTCACGACCCTGCGCGAGGCCCACACCGGCGAGCCCACCACACTCCCGTCATCTGCCGAGCCGGCCCCGACGGTCCCGCTGCACGCCAGCCGAACCGAGACCACGTCTCCCGACCGTCACCGTCATACCCCGACAACCGCAGCAGCCGAGAGCGACGCCACTGACAAGGCGCGGCTGCGGGTCCTCGGACCGCCGCGGATCCACGACATCACCCACCCCGGCCGACCACTGCGCGCCAAGGCCCTCGAACTCGCCGTGTTCCTGGCCTGCCACCCCGACGGAGTCACCACCCGCGAGATCGGCGAGTACCTCGAACCCGACGCCCGCATCAGCCAAGCCGACCAACGCGTCCACACCAACGTCAGCAACCTCCGACACGTCCTCGCCCGCGCCGCCACCCCCAACGCGAAGAACGCCTACGTCATCAAGAGCGCCGGACGCTACCGGCTCGACCCCACCACCGTCGACGTCGACGTCTGGACCCTGCGCGACCTCATGCGCACCGCCACCATCGCCACTGGCCCACGCCGCCGCGAACTGCTCACCACCGCCTGCGACCTCTACACCGCACCCCTGGCAGACGGCCAAGACTACGAATGGCTCCCACCCCACCGGGAAACCGTGCGCCGCTGGGCAACCGAGGCCCACCTCCTACTCGCCGACGACCTCATCGACACGGACCCACAGGCCGCATCCGACCTGCTCGACAAGGCCATCGCCCTGGACCGCTACAACGAGACCCTCTACACCCGCGCCATGCACGCCCGCCACGCACTCGGCGACACCGACGGCATCCGCATCCTCCTCCGCGCCCTGACCACAGCACTGGCCGACCTCGACGCCGAACCCCAGGAAGCCACCACCACCCTCGCCAACAGGATCCGGAGCAACCTCGCTGACAAGTGAGCACCACCGGGAGCGGAATCGACCCAGGTAGAGGGGCGGCGCTACATCGAAAGGGCGGCATCGGCCACTAGCCCTCGCAGCTTCCAGACCAAAACGACGCTAAGCGGTTGATCTAGGACCGGACCTGGGGCTATTTCCGACATGTGGGATGCGCGAGCGGGGAGCGACCACTCAAGCCGGTCGAGGGGGCGGCCCTGAATCCGGGCAGATAGCTCGGGGTCGATCGGGTCGAGCAGCGGGCGGGCCGAGGGCGCACGGTTGCCGGGAGGTCGTCGCCGACGCGCTTCGCGTGCTCGTTGCAGGCCTGCTCGATCGCCTCGGGATACGCCTGGGCTTTCTCGTACGCAACGAGCAAGTTGGTCCCACGGTCGTGGTGGACGGCGCGGGCTTCTGCGTGTCGGTGCTCTCTGCGATGCTTCGTTCGCGTTTCGTGTCGGTGGTGGAGGGTGGTGGCGTGGCGGTGATGGGGCGTTCCCACGCGTTGTCCGGGGCGGTGGTGTGGCTGGGCGGCTGCGCGGTGGCGGCCGGGCTGGGGGCGCGGCCGGCGGTGGGCACCGTGGTGGTCGGCGCGGCCGTCACCGCTGGTGGGGCGCTGCTGCCTGACGTCGACCATCCCGGCTCGGTCATCGCCCGGTCGCTGGGTCCGGTGACCCGGCTGGTCGCCCAGGGCGCGGCGGCGGGCGCGGCGGCGCTGCGCGGGGCCTCCTGCCGCTGCTGTGTGGGCAGGGGCGGGCACCGAGCGGTCACGCACACTCTGCTGTTCGCGGTTGCCGCCGGCCTGCTCGTGTCGCTGGCGTGTGGGGTCGGCGGGGACGTCGCCGCGGCGGTGGTCGCCGGGCTGGCCGCGGCGCTGGCCACGCGTGGGGCCCTGCGCAAGCGCAGCCGCGGCGCGTACGGGGCGGCGGCGGCCGGGCTGTTCGTCGGGGTGATGGCCGCTGCGCTGCCCGGCCCGGTCGCCGGATGGTGGTGGGTCGGTCTGCCGCTGGGCCTGGGCTGCCTGGTGCACTCCCTCGGTGACGCGTTGACCTTCAGCCGGGTGCCGCTGCTGTGGCCGATCCGGATCCAGGGCTGCCGGTGGGCGCCGCTGGGCATGTGGGCCCCGCTGCGCTTCCGCACCGGCTCGGCCGCCGAACTGCTCCTGGTCGTCCCAGCCCTGATCGTGCTGGGCGGAATCAGCGCCTGGACCCTGATCGCGCCGTAGCCACTGCCGCTCCGCGCCACTGGACCCGAGCGCCGGCCGGGCGAGGTTAGGCCGCGTATCGCGTGATCGCGCCCTTGGTCATTGCCGACACCGGGCTCCGGTGCCCCAGCAGCCTCGCGGCAGCCTTGACCGGGCGGATTTCCTTCATGTAGGGCCGGAGCGGATATCGCTCCGGCCCTACATTGTGATGTGTCGTGAGTTATCGACCGCGTCCGCGTCGTGCACTGCCCTGGATGGCTTTGGCCGTACGACGCCGCTGGGAGGGCGCCGCTGGAAAGACCGGGTCGTTGACATGATCCGGGTTGGAGAACACCACGGGCGGTGCAGCCGGCTGTGTCACGGTCGGCTTCTTCGGCATCGTCAACACGAGTTCCGGCTCTGGTGACGGAACATGGTGTCCTTCCTGAACCAGCAGATCGTAGACCGTCTCGGCTGGTTGACGTCGTGAGGTCAGCATGAGCCCGTGGCGCGGTGGCCACGCGCCGTCGCGGGAGGCCGTCGTCGACGAGGACGGCGAGGAGTGGACGGTCGACACTGGGGCCGATGCCACTGTCGTCCTGGACGCCGCCGATGCGGCCCGCCTGCCGGAGGTGGTCGAGGACGTCATCGCTCGCGCCGTCGAGGCGGACAGGCGGTTCCGGCAGGTAGTCAAGGACTACGAGCGGCTGCACGCCTTGCGGACCCGGCTGGAGGGCGCCCGGCATCCCGGCCGGACGCAGGAGGTGATCGCGCTGCGCGAGCGGGTGCGGCAGGAGGAACGGACCCAGGAGCAGCGTCGGCGCCACATCGAGCGGGTCGTGGCGCGGCTGACCCCGGCGGACGGGATGGTCTACCACCAGCGGCAGCAGCGAATCGACGCCGCCGGCCGGGACGCCTGGAACCCCGACGGTGACGCCGAGGCGGCCGAGGTGTGCGGCCTGACCGTCGAGGAGTACCGCGAGATGCGCGACCTCGATCGGATTCCGTTCCAGCAGCGGACCGCCGTCCAGTCGGCGCGACTGGACCAGCTCAAGCACGGTGGCGGGGACGCGCTCCACCCGGGGCTGCCGCCGTTGCTGGCCGAACAGGCCGCGCTCGTGTGCGGCCTGACCCTGGCCGAGTACCGCGAGATGGAGACCCTGGAACGGATTCCGAAACGCAGCAAGGCCGAGCGTCACAACCGGGGCCGGCGCGTTCGCACGTACGCCGAGCAGGCCCGGCTCGACGAGCTGGACGCCGCACCGGGCGGCGCGACCGGCCCGACCCCACGGGCTACGTACAAGCTGCGCGGCGAGTACCTGTCCATGCTCCGGGCGCACCACGCGGCCAAGGCGAAGCTGGCCGACGCCCGAGCGGCGCAGGCCGCGATGGACGCCACCGCTCGCCCCCTCGACCAGGCGACCGCCGCCGAACTGGGCAGGGTCACCGCCGAACTGGAGGCGGTCAGCGCCCGCCACGACGAGATGGCCGGCTGGGCGAGCGCGTCAGCGCAGATCCCCGCCCGCAACGGCGGTGCCCTGGTCGTCGAGACACTCCAAGAGGAAGACGGCGGCGTGAGCTACCGCGTCGACCGCCAGCCGGTCGACGCCGACGAGGACTGGAACGTCGGATCGGCCACCGACCCCTTTACCGCCACGGCGGGCGGGCTGCGCAAGGTCGCCAAGCCGGCTCGCGACCTGGCCGGCGCGACCCGGGATCAGAGCTCGCTCGCCGTCGTCCCGACCTCGGATCTACCTAAGTAGACAGCATCCCGCTACCTAGGTAGAGTTTTCCTATGACTATGGGACCACGCCTTACCGCGCAGACGGTGGCGGTGGTACGCGCGCTGCTGACCGAGCCGACAAAGGCTCGCTGGGGGCGCGACATTGCCGCCGAGACGGGACTGAAGTCTGGCAGCCTGCACCCGATCCTGGCCCGCCTGGAACAGGCCGGGTGGGTGGAGAGCTACTGGGAGGACCCAGCTGAGCATGAGGAGGCCGGCCGGCCCCGCCGCCGCTACTACCAATTCACTCCTGACGGAGCTGTAACGGCGCGCCTCGCGCTCGCCGAAGCCAGCGAGTCCGCCGCTCGCGCCCCCGCGCTCAACAGGCTGCGCCCGCAGCCGGGCTGCCAGTGAGGACGGAAACCGAGATGGCATCCAGCAGCAACCGCGAAGACTGCTCACTCGGAGCGCTTGCCGGCGACCTACCGCAGGTTGTCGACGGCCCTAGCGCTGTCGGTGTCGTCGCTTCCCGCGAGCGCCCCACCCTCATTGAGGTCGTCTTCCTCTTTGTCGGCGTCGTCACCGTCGTCTATGACATCATCTTCCTCCGCACCCTCGGCTTCTTTGGCACCCCCACCCTCGGCTTCTTTGGCACCCCCACCGTCGGCTTCTTTGCCACTACCACCATCGGCTTTGCCCCCACCACCGCCTACTCCGCCCCCACCACTGCCGGCCTCCGTTTCGCCGTTATCGGCAACGCCGTAGTCGCCGTTCTCGCCGGCTTCATCATCGCCCCCGACCTGAGGGGGCGTATTGCAGGAGCTGGTACCGCGATGCTGCTGCGCGGCGCGGCGGGGTTGTTGCCGGGGTCGGCGGTGTCCCGGTACGGCGAGGAGTGGATGGGGGAGCTGTATGACCTGCGTGCCGAGGGTGCGCCTTGGTGGAGTCGCGTCGGGTACGTCCTCGGGATCCTGCTGTGGAGTGTGCCGCGGCTGGCGGTGGCGTTGCGTCTGGGAGGGGAGCGGTCCCGTGCCTGAGTGGGTTCCCGTCACGCTCATGTTGGCCTACGCCGGCATGGTGGTCCTGATGGCCTTGGCGAGTGTGTTCAGCGAGACCGAGCCCCGCCGCGACGCCGCCTACAAGGTGCTGCGGGTGATGCTGCCCTGGGGAGCGGTCAGCGTGGCCACGCACGCGATCGTCAGCTACACCATCACGGGTGTGTAGCACGCCGATCCGCGAGGGTGCACGCCGGCCCGGCGCGCACCCCTCGCGGACTTGGTCCGGTGGGTGATTCCGCAGAATCGCTCCGGCCTCAAGATCACGCGGTCATGCCTTCATAACTGATCTTATCGAGGTATGAAATGTCGGACCCGGATCGTGTCCGGCGTGCGACGTACGGCACCGCGCGGGTCGTGGCACTCGTACGCCTGGCAGTGCGGCACGGCCCGCTAGACCAACAGCGCCTGGTGTGTGACGTCTGCCCTCGGACTCTGGACTGTCTGATGTGGTTCGGGTGGCGATGGTGGCTGATGATGTGGTCATGGGTTCGCGACGCTGGGTGGTCATCGGGGTGGGTGGGTTGGTCGCTGCCGGGTTGGTGGTGGTGGCGGTGGTGTTCGGTTTGCAGGGGGTGGAGGTGGCCAGTTGGCTGGCCGGGGCCGCGAGCTTCGTGGTCGCGGTGGCCGCCCTCGTGCTTGCTCCGTCGGGAAACCCGGCTGTGGCACCGACGCCGCCGGCTGTGGTGACACCGCCAGTGGCGGGGCCGGGGTCGATCACCGTGCAGGGTGATCTCACGGGGATCGCCTCGACGGGCGACAACGCGACGAACACCCAGCACCGGTGAGGTGGTTTCGACGCGACCGGGTTGCCCCTTTGCCCGCTGATCCCGAACCGCCGACGCCGGTGGGTGATCCCACCGTGCCGAGCGGGTCGGGCTCGATCACGGCGGGCAGCATTCCCGGTATCGCCTCCACGGGCGACAACGCGACCAATACCCAGCACGTCACGGTGCTGCCGGCGGAGGCGTTGGTCGCGCCGGAAGATGTGCCCGCACCGGCCGGGCTGGTGAACCTGCCGGTGCGGCTGCGGCTGTTCGTGGGTCGTGAGGATGCGCTGGGCTGGCTGGACGCAGCGGCTCAGGAACCGGGTGTGGTGGTCGTGCAGGCGGTCCACGGGCTCGGCGGTATCGGTAAGAGCACCCTGGTCGCACGGTGGGCGGCAACCCACCGCGACCAGCACCGCCCGATCTGGTGGATCACCGCGGACAGTCCCGCCGCTCTCGACGCCGGCCTGGTCGCCCTGACCGTCGCGCTGCAACCAGCCCTCGCGGCTCTGCCGTCACCGTCCCTGCGAGAATGGGCCGTACGCTGGCTGGCCTGCCACGACGGGTGGCTGCTCATCCTGGACAACGTCACCGATCCCGCCCACATCGCCGAACTGGTGGGACGGCTGCCCCACGGGCGGATCCTGGTGACCAGCCGTCGCGCCACCGGCTGGCCCGACATCGTGACCCCGCTGCACTTGGACGTCCTCGAACCCGGCCAGGCGGTCGCCCTGCTCACCGGAATCGTGTCTCAGGGCGGCGGTGTCATCGACCCCGCGGGCGCTGCCGCCCTGTGCGCCGAGTTGGGCCATCTACCGCTGGCGGTGGAACAGGCTGGCGCCTACCTGGCCCAGACCCGGACCACCGTCGGTGATTATCTTCGGCTGCTCGCCGAGCATCCCGCCGACATGTACCGCGACGGTGAGGAAGGCCGGGCCGCCGAACGGACGATCGCCCGGGTCTGGCAGGTCACCCTCGACGCCCTCGCCGACGATCGCCTGCCCGGACGGCTGCTGCGGGCCCTGGCCTGGTACGCGCCGGAAGCCATCCCCCGCAGCCTGTGGCACCACCTCGGCGACGGCGCGGGGGAACCAGCGGTGACGCGGGCGGTCGGCCGGCTGGCCGCGTACAACATGCTCAGCATCGACCCCGCCACCAGGGCCGTCACCGTGCACCGACTCGTCCAGGCCGTCGCCCGCACACCCGACCCCGACGACCCGCACCGCCAACCCGACGACATCACCACCGCCCGCACCACCGCCACCACCGCACTGACCACCGCACGACCCGACGACTGGCGCGCCCCCACCACCTGGCCGACATGGCGCACCCTGTTGCCCCACATCGACGCGCTCGCCTCCCAGACCAGAGCACACGCCACCGACAGCGACCGCGTCGCCCAGGCCTACCTGCTCAACGCGACCAGCCTATTCCTGCTCGACCAGGGAAACCTCCCTCACGCCATCGCCTACCTCAAGCAGGCCCTCACCGACTGCCGGCGGGTGCTCGGCAACGATCACCCCGACACGCTGACT
>NZ_JBSWBU010000024.1:0-42479 GCF_054052245.1 Micromonospora sp. PTRAS2
TTCTGCACCCGGCATCCGCCGGTGGCTTCCTGGGGTCCGGCAGGCCGCCCGCCGTGGTCTCCCACCTGGCGCCCGTTTCCCTGCCGGAACAGAACATTACTCCGTCCCCTCGGGCCCGCAAAATCGACCCCCCTCCTTGGCGGAGAAGGCCTCCGAACTGCCCGGATGCCCGCCTCAGACGTTGTCGCGCCACCAGGGGGTCTCGACGAAGCCCCGCCGGATGGTGAGCAGCACCATGCTGGCCGTCCAGCCCTGCACCCCGTCGAGGCGACCGAGCGTGCGGGTGGTGAACGCGTGCACGTCATCGGTGGTGGGCAGGATGACCTCGCAGAACAGCGCGTTGCGGTTGAGAGTGGCCGCGACGTACCGGACGCCCCGGTGGGTGCCCAGCTCGTGCGCGAGGGTGTCGAGGCGGGCCGGGTCGACGGTGATGTTGAAGATGATCTCGGACTCGAAGCCGAGCGCCGGCGCGGAGACCAGCGTGACCACGCTGATGCAGCCCCGGCGCTGGAGCACCTCGAACCGGCGGCGCACGGTGCTCTCGTCGACGCCGAGGGCCTTGGCGACCGCGCGGAAGCTGGCCCGGCCGTCCTCCTGCATGAAGTCGATGATCTTCTCGTCGGCGGCGTCGAAGTGACCCGGCGCGCACTGGTGCACCTCGACCACGGTGTCGGGCGTGCCCGGCACGACCAGCTGCTGGCCCCAGTCGTGCGAGACCTTGTAGACGTGCAGAGTCAGGTCGGTGTCGCAGCGCTGCACGCCCTCGATCGCCTGGATCTCCTCGACGATCCGGGCGTGCAGCGAGTCGCCCCGGCGCAGGCTCAGCTCGGCGATGATGTCCGCCGGGCCGGTGACCAGGGCCAGGAAGCGCAGGTCGGCCCGGTCGGCGAGCTGGGCCAGCACCCGCTTCTGGGTGCCCGGCTCACAGGTGATGCGCAGCACGAACAGGTCCGCCGCGCCCGGGTACTCGACGTCAGGCATCACCGCGACCCGGACGATGCCGTCGCGCAGCAGCTGCTGGCCGCGGCGCGCCACGGTGGTCACCGACGTCTGGCACCGCTCGGCGATCTCGGTCCAGGTGGCCCGCCCGTCGGCCTGCAGGGCCAGGATGATCCGCCGGTCCAGGTCGTCCAGGTGCTCAGGACCGCTGCTCATCCGCCCCCACCTCGCGCAGGAAGTCGCGTACCGTCTCGCGCCACAGCTCGGCCTCCTCCACCTGCGGGGAGTGGCCGGACTTCTCGAACACCACCAGCCGCGCGTCGGGGATCAGGTCGGCGATGGTCTCGCTGCTGGCCACCGGGGTGATCCAGTCGTCGCGGCCGACGGTCACCAGCGTCGGGCAGGTGATGCGGTGCAGGTCGGCCTTGATGTCGTACGCGGGCTGGTTCACCGCGAACGCGTGGTTGTGCGTCTCGTAGCGGTAGAACGTGGCCTCGACCTTGGCCTCGACGGCCGCCGGATCGTAGACATGGTCGTAGAGCGGCAGGATCTCCCGCCAGCAGTCCCGCAGGTCGTCATCGTCGCGCACCCGTCCGGTGTTGATGCGGTCCAGCTTATCGGGGTCGATCTTCACCCGCGTGGATGCCTCGGCGTTGCGCCGGGCGGCCTTCTCGTTCTCGTGGTCGGCGGAGGTGTCGCGCAGCACGAGGGCGGTGAGCCGCTCCGGGTGGCGGATCGCGTACTCCATGGCGATGAAGCCGCCGTAGGAGCCGCCGGCCAGGACGAACCGCTCCGCGCCGGCCCACTCCCGCAGCGCGTCGACGTCGGCGACCCACTGCTCGTGGGTGAACGGCGGCCGGCCCTCGCTGACGCCGCTGCCGCGGGCGTCGAAGACCAGGACGCGGAACGTGTCGGCGAACGGCCGGAACGTGGCGCGGGGCTCGGCGCGGGAGCCCAGGCCGGGCGCGCCGTGGTGGGCGATGAGCAGCGGAGCGTCCTCGGCGCCGAAGACCTCCACCTCCAGTTCGTTTCCGTTGATCGGCAGTCGCACGGCGGGCACTCCTCAGGGGACGGGACGGCGGCTCAGGGGACGGGGATGACGACGTCGTCGAGGGAACGGGGGTAGCTGGTGAAGGGGCGGGCCCCTGATCCGGTGATCAGCATCGAGTCGGAGATGCGGTAGCCGGCGTGGCCGGGCACGTAGATGCCGGGCTCGTTGGAGACGACCATGCCCTCCTCCAGCACGGTCGGGTCGCCGTCCTCCAGCCACGGTGGCTCGTGCATGCCGAGGCCGATGCCGTGGCCCTGCCGGTGGCGCAGGAACCCGGCCAGGCCGGCGTCGCGGATCACGTCGAGGCAGTGCCGGTTGGCGTCGGCGCAGACCACGCCCGGGGCGAGGAACTCGGTGCCGGCCTGCTGGGCGGCGCGCACGGCCTCGTAGTAGCGGCGCTGCTCGGCGCTGGGCTCGCCGAGGAGGAACGTGCGCTCCCCCTCGACGTACCGGCCGCCGACGGCGCAGCCGAGGGAGAGCATGAACGTGTCGCCGGGGCGCAGCCGGTAGCCCGAGGGCAGGCCGTGCGGGTGGGCGCTGTTGGGGCCGGCGTAGACGAGGCCGCCGGCGAGCAGGGACACCACCACGACGTCGGCGTGGTCGGCGTACATCGTGGCGGTGCCGACCCGGGTGACGTGCGCGGCCAGCTCGGCCTCGCTCGGCAGCTCGCCGCCGGCGGCGAGCGCCTGTTCGACGAGGTCGCGGCCGGCGACCAGCATGAGGTCGGTGATCCGGGCGGCCTCGGCGTGCAGGGCAATCTCCTCGGGCCGCTTGCGCAGCCGGGCCGTGCCCACCACGTCGGCGATCTCCAGCTCGGCGCGGGGCAGGTCCCGGGCGATCTCGGCGACGCGGGCGGCGGCGGTGCTGCCGGGGTGGCCGACGCGGCCGGCGACGTCGCGCAGGTGGGTGAACGGCGGGACGCGGCCGGGGAACTCCGGGTAGGACACCAGGTCGGCGGCGGCCTGCTGGGCCTGCGCGTGCTCGCGTTCCAGCTCGGGCAGCAGCAGCCGGGTGGGGCCGTCGACGGGCAGCAGCACGGCCACCGGTCGTTCGCAGGGGTGGTGGAAGAAGCCGGTGAGGTAGGCGACGTCGTCGGGGTGGTCGGTGAGGACGGCGGCCAGGCCGGCGCGGTCGGCGGCGGCGCGCACGTCGTCCTGCACCGAGCGGTAGAAGTCCACGGGGAGCCGTTGGGTCGACAGCACGTCAGTTCTCCCGGGTGCGTGGGTTGCGGGCGTCGTTGTAGGCGATGGAGATGAGGGTGGCGGAGACGACGAGGGCGAGCATCGCCAGCGAGGGGAACAGGGTGGTCCACCAGGCGCTGGACATCGCGCCGGACTGCTGGGCCTCGTAGAGGATCCGACCCCACGACCAGCTGTTGGGGTCGCCGAGGCCGAGGAAGGCCAGGCCGGCGGCCGACAGCACGGCCCGGGAGGCGGTGAGCACGACCGACACCACGATGACGGGGGCGACGGCGGGCACCAGGTGCCGGCGGATGATCCACAGCCAGGAGCCGCCGGTGAGCCGGGCGGCGTCGATGTAGGGCAGCCGGACCACGGCCAGGGCCTGGGAGCGGACCACGCGGGCCACCTCCGGCCAGGAGAACAGGGCGATGACCACGACCACGGTGGCGAGGCTGGGCCCGGCCAGGGCGGCGACGAGGATCATCAGGGGCAGCACCGGCAGCGACAGGGCCAGGTCGACGACCGTGCCGACCATGGTGTCGACCTTCGGGAAGTACGCGCCGAGCACCGCGACGAGCACGCCGATGACGATGGCCAGGGCGGAGGAGAGCGCGGCGACGAGCATGCTGATCCGGGTGCCCCAGACGACCTCGGCGAAGATGTCGCGGCCGAGGTTGTCGGTGCCGAACCAGTGCTGCCCGGACGGCGGGGTGAGCACCGCCGGGCCGTAGCCGCCGGGGTAGTCGGCGATGAGCGGGGCGGCGACCGCGACGACGACGAGGGCGGCGAGCACGGCGAGGGAGACCAGGCCCAGCGGGTTGCGGCGGAACGCCGTCCAGGTGGCGCTCGCGGCGGTCGGCTGGTCGGCGACGACCTGGTCGAGGGCGATGCCGGCGGCGGTCACTGGGTCCTCACTCTCGGGTCGAGCAGGCCGTACGCCAGGTCGGTGACCACGTTGGCGAGCACGACGGTCGCGGCGAGCAGGACGAACGCGCCCTGCAGGACGGGGTAGTCGAGCTGGGTTACCGCCTCGTAGATGCCCCGGCCGATGCCCGGGTAGGCGAAGACGGTCTCGGTGAGCACCGCGCCGCCGACGAGGAAGCCCAGTTGCAGGCCGACCAGGGTGGTGGTGGGCAGCAGCGCGTTGCGCAGGGCGTGCTTCCACACCACCTTGCGGTGGGGCAGGCCCTTGGCGGTGGCCAGGACGCAGTAGTCCTCGCCGAGGGAGTCGATGAGGGTGGCCCGCAGGGTCAGCACGTAGGAGCCGAGCTGCACCAGGACCAGGCTGACGCAGGGCAGCACCAGGTGGGCCGCGACGTCGAGGTACCACTGCCCGCCGTAGACGCCGGGGCTGTACGCGCCGCCGATGGGCAGCCACCGCAGTTGCAGGCCGAACAGGAACAGCAGCGCGATCGCGACGCTGGGCACGAAGACCGACTGGCCTACGACGCCGCCGACCTGGACGAGCCGGTCGAGCAGCCCGCTGGGGCGGGTCGCCGCCAGCACCCCGAGGGGGATGCCGACGGCGACCGTCACCAGCAGGGAGGACCCGGTGAGCAGCAGGGTCCACGGGAGGCGTTCCAGCAGCACGTCGGTCACCGGAACGGACTGGGTGATGGAGACCCCGAGGTTGCCCTGGACGAGCTGCCACAGGTACTTGCCGTACTGGACGAGCAGGGGCTCGTCGAGGCCGTACTGGCGCAGCAGGATCGCCTGGGTCTGCGGGGTCATGTTGGGGGTGGCGACGGCGAGCGCCGGGTTGCCGGGCAGCAGCCGCAGCAGCAGGAAGGTGATCGTGGTGGCGAACCAGAGCGTCAGGACCGCCCGTCCGAGCCGCCGCGCGACGAAGCCGACAACCGGTGGCATGTGCTCAGCCGACCTTCCGCGCGTTCGCCAGGGACTGCGGGTCGACCACCGACAGCAGCTCGCTGGGCTTGACCACGAAGCCGTCCCACTTGTCGCTGTGGGCGACGTACAGGTTCTGCATGTACATGACGTTGTCGTAGACGTTGTCGTGCACGAGGGTGGCGGCCTGCCAGATCAGGTCCTTCTGGGCGGCCTTGTCGGTGGTCGCGGTGGCCTTGGTGATCAGCGCGCTCAGCGCCGGGTCGTCGACCTTGGTGTAGTTGATGGCGCCGTCGGGCAGGAACGTCAGGGCCATGTTGGTGGCCGGGTCGTCCATGATGGCGAAGTTGCCGGCGTAGATGTCGTACTCGCCGGCGGCGGTCTTGGCCAGGTAGGTGTTGCGGTCCATGCCCTGCAGCTCGATGGTGATGCCGGCCTGGGCGGCGTTGTCCTTGACCAGCTGCGCCCACTGCGAGGTGACGGCGTCCTGCAGCGAGTAGATCATCGTCAGCGGGCGCAGGGTGCCGACGCCGGACTCGGTGACCAGCTTGCGGGCCAGCGCCGGGTCGAAGGCGTACTCCTTGAGGTCGGGCTTGACGAAGTCCTTGAGCACCGGCGGGATGGGGCTGGAGCCGGTGGTGACCGCCTGGCCCTGGAGCACGACGGAGCGGATGGCCTCGTAGTCGACGGCGTGGGCGAGGGCCTGCCGCACCTTGAGGTTGTCCAGGGGCTTGCGGGTCATGTTGTACGTCATGTGGGCGTACCCGAGGCCGGGGACCTCCTGGACCTTGACTCCGGGGGTCGACTGGAGGGTCTTGACCTGGGCCGGGGGCAGGGCGTTGGCGATGAGGTCCACGTCGCCGTTGCGCAGCGCGAGGATCTCGGTGTTGACGTCGGGGTAGACCCGGTAGACGACCTTCGCCACGTTGGGGGTGCCGGCGGGGGCCATCGGGTACGGGGTGACCCGCTCCAGGGTGTAGCTCTGGCCCTTGGCGACGGTGGTGAGCTTGAACGGCCCGGCGCTGACCCAGTCGCTGTTGTTGGCGAAGGTGCCCGCGTCGGGGGCCTTCTCGAAGACGTGCTTGGGCACGACGTTCATCCAGAAGCCGACCTCGTCGACGACGGTGGCGTCGGGCCGCTTGAGCTTCAGCTCGACGCGGGTGGCCGTCGGGGCGGAGGCGGACTCGACGTTGGCGAGCTGGCCGTAGACGACGTTGCCGGCGGGCTTCTTCGTCATGATCGTGTTGATGGTGTACGCGACGTCGGCGGCGCTGACGGCGGTGCCGTCGCTCCACTTCATGTCGCCGCGCAGCTCGTAGAAGCCGGTGGTGGGGTCGCTGTAGCCGCGGTCGGCGGCCAGGTAGGGCTGCTTGGCGCCGTTGGCGTCGATGGTGAGCAGCCGCGGGTACATCAGGTTGGTGATCCAGCCGTCGGTGCGGCTGTTGCCCAGCAGCGGGTTGAAGTTGACCACGTCGGTGGTGGTGGCGATGGTGAGGGTGGCGTTCTTGTCGCCGCCCTGGGCGGCCGAGTCGCTCGGCGCGCTGGGGCTGCAGGCTGCCGTCGCGACCACCGCGGCGAGCGCGGTGACGGCGACGAGGGGTAGGCGGAGACGCATCAGACCCAGACCTCCTCGAGGACGCGGATGGTGTTGCCACCGATGACCTTGCGGATCTCGTCGTCGGAGTAGTCGTGGGCCACGAGCCATCCGATGATGTTGTAGAAGCACTCGGCGGGGTTCTCCAGGCCGTCGACGTACTCGACCTTGGGGTACTCGACGCGGCCGTGGGCCTCCTTGGTGGACAGGTTCGCCGCGAAGGCGTCGTGCAGCCCGACGTGGTCGCCGAAGAGGGTGTCGGGGCCGAAGGCGACGTGGTCGATGCCGATGAGGTCGACCGCGTGGACGAAGTGGTCCATGACCGACTCCAGGCTGTGCCGGGGGTGGGCCGGGGACAGGGTGGTGTGCGGGGCGGCCTCCAGGCCGAGCACTCCGCCGCGCTCGGCGCAGGCGGCGATGACCGCGTCGGGCTTCATCCGGTTGGTCGGCCACACCTCGCGGGAGCCGCAGTGGGTGATGAACACCGGCTTGTTGGACTTCTGGATCACGTCCATGGCGGTGCGGTCGCCGGAGTGGGAGATGTCGATGGCCAGGCCGAGCTTGTTCATGCGTTCGACGGCCCGCTCGCCGAAGTACGTCAGGCCGCCGTCGCCGCGTTCCTTGAGGCCGCCGCCGAGCATGTTGGCCTCGGAGTAGGCGATGCCGATCTGCCGGACGCCGAAGCCGTAGAGCACGTCGAGGCGGTCGACCTCGTTCTCGATCATGGTGGCGGCTTCGAGGGCGAACACGTGCGCGAGCCGGCCGGTCTCGTGGGCGTGGTAGATGTCCTTGAGCGACTCGGCCTTGATCACGTAGTCCTGGTGGGCGATGTCGGCCATCCGCACGCCGAGGTCGAACAGGACGTCGGTGTACTTCCAGCCGGCGTCGCTGGAGATGCAGCAGGTGCCGTCCATGCCGTTGTCGAACACGGCGGTCATGCCCGAGCGGGACAGGCCGAGGTAGCCGGTGGGTTCGCGGCCGGCCCGGATGTGCTCGCGGAGCTGGCCCATGTCCTCGGGGAAGACCTGGACGTGGTCGTGCAGCGAGATGACGATCTCGTCGCGCAGCAGCCGCTGCGTGCGTTCCCGCTGGCTGTCGGAGAGGTCGAGGCCGGCGTAGGCCGGCACCCGGCCGATCTGCTCGGCGTACCGGAACTTCTTGAAGTCCTTGCCGGCCTCCAGGTAGTCGTACGCCGTGTAGCCGGTGTAGCGCTTCGCCTGTTCAAGCATCCGCGTGGGGTCCCTTCAGATTCGCGGCCCGCGAAGAAGAGGCGCGGCCGCCGGGGTCGGCGCCCAGAACCGGCGCGACCGATTAGAGGGTTGCAATGATTCGGCACGGAAGTCAAGATGCAGTTCAGGAACAGGCACGGACGGCCGTTGCAGCGGGGATTACCGGCACGGGCGTCCGTTATGCGTAGCTGGAGGCTCGCGGTGAATCAGCCAGACGCCCCAACCACCGCCCCACCGGACGGAGGAGGACAGGCCCTGTCGGTACGCGGGCTGTCCGTGACCTTCGCCACCCGGCGCGGCGACGTGCCCGCCGCCGTGGACGTCGACCTCGACGTCGCCGCCAGCGAACTCGTCGCGCTGCTCGGCGAGTCGGGCTCCGGCAAGTCGGTCACCGCGAAGGCGATCATGGGGCTGCACCCGCCGACCGTGCGCGTCGAGGCCGACCGCGTCGCGCTCGGCGGCACCGACCTCACCACGCTCACCGAGGCCGGGCGCCGGGCCGTGCGCGGCAACCGGATGAGCATGGTCTTCCAGGACGCGCTGTCCGCCCTGAACCCCGTGCTCAGCATCGGCGACCAGCTCGGCGAGCTGTTCCGTACCCATCGCGGCGCGTCCCGCCGGCAGGCCCGCGCCGCCGCCGTCGACCTGCTCGCCCAGGTCGGCATCCCCGCCCCGGACCGGCGGGTCGACGAGTACCCGCACCAGTTCTCCGGCGGGATGCGCCAGCGCATCCTCATCGCGATGGCCATCGCCCTGCGCCCCGAGCTGATCATCGCCGACGAGCCGACCACCGCCCTCGACGTCACCGTCCAGGCCCAGATCCTGGAGCTGCTCAACGGGCTGCGCCGGGATCTCGGCATCGGCATCCTGCTGATCACCCACGACCTCGGCGTCGTCTCCGAGGTCGCCGACCGGGTCGTGGTCATGTACGCCGGGCGGGTCGTGGAGACCGGCACCACCGCCGAAGTCCTCGGCACGCCCGCCCACCCGTACACCGACGCCCTGCTGCGCTCCGTGCCCCAGGCCCACCAGCGCGGCGACGACCTGTACGCCATCCCCGGCACCCCGCCCAACCCGACCCGCAAGCCGCCCGGGTGCGCGTTCCACCCCCGCTGCGACCGGGTCGTCGAGCGGTGCCGCACCGAGCGCCCCGCCCTGAGGGTCATCGACGGCCGCGCCGCCGCCTGCCACCGCACCGAGGAGCTGTCGCATGTCGTCACCGGCTGAACCCGTCCTGGTCGCCACGGACCTGCGCAAGACGTTCACCACCGGCCGGGCCGGGCTCGGCCGCACCCGGGTCAGCGCCGTCGACGGGGTGAGCCTCCGGCTGCACGCCGGGGAATCCCTCGGCGTCGTCGGGGAGTCCGGGTGCGGCAAGTCCACCCTGGCCCGGATGCTGGTCGGCCTGGAACGCCCCGACTCGGGCAGCATCGTGGTGCGGGGACGCGACATCACCGGCGTGCGGGGGCGCGACCGGCGGCTGCTGCGCCGCCAGGTGCAGATGGTCTTCCAGGACCCGTACACCTCGCTGGACCCGCGCATGTGCGTGCGCGACCTGATCGCCGAGCCCCTCGTGGTGCACGGCCGCGGCGACCGGCGGGCCCGCTCCGACCGGGTCGCCGAGCTGCTCGGCCTCGTCGGGCTCGCACCGGAGCTGATGCACCGCTATCCGCACCAGTTCTCCGGCGGGCAGCGCCAGCGCATCGGCATCGCCCGTGCCCTCGCCCTGGAACCGGAGATCCTCGTCTGCGACGAACCCGTCTCCGCCCTCGACGTCAGCGTGCAGGCGCAGGTGGTCAACCTGCTGCGGGACCTGCAACGCCGGATGAACATCGCCCTGGTGTTCATCGCCCACGACCTGTCCGTGGTGCGGCACGTCGCCGACCGCACGGCGGTCATGTACCTCGGGCGGCTCGCCGAGATCGGCGACACCGAGACCGTCTACTCCCGGCCGGCCCACCCGTACACCCAGGCGCTGCTGTCCGCCTCCCCCGTGGTCGATCCCACGGGCCAGCGCGGCGGCAGCCGGCGCATCGTGCTCGCCGGTGACCCGCCCAGCCCGTCCGACCCGCCGCCGGGCTGCCGGTTCCACACCCGCTGCCGGCTGGCCCGGCAGCAGTGCGGGCAGGTGCAGCCCGTGCTCGGCCCGACGCCGGGCGACGCCGACCGCGAGGTCGCCTGCCACTTCTCCGACCTGGCGCTGCGGGAGGGCGCGGGCGGCGTGCCGGCCCGGGCCTGACGACCCCGCGCCATGCTGCGTCCCGCGAACCCGCCGACGGCCGGACGAGTTCCACGAGGGACCACCGCCGCGGGCGGCCGGCGAGAACGGGGAGTCGGCGGGTGGATCGGGTCAGCGGTCGCCCGCGGCACGGGCTAGCGTGACGCCGTGGTCGACACCGGGGTGTATCGGGAGTGGGGCGAGGCGGCCTGGGCATGGGTGCTCGGGCAGATCCGGGACGACGACGGGCCGTGGCTTCCCGTGTCGGTGCCCGATGACGGGCCGCCGGCCGGGCCCGCCGACGACCGGGACTCGCTGTACGCGGGGATCGCCGGACTCGCCCCGGTACTGGCGGAGATCGGGCAGCACCGCCCGCTGACGGACGTGGAGCGATCCCTCGCGGCCGGCATCACGGACCGGCTGTCGACCATGGCGGCCGTCCGCGTCGAGCCGTCGTTCTGCGACGGACTGGCCGGGGACGTGGTGGCGCTGCGGCTGCTCGCCCCGGGACGGGAACGGATCGCGCTGGAGCGGCTCGCCGAACTGCGTACCCCCGCGGGGTGGGACACGACCCTGGCGGTCGGGGCGGGACACGACGGTCCGCTCACCGACCTGATCATGGGCACGGCCGGGGTGGTCCTGACTGCCGCCTGGGCGGGCGGCGACCTCGCCGACGGGATCATGTCCACCGGCGGGGAGGCGCTGCTGCGGGCGGCCGAACCGGCCGGCGGCGGACTGGCCTGGCGCATCCGCCCGGGCCACCCGTCGAGCATGCCGAACTACTCGCACGGCACGGCCGGTGTGGCCACGGCACTGGCGGTCGCCGGGCGGGCACTCGGCCGGGGCGATTTCCTCGACGCCGCCCGCCAGGGCGCCGGGCACCTGCTCACCGTGGGCTCCCTCGACGACGGCGGGTTCGTCGTGCCGCACACCCTGCCGTTCTCGCAACGGGACGTCGAACCGGTCACGTACGGCTGGTGCCATGGTCCGACCGGGACCTCGTACCTGTTCGCCGCCCTGGCCCACACCGGGGTGGAGCAGGCCGGCGGCGTCGGGACGGGTGAGCTGCGACGGCGCTGCCTGCACGCCGTGCTCGCCGCCGGCGTGCCGCGCCGGCTGCGCCCCGGCTTCTGGGACAACGACGGCCGCTGCTGCGGCACCGCCGGGGTCGGCGACGCGCTGCTGGACGCCGCACAGGACCAGCCGGCCGTGTGGGGGCCGTTGCGGGACGCCGCCTGCATGATGGGCGATGCGCTCGTCGAGCGGGCGATCCGCGACGACGACGGGGCCCGCTGGCGGTTCGTGGAGCACCGTCAGGACCCACCGCTGCTGCCACCCGGGACGGGATGGATGCAGGGCGCCGCAGGCATCGCCGCCTTCCTGCTACGGCTGGCCCGGGTGACCGGGGACGGGTTCACCGCTCCGGTCGTCGACCGGCCCGATCAGTGGTGGGCCGTTCCGGGTCGGCTGCGCGCCGCGCCCGGGCCACTCGGCGTCGCCGGGCCGGTCCGGACCGACGTGGACGGGGCCTGACGCCGCGTGCCGGCCCGGCCGGTGGTCACTCGGGGGTGGGCGGGCCCAGCAGGCGGATCTCCTCGATGTCGAGCGCGGCCTGCAGCTCGCGCAGCACCGTGTCGTCGATCTCGTTGGCGTTGCGCAGCCGGGTGATCTCGCGCCGCTTGCGGTCCAGGACCGCCAGCCGAAGCCGGCGCTCCAGGTCGCGGGCCTGCTCGGCGGCTTCGCCCTGCTCGGCGGCGCGGATGTCGTCGAGGTGGTCCTGGTAGTCGACGCGGATCCGGTCGGCGACGTCCCGGTGCACGCCCAGCCCGTCGGCGACCTCCGGTAGCGCCGCCAGCCCGGCCTCGGTGGCCCGCAGGCGGGCCATCCGCACCTCGTCGGCGCGCTGCTGGTCGCCGACGAGGCCCGCCCAGCGGACCACGAGCGGCAGGGTGGTGCCCTGCACCAGCATGATCATGACGATCACCAGCGCCGTGCAGAAGATGATCAGGTCCCGCTCGTGGACGGGTTCCCCGGCCGGGGTGGTCAGCGGCACCGCGAGGGCCGCGGCCAGCGACACCGCGCCGCGGAAGCCGGCCCACCCGGCGGCCGTGCGGATCCGCCAGCCGACCCGCAGGGCCCGTTGCGACTTACGGCGGTCGACGAGCCGCAGCAGGTACGCCGACAGGTGCAGCCAGGCCATCCGGGTCGCCAGGACGGTGCCGGCGACCAGCACCGCGATGAGCAGCGCCTGCCCCACCGACGTGCTGGTGACCCCGCGCACCGCCCGGGGGATCTGCATCCCGAGCAGCACGAACAGGCCCCCGTTGATCAGGAAGGTGGTGAGGTCCCAGAAGGCGTAGGCCAGCACCCGGGAGGGTGCCCGGATCACCCGGGGGCCGGCGAAGGAGAGCACCAGGCCGGCGACCACCACCGCGAGCACCCCGCTGGCGTGCAGTTCCTCGGCGGCCAGGAACGCGACGAACGGCGTGAGCACGCTGAGCGCGCCCTCGCGCAGCGGGTCGTCGAGGCGGCGGCGGATCAGCACGACCACCACCCCGATCGCCAGCCCGGCCGCGACGCCGCCGAGGAACGACCCCCCGACGCGCTCGACGAGCGGCAGCGCCCCCGGCGGTGCGCCGCCGGTGATCAGGCCGAGCGCGACGGCGAAGAGGACGAGCGCGGTGCCGTCGTTGATGAGGCTCTCCGCGCGCAGGACGGTGAGGAACCGGCGGGGCATCCGCTTGGCCAGGCCGGCGACCGCGGCGGCGTCGGTCGGGGCCAGCACCGCCCCGAGCACCCACGCCGCCGGCCCCTCGACCCCGACCGCCTGGGCGACCAGCGCCACCGTCACCATCGTGACCGCGACCAGCCCCACGGCGAGCAGGGCGATGACGGTCAGGTTGGCGCGGATCTCCCGCAGGCTGATGGTGAGGCTCTCCCGGTAGAGGATCGCGGGCAGGAACAGCAGCAGCACCACGTCCGGTTCGAGCACCACGTCCGACAGCGGCGGGGCGAGCGCCAGCAGCGCGCCCATCCCGATGAGCAGGACCGGCGGGGCGACCCGGTAGCGCCCGCCGATGGTGGTGCCGACGAGCACGGTGGCCGCCAGCACCACGATCAGGACGAGCCCCTCCACGTCGACCCCTCCGCGTCGTACGGCCGGTGCGGCCGTACGGCGTCGGAGGCGCCTGCCCGCCCCCACATGGTTCTACGGCGGGCGGGGGAAGGAGGGGCGAACGGGCCTATCGGCGGGGACGGGACGGTGCGAGCAGCGCCGACGCGGCGAAGCGCAGCAGCGGCAGGTAGATCCGGGCGGAGTCGCGCAGCGCCCCGAAGTGCGAGGACGCGTTGTCCGCCAGGTAGGTGGTGGCGACGACGGTCTGCCGGACGGGGTGGCCGTCGCGCGCCGCGTGGAGCAGGACGTTCATCTCGTACTCGAAGCGTTCGCCGGGCACCGCGAGCAGCCAGTCGAGCAGGCCGCGCGGGTACGCCCGCAGGCCGGTCTGGGTGTCGTGGACCCCGACGCCGGTAGCGGCCCGGAACAGCAGCCCGGTGACGCCGTTGCCGATCCTGCTGCGCAGCGGCACCGTGCCGTCGAACCGGCGTACCCCCAGCACGATCGCGCCGTCGCCGTCGCCGTCGGGCAGGGCGCGGGCGACGCGCAGGATGTCGGCGACCCGGTGCTGCCCGTCGGCGTCGGCGCAGACCACGTCGTGCCCGGGATAGGCCCGGGCGACGTGCCGGAACCCGGTCTTCAGGGCCGTGCCCTTGCCCCGGTTGGACCCGTGGCGCAGGACGTCGCCGCCGAGCCGGCGCGCCGCGTCGAGGACCGGGTCCGAGGCCGGGGAGCTGCCGTCGTCGACCACGACGACGGGCACGTCGGGGGCGGCGTCGCGCAGCTCGCCGAGGAGGTCGGGCAGCCGCTGTCCCGGCTCGTACACCGGCACGAGGACGATCATGGGGTCCGCCTGTTCTTCGTGACGGCGGTCGATCCGCCGGCGACCGTCCTGTACCCCGTCGGGGCGTCCGCGTCACCTCCCGTCGGCCGCCGGGCGGAGGGCCGCCCGCCCGCCGGACCCCGACGGGTTCCGCGGCGGGCCCGGTGCAGCAGCGCGACCATCGCCCGCTCGCGGCGCAGCAGGCCCGCCGGGTCGCGGACGCCGAGGAACCACAGCCGGCACGCCATGCGTACGGCGCCCTCCGGCCACCATCCGGGCGCGGGCTCCCCACCGGTGGCGGGCACGTCGAGCAGCGCCCCGCCGCGCAGCCCGAGCGCCCGGCGGGCGAGGTAGCGGACCCGGGGCAGGTGCCAGGTGTGCGAGACGATGCCCAGCGGGTGGCGCCGGTCGAAGGCGTGGCCGGCGAGCAGCCCGTCGGCGGCGGTGCGCAGGAGGTTCTCCAGGGTGCTGCGTGAGCGGGCCTCGGCGCGCAGGTCGGCGTGCCGGTCGAGGCCGGCCGCGAGCGCCTCGCGGAGCATAAGGTCGGCCTCGCGCCACCCGGCCGGTGGCGGGGCGGCCCCCTCGGCGGCCTCGGCCCAGCCGCCGGTGAACACGATCCTCGGCCGCCGGCCCCGCTGGGCGGCGGCCGCGAAGGCCGCCTCGTTGGCGGCGACGTAGTCGCGGGCGGCCCGGACCCGCGCGAGGCTGGCCGGGGTGAGCGCCCAGGTCCCCCCGGCGGCGGGCAGCACGCCGCGCCCGAGGACCACGAGCACGGTGGCGGTCGGCGGCAGGTGCCCTCCCCTCTGCGACGTACCGGGCAAGCCTAGCCAGGCGTCGGGCCACCTGCGGCATAGCCGCTCACCGATTGACAAAGTTTAGGGTCCAAACTTAATCTGCCCGTCCGACGGGCGTCACGTGCGCGTTCCCGACGCCCTGCCCACCCTCATCATGCGGCGGCATCTTCCCGGCAAGGAGTGTCATGATCGGCACACGAGGCACCACCCGACGGACCCGATGGCGGATCGGCGCGTTCACCAGCGCGGTCACGATGCTGCTGGCCGCCGTCGGCGTCCTGGTCGCGGGCACCGCGCAGGCGGCGGCGGGCTGCGCGGTGACGTACCAGGTCAGCAGCCAGTGGCAGGGCGGGTTCGGCGCGAACGTGAACGTGACCAACCTCGGCGACGCGGTCAACGGCTGGCGCCTGACCTGGACGTTCCCCGCCGGGCAGCGGGTGACCCAGGCGTGGAACGCCACCGTCACCGCCGCCGGCGACGACGTCACCGCCGCCAACGTCGGCTACAACGCCGCCATCGCCACCAACGCGTCGGTCTCCTTCGGCTTCAACGGCTCGTGGTCCGGCACGAACCCGAGCCCCACCTCCTTCGCGCTCAACGGGGTCGCCTGCACCGGCGGCGTCGGCCCGACCACGGCCCCGCCGACCAGCACGCCGCCCACCACGCCGCCGCCGACCACTCCCCCGCCCACGACGCCCCCGCCGGCCGGCGACGCGATGGCGGCCGTGGCCGCGATGCAGCCCGGCTGGAACCTCGGCAACTCCCTCGACGCCGTCGGCGCCGACGAGACCGCCTGGGGCAACCCGCGCATCACCGAGGCGCTGCTGGACAACGTGAAGGCGCAGGGCTTCAAGAGCGTCCGCATCCCGGTCACCTGGAGCGCGCACCTGGGCGGCGCGCCCAACTACCCGATCGAGGCGGCGTACCTGAACCGGGTCAAGGAGGTGGTCGACTGGGCGCTCGCCGACGACCTCTACGTGATGATCAACATTCACCACGACTCGTGGCAGTGGATCAACACCATGCCCACCGACCGGACCACCGTGCTGGCCAAGTACAACGCGATCTGGACCCAGCTGGCGAGCACGTTCCGCGGCTCGTCGCCGAAGCTGGTGTTCGAGAGCGTCAACGAGCCGCAGTTCACCGGCAGCTCCGGCGACGCCCAGAACGCCACCCTGCTGGCCGAGCTCAACACGTCGTTCCACCGCATCGTGCGCGCCTCCGGCGGCAACAACGCCACCCGCCTGCTGGTGCTGCCCACCCTGCACACCTCGTCGGAGCAGGCCCGCATCGACGAACTGGTCGCCACGTTCAACGCGCTCAACGACCGCAACCTCATCGCGACCGTCCACTACTACGGCTACTGGCCCTTCAGCGTGAACGTCGCCGGGGGCACCCACTTCGACGCCACCGCCCAGAAGGACCTCACCGACTCCTTCGACCGGGTGTACGACGCCTTCGTCGCCAAGGGCATCCCCGTCATCGTCGGCGAGTACGGCCTGCTCGGCTTCGACCGGCACACCGGCACCATCGAGCAGGGCGAGAAGCTGAAGTTCTTCGAGTACTTCGGCCACTACGCGCGGGCCAGGAAGCTCACCACCATGCTGTGGGACAACGGGCAGCACCTCGGCCGGACCTCGTTCCAGTGGAGCGACCCGGAGCTGATCGCCCAGATCAAGTCGAGCTGGACCACCCGCTCCGGCACCGCCTCGTCGGACCTGGTGTTCACCGCCAAGGCCAGCGCCATCAGCGCCAAGACCCTCACCCTGAACCTCAACGGCACCACGTTCCAGGGCCTGCGGCAGGGCAGCACCGACCTGGTCCAGGGCACCGACTACACCGTCAGCGGCAGCCAGCTCACCCTGACGGCGGCCGCGCTGACCCGGCTGACCGGCAGCCGGGCGTACGGGGTCAACGCGACCCTGCACGCGCGGTTCTCGGCGGGCGTGCCGTGGCGCATCAACATCATCACCTACGACCGGCCGGTCCTGGGCAACGCGACCGGCACGACCAGCGCGTTCGCCATCCCGACCCAGTTCCGGGGCGACCAGCTCGCCACCATGGAGGCGAAGTACGCCGACGGCAGCAACGCCGGCCCGCACGACTGGACGCCGTTCAAGGAGTTCGACGTCACGTTCCAGCCCGACTACACCGGCAGCTCCATCGCCCTGACCCCGGACTTCTTCGCCGCGGTCACCGACAACGCCCCGGTCACGCTCACCTTCCACTTCTGGAGCGGCGAGAAGGTCACGTACAAGGTGACCCGCTCGGGCAGCGCGGTCACCGGCACCACCGCCTGAGACGATCCGTCGCACGGACACCGCGGGCCCGGTCCCGCCCACGCACGCCGTGGGCGGGACCGGGCCCGCGACCGTCGGCCGCCCCGGGCCGCGAAAGCCGCGGCTCAGCCGCCGGTGGTGACGGAGGTGGCGGTCATGGCGTTGTCCGTCAGCGCGCCGCCCTGCACGGTCACCCGCTGGCCCCGCTCGATCGCCGTCAGCTTGCTGGCCCGGGTGGTCCGCACGGCGGTGTCGTCGGTGGTGCGGACCGTGACCACGGTGCCGTCGGCGGTCTCGACGTAGAGGGTGTCGCCGTCGACCAGCGTCACCGTGCCGGTGGTGGTGCCCGCCGCCGCGCCCGACGCGGCGGCGCTCGGCTGGTCGCCGGGGCCCTGACCACGGCCCGAACCGGCCGCCCCGTTGGCCAGACCCGCCGGGAACGACCAGGACGGGACCGCGGCGCCCGCCGCCGGCTCGCCCCACCGCTGTTGCACCTGCACCCCGCCGACGAAGCCGGCGACGACGAGCACGAGCGCGCCCAGGACCAGGGTGCCCCGGTTCCACCACCGGCGCGGGGCGGCGGCGGCCAGCGCGGCGGTGAGGCCCTCGTCGGGTTCCGCCGCCACGGCCGGCGACGCGGCGTCGCGGTCGTCGTCCGGCTCCGCAGGCCCGCCCGGCGCCGTGGCGCTGCCGACCCGGGCGAAGACGACGGTGTCGCTGTTGTCCATGTCTGATCCTTGCCTGTCGGGCACGCTGGCCTACTCGTAGCGCAGGGCGTCGATGGGGCGCAGCCGGGCCGCCCGCGCCGCCGGCAGGCCGCCGAAGAAGAGGCCGATCGCGATGGAGACGCCGAGGGCCAGCGCGACGGAGCTGGGCACGATCACGGGCCGGACACCGACGATGGTGAACCGGGACCCGAGCAGCGCGGCGGCCACCCCGAGCGCCCCGCCGAGGAGGCTCAGCAGGGTCGCCTCGATCAGGAACTGGGTCAGCACCGTCCGGCGCCGGGCACCGAGCGCCTTGCGGATGCCGATCTCCCGCGTCCGTTCGGTGACGGTCACGAGCATGATGTTGGTGATCCCGATGCCGCCGACCAGGAGGCTGATCGCGGCGACCGCGCCGAGCAGGGTGGTGAAGGTGTCGGCCGTCTCGGTCTGGGTCTGCAACAGCTGCGCGGCGTTCTGGATCCGGTACGGCGCGCTGGCCGAACCGGTGGTGGGCAGCCGCTGGGCGAGCACCGTGGAGATCTGGGCCTGCACGGCGTCCACCTCACTTGGGTCGGCCGCCTCGACGAGGATCGAGCTGATCGGCCCGTACCCGGTGAGCACCTCCCGCACGGCGCTCAGCGGCGCGATGGCGGTGTCGTTGGCGTCCTGGAAGCCGGTCGAGGACTTCAGCGCGAGCACCCCGACCACCGTGAACAGGGCCCCACCGGCGGTGACCTGCCGGCCGACCGGGTCGAGGCCGGCGAACAGCTCGTCGGCGACGGTCTGCCCGATGACGACCACCCGGCGGGCCTGCGCCTCGTCGTCGGCGGTGAACGCGGCCCCCGCGGCCACCGGCGAGTTGGACGCGGCGAACCAGCCCGGCCGGGTGCCCACGAACTGGGCGACCTCGTGGTCGGCGCCCTCGTAGGTCACCGTGGTGGAGGTGGTCGCCAGCGGGGACACCGAACGGACGCCGGGGGCGAGCACCGGGTCGGCGAGCGCGTCGGCGACCTCGACGGTCAGGCCGCCCGGCGCCGAGCCGCGGTTGGTGCCGGTCACGGTGAGGGTGTTGGTGCCCAGCGCCTCGATCCGGCTGGTGACGGCCTGCGCCGACCCGTTGCCGACGGCGACCAGCAGGATCACCGCGGCGACGCCGATGAGGATGCCCAGCATGGTCAGCGCCGAGCGCAGCTTGTTGGCGGCCACGCCGCGCAGGGCGAACCGGATCGTCTCGGTGACGGTCATCGGCCGGCCACCGCCGCGTGCCGGCCCGTGCGGTCCTGGCGCTCGTCGGAGCGGACCCGGCCGTCGAGGAGCCGGATCAGCCGCCGGGCGCGGTCGCCGACCTCCGGCTCGTGGGTGATCAGCACGATCGTCCTGCCGGCGGCGTTGAGCTGGTCGAACACCGCCAGGATGTCCTCGGTGGAGCGGCTGTCCAGGTTGCCGGTGGGCTCGTCGGCGAGCACCAGCGCGGGCTCGGTGACCAGCGCGCGGGCCACCGCGACGCGTTGCTGCTGCCCGCCGGAGAGCTGATTGGGGTGGTGGTCGGCGCGGTCGGCCAGCCCCACCGCGTCCAGCGCGGCGAGCGCCCGACGCCGCCGCTGCCCCGCCCGCACGCCCGCGTACGCCAGCGGCAGCTCGACGTTGGCCACCGCGCTGGTGCGGGGGGTGAGGTTGAACGCCTGGAAGACGAACCCGATGAGCCGGTTGCGCACGAGGGCGAGTTGGCGGTCCGCCAGGCGACCGACGTCGACGCCGTCGAGCAGGTAGCTGCCGCCGGAGGGCGCGTCGAGGCAGCCGATGATGTTCATCAGGGTGGACTTGCCGGACCCGGAGGATCCCATGATCGCCACGTAGTCGCCGGCGTCCACCGTCAACGACACCCCGCGCAGCGCGTGGACGGCGGCGGGGCCCTCGCCGTACACCTTGGTCAGCGCGCGGACGTCCAGGACCGGATGGCGCGGCGTGGTCCGGGGCTCCATCAGCGGGTCCCGGTGCCGGCCCGGGGGCCGCCCTGTCCCCCGGCGGGGAAACCGCCGCCGGGGAATCCTCCGCCGCCGGGGAAGCGGCCCCCGCCGCCGGTCAGGCCGCCGCTGGTGCCGGAGGTGCTGGTCTCGGGCAGCACGACCCGCTCCCCCTCGGTGAGCCCGGAGGTGATCTCGTACGCCCGGTCGCCGGCCAGGCCGACCTGCACCCGCCGGGTCTCCTGGCCGGTGTCGGTGAGCACGGTGACGATCCGCCGGTCGCCGCTGCCGCTCACCGCGGCCGAGTTGACCAGCAGCACGTTCTCGGCCGTGCCGGTCACGACGGCCACCCGCACGGTCTGCCCCGGCCTGGCCCCGGCGGGCAGGTCGGCGACGCCGAGGGTGACCCCGTAGGTGACCACGCCGTTGGCGGTGGTGGCCTGCGGGTCGATCGCCCGCAGCTCGCCGGTGGCGGTGGCCCCGTCCAGGGCGTTCCAGGTGACGGTGGCCGGCTGGCCGGCCTTGAGCCGGGTGGCGTCGGCCTCGGCGACCGCGGCGGTGACCTGGAGCTTCGACAGGTCGGCGAGGTCGACGAAGCCGGACGAGGTGCCGCCGGACGACCCGCCGGAGGCCGCCCCGGACGAACCGGAGCCCGACGAACCCGACGAGCCCGAGCCCGAGGAGCCGGAACCCGACGAGCCGCCGGACGGGCCGCCGACGGTGCCGTTGACGGCGACCACGGTGCCGGCCATCGGCGCGGTGAGCCGGGTGCCCTCCACCGCGGCCTCGGCCTCGTCGACGGCCAGCTCGGCCTGGGTCACCTCGTTCTCCGCCGTGGAGGTGTCGGAGCCGGCGTCCCGCGCCCGGTCCAGCGCGTCCTCGGCGGCGTCCAGGTTCGCCTGGGCCACCTTGAGGTCGCGTCGGGCGGCGGCCGGGTCGACCTCGGCGAGCAGCTGCCCCTTGCGTACCTTCTGACCGACGGTCACCGCGACCGAGGTGACCGTCCCGGCCGTGGTGAAGGTGGCGGTGGCGGTGGCGGCGCTCTCCAGCGAACCGTCCGCCGTGACCGTCGCGGTCACCGTGCCCCGGGAGACCTGGACCGTCCGGGTGCCGCCGGTCGTCCCGGCCCGCGCCGACGCGTCGCCGCGCACGGACAGCCAGGCCCAGGTGCCGCCGCCGACCAGCAACAGGGTCAGGACGGCGTTGACCGCCACGGTGGGCCGGCGCAGGGCCGCCGGCAGGCGTGCACGCATGGAGGGGATCCTGGCGGCCCTGCCTCGGAGGATCTTCGACGTCACCTCATAGCTGGCTCGGAGTCGGCGGCGGCGCGTCGGGGACCGGCGGCGCCGGCCGGTCGCCCTCCGCCGGGGAGCCGGCGACGGGCAGCAGTACGCGGAAGGCGGTGCCCGCCCCGGGGCCGCTGTGCAGCTCGATCCAGCCGCCGTGGGCGTGCACGATCGACGCCGCGATGGACAGGCCGAGTCCGGAGCCGCCGCCGTCGCCCCGGCCCCGGCTCGCATCGGCCCGGTAGAGCCGCTCGAAGACCCGGGTGGCGTGCTCGGCGGGGATGCCCGGGCCGTCGTCGTGCACCTCCAGCACGGCCAGCCCGCCGGCGGGCGGTGCGGGCGCCGGACCGGACCGGACCACCACGCCGCCCCGGTCCGGCGCGGGCGGCGGGCCGGCCACGGCGGCGGGCAGCCGGCCGATGCGGACGGTCACCCGCGCCCCCGGCCCGGTGTGCTGCATGGCGTTGCCGACCAGGTTCGCCGCGACCTGGCGCAGCCGGTGCTCGTCGCCGAGCACGGTCGGCGGCTCGAACGTCTCGTCGTCCTCGGTGAGCGTGGTCAGCCGGACCCGCCGCCCCGGGGCGCGGGCGTGCGCGTCGCGGATGGTGTCGGCGGCGACCTCCAGCACGTCGACCGGGCGCAGCACCGGGGCGCGGTGCCGGTCCAGCCGGGCGAGCAGCAGCAGGTCCTCGACGAGCACCCCCATCCGGGCGGCCTCGGCCTCGATCCGGCCCATCGCCTCGTCCAGGGCCGGTCCGGGCGGGGCGCCGCCCCGGCGGTACAGCTCGGCGAAGCCCCGGATCGAGGTCAGCGGGGTGCGCAGCTCGTGCGAGGCGTCGGCGACGAACTGGCGCAGCCGGCGGTCGGCCGCGGCGCGGGCGGTCATCTCCGTGCCGATCCGGTCCAGCATGAGGTTCACCGCCGCGCCGAGGCGACCGGGCTCGGTGTGCGGGTCGGTGTCGTGCAGCCGGCGGGCCAGGTCGCCGCCGGTGATGCCCGCGACGACGCGTTCCATCCTGGTCAACGGGCTCAGCCCGAGGCGGACCACGAAGGCGGCGAGCAGGCCCAGCACGATCAGGACGCTGCCGGTCACCGCGACGTCGATCACCACGAGCCGGTCGACGGTCCGCTCCGCCTCGGCCAGGGACGCGCCGAGCACCACGACCTCCCCGCCGTCGCCGATTGGGACCGCCAGCAGCCGCCACGCGCCCCCGTCGCCGGCCACGGTGTACGGGCGGCCGGTCCGGGCCCGCGCCGCCACCTCGGCCAGCGGGCCGGGATCGGGCGCGGCGGCCGACGGCGTGCTGCTGCGGTCGGGGTCCCGGGTGCCGTCGGCCCGGTAGTGGACGACCAACTGGTCCGGCCCGAGGCGCGCGAACCGGCCGGGGTTGCGCGGCCCGCCGGTGGTCGCGCCCCCCGCCGGGAACCCGGAGGCGGCGCGCGGGGCGGCGGTGAAGGGGCGGGCCAGCCCGGTGAGCTGCTGGTCGACCCGCTGCACCAGGTATCCGCGCAGCAGCACCAGCCCGGCGGCGTTCGCCCCCAGCAGGGCCAGCGTGGCGAGGATCCCGACGAGGAGGACCAGCCGGGACCGCAGCGTCCAGCGCGCCCAGGGGCGGATCGGCCGCCGGCTCACTCGTCGCCGCGCGGCAGCCGCAGCGTGTACCCCACGCCGCGCACGGTGTGGATCAGCGGCGGCCCGAGCTTGTCGATCTTGCGACGCAGGTAGTAGACGTAGGACTCGACGATGCGCCCGTCCCCGCCGAAGTCGTAGTTCCAGACCCGGTCGAGGATCTGCGCCTTGCTGACCACCCGGCCGGCGTTGGTGAGCAGGTAGCGCAGCAGCCGGAACTCCGTCGGCGACAGGTCGACCGGACGACCGGCCCGGCGCACCTCGTGCGCGTCGTCGTCGAGTTCCAGGTCGGCGTAGCGCAGGACGGCCGGGGGCGGGGGCACGGGCGGCGCGGCCGCGGGCTGCTCCGGGTGGCTGCGCCGCAGGATGGCCCGGATGCGCAGCACCACCTCCTCGAGGCTGAACGGCTTGGCCACGTAGTCGTCCGCGCCGACGACCAGCCCGGTCACCCGGTCCTCGACGGTGTCCCGCGCGGTGAGGAAGAGCACCGGCACCGGCCGGCCGGCCGCGCGCAGCCGGCGGGCGACCTCGAAGCCGTCCACGTCGGGCAGCATCACGTCGAGGACCACGAGGTGCGGGTCGAACTCCTCGACCAGGGCCAGCGCCGCCCGGCCGCTGGCGGCCACCCGGGTCTCGTACGAGACGAGCCCCAGGGTGACCGCGAGCAGCGTGGAGATGTTCGGTTCGTCGTCGACCACGAGGACTCGCGCGGCGCAGGCGCCGTCGACGGCCGTGGCGGCCCGTCCGGTAGGTGGCCGGAGAATGTCGGTTCGCACCACCACTGCCTACCGGAGGCTGCTCCACGCGCCCTGTGCGGAAGCTGTGTCCCCGCTGTCACCAGGAGCGGAGCACCAGCTCACCGGCGGTGAGGCCGGAGGTCACCTCGGTGAACCGGCCACCCCGCAGCCCGACGGTGACGGTGCGCGGCGCGCCCTCGACGCCGACGCGGACGGTGCCGGTCCCACCGGCGACGTCGCGTACGGCCGTGGAGGGCACCCGCACCGCGTCCGCCACCGCCGCGGTCTCGACGGTCACCGCGGCGCTCTGCCCGACGAGCAGGTCCTGCGGCGCCTCGGTGAAGGAGAGCACGACGCCGTAGCGGACCAGGCTGCCGTCGCTGACGCCGACCGGGTCGACCTGGACGACGGTCGCCGGGAAGGTGCGGTCGGGTCGGTCGGGGAGGGTGAGCGTCGCCTGCTGCCCGACGGCCAGGGCCACGGCGTCGGCCTCGGGGAACCTGGCCTCGACCTGCATCGCGAACGTGTCGGCGAGGGTGATGAAGGTGCTGCCCCGGCCGACCTGGCTGCCCACCTTCCCGGCGACGGACAGGACGGTGCCGGCGATCGGCGCGGTGATCGTGGTGCCGGCCAGCGTCTCCCGCGCCTCGGCGAGGCTCGCCTCGGCCTGGTTGACCCGGCGCTGCGCCTGCAGGATCGGGTCGGCGGAGCCGGCCGCGCCGCCGCCGGCGCAGGTGCCGCCCGGCGCGGACGCGGGCGGGCCGGACGCGGACGGGCGCGTCGACCGGCCGCCGGTGGCCGTCGGTGCGGGCGTCGGCCCGGTGGCGGTCGGCGTCGGGGAGGCGGTCGCGGAGCTGGCGGAGGCACCGGGAGTCGGCGCGGTCGCGGTGGCGGTGGCCGAGCGCAGGGCGACCGGTCGTACGCCGGCACCGGTCGGGCAGGCCGCCGCCCCGTCGGCCGTGTCCTCGCGGGCCCGGTCGAGCGCGTCCCGCGCCTCGGTCAGGTCGTCCTCGGCTTCGTCCACCGCCTCGGCGGCCGTCGCGGCGTCGTCGTCGGCGACGGCGGCCAACCGCTGTCCCGCCCGCACCACGTCGCCCGGCCGCACCGAGATGGTCTGCACCGTGCCGACGACGGAGAAGCCCAGGGCGCGGGTGGTCGCCGGTGTCACGGTGCCCGAGGTGGCCACCTCGACGGCGACGGGGCCCCGGTCGACGGCCACGGTCGCCGGGCGGGCGGGCGTCGGATCGACGCTCGTGGTCAGCAGCCACGCGCCGCCGGCCGCGAGCAGGAGCAGGGCGGCGCCGCCCGCCACGCCCCGACGAGCACGCCGGGTGCGCCACCGTCGGTTCAGGCCGTCTCCCATGGGCGGCCAGTCTGCCCACCACGGCTCGGCATCGGCTCGGCCTCAGCTCGGAGTTGCCTGGGAACGCCCGGCCCGGCGGGTTGCCGCGCCGACGAGCCGCCGGGGTGCGGCGCCGACGAGCCGTCGCCGTGGTGCGGCGCGGACTCCGAGGCAACTCCGAGCCGGGACCGAGCGGCCGGTGAGGTGGGCCCGGTTACCTGGACGGGCCCCGGAGAAGGTTGAGGAGTTTCCCATGTCGTTGTCTGGAAGAGGCCGCCTGCTCGCGACCGCGCTGACCGTCGTCGCGTTGGCGCTGTCGACCGCGTGCGCCGGCACGGACGACGCGGCGGCCCCGACCGGCGACAACGGGCAGGGCGGCCAGAACGCCTTCGCCGCCTACCGGGACTGCCTGCAGGACAACGGCGTCACCCTGCCCTCGGGCGGCGCGCGGCCGTCCGGCTTCCCGACGGCCCGGCCGTCCAACTTCCCCAGCGCGCGTCCCTCGGCCCGACCGGACGCCTCGGCGGGCGCGGGACGCGGCGGACCGGGCATGGGGCGCCCCGACGGCGTCGACGAGGCCACGTGGGAGAAGGCGCAGCAGGCGTGCGCCTCGGTGCGGCCCAGTGGCGGCCCGGGCGCCCGGCCGGGCGGCTCCGGCGCGCCGGGGGGCGGGCGGGACGATGGTCGCCGCGCCGCCTACCGCACCTGCCTGAGCAACCGGGGCGTCGACCCCGCCGACATCGACTCCGGCGACCCGAAGACGGCCGAGGCGCTGGCCGCGTGCGCGGCGGTCAGCCCGTCACCGGCGTCCTGAGCCGCCGCCTCCCGGCCTCCTGGCCGCCCGGCGCGCGCCCCCGCCGGGCGGTCAGGAGAAGCGTTCGACGGTGACGGGCAGCAGCCCTCGCATCCGCAGCGTCGTGGTCAGCTCCCGCAGCATCGGCCGGACGGTGTCGTCCCGACCGCCGGCCAGGTCGACGGTCAGGTCCAGGCACCACGGCCCGCCCGCGCCGATGCGGCGCAGGTGCCAGGTGAACGCGTCGTCGCCGACGCGCCGCCGGGCGACGCCGAGCACCCGGGCCCCGGGGTCGGCCGCGTCGCCCGTGACGGTCATCCGCCACGTGGCGCGCAGGTGCGCCAGGCCGTCCGGCCCCAGCGCGTCGGCGAACAGGACCCGGTGGACCCGCGTCTCGGCGAACCCGGCCGCGCTACGGCCGGATGCCAGCGGCAGCGGTGCCGTCGCCAGCGGGGTCGAGTCGTGGAAGTGGCCACGCAGCGTCGCCTCGTCGGGCAGCTCGCCGCCGCCGAGCTCGCGGTAGGTGGCCGCCGCCGCGCGGCGGGGCACGGCGACGACCCGGCTGCGCAGGGCGGCGTCGAGGCGCATGGTCCGGCTGAAGTCCGCCGAGCTCCACCAGCCGCCGTCCTGCGGGGTCCACGCGGCGCTGTGCAGGCGCACCGCCGAGTGGTCCGCCGCGAACACGAACTCCTCGACGACCACGCCCTCCGGCCGGCCGCGCGGCTCGCCGCCGGCCGGGCCCGGATGGACCAGGTAGTAGTCCAGGGCGGCCGGCCCACCCTCCCCCATGCTCATCGCGCCATTGTGGACCTCGCGGCCGCTCCGTCCGGGCCGACCCGCCGCCCGGCACCCGACGGGTCGGCGCGGGCCGACGGATCGGGCCGGACGGCGTCCGCGTTGCCGTACCCGGTGCAGGGTCAGCCCTCCAGGCACCGGCGCACGGCGGCGACCAGCCGGTCGCCCCGCTCGTCGTCCACCCCGCCCATCTGGTTGACCACGTACGCGAAGCCCACCTCGTGGGCGTCGTCGCCGAAGGCCACGTGGCCGCCCGCGCCGTCGTGGCCGAAGCTGCGCGCGCCCAGCAGCGGCCGGGCCGGCGGGGAGTCCAGCAGGAAGCCGGTCCCCCAGCGCTGCCCCCCGTCCGGCGGCCCGTAGCGCTGCTGGCCCCAGACCCGGGGCGTGGTCGCGTCGTCGACCGACGCGACGGTGAGCAGGCGTGGGCCGCCGCCGACGTCGGACACGGCGGCGGCGTAGAGCCGGGCCAGGCCCTCGGCGGTGCTGACCGCGCCGGCCCCCGGGATCCCGGCGGCCTGGATGACCGGGTCGTTGAAGCTGACCAGGCCCTCGTCGTCGGCCGGGAAGGGATAGGCGCCGTTCATGGTCAGCCCCCGCTCGGCGACCGGGTCCGGGGCCGGCACCGCGCCGGCCGGCGGCGCCAGCATCCAGGCCACCGCGGCACGCTCGGCGTCGGGAAGGCCGATCCAGGTACGCAGGCCGAGCGGGTCGGCGAGCGCGGCGCGGAAGAACGCGCCGGGCAGTTGCCCGGTGACCCGGCGGATCACCTCGCCGACCAGCCAGCCGTAGGTCATCGCGTGGTAGCTGTGCGCGGTGCCCGGCGGCCAGAGCGGCGGCTGCGCCTCGATCGCCTCGATCACCGGCGTCCAGGCGACCACGTCCGCGCGGGTCAGCGGCCGGTCCAGGGCCGGCAGGCCGGCCTGGTGGGTGAACAGCCAGCGCACCGGGATCCCGTCCTTGCCGTGCTGGCCGAACTCGGGCCAGTACCGGGTGACGGGGGCGTCCAGGTCGAGTCGGCCCTGCTGGACCAGCAGGTACGCGCAGACCGCCAGGATCCCCTTGGTGCAGGAGAAGACGACCGCCGGGGTGTCGGCGGCCCACCGGCGGCCGGAGCGCGGGTCGGCGAGCCCGCCGTACAGGTCGACGACCTTGCGGCCCCGCACGTAGAGGGCGACCGCGGCGCCCACGTCGCCGCGCGCGGTGAAGTTGTCCCGGAAGACGTCGACGACCGGGCCGAAGCCCTCGTCGGCGTCGCCGTGGACCGGTGCAGGCGTCGTCACGCGCTATCCCTTCAGCGATCCCTGGATGAGGGCCTTGATGAACTGGCGTTGGAAAATCAGGAACACGATGAGGGTGGGGGTGAGGATGAGCAGGGAGCCGGCGCACAGCAGCACCAGATCCGTCCCCCACTGCCCCTGGAACGCCCCGAGCGCGCCGGCCATGGTGCGTTTCGTGGCGTCGTCGACGAGCACGATGGCGAGCAGGAACTGGTTCCAGGTCCACAGGAACAGCAGGATGGTCAGCGACGCGATGGCGGGCCGGGCCAGCGGCACGTGGACGCGCCAGAACAACTGCCAGGTGTTGCTGCCGTCGACCCGCGCCGCCTCGGAGAGCTCCTTGGGCACGGTGGCGAAGTGCGCCCGCATCCAGAACACCGAGAACGGCATGTACAGGCCGATCAGCGGCAGGATGATCGCCCACCGGGTGTTGAGCAGGCCGAGGTCGCGCATCTGGTAGTACAGCGGGGTGACCACGGCCTCGAAGGGCAGGGTCAGGCCGAGCAGCAGCAGGCCGAAGGCGATCCGGCCGCCGGGCACCCGCAGGTGGCCCAGCCCGAATCCGGCCATCGTGGCGATGACCACGCCGATCGGCACGACCCCGACGACGATCAGCAGGCTGGAGCGCAGCAGCGCGCCCATGTTGGCGGCGGTGAACGCGTCGGCGAAGTTGCCCCACTGCGGGTCCGCCGGCCAGGCCAGTCCGGTGGGGACGGTGCCGCGCGGCTGCAACGCCGCCGACAGCATGCTCAGGAACGGCAGCAGCGTGACGACGACCAGCGCGATCAGGAAGATCCGGCCGGTCAGTCGCTCGCTGCGGCTGGTGAGGTTCATGCCTTGTCCTCCCGGGTCAGCCGCTGGATCGGCAGCACGCAGGCCAGCACCAGCACCATGAGCACCACCGACAGCGCGGAGGCCAGCCCGACCTGCCGCTGGGAGAAGGCGAGCCGGTAGATCTCCAGGCCGGGCACGGTGGTCTGGATGCCGGGGCCGCCGCTGGTGGAGATGTAGACGATGTCGAAGCTGGCCAGGGCGGCGATGATGGTCACGGTCAGGCAGACGCCGACCTCCTGGCGCAGGCTCGGCAGGGTGACGGCGAAGAACTCCCGCACCGGTCCGGCGCCGTCGATGCGGGCCGCCTCGTACAGCGCCGGGTCGATCTTGCTCATGCCGGTGACGAGCAGGATCGTGCACAGGCCGAGCATCACCCAGGTGCCGATCACGCCCACCGCGGGCAGCGCCGTGTCGAACTCGCCGAGCCAGGCCCGGGTGACCCCGCCCAGGCCGACCGCCCGCAGCACCTGGTTGACCAGGCCGTCGGTGGACAGCAGCCAGCTCCACGCGATGCCGGCCGCGACGAGGGGGATCACCTGCGGCAGGAACAGCACGGTACGCACCACGGTGCCGAACGGGCCGCCGCTCATCCGGCGCACGAGGCTGGCGACCAGCAGCCCGAGGGCGACCGGGACGAAGCTGAAGAAGACGATCAGGACGAACGCGTTCCCGATGATCTTCAGCAGGTCGCTGTCGGTGAACACGGTCAGGTAGTTGGTCAGCCCGACCCACTCGGCCTGGCCGATGCCGTTCCAGCGGTACAGCGAGTACTGCATCGTGAGCAGCAGCGGACGCAGCACGAAGAACCCGTACATGAGCAGGGCCGGCAGGACCCACAGCCAGCCGAGCCACCCGGCCGTGCGGCCCCGCCGCCTCCGGCGGGGCCGCACGGGTGACTGCCGGTCCGCGCCGCCGGTCGGGACACCGGCGGCGGTGCCGCCGACGGCAGCGGTCATCGGGACAGTTCCTTCTCGTACTCGGCCTGGACCGCCTTCACGTACCCCTCGGGGGTCTGCTGCCCGGCGATCAGCTTCTGCAGCTCCGGGGTGATCGCCGCGGCGAAGATGCCGCCGGTGGCGTTCGCGGTGAAGTCGACCGCGCCGTTCTCCGCGCCGAGCTGCTGCGACGCCTTGAGCGTCTCGGCCAGCACGGTGCCCTCGGTGACGGGCGGCAGGGACAGCTCGGCGGGACCGCCGGGGCTGGACCCGCCGACCTTCACGGAGATCTCCCGGGCCTTGGCGTCGGTGTGCGCCCAGTTCAGGAAGTACGCGGCGGCGTCCGGGTTCTTGGCCCGGGCACCGATGCCGAAGGTGTTCGGCGCGGACATCGCGACGTGCTTGCCGCCGGCGGCCTCGGTCGGGAACAGGAAGAAGCCCGCGTTGCCGGCCATGTTCTTGTCGAGGTTGCCCGACTCCCAGTCGCCGTTGAACATGAACAGGCCGCCGCCCTTGGTGAAGTCGCCGACCATGGTGGCGTAGTCCAGGGCGTTGGCGTCCTTGGTGAAGTAGCCCGCCTTGGCCCACCGCTGGATGGTCTCGGTGGCCTTCAGCGCGGCGGGGGTGTCGAAGGTGGCGCCGGGCTTCTGGAAGATCCAGTCCGCGATCTGGGCCGGGTCGCCGAACTGGTTCTGCAGCGCCTGGTGCGGGAAGTTGATGCCCGCGGTGTTCTTGTTGAACTGCACGATCGGCTGCACGCCGGCGGCCTTGGCCTTGGCCAGCAGCTCCTCGAACTCGGCGACGGTGGCCGGGGGCTCGGTCATGCCGACCTGCTGGGCCAGCTTCTTGTTGTAGAACACCCCGGTCACGCTGTAGCCGAGGCCCAGCCCGTACAGCGAGCCCGAGCCGCGCACCTTGCCGCCGTCGGCCAGCCGGAGCTGGACGAGCTGCGAGGCGGGGAACTTGTCCCAGCCGTAGGCCGCGACGTAGGGGTCGAGGTTTTTCAGCAGGTCGTCCTTGACCAGGTCGACCATGGTGGGCAGGCGGATGATGTCGGGCGCGTTGTCCGAGGCGAGCACCCGGGGCGCGTTCTCCGTGATCACCGTGAACTGGTCCTCGCGGATGTTGAACTTCACGTTCGGGTGCTGCTTGGTGAACTCGTCGGCCAGCGCCTTGACCAGCGGGAAGCCGGTCTCCGCGTACAGCTCCAGGGTGATCGGCCCGGTGCCGAGTTCGGTGCTGACGGGTGCGTCGGACCCGGTCGACGAGGGCTGGTCCGACCCTGGTGCACTACACGCGCTCATCACCAGGCCGGCGGCCAGGGCCGGCACCAGCAGTGCCAGGCCGCGCCGCGAGAACCTGGTCGAGAAATCCGGCACGTCAACCACTCCTTGATTTCAACGCCGCGTCACGCCGCCCGGCGGGCCGGCGCGCACCGGCCCCGACCGTGTCGTGCCGGCCCGGGCGGCCCGCCCTGCGGGTCGCGACCGAGCCGGTCGACATGATCACGGGGAGGGTCGAGGTGCCCTTCCGCACGACCGAACGGCGTAGCTAAAATGATTTAGCAGAGCATGCGCGCGGCGCTCCGAACCTGTCAAGGACGAGTTCGCAACGACTCGGAAACGGCCGGTTCACATGTCCCGCGGCCCGTCACCCACCCGCCGGGGTGGCCCTCGTGACCCGCGCATGATGATGTGACGGGGCGGCGCCGGACGCGCCGCGGTGATTCGGAGGAGTCATGGGCCGCAACAGAGCAACCCTGGCCGATGTCGCGCGGCTGGCCGGACTGTCGAAGACGGCCGCCTCGATGGTGCTCAACGGGCGGGAGGGGACCCGGCTGTCCGCGGAGGCCCACCAACGCGTCTTCGCCGCCGCCGAGGAGCTCGGGTACCGGCCCAACATGGCCGCGCGCAGCCTGCGCACCCGCAAGACGGCCACCATCGCGTTCGTCTCCGACATCGTCGCCACCACCCGGTTCGCCGGTGACCTGATCCGGGGCGCGCTGGACGCCGCCCGGGAACGGGACCACGTGCTGCTGATCACCGAGACCCAGGGCGACGCGGCGTTCGAGCGGTACGCCATCGAGGCGATGCTCGACCGCCAGGTCGACGGCGTCGTCTACGCGGCGATGGCCACCCGCCGGCTCACGGTGCCCCCCGCCATCCTCGGCGGCCCGGTGGTGCTGCTCAACGCCGTCAGCCCCGACGAGCTGCCCTGCGTGCTACCCGACGACGAGCAGGCGGCCGTCGCCCTCGTCGAGGCCCTGCTCGCGCACGGCCACCGCGACCGCATCGCGTTGATCGGCCGCAACCGCCTCAAGGAGGGCGATCCGGAGGTCTCCATCGCCGCGCCGGCCCGCCTGCGCGGGATCCGCGCCGCCCTCGCCGCGGCCGACGTCGGACTGCTCGCCGAGTGCTTCTGCGCGGAGTGGCTGCCGGAGCACGGGTATGCCGCCATGCGCACCCTGCTGTCCCGCTCGCCCCGGCCGACGGCGGTCGTCTGCATGAACGACCGGCTGGCCTTCGGGGCGTACCAGGCCCTCGGCGAGGCCGGCCTGGCCATCCCCGAGGACATCTCCGTCGTCTCGTTCGACGACGATCCCATCGCCGCCTGGCTGCGCCCCGGCCTCACCACCGCCGCCCTGCCGCACGAGCGGATGGGCCGTCGCGCCGTGGAGCTCGTGCTCGACGGGGGCGACGCCGGGCCGTCGTACGTCCCCATGCCGCTGCGCCGCCGCCGGTCCGTCGCCGCGCCGGCCGCCGGCGTCCCCGCGCCGAGGCGGGCCCCGGCGTAGACCGGTGAGCGCCGCCACCGCCGGCCGAGGTGGTTGCTAAACCGATTCACTGATAGGTTGCCGGCCATGCTGCGATTGCCGGACCACTGGGTGTGGGACAGCTGGTACGTCCAGGACGACGACGGCCGGTGGCACGTGTTCTTCCTGCGCGCCTCCCGGGCCCTGCACGACCCCGAGCGCCGCCACCACCGGGCGTCGATCGGGCACGCCGTCTCCACCGACCTGCGCTCCTGGACCCTGCTCCCCGACGCGCTCGTGCCCGCCGACGCGCCCGCCTGGGACGACCTGGCCACCTGGACCGGCTGCACCGTCCGCGGCCCCGACGGGCGGTGGCACCTGTTCTACACCGGCGTCGGACGCGCCGAGGGCGGCCTCGTCCAGCGCGTCGGCCTGGCCGTCTCCGACGACCTGACCACCTGGCACCGGCACGGCGACGGCCCCCTCGTGGAGGCCGACCCGACCTGGTACGAGCTGCTCGACCGGGACGCGTGGTACGAGCAGGCCTGGCGCGACCCCTGGGTCTTCGCCGACCCCGACGGCGACGGCTGGCACATGCTCGTCACCGCCCGCGCCAACCGGGGCCCGGCGGGCGGCCGGGGCGTCATCGGGCACGCCACCTCGCCCGACCTGGTCACCTGGACCGTCCGGCCGCCGCTGTCCGCGCCCGCCGGCTTCGGCCACCTGGAGGTGCCGCAGGTCGCCGTCGTCGACGGCCGGCCCCTCCTGCTGTTCTGCACCAACGCCGTCGCGGACCCGCGCCTGCGCGACCACCGGATCTGGGTGGCGGACGCGCCGGGCGTGCGCGGCCCCTGGGACGTGGCCGCCGCGCGCCCCGTCCCACACCCGCACCTGTACGCGCCCCGCCTGGTCCCCGACGGCGACCGGGGGTGGGCGCTCATCGGCTTCCTCGACCGGGTCGACGGCGCGTTCGTCGGTGAACTCACCGACCCCGTGCCGTTCCGCCTCCCGCAGGCCGACCCGTCGCCCGCCGAGCCGGCCGCCACCGGGCGGTAGCCGTCCCGGCGGGCGGTGACCCGCCGGGACGGCCGGCCCTCAGGAGGCCGCCTGCGCCGGCACGGCGTCGTCCGCGCCGGCCTCGGCGTCGTCGGCCGGGCGGTCGCGGACCATGGTCAGCACCGCCACCGCGAGCAGGACCGTGATCACGGTGCTGATCGCCCCGACGAGGTTGAGGCCGCCGGTGAAGGCGTCCCGGGCGGCGGCCAGCAGCGCCGCGCCCGCGTCGCCGGGCAGCTGCTGCGCCGCGGCGACGGCCGCGGCGAGGGTGTCGCCCGCGGCCGAGCCCTCGGGGGCGGTGAACTGACTGCGGTAGACGATCGCGCCGACGCTGCCCAGGATGGCGACGCCGAGCGCCATGCCCAGCTCGGTGCTGGTCTCCGACACGGCGGAGGCGGAGCCCGCCTGCTCGGGGGGCGCCGACCCGACGACGATGTCGGTGCCCAACGCGATGAGCGGGCCGCCACCGGCGTAGACGAGCAGGAAGCCGACCACCAGCTGGGTGAGGCCGCCCTGACTGTCGAGCAGGGCGAGCATCAGGTGCCCGACCGCCGAGACCGCCAGGCCGGCGGCCACCACCCGGGCCGGCGCGATCTTCCCCGCCAGCACCGGCGACAGCATGGACGTGACGATCAACGCGAGCGCCGCCGGCAGCAGCCAGAGCCCGGCCCGCAGCGGCGAGAGCCCGACGACGAGTTGCAGGTACTGCGTCACGAACAGGTACGTCCCGCCGGCGATGAGCATGCTGAACAGCATCGCCACGAGGGCCGTGGCCAGCGGGCGGTTGCGGAACAGCCGCAGGTCGATCAGCGGGCTGGCCAGGGCACGCTGCCGACGGACGAAGAACACCCCGACGACCAGGCCGGCGACGACGGCGAGCAGCGGCAGCGGGCCCGCGTCGTCCTTGGCCAGCTCCTTCAGGCCGTAGATGATCGGCAGGATCGCGGCCAGGGACAGCGCCACGCTGGCCAGGTCGAGCCGGCCGGCCTCGGCGTCCCGGTACTCGGGCAGCAGCCGCGGCCCGGCCACCAGCAGCACGGCCATGATCGGCACGTTGAGCAGGAACACCGAGCCCCACCAGAAGTACTCCAGCAGCGCGCCCCCGACGACGGGGCCGAGCGCGACACCGACGGAGAACATGGTGACCCAGACCGCGATGGCGACGCCCCGCTGGCGCGCGTCCTGGAACATGTTGCTGATCAGCGCGAGGGTGGAGGGCATCAGGGTGGCCCCGGCGACGCCCAGGGCGGCGCGCGAGGCGATCAGCATGACCGGCGTGTCGGCGTACGCGGCGACCACGGAGGCCACGCCGAACGCGGCGGCGCCGATCAGCAGCAGCCGCCGCCGGCCGATCCGGTCACCGAGGGTCCCCATGGTGACCAGGAACCCGGCGATCATGAAGCCGTAGATGTCGATGATCCACAGCATCTGCGGGGCGCTGGGCAACAGGCTCTCGCTGATGTGCGGCACCGCGAGGTGCAGGACGCTCATGTCGATGGAGAGCAGGAGCGTCGGCAGCGCCAGCACTGCCAGGCCGAGCCATTCCCGGGGGCCCGCCCGGTGCTGCGGTTCGATCGTGGTGCTCAATGTGGATCCTTTCTTTATGTGTCGCCGGACGGGGGAAACAGTGGGTCGTCAGGTGCGTGACCACCGCCTCGGCGACGTATGGCTCGTACAGGTAGAAGTGGCCGCCGGTGAACATCCGGCGCGCGAAGGGCCCCGTCGTCTCCAGCGACCACAGGTGCAGCCGGTCGGCGACGACGATCGGGTCGTCCGCCGCGCCCAACGACAGGATCGGCACGCCGGTGCCGGTGGTCGGCCGCTCGTAGGTCTCCATGGCCTCCAGGTCGGCGCGGATCGCGGCCAGCGCGGGTCGCACGAGGTCCGCCCGGTGCAGCAGGTCGGGGGCGATGCCGCCGATGTCCACGAGGTGTTCCAGCATTTCGGCGTCGGTGCGCCGGTGCCCGTACGGCGGCTCGCTGGGGAAGCAGGGCGGCTGCCGGGCCGACACGACGAGGTGCCGCGGCGGCAGTCCCGCCCGCTCCATCGCCCGGGTCAGCTCGTAGCCGAGCACGCTGCCGAAGCTGTGCCCGACGATCGCGTACGGCAGGGGGTCCCGCTCGGCGAGCGCCCGGGCGAGGCCGTCGACGAGCGGCTCGACCCGCCGCAGCAGCGGCTCGGCGGCGCGCAGGCCCCGGCCGGGCAGCTGGGCGACCAGGAACTCGACCCCGGCGGGAACGACCCGCGTCCAGGACCGGAACGCCGAGGGCCAGCCGCCGGCGTGCGGCAGCGCCACCAGCCGCGCCCACGGGGCGTCCGGCCCGGCTGCGGCGGCGGCCGGTCGTGCGCCACCGCCCACCTTCAGCAACCAGGGGTTCATCGTCGTCCTCACGCCAGCAGCGGATGGTGGGCTTCGAGGTGGGCGAGCACGCGGTTCTGGTGCGGTCGCAGGCGCTGCCCCGGCAGGTGCTCCAGCGAGTGCAGGAAGGGATCGGGCGGCTCCGGCAGGCCCGCGAGCGCCGACGCGACGGCCAGCACCAGGGTCGGCTGGTACCACGCCGAGTAGCCGCCCTCGTGGGCCAGGACGATCCGCCCGCCGGTCAGCTCGTCGGCGAGGGCGCACATCCGGGCCGTCATGGCGTGGAAGGTCCGGCTGGTGCACATCATCCGGCCCATCGGGTCGTGGCCGCCCGCGTCGAGGCCGGCCGCCACGAGGATCAGCTCCGGGCCGAAGGCGCGGGCCGCCGGCTCGACCAGCCGGGTCAGCGCCGCCAGGTAGGCCTCGTGCCCTGAGCCGGCCGGCAGCGGCACGTTGAGGGTGCGCCCCGCCCCGGCGCCCTCCCCCGTCTCGGTGACCAGGCCCGAGGCGGGCGGGAACAGCCCCTCCTGGTGGATCGAGACGTAGAGGACGTCCGGGTCGGTGTAGAAGGTGCGCTGGATGCCGTTGCCGTGGTGCACGTCCCAGTCGAGCACCAGCACCCGGCGTACGCCGTGCCGCTGGGCCGCCCGCGCGGCGATCGCCACGTTGTTGTAGAGGCAGAGGGCCATCGCCCGGTCGGGCTCGGCGTGGTGCCCGGGCGGCCGGACGAGGCAGTACGCCCGGTCGTGCCGCCCGTCGAGCACGGCTTCGGTGGCCTGCACGCAGGCGCCCACGGCCACCCGGGCGGCGTGGGCGCTGTGGTGGTTGACGTGCGCGTACACCCCGGCGTCGCCCGCACCGAGCGCGGAGGCCGCCTCGACGCGGTCGACGTGCTCGCGGGTGTGCACGAGCAGCAGGTCGTTGTCGCCGGCCGGCGCGGGGGTGACCTGGGTGTAGTGGTCCAGCACCCCGGCCATCCGCACCAGTCCCTCGGCGCGGCGCAGGTCGGGGTCGACGGCGAACTGGCGCAGGGGTTCGATGCCCGGGCCGACCGGCAGGTAGCCCGACCCCTGGCCGGGGTCGTGCCAGAAGCAGACCTCGTGGCTGTACCAGGCGAGATTCGGCATGTGCGACGTCCTTGGCGCTCGGGTCAAAGGGGTGGTCGGGGCCGCGACGCCGACGGGGGGGTGTCGACGCCGCGGCCCGCTCGGGGAGGGCGACCGGTTACGCGGCGACGGCCGCCTGGGCCCGGGTCTGTCCGGTCACCTCGGCGACGCGCCGCAGGTAGTGCTCCCGCTCCTCGGCCGGGGTGTGCTTGGTCCGGAACGTGGAGTCGAGCCAGGCGAGGACCTGGTCCACCTCGGCGGGGCCGAGCGGCCGGTCGCCCAGCTCCTTCTCGAACTCGCGGATGCGGGCCGTGGGCGCGAGCACGCCCTCGGCGTAGCCGGACTCGTCCGGGTTGTGGTTGCGGGTGCAGGCGATGGCCTTCAGGACGGCACCGAAGAACGCCCTGCTGTCGATGTCGCTCACTGTGGTCTCCTCTCGACGGGGTTTCTTCCGCCGGCCGCCCGCTGCGGGCGGCCGGCTACACGGGTGGTGTCGCGACCGGAACGCTCCCGGCTGCCCTCAGGCGATGAGCCCGACCCGCCGGCCGGCGTCGGCGAAGACGGCGACGGCGTGGTCGAGGTCGTCGACGGAGTGGCTGAGGTTGACGATGGTCCGCAGGCGCGGCAGCGCCTTGGGCACGGTGGGATAGACGATGGGTTGGACGAAGATGCCCTCGTGCTGGCAGAGCCGGGCCATCTCCTGGGCCTGGCCGGCGCTGGCGCAGATGATCGGCACCACCGGCGTCACGCTGCCGAGGGTGTCGAAGCCGAGGGCGCGCAGCTGCGCGCGGTACCGGTCGGTGCGGGCCCGCAGCTCGCCGGTGAGGTGCGGGGCCGCCTCCATGACCTCGACGGCCGCCCGCGCGGCGGCCACCTGCATCGGGGTGCCGGCGGCGGAGAACATCCAGCCCCGGGCGTTGTTCTTCAGGGCGAAGATCAGGTCGCTGGAGCCCGCCACGTAGCCGCCGGTGCTCGGCACCGTCTTGGACAGGGTGCCCATCTTCACCGCGATCCGGGCCGGGTCGATGCCGAAGTGCTCGGTGATGCCCCGGCCGGTGGCGCCCAGCACGCCGAGGCTGTGTGCCTCGTCGACCATCAGCGGGGCGTCGTGGCGCTCGCAGAGCTCCAGGATGCCGGGCAGGTCGGCGACGTCGCCGTCCATGCTGAACACCGCGTCGGTGACGACCAGCTTGCCGGCGTCGCCCGCCCGGCGCAGGGCCCGCTCCAGGTCGGCCAGGTCGTTGTGGGCGTACGTGATGACGGTCGCGCCGGACAGCCGGTAGCCGTCGAGGATGCTCGCGTGGTTGTAGACGTCGCCGATGACCACGTCGCCCGGCCCGACCAGCGCGCCGACCGTCGCCACGTTGGCCATGTAGCCGCTGGTGTAGACGATGGCGTCCTCGGCGCCGACGAACCGCGCGATCGCCAGCTCCAGCTCGCGGTGCAGGTGCAGGGTGCCGGCGAGCAGCCGGACGCCGTGCGCGCCGGTGCCGTGCCGCTCCAGGGCGCGCTGCGCCTGGTGGTTGATGTAGTCGTGGCCGATGAGCCCCAGGTAGCTGTAGGAGGCGAAATTGAGGAACCACCGGCCGTCGAACTTGATCCAGGCGCCCTTGGACTCCTCGATGACCGGCTCGTAGAAGTAGTCGTCCCGCGCGATGACGAGCCGGTCGTCCACCGACAGCGCGTCGATGCGCCGGTCGAGGAAGGTGCCGTCCGGGCGGTCGGCGAGCCGGCCGGGCAGGGTGCGGCGGGGAACCGCACCGCCGAGAGGGGCGGCGACGCCGGGCGACCCGGCGGGCCGGGGCGCGGCCGGCGGGGGGCCGGCCGGGGCCGGGCGGTGGCCGGCGGCGGGGGCCGGCGCGGGCCGCCCGTTCGCCGCCGCCGGGGGCTGCGCGGCGGCGGGCCGCCCGTTCGCCGCCGGGGGCCGTCCGTCGACCGCCGCCGGCTCGGCGGTGCGCCCGGCCGGGCGGCGCACGACCGCGTCGCCGTCGTCGTCACGGAACCGGTCCCAGTCCGGGACGAACCGGTGCGCCGCCGGCCCGCCCGACCCGACGGCCGCGGGCGACGCGGCCGCCACCGGGGGTACGGCGACCGGCGCGGGCGGCCCGGCGGGGCCGGCCGCCGGGGGCGCGACGGGCGGTGCGGGCGCTGTCGTGGTGGCGGCGCGTGGGAGCCCCTCCAGGTGCCGCAGCAGCGCGCCGACGCCGGGGTGGTCGAAGAAGGTGGCCGGGTCGATCTCGACGCCCGCGCCGGCCAGCGCGGCGGAGACCTCGACCGCCATCATCGAGTCCAGCCCCAGGTCCAGCAGGTTGTCCTCGGGCGACACCTCGGCGACGTGCAGGGTCCGCTTCAGGATCGCCGACAGCTCCGGCCACAGCCGGGTGTCGGGAGAGGTCACAGGGGTCGTCATCTCGTCGTCCTTCGGGGTGTCGACTGCGGACAGGACGTAGTTGCCGGGCGGCAGCCCGAGGGTGTGCCGCAGGAGCGCGACGCCGTCGTCGGCGGGCAGCGCCGGGATGCCGCGCGCCGCCGCCGCGTCGGCGACCCGCTCACCCATGCCGACGGCCCACAGGCCCCAGCCGAGGCTGTACCAGGCCTCCCCCTCGGCCCGGCGGCGGGCGGCGTAGCCGTCGAGGTAGGCGTTGGCGCAGGCGTACGAGCTCTGGCCGAGGTTGCCGTGCGTCGCCGAGATCGAGGAGAACAGCACCACGTACCCGGGGCGTGCCCGCGCACCGAACGCCGCGTCGAGCGCGTGCACCCCGCCGATCTTCGGGGCGAACACCTCGTCGACGCGCTCGGGCGACAGGCTGCGCGCCAGCCCGTCGCGCAGGACGCCGGCGGCGTGAAAGACGCCGTCGAACGGCTCCGCGTCGGCCAGCGCCGCCGGCAGGTCGCGCACGTCGGCGGCGAGGACCCGCAGGTCGCAGGCGGCGGCGAGCTTGTCCAACCGGTCCCGCGCCGGCCCCTGCGTCGGCACCGTCCGGCCCACCAGCGTGAGGTGGGCGCAGCCCGCGCCGGCCAGGGACTCCGCCACGTGCAGGCCGATGCCGCCCAGCCCGCCGGTGATCAGGAACCGGCCGCCGACCGCCCGCCCCGCCCGCTCGCCCGGGGTGGCGTCGACCGCCGGGTGCGCCGGGGCATACCAGGTGCCGTCGCGCCAGGCCAGCTCCGCCTCACCGTGGCGCACCTCGTCGAGCGTCGGCGGGGGCGTGGCACCGCCGAGGCCGAGGTCGACCAGGCGTACGCGGACCTGCGGGTGCTCGATGCGCAGGGTGCGCGCCAGCCCCCACAGCGCGGTCTGCACCGGCTCGACCGGCTCGCCGCCGGTGACCTGGTGGGCGGCGTTGGTGACGATCGTGAGCGCCGGCATCGGCGGCTGCGCGGCGAGCCGCCGGACCAGGGTGAACACGCCCTGGAGGACGGCGGCGGCCTCGTCGGCGTCGCGCACCCCGCGCGGCGCGACGTAGACCACCTCGGCCGGCGGGGTCTGCGTGCGCGCCCGGTCGACGTGCTCGTCGTGCAGGTCCGTCGGGTCGAGCAGCACGGGCCCGTCGTCGGGCGACCCGCCGGACAGCTCGCGCGACACCAGCCAGGTGTGGCCGCCGGTCGGCTCCGGCTCCGGGGTCGGGGTGACCGGCTGCCAGGTGACGGCGGTGACCGACCCGGCGGGGACCGGCCGGTGCCGGGCCGGTGCCCCCGCCGGGCGGTCGGATCCGCCGGCCCGCCCCGGCGCCTTCAGGATGATCCGGTCCAGTTCGAGCAGCACCTCGCCCTGCTGGTTGCAGACGGTGGCCCGCCCGCGCACCGCGCCGCCGGACGCGCCCTGCGGGTCGGTGCGCTCGACCAGCGCCAGGACGGTGCCGGTGACCCGCCGCCGGGCGGTGACCCGCCCCACGTACCAGGGCAGGCACCCCCCGGCGGTGCCGTCGTCGAGCATCCCGAGGCACTGGAAGACGCTGTCGAGCAGCGCCGGCGGGACGAGGTGCGGGTCGGTCAGCCCCCCGGACGCGCGGAGCAGGGCCAGCATCCGGCCCGGCCCCCGGTGGGCGGCGCGGATGGCGTGGAAGGTCGGGCCGTACTCGATGCCGCTGCCCCGCCGCCAGTCGGCGACGGCGGCCAGCGGCACCTCGTCGACGCAGCCGGCGCGCAGCTGGGCCACGTCCAGGTAGTGCGGGGGCGGCAGCGCGGAGCGGGTGGCCCGGGCGCGGCTGTGCGGCGTCGGGCTGGACGCGCCCGGCTCCCACGAGCCGAGCGCGCACTCCCCGTCGTCGGTCAGCGTGGTCTCGACCTCGACGGTCGTGCCGGGCGGCACCCGCAGCGGCGCGAGGAACGCGACCTGTTCCAGGCTCCAGCTCCCGCCGGGCCGCGCCGCGTCGCAGGCGGTGAGCATGGCGTCGACCTGCGCCGCCGCGGCCAGCACGGGCGTCCCGCCGATCCGGTGGTCGCGCAGCACCGGGTCGTCGGCGGCCAGCGGGGTCCGGTGGGCGCTCACAGCCGCAGGTCGAATCTGTCGGTGGCCAGGACCTGGCCGTTGACCTGGATGTCGACGAGGTGCTCGCCGGGGTAGTAGCGCCGGGTGGAGACCTCCCGCACCGGGTGGGACTTCTCCACCGTCCGGCGCTCGCCGGGGGCCAGTTCGAGGGTGGTGAGCTTGAAGACCTTCGGGATGCTCTGGCCGTTCTTGCGCACGTGGTGCACGACGTAGTCGACGGCGACGGTGTGCCGACGGCTGTCGGTGTTCTCGACGTCGAGGCGGATGAGGGTCGACTCGCCGAGGGTCAGCGACCGGGGCGACAGCCGCATCGACGGCACGCGGATGTGCTCGCCGCCGGTGACGCCGACGATCGCGAGGGCCTCCTGGTTGCCCTTCTTGACCAGGGTGCGCAGCGCGTGCCGGACGATCCAGGCAGTCTCCGGCGTCGGGCTCTCCTGCTGCCAGCGCAGCGCGGTCGCCAACGCGACGTCGGGCGCGTCCTTGGAGATGTCGTTGAGGTTGTTCGCCACGGACTTGCGGACGTACTCCGACGGGTCGCTGCGCAGCGGTTCGAGGATCTCCAGGACGGGCTGCGGGTCCTTGACGAACATGGTGAGCGTGCGCGCCCAGGGCAGGCGGGGACGGGTGCCCTCGCTGGCCATGCGGCGCACGTTGTGGCTGGGGTCGCGCGCCCAGTCGACCATCCGCTTCATCGTCAGGTCGTAGTGCTGCTCGATGTACGGACGGATGGCGTACTCGGCGGTGTGCCGCTTGGTGATCTCGACGAGGGCGTCGAGGGACACCTCCGGGTGGTCCAGGCCGTACTCCTCGACGAACCGGGCCACCGGCATGAGGTACCAGCTGACGTTGAACATCCCCTCCCCCTCGGCGAGCTCGTCGCCGAGGATCGACACGAGGATGCGCACGCTCTCGGGGTAGTCCTGTGGGAGCCGGCTGCGCAGCCCTTCCGCCAGGACGAGGACGCGGTCCTTCAGCTCCTTTCCGGGGATCCGCCGTTCGACCTCGACGGCGTAGTCCTCGACGTCGAACTCCGGGTGGACCTCGCGGATCTTCCCACCGATGAGGCGGGCGGCGTCACCGTTGAAGTGGCGCTTGAGTCCGTATTCGCCAGTCATTGCATCCGGTCCTTCACGACAGAGATTCCCTCAGCGGGCGGGTAGAGATGGATCTTAGGTTTGCGTGTTTCCTCCCTCAAGGAAGCGGGACGGCTCGTCGCGACGATTCTCGACTCGTCTCGTCCATTGGGGACCCAGTACGTCCGGCGTTCGAAGGGGTAGGTGGGAATCGTCGTCGTGCGATGCCCCTTACCGGCATGCACCCCCACCCAGTCCACCTCACCCAAG
>NZ_JBSWBU010000025.1:0-37445 GCF_054052245.1 Micromonospora sp. PTRAS2
GGGATTCGGCCACTCGCCCGTAGCACCCAGATACAAAAATGGGTGCTCATGCGATTATCCTAGCAGGTCACAGTGGGTGAACCTGCAGGAATCATCTGCCCACCATCTAATCGCCATTGATGTCACTCCCGGCATGACTGAGAAGTACCGAAACGAATGGACGGCCGTCGCGGTCGGCGTGCTCTGTGGTGTCGGGGCGGTTCGGGGTGCCCCTCGCATGGGTCGTCCGGGTAGGTTGCGGGGTCTGGAGTTCGTTCTCGGTCGGGGTGGCTGACGCGTGTCGAGCATGGAGCAGGTCATCGGGGAGTTGCGGGCGCTGACGGCGGGCGTCGAGCGGGCTCGGGGTCTCACGGCGGCGGTCGACCGGCAGGCCCAGGAGATCGCTCTACGGGCCGCTGCCGCAGGCTTCGCCGGCGTCGCTGCCGGGATCGCCCGGGTGCGGGCGACGGTCTCCACCATCCAGGGCGGGCTGGGTAGCCTCGCCGCGGCGGTCGGGGAGGCGACCACGGCCGCCGCAGCGGTTCCCCGGCAGGCCGCTACGCAGGAGACCATCGCCGCGCTCGCGCCGGTGCGGCAGCGCATCGCCGCCGCCCGCGAGGCCGCCACCGCGACGATCAGCCACCTCGACGACGCCCGGCACCTGGTCAGCGTCGTCCTGCAGGGCGGGCAACCGGGCCCGCTCCTGCAGGCCCTCGACGGCATCAAACAGGTCCTCGTGCTGCTCGTACACCGCGCCAACACCGCCGGGCAGGCCGTCGAAGCGGCCACCGGCCAGGCCCGGCAGCTCGGGGCCTCGGGAAACTGAGCGGGGCTGACCGGCACCCACCGGCCAGCCCCACCCCCGCCGCCAACACCGACCCCTATCCCGCCGAGCCCGGCCACGCCCGGGTTCCGGGTGAGGTGTTTCCGCCGTGGAGCCGGCAACCCAGCGGCGTCCCCGGCGGCACGCCGACCGGCCCGCGTACCAGGATCGGGCCCAAGGTGGACGACAGCACCCGGCGGGCCCTGGAGCTGGAGAACGAATGCGCCGACAGCTTGGCCGTCAAGGGCTACCGGGTGCACCAGAACCCCACCCCAGCCGAGACCGGCGACGCCCGCGAGCGCACCGGTGACCACGGCAACCCGGACAAGGACCCCGACTACCTCGTCGAAGGCCACGTCTTCGACTGCTACTCCCCCGGCGCCCGCACCTCCGTGCGTAACGTCTGGAGTCAGGTCCGGGAGAAGATCGACGACGAGCAGACCCAGCGGGTCGTGGTGAACCTCCAGGATTGGGAAGGCGACATGTCCGCTCTGCGACGCCAGTTTGACGACTGGCCCATCGACGGGCTGAAGGAACTGGCCGTGGTGCAACCCGACGGTACGATCCAACAGATCATCCGGCGACACTGAGCAGAGGCAGGCGGACATGGGCGTCGAGTTCCGGCTGATCCTCGCCGGCAATCCACCCGTCGACGAAATCGCCGCCCTCACCGCCGCCTACCCCGACGAGACACCGCGACCGACAGCGAACCCGCGGCTGTTCACCGCCCGCCTCTACGACCAACGTGGCTACGCCATCACCGTCCGCGCCGGCACCCACGGCTACTACGAAGCCGAAACCGACGACGGCACCCGCTGGGAATGGGAACCCGACACGTACGTCAACATCACCTTTTCCCCCCACGCCGACGACCTCGCCGACAAAGCCATCCCCAACATGATCACCACCGTGTCCAGGGTCCTAGCCGGACGAGAGGGGGACGCCGCCCTCATCCAGGACGGCAACCACCTTCTCCTGACCCGCACCAACGGCACCATCCACCTGCACCACCGCACCGACTGGTGGGACCATTACCACCTCACCCACCTCATCACCGACTGAACCCGCCCCCGCTCCGCCACTGTCCCCTGCCCGGCACCGGACCAGCGTTCAGAGGTCGCCGCTGACCGGGGACATCTCCCGGGTCACTGCCACAGCCGGTGACAGCGAGGGGGATGTGAAGGCGGGCCCCGCGAGGGCACTTCACTCAGGCACATCACGGGTCATGGACGGTGGTGGCGGCTACGCGTGGACCGTGGCCTGGCGTTGTCTGAGTCGTTCGAGGAGCCGAGCCGGTGTGGCCCCGGGAGCGTGTTTCTGTCGGGCGAATCGTTCGAGCACGGCGACTTCGGCGGCGGAGTCGCCCAGGCTGGCGAAGATGATGGCGGCCCTCTCGTAGTACCAGGGAGCCACCCCGTGCCCGCTGATGCGTGCGTCGTTCTCCACCGCGTCAATGCACCGGACGGTCAGGAGCAGAGCCGCGTGAACATCGGTCTTCTGCATCGTCGTGATCTGGTCGGTGAGGGTATGCGGCTGCTGGCCGTCGACCAGTCCGTCCGTCGTGGGCGCACACCACAGCGGTAGGCCGGTGCTGTCCGACCAGGTGCGGCCGTCTCCAGCGCTGGCCCTCTCGGTCCAGCCCTTGCCGTCCCAGAAGCGGTAGGTCCACCGCCCGGACGGGTCCAGGTACCAGCCGGCGACGACCTGCGGTGAGCGTGGGGTGGGCACGGGTGCCGCGGCGGCCGGTGTCGGCTCGGCGCGGGACTCGTGCTGTTCCGCGCCCACCGTGGCGGCTCCGGGCTGGTGGGGTGCCGGGGAAGGCGTGGCGGTGGTCCCCAGCATGTCGTCGAGGGTCAGGTCGGAGCGGATCGGTATGGCGAGTTCGCGTGCTCGCGCGACCTTCGCGTCGTCCTGGTCGGCAGCGGTGATCACGGCGACGACGTTGCGGGTCAGGTTCGACGCCAGGACGAAACCGGCCTGGGTGAGGCGGTCACGGACACCGGCGGACACGGACGGGCTGCACCAGACGCGTTGCCCCTTCTGCTTGATCGCCCGGGTGCGGTGCGTGGTTTCCGCCTCGGGCGCAGTGAGGTCCGCGAAGTAGTCCGGTTCCCCGAGAAGTCGCGCGGCCGTGACGAGTTGCCGGTACTCGGTGCTGGTCAGGATGTCATCGGCGAGCGCAGCGTCCCGCAGTCCGTCGAGGTAGCGGTGGTGCAGGTCCCGTACCTGTTGGGCGCCCATACCGGACTGCCCGGCCAGTCGGGCCAGCGCCTTGGCCTCGACGCCGGTCAGCTTGCCGTCGCTGAGGGCGTCCCCTACGGCGGCGAGGTACGCCTCGGCGGACGCCGGGTCGGTGTCGCTGGTGGAGTAGGGCAACTTGCCGAGTAGCGACTGGATCCACCCGTCCGTGCCCTTGCGTAGGCCGGTGACCCGGGTGCGGGGCTGGGCGTGGCGGGGGTAACGAGGCAGTGGTACAGGCGCGGACGGGAACCGGAGGGCAGGTGCCTCCGCCAGGAGCCGGGTGAGGAGTTGAGCGGTCGCCCGGGTGTCACCGAGAGCGGTGTGGGCGTCGTGCAGCTCGATGCCGTACGCGGCGCAGCAGGACACGAGCTGGAAGTTCGGCGCGGCCAGGACCTGTCGGGCCAACCGCAGGGTGCACACCGCCGGCAGGGGCGCGGTGTCGATGCCGGCGCGGGCGAACTCCTGCGCGATGAAGCCCTCCTCGAAACGGGCGTTGTGCGCCACCGCGACAGCACCGTCGAGTCTGGACAGGATCTCCCCCGCCACGTCGGCGAAGGTCGGCGCTCCGGACAGCATGTCGGCCGTGATGTGGTGGACGAACGTCGGGCCGGGGTCGCGGCCTGCGTCGATGAGGGTGGCCCACTCGTCGACCACCCGGCCTCCCTCGACGCGGACCAGGGCGATCTCCACGATCCGGTCGGACGTCGACGACAGCCCGGTGGTCTCCACGTCCACCACCACGAACGGCGCGTCGCCCAGGTCGACACCTCCGCTTCCGCCTGCTGACCCGAAGGCGAACAATCCGACCGACGACATCCGTACCTCTCCAAATCCACGATTCCGCTGGCCCGACCCGCCCGCACCAGTCCCGGCTGTCCACGATCCCGGCACGTCAGGTGATCGCGCCTGCGTGCTCCTGCGCCTGGGTGAGGCTCTGCCGGTACTCCAGGGCCTCCGGGACCTCCTCGTACTGCAGCAGGCTGCCGGTCAACGCCAGCAGATGCTCCTTGGCCTCTTCCGGGGTGGCGTAGAAGAACTCGCGACGGTGGTTGACCAGGTTGACCCGCCGGTCGGCCAGCCGCGCGTGCATCTGCGCCTCGATGCCGACCGCGTCTTCGGAGAAGAACAGGGCGTGGACGTCGAAGTTGAAAGGCACCGAGGCGTCGCTGAGTTCACGCACCCGGTCCAGCGGGTCCAGCCGGCGGGTCATGCCGACCTTGACCATCTTCTCGCCGAAAGCGCCGAGGTTGGAGATCACGTACACGTATCCGGCCCGCACGTTCGCGGCCCGGTGGTCGACGTCCTGGATCGCGGTGTCGATCTGGGCCAACCGGTCCTGCATCTGGGCGACGCCGTCGGCATCGCCCTTGGCCTGCAGAGCGGCCAAGGCGTTGGCGTAGTGCTGGCGTTCCTTGTCGAGCCGGGCGCGTTCGCGTTCGATCTCCTGCTGCGCGCGTCGCTCCTCGCGCAACCGGGCCTTCTCCTCCCGCTCCCGCTCCTTCTCCTCGGCCAGCTTCTCCTGGTAGTCGGCGGTGAGTTCCAACTCCTTGATTCGCAGCCGGTGGTAGTCCTCGGCGATCCGGATCTGCATCGTCTTGCCGAGCTTGGCGATCGTGGCCGCCACCTTCCCCAGCCGGTCGACGGCCGAGTCGAGCTTGTACGGCTTCAACCCGCGTACGAGGTTGTCCGCCTCGGCGTTGTAGGCGCGGAGCATCAGCTTGGAGAAGTCCCGGACCATCGCCCGGCCCTCCGTGACCGAGCCGTTGACCGTCCAGCCGGTAGCGGCCTTGACCGCGCCGCCGTCCTTCCTGGCCATGGCCTTGATCTGGTCCTGGATCCGGCTGAGCTGGCTCTGGTAGGCAACCGCGTCCGACAGAGGGTGCCGGTACTGGTAGACGCCAGCCTCCTGCAGCAGCGCGGTCTCCTCGGTGACCACGATCTGCTGCCGAAGCCCACGAAGGCGGCGGTCAAGCTCGACCTTCTGCGCCTTGCCCTTCGCCGTCAGGTCGGCGAGCTCACGACCGAGCCTGTCCCGCTGTTGCTCCAGCTCCATCACGGACAGCATGCCGAGGCGCGACATCTCCGCCCGCAGCCCCGCCAGTTCGGCGTGCGCTTGCTCCAGTTCGGCGCGCAGCCGCGTACTCTCCGCGGCCAGTTCACGCGCCTTGCCCCGGGCGCCGAACAGGGGAATGTCCGGATCACTGACGGTGCGCTGTTGCGGGACGACGGCAGGAGCACTGGCAGTCTGCGTGGCTGCCGTCATGGGTGCCGCCGGGGCCGGAGCCGGAGTGTCCGGAAGCCACAACTGCCAGCCCGGCGGAGGAGGGCCCCAGGAGGGATCCGGTGTCCAACCCGACGGTGGCACCCACCCAGCAGGAGGCGTCGGCCAGTTCGGTGGTGCGTTGAAGCGGTATCCCATTGTTCCCCCAGGCATCACAACGGCCCGACGAAACTAGCGCCGCGGCCCACGGGCGGACATCGACGACTCAGACCGGCAGTTCAGCCCGTCCAGACGGCTACGAATACCCAAACGAGGAGTTCAGTCCGGTTCCCGACGAAAGCGAGCATTGCTGCGGAACGGGCAGGTCAGCAAAGGACACGTGGGCAGCCCTCCTACCGCATGCACCGATGACCGGTCCTGTCAGAGGTTGACAGGATGAACGGGGGTTCGATCGGCCTGACAGTCGAGATCTGAGTGGTGCATGTCATCCACGGCATGCCCGCCCGGTGGGGACCATTCCTTCCGGCGGGGCCCGTGGTCCGGTAATGGAGGAGCGCCCCCACCGGACCACATCCCCCTCGCCCGGTCCCCACCGTGGCGGCCCGCACAGTCTTGTGGAGGGTCGCGATGCACACCACTCTCGCTGTCCTGTCCGACCTCGCCGCCGCAGGCCAACCGTTGGCGGCGAACAGCATCAGCCAGGTCATCTCCAACATCACCGACTGGATCATGGGCATCATCGCGCTCGTCGCGACGATGTTCCTGGTCATCGGTGGCCTGCGGTACATGGCGGCCGGGGGCGACCCGGCCCAGGTCCAGCAGGCCAAGGGCAACTTCAAGTCGGCCCTGATCGGCTACGCCCTGGCCGTGCTGTCCCCGGTGGTCCTGCAGGTGCTGCAGGGCATCCTCGGCGGCTGAGGCGGCCACCGGTGATGGTCAACGTGCTGATGGACGACCTGATCAGCTGGCTCGCCGAGACGGTCATTGCTCTTCTCGGCGGCCTCCTGGCCTTCCTGACCTCGTCCATCTTCGTCTCGCCGGACGTCACGATCCTGCCGCAGGTGCAGTCGATCGCCGAGCAGGGGTCGCTGGTCGTCAACGCCTGCTTCGTCCTCGCGATCGTCGCCGCGGGCACCGCCACGATGGTCGGCGACTCGGTGGAGACACGCTACAGCGTCAAGCAACTGGTGCCCCGGCTCGTCGTCGGGTTCGTCCTGTCCGCGTTCGCGGTGCCACTGAACGGCGCGCTCACCGACGTCGCGAACGCCCTGACCGTGTCGATGGCCGGCGAGGCCGCGCCGACCACCGTGGCGGTGACCTTCGTCCAGGCCCGCATCGCCTCGGCGATGACCGACGAGGGCACCGCGCTCCTCACCGTCGTCATCGGGCTACTCATCGTCGTGCTGATGCTCATGCTCGTCGGCGGTTGGATCGCGCGCGTCGGGGTGCTGGTCGTCCTGGCCGGGATCGGGCCGGTGGCCCTGGCCTGCTACGCCACCCCGTGGACGCAGGCCGCCGCCGAGCTGTGGTGGCGAAGCCACCTGGGCTGCCTGGCCACACCCACCCTGCAGGCGGTCGTGTTCTCGGCGGGCATCGACCTGCTGATCAACCCGGAGTCGAACCTGCCGATCCTGCTCGGACTGCCCGGGTCAGACACGCTCAACCTCGTGCTCATGGTCGTCGTGCTCTGGACCACGGTGAAGATCCCGACCCTGATGAGCCGCTTCGTCGGGCAGCAGGGCGGCCGGAGCCCCAACGTCGTCGGACTCGTCGTGCGCACGGTAGTGGTGAGTTGGTTGAACGGCCAGGATTCAATGTCTGACAGCGAAGGCGTACAGGCCGGCTGCGCCGCCGACGAAGAGGGTGTGTCCGTCGGGGCTCCACGCGCAGCTGTAGCAAGCGTGTTCCAGGCGTATCATCCCCAGGGCCCGACCGCTGGCGGCATCCCAGATCCGCACCGATCCGTCATCGTCGCCGGTGGCCAGCCACGCCCCGTCGGGAGAAACCGCCGCCGCACTCACCGCGTCGGTGTGGCCGACCAGCTCGCGGAGCTGCTGGCCGGTCGTCGTGTCCCACATCCACACCGACCCGTCGGAGTCGGCAGCGGCCAGCCACGTCCCGTCGGGGGGCGACCGCCACGGCTACCACCCCCCAATTCACGCTGGTGTGGCCGGCGAGTTCGTGGAGCGGTTCGCCGGTGGCTGTGTCCCAGATGCTCACCGACCCGTCGTCTCCGCCGGCGGTGGCCAGCCAGGAGCCGTCCGGGGCGACCACCACCGCCCTTACCGGGGCGGGGGCGTCGGTCAAGATTAGAGGCCGCTGGCTGGCGGCGGTGTTCCAGATGCGTACCGTCCCTTCGAAGAAGCTGCTGGTGGCCAGCCAGGAGCCGTCCGGGGCGACCGCCATCGCCTCCGTCGTGCCGCTATAGCTGGTGAGCTGGCGGATCTGCCGGCCGGTGGCGCTGTCCCACATGGCTACCGTCCCTCGTTCGCTGCAGGCGGCTAGCCAGGAGCCGTCCGGTGCGACTGCCACCGCTACCACCTCCGTCTTCATCGGGGCCGGTGTGACCGGCCAGGTGCGGATGGGCTGGCCGGTGGCGCTATCCCAGATCCGCACCATCCCATCGCCGCCGCCGGTGGCCAGCCAGGAACCGTCGGGTGCGACTGCCACGCTCCTCACCGGGCCGGTGTGACCAGTGATGGGTTTGGGCTTCTGGCGGGTGGCGGTCTCCCAGATCCGCACCATCCCGTCGGTGCTCGCGCAAGCGAGCCACGAGCCGTCGGGTGCGACTGCCACCACTTCCACTGGAACGGGGTGGCCGGCCAGGGTGCGGATGAGTTGGCCGGTGGCCCTGTCCCAGATACGTACCGTCCCGTCGCGGCTGCCGGTGGCCAGCCAGGAACCGTCTGGTGCCACTGCCACCGCCTCCACCGCCTCCTCCAGCGGGTCGGTGCGGCCGACCACCTGGCGGATCTGCTGGCCGGTGGCGCTGTCCCAGATGCTCACCGTCCCGTCGCGGCTGCCGGTGGCCAGCCAGGAACCGTCGGGCCCGACCGCCACCGCTGCCATAAGGGAGGTGTAACCGGCCAGGTCGCGGACCTGCTGGCCGGTGGCGGTGTCCCAGATGCGTACAGTCCCATCGACCCCGTTTCCGCAGGTGACCAGCCAGGAACCGTCGGGTGCGACCGCCACGCTTGTCACCCGGCGGTGGTAGCCAGCCAGGTCTCGGATGGGCTGGCCGGTGGCGGTGTCCCACATGCGTACAGTCCCGTCGTTGCTGCCGGTGGCCAGCCAGGAACCGTCCGGTGCGACCGCCACACTTGTCACCGGGCCGGTGGCCAGGTTTCGGATGGGCTGGCCGGTGGCGCTGTCCCAGATCCTCACCGTTCCGTCGCGGCCGTCAGTGGCCAGCCAGGAACCGTCGGGTGCGACCGCCACGCACCAAGCCCCGACCAGTTGGCGCACCTGCTGACCGGTAGCGCTGTCCCAGATCCGCACCATCTCGTCGTCACCCGCGGAAACGAGCCACGTCCCGTCGGGGGCGATCGCCATCGCATACACCGGGCCGGTGTGGCCCGTGATGGTGCGGCGTTGGGCAGGGTCCGGCACATCCGGCAACGGCCAGCGGTTGATCAGTCCTGGAAGCGGCACGCTACGGGCCAGGCTGTCGGCCTGCTGCGCCCAGTCCGGGTCGTGGGCCACGCGGCCGTAGAGGATGTCCAGACGCGCGTGCGGCGGCTCGGTGGGCGTCAGCAGATGCGCCGCCTGGTCAAGAATGCGCTGGAGACGCAGGGTGCGGGGTGTGTCTGCCCGCGCAAGGTCCACTGACGGTGCGACGGGGCCGTCCGACTGGTCGAGGCGGGCGCCGACCCACCGCAGGTCGCCGGCGACCTGTTCGGCGTCACGCCCGGCGGCGCGCAGGTGTTCGATCAGGTGGTCCCACAGGTAGCGATCGGTGTCTGGCAGAAGCCACCAGGCCACCATCCGACCGTCACCAGTTTTCGACCAGGGCGGGGGTGGGGCGGTGGGAAGGTCAGCGGCGATCGCGTCGAGCAGGACCTGATGTAGGCGTCTGACCTTGCTGCGGCCGAGCTGCTCGGTCAGATAGTCACGCACCACATCGTGCAGCTCGACTGCCCCACCATCCTCAGCCGCCGTCACGGTCAGCAGCGCCAGGTCGGCCAGCCGTGCGCACAACGCGCCAGCTGCAACCGCGTCCTCGCCGGCGGTGGCCTGCCACAAGGCGGCCACCAGGCGCACCGGTATGGTTTCGTCTTCGGCGAAGATCGCCACCTCGGCCAACCGGTCCCGGTCGCAGTTGGCCAGCAGGTCCATGCTGGCCTGGATGGTGGCCGTCACCGCCCGCGCCCGCTGTGCGGGATCACCCACATCCAAGACGTGGTCGACCGCCCCGGTCACCACGTCCACCAGCAGCGCCCCCTTCCGACGCAACCGGTCCAGCAACTGCCCGGCAGCGTCGGTGGCGTCGCCGCGTACACGGCTCTGGTCAGCCAGGATCTTGTTCACCAGACGCAGCAGCAGCGGCCACTGCCCGGTCTCGGCGAACAGACCCTCGACGATCGTTGCCGGTAACGGCGGCAGATTGGCACACAGCAGCGCCCGCGCTTCCACCGGCGACATCTGATCGACCTTGACGATGGCGGCCTGTCCCACTAGCGACGGCACCCGGGTGGTCACCAGCCGCACAGACGCCCCCGCCATGGGAAACGCCTCTAGCTGGTCGTCGAACCACACATCGTCGAGTACCACCAGCCGTCGTCGCCCGTCCTTCAACACGGCCGCCAAATGCTCGGCGGCCTGCCCCAGGTCCGTGAACGGCTGTGCCCGCTCCGGGTCGATCCGGCGGACCAGGTCGTTGACCTTGCCCATCAGTCCCGCCCGGCGGGCGTCACGACCCACTGTCACCCAGTACACGTGACCGCCGAAATGCTGGAGTACCCGTTGATCGACGCGCACCATCCGCGCCAGTGTCGTCTTGCCGAACCCGCCTGCACCCTGCAACGCCGTGGTCACGCCTACCGTGCCCACGCCCTCGGCAAGTACCGCCTGCACCACCTGGTTGACCTCGTCCGGCCGGTCCACCACCCACTCAGGTAGTCGCAGCACCGCGGGCACCGACTCGGACGGCCTTTGGTCGATCGGCCCCTGCCCGGACAGCCTTGGCTCGGAACGCTGCTGTGTCCACCACAGCAGCAGTCCCGACGCGGCCACCGCGAGCGTCGCTCCAGCCGTCCACCACCACGGATGCCGCTCAAGGGCCGGCAACCTCGACGCGGTACCACCCGTCGCCACGTTCACCGCCACCGCGACAAGCGTCGTCGCGACGGTCGCCAACACAGCGGCCATCGCAACCAGCACGACCCGGTGCCATCGCACCTGCCTATCTCCGGTCAACCACGCCATAACACCGCCCATCGCACACAGCGCCACGAGTCTAGAGTCACTCACCGTTCCCTAACGGAGAACGCCGTTCGCGTCCAGAGGCGACGGCTTGGGCTTGGGCCGGAAGGAGTTGGCGACCTTCTGCCGGTGAATGTCCTGCGTCCCGGCGTCCGACGGGACGCACCAGCACCCCGCCCGGGTGCGTGCGGGCACCTGCACGTGGCGCAACCAGTTGTAGATTGGGCTCGTGCTCGCCGGGGTGCTCGCGGTCAGCGGCACGCCGGTGGACGGGTCGCCGCTGCACGCCACCGGCCTCGCCCTGGCGGGGCTGACCGCGGTCGCGGCTGCGGCCTGCGCCGCGCAGATCTTCCCCACCCCGCCACCACACCGCACCCGATCTCGACCGCCTCACCGTGGTCAAACGCATGAGATCCTTCGGCTTCACCCTCGACGAGACGCGTCCTTGCCATCCTCGACACCGACCGGGCAGCCCGGCCCCGCTCGGTCCAGCCACGAATATTGTGAGTGGCCGAGTCTCACCATCCACAGGGTCGTTAGCCGTCTATATCGATGCAGACGGCTGTGACGCCGTGTGTGGGGAGGTTTCTGATGCAAGACGCGCCAGACCTCGACAGCCCCGGCTTGCTCGACATCTGGGCACGGCAGCCGAACCGCCGAGGCCGCCAGCGGCCGCAGCTACGGACAACATCACCTCCACCCGGCATCCACTTCGCCTTCTACGGCCGGATGTCCACCGTCGACTACCAAGACCGGGCGTCGTCGTGCCGATGGCAGCGCGACTACGCCGAGGACCTGGTCGCCGGTCATGGCCGGATCGTGGTCGAGTTCTTCGACGAGGGCATCTCCCGCCGGGTGGCCTGGCCGGACCGGCCGCAGGCGGCACGACTGCTCGCCGCGGTGACCGACGCGGCACGCGGGTTCGACGCGATCGTCGTCGGTGAGTACGAGCGCGCCTTCCATGGCCAGCAGCTCGAACGGTTGACCCCTATCCTCGTCCGGCACGGCGTGCAGCTGTGGTTGCCGGAGACCTACGGGCCGGTCAATTTCGAAAACCCTCGACAGCTGGCGCTGCTGGACCTGCTCGGCGTGCACTCCCAGCGGGAGGTGTCCCGGGCCCGGCACCGCACCACCGCCGCCATGCGCGCCCAAACCGAGCTCCACGGCCGGCACCTCGGCGGCCGACCGCCCTACGGCTACCAACTCGTCGACGCCGGCCCACATCCGAACCGCGCCCACGCCGCCTGGGGACGACGCCTGCACCGCCTGGAACCCGACCCGGCCACCGCACCCCACGTGCGCTGGATCTTCGAACAGCGGCTCTCCGGCCGCAGCGTGGCCAGCATCGCCCGCACCCTCAACGACACCGGCATCCCGTGCCCCTCGGGCGCCGACCCGGCACGCAACCCGCACCGCAGCGGCCACCACTGGACGCTGACCACCGTCGCCGCGATCCTGGCCAATCCCCGCTACACGGGCCGCCAGGTGTGGAACCGGCAACGCACCGACCACGACGACCTCACGCCCGATGGGACCGCCGTGCGGCACCGCGAGGTCCAGCGCTGGAACGCTGCCCCGCAGTGGGTCATCTCCCGCCAGATCGCCCACCCGCCGCTGGTCACCGAGGAGCAGTTCATCGCGGCCCAGGCGATCCACACCGCGCCGACGCCAACTGACGGCGCTCCCCGCACCTACCTCCTGGCCGGCCTCGTGTGCTGCGGCGTCTGCGGCAAGATCATGGACTCCCACTGGGTCCACGGCCGACCCGGCTACCGCTGCCGCCACAGCCACACCAGCAGTCACACCAAAGCATCCCACCGCCCGAAGACTCTCTACATCCGGGAGGACCATCTCCTCGACCGCATCCGCCACGAACGCGGACTTCACCGCCACCACCCCGCGCTGCGCAGCCCTGACCCGGTGAAGGTCGCCGCCCACCTGCGGACGAACAACATGATCGTCGTGTGTGACCAGCACACCTGGACCATCGAGGCCAAAACTGCGATCTACCCGCTCACCCCGGCGAGGAGCTTCCTCGCCACGACAGGAAGAATCCCCGCCCAACGGGACGGGGATTCCACGAAACGCGAAAAGGAATCACGCTTCGTGGGGAAATAACGTGTCCGAGGGGACTTGAACCCCCACGCGTAGCACCCAGATACAAGAATGGGTGCTCATGCGATTATCCTAGCAGGTCACAATGGGTGAACCTACAGGATTAGCCGGAACGATCGCGTTCACGCGTAACGCGAGCAGACCGAGGATCCGCCGCTGCTTGGGTCCGTTCGGGCCCACGCCACTGACGGCCGGGCCGAGCCAGAATCCACCGAGCACGTCGAGGTACATCAGCACACCTCCCGATCGATACGGCGCCTCCAGCCGGAGCCGAGCGCATTCGGGCCCACTGGTCTATATTTCCTCGACGGTCCGCGTGTTGTCGCAGCATCACTGGAGGTGACCGGCTCGTAGCCCTGCGGCTCGTGCCGAGCCGCCAGCTCGAGCTCACGCAGCTCCGCATTCACTTCCTTCAGTCGCTTGGCAAGATGCGGTGCGATGCTCCTCAGAGCGGCTGGGTCCTGCCGCAGGTTCAGATGCTGAGACCACAGCACGGCGCGTCCTTGGTCAATCAGTTCGACTGCTCCACCTAGGCGTCCAGCCAGGATTTCGCAGGCACCGCCATCGGAGCCCAGCCCCGCCCGCTCAGCCAAAAGCCGCTCTCGGGCGTCGCGAGCGAGGCCGAAAGACACCAGCTCGGACTGCAGTACCAACGCCAGCCGGTAGGCTTCGGCCGCTGCCTCCGGCGCCGCACCATCGACGGCCAACTCACCCCATGCAATTGCAGCGTCCATGCGAGCGGAACGCGGGCCGTTGCGATCCTGCGCCGCTGCAGCAAACTGCCGCATCGCCACGTCCCTCGCAGCTTCGTCGTGTGAACGCAGGAATAGAGACCGTTCGGCGCTGGCCAGGTTGAGCTTGCGCCCCATCGCCTCGGGATGGCTGTCCGGTGTCATCGCTACGGCGCGCCGGTTGGCCTCCAACGAGCGTGTCAGCAACTCCGGGTCTTCTGTTACGTCGGCGAGCTGCTGTAGCAACACTCCGAGGTTTGACAGCCGGCCTGGCATGTCTGGGTTCGGCTCGGGAGTCGCGTTGACGGCCTGCTCGCAGATCTGCACCGCAAGCCGCAGCGTCTCGGTCGACCTGGTGACCTCGTGAAGAGCCTGGAGTGTCCCGCTAAGGTTGGAAAGTCGGCCCGGTGTCGCCGGATGTCGCGGCGGAGTCGTTGAAACAGCCTCGCGCGCCGCGACGACCGCGTGGCGGGCGTCCGCGCCGCAGTGAGTGGCTTCGAACCGACGCTGTAGTGCGAGTGAGAGGTTGGTCAGGGAGGCAGCCCGGCCGGGATGGTCGAGGGGGGTTGTGTCGACCGCCTCAGCCAAGAACGTGATGGCCGAGTCGAGGTCGGCCAAGTCAGCACGCCACCTGTAGCGGTCTTTGAGCGCCAAGCCAAGATTGGAGAGGTAGGCAGCACGTGAGGCGTGGTTAGCAGGCGTAGCCTGCACAACCAACTGGCCTAGCTCCACCGCGCGGTCGAGGTCCGCGCGATCGCCGTGCTTAGAGAAGCGCTCGTGATGCAGCAAGCCAAGAATCGACCGGCACTCCGTCCGCAAGTGACTACTCGCCGGGGATTCGTCGACGGCTGCGGCTGCGACCTTGATCGCCTCGTCGATGTCCTCCCTCGCACCCATCACCGCATGGCGCGCACTCAGGGCGAAAGTTGCCTGTTGAAGGACTACGGCATCCTGGCGGGCGCTGTGTGCGGCCATCCTGACCACCTCCCGAGCTGCCTGGACCGCAGCGTCGAGATCGTGCCGATTCGCCCTGTGTTGAAATCGCTCCAGCAGCGCGATACTCAACCTCGACATACCCACCACGGCGTCGTGACTGCCCCGGGCTGCGGCTCGCACGCTATTCTGTGCCGCTGAAACGGCAGCGTCTAAGGGTCCGTCGCCGGTGCACTCCCACCGTCGGCAGTATGCCGCGCTGAGACGCTCAAAGTACATCGATATGAGCGGATCACCCTCGCAGGCTTCACGGGTGGCTGCATCTGCGGCGTCGATGGCACGGTCCAGGTCATCGCGGCTACCCAGACGGTCGAATCGCGACAGTAAGGCATTACCCAAGCTGGATTGGATCATGGCGTGATCACAGTGTTGACGTGGTGAGGATTTCGCGGCTTTGGTCAATGCATTCACAGCACAGTCAAGATCCGCCAGGTCGCCGGTGAGCTCGTACGACTGCTGCAGGGCGCTGGCATGGTTGTGCAGAGCCAACGATCGCTCCAGCAGGTCGCCCTTGGCGGCCTCAAGTGCCACTTGCGTCGCCTGCAGGGCTTGATTCAGCAGCGACTGGTCCCCGGTGTTGAGGTACAAGGCTATTGATCTCGCAAATACGTCATTCAAGTACCTTGCCCGGGGCGAGTAGCCTTCCATCGACGCCTCCTTGAAACGCTCGATAACCCCCTCTTCAACAGCCCTGCCAGCAACTGAGGGCACTAGATCCACTGCCAATTCCTTTCAGGCACACCACAGCCCTCTGCGATGCATCGATGTACACCGATCAATTATTGTGCATAGATGGCCCAAACTCCGGACCACGCTTTCCGAGAACTCGCCCAACCGGCTCGAACCTTGAGTCGATCGGCCTTGCCAGCAGCCCGTATCGCTCGCGTTCTTTTGCAGTCAGCGCACGAGGTTCACCGCTTTCGCTCGAAGCTTGCGCAGGATCTTCGTGCACGTCCCAGCTCAGGATCGTGCCGTCGTCGTAGGCGACGATGAGAAACTCTTGCCAAGACAGGCTGCGCACTATCCCGTCTCGTAGGTCGAGCACAGCGAGCGGCCGTTCGTCTTCGGTGTGCCAGATGTAGAGCATCCGGTCGTCACTGATGCTCGCGAGCCGATTCCCGTCGGGTGACCAACTGAGGTGATGGACGACAGCTGCATGGCCGACGCAGCGCATGCCGATGCACTGCTGCCACACGTTCCAGATCTCGATCTGGTTGCCGACGGCGGCGGCGAGTCTGGCGGAGTCAATCGACCAGGCCAGGGCCCCCGCCTCACCTTCCCCTTCGGTTCGCCATTGATAGGCGAGGGTGTAATCGCCTCCTCGCCATAGGCTCACGTTGTGTTTGCTGACGACCGCCGCTATGAGGCTTGAATCCGGGGACCAGGCAGCCGTTCCCGAGCTTTCCTCACCTCCGTCGAGAACTGCTAGGCGCTGCGCTCTACCCACGTCCCACACTGAGAGGGTGGGTGGTGTTCGGCCGAAGAAACAATGCGTGCGGACGACCAGCCGTGAGCCGTCGCCGGACCAGGCGAGTCCGTAGACCCACGGTAGCGGCATCGAATGCGCTCTGCGTTTCTGGGATGGTCGCGGACGAGCGCCCCACTGTGCTCGCAGGACACCGGACCGTGCGTCCCACACCGTGACCTGTTCTTGCGTGGCGGTGGCAACCATGTCACCCAGCGGCGAGTACGCAATCGACATGCAGTCGTCGTCTCCGAGCCTCAGTGGCTGCGCCACCTCGTCCGTCCCGATGATCTCTGGCGTCGTTCCCGTCCGCTCTATGGCGGCTCGTTTGAGGTCCGGCGACCAGGAGACTTTTCGCAGGCTTCCGGTGGGCAGGCGGCGGAAGCTTCGGCCTACAACATCCCAGATCTCCACCTTGTAGCCTGAGCTTCCCAGCCCGATTCGCTTGCCGTCGGAGGACCACGCGATCGTGCTGATCTGGTGAGGGCGGGCCCGCCGCTCGACTGTCCGTCCGGTGGTGACGTCGATCAGCGCCACGCGGTGTTGATGCCGTGTTCGACGCACGGCGTAGGCAATGACATCCTCGAGGGGCGACCACCTGATTGCTTCGGCTAAGCCGGGGGGAGCGCTTTCGCCGGCCTGGCCCGTGTCGGTGTTGACGATCCACAGGGTGCGGAGTTCCCGTGCCAGGATCCCAGAGCGACGCATTGAGAACGCCGGAGCGGCTGAGACCGCGAGGCGGATGCCATCGGGCGCCCAGCACAACACCGGGTCTGACCACGATACCTGCTTTCGCAGGATCTCCGACGTCTGCTCGCCGATGCCGATCACGAGCAGCAGGTTGTCTGAGGCGATGGCCAGCCGGTCACCTTGAGGAGACCATGCCGTGGCGTGAACACTCGTGGCAGGGATGCTCGTGACCAACCCTGGGACGCCATCATCCAGGCGATAGATGTCAACGGCTCGGTAGTCGAACGTTCCCGCGAAGCACGCATCACCGCCCCACGAGAACGAGTCGAACGACGCTAGGCGACTCCCTCTTCGCCTGCCCAGGCTACGGCCGTCTGAAACGCGCCACAGCATGACACCTCGATCGTGCTCGGTGAAGGCAAGGGTTCCGGTGGCACTGAGCAGGGTGCGACCGCACGCTTCTGGGTCAGTGGCGAAGGCGACCCCGGTGAGGCGGCCGGTGTCGTCCCAGGTGCAGACGCGGCCCGTCTTATCGGCGGTGCGCAGTCCCTGGTTATTAGGGAGCCAGACTGCGGAGGCGATGCCGGTGGTGTGTCCGATGGCGAGGCGCCTTGTTCGCGGTCTGGCGGTCAGAGCCCAGAACGTCATCGTCGCGGCCGGGGTGGGTGGCAGCTCGTGTAGCGCGGTGCGGGCGAGCGCTACGGCCAGTTCGTGGTCTTGTCGGCGCACCTGTTGCGCGAACTCGGCCACTCGCTCGGACTGTCGGGTGCGGTCCTGGTGATCGGTCTCTTCGGAGGCGTCGAGTAGGTGGCGGGCTACGGTGGAGAGGGTCACCTCGGCTGCCAGCGCGAGGGCATCGGCGAGCGTTTGGCCGCGCAAGAGGTCGTCTGTCTGTGGGTTGGCTTGCCATGCTGCCGCACGGTGTTCGAGCCGGGTGATGCGGTGCAGACGCTCCTGGTTGGTAGTGATGAGGTCGGTGAGTCGGTGCCACTGGCGGAACAGTGCGTCGTGGGTCAGTTCGAGGCAGGTGCCGTCATCGACATCGATGATCAGACGGGCTGCCCTGAACTCCTCAAGGATGCGGGCGGCGGTGGTATCGAGGTCGGCTCGGCGGATCGTCCGTCGTACGGCTTCCTTGCCTTCCAAGCCGACGCCGCGCAACAGAGCGGAGTCGACGGCGTGTTGGGGGTAGCGCACGGTAAGGGATTCGTAGATCTGCTCGGCGTGAGCTGCGATAGCGCCACCCACCTCGCCGGCCTGTTCGTATTGGGCCACCGTGACGTGTTGGCGGTCGGACTGTAGGTGCAGACGTTGCAGCAGGTGGCTAAGCAGGGGAAGCGCATCACCGATCGTAGCGTCGGCGGTCATGCGGTCGATGAGGTCGTCCTCGAACGTGAGTCCTGCAGCCCGTGCTGGTCCCGCGATGGCCTGTCGGATGCGGGCCGGATCCAGCAGACCGATGGCCACCGGCCGGGTGATGAAGCCGGCTTGCTGCTCGGTGAGTCGGCGGCGGTACTCGGGCCGGATCGCCACCAGCAAGCGCAGTTCCGGCAGCACCGTCAGCGCCTGCGTCAGCATGCTCCACCACTGGGCCCGATCTTGCTCATCGGTCAGGGTGTACAGATCCTCGGCTTGATCGACGACGAGCAGCACAGGTCCGCGGGCGACGCTGAGGAAGCTCGGCACAACCTGCAGCGGGGCTTCCGGAGAGGCGGCTTCCTCGCGCAACAGCCGCGCCGTCTGCAGCACAGCGGCCGGGCCATCCGCCAAGGCTACGGCGAGGCTCATGAACGGATCAGCAGCCGGGCGAATCGGACCCACCACAGTCCACCGCCGTGGTAGTCGAGCGATGACGCCGGCGCGGATCAGCGATGACTTGCCCACTCCCGACGGGCCGACGATAGCGACAATCCGCGTCGCCGGCGCCGCCCCCGAGCGCTCCAGCCGCTGCAGCACGTCGTTTGCCTCGCGGTCGCGGCCAAAGAACACACCCGCGCGCTCCACCGTGAACGGCGCGAGGCCAGGGTACGGGCTTTCCGCGCTGCGCCACGTGATCGCCGTCCGGCGGTGCAGGAGGTACCGCCAGCCGAGCCACAGAACGACGCAGAGCGGAAGCCACAAGTAGGCGAAGTCAAGGACAAACCGCCACGGCCCACGCCAGCTGTCCGTTCGCGCCGTCACGATGTTGATAGCCAAACCGACGGCGATCGTACCCAGCAGGGCACCGGACTCGCGACGGTACTCCCCTGGCGCCCGCCCCACCTGATCATCGCACTACGAGAAGGTGCTGCTCGCCAGCGCGTGACGGATAGCCGACAGAGACACCAGCGTGGCCGGGACTGGACTCAAACCCTGACTTGGCTTAACAGCCCGGAGTCCGATCCGCAGCGGCACTGCGCGCCCGATGGCTCGCAGTGTGACGTGCTGCTCTCCCTGCGGTTGATCGAATCACCCACCGCCGCAGCTGCCTCATGACGTGATGGGTTGCCACGGCTCGCCGAGGGAGACACGACCGGAAAACGTCGATCTCGCGCAGGTGGGCGTCGTGTCAGTACGGCCGGCAGGGGCGGCAGAGGCGTCGGTGCAGCTTCCGAATGGTGGCACCCACCGCAGCCGGTCGGCGGCCCGCCGAGGCACCCGAGCGTCGTCCCCGGGAGTGCGGCGATCGCGAACATGGGCGACTTGCGCCACAGGACCGCCGGGGTCGGGACCGGTGCGAGGGACATCGCCTCGACCTCGACGTCGATGCGCGCTTGGTCGGCGGCGACCTTCAGGAACACGTCACCGACGCACAGCGTCACGCGCTCGGAATGGGTGACGACGACATCAATTTCCTGAGTGGACGGCCGATATGCCGGGGATGATCTCGCCGCAGAGTCCCCATCCTCGGGGGCAGCCCATTTCGGGGTCAGGTCCGCCCGCACCTTCGTTGTTCTGGGCGGTAACGACCTTCGGAGTCTGCAAATGGCGATGTCAGACGGTGCCGCTGAGTTGCCGCTGGCCCAGATCGGTCAGCCGATGCCGCACTGCCCGGCCATGCCGGAACGGCTTCGCGCCGGGCAGCTGCGGAGTTGGTTGCGTGGGCGATGCCCGAGCGAACATAGTGGATGGCGATGACCTGGGGCGACGCGGCAGCGACGGAACGGGCGGTGGCCGCCCTTCCGGCCAATTCTCGTGCCCAGGCCCGGGAGCTCAGCGAGCTGTCCAACCGCTACGCGGAGGAGGGCCGTTGGCAAGAGGGGTTGGCCGCCGCGGAACGGGCTGAGGTCGTTCTCCGGGGACTCCCGACCCTCTCCCGTGAACACCGGGAGGACCTGGCCGTCCTCCTCACCAACCTGTCGAACCGGTTGGGCGACCTCGCGCGTCCGGGCGACGCGCTCGGCCCAGCCCGTGAGGCGGTGCTCATCTTCCGGGAGCTCGCCGACGGCAGGCCGTCGCCGGACGTGGCCCTGTCGCTCAACAACCTCAGCATCTGGCTGTCGGAGGCCGGTCGGCGGACGGAGGCGCTGGTCGCGGCACGCGAGGCGGCAGACATCTACCGATCCTGCGCGACTCGGGACCGGCGCTGTCGACCGCAGCTCGCCGCCGCCCTGAACAACCTGTCCAATCGGCTGGCGGAGGCCGGGTTTCCCGGGCAGGGGGAACAGATGATCACCGAGGCCGTCGAGATCCGCCGGAAGCTGGCGCGGAGGTCCCCGCGACAGCACGGCGCGGACCTCGCCAGCAGCCTGAACAACTGGGCGTACCGGTTGATCGATCTCGGCCGTGGCGCGCAGGCGCTGCCGGTCGCCGACGAGGCGGTGCGGCTCTACCGGAAGCTCGCGAAGACGCAGCCGAGCCCGTACCGAGGTGACCTGGCCATCGCCCTCGACACGGTCGCCGCCTGCTTCAGCCTGGTCGGCAGGCACGACGACGCGGCGACCGCGTCGGCCGAGTCGGTGGCCATCTACCGGTCCCTCGCCGCCGCGCTTCCCGGCGCCTACGACACCCGGCTGGCGTTCGCGCTGCTGGCCCGGGGTCGTCTCCGCTTGGCCGCGGGCGATCACACCGATGCGCTGCTGGCCTTCTGCGACGCCGAAGGGGTCCGCACCGGTGACCCGATGGTCACGGTGGAGGCGGCCCGGGGCACGGGGGCGGCCTGGTATGGCCTTGGCGGGTTCGCCGACGCGCTGGTGGCGTACCGGCGGGCGGTCACCAGCCTCCCCGCGACGGCGGCGCGGTCGCGGCTGCGTCGGGACCGTGAGCTGGGTCTCGGGGAGCTGCGGGACCTCGGTACGGATGCCAGCGCGGCGGCGATCCACCAGGGTGAGCTGCCCCAGGCGGTGGAGTTCCTCGAACGGGCCCGGGGGGTGCTCGCCGCCGCCCAGCTCGACCTACGGGTGAGTGTCGCGCGGTTACGGGCGGCGCACCCGACGACCGCCGCGGCGTTGGACGAGCTGCTGCGCCGGACCGACGTCCTGGACCGGGCGGCGCTTCAGTCGCCGGGGCCGTGAGCGGGCGGTCGGTGAGCCCGACGGCCGGCGCTGGTTGATCATCTGCGGGGGTGGGCCGGGTAGGCTACCGGCTGTGTTGACGGGCCTTGACGCTGCCCGGGAGCATCGAAGGTGCCGCGTTCCGTAGCCATGGTCACCGATCCCGGAGGTGTCGCGTGCTTGCCAACATCGTCGCGGGCCTGATCACCGCCGTCCTTCTCGCCCTCGGCGGCCTGCTCTGGCGGCACCGAAGGCACCTCGGTCTGCTGCGCGCCGCCGTGTTCCCGTCGGGGCGGCTACGGGTGTCGGTCGCCGCCCTGCTCCGGATCAAGGACGACGACGGCTATGTCCTCTTCCATCACCCGATCCGGCCGCACACGTACGGCCCACCGGGAGGGGTGGTCAAGTATCGGGGCGGGGCTCGGAAGGCGTTGGACGCGGTGGGTTTCGTCGACCAGCGCCGCCCCGCCGGGCGGGCCTCGGCGATGAGCCACGATCTGCGCGGTTTTGTGCCGTCCCGGCACGGCATCGGCTTCCTTCGCTGGTATGGCCGAGGCGACGACCGGGAGTCGGGGTCCGAGTGCCTGCGCCGCGAGTTGCGCGAGGAACTCGCCGAGGTCGGGCATCCCGCGTTGGCGCCGCTGACCGAGCACCTACGGTTCGAGCTCGTCCGCACCGTCTCGGAGGGGCCCCGGCCCACGCCGGGCAAGCAGTACTCGACGCTCCGCTCGTTCGAGGTGTACGACGTGGTGCCCGACACACCCGAGGCCACAGAGCTGGTACGCCGCCTCGTCGCGCTCGGCCGCGATCCGGCGGAGACGCAGATAGTGCTGGTCAGCGCCAGTGACATCGAGGAAGGCCGGAGCGGAGCGCACCTCATCAGCCCGCAGTCGGCTTTCCTCCTCGGCAACCGGCGCATTCACCAGGATCTACCCGCGCTGAGCTGACCCCACCGACGGCCGTCGACCAGGTCGGGCCGGGTGGCCCCGCAGCGCACGACGTCCGGTCCGGTCGGTCCTGCGCGGACGGTCAGGAGCCGGGTTCCATCGGGCTGCCGGACAGGTCGCACATCGGTCGTTCGCCCGGAGCGTCGGCTTGGGCGCGGCGGGCGCACCTGCGGATCGGGCACACGTAGACCGCCTCCCCGGCCGCCCCGATCTCGGGGCCGTTCACGATCCGGTCGTAGGCGGCCTCCCAGGACTCCTTGACGACGTCCCGCTCGTCGCGTTCGCGCTGCCGCATCTCCTCATGGAGCGCCTGCCAGTCCGGCAGCGCTCCGTCCGCTCCAGCCCGCTTCGTCAGCTCGTGGAACCGATCCATCTGTTCGGTCCGGTACGCCCAGCGCCGAAGGTCGGGAAACGTGTCGCAGATGACCGCCCAGCTCTCGCTCGGCACTCGGGGCTGCCTGGCGGTTCCGTCCTCTTTCGACACCCGCGCTCCCTTCTCCTGGGCACTGACGTGACGTGACCGCTACTGTATGACGCGGCGCACGGCTCGCCTTCCCACGGACAGGCAGCATCGACGGGGGGCGACGAGTTGGTCAGGAACGTCGACTTCGTCCACGGCGTGGTGCCGGCCGACGACGAGGACGAGATCGACGAGGTCCTGCAACGGCTGGCACCGGGCGTCTGGGGCGCCGACGACGTCTCGATCTTGGTCAGCAAGCGGTTCACCGGCGCCGGTGGGGCCCTGGTGCTGCAGATCGAGGTTGGCGCCGCGGCGTCGGCGCTCGTCGAGGTGGTCAAGGTGGGCCCGGCCGCTGAGATGGCGGCCGAGCGCGACGCCTGGAACAAGATCATCCGCCCGGTCGCCACCAAGATGTGCACGCCGATCCGGCACAGCACCCTGGATCCGGGCGCCCCTGCGTCCAGGAACGGCCGGGAGGCGATCGTCTACGGCCACGCCAAGCAGTGGGCTGGTGAACTGGCGGCCACGGTAACGACGCTCGAGGACGTGTTCACCCAGGCTTCGCTGGCTGACCGGACGGCCGCGCACCGGGCTGGCAGGGCGCTCGACGCACTGTTCACCCAGGCCCGGAACTCGCTCTATGCCGGGGCCGTCGCCGTCGGCCCGCGCACCTCGCTGCGGGACATGGTCCCGACTCTCGGGCCGGACCTCGCCATCGAGGTGACGCACCTCGCCGACGAGTCGGGCGACACCGTCTGGAACAGCAGCGACGGTCCCGCCGACCGGACGTCCCGGCGGCTCACCGAGCGCACGATCTGGAAGGCCGGTTCCGGTCCACCGGCCGCAGACACCCTGGTCGGCCGATCGGTACGGGTCGACGACGTCGAACTGGGCCGACGGCGCGGCCGCCTGATCGGCCGGATCGGGTTCGCCACCGTCGAGCTTCGCGGAGTACCATCGAACGGGCCCGACCTGCCGGGCAGGGTCGAGGTGCACGGCAGGGTCACCGGCATCCGCCCCGGCGTGGTCATGTCCCGGGTGCTGGACGCCCTGCCCGGCCTCACCGAGGAAGGCGACACGATCCGGGCGCCGGGCATGCGGGCCCCGCACCCGTTCTCGGCGCTACGGAAGGCCCTGGACGCCACCTGTCGCCGGGTGCGGGGCACCTGCGTGCACGGGGACCTGAACGCCGGCAACGTGCTGCTGGTCGACGCTGACCCGTACCTGATCGACTACGCCCGTAGCGCCGGTCCCCCGGAGGGAAGGCCGCTGCTCGCCGACTTCGCCTGGTTGGAGATCAACCTGATGCGGGCGGTCGGAGGTGACCGCTCGCTCGCCGACCTGGTCACGGTGCAGCGCCTGGTCACCGTGGCTGCCGCCCTGCTGCCCGAGGCCGACGCCGGGGCTCCGCCCGACCTCGTGCCGTTTCCCGGGCTCACGCCGGCAGAGCCCGGCCTGGCCCTGGTCTGTGCCGTGCTGCTCCGGCTCCGTCGGCACGCGTACCGCTGCTACCCCGGGGACAGCCGCGACGACTGGCTCGTCGACTACGGTCGCCACCTCGTGCTGGCCGCCCACCGCACCTTCAAGTGGCCGGACGGGCAGCAGTCCCCCACGCGTTGGGCGGCCTCCGTCGCCACCGCCGTGGTGGCGGGTGAGTGGGTCGAGCCCGCCACCCCGTTCCGCTTCTGGGCCGACCCGGCGCTCGGCGCCGTGACCGAGATGGTGGCGGCAGCCGCGTGCCAGGCGCCCCGGTCGGCGGCCAGGCTCCTCGGCGCGCTGACCCGGGAGGTCGACGGACGCAGCCACACCGGGCTCGAGGACGCCCTCGCCGTGGCGGCCAACAGCGTTTCGGTCGCCGTTCACCAGGCACGGCACGACGCCGTTCCCGTGCCGTTCATGGAACTCTCCGTGGTCAGGGACACGGTGCCACCCCGGCCGGCGGTCGAGGTGCTGACGGGCACGAGTCGGGCGGCGCTCGTCGGCGCCGCGGGCACCGGCAAGAGCGCCGTGGCCCGGGAGATGGCGCGCCGGTTGCTAGCCGTGGCCACCAACCGCGACAACGTACGCGGTCCGGGCCGGCACCGGCTTCCCGTGCTCGTGCCGGCCGCCGTGCTGCTCGAACCCGGTGTCACGGCGGCGGAGGTCCTCGCCCGCCACGCTCCGGTCCGGGACACCGTCGCGGTCGAGGACCTGCTGGACGCGGGATGCCTGCATCTCATCGTGGACGGCGGCACGCCGACGGGTCTGGCCGATTGCGTCGCGGCCCTGCACCCCTGTCATCCCCGCCTGCCGCTGCTGGTCACCGGCCGGTCCGCCGAGGGACTCGGCGCGGACTTCCCGGTGTACCGTCTGCAACCCCCGACCCCGGAACAGGCGGTGCCGTTCCTCGCCGAATCCGCCATCCGTCGCGGGATTCCCATGCGGGCCTTGCGCGACATCCTGGCCGGACGCGGAACACCACGGGTCGACGAGCTCTTCGACACCGCGGAAGGCGTCGCGTTGCTGGCCCGGCAGTTGCGTCCGGACATCCAGCCAAGCCTGGCCGACCTGTTCGACGCCGCCTTCGCCCGCCTGGACGACGACCAGCAGGCCGTCCGGGTCGCGGAGACCCTGGCCGCCGACCTGGTGGACCGCGGCGTCGAGCAGAGCACCGAGGCCGCCGCCGAGGCGCTGTTCGCCGCCGACCCGGCCGGGTGGCACACCGCTCGTGACCGCCTGCTCGACCAGAACGTGCTGGAGTCGCAGGCGGGCCGGCTGTCGTTCGCACGGCCGGTGCACCGGGACTGGTTCGCGGCCCGTGCCGCCGCCCGGGACGCCGCGACGCTGCCCGATCGTGCGCTGCGGCTGGCCTGGCAGGAGCCCTTGCGACTGGCCGCGGCCCGACGTGGCGCGGCGGACCTGGCCGCCGACGTGACGCGGATCGCCCGGAACACCGATCCGCGGTTCGCCGCCCGGCTGCTGGCCATGACCGCCCCGGACGACGCCGGATTCATCACCGAACAGGTCGCCGTGCTGCGGGACGCACGAGCCGCGCGGTTCGCGCAGCAGGTCGCCGCCGAGGCCCTGTGCGCCCTCGGCGAACCGGGGGTCAGGGCGCTCTGCGACGTCGTCCGCGACAGCCGCCTCCGCCCGGCAGCCCGTTCGACGGCCATCCGACCGCTGCTGGACGGGGAACCGGTGGCAGGCGCCGAGCCGGTGCGACTCGCGGCCCACCTCCTCGGCGATCAGCCGCAGCCGGCACGACTGCGCACCTCCGCGGTGGAGCTGGCGGTCCGGTACGACGCGGTCCACCTGGTCGCCGTCATCGCCGAACACTGCGACACCCGGGCACCCTGGCACTACCACCAGGCCGCACACGACGCCCTGCGCCGGCTCGGCGCGGCGGTCCCCCGACGCGTACGCCGGGAATACACCGCCGCGGCCCGACGCCGGCTCGACCGGCTCACGAAGGTGCTGCCTCGGCTGACGACCCACGCCACCTACGACGCCGCTCAGCGGGAGCGTGAGTTCCTGCTGAGCGGGCCGCTGAGCGGGAACCGCGACGTGCTGCTCGCCCACCGCGAGGACTTCGAGATCGGCGCCTACGCCGCCGACCTGCTGGCACAGCTTCCGGCCGACCCGACGAGCCGGCCGGAGCCAGGGGCCCGGCTACCGGATGACCTGCCGGGCCTGGTGGCAGCCGTCGGGTCGCTGGCCGCCCTCGGCGCGCGCAGCGCTCGACAGAACGAGACCCTGGCCCGGCTCCTGACCGCAGCCTGGCGGACTGATCCGGTGACCGGCGCGCACCTCGCCGAGCAGGTGCACGCCACGCTGACCGCCTCCGGCAGCCCCGACCGGCTCCGCTGGCCGGTCCGGGTCGCCCTGGCCCGGTGCAGCCCGGACGCCGCCACCGTGGACATCCTGCTGCGCTCCGACGACGCCGACGATCGTGCGTTGGCCGTCGCCGCCCTCGGGTCGGCCGCGTTCCTGCTGGACGCCGCACCGCCACCGGAGCGGCCGCTGAGCGAACCGGCCCGTGACTCGCTGCGCGCCCTTCGGCCGCCCACCGCCCCCACTTGGGCGGCGGTGGCGTACCTGCGGGCGGCGGCAGCAACCGGCCTCGCCGAGGGCCTGAGCCTGGCGGCCGACCTGCTGGCGCTCCCGGCGCTGGCGGGACCAACCCGGGTGGTCAGCCATCCGGTTCACGGCGTGCTCACCCTCACCGCCCGCGGCGAGGCCCTCTCGGTAGCCGGCTACCTGGCCCGGCTGTCCGGGGGCAGCACGGCGACGGCGGTGGCGGGGCAGATCAGGGACATGGACCTGACCGGCGCCCACCCCGGCGACGTCACCGGCCGACTGGTCGGACTCGCCTTTCTGGGCGACGCCGAAGCGGTGCTGCGCGGGCTCGACGGCGCCGAGCCACGACTGCACGCCACGGCTCGGCACGCCGTCACCCGCTGGGCCACCAGCTGGCCCGACCGGGACCGGGCCCGCGACGCCGTCGCCGACCTGCTGCGGCACGGCGATCACGACCGCTGCGCCCGCTCCACGCTGCTGGAGCTGCTCCGGGAGCTGTCCGTGCAGACCGGCCGGCTCACGGCCCGAGATGGATGAACGGCGTCCATACGCTCAGCCGCTCCGTCTCCCGCAGCCGGCGTAGCACCGTGTGCAGGCCGAAGACCGAGCCGGTCGGGTCGAACGGTCCGTCGTGCGGACCGTAGACCGCGTCGGCCACCTCGGCCGCGATGGCGGCGTTGACCGTCCACAGCGTGCCGATCACGTGCCGGTACCCGGTGTAGTGCAGCGCTGCGGCCAGGGTGATCGCCTCGTCGGCGAGGCCCACGCCGCCCGTCGCGGTCTTGCAGGCCGACAGGAACGCGAACTCGCCGTGATGCTGCTCGGCGCTGAGCCGGGCGATGGAGAGCACACCGTCGGCGAGCCGCAGCCCGCCCTGCGACGGGTCGTCGAGCAGCTGGTTTCCATGGCAGCTCAGGTGGGCCCAACGGTACTCCGGCAGCAGCCGCGCCACCTCGTCGACCGTCGCCTCCGGTCCATCGAGGACCCGGTGCCGGCCGGCGAACCGGCGTTGCAGCATGGCGCGCTCGGCGGCGGCTTCCGGCAGGGGCGGCTCGTCGCCGACCTGCGGCACCGTCACGATCAGCAGCTCGGGCGCGGTCTCCTCGGGCAGCGGCTCCCGGGCCTGCAACAGCGCCCGCAGCGTCGGCGTGTACGACGAGACCACGCGGTCGAGGACGGTGGGCCGGTCAGGGCCGTCGACGAGGTGGTCACCGGCGGCGTGCAACGGAAGCAGGGTGAGCAGGCCCGTCGGGCACCACCACAGTCGGGGCCAGGCCGAGGGCGCGGCAACCGGTGTCGCCGTGAACCCCAGCTCGTCGAGGACCGGTTCGGCGACCGCCCGCCACAGCCACCGCAGGATGGCGCGGAGCATCCTCTCGGCGCGGTCCTCTGCCGCCGAGAGCTCCTGTTCGGCCCGCGCCATATCGCCGGCACCCTGTTTCGCCCGCCACCAGGCTCGCCAGCGTTGGCTGACCAGGTCCAGGACGCCAAGGTACGCCGTGGTCTTCTTCTCCACCTCGGCCGCGCTGAGATCAGGCAGCTCACGGACGCGTACGCCACCGTCGACCACCAGCAGCGCGTCACACCGCCACCGACTGACGTTGATCATGGCAACCGGCCCGTCTTCGGCGGCCGGCAGCAGCTTTTCCACGGGAGGCGGCTTGAGGAAGTCCTCGAAGCCGGGCAATTCCCGCACCCGTTCGACTAGCGCGTCCCACTCCCGGGTGAGCGCCATCCGGCGGTCTACAATCCGGGAGACGTCCGGCTCCCCCGCGAAATCGCTGCTGGTCACTGACCCGTCCCTTCGCACCGGCGATGACTGTCCATAGTTGAACAACCTGCATAGCGCGACCGCAGGCCGTGCACAACCGGGTAGCCAGCCGGCATAGGCTCTGGGCATGACGCCGGTCGACGCCGTCCGCCGACGGCTGGTGAACTACTTCGCTGCCGAGGACCCGGAACTCGTCAGCGACGACGGTGCCCGTGACGACGCCCGCCGCCTGCTAACCGAAGCGGTACGCATCCACGGTGATGGCGAGGTGGCCGTCGACGCGGAGTTCCTCGGTCTGGCCGCCCTGCTGCTCTGGTGCCGCTGGCTCGAAGCGCCGACCGACCACCACGACCCGGACTGCCAGTCGGCCTACCGCCTGTACCGGCTGCTGCTCACCGTCGACCGGGACGCGCAGGTGCCGCCCCAGCTGGCCGGAGCGCTGGCCGACCCGGCCAACGACGAACCGGTCCCGGCCCTGCTCCACCACGAGTCACGGGACCTGGTCGAGGGCTGCCTGCAGCGGTTCGACGCTATCGCCGGCGATCTCGGCATCCTGCTGGGGAGAGGTGCCGTCGCGCTCACCGCGCCGGACACCGCGGAGCAGGCCGAGTACTCGTGCAACCTGGGTGCGGGGTTGTTCGCCCGATACCGGCACCACGACACCGAGGCGGATCTGGACGAAGCGGTGGAGATGTTCCGCACCGCTGTCGAGTCCGGGTTCGGCGACGCGCAGGAAAAGGCCCGGTACCTGGCCAACCTCGGGGCCGCACTGCACACCCGCTACGCCCGGTGGTCTCGCGCCGACGACCTCGCGCTGGCGGTACACATGCATCGCAGGGCCGTACGCCAGCTGCCGCAGGAACCCCATTACCGCTCGCAGTACGCAGCCGTCCTGCACACCCGCTACGAGGTCGGCGGGCGGTCCCGCGACCTGGGCCGGGCCATCCGGCATGCGCAGGACACCGACCCGATGGGGCTGACCAATCTCGCCCTGATGCTGCGGAGCCGCTTCGAGCTTCTCGGCGGGATCGACGACCTGCGCCGCTCGATCGCGCTGCTGCGCGACGTCCTCGACGGCACCGGCCCGGAGGAACCAGACCGGGCGCGCCGATTGTCCGCCCTCGGGTCTGCCCTGACCATGCGGTTTACCGCCACCGACGACCCGGCTGACCTGGACGAGGCGATCGACCTGCACCGGGAGGCGGTCCGCTGTGGCCGCGACAGCGACCCACATCGTTTCGACTACCTCTCCAACCTCGGTCACGCCCTGCACAACCGCTTCGAAGAACGCGGCTCGCCCACCGACCTGCACGACGCCATCGCCGCCCACGCCGCTGCGGGGCAAGACGATCCTTTGCGGGCCGGCAACCGGGCCAACGCCCTCACCTCCCGGTTCGACCACCTGGACGACATCGCCGACCTGGACGAGGCGCTACGGGCCTATGTCGCCGCCCTTGCCGGCCTTCCCCATACCCATATCCACCGGGGCAGCCAGCTGAGCAACCTGGGCAGCGTGTGGTTCGAGCGTTTTCAGCGCACCCAGGACGTCGCCGACCTGGCGGAGTCGATCAGAGCCGACCGCGCTGCGGTACGCTGCACGCCGCCGCGGCACCTCGATCGCTCCCGGCGCCTGGCCAACCTGGCCATGGCACTCGACTCCCGGTACGAACGCACGGGTGACCCGGCCGACCTTGACGAGGAGATCGACCTGCATCGCCGGGCCTACGAGAGCGCACCGCCGTCCCGCCGCCGGCATCACGGCGCCGCCCTGGCGATCGCCCTGCACTTGCGGTATCACCTGCACGGCCGCGACGGCGACCTGGCCGATTGCATCGGCCTGCTGCGAGAGGCCGTCGGCTGCCGCCCGGACCACCCCGATCGGCCCCGCCGGCGGACCCTGCTGGCCAGCGCGCTCCTCACCCGGCACAGCGAAACCGCAGACCCGGCCGACCTCGCAGAGGCGGTCACTCTGATCCGCGCCGCGGTCGCCGCGACCCCGCCCCGGCACGTCCAGCGGGTGGGCCGCCTGAGCATGCTCGGCAGCACGCTATCCAAGACCCGTGAACCGGAACTGGTCGACGAGGCGGTCACGGTCCTCCAAGCGGTCGCGGACGTCCCGGACGCCAGTTCTCCCCTCGGCTACCGGCTGCGCGCCCTCGGCGACGCCCTCAGGGAACACTGGGAACTCACCCAGACGAACGCGGACCTGGTGGCGGCGATCGACGCCTACCGCCGGGCCGTCGCCGCCACCGCCGCCACCGATCCCGATCAGGCACTCAACCGGTACGACCTGGCCGGAGCACTCGCCGACCTCGCCGACGCCACCGGCCTGGCCGATCCACGGCGCGACGCCGTGACCGAGTACCAGGCGGCGGCCCGGCAGCAGACGGCCGCGCCGCTGATCCGCATCCACGCGGCCGGCGAGTGGGCGGCCCATGCCCTCGCCCTACGCCACCCCGAGTCGGCGGTCGAGGCGTTCGCCGCCGCCGTCGACCTGCTGCCCCGGCTGGCCTGGACCGGTCTCGACCGCCGGGACCAGGAACGCGCCTTGCGAAGCTGGAACACCCTCGCCGCGGATGCCGCTGCCGCCGCGCTGGCCACCCGACGCCCGGATCGGGCCGTAGAGCTCGGCGATCAGGGCCGGTCCCTACTGTGGGAGCAGCACCTCCGGTTGCGACGCGAGGCCCACGAGCTGGAGCAGCGGCATCCACGATTGGCCGCCCGGCTGAGCCGCGCGCGGCAGAAGCTGTTGTCCGCCCTCCGCTGACGGTCACCGCCGCACCCCGCCACCTCGCAGGATAGGTGCGAGGCCCTGGCGGGACCTCAGCCCTCGGCGTCGCCGCGGTTCCGTTGCCCGCAGGGCCCTGCCCGGGTCGGTCGAACGGGACGCCAGGTCGGGTCGGACCGCCGCCAACGCGTCCCGCTCGGGTCGCTACCCCAGCGCCTGCGACCACAGCACGGCGCGGTCACCCTCCGGGTACCGGAGCGCGCCTGGCTGGTCGTCCACACACCCGGAAGTGGGTGCTGGCGATCCAGCCTGCGGCCGCCTGTCGACAGCCCGTCGCGTGGGCCGTGGCCGCCCGATCGTCGTGGCTGTCGATCATCTGTCCCCGGTTCGGCGACCGACGGGCGTAGCCGCAAGCCGCGACTCGACGGGGAGGACACGGCATACGATGTCCTGGTGCGATTCGATCTGGCCGAGGTGATCCTCAGGTTGGACGAGAGACACCTCGCGCGGCTGCTCGACACTTGGGAAGATCCCGCCGATCCACGTCTCACCGCTGAGGTGCGGAAGGGACTGCTGGGTGTGCTGCCTGGGCCCTGCTGCAGGAATACTGTAAGTCAGGACGCTCTGAGGTACTCGACCGAGCGATACCCCTTCATCCGAACCTGTCTCGCCCAGCCCGACCTCGGGGCTGACCTGCGATCGAGCATCCGCGCGAACCTGGTCAACGCACTTCTGCTCGACTATGAGCGTTGCGGCTTGATGGAGCCACTAGAAGCGGCGATCACCGAGTCCCAGGCATTGATCAGAGAGGATCCGGAGACGGGTGATGAGCTCGCCGGACGGCTCGCCACTCTAGCTCACCTGAATGCCCTTCGCGCTGCGGGCTTCAACTCGCCGAGCGACCTGGCCCGGTCCATCGCCACGCTGAAGAAGGCCGTCGAAGTGCCGGGCCTCGGCACGGAGAAGGCGGCCGAGTGCTGGTCCAACCTAGCCGGCGCCTGGCGCGACGAGTACGCCAGGGACCGGAAACCGGACGTTCTGCTGCAAGCCATAACTGCGTTACGCGAGGCCGTTCGTCGTGCCCCGCCTGCGACTCGGCTGGGGAAGATCAACCGGATCGACCTTGCGGGTACCCAGCGAATTCACGCGGTCTTGGCTGGTGACCTCATCGAGCTCACCGATTCGATCTCCAATCTTCGTGCTCTCGCCGATGAACAGCGAAGCGTCGATCCACATCTGCTGTACAACCTCGGGCTGGGATATCGGGAGAGACACCGACTCACCGGAGTTTCGGCGGATCTTGAGGAAGCGATCTTGGCGCTGCAGGCGGCCTTCGCCGGCGTCGCCTCCGGACAGCAGCTCCACGCAGCCATCGCAATGGATCTGGCCACGGCGTTACTACAGGCCGAGGGCGGATCCGAACAGGCGCTGGGCCTTCTGGATCTGGTCGCGGACCACCCCGCCGCAACCGGAGTTAAGCGCTTCGAGGCCGCCACGACCGCCGCCGGGATACGGTCGAGCGCAGACGCGTTCGGCTATTGGCGCCGAGCTGTCAATCTGTTGCCCATCCTCGCGTGGCGTGGATCCCGGTACCAGGACCGCGAGTCGGCGGTCGGACGGTTCGCGGGCGCGGCCCGCACGGGAGCGGCATGCGCTGTTGCCTCGGGCGAGGTGGAGGAAGCGATCATGATGCTGGAGACCGGCCTGGCTGTTCTCTGGAGCCAGCTGCTGGATGCCCGCGCCGACCTTTACCGTCTGCGTGAGGTGGCACCCGGCCTTGCGGCCAGGCTGGCTGCGGTCCGGGCGGAACTCGACCGTACGCACCATCTGTAAAGAGGCGAAAGTCGCACGCACGCCTATAACGACGCCATGCCTACTCCGCGCTCCCGCGCCACCGCCGCCGGCGTCAGTGCCCCAGCGCAGCAGTTCGTACCGGCGTCGCCAATCGGCCGGCCACCGGTCCGGGGTATGTGGTGCCGATAGGGGGAATCGTCGGGCTTCAGGATGGCAAGGTCGGGTGCATGGACAGGAGACACGTCGACCTGGCTGGCGGCGTGGCGAACACCGGGAACGGATACGCTGATTGCGCTCTTTACCGAGGATGCGAGCTACCAGCAGGGGCTCATACCGGTCCGGTCATCGCGTCCAAGGCCCGGCGGACCGCGTCCATGCGGTCGGCGAGATCAGGGGCCACCACCCGAAGGTCGTTCAGGTCTGCTCGGCGTCCGAGCTGATGCGCCCACAGCACGTTCCGCCCCTGTTCCAGCAGCTCGACCGAACTAGGTAAGCGATCGAGGGTGATCGCCTGTGCAGCGCCCGTGGTGACGATCAGGCTCCACTTGCGCAGTTGCGCCTCCTGGCTGCCCCGATCCAGCCCGTGCCAGGCGACCAGCGGAAGCAGGCTGACCGCAGTGGCGTTGCCCTCAGCGGCATCGGCAAACCGTCCGTGCTGAGCCGCTGCAAGGCCCCAGCGGCCGGCGGCGCGAAGACGCTCGATACTGGGGGCGGTCTCTAGCTCAGCCGCCTCGCGAAACAGGCCGATCGCCTCGGTGAGAGCATTCGGCGACGCCGGTGCGGCTGCGTACCGTTCGAGAAGGCGCTGACCGAGTTCGGAAAGGAAAGCGGCACGGCTTGGGTTGCCGGCCGGGACAGCCGCGAGCGCCTGCCGTAGCAGCCCGACGGCGTGATCCAGGTCCCCGATGTCCCCGCCGATCCGGAACCGCTCTACATGGCACGCCGCCAGGTTGAGCCTCCGGGATGGCTCCTGGTCACCGTCAATGGCCACGGCACGGTTCGCAACCCGAATCGCCTCGTCTATATCGGAAGGCTGCTCGGTCCATTCGGCCAGCACACGCCGGACGTTGCCAAGGTTCGACACCATGGCAGCGTGCCGCGCTGACGAGGGTGGTGAGCCGAGAACAGCTTCCTCGCAAATGTCAACGGCTTGGAGTAGGTCGTCGATCTTGTTCCGGACACCGAATCGGCTTTCCAACGCAGCGGCAAGAACGGAAAGCAGGTCGCCGCGGCGCGGATCCCCGCCATCCATCGCCGCCCGGGCGGCCCTCGCGTAAGTGACGGCGCTGTCCAAATCTTCGATGCTGCGCGCGAACTGGTAACGGTCGAGACAGCACTTGGCCAGGTGGAAGAGGTGCCCCGCCTGCTCCGGGCGGCCCTGCGAAGCGGCGACGGCATCCTTCGCCGTCGTCACCGCCTTGGTGAGGTCGGTGAGGCTGCCTGTCGCCTCGGCCCGTCGGCCAAGCGCTATGGACAGCAGGCTCCACGCGTCTCCCCGGTCGTACTGATTGCCGGCCGTGGCGACGGCGCTCTCCGCGACCTGGATCAGCTCGGCTAGGACGGACCGGTCGCCGCGGTAATGGAGATAGGCATTGAGGACCAGCCCGAGGTTGTTCAGCCGGATGTAGCGGCCAGGCCCGGTGTCCGCATTCGCCGACTCTCGCGCAACGGCCACCGCCTCCGAGAGGTCTCGCGGGTCCCTGCCGAACTCGAAGCGGGCAGTGAGGGCGAGTGCCAGCATGGAGAGGACCTCGGCCCGGTGTTCCGGCAGTAGGGTCAGATTGGCCAGCGCCCGCCGGGTGAGGTCGACAGCACGGCCGAGGTCGTCCGGGCTCTTCTGTCGGGTGCCCCGCTCCCGATACGCGATGCCGAACTGCACCAGCGACACGGCCGACTGGTCTGTTTCGGGGGCACGTCCGAGCGCACGGCGATGGAGCGCGAGGGCCACCTCCACTGCGGCAGACTCGGCTGAGGCGTCCGCGAGCAGCACTTCGGCCAGTGCGACCTCACGGGCGGCGAGAGACCGACTTCGGTCACTTACCACGGACAGGCAACGGACACGCTCGCCCTGAAAGCTGGCGCTTCCCGCGTCGCCTGCGGCGGTGAACAGTCGGGCGAGGAAGCCCGAAACAAATGTTGCCAACCCGAAGTGCCGCGCCGGGACAGCGTCGAGATCAACAAGCCGGCCGGCACCACCGGACACCGCCGCCACCAGCAGATCCCGGACGAGCGCCGCCGTCGCGGGCGAGAAAAGCTCGTCGGGATCACCCGCATCGATGCGACCAACTAGCGTCCAGCCGAGCTCATCGGCGGACGGCATCACCGCCTCCGTCTGCGAGCCGCGGCCAGCCGCTCCAGGTGCTGAGTGGCATCGGTGTGCCCGGCAGCCTCGGCCTGCCGCAGCGTGATTTCGGCCTCCTCGAGCTTGCCGACCACCATCAAGACAATCCCAAGGTTGAAGATCGCGTTGTGATCACCCGCCGCGACCGCCTGCCGTAACAGGGCCACTGCCTCGTACGGGTCCTCACGCTGGAGCCGGATGCTCGCGAGGTTGGTAATCGCATCGGTCAGACCGCCGTCCACCGCCTGGCGCAGCAGTCGCTCCGCCTCCACCAGATCCCCGCGCTCGCCGACCACCTCCGCCAGATTCATCGCCGCTTCGGCGCTCCCCGCCGTAGCGGCCTGCCGCCAGACATGCTCGGCCTCGGCCATGCGACCGGTACGACTCAGCAAGTTGCCGAGGTTGAACCACGCCCCGGCATGACCCCGCGCGGCGGCCGACCGGTAGAACTGCTCCGCCCCAGCCGGGTCACCGAGCTTGTTGAGGACGATGCCCAGATTCAGCTCGCATTCCTCGACCAGGTTCGGGGGCTCCGGCGGAAGACCGACCGCCAACGCCCGCCGGTAATGCCGCTCAGCCTCCGCATACTGGCCACCATCCTTGAGGATCGACCCGAGCAGGAACGCGGCCAGTCCGTGACCACCGTCGCTGGCTTGCCGGAACAACTCGACGGCAGTGGCGATATCACCCGCCTGCGCGCGTTCCATGGCCACCTCGTAGGACGCCTCTGCGTCACTCATGTGTTCTCCTGCGATGCGGCGAAAGCTTGTCGTATGACCTGTAGGTTCTGCTCAATCTGGCACCGGATTGCGTGCTGCTCCGGTAGCGCTCGGACGCACACGGCATGTGACTGCTCCAGCAGCGCGAGCGCGTCCGCGCCGCGCCCGGCGATGAAGTACACGGTAGCCAGGTTGTTGGCCGAGTTCAGCGAATGCATGTGCACCTCGCCGAGCACACGCCGACGGGCCCGAAGGGTTCGCTCGTGCAAGGTGATGGCGTCATCGATCCGCCCGGCCTCACGGTAGGTGGCGGCCAAGTTGTTCGCGGTGGACAAAGTGTCCGAATGGTCGGATCCGAGCACTTGCTCAGACGCGGAAAGCGCCTGTTCGTACGTTTCGACGGCGCGGACCAGGTCCCCGCCCAGCTCGTATGCGTGCGCCAGGTTGTTAAGCGAGGTGAGAGTGTCCGGATGCTCGGCGCCGAGCACCCGGAGACGGTCCTGCAGCACCCGCTCGTGCAGCTCTAGTCCGTCGCCCACGCGGCGTTCCGCGAGGTACGCCTCAGCGAGGTTGCTCAGGATCGTCAGTGTGTCTGGCGAATCATGGCCGAGGACTTCACAGCCGATCGCACCGGCTTCCTCGAGCCGCCACACGGCGGCCCTAGGCTGCCCGGCGTACAGCAGCGCCATCGCCAGGTTGACCAGCACCGTCAGGGTCTCGCGGTGACGCGGTCCGGAAACCTGCCGGCGTGCGGCCAGGGTCCGGGTCAGCACACCGAGCGCCCGCGAGGGCTCACCAGCCACAACGTACGAATGGCCGAGATCGTTAGCCGCAGTCAGGGTGATCGGGTGAATAGCCCCGTAGTGCTGGTCGGACCGCATATACCGCATCTCGTACGCCTGGACGGCCTCGGTGTATCGGCCGGCGCGCACCAGGTCGGCCGGGTCGTCATCGTTTCCGCTCAAGTACCCCTACCCCATACAGGCGGACGGCGAGGCGCCAGTCGCCATAGCAGGTCTTCGGCTCGGCGTACTGATCACCATTGGTTATTCGGCCCTCCCTGGCCGACGTGAGTTCGTCAGGGGAGACTACGGAACCGCCCTCGAACCAAGGATCGGTCGAACGGGCGACCCCGAGAGTCAGATTTTGGACACCGCCAGAGATCCGGTCCCGCGATGACAAGATTCACTGGGCGCGGGACGTTACCTACGACGATTTCCGCTGCCAGATTCGCACCGGGACCGAGCCCGAGGTCATGGCCGCCATAGGCATGCGGCCATCGGCGCACTCCGCACCGCCGGAATCGCCAACATAGCCACCGCCAACCGGCCTCATGCCCGCAGCAGCACCCGCATTTCGACCACCTCACGGTCAGAGAGTGCTTCGTCCGCAATCCGCCTCTGGAGCAGGCACTCAGAACAGTAGAAGCGCGTCGAACTGCGGCCCCTCAACCCAGGGCTATTGCGTTGTCGGGTAGG
>NZ_JBSWBU010000026.1:0-30519 GCF_054052245.1 Micromonospora sp. PTRAS2
GGTCACCACCCCGAGCCCGGCCTGACCCGGCCCACCTCTGCCTCCACCCCGCCCCACGCCACCCCGCCGGGTCGGACAATCCGCCCATTCCGGCGGAGGGGTGATGGCATGCCGGGCAGGTGGGGGTATCAACGGCGCGGGATACCCCCACCTGCCCGACATGAAGTCGATCAACCCCAGTGGCGCCCAGCCCCGGCCCGCCCCGCGCCGCCCCGGCTCGGCTCGCCCCGGGGTCCGCCGGTCACCCCGTCCCGCCCCACGTCGCCCCACGCCGAACCCGCCCCACGCCACCGCGCCGGGTCGGACAAACCGCCCAACCCGCTGGTCGCGTGCGTGATGCCGGGCAGGTGGTGGTATCCCGGCGCGGTGATGCCGCCATCTGCCCGACATCACGCTCCGGGGCGGCTGCCGACGCCCGGCGGGTCGCGTCGCCTCAGGCGCGCCGCAGCGATAGTTCCGACACACGGCGGTAACGATCTGGGAACGCTCCCAACGGCTTATTGACACCTCGGGGACTCTCCTCCAGTCTCATGGGAGCGCTCCCGGGGCTGTGTTGCGGATCTCTCCGCTACGGCGCCGGCCGTCGACCGTGGGCTCCGGCCGCCGGCCGCGAGCGCCTGCACAGCACCCCCCACCACATGACACAGCCTCACCACCGAAAGAGGGGTCTCGGATGAGCGTCCCAATCCGTCGCCGGCGGCTCGCGGCCATCGCGCTCGCGTCCGTCGCGATGATCGCCACCACTTCCGCCTGCGGCAGCGACGACGAGGGCTCGGGCAGCAGCGACGACCCGATCAAGCTCGTCGTCGACGTCTTCGGCGACCAGGGCTTCGGCTACGACGAGCTCTACAAGCAGTTCGAGTCGGAGCACCCGAACATCAAGATCGAGCAGCGGGGCAAGGGCCTCGGCCTCGGTGACTACAACACCCGCCTCACCCAGCAGATCACCGCCGGCGCCGGCGCCGGCGACGTGGTGGCCCTCGAAGAGGGCACGATCGTCCAGTTCTACGCCCAGGCCGGCAAGTTCGTGAACCTGGCCGACCACGGCGCGAACGACCTCAAGAGCAACTTCCTGCCGTGGAAGTGGGAGCAGGGCACCACCCCGGACGGCACCGTCCTCGGCCTCGGCACCGACGTCGGCTCGATGGCGCTGTGCTACCGCAGCGACCTGTTCAAGGCCGCCGGCCTGCCGACGGACCGCGAAGAGGTTGGCGCCCTCTGGCCGACCTGGGACCAGTTCATCGCCGCCGGCCAGAAGTTCGTCGCCGCCGACAAGAAGCACAAGTTCGTCGACTCGGCGACCAACTTCTACAACGTCGTGCTGATGCAGACCGCGGGCAACGGCACCGGCTACACCTACTACGACAAGAGCAACAAGCTGGTCATCGGCGAGAACCCGGACGTGCGGACCGCGTACGACCTCTCCACCAAGATGATCGCCGCCGGCCTGTCGAACAACCTCCAGTCGTTCTCGAACGAGTGGAACGCCGGCTTCAAGAACGGCACGTTCGCCACCATCGCCTGCCCCGCCTGGATGACCGGTGTCATCAAGGGCCAGGCCGGTGACTCCGCCGCCGGCAAGTGGGACGTCGCGAAGGCCCCCGGCAACGGCGGCAACTGGGGCGGTTCCTTCCTGGCCGTGCCGAAGTCCAGCAAGCACCCCAAGGAGGCCGCCGAGCTGGTGAAGTTCCTGACCAGCGCCAAGGGTCAGATCGAGGCGTTCAAGAAGGTCGGCAACCTGCCGTCGTCGCCGCAGGCCCTGACCGACCCGGCCGTCGCCGACTCGACCAACGAGTACTTCACCAACGCCCCGGTCGGCAAGATCTTCGCCGCCGGTGCGAGCGACCTGAAGCCGGTCTACCTCGGCCCGAAGAACCAGGCTGTCCGTACCGCCGTGGAGAACACCCTGCGCGCCGTCGAGCAGGGCAAGCCCGCCGCCGAGCAGTGGGAAGCAGCGCTGAAGAACGGCGAGGCCGCCGGTAAGTGACCGGCCGAACCGACCACGGGTGGCGTCGACAGGCGACTGTCGGCGCCACCCGCGGTGCCCGGTAAGCCCGGTGCGCCCGGTTGGCCGGGCCGGCAATCCCCCGGCGCCGCCCGCGCAGCCGGGCCGGTAACCCCCCGGCGCCGCCCGCGCGGAAGGCCGGTAATCCCCCGGCGCCGCCCCGCGCGGACGGGTCGCGCCGACCGACGAGAAGGACCGTCGATGAGCCTGGACCTCCACACCACAGCGCCCCCCGGCGGGGGCGGGGACCCCGCCCGCCCCGCCCGTGCCACGCACCGCCGCCCGGCCTCTTTCACCAAGCTGGACCTGAAGTTCTCCCCGTACCTGTACGTGCTGCCGTTCTTCGTGATCTTCGCGGTCTTCAGCGCGTACCCGATCGTCTACACGGTCTGGATCGCGCTCACCGACCGGTCGCCGCTGAACGCCACGATCAGCTTCGTCGGCCTGGACAACTTCGTCGAGCTGCTGACCGACGACCCGCAGTTCTGGAACGCGGTCGTCAACACGTTCGGCATCTTCCTGCTCTCCACCGTGCCGCAGCTGATGCTGGCGCTGGTGCTGGCCAACGCGCTGAACCGGAAGCTGCGGGCGCAGACCTTCTTCCGGATGGCCATCGCGATGCCGATCATCACCTCCACCGCCGTGGTGGCGCTGATCTTCTCGATGATCTACGCCAAGGAGTTCGGCCTCGCCAACTGGCTGCTCGACCTGGTCGGCATGGACCCGATCGACTGGCGGGCGAACCGCTTCGCCTCCTGGTTCGCCATCTCCACCATGGTCGACTGGCGCTGGGTGGGCTACAACGCCCTCATCTATCTGGCCGCCATGCAGTCGATCAGCAAGGACATGTACGAGGCGGCGGCGCTGGACGGCGCGTCGCGACGCCGGCAGTTCTGGTCGATCACCATCCCGCAGCTCCGCCCGACGATCATCTTCACGCTGATCGTCTCGACCATCGGTGGGCTCCAGCTCTTCACCGAGCCGCTGATGTTCACCAGCGGCGCGGGGGCGCTCTCCGGCGGCTCGGAGGGGCAGTTCCAGACCATCACCATGTACCTGCTCGACGTGATGAACACGCGGTTCCGCTGGGGGTACGCCGGCGCGGTCGCCCTCGTGCTGTTCCTGCTCATCGCGCTGGTGTCGTTGGTGAACTACCTGCTCGCCCGCCGCATCAGTTCCGACAAGTGAGGGTTGCGCCAGATGACGACCACGACGCTCCGCCCACCCGCGCGCCCGGCCGGTAGGCCGCCGCGCGACGCGCACAAGGCCGACCGGATCTGGAAGGCGACCCCGCTGACCTGGGTCGGCCTGGTCTTCGGCGTGATCCTCTCGCTGTTCCCGTTCTACTGGATGATCGTCATTGCGTCCCGGACGAACGACGCGGCCAACTCCTGGCCGCCGCCGTTCCTGCCCGGCGGCAAGCTCGGCGAGAACATCCAGCGGGTGCTGGAGAACGGCGACGCCAACATCGTCAAGGGGCTGATGAACTCGTTCCTGGTCTCCGGGACGATCACCGTCGCCACCGTCTTCTTCGGCTCGCTGGCCGGTTTTGCGTTCGCCAAGCTGCGCTTCCGCGGCAAGAACGCGATGCTGCTGATCATCCTCGCCTCGATGATGGTCCCGATCCAGCTCGGCGTGCTGCCGCTCTACATCCTGATGGCCAAGCTCGAGTGGCTGAACACCATGCCGTCGGTCACCGTGCCGTTCCTCATCGGTGGCTTCGGCATCTTCATGATGCGCCAGTACGCCGAGCAGGCCGTGCCCAACGAGCTGATCGAGGCCGCCCGGGTGGACGGCTGCTCCACCTGGCGCGTCTACTGGCACGTCGTCGTCCCCGCGCTGCGGCCGGCGGCGGCGGTGCTGGGCCTGCTCACCTTCATGGAGCAGTGGAACCAGTTCTTCTGGCCCTTCGTGGTGCTCGCCGACCCGGCCAACCCGACCGTGCAGATCTCGCTGCGCAGCCTCAACACGGCCTACTTCGCCGACAACTCGCAGATCTTCGCGGGCACCCTGGTCGCCACGCTGCCGCTGTTCGTCGTGTTCGTCCTGTTCGGCCGCCAGATCATCGGCGGGATCATGGAAGGTGCCGTCAAGTCGTGAGCGATCCGACCCGTCCGCCCGCCGTCGGCGTCCTCGACCAGGGCCCGGCCATCACCTTCCCGCCCGGCTTCCTGTGGGGTGCCGCGACCGCGGCGTACCAGATCGAGGGCGCGGCCACGGCGGGCGGCCGTACCCCCTCGATCTGGGACACCTTCAGCCACACCGAGGGGCGGACAGTCGGCGGGCACACCGGCGACGTGGCCTGCGACCACTTCCACCGGATGCCCGACGACGTGCGGCTCATGGCGGAGCTGGGCCTGAAGTCCTACCGGTTCTCGGTGTCCTGGCCGCGCGTGCAGCCGGGCGGCTCGGGCGCGGCCAACGCCGAGGGCCTGGACTTCTATCAGCGGCTGGTCGACGAGCTGCTGGGCCACGGCATCGAGCCGTGGCTGACCCTCTACCACTGGGACCTGCCGCAGCCGCTCGAGGACGCGGGTGGCTGGCCGGCCCGGGACACCGCCGCCCGGTTCGCCGACTACGCCCAGCTCGTCGCGGACGCGCTCGGCGACCGGGTGCGCTACTGGACCACGCTCAACGAGCCGTGGTGCTCGGCGTTCCTCGGGTACGGCTCGGGCGCGCACGCGCCGGGGCGTACCGACGGGGCGGACGCGGTCCGGGCCGGGCACCACCTGATGCTCGGGCACGGCCTGGCGGTCCAGGCGCTGCGGGCGTCCCGGCCGGACGCCCAGCTCGGCATCACCGTCAACCTGTACCCGGTGACCCCGGCCACCGACTCGCCGGCCGACGCGGACGCCGCCCGGCGGATCGACGCGCTGGCCAACCGGTTCTTCCTCGACCCGGTGCTGCGCGGGTCGTACCCGGCGGACCTCCAGGCGGACCTGGCGTCGGTGACGGACTTCGGGCACGTGCGCGACGGCGACCTGGAGATCATCTCGACGCCGCTGGACCTGGTCGGGATCAACTACTACAGCCGGCACGTGGTCGCCGCCCCCGTCGAGGGGGAGCAGCCGGAGGCATACTGGCGGGCGCCCACGTGCTGGCCGGGCAGCGAAGACGTCCGGTTCGTCACCCGGGGTGTCCCGGTGACCGACATGGACTGGGAGATCGACGCCCCCGGGCTGGTCGAGACCCTGGAACGGGTCCACCGCGACTACACCGACCTTCCGCTCTACGTGACCGAAAACGGTTCGGCTTTTGTTGATACCGTGGTCGACGGTCAGGTCGACGACACCGACCGGTTGGCCTACTTCGACTCGCACCTGCGGGCGGCACACGCGGCGATCGGTGCAGGGGTGCCCCTACGGGGCTACTTCGCGTGGTCGCTGATGGATAATTTCGAGTGGGCCTGGGGTTACACCAAGCGTTTCGGCATGGTGTACGTCGACTACGACAGCCAGGTCCGCATCCCCAAGTCCAGCGCCAGGTGGTACGCCGAGGTGATCCGACGCAACGGTCTGGCCGCACAATAGGGCACACGGCCAGCGAGTGACGGGCGGTCCCGGTGCCCGTCCCCCCAACCCGGGGGGCGTACCGGGCCGCCCATGTCGGAGGAGCAGACGATGACAACGCAGCGCACCCGGTCGCTCGGGCGCCCGACCCTTGACGCGGTCGCCGCGCGCGCCGGCGTCGGGCGCGGCACGGTCTCCCGGGTGGTCAACGGCTCACCCCAGGTGAGCCCGGAGGCCCGGGCCGCCGTGCAACAGGCCATCGCCGAGCTGGGGTACGTGCCGAACCGCGCCGCCCGGGCCCTGGTGACCCAGCGGACCGACTCGGTGGCGCTGGTCGTCTCCGAGTCCGGGGACCGGGTCTTCACCGAGCCGTTCTTCGCCGGCATCGTCCGGGGGATCAGCTCGGGCCTGCTGGAGACCCCGATGCAGCTCTGGCTGGCCATGGCCCAGTCGCCGGTGGAGCGGGAACGCGTCGAGCACCACCTCACCAACCAGCACGTCGACGGCGTCCTGCTGCTGTCGCTGCACGACTCCGACCCGCTGCCCACCCTGCTGGAGGAGCGGGGCCTGCCGACGGTGCTGGGCGGCCGGCCGGCCCGGATGCTCCAGCCGGGCGCGCAGCCCGCCTACTACGTCGACGTCGACAACGTCGGTGGCGCCCGGCACGCGGTGGAATACCTGTTCGCCCGGGGGCGGCGGCGCATCGCCACCATCGCCGGCACCCAGGACATGGGCGCCGGCCTGGCCCGGTTGACCGGCTACCGGGAGGCCGTCCATGCCACCGGGGCCGGCCTCAACCCCGACCTCATCGCGTACGGCGACTTCAGCGAGGGCAGCGGGGCGGCCTGCATGCGCCGGCTGCTGGAGGTCTGCCCGGATCTCGACGCGGTCTTCGTCGCCTCCGACCTGATGGCCTTCGGCGCGCTGCGGACGCTGCGCGAGGCCGGCCGGCGGGTGCCGGACGACGTGGCGGTGATCGGCTTCGACGACGCGCCGGTGGCCCGGCAGGCCGAGCCGCCGCTGACCACGGTCTTCCAGCCGGTCGAGGAGATGGGCCGGCAGATGGCCCACCTGCTGGTGTCGCGCATCCGCGGCGAGGACATCCCGACCAACCACATCCTCCTCGACACCCACATGGTCCGCCGCGCCTCCGCCTGAGCGGTCCCGCGGGCGGACGGAAGGGCGCGCTGTCTGATTGATCCGGCCTGGCGTCATCTGGGAAGTCCCCGGGCCGCCGGCCGGTATCACCGCGCCGCGCGCCGGCTCCTGTCAGCAGGACCACGCCGGTGCGGGGAGTCGCCGCGTCGGCGTCACGTCGATGGGAGACCGCTGTCATGACAATCCTCGCAAGCCGCGCCCGCCGCCTGGCCCTGGCCCTGTGCGCCGGCCCGGTCCTCGCCGGCCTGCTGGCCACCGCCACCGCCACGGCTCCGGCCGCCGCCGGCCCGGCCGGCAAGCCCGCCCGGAGCACCACGGTCACGGACGTCTGGATGCGGGACGCCGTCGACGACGCCGGCCTCCAGCCGTACCCGGGCACCAGGGTCTGGGCCAGCCCGGACATCAAGGTCTGCCCGACGTCGATGGAGTGCGCGACCAGCACGTTCCCGGTGGCCGGCTCGACCAGCTACATCTTCGTCAAGCTGCGCAACCCCGGGCCGTACGGGTCGGGCACCGACAGCGGCACGGTGCGGTTCTTCCGGACGAACCCGGGCGGCGACCTGTCCTGGCCGGCGGGCTGGGTGCCGGTCACCTCGCGGGCCGTCACCGTCTTCCCCGGTGTGGCGACGCTGCGGGTCACCTGGACCGGCGTGCCCGGCCCCGGTCACTTCTCCCTGCTGGCCGTCTGGGAGTCGGCGAACGACCCGCTGCCGTTCATGACCACCGACGTCCTGACCAATGTCCGGAACAACAACAACATCGCCTGGCTCGACCTGCTGTCGGTCTGACGCCGCGCGGCGACGATCCCACCGGCGGCCCGGTCAGGCCCAGCGGCGCAGCTCCCGCTTGGCCAGCGACGACCGGTGGACCTCGTCCGGGCCGTCGGCGAGGCGCAGGGTGCGGGCCTGGGCCCAGAGCCCGGCGAGCGGGGTGTCCTGGCTGACGCCCGCGCCGCCGTACCCCTGGATGGCCTTGTCGATCACCCACTCCGCCATCGCCGGGGTGGCGATCTTGATGGCCTGGATCTCGGTGTGCGCGCCCTTGTTGCCGACGGTGTCCATCAGCCAGGCGGTCTTGAGTACCAGCAGCCGGGCCTGCTCGATGCGGACCCGGGACTCGGCGATCCACTCCCGCACCACACCCTGCTCGGCCAGGGGGCGGCCGAACGCGATCCGCTGGTTGGCCCGGCGGCAGAGCAGCTCCAGGGCCCGCTCGGCCATGCCCACCAGCCGCATGCAGTGGTGGATGCGCCCCGGGCCGAGGCGGGCCTGGGCGATGGCGAAGCCCGCCCCCTCCGCGCCGACCAGGTTTTCCGCCGGCACCCGGACGCCCGTGAAGTCGATCTCCGCGTGGCCGCCGTGCGGGGCGTCGCTGTAGCCGAAGACCGTCATCCCGCGCCGCACGGTCACGCCCGGCGTGTCCCGGGGGACCAGGATCATGCTCTGCTGGCGGTGCCGGTCGGCCCCGGGGTCGGTCTTGCCCATCACGATGAAGATCTCGCAGCGCGGGTCCATCGCCCCCGACGACCACCACTTGCGCCCGTCGATCACGTAGGAGTCGCCGTCGCGGACGATCCGGGTGGCGATGTTGGTGGCGTCGGAGGAGGCGACCTCCGGCTCGGTCATGCAGAACGCCGAGCGGATCTCCCCCTCCAGCAGCGGCTTGAGCCAGCGGTCCCGCTGCGCCTCGGAGCCGAACTCGGCGAGCAACTCCATGTTGCCGGTGTCCGGTGCGGCGCAGTTGACCGCCTCCGGGGCCAGGTGCGGGCTGCGGCCGGTCAGCTCCGCCAGCGGCGCGTACTGGAGGTTGGTCAGCCCCGCGCCGTAGCGGGGGTCGGGGAGGAAGAGGTTCCACAGGCCGCGCCGCCGCGCCTCGGCCTTCAGCTCCTCCAGCACGGGGGAGCGGGCCCACGGGTCGCCGGCCGCCGCGACCTGCTCGGCGTGCACCGCCTCCGCAGGGTGGACGCACTCTTCGAGGAACGTGCCGAGGCGCGCGCGCAGCTTCTCGGTGCGGGCGTCGAACTGGAAGTCCATCACTGCTCCCTGACTGCGCGCAGACCGTGCTCGACCAGCGGCGCGACCATGTCGCCGATCCGGTCGAAGCCCCCGCCGAGCGTCTGCCCGAGGGTGTGCCGGTAGTGGATCCCCTCGCAGATCACCGCGAGCTTGAAGCAGCCCAGGGCGACGTGCCAGTGCAGCGGCCCGACGTCGACGTCGGCGCGCCCGGCGTACCGCTCGATCAGCTCGCGCCCGGCGGGGAAGCCGGCGCGCGGCCCGAGCCCGTCGGCGACCGGGTTGCCGGCGGCGGCGTCGCTGTCGCCGAGCACGTCCCAGTACGTCAACAGGAGCCCGAGGTCGGCCAGCGGGTCGCCGAGGGTGGCCATCTCCCAGTCGAGCACCGCCCGCACCGACACCGCTCCCGCGGTGTCGCCGGTCCCGTCGGCGGAGAGGGCGGCGCCGACCGTGGCGAGCAGGTTGTCCAGCCGGTAGTCGCCGTGCACGATCCGCCCGGCGTTCGCGCCCTCGGGCACCGAGCCGGCGAGCGCGGCGCGCAGCTCGTCGATGCCGGGCAGCGGGCGGCTGCGGGACTGGTCGAGCTGGGCGGCCCAGCGCCGCACCTGCCGGCCGAGGAAACCCTCGGGGCGGCCGAAGTCGGCCAGCCCGACGGCGGCCGGGTCGACCGCGTGCAGGTCGGCGAGGGTGTCCATCATCGCCATGGCGAGGTCGCGGCGCTGCCCGCCGGTCAGCGCGTCGGTCTGCGACCGGCTGCGGAACACCTCGCCGTCGACCTTCTCCATCAGGTAGAACGGCGCGCCGAGCACGGCGGGGTCCGGGCAGAGCAGCAGCGCCGCCGGCACCGGCACGGCGGTCGGGGCGAGCGCCGAGATGATCCGGTGCTCCCGGGCCATGTCGTGCGCGGTGGCGAGCACGTGGCCCAGCGGCGGCCGGCGCAGCACCATCTCCCGCCCGGTCACGCCCTCGCCGACCCGCAGGGCGTACGTCAGGTTGGACTTGCCGCCGGCGATGAGCCGGGCCCGCAGCGGCGGGGCGGCCAGCTCGGGCCGGTGCACGGCCAGGTAGGCGGCGAGCCGGTCGAGGTCGAGACCCTTCGGGGCGCCCGCGTCCGCACCGGGGCCGGTGCGCGGGTCGACGACGGCCGGATCGGTCATCCGACTAGTTGATGGCAGCTCACGCACCTTGTCAAGGTGGGATTTTCCCCGGGGACACGGCGCGGCAACAGGGGCGAAATGGTCAACGGGCAGGCTGGTGCCCAGCCTGCCGGCCGCCCTGCGCCGGCCTGCCGAGCGGAGGGACGATCATGTTGCTGAGAGTTCGGGTGACCCTGCCGGACCGCCCCGGCACCCTCGGCCAGGTGGCCCGCACACTCGGCGTCTCCGGTGCCGACATCGTCCAGGTCGTGGTCCTGGAACGGCTCGGCGGGCGGGCGGTCGACGACTTCACCGTGGTGTGGCCGGGCGCCTCCCGGGTCGAGCGGCTGCTGGCCGGCCTGGCCGCGATCCCCGGCGTGCGGGTCGACGGCGTCTGGCGGGCGATCGGCGCGCCGACCACCACGGGGCAGGACGCCGAGCTGCTGGCCCAGGTGGCCGGCAACCCGGCCGACGGCCTGGCCACGCTGGTCGACGCGGTGCCGGGGCTGCTCGCCGCGGACTGGTCGGTGGCGGCGGTGGTCCCGCTGGACTGGGCCTCGCGCACCGGCGGCGGGGGCGGCGACGCCACGGTGGCCCACGCGAGCTGGCGGGTGCCGGTCCCGCCCCTGCTGCCCGAGATCACCCCGCTGCGGGCCCGCGCGATGACCGGGGCCGACGGCACCCACTACGCGATCGCGCCGTTCGGCCGGGCCGGGCTGGTCCTGGTGGTGTCCCGCGACCACACCGAGGCGCTGAGCCCCGCCGCGTTCCACTCCACCGAGGTGGACCGGCTCGCCCAGCTGGTCCGGGCGAGCGCGGTGATCCTCGGCGACCGGCTGGACCTGGTGGGCGCACCCCCGGTGGTGGCCGGCGGCTGAGACTGTCGGGCCCCGGTGCGGGGCTCGTCGGCCGGAGCCGGGCCCCGGTGCGGGGCCCGTCCGGCGGCACCAGTGCGGGCCCGGCCGATGCGGCCGGGCCCGCACTGTCGTTCTCCCGCCCGGCGTTGCTCCTGCGCCCGGCGTGGCCGAGGTCACCACCTGTGGTGATGGTCATGCATGCGGTTCCCGCGCCGTCACCACCGGGCAACGGGCCCGCAACAGCCGGCCGGCATCGTCGTAGGCGGGTGAAGGGAGACAACCATGGCGCTGTGGCGGATCCGAGCCACCGTGGACGACCGGCCCGGCTACCTGTCGGTCCTCACGGCGAGCCTCGCGTTGCGCGGGGTCAACATCCTCACCGTGCAGGTGCACACCACCGAGGTCGGCGCGGTCGACGACTTCCTCGTCGACGCGCCGGACACGCTCGACGAGGCGGAGCTGATCGCCGCCGTGGAGCGAGGCCGGGGCCGGGACTGCTGGGTGGCGCGCAGCGAGGCGCGCGGCCTCGCCGACCAGCCCACCCGGGTGCTCGGCCTGGCCACCCGGCTGGTCCGCGACCCCGACGCGGCGGGCGAGGCGCTGCGGACGCTGCTCGGCGCCGACGAGGTCACCTGGCGGCCCGCGGTCGTCGCGGGGGGCATCGCCGGCACGACGATGGTCCTGCCCGACCCCACCGGCGGGTCGTACGAGCTGCGCCGGGCCGCGCCGAGCTTCACCCCGGCCGAGTACGCCCGCGCCCAGGCGCTCGCCGAGCTGGCGGCGGCCGTGGGCCGGCGGGACGCCGACCAGGTGACCCTCGTCCTGCCCGACGGCGCGGAGGCGGTCGTCCGCCCGGCGACGGCCGGCGACCTGACCGGCGTACTGGAGCTGCACGGGGCCTGCTCGGCGGGCACCCTGCACCGCCGCTACCTGGGCGGGGCGGCGCTGCCCGCGCCGGCCCGGTTGGGGCGGCTGCTGGAACCGGCCCAGGGCCTCACCCTCGTCGCGACGGCGACCGGCTCCGGCGGGGCGGCGATCGACGCGGGCGGGGCGGCGGAGCCGGTCGTCGCGATGGCGAACCTGCTCGTCGAGGGCGACGAGGCCGAGGTGGCGCTGCTGGTGCGCGACGGCTGGCAGCGGCGGGGGGTCGGCACCGCCCTGCTGCGCCGGCTGGTCCGGCACGCCGAGCGGGCCGGCCTCGCGGGTCTGGTGCTGCACGTCCAGGCGGAGAACACGCCGATGCTGCGGACCCTGCGTCGGCTCGCCCGGCCGATGGTGACGGAGCGGGACGGCTGCCTGGTCACCGTCAGCGTGCCGGTGACCGCCGCCCCGGCCGCGGTGGTGCCGGCCCAGGTGCGCCGCAGCTGACCCCGCGCCTGGTCGGGCGGGGCTCGGCTGCCCGGGGTCCGGCCGCGCGGGCTCGGTCACGCGCGGCCCGGCCGGTCGGCTGATCAGCGGGCGCGCGGTCGGCCGGCGACGCAGAACCGGTTGCCCTCGGTGTCGGCGAGCACGACGTACGGGGAGGCGCCCGGTTCGAGCTGCGCCGGGTAGTGCGGCCAGTCCACCCGCCGCGCGCCGAGCCCGACGAGGCGGTCCACCTCGTCGTCGAGGTCCCGCGCCCCGGCGGTCAGGTCCAGGTGCACCCGAGGGAACGCCTCGGCCGGGCTCTCGCTGAGGTCCATCGCGAGCGCCGTGCCGGGCACCCCGGGCGGTGGTGCGAGCACGATCCATTCGTCGCCCGGATACCGCGGCGGCCGGCGCACGTAGCCCAGGGCGGCGGCCCAGAACCGGGCGGCCCGTTCGCAGTCGGAGACCCCCAGGGAGACCTGCGTGATCACTGCCATCCGGTGACCGTACCGCCGTGCCGGGGTGTTAACAGGGGGCCCCTGCTCTACCGAATGCGTTAACGGGGGGCCCTTCCTTACCGCGCAGCCGCGGACCGGCCGCCGGACGGAGGTCCGGCGGCCGGTCGCGGGGCGCCTGCCCGAGGGGGGCGGGCGGGCGCGCTCGGGGTCAGCCCGTGAAGGTGATGCGGTCCCGGCGCCGGCGCAGCGTCATCAGGGCGACGCCGCCGCCGACCAGCGCGACGCCGGTGAGCGCCATGCCGGTGACGGCCACGCCGGTCAGCGGCAGGTCACTGCCGCCGCCGGTCCCGCCCGACGGGGAGGTCGTCGGCGACGCCGAGTCCGACGGGGTGGGTGACTCGGAGGCCGACGGGGACTCCGACGCCGACGGCGACTCGGAGGGCTCGGGGGACTCCGACGCCGACGGAGACTCCGACGGCTCCGGCGACTCCGAGACCGACGGCGTGGGGGTCGGGGTGGGCGTGGGCGTGGGCTTGGGGACCGTGCCCTTGCAGGTGTGGCTCACGTTGAAGTCGTCGCCGGTCCCGCTGATCGTGGCGGACCCGTCGACCAGCTTCCACCCGGCCGGGGTGAACAGGTAGGCGTGGATCTGCCGGGGGTCCTTGCCGCCGGTGGAGTAGAAGAAGTCCGGGTACGCGTCCGCGCCGTCCGGGATGTTCACCGTGACGTCGTTCGTGCCGTCGGAGAAGGTCAGCGTCAGGCTCTCGAAGCTGCCGCTGTTCTTGCCGGGCAGGACGAAGTGCCAGCCGTCGTGGTCGTCCGGCAGGTTCGCGAAGCGCTCGTCGTCGCACTGCTGGGTGAAGTAGCCAGCCTTCTTGCCCTGGTGGGCCGACTTGAGGCCGATGGTGGCCGATGCCCACGCCGGGGTGGCGAGGGCGAGGCAGGCCGTGGCGGCGGTCGCGGAGAAGGCCGCGCGCGCCACGCGCCGACGCTGTGACATGAGGTATTCCTCCGAAAGGGGAGTCGAGGGGACGCCACATGATCGCCTCGGCGCGTACCGGCGGGGCATCGGATGAATAGCCTGAGCTGGGCGGACGGCGGACCCAATCCCCCCTTCCCGGAGGGGATTACCCGCGCGGGGCGGCGTGTCGGCGTAACGCTTTCGGGCGGCGCGACGCCCCGTTCCGGGTGCGCGACGCCTCGTTCCTCGGTGGAGCGGCGCCGGGGGCGGGTGGCGCGGCGGCGCAGGCTCGTGGCGGCGAGGTCTTCCCAAGTGTGCAATCCGCTGGATACATTGTCGAGCATCCATGGGAGCGCTCCCGCGCCTCCTCGGAGACCCCCACCACCCGCCTCCGCCGGCCCCGACCCCTCAGACGCCGTCCCGCGTCCGGTCGGGGCCGTCGGGCGCCATCCGTCAGGAGCTCGCAGATGCGTCACCCGAACCGGCCGTCCCGGCCGTCGCGCGGCCGACCCTGGCTGCGCCGCCTGCTCGCCGCCGGCGCCGCCCTGGCCAGCGGCCTCGCCATGGGCGTCGTCGCGCCGCAGGCCGCGCCCGTCGCCGCCGCACCCGCCTTCAACTACGCCGAGGCGTTGCAGAAGTCGCTGTTCTTCTACGAGGCGCAGCAGTCCGGCAAGAAGCCGGCCTGGAACCGGGTCTCCTGGCGCGGCGACTCGGCGCTGACCGACGGCTCCGACGTCGGAGTGGACCTCACCGGCGGCTGGTACGACGCCGGCGACCACGTGAAGTTCGGCTTCCCGATGGCGTTCAGCGCCACCATGCTCGCCTGGGGCGCGGTCGAGTACCGCGACGGGTACGTCGCCTCCGGGCAGCTCACCCACCTGCTCAACAACCTGCGCTTCGTCAACGACTACTTCGTCAAGGCGCACCCCGCCCCGAACGTCCTCTACGGACAGGTCGGCAAGGGCGACGACGACCACAAGTGGTGGGGCCCGGCCGAGGTGATGCCGATGGCGCGTCCCGCGTACAAGATCGATGCGAGCTGTGGCGGCGCGGACCTCGCGGGGGAGACGGCGGCGGCGATGGCCGCGTCGTCGATGGTCTTCCGGCCCACCGACGCCGCCTACGCCGACAAGCTGCTGACCCACGCCAAGCAGCTCTACACGTTCGCCGACACGGTGCGTAAGAGCTACCACGAGTGCATCACCGACGCGACGAGCTTCTACAAGTCGTGGAGCGGGTGGCAGGACGAGCTGGTCTGGGGCGCGATCTGGCTCTACCGGGCCACCGGCGACGCCGCCTACCTCACCAAGGCCGAGAGCGAGTACGACAAGCTCGGCACCGAGCCGCAGTCCACCACCCGGTCCTACAAGTGGACGATCGCCTGGGACAACAAGCAGTTCGGCGCGTACGTGCTGCTGGCCAACCTGACCGGCAAGCAGAAGTACGTCGACGACGCCAACCGGTGGCTCGACTACTGGACCGTGGGCGTCAACGGCGCGAAGGTGAACTACTCGCCCGGCGGGATGGCGGTGCTCGACTCGTGGGGCGCGCTGCGCTACGCGTCCAACACCGCGTTCGCCGCGCTGGTCTACAGCGACAAGACCACCGACGCCACCCGCAAGACGCGGTACCACGACTTCGCCGTCCGGCAGATCAACTACGCGCTCGGCGACAACCCGCGCAAGTCCAGCTACCAGATCGGCTTCGGGGCCAACGCGCCGAAGAATCCGCACCACCGCACGGCGCACGGCTCCTGGTGGGACAGCCAGACCGTGCCCACCGAGACCCGGCACGTGCTTTACGGCGCGCTCGTCGGCGGCCCGTCGTCGGCCAACGACGCCTACACCGACAGCCGGTCCGACTACGTGATGAACGAGGTCGCCACCGACTACAACGCCGGCTTCACCTCCGCCCTGGCCCGGCTCTCCTCCGAGTACGGCGGCACCCCGCTCGCCGGCTTCCCCACCGCCGAGACGCCGGACATCGACGAGCTGACCGTCGAGACCACGGTGATGCAGGCCGAGCCCCGCGCCACCGGCCTCAAGGCGATCGTCTACAACAAGTCCGCGTTCCCGGCCCGGGCGCTGACCAACGGGAAGTTCCGCTACTACTTCCGCCCCGAGGGCAGCACCGCCGTCCAGGTCACCCCCGGCTACACCCAGGGCTGCCCGTCGCCGTCGGCGGCCAAGCAGCTCAGCGGCGACATCTGGTACGTCGAGGTCGACTGCACCGGGTACACCATCGCCCCCGCCGGGCAGTCGCAGCACCGGATGGAGGTGCAGTTCAAGATCGGCGTGCCGGAGGGCGGCACCTGGGACCCGACCAACGACCCGTCCTACCAGGCGACGGCCGGGCCGAACAAGAAGGTCCCGCTCTACGCCGGCAGCACCCTCGTCTGGGGCGCGGAGCCCACCTCGACGCCCACCGACACCACCCCGCCCACCGTTCCCGGCGCCCCGACGGTCTCCGCGATCAGCCCCACCTCGGTCACGCTGACCTGGCCCGCGTCCACCGACACCGGGGGCAGCGGCCTGGCCGGCTACGACGTCACCCAGGAGATGATCGGCAGCGACGCGCTCATGCTGCACCGCACCACCACCAACAGCGTGACCGTGGCCAACCTCACGGCCGCCCGCAACTACCGGTTCTGGGTACGCGCCCGCGACGGCGCCGGTAACAACTCGCTGTCCTCGCCGACGCTGCCGGTGGCCACGCCGGCCGGGACCGGGTCGGACACCACCGGGCCGAGCGCGCCCGGCACCCCGACCGCGTCCAACATCACCTCGACCGGGGTCACCCTGTCCTGGTCGCCGTCGACCGACAACGTCGGCGTCGTCGGCTACCAGGTCTGGAAGGTCACCTGGCCGCTGCACTCCGTCGTCGCCACGGTCACCGGCACCAGCCACACGGTGACGGGGCTGACCCCGGACACGTCGTACCCGTTCTACATCGTCGCGGTGGACGCCGCCGGGAACCCGTCGGTGGTGTCGCCCAGCATCTCGGTGCGCACGCTCCCCGGTACCGACCCGACCCCGACCCCGACCCCGACGACCCCGGCGGGGGCCTGCAAGGTCGCGTACACGACCAGCGACTGGAGCACCGGCTTCAGCGCGAACATCACCATCACCAACACCGGCGCGACGGCGCTCAACGGCTGGAGCCTCGCGTTCACGTTCCCGAACGCCGGGCAGAAGGTCACCCAGGGCTGGTCGGCCAACTTCACCCAGACCGGCACCGCCGTGACCGCGTCGAACGCCGCCTACAACGCGGCGCTCGCGCCGGGCGCGTCGACCACGCTGGGCTTCAACGGCACCCACACCGGCGCCAACCCGAAGCCCACCGCCTTCACCCTGAACGGCTCCGCCTGCACGCTGGGCTGACGCCGTCCTGCTGAATCTTGGACGGTTACCGTCTCCTGTGGACGGTAACCGTCCAAGATTTCTGCGTGGGGGATGCCTCTCGGACCAGACCTTGGACAGTTGCCGTCAGCGCGGAACGACAACGGTCCAGGATCTCGTCCGGTGCGGGGGGTGCGGTCAGTCCGCCAGGTCCTCGGCGAGCAGGTCCATCAGCAGGCCGTCGTGCCAGCGGCCGTCCTCGCCGCGCTCGTAGCGGCGCAGCACCCCGACCGGGCGGAAGCCGACCTTCGCGTACGCCCGGATCGCGGCGGTGTTCGCCGCCGCCGGGTCGATGGTGAGCCGGTGGTGGCCGTGGACGTCGATCAGGTGCCGGGCCAGGGTGCGGATCGCGTCGCCGCCCAGCCCCGCGCCGCGTACCGCGGGGTCGAGGAAGACGTCCAGGCTGGCGTGCCGGTAGTCGGGGTCGTCGTCGGCATACCACTGGATGGCCCCGACGACCCGGCCGTCGTGCTCGACGGCGTACACCGTGAGGTCGTCGTCGCCTAGGTCGGCGCGGACAGCCTCGGTCAGGTCGTCGCCGCCGCGCCACCAGCGGCGCACCTCCGGGGTGGCCCGGATCGCCGCGAGGGCCGGCACGTCGTCGGCCGTCACCGGTCGCAGCGTGACCGCCCTGCCCCGCAGCACCCGCACCGGCGTCAACCCCGCAGCTCGCCGTGCTCGACGCAGACCGCCGCCCAGCCCACCGGCAGCACCTGCACCTTCATCCGGCGGCGGCAGCGCGCGCAGAACCGGGGCGGCTCCAGCTCGCGCGCCGCCCGGCACGCCGCGTGGCCACCACCGTCGGCCGGCTCCCCGCACCGGTCGCACCACACGGCCATCGTCGAGGCCCCCGTCACAGCGTCGCGGAGAGCGCCTTGACCGGCATCTTCAACTCGGTCAGCAGCGCCAGGTCGTCGGTCGCCGGCCGGCCCAGCGTGGTCAGGTAGTTGCCGACGATGACCGCGTTGATGCCGCCGAGCAGGCCGTCGCGGGTGCCCAGGTCGCCGAGGGTGATCTCCCGGCCGCCGGCGTACCGGAGGATGGTGCGCGGCATGGCCAGCCGGAACGCGGCGATGGCCCGCAGCGCGTCCTTGCCCTCGACCACCGGGCGGTCGCCCAGCGGGGTGCCCGGCCGGGGGTTGAGGAAGTTCAGCGGCACCTCGTGCGGGTCCAGCTCGGCCAGCTGCGCCGCGAACTCGGCCCGCTGCTCCACGGTCTCGCCGAGGCCGAGGATGCCGCCGCAGCAGACCTCCATGCCGGACTCGCGGACCATCCGCAGCGTCTCCCAGCGCTCCTCCCACGAGTGCGTGGTGACCACGTTGGGGAAGTAGGAGCGGCAGGTCTCCAGGTTGTGGTTGTAGCGGTGCACGCCCATGTCGACCAGCTCGTCGACCTGCTCCTGGCTGAGCATGCCGAGCGACGCGGCGACCTGGATGTCGACCTCGGCCCGGATCGCGGCGACGCCCTCGCGCATCTGCTTCATCAGCCGGGCGTCGGGGCCGCGCACGGCGGCGACGATGCAGAACTCGGTGGCCCCGGTCGCCGCCGTCTGCTTCGCCGCCTCTACCAGGGAGGGGATGTCCAGCCAGACCGAGCGGACCGGCGAGGCGAACAGCCCGGACTGCGAGCAGAAGTGGCAGTCCTCCGGGCAGCCGCCGGTCTTCAGCGACACGATGCCCTCGACCTCGACCTCCGGCCCGCACCAGCGCATCCGCACCTCGTGGGCCAGCTGGAGGGCGGCCGGGAGGTGCTCGTCGGGCAGGTTCAGCACCGCGAGGACGCCGGCCTGGTCGAGGCCGACGCCGTTCTCCAGCACCTGGTTGCGGGCCTGGTCGAGGATCTCTGGCATGGCTCGTACCCTACAAGGCGCCCGGCGGCGAAGAAACGCCCGAGCGCGCGGCCCGAGCGCGGCCCGAGCCCTCGCACCCGAGCGCGGGCCGGCCCCCCGCGCCCGACCGGCGGCGGCACCGCGCGCCGGCCCGCGCCACGCCGTGGCGCGGCCGACTGGTGGTAACTTCGCCCGGCGGAGACGGCGGGGAGGGGAGCGTGGCGGTGGCGGACTGGCTGGCGGCGCTGCACCGCCGTGCCGAGCTGCGGGCGAAGGCGGGGCTGACCCGCCGGCTGCGGCCCCGCGCCGCCGGCGACGCCGTGGTCGACCTGGCCGGCAACGACTACCTCGGCCTGGCCGCCCACCCCGAGGTCACGGCCGCGGCCGGGCGGGCCCTTTCGGCGTACGGGCTGGGCGCGACCGGTTCCCGGCTGGTGCGCGGCTCCACCGACGCCCACCACGGGCTGGAGGCGGCACTCGCCGACTGGCTCGGCGTCGACGGCAGCCTCGTCTTCTCCTCCGGCTACCTGGCCAATCTCGGCGCGATCCGGGCGCTGACGCAGCCGCGTACCCTGCTCGTCTCCGACGCGCACAACCACGCCTCGCTGATCGACGGCTGCCGCATCTCCGGCGCGGAGACCGTGGTGACCCCGCACGCCGACCCGGCGGCGGTCGCCGCCGCGCTGGCCGCCGCGCCGGGCCGGCCCGCGGTGGTGGTCACCGAGTCGGTCTTCTCCGTCGACGGCGACCTCGCGCCGCTGGCCGAGCTGCACGCCGTGGCCCGCCGGCACGGCGCGCTGCTGCTCGTCGACGACGCGCACGCGCTCGGCGTGCTGGGCCCCGCCGGGGCGGGCGGGGTGGCCGCCGCCGGGCTGGCCGGCGAGCCGGACGTGCTGGTCACCGCTACCCTCTCCAAGGCGCTCGGCGGCGCGGGGGGCGTGGTCGCCGGCCCGGCCGAGTTCGTCCGGCACCTGGTCGAGACCGGCCGGACCTTCATCTTCGACACCGCCCTGCCGCCCGCCGTCGCCGCCGGGGTGCGCGCCGCGCTCGACCTGGCCCGCGCCGGCGACGACCTGCGCGCCGAGCTGGCCGAGCGGACCGCGCTGGCCGTACGCCGGCTGCGCGCCGCCGGGCTGGAGGTCTCCGCGCCGGACGCCGCCGTGGTCTCGGTGACCGCGCCGGGCCCCGAGGCGGCCATCACCTGGGCCGCCGACTGCGCCGACCGGGGGGTGGCCGTGGGCTGCTTCCGCCCGCCGTCGACGCCGGACAGCCGGTCCCGGCTGCGACTGACCGTCAACGCCGGGGTGGCCCGGGCGGACTTCGGGCGGGCCCTCGACGTGATCGTGGAATGCGCCCCGTGACCGGCGCGGGCGCGGGCGGACGGGCGGAGGTGACGCCGTGAGCGCGGCGTGGACCGGGCCGGTGCTGATCACCGGCACCGACACGGGGGTCGGCAAGACGGTGGTGACCGCGGCGGTGACGGCCGCGGCCCAGGCGGCCGGGCTGCGGGTCGCCGTGGTCAAACCCGGGCAGACCGGCACGGCCACCGGCGACCCGGGCGACGTCGACACGGTGACCCGGCTGGCCGCCCCGCTCACCGGCCGCACCCTGGCCAGCTATCCCGACCCGCTCGCCCCGCTGGCGGCGGCCCGGGTGGCCCAGCTGGAGCCGCTGGAGCTGTACGCCGCCGTCGACGCGATCCGCGAGGAGGCCGACAAGCACGACCTCGTGCTGGTCGAGGGGGCCGGCGGGCTGCTCGTGCCGATGGGGCTGCGCCCCTCCGGCGAGGCGTGGACGCTGGCCGACCTGGCGGTGTCGCTCGGCGCTCCCGCCGTGGTGGTGGCCCGTGCCGGCCTCGGCACCCTCAACCACACCGCGCTCACCCTGGAGGCCCTCGACCGGCGCGCGGTGCCGGCCGGCGTGGTGATCGGCGCGTGGCCGGCCGAGCCGGAGCTGGTGCACTGGGCGAACCTGACCGAGCTGGTGCCGCACCTGATCGGCGCGTTGCCGGCGGGCGCCGGGGCGATGGACCCGGGGGTCTTCCGCCGGTCCGCGTCGGGCTGGCTCACCCCCGCCCTGTACGGGGTGCTCGACGACTGGCGGGCCTGGGCCGAGGACGCCGGCTGACCGCCCGCGAGCAAGGAAGGGCCCCCTCTTAACGCATACGGTATAGAAGGGTTCCCTTCTCTACCCCAGGCGTTAACAAGGGGCCCTTCCTTACCGGGCGACCACGAAGGCGTCGGGCATCCGGAAGGTGAGGTTGTCCGGGCACCACGGCGGACGGAGCACGCGTACGCCGTCGAGCAGCGGCGCGGCCTCGGCGACGACCACGGCGGCCTCCAGCCGGGCGAGCTGCGCGCCGACGCAGCGGTGCGCGCCCGCCCCGAACGCGAGGTGCCGGCGCGAGCCGGGCTGCCCGGGGCGGAACTCGTCGGGGGCGGCCACCACCTGCGGGTCGCGGCCGGCGCGGGCCAGCCACAGCACGACGCTGGTGCCCGCCGCGACGACCGTGCCGCCGAGCGTGGTGTCGACGGCGGCGACCCGCCGCCAGGTGACGATCGGCGGTTCCAGCCGCAGCCCCTCCTCGACCACGTCGGCGACGTCGATCGTGCCGGCGCGCAGCCCGGCGCGTACCGCCGGCTCGGCGGTGAGCCGGTGCAGCAGCAGGGTGAGGAACTGCGAGGTGGTCTCCTGGCCGGCGACGAGCAGGAAGAACAGCGCGCCGACGACCACGTCGGGGGAGTGCCCGGCGGCGCGCAGCCGGGCCGCGAGCCCGCCGCCGGTGGCGGCGAACGCCCGCAGCACCCGGTGGAACCGGCCCACCTCGGCGGCGAGGGCGGCCTGCCGGTCGGCGTCGAGCGGGGCCCAGAACAGCTCCAGGGCCGCGCGGGCGAACTCCTTCACCGCGCCGACCGGCGCGTCGGGCAGCTCGACGAGCCGGGCCAGCACGAGCAGCGGCAGGTCCGCGGCCAGGCCGGCATGCAGATCGACGGGTACGCCCGCGTCCAGCTCCGCCCGCAGCCGGGCGACCCGGTCGCGGACGAGGTCGGTGAGCCAGGGCCGCTGGGCGGCGACCCGGGCCGGGTGCAGGGCGTCGGCGACGATGCCCCGGATCTGCGGGTGGCTGACCCCGCCGTTGTTGGCCAGGGTCGGCGGCAGCCGGAACCGGTGCCCGGCGAGCACCCGCAGGGCGGCCACCGGGATCGGGGTGACCGCGTCGAGGGCGTTGTCGGGCCGGAAGGTCACCGGGTCGGCGAGCACCCGCCGCACCAGCGCGTGCCGGGTCACCACCAGGTGCGCCGCGCCCACGTGGTCGGTCACGGTCGCGATGTCGGGCCACGGCCCGTCGACGGCGTCGCCCCAGCCCCGGAACAGCACCGGGTCAACCTAGCGGGCGGCCCCCGGCGGCGCGGGGTCCAGTTCCCACACGGTGGTGTGCTTCACCCGGACGCTCTCCAGGGCCTCGGGCACCGGCACGTCGTAGCCGGCCAGCTCGCGGAACCGCTCGCGGGGCAGGAACGCCCGGCCCGGGTCGCCGACCAGCACCCGCGCGCCGGAGCGGGCGGCCCGCAGCAGGAAGCGCAGCATCCGCCGGGCCATCGCCTCGCTGTAGAAGACGTCCCCGGCGAGCACCACCTCGGCGTCGCCGGCGTCGCCGTCGAGGACGTCGCCGAGCGCGGCGTCGACGCGTACCCCGTTGGCCTCGGCGTTGAGCGCGACCGCCGCCACCGCGCGTTCGTCGACCTCGGCGGCGCGCACGGCCGCCGCGCCCGCGCGGGCGGCGGCGATGGCGACCAGGCCGGAGCCGGAGGCCAGGTCGAGCACCCGGCGGCCGGCGACGACCTCGGGGTGGTCGGTGACGTACCGGGCGAGCGCCTGCCCGCCGGCCCAGGCGAACGCCCAGAACGGCGGCGGCTGCGAGCTGCGGAACTCGCCCTCGGTGAGTTCCCACAACCCGATCGGCTCGTCAGCCTGGTGCAGGCGGACCTCGGGGACGAAGGCCACCGGGGCGAGCCGCGCGTGCAGCCTCACGAAGGCCGCGGAGAGATCGGACACGCCACCGATTGTCCCTGCCCGGCGATCCCGGGCGTGTCGCGGGTGGACGGTCACCGGTTCACCACTGTCGGTGAGATGACCCCCCGGGCTTCGCGGTACGTGCGAACACGCCCGTCTACCCGGTTGTCCGGTTCGCCCATAGCGTTGCCGGATGGATGGATCCGACGGGAGGCGAGGGCGGTGGTGACGGTGGTGCGGTACGCGCTAAGGGTCGGGGTGGTGCTGGCCTGCCTGTCCGGAGCGGGGGTCGGCGTCGCCGCGCCGGCTCGGGCGGCGGCGGCCGGGTTCGCCACCGAGCTGAGCGGCCTGCCGACGGAGTTCACGGCGGGCGACGGGGTGCAGACGGTCTCGGCGGTGGTGTCGCGCCGCGACGGCGGCTGCGTGAAGGTCCGCTGGTCGATGGTGCTCACCGTGCAGGGGCTGCGGCTGGACCAGGTGAAGATGGACCGGATCGAGGAGACCGGGCTGTTCCCCCTCGAGATCCGGACGCAGGGCAGCACGGCCCGGCTGACCGACCGGCAGCTCGACCCGGGCACGCTCTGCCCGGGCCGTACGGTGACCGCCCGCTACCGGGTGGCCTTCGCCGAGGACGTCAGCCGGGGACGGGTGACGCTGGCCGCCGAGGCGTACGACGCGCAGTCGCGGCTGCTGGCGCGGCAGGCGGCGACCCGGGAGGTGATCGGGACGGAGGTCGAGGCGACCCCGACCGCGGCCCCGACGGACGAGTCGTCGGCGGACCCGACGGACGAGCCGCTGGAGCCGGCCGGGGTGGACGACGAGGTCGAGCCGAGCGAGGAGGTGGTGGCCGAGGTGCCGCCGGCCGCGTCGGGCGGGCGTCCCGTGTCGTCGTCGGGCGGCTTCGGGGTGGTGCAGGCGGCGTTCCTGCTCGGCGCGCTGCTGCTGTCGCTCGGGGTGGGGCTGCTGCTGCGCCTGCGGCAGCTGACGAAGACGGCCGAGGCCGGCGAGCCGGCCGTCGGGCTGGACTTCGAGCGGGCCGCCCCGCCGCAGCGGGGGTGGGGGCTGCTCCGCCGCTGACGCGGCTCCGCCGCTTCGCTTTACAAAACTTCGACTCTTGTAAAACGCCGTGACGCGTGCCACAGTCAGGGCGTACCCGAGAGATCGGAGACCGGCGATGACCGCTGGCGCGCCCGCGACCGCACCGCCCGCCGCCTGGCGCGACCCGCGCCGGCCGCTCTGGCCGCTCGCCCTGCTGGTGCCGGCGCTGCCCTTCGCCTCGTGGCTGGCCTGGCGGGGCGGCGCCGGCTCGTGGGCGTGGTGGCTCGCGCCGGTGGTGGTCTTCGGGGTGATCCCGGTCGTCGACCTGCTCGTCGGCGACGACCGGCGCAACCCGCCGGAGGAGGCGGTGCCGCGCCTGGCCCGCGACGGCTACTACCGCTGGCTGACCTACCTCTACCTGCCCGCCCAGTACGCCGGCCTGGTGCTCGGCTGCGCCGTGTGGGCCTCGGGTGGGCTGCGCCCGCTCGGCGCGGCCGGGCTGGTCGCCACCCTCGCCGTGGTCGACGGCATCGCCATCAACACGGCCCACGAGCTGGGGCACAAGCGGGAGAAGCTGGAACGCTGGCTGTCGAAGGTGGCCCTCGCGCCGACCGGCTACGGGCACTTCCACGTCGAGCACAACCGGGGCCACCACGTCCGGGTCGCCACCCCGGCCGACCCGGCCAGCTCCCGGCTCGGCGAGAGCTTCTACGCCTTCTGGCCGCGCACCGTCGCCGGCAGCCTGCGCTCGGCGTGGCGGCTGGAGGCGGGCCGGTTCCGCGTCCGGGGGCGCAGCCCGTGGACGTACCGCAACGAGATCCTCACCGCGTGGGCCATGACGCTGGTGCTGTTCGCCGCCCTGACCGCCGCGTACGGGCCGCAGGTGCTGCCGTTCCTGCTGCTCCAGGCCGTGTTCGGCTTCTCCCTGCTGGAGGTGGTCAACTACCTGGAGCACTACGGGCTGGCCCGGCGGCGCAACCCCGCCGGCCGCTACGAGAAGGTGGACGCGCGGCACAGCTGGAACAGCGACCGGACCGTCACCAACGTCTTCCTGTTCCAGCTCCAGCGGCACAGCGACCACCACGCCAACCCGCTGCGCCGCTACCAGACGCTGCGCAGCTTCGACTGCTCGCCACAACTGCCCGCCGGGTACGCCACGATGGTCGTGGCCGCCCTCGTGCCGCCCGTGTGGCGGCGGGTGATGGACCACCGGGTGCTTGCCCACTACGGCGGGGACCTGGAGCTGGCCAACGTCCACCCGCCGGCGCGGGCCCGCCTGCGCCGGCTGGCCGGCTGATCCGGGTCGTGTGTCGGCCTGCGCCGGGCCGGTCAGCTCACGGCGTCGGGTGAGGCCGGGTCGGTCGGGTTGTGGCGTCGGCGGGTCGGTCGGCTCGTGGCGTCGGGCCGGTCAGCTCACGGCGTCGGGCTGGGGTTGGGGCTGCGGGGCCCGGCGGGAGCGGTCCTGCGCGGGGGCGGACCAGTCGAGCTGGGCCGGCTCCAGGCCGAGCTCGCGGGCGGCGGCCAGGCGGATCCACTCGGCGAACTGGCGGCGCGAGATCACCCGGTCGTGCACGGCGAACTGCACGGCGAGCCCGTCCATCATGGCGTTGATCCGCCACGCCGCGCCCGCCGGGTCGGCGCACTCGAACACGCCCTCGCGCACCCCGTCGGCGATCACCGCGGCGAGATCCTCCCGCCAGCGCAGGTCGAGCCGGCGGGACACCTTCTCCAGCTCCGGGACGCGCAGCGACTCCGACCACCCGTCGATCCACATGGACCACGAGGTCGGTCGGCCGGACGGGGCGTAGAGCTTGAGCATCCGCCGGAGCTTGACCAGGGGCGAGGCGGCGGACCGGACCACGGCGTCGAGCCGGGCGAGATCCTGCTCCGCCGCGTAGGCGAAGGCCTGGGAGAGGAGTCGCTCCTTGGTGGCGAAGTGGTAGAAGACCAGCGCCTGGCTGACCCCTGCCGCCTGGGCCACGTCGGCCGTGCGGGTGTTGGCCAAGCCCCGTTCCGCGATCACGTCACAGGCCGTGCGCAAGAGGGCATCCAGGCGGATCTCGGCGGCACGTCTCGTCACGTCGCTACCGTAACCTATCCGTTCGTGCACAAACAGTGACCGCCCCGGCGGATTCGATCCCCCGAGTCGGAAGTAAGACACTTTCCTCGTCCTTGTCGGCCATGTCCGCTCCTGTCGTGGGGCGTCCTGTCCAGTCTCCTAGGAAGCCTGCGGGGTGTGTGGCGCGCCGCCACGTGGGCGACCACGCGGGCTGGCCTCGACGGTGCCGGGGCCTCGACGGTGTCGGCGACGCGGCGGAAGGCGTGCCGCCGTGTCGCCGACATGGGGCCTTCCCCGCCCGGGGATGCCGCCATGTCGGCGACATGGCGACGCGGTCACCCCTCGCATGGCCCGAGCGGGCCGGTCGAGCGGCCGGTGGGGCGGGGGAGGCGGGCGGCCGGTCGGGCGGGGCGGCGGCCTGGGCGGACGCGCCCGGCGGCCCCCCGATTTGGCAACCGCTCGCGGGCTCGGCTAAAGTTCTCATCCGTCACCGGGAAACGCCGGGGGCGTGCGGACGTAGCGCAGCTGGTAGCGCATCACCTTGCCAAGGTGAGGGTCGCGGGTTCGAATCCCGTCGTCCGCTCGGATCTGCCGCCACGCATGTCGGGGGCAACCTCGGTGGAGTGGCCGAGAGGCGAGGCAACGGCCTGCAAAGCCGTGTACACGGGTTCAAATCCCGTCTCCACCTCGCAGTTGACGAGGGCGATTGGCGCAGTGGGAGCGCGCTTCCTTGACACGGAAGAGGTCACTGGTTCAAACCCAGTATCGCCCACCACGGGTAACGGCCCGGCACCACACAGGTGCCGGGCCGTTTCGCCGTCCGGGGTCGTCCTGGCCGTGGCGCCCCACTCATCCGATGCCCCGCCCGGTGTCCGCACGCGCAGGCGACAGTGACGTGCCGGCCACCAAAAGGCGGTGGCCGGCACGGATCCGTGCCGCCCCCGAACCGTTCAGCTCCGTCGGCCCGGGGGAGAGCTGCCTACAGCGGCGGGGCGACGTCCCGGCGCTCCTCGACGCGGCGGTACTCGACCGGCTCGGTGGTGGTGACCACCTCGCGACGGCGGCCCCAGACCAGCGTGGTCATGACGAGGCCGAGCGCCCCGGCGGCCATCAGGATCCAGCCGACGACGTCCAGGTCGACGCCGCCGACGGTGGCGTCCATGGCGAACGTGAGGATCGCGCCGACCGCGATCAGGAAGATGCTCGTACCGATACCCACGACAGCCTCCTTCGGGGGATGCAGTGTGCCGTCGAGGTGGACAAGTACCCCGTCGGTGAGCTGCGTAATCGGCGGCGCGCGCCGCGCACCCGAGGGGCGTTTGTTCCGCGATCTTGCCATCGGGTACAGTTCACCCGGTCGCCGGCGAACGCTGGCGGCACGCGGACGTAGCGCAGCTGGTAGCGCATCACCTTGCCAAGGTGAGGGTCGCGGGTTCGAATCCCGTCGTCCGCTCGCGATCCGCCCCGTGGGGCTGACCGCAGCCGGGGTCGGCTTCTCACGCCGGGCCGGCGAGCGCGGGCGATTGGCGCAGTGGGAGCGCGCTTCCTTGACACGGAAGAGGTCACTGGTTCAAACCCAGTATCGCCCACCATCCATGTGTGCTGCGCAGAAGGTCCGTTACCGGTCATCCGGTAACGGACTTTGGTGTTTCTGCTCCTTGCGTTGCGAGCGGGTTGGGAGCGCGTGATCGTTCAGCTTTCCGCGCGGGCTGGTTCGCGGTGTGGGCGGGGGCGGGGGCGGGGGTCGGGCCCCAGGGGCGTTGAACGGCGGGCGGGCGCAGACTCGGCATCGACCTTCCTCAATGATCAAGCGGCTGACCTGCTGAAATTGTCGCTCCCGTAGTTCCGTGGGATTGGTGTGGACCGCATTCCCGCGGAGTGGATCAACTCACGGACGTCAATAACATCGAACGGCATGAAACTGCAGCTCAACAGGCGTCAACTGCCTTGAAGTGGCGCCCTGCCATGGTGGCTTTGCGGGATGGCCTCTTTGTCGTCGGAGAAGCTCGGGCGGTGTCGAGTGCAGGGTTCACCACGAGATCATGGAGGCAAGAAGAGGTATCTTGCCATTCGCTCTACACCGGTGTAGGAAATGTAGTGCCGCTGGTGTGGATGTGGGCCGTCGTGGCTGCCGGGAAGATCTCGGTAGTCGATCTCGATGGTGAGGCGCGTGCCTTCGATGCGGCAGGCCTTGACGCTCTGAGAGGAGCAGCAACGCGATGTCACACAGCAGTGGCCCCCGAATGACCAGCCTTGTCGCAGCCGCGGCTTTGGTGGTGTCAGCCATCGCGGCCGCCCCGCCGGCTGCCGCGACCGACACGTGGCATTCGCACGACGACGTCTATCACTACTTCAAGGTGCCGCAGTCGCAGGTCATCAGCATCGTCGGCGGCACGCCGACGGCCCTCGAGCTGGAGGCGAACATTGGCCCGAGCGGCACCTGGTCGGCGCTCGCGCTCGACCCGAGTGGCTCGGACTACGCCGCGAACGTCGGTCCGCTGGAGCCCGGGCTGTACTACTACCAGTACACCGCGACCATGCAGGACAGGTCGAAGGTGTCCTTCCGCCAGCCGGGCAGCCCGGTGGCGGTGACGTCGAAGCCGAACTGGAACACCTTCTTCGTGCCGGGTGAGTCGGTCGAGTGGATGGACGACATCGCCGCGGGCGGGACGGTGGAGGAACTGTCCTACCCGAGCGCGACGGCGGCGCAGCGCCGCACCGCCCTGGTGTGGACGCCGCCCGGCTACGACGCCGCCCGGGCCGAGGCGTACCCGGTCCTGTACCTGCTGAGCAGCGAGGGCCAGACCGCTCGTGAGTGGCTGGAACTTGGCCGGGCGAAGCAGATCCTCGACAACCTGGTCGCAGGCAGGGACGCCAAGCCGATGGTGGTCGTGATGGCCGACGCCAATTCCGCCGACCCCCGCGCCGAGCTGCTCAACGCCATCGTCCCCGCAGCGCGGGCCGGCTACAACGTCTCGTCTCGGCCCCAGAGCCAGGCGCTGGCCGGTGTCGCCACGAGTGCCGAGCAGGCGATGCGCATCCTCCGCAGCGATCCCGGCGCGTTCGCCTACGTCGGCTCCTTCTCTGGCTCCGTCGACGGCTCGATCACCAAGGCGGAGGCCAAAGCGATCAACAAGGGCACCGAGCTGCTCCGGGTATACGTCGGCAACACGCTCGACCTGTCCTACAACGACAACTACGACCTGCTGGTGGACCTGAAGAAGTCCGGAGTGAGGTTCGAGTTCGACGGCGTCAACCCCGACGACGGCGCCACCTGGGACGCGTGGCGGGAGAACCTGCGAGACTTCGCCGCTCGGCTCTTCGGACAGAAGGTCGTCTCCCACGGCGCCAGCAAGGGGCACCGTGCGCTGACCCGGCCGTACGCGCCCCCTCCGGCCGGGTCGATCACGACCCCGCACATCGACCCGCACGGCATCGTCACGTTCGAGACCGGCACCCAGTGGGCTGGCGCCAAGGACGTCACGATCTGGGGTAACTGGGCCCCGAACGGCCAGTGGTTCCGGATCCCGATGGACAAGCAGCCCGACGGTCGCTGGCGCAGCACGATCGGGCCGCTCGACGGCTACCACTACTACCGGTACGTGGTCGACGGCGTTGACAAGAAGGACCCCGCCGACACCGTCAACACCCATGTGATGGAGTCGCAGCTTTTCGTGCCGGGCAAGTCCGACGCGATGCTGGCCGACGTCCCCGAAGGCAGGGGCGGCACGGTCTCGCTGATGACCTACGACGGAGGCCAGGGCGCAGAGCGCTACGCGTACGTCTGGACGCCGCCCGGCTACGATGCCGACCGCGCAGCTGCCTACCCGGTGCTCTACCTGTACCACGGCGGGGGCCAGAACTACGGCAGCTGGATCGAGACCGGGCGTGCCAGACAGATCCTCGACAACCATTACCTCAACGGGACAATGGTGCCGATGGTCGTGGTCATGCCCGACCAGAATGGCGTCGACTTCTGGACCGACCTCAGCCAGCACGTGATGCCAACCGCGGCGGAGAAGTACAACATCTCGACTGATTCGGATGAGCAGGCGCTCGCCGGTCTGTCGTGGGGAGCCATGAACACCCTCGGCACGTGGCTCAACCACCCGGGCGAGTTCGCCTACATCGGTGCCTTTTCCGGGGGCCTGCTCTCCTACCCCACCGTCGATGCCCGGGCGGTCAACGAAAGCACCAGGCTGGCAAGGCTGTACTCCGGTGACGTCGACTTCACGTACTCGTTCACGCAGGAGGCAATGCAGTGGCTGACCTCCCAGGGCATCGAGTACGAATACGCCGGCACCTGGGTCGGACCGCATGGCTTCGACATCTGGATGGCGAATCTGATCGACTTCGTGCCGCGGCTTTTCGCGCCTGAGTACCGGTTCGGCGGGGTGCGGCCACCGCTGGCCGGCGACGGCTCCGACGTCGTCGAAGCCGGACGCCCCGTGCCGGTCAGGTTCGCCTTGACCGACGCAGACGGCGGGACGGTCACCGACGCGGAGCCGCGCATCTACCTCGTGAAGAAGACCGACGGCGTGGCCGGCAACCGCGTTCCGGCCGCACCTGTCCGGAAGGGGGCGGACAACACCGCACGCTACAGCGCCGCAAGAGACGAGTACGTCTTCCACTGGGACACCACCGGGCTCGCCCGGGGCGCCTACGAGCTGCAGATCGACCTGGTCCGCGGCTCCGTGCACACCATCGCCCTGACCATCGGCTGACCTCGCGTCACGCGG
>NZ_JBSWBU010000027.1:0-22699 GCF_054052245.1 Micromonospora sp. PTRAS2
GACCCAGCGCAGGGCACTGGTGGTGCGGGGCGGGTGGGAGGGACACGAGCCGGTCCGGGCGACGGAGTTGTTCCTTCCGTTCCTCGAACGCAGCGGCTACGCGGTGCGGATCGAGGAGTCGACGGACGTCTACGCCGACGCCGCCGAAATGGCCGGCACCGACCTCGTGGTGCAGTGCGTGACGATGTCGCAGATCACCCCGGAGCAGGTGGCGGGCCTGTGCGCGGCGGTCGTCGCCGGGACCGGGTTCACCGGCTGGCACGGCGGCATCGTGGACTCGTTCCGGATGTCGTCCGACTATCTGCACCTGGTCGGCGGCCAGTTCGCGACCCATCCGGGCAAGGAGCCGTGCGAGCGCCGCGGTGGGGCGGAGGACAACTTCCTGCCGCACACGGTACGACCAGAACTCACATTCAACCCATCGGCCTACCGCTATCCACGGCGAACCCGCCAGAAGGCCACCAAACGGACTCAACGCATGGATCAAAGCTACTGCGGACCGCCCTCTGAAGGGCCGGCAGGTCAAGGCCAGCAAGCTGATCATATGGACTCACGGCGGCACTCCCAGGACACACGGCGGTGTCCTGGATCTAACCGTACGGACCGGATCCGCGTGACGCGACCCGCCAGTCGCTCGAATTGGTGCTCTGAGGCATGCGCCGCGCCCGCTCGGAGCTGCAGGATCGGCTTGGAAAGCCCCGTTGTTAGCGCTAACATGGGTCTTTTCGAGGTGTCATGACGATTCCACTCGATCTGCGGGTTACGGGTGCCACGCCGGCTGGCTGGGCCGTACGCCCGTTCGCCCTCGCCGACGTCGAACTGGGTGATGGCCTGTTCGCGGCCAAACGGTCGCTGATGCTGGACTTCGCCCGCGGATACGACGTCGACCGGCTGTTGCAGGTCTTCCGCACCAACGCCGGGCTGGACACGCTTGGCGCGGTCGCCCCCGGCGGCTGGGAGGGCCTGGACGGCGAGGCCAACGGCAACCTGCGCGGCCACTTCACCGGGCACTTCCTGACCATGCTGGCCCAGGCGTACGCGAGCACCGGCGAGCAGGTGTTCGCCGACCGGATCCACTACATGGTCGGTGCGCTCGCCGAGGTCCGGCAGGCCCTGCGTGACGACCCGGTCGTCCGCGAAGCGACGGACCGGCCCGGCAGCGTAAGGCTGATCAGGGGCTCGTACCAGTACCTGGAACTGCCGGCCACGGCACTGGGCGCCACTGCGGAGGTCACCCTCGCCGCCTGGGTCAAGCCCACGCACGACACCGACTGGGCGCGGGTGTTCGACTTCGGCGACGACACCACCCGGTACCTGTACCTGACCGTGCGCAACGCCGCCGGGGCACCACGTTTCGCGATCACCACCACCGGCGCCGAGGGCGAGCAGGGCATCGACGGCGAGCAGCCGTTGCCGCTGGACGAGTGGAGTCACCTCGCGGTCACCATCACCTGCGCCACCGGCACCCTCTACGTCAACGGCGTGGCGGTCGGCGAGAACACCGCGATGACGCTGAACCCCGAGGTGCTCGGCAGCCTCACGAACAACTGGATCGGCCGTTCCCAGTACCCGGACGACCCGGTCTTCGCGGGCGCCCTGGACGGCGTCGGGATCTGGTGGCGGGCGCTGTCCGCCGACGAGGTCGCCCGGCTGCCGCGATCCGGTGGCGGCAGCATCGTCGGCGACCCGGTGCCGCGGCGCACCTGGGGCGGTCCCAGCCATCCGGGGTTCCTGGCGGCGTACCCGGAAACGCAGTTCATCACCCTGGAGTCGATGACCGAGAGCCGGTACACCGTGGTGTGGGCGCCGTACTACACCGCGCACAAGATCCTGCGAGGTCTGCTCGACGCCTACCGGGCGGTCGGTGACCCGGTCGCCTTGGACCTGGCCACGGGCCTGTGCGACTGGATGTACGCCCGGCTGTCAGTCCTGCCGGACGAGACCCGGCAGCGAATGTGGGGGATCTTCTCCAGTGGCGAGTTCGGCGGCATCGTCGAGGCGATCTGCGACCTGTACGCCGTCACCGGCGACCCCCGGCACGCGGCGCTGGCCCGGTTGTTCGACCTGGACTCGCTCATCGACGCCTGCGCGGCCGGCCGGGACGTCCTCGACGGCCTGCACGCCAACCAGCACATCCCGATCTTCATCGGGCTGGTGCGCCTGCACGAGGTCACGGGCGAGCAGCGCTACCTCACCGCCGCCCGCAGGTTCTGGGACATGGTGATCCCGACCCGGATGTACAGCATCGGCGGGACCAGCACGGTCGAGTTCTGGCGGGCGGCCGGGGTCATCGCCGGCAGCCTCGGTGAGCTGACCGCCGAGACCTGCTGCGCCTACAACCTGCTCAAGCTCAGTCGGATGCTGTTCCTGCACGACCGGGATCCGAAGTACATGGACTACTACGAGCGGGCCATGTACAACCAGGTCCCCGGCTCGAAACGGGATCTCGCCGACGCGGAGAAACCCCTGGTCACCTACTTCATCGGGCTGACACCGGGGCACGTGCGCGACTACACCCCGAAGGAGGGCGCCACCTGCTGCGAGGGCACCGGCATGGAGAGCGCCACCAAATACCAGGACACGGTATACCTCGCCGCCGTCGACGGCAGCGCTCTTTACGTGAACCTCTACAGCCCGTCGACGCTGGGCTGGGCGGAGCGGGGGATCACCGTCGTTCAGGACACCCGCTACCCGTACGCGCAGGACACCACCCTGACCATCCACGGAGAGGGAGCGTTCGACCTGTGCCTGCGGGTGCCCGGTTGGGCGCGCGACGGGTTCGAGGTGCAGGTCAACGGCGAACGGACGGCCGGTACCGCGGGACCGGACGGCTATCTGACGATCTCCCGTGCCTGGCGGGACGGTGACACCGTAGGGGTGCGCATCCCGTTCCGGCTGCGGGTGGAGAGGGCCCTGGACGACCCGGGCATCCAGACGCTGTTCTACGGGCCGGTCAACCTGGTCGCCCGGGACGCCCGCTCCACCCTTCTGCCGGTCAGCCTGTATCCCACCGCCCGGCTGTCGGGGGACCTGATCGCGGCGCTCACCCCGGAGCCCGGCGCGCCGCTGCACTTCACCCTCGACGGGGTGCCGGTCGCGCCGTTCTTCGAAGGCACCGACGACCCCACGCACGTCTACTTCCGGCGCTCCGAGCCTCAGGTGATCTTCGCCGGCCTGGATTCCGGGGTGGCCAACCCGGTTCGCGACGACGGCACCGGCCTGCTCGACGAGGTCTGGGACGCCGCACCGTTCCGTGACCAGGAAGCCCTGGTGGATCGGGTGCGGGCCGTCGTGGACGCGTGGGTGGACGGCGGCCTGCTGACCGCCGGGGACGGCGACCGGATCGTCGTCGCCGCCGCAGCCGCCCCCTTCCAGATCTAGCGGTGTACGAACGGGCCGGTACACGCAGCGTGTACCGGCCCGTTTGGGTGTCAGGCGCCCTACCCGGTGATGACTCCGGTGTGGGGGTCGATCGTCCAGCAGTCGCGCCAGCGGAGCCGGGCTCGGCCGTCGCCGATGTCGATCGGGAGCCAGACCGGTGCCGAGTGGAACAGGTCGTCTCTGATCCAGCGGTCGCCGACGTAGACGTGGCTGGTCCGCTCGGTGCCCTGCACGGGGACGACGACCGAGACCTGCGAGTCGAAGGTGGCGCTCCCGGGCGGCGCGAAGTCGGCCCAGTCGCTCCACGGGCCGGACAGGCTGGTGGCGGTGGCGTACTTGTTGTCGTTGGTGGACCAGCCGGTCAGGTCCGACCCGAACAGGTAGTAGAGGCCGTCGTGCCGGACCATGGTGGGCGACTCGTAGCCGTGCGTGCCGGCCGGGGTCAGCGTGGTGCTGACGAGCTCGTCGACAGTCAGCAGGTCGGGGGAGAGGCGGTAGAGGTGCAGGCCGTGGGGACGGTCCTCGGACATCAGGTACGAGGTGCCGTCGTCATCGGTGAAGACGCCGATGTCGCGGCTCTCGTTGCCGAGAGGGCGCACGCCGTGCAGGTATCGGTAGGGACCCTCGGGGCGGTCGGCGACAGCCCAGCCGACCCGGGCGTCGCGGTAGCCCGGGTAGTCCAGGTGCAGCAGCATGACGTACGTGCCGTCGGCCCGGGGCAGGACCTTGGGCCGTTCGACGATCCGGCCGGGCGCCAGGTCGGGGATGGCCGGGTCGGGAGACAGGGCGTGCCCGTGGTAGGTCCAGGTGGCCAGGTCAGGTGAGGAGTAGCAGGCGACTCCGCCGAAGGTGGGGCCGTTGGTCTTGTCCTCGCCCCAAGCCCAGAAGCGGCCATTGAGGTGCTGGATGCCGACGCCGTGCAGCTGGGCGATCCGGCCGGCCTGGTCGGTGAAGAGAGCGCCGGGGACGATCGTCCCCGGTGGCGCGAGCGTGGGGATGTGTCCTCCTGGTAGGGGATTCGGGTCGGGTGGTCCTTGTCCCGGGCGGTTGACCATCACTCCGCCCTGAACTCGAAATGGGTGAAGTCCGCGGTGAAGCGGCGGCGAGCCAGATCCTGAACGCAGACGCCGATCATCGTCCCGGTGAATCGCAGGGGCGGTCCGATCTCGTCGGAGAGCGCGTCGAGATCGGCCTCCCAGCGGTGGCCGTCGCCGGCGCTGAGAACCAGGCGGAGCTGGTCGAACTCCGCCCGTAGCCGCAGCGGGCCCGGATCGGCCGGATGCCATCTGTGCTCGACGATCCCGGCCGGCGACTTACTGATCACCCCGACGACGCGGCCGAGGGCCTCGTGGTGGGTGACCGCGAGGTAGTGGTAGCCGGTGGTGTTGTAGTAGACGACCAGGCCGGCCATCTCGGTGAAGTGTCGCGGGTCCGCCTCGACGGTCACCTCGGCGGTGCAGTGCAGGCTGGTCAGGCGGCGGGCCAGCATCGACTGCTGGAACCGCGAGTCCAGGCTCTCCCCGCCGCGCAGCCGGAGCCAGCCCGGGCGGCTGTCGAGGTCGGCCGCCACCGGGCCGCGCAGGCTAACCCACTCCGGGCCGCGGAACGGCTCCTCGGGCACGGCGGGTTCCTGCGGTGCCTCGACGCCGGGCACCTCGACGTACGGGTGATGGCCGCCGTCGGCCAGCCGCAGCCAGCCGTCGGCGTCCCACCGTACCCGCTGGAGAAAGGTCTCCCGGCCGAGCGGCGACCGTGGTTCGGTCGCCCCGGCCACTGGGCGGGAGCCGAGATGGACGATGTAGTGCTCGCCGTCCGGGGTGGTGATCAGCTGCCCGTGGCCGGCCTTCTGGATCGGCAGCCGCGGGTCGTCACGTGAGGTGAGCAGCGGCTGCGGATCGGTCTCGTACGGGCCGTGCAGCTCCCGCGACCGTGCCAGCCGGATGCCGTGGTTGAAGCCGGTCCCGCCCTCGGCCAGGATCAGGTAGAACCAGCCGTCGCGTTCGAAGAGGTGCGAGCCCTCCATCAGCTCGTCACTGGCGAAGATGACCTCCGGCTCGCCGACGAGTCCCCGACGGTCGTGGTCGTACTCCTGCAGCAGGACTCCGCCGAAGGAGAACCGATCCGCGCGGTGATCCCAGTTGACGTTGACCAGGTATCGACGGCCGTCGGAGGCGTGGAACAGCGACGGGTCGAAGCCGGACGAGTTGAGGTAGACCGGGTCGCTCCACGGCCCGGCGGGGTCGGTCGCGGTGACCAGATGGTTGTCCAGGTCCTTGTAGGCGCCGGTCATGGTCCGGACCACCGTGAACACCAGCCAGTAGAGCCCGTCGTGGAAACTGAGCGCGGGCGCCCAGATGCCGCCCGAGTCCGGCACACCGCGTAGGTCGAGCTGTTCCGGCCGGTCGAGGGCCCCGCCGATCGCCTGCCAGGTGCGCAGGTCGGTGGAGGAGTGGAGGGCTACGCCGGGGAACCACTCGAAGGTGCTGGTGGCGATCAGGTAGCGGGAGCCGACCCGGATGGCGCTGGGATCCGGATGGAAACCGGGGATGACCGGGTTGTGAATCACGCGATCGTCCACGTTCTTCACGCCCGTTCCAGGGTAACGAGGGCGCTGACCATCGGTCCTGCCGCCAGGGTCACGGGCAGGCCCGTACTCCGGAGGCCGGCACCGTGGAACTGCCGCCCGGTGGCGTCGCGGTAGACGGCGCCTGGGTCGAGGCCGGGCAGGGGCAGCGTGATCGTCTCGGCCGGTCCGCCGGGCACCCGCCAGACGAATACGGCTGCGGCACCCCCGGCGACGTAGGCCGACGCGGTGACCGTGGCCTCTGGTCCGGTGAGCCGGTAGAGGTCGCCGTGTTGGATCACCGGGCGGATGCTCTTGTACTGCCCGACGAGGCCGGCCGCGGTGGCCAGGTCCGCGTCGCTCCAGGTGGCGAGGTCGCCACCGATGCCCAGGACACCCGACATCGCCACATGGAAACGGAACTCGAGCGGCACCTCGCGCCCGGTCAGCGGGTTGGGGCTGTCGGTCACCCAGGCCACCATCGTCTCTGGCGCGTACAGCTGGCCGTAGCCGTGCTGGATCGACAGCCGGTCGACCGCGTCGGTGTTGTCGCTGGTCCACACCTGATCGGTGCGGGCCAGCGCACCGAGGTCGACGCGCCCGCCGCCGCTGGAGCACGCCTCGATCCGCAGCCTGGGATGGCGCTCGCGGAGCCGGTCCAGCACCTCGTAGACGCCGAGCGCGTGCCCGATCCACGACTGCGGGCGGGTTTCGGTGAAGGGACGGTTGCAGTCCCACTTCAGGAACGCCAGGTCGCACGAGCGGACCAGGTCGTCGAGCCAGCTGAGTGCCCATTCCCGTACGTCGGCGCGGGTGTAGTCGAGCACGAGCTGGTTGCGGCCCTCGGTGGCCGGCAGCGTCGGCAAGTGCAGCACCCAGTCGGGGTGTGCCCGGTAGAGGTCACTGTCCGGGTTCACCATTTCGGGCTCGACCCAGAGGCCGAACCGCATGCCGAGCGAGCGTACGTGGTCGGCGAGCGGGCGCAGGCCGTCGGGGAACCGGGCGGGGTTGGGGAACCAGTCGCCCAGACCGGCCCTGTCATTCGTGCGTGCGCCGAACCAGCCGTCGTCGACCACGAACAGTTCGGCGCCCAGCCGGGCGGCCAGCTCGGCAAGCCTGCGCTGGCCGGTCTCGGAGACGTCGAACTCGGTGGCCTCCCATGAGTTGTAGAGGACCGGCCGGTCCTCGTCCGGGTGCGGCAGGATCCGTCGCCGCTGGTAGTCGTGCCAGGCTCGGCTCGCAGCGCCGAAACCGCCGGTGGTGCGCTGCGCCGCGAACACCGGGCTGGTCACGGTCGTGCCGGGCGGCAGGGGGGTGGTGACCCGGTCGTGTCCGGCGGCGCCGAGCAGGCTGCACGGGCCGTCGTGGGTGCGCAGCACGGTGACGCGCCAGGATCCGCTGAAGGCGAGCGCGGCGGAGAAGACCTCGCCGTTCTCTTCCTCGGTGGTTCCGTCGTCGATCATCACCCAGGGGTTGGCGGAGTGGCTGGTCATGCCGCGACGGCTGGTCAGGGTGGTCTCGGCCACCGGAACGGCGGTGCGGTGCAGGCGTCCCTCGCGGCACCAGCCGCCGGTGACGTGGCTGAGCCGGTAGTCGTCGCGGGGCGGCAGGCACCAGACGGCGGCGGCGTGGTCGGTGAGCTCCAGCGGCTGGTCCGTGCCGGTGTGCCGGACCGCCGACCACCGTTCGATCACGTCGGTGTCCGCCGCGACGCGATAGTGCAGGTGCACGGCGACCGGACCGGCGCGGTCGGCGAGGTCGACGACGAGCGTGTCCGGGCCGAGGTGGTGGCCGGTGATCGTGAGGTCCAGGCCGCCGGTGCCGTCGGCGTACCGGATTCCCAGCGCGCGGGGGCCGAAGCGGCGGCCGCCGTCGAACGGGAAGTCCTCGGATCCGTCGTACGGGCCCTCGAAAGCCATGTCGTAGGGCGGTTGCCAGAGGGGCAGCTCCGCGGCGGCGGCCACGGTGATCGGCTCGCCCCAGTGCAGCGGGCGTACCGCGCCGGCTGCGTGGTCGAGCCGGACGGCGTAGCTGCCGGTGCGGGTGTGCAGGACGACGATGGCGCCGTCCGGTGAGGATTCGACGAGCGGCAACGAGACTCCTCTTCTGTTACGGGACACCGACGACCGGCGTGGGCGTGCTGTCCGGGTAGGCGAACGGTGTGCCTTGCCGGAAGCGAGCGAGTTCGTCGGCGACGTAACTGCCGAGCCGGCGCAGTTCGGTGCCGGTGGCGCCGGCGATGTGTGGAGTGAGCGTGACGCCGGGCAGCGACCATAGTTCGTGGTCGGCCGGCAGTGGTTCGGGTGTCGTGACGTCGAGCACGGCCCGGAGCCGGCCGGTGCGCAGCTCGTCGAGGAGGGCGTCCTGGTCGAGGACGGTGCCGCGAGCGGTGTTGATCAGTGTGGTGCCGTCGCGCATCAGGCTCAGCAGTGCCCGGCTGATCATGCCGGCGGTCTCCGCGGTCGACGGCACGTGCAGGGACACCACGTCGGAGAGGGCCATCAACTCGGCGAGGTCGCAGCGGCGGGCCCCCAGCTCGGTGGCCTGATCGTCGGTCAGGTACGGGTCGTAGAGAAGGACGTCCAGGTCGGTCAGTGCGAGCAGCCCGGCGACGCGGCGGCCGGTCCGGGAGGCCCCGACCAGACCTACCTGGCGTCGGTAGTTGCCGGTGTCGCGTAGTTCCACCTCGCGGTCGATACGGTCGCGCCGTTGCCGGTAGAGCTGCTCGGCCGCCGTGGCCTGCTTGTTGGCCAGCAGGATCGCCGCGAACGCGTACTCGGCGACCGGTATCGCGTTCGCCTCGCCCGCGTTGGACACCGCGATCCCGTGGGTGGCCGCCAGCGACGGGTCGATCAACTCGACGGTCGAGCCGCCGGAGTGCACGATGGCGCGCAGGCGCGGCGCCCGGTCGAGGACTTCGGCGGTCACCGGTGGGCAGCCCCATCCGGTGATCAGTACCTCGGCTTCGGCGAGCAGTTCGTGGGCCGGCGCGTCGTCCAGAGATTCGAGGACTGTCGCGGCGTCGACGTGTTGGCGTAGGAGATGCCGGCCGGGGCCGAACAGGTCGTCGGCGAGGGCGGCTGGTCGCATGGCGAGGACCGCGCGGGGCCGTGTCTCGTCACTCATCGGAGCGCTCCGTCGGCGAGGCCTGCGGTCGGGGGCCGCGAGGGCGCGGTGAGGGCAGTGATGACAGCCGTGATTGGCGTGTGCAAGGTGTCTCCGCATCTGCTGGCGCGGGATCGTGGGGCTGCGGGAGGGTGTGGGTGCGCGGGTGTGTTTTGCCTGGCAGGTGGTCGTGGACATCTTCGTGCAACTAGTTTCTTGCCTGAGTGTAACGGACGCCGTAGTCTCCCCACAGAGCCGTATCTATCCGTCTCTACGGTTGCGCGTTCGCGTGCTTAGCCGCCCTCACCGGCCCCGGCGTAAGCCGGTGCCCGCGACGCGGGACGCTCCCCGCCACCACCCGACGGCGCTTGCCGCTCACCTCCACCGACGGTGCCGCCGCACGCGCCAGGAAGGCAAACCGATGAACCTCCCCCGATCAGTACGATCGCGGATAGCCCTCGCTGCCACCACCTTTCTCGGCCTGGGACTGGTGTACACGCCGCCCGCCCAGGCCACGACCGTCGCGGACCTGCTGACCGAGCACGTCGTACAGATCAACGAGAGCGTCGGCGCCGCTGGCTTCGCCCACCCGGGCATCGGTCTGTCCGCCGCCGACCTGCGCTCCACCCAGGCTCAGATCCGGGCCGGCACGGAACCGTGGAAGTCGTACTTCGAGGCGATGGCGGCCACCACCGCCGCCGCCACCACCTACCGGTCGGCCAACTCCAAGTCCGCGGCTGTTCCCGACCAACCGGCCGACAACACGTTCACTCAGGTGGGCATGCGCTACCGGGAGAACACCGACGGCGTCGCCGCGCTGACCCAGGCACTGATGTGGGTGACCACCGGTAACGAGGTCTACCGCCGCAACGCCATCCAGGTGGTCCGGGTATGGAGCCGGATGGACCCGACCAAGTACGCCTACTTCGCCGACGCGCACATCCACACCGGCCTGCCGCTCCAGCAGATCCTCACGGCCGCGGAGATCCTGCGGGCCACCGAACCCGTCGCCGACGACACCCCCGGCACCTACAACGGCTACGACGTCACCTGGCACGAGTCCGACGCCCAGAACCTGCTGACCAACTTCGCCAACCCGGTGCTGACCGTCTTCTCGCCCGGCAACGACAGGTGGATGAACCAGCACCTCTTCGGACTGTTCGGCCGCATCGCCACCGCCATCTTCGCCGACGACGCGGCAGGGTACGCCAAAGGCGTGGAATGGCTGACCGTCAACTCCACCTTCGACGAGTACTGGAACGGTTCCCTGGCCGCGCAGGCCCCGCTGATCAAGGCCGGCGACCCGGCGAACCCCTACGGCCGTGACTTCGTCCAGCTCCGGGAGATGGGCCGCGACCAGGCGCACGCCGAGTGCAACGTCGTCAACTTCGCCTCGCTCGGGAAGCTGCTCGAAGTGCAGGGCACGAAGATCGACCCGGTGGCCGGGACGGTCTCCACCGACAGCGACGCCGTCAGCTTCTACGACTTCCTCGACCGCAGGCTGCTGGCGGCGGCGGACGCTTTCGCCGGATACATGCTGGGCGCCCCAACACCGTGGATCGACGAGACGGGCTCCGGCGGCTTCCTGTCGCAGGCATACCGGGGCCGCCAGTTCAGCCCGCTGACCGAGCTCTACTACATCTACAAGGGACGCGGCATCGACGTCGACCGGGTGGCACCGTACCTCGCCAAGCTGCACGCGGTCGAGGACGGCCCACAGTTCTGGTACGGCACGACCGTCAGTAACTTCTGGAACTACGGCGTCATCCCGGGCAACGCCGGCTACTGGTACGCCTTCCCGGCCGAACTGGCCGGCACCGCACCGGCCGCCCTGCCCGCCGACGCGTCGCTGCCGTTCGCCAAGTACAGCCTCCAGCTGGACGGCCGAACCAGGATCGTCACCGAGGGGGGACAGAGCTTCGCCCGAGCCCGCGTCGACGAGAAGGGGACGATCAGCGCCCTCAGCCGGCAGATGTGGAGCGCCGGGGGCCGCACCGGCGTGCTGCTGCGCTCCGACGGGCCCACCACGCTGCAGGTGCTCGACAAGGAGCCGGCGTCGAAGAGGAACCCGAAGGAGATCGCCGCCCGGGTCCTGTCGACCATCGAGGTCCCGGACACCGAGGGAACCTGGCGCTACATCGCCTACCCGTCCGCCGGATCGAACGTCGGCTACTACCGGCTGACCGGCAAGCGGGGCACGACCGTCGACCTCGACAAGGTCATCCTCACCGGAGCCAAGGATCTCACCCAGCCGGCCTTCCCGCAGCAGCGGGCCCAGCAGTACCTGCTGCTGCACAAGCCGTCGGTTATCGACCTGTCCGCCACCGACCCGGGCGGCTCGGTCACCTACCGGGCGTACGGGCTGCCGAAGGGCGCCGTTCTCGATCCGGCGACCGGCGCGCTGACCTGGACCCCGGCCAGGCGTCCCGGCCGGTACCCCGTCCAGGTCGTCGCCGACGACGGCCAGAGCGTCACCGCCCGTACCTTCGAAATGGTGGTCTCGGCTGACCGGGCCCGCATGATCAAGGCGGCGGTGGCCGACGGCACCAGCGATTCCGCCGTCTACACCAGCCCGACCAAGGCGACCTACGACGCCGCGCTGGCCACCGCCCGGAGCGTCGCCGCGACCGGCACCGACGAGGAGTTCGCCACCGCGTTCGCCGCGCTGCTCGAGGCCATCTCGGCGCTGCAGCTGCTCAACCCGACCCTCTCCGACGGCTCACTGGCCTACGCGCCGCTGGTGAAGTCCTCGGTGATCGACGCCACCACGGTCGGCTACCTCACCGACGACGACCAGAGCACCTTCAGCGGTGATCTACGGGTCGGTGCGGTCGTCCTCGACTTCGGCACCCGCTACCGGGTCACCCCCGAGCAGTTCACCTTCCAGGCCCGGTACAACTTCGGCAACCGCATGCAGGGCACCAATGTCTACGGCTCCGACGACGCCGTCACCTGGACCCTGCTGAGCGCTTCCGCAACCGTCGAGACCAACGACTACCAGACCGTCGCCGTCCGCGACGACCAGAAGGGCAAGGCATACCGGTTCCTCAAACTCCAGGTCGACCAACCCGGTGTCCCCACCGACCCCGCCTACCCCGGCATCTGGTCGTTCGCCGAGTTCCACGTGTTCGGCCAGCGGCAGGAGGTTCCCGGTGCCCTCTCGACGGTGTCGATCGCGTCCACCGGCGCACTGGCCGGCCGGATCAGCGCGGGCGCCCCGGTCACCCTCAAGTTCTCAGGACCGGAGGCGATCAGCCGGGTCGCCGTGACCATCGGTGGACAGCCGGTCACCCCGGCCAGCGAAGACGGCCTGACCTGGACGGCGACCACCACCCTCGGTGACGTCACCGGAAGCGGCATCCTGCCGTTCACCATCGACTACATCACCGCCGGCGGCGTGACGGCGCCCTCGATCACCGCCAGCACCGACTTCACCGCCCTGTTCGCCTCGGACGACCGCAACCAGGTCAACCTCGCCACCGGCGGCACGTTGGTGACCGGCACCGGGACCGCGGACACGGCCAACGCCACACACGCCGCCCGGCTGTTCGACTCCAGCGTCACCACCTTCAGCGACGTGGCGCCGGTCAACGGGGCCGCGGCCCTCACCTGGGACCTCGGCGCCGGAAAGACGATCACGCTGGACCGGGCCGACGTGCTGGTCCGGCAGGACAACAACGGCCTCACCCGCCAGGTCGACCAGGCCCTCGAAGGGTCCAACGACCTGAGCACCTGGACCCGGCTCACCGGCACCACCGGCAAGTCACTGTCCTGGCAGAGCCTGCCCGCCACCGGCCACGGCCAGTACCGCTACCTGCGGATCCGCAACGGCAACTACCTGAACATCGCCGAACTGCGCGTCTTCGGCACCGTCCAGTAAGCCGAAAGGGCCGGGTGCCACCGACCTCCGCGAGGTTGGTGGCACCCGGCCTGCTGTGGTCAGACGGACAGCCGGATCGCGGTCCACGAGACCGGCGGCAGGACCGCGTGCAGCACCCCGTCGGTCACTGACACCTGGGCGGTCGGTCGCGGGACGACCCGGTCCGGCTGGTCGGCGGTGTTCACGGCGGCCGGGTCGTCGTCGGCCAGGGTCCACGATTCGGCCACCCGCAGCCCGGGGGCGAAGCCCGTCAACGGGACGCGGAGATCGGCGGATTCGCTCCGGCTCCGGTTGACCGCGAAGAAGACCAGCTCACCGTCCTCCGGATCGTGGGTGGCCACCGCATCCACCAGCGAGGCCTCGCCGTAGCGGGTCGTCTCGTAGGTGGGCGCGTCGATCTCCACGCGTAGCACTTCGCCCTTGGCCAGGCGTGACGTGATGGCGAACGGATGGAAGATGGTCTGCCGCCAGGCCGGGCCGCCAGGTTCGGTCATGATCGGGGCGATCACGTTGACCAGCTGCGCCTGGCAGGCCACGGTGACCCGGTCGCTGTGCCGCAGCAGCGAGATCAGCAGGCCGCCGACGACCACCGCGTCGGTGACGTTGTAGCGGTCCTCGATCACCCGCGGTGCGATCGGCCAGCCGGTCCGGTCTTCGGCGCGGCGGGCCGCGCCGAAGTCGGTCTGGTACCAGACGTTCCATTCGTCGAAGGAGATGTTGATGCGCTTGGTGTGCTTGAGGCGTGCTCCCACGCTGTCGGCCGTCGCCACCACCTTGTCCACGAACCGGTCCATGTCGACGGCCGAGGCCAGGAAGCTGTCGGCGTCGACCTTGGCGGGGTCGTAGTAGGCGTGTGCCGAGATGTAGTCGACCTGGTCGTAGGTGAGTGCGAGGACCTCGGACTCCCAGGCAGCGAAGGTGGGCATCCCGGAGTCCGAGCTGCCGCAGACGACCAGTTCCAGGTCCGGTTCGGCGTCGCGCATGGCTTGAGCCGTCTCGGCGGCGAGACGTCCGTACTCGTGGGCGGTCTTGTGCCCCGTCTGCCAGGGGCCGTCCATCTCGTTGCCGAGGCAGAACATCGTCACGCCGTACGGATTCGGTGAACCGTTGGCGGCGCGCAGCTCGGCGAGGCGGGTGCGATCCGGCTGGTTGAGGTACTCCTGCACGTCCAGGGCCTCCGGGAGGCCGCGGGTGCCGAGGTTGACCGCGTACATCACCTCGACGCCGGCCTTGCCCGCCCAGCGCATGAACTCGTCGATGCCGACCCTGTTGGTCTCCAGGCTGCGCCAGGCCAGGTCACGCCGTACGGGCCGGTCGACGACCGGCCCGATGCCGTCCTCCCAGCGGTAGCCGGAGACGAAGTTGCCGCCGGGGTAACGGACCAGCGAGACGCCGAGCTCGCGGGTGAGCGCCAGGACATCCTGTCGAAAACCGTCGGCGTCGGCCGTCGGGTGTTCCGGTTCGAAGATGCCGGTGTAGACGCAGCGGCCCATGTGCTCGACGAAGGAACCGAAGGTGCGGCGGGAGACGGGGGCGATGGTGAACGCCGGATGGATGCTGAGAAAGGCGGTGAACACGGTGCTCCAAGGCTTGCGTAGGTAGGGAATAGATCAACGGTTGACGATGCCTACCGCGGCCGCCCACGCGCCGGGCAGGAACAGGGTCAGGCTCGGGCCGAGCAACGGCGTCCGGCTGGCGGCGATCGCGACGACAAGCAGAAGGATCCATGCCATGGGTACGAGGGGACGCCGCCCGAGGGCACGAAGGACCGCCGTCACCAGGCCCGGCAGGCTGTCGCCCGGGGTCGGCGCCGACGTGGCCGATGCGCCGATGACGACGATGCCCACGATCGTCGCGGCCACTGCGACGGCCACCGTCGCGGCGGACGAGTCCGCGCCGTAGAGGGCGAGGTCGTAGGCCATCAGCAGGATCAGTACGGGAACCGTGTACCAGAGCGCCCGCAGCGCCGGCGTGGCATCGAGGACGGCGCGGTAGAAGCGGCGTATCGGCCGGCCCGGGTGCCCGCGCTCCGTCACGAGCGCCCGCGCGGACTCCATGAGCCCGCGCAGGGCCGGAGGCACCGGTGCCAGTGACAGCGTGCCGAGCCACAACGCGACATGGCTGGCCTGCCAGCCCACCACCGTCTCGAAGACGAAGTAGGGCAGGCAGGCCACGAGGAAGCAGAGCGAGATGACGAACACGTACCAGACCGCTATGGCGGTCTGCGCCACCGGGCCGTCAGGGGCGGACCACGCCCTGCTCATCCCTTCACGGCCCCGACCGAGATGCCCTTGATGAAGTACCGCTGGAACGCGGCGAAGATGACCATCGAGGGGATCAGCGCGAGGATCGCGCCGGTGTAGATCAGCTCCCACCGGGACGACAACAGGCCGACCATCCGGTTGATCGCGACGTTGATCGTGCCGGCCGAGGTGGAGTCCAGGAACACCAGGGGGATGAAGAACTCGTTCCAGAACGCCAGCGACTCGATGATGGCGAACGCGGAGGTCACCGGCAGCAGCATCGGGAAGACGATGGACCAGAAGGTGCGCAGGCGCCCGGCGCCGTCGATCTGGGCGGCCTCCTCCACCTCGATCGGGACGCCCTTGATGAAGCTGCAGTACAGCAGGATGCCGAAGGGCGCGGCGGTGCCCAGGTGGACCAGGATGACGCTGGTCAGGGTGCCGTACAGGCCGACGTCGTTCATTCCTTTGACCAGCGGGATCATGCGGACCTGGAACGGGATCATGAGCCCGACGATGAAGAACAAATAGAGCATCCGGGAGGACCGGCCGCCGAGCCGCTCGATGCCGTACGCGGCCATCGGTACCAGCACCAGCAGCAGCAGGACGGACGCGCCGGTGATGATCACCGTGTTGAGTACCGCCTGGCCGAAGTCGGTCTGCTGGAACAACTGCAGGTAGTTGGTGAACTCGAACGAGGTCGGCAGACCCATCGGGTCGCGGGTGATGTCGGCGTAGCTGCGGAAGGAGTTGAGAAACGCGTAGAGCACGGGGAAGGCGATGACCAGGATGAGGATCACCAGCACGGCCATCGAGGCGATCTCGCCGGCCGAGAAGCGTTTCCGTGCGGCACGACGCCTGCGCGTCTGCCGGGTGACAGCGATCTGGCTACTCATGCCTGAATCTCCCTGCGGCGCATGTAGTGGTTGGCGCCCACGGTGGTGGCCATGACGACGAGGAACAGCAGCACGGCGGCAGCGCTGCCGTAGCCGGCCCGGTATTCGCCGAAGCCGACCTTGTAGATGAAGAAGGCCATCGTCTCGCTGACGAAGCCGGGCCCGCCGGCGGTCAGGACCAGGATCTGGTCGAAGATCGTCCAGCCGGCGATGATGCCGAGCGTCATGTTGACGGTCACCGATCCGGCCAGCATCGGCCAGGTCACGTAGCGGAAGACCTGCAGGCCGGAGGCGCCGTCGATGCGAGCCGCCTCGACCAGGTCCCGCGGGACCGACTGCAGGTTCGCGAGGTAGATGAGCGTCGTGTTGCCACCGAGGGTGAAGCAGAGGACGAACAGCAGGACCCAGATGACCAGCCCACTGTCGCCGAACCAGTCCTTGGCCCAGGTCTCCATGCCGTGCTCGCGTAGCGTCGTGTTCACCACGCCGAAGTTGTAGTTGAGGATGTACTTCCAGATGGTGGCGGCGATGAAGCCGCTCATCAGCGACGGCAGGTAGACCAGTGTGCGGAACAGGCCCTGCCAGTGCCGCAACCGGTCGAGCAACAGCGCCACGCCCAGTGAGATCACGTTGATGATGACTGCGGAGCCGAAACCGAGCAGCAGCGTGTTGGTCACGGCGTTCCAGAACCGGTCGGCCTGCACGATGTCCGTGTAGTTGGCGAACCCGATGTAGTTGTAGGCCGCGTTCACGCCGTCCCAGTCGGTCAGGCTGATCTCGATCGACTGCAGCGACGGGGCGATGACCGTCGCGATGTACATGACGAGGGCGGGAACGATGAACAACCACAGCGCCATCCGCTGGCGCAGGCGTTCCGGCCGGGTATGGGGCGTCCGGGCGGTGTCGGGCGGCTGGCCCGCCGGTCCTGGCTCGGGCTCGGCACGCCGCGGATTCTCGAGCGCGGCAGTCGCCCCGGCCGCCGACTGTGGTTGCTGCATGTCCTCATGACCTCACGTTCATGCCGGGTGATGTACGGCGGAGCCGTCCTGGAGAGGACGACTCCGCCAGACCACCGGTTACTCAATTCTTGACGAGCTTGTTGAATTCGGTCTGGGACTTGGCCACGGCCTCGTCGAGCGTGATCTGGCCGGTCTGCATCTCGATCCGGGTCTGCCGGAAGAAGGTGTTGAACCCGCTGAAGGTGGTCGCCTTGGGGTCGTTCTGGTACCAGACCAGCTTCGGGTTCTTCAGCAGCGCGAAGTAGTCCTCGGCCCCGGGGATCGCGGTGTTGCGGGTGATCTGGTCGGCCAGCTTGATGTTCGGGGCCACCACGCCGGCCTTCTCCACGATGTTCGCGCCCTCGACGGAGTAGAAGAAGGTCAGGAAGTCCACCGCCGCGTCGTACTCTGCGCCGTTCTGTTTGGCCTGCGACGAGATGGCCAGGCCGGGTGCGGTGTCACCGTTGACCGCGTTCTTCAGCACGTCGATGTTGCCCGCGTCGTCCGGGATGATGAACAGGCCCGCCTTGAACTTCGGGTCGACCTTGTTGATGTCGTTGAGCCGGCCGATACCGGCCGACGATGTGGCCATGACAGCCTGGTGGTTGACCAGCAACGTCGAGGTCTGCGCGTCGGCGGTGGACTGCCAGCCCTTGAGCACGTAGTTGTTGGTGATGTCCTGCAGGCGGGTGAGGGGCTCACGGAGATCCTCGAGGGAGGCCGTCCCGTCCTGGACGGCGTTCCAGAACCCGCCCTTGTCGCTCCACTTGGCGAAGTAGGGGGCTGCCAGCGGCTTCCAGAGTTGGTCGCTGGGCCAGATGTCCCCTGCCGCGGTGGCCAGCGGCGTGTCGCCGTTGGCCTTGATCGCCTTGAGCAGGTCGATGAACTCGGTGTAGGTGGTCGGGACCTTCAGGTTGTGCTGGGCGAAGTAGTCCTTGTCGTAGACGATGTTGAGGCCGATCTCGCCGTTCAGCGCGCCCGAGGGGGTGATATAGACGTTCCCGTCCTCGGACTTGGCGACGGCCTTGTCGTCGAGCAGGTCGGTGACCTCGCTCGGCAGCGGGGCCAGCTTGCCCGCCTCCACGTAGGTCTTGGTGTCGCGCATTTCGATGATCGCAGGCCACCTGCCGGTGCTGTCCAGCGTCTTCAAGGCGGTGGCATAGTCGGTTCCGGCAGGCAGCGGGTCGAGCTGCACCACGGCTGTCGTGCTCTTGGCGTTGAACGCGTCGGACACGGCCTTGACGGCCCCGTTCCAGGTCTCGTCGCCGGTGGCGTACGTGAAGCGGATCTTGGTCTTGCCCGATGCCGCGTCATCGCCGGATGAGCATGCGGCGGTGGTGGCAACCATGGCGGCAATGGCGACTGCCGCCACCGTACGTCTCGCCCGCGACTGCGGGACGGGTCGTTTCGTGTTCCCGTTTATCATCTCGTGCTCTCTCCTCAGCCTGCCGCTCTTCCGGATTGGCCTGGGCGTTGCCGTCCAGGCCATCACGTCACCGGGTACTCGCAGAAGCTCGTCCGGAAGGTCCATGTCCGGCCCATGTCCGTGCGTCGATCTGGGGCGCGGATGGAACTAGTTTCAGGCGACTGTAAACGCCCCCTACCAGGCCGTCAAGAGGCAGGCTTCATGTGCCTGCAACCTGTGCGAAACGTGCTGCCGGGACCGCGACCGCCGCCGGTGGAGGGCTCCTTGCCGTCAACACGGTGTGCGCATCGGCATACGATGGCCCCATGACAGCGCTTCCCAACGCCCCGCGGAACGGGAAGCGTGGTCCGAAGCCTGCCTCCCGGGCGAACCTGCGTGACGTGGCGAAAGCCGCTGGCGTGTCACTGACCACCGCCTCCCGGGTGTTCGCCGACCACCCCTCCGTGCGCCCCGCGACCCGGGACCGGGTCCTCGCTGCCGCCGACGACCTCGGGTACGTCGTCAACGCGCTGGCCCAGGCCATGATGGGCCTGGGCCGCCGCACAGTGGCCTTCGTCGCCGCCCACATGATCGGCTCGACCTTCGCCGACATGGCGGCCGGCGCGGAGAGCGTGGCCACGGCGGAGGGCAACCTCTTCCTGCTGAGCACCACGGGTGAGGACCCGGCACGTGAACGCGACCTGATGGAGACCCTCCGCGAGTACCGGCCGGCTGCGGTCCTGCTCGCCGGGTCGACACAGACCGGTGAGGAGTTCGAACAGCGGGCCGTGGCCTACGCCGAGGCGCTCGCGGCGGTCGGCGCCCGTCTCGTCCTGGTCGGTCACCCGGCCTGCCCGGGCTCGAAGAGCATCCTCTCTGTCGACTACGACCAGGTCGGCGGCGTCCGGCGGGCCGTCGAGCACCTCGTGACCGGCGGGCATCGACGGATCGCATTCCTCGGCCTGATCCCCGAGCGGACCACGCCGGCGGAACGCCTGCGCGGGTACGAACTGGGCCTGCAGGACGCTGGACTGCCGGTCGATCCGTCGCTGGTGATCGAGTGCGCCAACGACAGTGACGGTGCGCGGGTTGCCGCCCTGAGCCTGCTGAGCCGGCCGGACCGGCCGACGGCCTTGGTGTGCCTGACCGACGGCGTCGCCGTCGGCGTCTACCGCGCCGCGCGCAGCCTCGGCCTGGCAATTCCCGGTGACGTCGCCATCGTCGGATTCGACGACGCCCCGATCGTCGCTGACCTGACTCCGGCGCTCACCACGATCCGTGTCCCGTTCTGGGAGGTCGGCGTGCACGGGGCCCGGGTGGCGCTGGGGCTGGAGGAGTACGACGGACATGTGCAACTGCCGACCGAGCTGATCGTCCGCGAATCCTCGCCCTGACCGGGTCGCCGTCGCGTGGACGCTGACCGTGCGAGTGGTGGACGCTGCTTCAGCCGGCGATCTCGATCCCGTACGACAACGAGGCTGGTGCGGCCTCGAGTCCGGTCGCCCAGGATGGCCAGCGACGGGTCGTGCGAACGCCGGCAAGCTCGTGTGCCCGGATCGCCGTGGGTGGTGCAGATGATGCAGAGACGGCGCTGGGCGCTGCCACGGGTGGAGCTGTCCGGCCGGGCGGTGCTCGGCAGCGGCCGGGAACCTAGTGTCCTGAGTCGTTAATTCGGCCGCAGTATGTGGCGAGGCTGTTCAGGATCTCGTCGGCGGTTCTGGTCCAGGCGAACGGCCTCGGGTCGGTGTTCCATGCCTCGATCCAGGTCTGTACGTCGGTTTCGAGGTCGGCGAGGCTGCGGTGGGCGTATCGGCGGAGTTTGCGGTTGGTCAGTTCGGCGAACCAGCGCTCCACGAGGTTGAGCCACGACGCGGAGGTCGGGGTGAAGTGCAGGTGGAAGCGGGGATGCGCGGCCAGCCAGCGGTGCACGGCCGGGGTCTTGTGAGTGGCGTAGTTGTCCAGCACCAGGTGTAGATCCATCTCGGCGGGAGTGTTGGCGTCGATGACCTTCAGGAACTTGAGGAACTCCTGATGGCGGTGCCGCCGGTGCAGTTGCCCGATGACCTTGCCGGTGGCCGGGTCGAACGCGGCGAACAGGCTGGCCACGCCGTGACGGACGTAGTCATGGGTCTGCCTCGCCGCGACGGTGGGCATCATCGGCAGCATCGGTCGGGTCCGCTCCAGGGCCTGCATCTGCGACTTCTCATCGACGCACAGCACCATCGCCTTGACCGGCGGATCCAGGTACAGGCCCACGACGTCACGGACCTTCTCCACGAACATCGGGTCAGCTGACAACTTCCAGGTGTCCACCAGATGCGGCTTAAGGCCTAACGCCCGCCAGATCCGCGACACCGCCGTCTGCGACAGCCCGGTCTCACGCGCCATCGACCGGGTCGACCAATGACTGTCCTGATTGGCCGGCTGCCGCTCGAGAGTCTTGACGATCACCTCATCGACCCGATCATCACTGATCCGGCGGGGCGCCCCCGGCCGCGGCTCGTCGACCAGGCCCTCCAACCGGCGGGCCAGGAACCGGCCACGCCACTTACCCACCATGTCCCGCGACACCCCAAGCCGCTGCGCGACATGCGTGTTCACCAGACCCTCGGCGCACAACAGCACGATCTTCGACCGCAACGCCAACGCCTGCGACGACTTACCCCGCCGTGCCCACCTGGTCAGGCACGCACGCTCATCATCAGTTAGTTCCACCACACCACGCGGACGACCAGCCACACCGACAGCCTACTATCTGACGGCGAATTAACGACTCAGGACACTAGCCTCCAGAAACGTTCTCTTTGTGGCCGATGTGTTGCGCCCAGCGGTCGATGTTACTAGTTTCATTGCTGCGGCCAGCGACCTTCGTCGTTTTTCGGGCGGCATGCCGCCTCGTGTGCTCATCCGTCCCGATTGTCACCCTGCAGGGCAAGCGATAGCGCCGCGATCCCCCACCCCCCACTGATCAGGGAGTATCTATGATCAAGAACAAACGCCGTCTGGCCGTCCTCTGCGTCGCCAGTGTCCTCGCGACCGCCGTACCTCTGCTGGTGACCGGCCCGGCGAGCGCGGCGACGGTGACCGTCTCCGCTGGCGCCGACCTCCAGGCGGCCATGGACCGGTTGCGGGACCTCGGTTGCGGAACACTGCTCGTCAACCCGGGCACGTACACGCTGGCCGCGAGCCTGAAGGTCTACGACGGCTGCACGGTGCAGGGAACGTCAGCCTCCGACCGCCCGGTCATCACCCTCGCAGTCGGCCGGGACGAGCCGGTCGTCACCAACGCCTCCGTGCCGTTCACCAATGTCGGCATCCGCAACGCGATCGTCCTGGGCGGCCTTGGCGGCGCCGAGCAGGCCTATCCCTCGTACTTCCACAAGGGCGGTGCCCAGTACAACGAGCGGATCAGCAGCGGCACGGAGACCAAGGCATCCCTGGACGCCCGGATCGAGGCCGCCCGGATCAACCGGATCGGCATCGACTTCTCCGACAAGCACCAGGACGTCGTCAACGTGGGGGCGGTGGTCGAGAACGTACTGGTCGAGCGCGCGGCCATGGGCATCATCATCGGCCGCGCCACCGGTGTGACGATTCGCGATACCGACGTGCAGTACAACGGTGCTGTCCAAGGCTACTTCCACGGCCTCTACCTGAGCATCGTCGACCAGGTCGTGATCGATGGCCTGAACGCGTCCCACAACGTGACCGGGATCGGCCTCAAGGTCACCGACTTCTACAACGCGAACACCGAGACCAGCGTCAGCATCCGCAACAGCGATTTCAACTACAACTACGACCGCGGCACGGCCGTCTACTACCTGCAGAACGCGGCAATCGTCGACAACGTGGCCCACCACAACGGCAGCTCCGGATTCAACATCCTCTGGAGCACGAACGGCTCACTGATCAACAACCAGGCATACGACAATCCGCTGGTGGCGAACGTTTCCTACGACATCTGGCTCAACGGCTGCAGCGGGTTCACGATCAGCGGCAACACCTACGGGTCCTCGCGAGGAATCTGACGATTCGCCGTTCCAGCAGCGACCGGGCCGGCGATCTCACCGCCGGCCCGGTGCCTCCGCAGTGATCTCCGGTGCGGTCACGGCCCCGGAGGTCTCCGAGTTCGTCGACGACGGCGCCCGACCCGGGAAACCCGACGTGCCCCCGCTGCCGGTCCGACGGCGGGGGCACGCTTCGGTGGCGGTGGAGAAGTTCACCTACT
>NZ_JBSWBU010000028.1:0-21333 GCF_054052245.1 Micromonospora sp. PTRAS2
GGACACGAGCAGGATCAGGGTCTGGCGGATGCTGCGGAACCCGCCCACCAGCGCGCCGCCGCCGATGACGTCGGCGTGGGCAGCGCCCGGCAGAGGCCGGCCAGTTGTCTGCCGGCGGCGAGGACGGTGCCGTCGGGGCGGACGAGGGCTGCCCGTGCGCGGCCCTCCGCCAGCCACCGGTGCAGTTCGCTGCCCGGTGGGGCGTCGACGACGACCGCGCCCCGGCGGGTCAGCTCGGCCCGTTGCCCGGCCGAGGGCTCGATGGAGGTGACGATCGCGAACCGGCCCGCCGCCACGTCGTCGAAGCGGAGGTGGCCGTCGAGGACGGCGTTCGGGCAGAGGCGGCCCGCGACGCTGCGACGCAGCCGTGGCCGGGTCACCAGGGCGGACCGGCGCAGCGGGGGTGTCTCACTGTCCGTGGCGAGGCGCTGGAGGCGGGGTACGAGGTGCAGGCGGGGCGCCAGCACGCGGCGGACCAGGTCCCCCACCCGGCCGCCGGCCGTCATGGCGGTGCCGACCAGCTTCGCCAGCCTGATCATGGCGCGGGCGTGCTGCCCGCGTTCGATCTGGTAGGTGTCGAGGACGCTGTCGGGCAGGCTCGCGTCGAGCACGCCGGCGAGTTTCCAGGCGAGGTTCATGGCGTCGCGCAGCCCGGCGCCCATGCCCTGGCCGATGAACGGTGGGGTGAGGTGGGCGGCGTCGCCGAGCAGGAAGATCCGCCTATCCCGCCACCGGTCGGCGACCTGGGCGCGGAAGGTGTAGTCGGCCACCCGGACGACCGTCAGTTCCGCGAGGGGGACGTTGCCCGTCCACGGCGCGATCAGCGGGTGCAGCCGGGTCGGGTCCCGGAAGTCGTCGGCGGTCTCGCCCGGTGCCAGCAGGAACTCCCAGCGGTAGCGGGTCCGGCCGATCCGCATGTACGTGCCGGCGCGGGCCGGGTCGCAGAGCTGGTGCACCCCCTCCCAGTGGTCGAGGGCGGCCTCGGTGGCCACGTCGACGACGAGCCAGCGTTGGGTGAACCCGAGGTCGTGCATGCCGGCGCCGATCGCGGCCCGGGTCAGCCCGTTGGCGCCGTCGCAGCCCAGGACGTAGGCCGCCCGGATGACGTCGGGCGCGCCGGTGACCCTGTCGGTGACGCTCACCCACACGCCGTCGGCGTCCTGGTCCAGCGCGGTTACCTCGGAGTTGCCGCGCAGGGTGGCGCTGCCGTGCCTGCCGAGGTTGCGGCGGAGGATCGCCTCCAGTTCCGGCTGGTCGAACAGGCTCCCCTGCGGATGGCCGTGCCGGCCCGGTGTCACGTCGCGGGGGAACTCGGCCAGCACACGCAGGCTCCGGTCGACCAGGCGCAGGCCCCGGTGTGGCCTGGAGATGGCCGCGAACTCCTCCCGCAGGCCCAGGCGGGCGAGGATGCGGTGCACCTCGTCGTCGAGGGCGACCGCGCGGGGCAGCGGATAGACCGACTCCCACCGCTCGAGCACCAGGCACTCCACGCCGTACTGGGCGAGCAGCGTCGCGGCCGCGAGCCCGGAGGGACCCGCGCCGACGATGACGACCGGAACACTGGTCACCGTGCCACCAGCCTCATGAGACGACCGCCAATCGCCACTCGATGGCATAACGACCCAGGACCGCCCTGACCGCCTCCTCCGGGACGGAGGAATGCACCGTCACGGTGGCCACGATGGAACCGCCCTCGATCATGGCCGCGACATCCCGCACCCCGGCGATCCGGTCGAGCGCGGCGCGGAGCTCCTCGCGGGCAGCGTCCCGGCGCAGAGCGAGCTTGTAGAGCTTACCCACGGCGGTGACGGGCAACTGGTCGAGCACCGTCACGGACCTGGGCGCGGCGGTGCGGTCGGGCACCCGTTCGCTCGCCCAGACGCGCAGCTCGTCCGCGGTCACGGTGGCGCCGGGCGCGAGGGTGACGTACGCGACCGGCACCTCCCCGGCGTGCACGTCGGGGCGTCCGACGGCGCTGGCCGCCGCGACCTGCGGGTGGGTCAGGAGGGCGTCCTCGATGACGGCGGGATCGATGTTGTGGCCGCCGCGGATGATCAGGTCCTTGGCCCGGCCGGCGAGGTGGACGAAGCCGTCCTCGTCGAGGTGGGCGAGGTCGCCGGTGTCGAGCCAGCCGTCGACCAGCTTGCCGAGCCCGTCCAGGACGGGCCCGTTCTCGTCGCGGTCGACGACGTAGCCGGGGAAGACGGTCGGCCCGCTGATGGCCAGCACACCGGTCTCGCCGACGGGTCGCTCCGCCCACGTGCCGTCCGGGGCGACGACCCGCACCCGCTGGTAGGGCAGCCGCTGCCCGACCGAGCCGGGTCGCGGCGCGTCGGGGAAGCTGCGCGTGCTCGCGCAGGTCGCCTCGGTCAGCCCGTAGCCCTCGACCAGGGGTGTCCCGGTGCGGGTCTGGAAGCCGTCCCGGACCGCGGCGGGCAGCGGCGACGCACCCACCATCGGCAACCGCAGGCTGCTGATGTCGTCGTCGACCGGGAGCTGAGCCAGTACGGCGTACACGGTGGGCACCGCGCTCATGGCGGCGATCCGGTAGTGCCTGACGATCTTCCAGAACACGCCGAACAGTGCCTCGTCGCGGTAGCCCGACGGACCGGCCCACACCACGGGCTGGCCCTTGAACAGCGGTGCGAGCAGGGTGACGACGAGGGCGTTGACATGGAACAGCGGAAGCGCCGCGAACACCACGCTCTCCTCGTCGAACCCGGAGCCGGCCGCCAGCATCCACGCGTCGCAGACCTCGTTCGCGTGCGTGTGCGCGGCCAGCTTCGGGGCGCCGGTGGTGCCGCCGGTGTGGAACATCGCGGCCAGGTCGGCGGCTCGGGGCAGCTCACCGGCGAAGGCTGCCGGGTTCTTCGGCGCGGCAAGGTCGCCGAGGTAGCCGACGCGCACGCCCTCGATGGTCGGCAGCGGCCGGGGCGTTCCCTTCGCCCCGGTGGGCCGCAGCACCAGGATCGCGTCGAGCAGACCGGTGCGGGCGAGGGCCTGCGCGGTGTCCCACCCGTCCGGCCACAGTTCGGGCCCGGCCGTGACCAGCACACGAGCGCCGGAACGGCGCAGGAGTTCGGCGAGGTGCGACCGGGACAGGCCGCCGCCCAGCGGCGCCGCGATGCCGGCGAGCTGTCCGGCCAGCGTCGCGGTGAGCAGCTCGGCGCAGTTGGGTGACAGCAGCGCGACCGCGTCGCCCCGCCGCACGCCCAGGTCGTGGAACAGGTTCGCCACCCGGTGGACGTCGGCCAGGAGTTCGGCGAAGGTACGCCGCAGCGGATCCCGCCAGCGGGCGGCGTCCGGCAGGACGCTGACGGCCGTCCGATCCGGCCAGTTCGTCGCCGCTCGGGCCAGCAGCGCGTACGTCGTCTCGGGCAGGCCCCGCGCCGCCAGCGGCACGGCCTCGATCGCCGCCAGGTCGTCGGGCGCGGCGTAGTCCGGCCACAGCAGGTCCCCCGTCATCGGACCCACCGCACGACCGTGCGCTGCCGGCCCAGGTCGATCGCGCCGTCGTCGGTGGCGATGGCGGCCTCGACGACGTCGCCGTCGGCGAGGTACCTGGGGTTGCGGGCCTGACCCTTGAAGAACATCCGCCACTTGACCGTGGGCGGCAGCAGCGAGGCGATGATCTCGACCGGCTTCGGCGGTGCGCTCAGGGCCGTCCCGACGGGTGTGCCGGTCAGCAGCAGGTCGCCGGCGTCGAGCCGCTGGAAACGGGTCAGCGCCTGCAGCGCCCGGACCGGTGGGTAGATCATGTCGGCGGCCGTCATGTCCTGCCGGAGTTCGCCATTGACCCACAGCCTCAGCCGCAGGTCGGTGAATCGCTTGAGCTCGTCGGCGTCGAGCAGCGCCAGCACCGGACCGACCGGAGTGAACGTCGGGTAGGACTTGGCCTCGTAGAACTGGGTCTTGGGCAGCTGGACATCGCGGGCCGAGACGTCGTTGGTCACCACCACCCCCGCGACGTGGTCGGCGAGGTTGTCGTCGGTGACGACGGTGCCGACCGGCATCGCGCGGCCGAAGACCAACCCGATCTCGACCTCGTAGTCCAGCAACGTCACGTGGCCGGGGCGGACCACGTCGGCGTACGGGCCGGAGATCGAGCCCGAGGTCTTCCGGAAGAACGTCAGCGGGACGGTCTCCGGGTTGCCGTTCGTGTCCCTGACGTGCGAGACGAAGTTCGTCATCTGGGCGACGACGCGGCAGGGCACCGTCACCGGGGAGACCAGTTCGAGATCCTCCACCGCGACGGTGTCGCCGCTCGCCGCGGCCGCGCGGATCGCGGGCCGGTCGGCCAGGAGTTCGCCGGTGGTGGTGGCGCTGGTGGGCACCCGGGCGGCGCCGGTCGGGGTGAGCACCCACCAGGCATCGGCGGTGCGCAGGACGGAGGTGCTCATGAGGTCACCGCTTTCATCAGGCCACGGAGGCGGTGGAGGTCGAACTCGTTGTCGGCGCGCAGCGCGCCGACGACCGCGCGCAGCTCGCGAAGTGCTTCCCGGCCGGGTTTCACGCCGAGGAAGTCGGTGGTGGCGGGTGGACCCCACTGGGCGAGCCCGGAGGCGGTCATCGGCGCCCAGCCCGGCTCGAGCGTGCAGTCGAACAGGTCGCCGTCGGTGAAGTGCTCGACGAGGAAGCCGTCGGGGTCGCGCCAGTAGTCGAAGATCTGGCTGCCCTGGATGTGCCGGCCGATCCCCCAGGACCGTCGGTAGCCCCGGTCGAGCAGGTGCTCCCCACCCGCCGCGAGCGAGTCGAGATCGGGCACCTGGTAGGCCGAGTGCACGTACCGGTTGGCCGGGCCGAGGGTCATCGCGAGCGTGTGGTGGTCGGTGGGGGTGCTGCCGCGGTCGCAGCGGATGAAGCTCATCACGGGGCCGCGCTCGCGCTGCCCGGGGTGGTAGAGGAAGTCGCTGACGATCAGGCCGAGGTGCTCCAGGTACCAGTCGAGGGTCGCGACGTACTTCGTCGTCTGCAGCACGACATGGCCCAGCCGCTGCACCCCGGCCGGCTTTCGCGGCGGCCGCTGGGTGGCGTTCACCCGCGTCACGTCATGCCCGACGTTGAAGGCCGATGGCCGCCGCGCGGGAAGCGCGGGAAGCTCGTGGGTGTCCGCGACCACGCGGACCCGCGTCCCGTTCGGGTCGGTCAGGTCCACCGTCACCCCGCCCAGGCTCTCCGGCAGCCGGGTGATCGTCCTTCCGGTCGCCTCCGCGAGCCGCAGCACGTCCGGCCCGTCGGCGGCCCGGAACGCGGGACCGAGGAACCGCGAGCGGGGGCCCCGGCGGATGAGCACGCAGGGGGAGCCGGCGTCGGCGCCCCGCAGGTGCACCTCGTCGGCGGTGCGCAGTGCGGTGGTGAAGCCGAAGGCCCGGGCGAACGCCTCGGCCCGGTCGAGATCGGGCTTCTGGAACTCGAGCCAGGCGAGGTCGTGCACCTTCACGGTCGGGTTGCGGGCCCGGCCCGGGTGTTCGCCCGGCAGCGCGCCCTGCTCGCTGTGCAGGCCGGTGTGCGGGTCGTGGTGCTCGATCATGTCCCCACCCCCTCCAAGTTGACGAAATCGTCACTTACGAGGGTAGCGTCAGTCAAGGCCAGATGACGATTTCGTCAGCACTGAGTTCCCGCTGGGTTAAGGTGGTCACGGACCGACCCGGGAGAGGTGAGCACGCCGGCATGGCTCAGCAGACCGAGCACGCGCCCAACCGCCTGCAGCGGCGCAAGGCGCACACCCGCTCGGCGCTCGTACGCGCCGCACAGACCTTCATCGCCGCCGGCAAGCCGAACGTGCCGATCCTCGAACTCACCCGGGCCGCCGACGTGGGGATGGGGTCGTTCTACAACCACTTCGACAGCCGCGAACAGCTCATCGAGGCGGCGGTCGAGGACGCCCTCGACCGCTACGGCGCCCTGCTCGACGAGGTGACGGTGGGCCTGGACGACCCGGCCCACGTCTTCGCGCAGAGCTTCCGGCTGACGGGGCGCCTGCACCGCCGGCAGCCCGAGCTGAGCAGGGTCCTGCTCAGCTCGGGCCTGACGCTGGCCGGCTCGGACAAGGGCCTCGCACCGCGGGCCCGGCGCGACATCGCCGCCGGCGTCCGTGCCGGCCGGTTCAGCGTGCGCGACCCGGAGCTGGCGATGGTGACCGTGGCCGGCGCCGCGCTGGCCCTCGGGCAGCTGCTGCACGACCATCCGGAGCGCGACGACGCCGCAGCCGCCGACCAGGTCGCCGAGGACCTGCTGCGCCTGCTCGGCCTACCGCCCGACGAGGCCCACGAGGTCTGCCGACGCCCGCTGCCCGACCTCGGCGGGGCGGCGTCGGGTCACGGGGTGAAGCTGGCGTAACGCCCCGACCAACGCGAGCAGCTCGGCCGCGCCGTGCGTCACCGTGAGAACACAACTTACCTGGATCGAACGTACCTACCACCGCCGACGACGCCAACGACCCCTGTCCCGGTTGACCCCAATCGAGTACGAGACCATCATGACCCCACCGGCCAGTCAGGCCGCGTGACTGAAACTGTCACCTATCGGTGCAGCAGACCCGACGGTGGGACAACCGGAGCAGGCGGTGCAGCCGGGTCGGCCGAGCGGCTCGTGAGTGCGTCGCCGACAGCAGTATCGCCGCGGCGAAGAACGTCACCACCTTGCCGATGGCCAGCGCGAGTGAGGTGGTGGAAAGCCAGCTCGGGATCAGCTCGACGAAGGCCATGTATCTGTAGCGGCCGGAGCCGCCAGGATCCGCGTAGAGGAAAGCGCCGGTGAACCACCCCGGCGTGATGCAGGCGGTGCACAGCACGATCGAGAACAGCGCCCAGACAGCGGTCACGACCGTTGACCCGGTGCGCGAGCCTGCGAGGTAGCACCACACGCCAAAGGCGATCATGAGCAGACTCACGATGACGGTGATGACCACAGCGAACGTCATCGGCGCCGTGGGAGGACTGCCGGTGACGCGATCGAACTGCTCGTTGATTGAGCCGATCACAATAGCGGCGACTACCGCCACAGCGATACCCATGGCCGCGCTCAGGAAGGCGAGCACACTTGCCCAGACCTGGCCTCGGGAGCGGCGCGGTGGCGGCAAGGAACCCGTCATACGAAGGATAATCTCACATGAGTGAACTGCATCACCACTGGTAGATCGGCCAGCGATCGACGGATGCCCTGGGCTAGAGGCGCTTCTCATTTTGATCGTCGTGGGTCTACGCCATGATCTTCGCTCTGTGACGGATGTGGTTGAGGACGAATGCACTCCTGGCCACCGGATGAACTATGGCAGATGGCGCAGCCGTTGATGCCGGCTCCGGCGAAGCGGCCGCAGGGCGGTGGACGGCGGCGCGCCGACGATCGCGCAGTCCTGGCGGCGATCGTGTACCTGGCGCAAGCCGGCTGCTCCTGGCGCAAGCTGCCGGCAACGTTGTTCGGGACCAGCCGCGCCACCGTGCATCGGCGGTTCACCGAGTAGACCCGATCCGGATTGTCGGAACAGCTGCACCAAAGCTCCCTGGACCGGTTGAACTCGATCAGCGAGATCGACTGGTCCTGTGCCGTGGTGGACTCGATCGCCGCACGGACGGAGAAGAGGGGGTCTCACGGGCCCAGCCCGGTCGATCGCGGCACGCCGGGTGCGAAGATCGATGTCCTGTGCGACGGGCGCGGCACCCCGCTCAGCGTGCTGATCTCTGCGGCGAACACCCACGACAGCCAATTTTTGCTCCCGCTGCTGGACTCGATCACCTCGACCCACTGCCGGCGCGGACGTCCACGGCATCGCCGGGCGCATCGCCCGCAAAGGCATCGACTCATCCCAACGCCTCGGCCGCCATCGCCGGATCGTTGAAGCTGCCTATCCGAGCCGCCCGAATATCCGCCGCCTCGTCCGCCGCTACGACTGCAAGGCCGAACGCTCCCAAGCCTTCGCCGACCTTGGCTGCATCCTCATCTGCTACCGCCGCTGGGCCAAGGCCACCAAGCGAGACGCCCCCTAGAGTGCGACCCCAGATCAATAGCACCACAAGAGCAGAGATGGCAGTTCCCGCCGAGTCGCGCACTCAGCGGAAATTGCCTTGTCCGATTTCTACGAAGGTCCGAGGAGAAGATCCGCGTTCCCTGCCGAGCACTCGGGAAAACCGCGCCCTCGACGGATTCGAAGATCCCACCTCAAGGCACAGACCAGCGCAAGTCGCAAGAGATCATGCGCGGCGGAACGAGTCACGCCAAGCGCCACCAACAGGAAAGGAGTTCCGAGTAATGGCTGCCCCTCCGCGTACGACCGCGCCCGTAACCGCCACCGAGACGGCCTGGCCTGGTCCAAGACCGCGGTGCGGACGATCCTGATCAACCCCCGCTACACCGGCCGTCAGGTCTGGAACAAGCAACGCACCGACGAGGTCCTGCTCGACGTCAACGACGTCGCCCTCGGCCATACGCCGATCATGCGCTGGAACCGGCGCGACCGGTGGGTGACCTCCAACGAACTGGTCCACGAACCCCTGATCGAGCAGCACGACTTCGACCGCGTCCAGGAGATGCTCGGCCTGCGGGCCCGCACGGCCACCGCACCGAAACGGGCCCACCGCTCCCGCCACCCCTACGTCTTCAAGAGCCTCGTCCACTGCGGCATCTGCCACCGGAAGATGCAGGGCCAGCACTCCCACGGCGTCGCCTACTACCGCTGCCGGTTCCCCCAGGAATACGCCCTGGCCAACAGGGTCGACCACCCCCGCAACGTGATCATGCGGGAAGACATCCTGATCACCCCGCTGGACACCTGGCTCGTCCAGGGCTTCGGCCCCCTCCAACGACGTCACACCATCGCCGTGCTCCTCGACCAGGCCCACACCGGCATACCGACCCCCACCCCGACCGCACCGCAGGGACCCACCGTCGCCGAGTGCGACGCGAAACTGGCCCGCTACCGGGCCGCACTCGAAGCCGGCGCCGACCCGACCGTGGTCACCACCTGGATCGCCGAGACCCAGGCCGAACGCCAACGCGCCGAACGACTCCAGCACACCGCCCCAGCCGTACAGGAAACGGACAGCCCGCAGCGGTTCACCGAGGAGCAGATCACCGCCGTCGTCGACGAACTCGGAGACCTCGTGCGCGCTCTGCGGGACGCCGAGCCGGAACGCAAACTGGAGGTCTACCGCAGCCTCGGGCTGCACTTGGCGTACGACCCGGAAACACAAACGGTGCGGGCAAGTGTTGACCTTGCCGCGCACCGTTGGGATTCGGTTCGTGTCCGAGGGGGGATTCGGCCACTCACCCGTAGCACCCAGACACAAGAATGGGTGCTCATGCGATTATCCTAGCAGGTCACAGTGGGTGAACCTACAGGAATCATCTGCCCACCATCTAATCGCCATTGATGTCACTCCCGGCATGACTGAGAAGTGCCGAAACGAATGGACGGCCGTCGCGGTCGGCGTGCGTTGTGGTGTCGGAGCGGTTCGGGGTGCCCCTCGCATGGGTCGTCCGGGTAGGTTGCAGGGTCCGGAGTCCGTTCTCGGTCGGGGCGGCTGACGCGTGTCGAGCATGGAACAGATCATCGGCGAGTTGCGGGCGCTGACGGCGGGCGTCGAGCGGGCCCAGGGCCTCACGGCGGCGGTCGACCGGCAGGCCCAGGAGATCGCCCTACAGGCCGCCGCCGCAGGCTTCGCCGGGATCGCCGCAGGCATTACCCAGGTACGGGCAACGGTCTCCACCATCCAAGGCGGGCTGGGTAGCCTCGCCGCGGCGGTCGGAGAGGCGACCACGGCAGCCGCAGCGGTTCCCCGGCAAGCCGCCACGCAGGAGACCATCACCGCGCTCGCCCCGGTGCAGCAACGCATCACCGCCGCCCGCGAGTCCGCCACCGCGACGATCAGCCACCTCGACGACACCCGAAACCTGGTCACCATCGTCCTGCAGGGCGGACAACCGGAGCCGCTGCTGCAGGCCCTCGACGGCGTCAAACAGATCCTCGTGCTGCTCGTACAACGCGCCGGAACCGCCGGGCAGGCCGTCGAAGCGGCGACCGGCCAGGCTCGGCAGCTCGGATCCCCGGGAAACTGAGCGGGGCTTCGGCGTCTACCTTGACCATCTGCGCCGCCCACTCGCCGGCGTTAATGTCGAACCTCAAGCCCGGCAAACCGAACCTGGCCGATGGCTATGCGAAGACGACCATCAACCACAACCTGACCGTGGTCAGCGAGTTCTACGACTTCCATTTGCACGTCAGCGACGGTCCGTTGGTCAACCCAGTTCCGGTCGGGGGGCAGCGGCGCCAGTTGCTGGCCCACCGCAGCCCGCTGGAGTTGGTCCCGATGGTACGCCGCGCCCCGCTGCGGCAGAAGATATCTGCGTCCACCTCAGCAGCCGGCTCCCGAGTCGGCAGCCTGCCGTCCGTAACGCGCTCGCGCGTGCCTGGCACAATGTGGTTGCTGTCCGCGCGGAGTGGAGTCGGTGGGATGACCGGGATCGAGTTCATCGTGGCGGCGCTCGCTGCCGGTGCCGCGGCGGGGGTTTCCAATGCGACTACCAACGTGGTGCAGGACGCCTATACAGCACTGCGGGAGGCGGTCCGCCGCCGGCTGGCTGGCCACGGCACTGACGCGGCGCTGGCGACGCCGGCCCTTGAAGCGAACGAGTTGGACGACGGCGTGTGGCGGGCCGAGATCGGCCGTCGGCTGGAGGAGGCCGGAGCCGATCGGGACGAAGAGCTCCTAGCGGCAGCGCGGGCCCTACTAGCGCTGACAAACCCTGACGGCGTGGGCGCCGGGAAGTACAGCGTGGACCTGCGTGACGCCCGGGGTGTTCAGGTCGGTGATCACAACACCCAAACCAACGCCTTCTCCTGAACGGTCCGCCATGGCCGCCAACCCCGACGAGCCCGACCAGGTCACCGTCGTCGTGCCCCGCGCTCGGGGCGTGCAGATCGGCGACGGCAACGTTCAGCACAACGTCTTCGTGACCGCTGGGGTGCCGGTCCGCTCGGCGTACCTGCAACAGGTGCGGCGCATCGCCCCCGACCGGCTGGTCGACCGCGCGGCGGAGCTGGCGGAGCTGACCCGCTTCTGCACGCGGGCGGACGGCGGGGCCTATCTTTCATGGCAGGCGCCGGCCTGGGCAGGCAAGACGGCGTTGATCTCGTGGTTCGTGCTCAACCCGCCGCCGGATGTGCGGATCGTGTCGTTCTTCGTGACGGCTCGCTTCGCCGGACAGAGCGACCGGATCGCCTTCACCGACGTGGTCCTCGAGCAGCTGGCCGAGTTGCTGGAGCGGCCTATGCCGGCGTATCTGACCGACGCCACCCGCGACGTGCACCTCCTGGAAATGCTGGCCGACGCCGCTGAGCACTGTCAGCGCCGGGGCGAGCGGCTGGTGCTGGTCATTGACGGGCTGGACGAGGACAGCGGTGTGACCGCCGGCCCGGACGCCCACAGCATCGCCGCTGTGCTGCCCGCTCGCCCAGCGGCGGGCATGCGGGTGATCGTCGCAGGGCGACCGGACCCGCCGTTGCCCGTCAACGTGCCCGACGACCATCCCCTGCGCGACGGCGCCGCGGTACGGATCCTGCATCGCTCAGCGCACGCCCAGGTGCTGCGCGCCGACGCGCAGCGGGAACTCAAGCGGCTTTTGCGTGGCGAGCGCACCGAGCGCGATCTGCTCGGCCTCCTCACCGCCGCCGGCGGTGGCCTGAGCGGTCCCGACCTTGCCGAGCTCACCGGCCTGGAACCATGGGAGATTGACGCCAGTTTGCGCGCCGTGTCGGGGCGCACGTTCGCGCGCCGCCTCGGCGACGCGCACACCGACGTGTACTTACTGGGCCACGAGGAACTGCAATCCGAGGCCGTGCGCTTCATCGGCGAGCCGCAGCTTCGCCGGTACCGCGAACAGTTGCACACCTGGGCCGATCGGGTACGCGCGCAGCGTTGGCCGGCTGGCACGTCGGAGTACTTGCTGCGCGGCTACTTTCGAATGCTCTACGCCATCCGCGACGAGGAGCGGATGCTTGCTTACGCCACCGACCGCGCCCGCCACGACCGGATGCTCGACTTGACCGGCGGCGACGTTGCTGCGCTGACCGAGATCGGCCTGGCCCAGGACGTGCTACTGGCCCGGGTAGAGGTCGATCCACTGGCTATGCTGCGCCTTGCAATGCACCGCGACGACTTGACGGCGCGCAACGTGCACCTGCCGGTCGGCCTGCCGGCGGTCCGGGCTGCTCTTGGCCAAGCCGCCCGCGCCGAGGCCATGGTTGCATCCATTACCAGCCCCGCCCGGCAGACTGCGGCCACCATCGCGCTCGTGTCAGCGTTGGCCGACGCGGGCGACCCGGACCGGGCTGAGGCGCTGACGATGTCGATCACCGACGCCAGCCGCCGCGCAGAGGTCGCCGCTGCCTTGGTGCCGGCCCTCGCCCGTGCCGGCTACCAAGAGCGGGCGGACGCACTGCTCGACACAATCGACGACCCCGGCCCGCGCGTCTCGGCGCTGATCGCACTGTGCCGCGTGCCATACGGCCTTCGCCCCGGCTGGCCCTCTCAGCCCGCAGATTCGCCCGACTGGCCTACGGCACCGGGGGATCAGCCCAGCCGGTCCTTCGCCCCTGTTGATCGGCGGGGTCGGCCGGTCGTTCCCGTCGAGCCGGCCGGGCCGCTGGCCGATCTGGTCGACCGAGTCGAGGCGCTAGCGGAGCGGGTCGATGGCCGGGATCGGGCCGGTGTCCTCGTTGCGCTGGCGGACGCGGTCCCAGCGGCAGCCGGATCCCTGCGGCTCACCCGTCTTGCCGACCGGATCGAGTCCCTCACAGTGTTGCTCGGCCTGGGCGCACAGGCCGCCGCGTTCACTACGCTTGTCCGCACGACCACGAGCGCCGGCGACCGCTGCCGGGCGAGCCGGTGCGCGGACCGAGCGGAGCTGCTGGCCGGTGCCATCGCCGTACCGCACGAACGGGCCGCGGCTCTGACCGCCCTGATGGTGGCGGTCGGCGAGGCAGGGGACCACGACCGGGCGGCAGCGCTGGCCGCCCGCGTCGAGGCACTGACCGCGACAATCCTCGCGCCGGGCCACCAGGCAGCAGCGCTGGCCGGCCTGTCGGCCGCGCTAGCCCGCATTGGCAAGTTCGAACCGGCGACGGCACTGGCCCGTACCATCACGGATCCGCTGCATCGCACCCGCGCCTGGACCGACCTGGCCACGTACCTAATCCGGCGCTCGTCCGGTGCGCTGAAGCCGGCGAATAGAGCGATGCGGGCCGGGATGCCTGCCGCTGCGGCAGTGATCGAAGCGGCGGTCGCGGTTGACGAGGCGGTGGCCGCGGCCAGGGAGGTCGCCGGACCGCGCGAGTGCGCCAATGCGCTGGCGGCGGTCGCGGGTGGGATGGCCGCCAGCGGCCGGACCGAGCTCGCCGCGACGCTGGCGGACGAGGCCGAACGGCTTGCGCGCAGCGTCGGCGGACCAGCGCGCGAGGCGGACGCCGCTGCAGTGCTCGCACGCGCCGTTACCGAGACAGGCCAGCACGAGCTGGCCGAAACGCTGATCCGGCTGATCGCCGACCCCGGCCAGCGGGCCGACTCGACGATCGCCCTGGCCATCAGCCTTGAGCGGTGCGGCGACCTCGACCGCGCCGAGGCGCTGGCCAACTCCGTCGCCACCCCCCACGACCGAGGCCGCGCCCTCGCCGCCCTGGTCGCCGCGCAGGCCATCGACACAAGACATGGCAACGAGTGGCCGGGTAGAGGGTTCAGTAAGCGGGCAGTCCGGCTGGCCGCGCGGGCGGAGGAAGCTGCCCACTTCGTCGGCGGTCCCGAGCAACGAGCCGCAGTGCTGCTACCGCTCATCGCCGCCGCGGCCGAGGTGGGCGACCTTGACCGCGCCGAGCGTCTCGCCGCAGACATCGCTCAGCCTTACCTGCACCACCGAGCGGTGGCGGTGATGGTCGTCGCAGCTTTCCGGGCCGGGCACGGTGACTGGGCCGAGCGGCGCGCCTGCGTCCTTGACGACGTCGAGGGGCGAGCGGCGGCCCTGACCGCCCTGGTCGCGGCTGGCCCGGACGCGGCGGGCGCCTCTCGCCTCGTCGACCTGGCCAAGCGGCGCATCCAGTCGCTCGCTAGCGTGTATCAGCGCGCCCTGGCGCTGACCGAGCTCCTCGCCGCGACTGGCACGGCAGACGCGTTTGCCCAGGTCTCGTACCTCGCCGATCGGGCCGAACGGTCCGCAGCCTCCGTGCCGAACGACGACGCCCGCGACGCGGCGCTGGCCGGCCTGGCGCTCACGCTCATCCAACTGCACGACCGGCACCCCGCCCTAGGCCTGCTGGAGCGGGCGGAACGGATCGCCGACAGGATCACCCGGCCGGACCGCCGGACGCCGGTACTAGCCGCTCTCGCGGCCGACGCCGCCGGCAACGGCGACGGCGAGCGGGGCAACACGCTCGTTCGGGCTATTACTGACCCTCGAGCGCGGGCCGACGCGATCGGCGAGATGGCGGTCGCACTGGGTACAGCCGGCCGCCCCGGCGACGCCGAGACACTCCTCGACGCGATCGCCGACCCGGACCGAAGGGCGCGGGCGCTCACGGCCCTGGCGGAACTGACACCAGCGGCCCGCGCCACCCGCCTAGTCGCCCGCGCGCTGCGCATCGGCGACTGGACAACGCCGCTGCTGACGCTCAGCCGCCTTCGTCCGGACATCGTGACCACGGTCGCTTCTGACTACGCCACCCTCGCAGTTGCGACCCGGACGAATTCTGCGTGGCACGAGCGCGGCGCGTGATGAGCACGGCCCGCACTCGTGTGCCGGCGCGTCCCTCGCCCCAGCCCTCGCGATGTCTCCGCCCGCGCGGTCACTATCAATCACCAGGGCTGGCGGCGGGCCGATCTTCGAAGCGGTTTGCGAGAATGGTTGCCATGAAGCCATCGACCATGATCCTCGCTGGGACCTGTGCCGTGGTGGCAGTGCTCGGCCTAGCGCTCTGGCGCCTTGACGAGAGCAACGCCGGGAAGCTCGGCGGGGTGGTCTCGGCGCTGGCCGCAGTCGCCGCTGTCGGCATCGCAATCTGGGCCGCCCTGCGTCGGCCGAGCGGGAGCATTCGCGTGTCGGACACGGGGCTGGCGGCTGCGAAAACGTCCGGGACAGCGGTCAGTGGGTTGTCAGGGAGGCCGGGTCGATCCCTGACCGATCAGCGCATCGACATCGAGAAGACCGGCGGTGCCGAGGCGTCGGACGGCGGGCAGGCGACCAGCGGCGCCGTCGTCTGATCCACGAGAGCCAGCATCAGCGATGCGGAGCCGGATCGACGTCTCGCAGACCGGGGTCGCCACCGCCAGCGCCGGTGGAGTTGCCATTTCCGGTGTGCACCATGGCGACATACACGTGCACGCACACGCACACGCACCGATCCGGTCGCTGTACCGCGACAGGATGGTCACTCCAATGGCGCCAAAGTCGCTGCAGCAACGTGAGGCCGAGCTGGACGAGCTCAACCGTTTCTGTACCTTGCCGGACGGCGAGCCCTACATGTGGTGGCAGGCATCGGCATGGTCGGGCAAGACGGCGTTGCTGTCCTGGTTCGTACTGAACCCGCCGCCGGGCGTATACGTCGTGTCCTTCTTCATCACCGCGCGATTCAAAGGCCACGCCGACCGATCGGCGTTTCTGGAGTTCGTGCTAGGACAGCTTTCGGAGCTCCTTGGCGAGCCGATGCCGATGGTCACCGACGCCTCAGGTGAGGTCGAGTTCCGCGACCATCTGGCACGCGCTGCCCGGCTCTGCGTGGACCGGGGCGAGCGTCTCATCCTCGTCGTGGACGGGCTCGACGAGGATCGCGGGGTAGTAGCAAGCCCGGATGCCTACAGCATCGCTGCGTTGCTGCCGGAGGTGGTACCCGATGGAGTGCGGGTGGTCGTCGCCGGCCGGCCGAACCCGCCGATACCTGATGACGTGCCGGCAGCGCATCCCCTTCGGCGACTGTCGGTCGTACGCGCCTTGACCGCCTCACCGCATGCGACGGCTGTCCAAGCAGATATGCGGATGGAGATCAAACGGCTACTGCTCGGGTCGCCCATAGAGCGGGAACTGCTCGGCCTGGTCACGGCGGCTGGCGGTGGTCTCAGCGGGCACGACCTCGCCGAACTCACGCACGAACCGCTATTCATCGTTGATGAGCACCTTCGGGCTGTAGCAGGCCGCAGTTTCGCCAGGCGAACCACCGACTGGCGACCCGATACACATCCCGAGGTGTATCTGCTCGGACACGAAGAAATTCACGTGGAGGCCGTCAACCGTCTCGGGGAAGCAGCGTTGCGGAAACACCGGGAACAGTTACACGAGTGGGCGGACGGCTACCGCAATCGTGGCTGGCCGCCGGAAACTCCGGAGTACCTGCTTCGTGGCTACGGCCGCCTGCTGCACGAAACCCGCGATCTGCGCAGGATGCTCGCCATCGGTACCGACCGGAGGCGTCACGATCGCTTGTTCAGCGTCAGCGGTGGAGACTTCGCTGCACTGGCTGAGATAAGCACGTTGCAGGAGATGCTCCAGGCCGATGCCCCCAACGACCTAGCGAGTTTGGGACGTGTGGCAGTGCATCGTCTTCGCGTCACCAAACGAGCAGAGAGCATCAGGGTCAACCTGCCGCACGTGTGGGCCCGGCTCGGTCAGCCCAAGCGTGCAGAGGCGCTGGCGCGGTCGATGCCGGACCCCGACCGGCGGGCGTGGGCACTCGCGGGCGTCGCACGAGCGGTCGCCGCTGGCGGTCACACGAAAGAGGCGCTGCGTATCACGGACTCCATCACCGAGCCTCGCTGGCGTACCTATGGCCTGACGGGCGTGGCGAGAGCGCTGGCCACGAGCGGTCATATGGACTGGGCACGGCAGGTCGCGCTGCAGGCGGAGGAAATTGCCGAAGGCGTGCAGGCGATGGCCGGCCTAATGGAGGTGTACGTCCTCTGCGGAGACAACGAACGGGCGGCGCTCATGTTCGGTGCCAGCGGACATGACAGCCATGATGCGTGGGCTTTCGCTGGACCCCTTGCGAGGGCCGGGGATGTCGTTAGGGCGCAAAAGATAGTCACATCAATTGAAGAACCTCGGTGGCGCACCTATGCCCTGATTGGGATCGCTGACGCCCTTGCGACGGTGGGGGACCGAAGTCGGGCTCAAGAATTCGCCACGCAGGCCCATGACGAAGCCAGGTCTATCGACCGGTCGGCGATGCTCGGATTAGCCCTAGCTCCCCTGGTGGCGGTCCTGTTCAAGCTTGCAGAGCAAGAACAAGTCACGCACTTGACCTGCCTGGTCGAGGAGATCATCACCGTGGCCGAAGACGATTGGGGTCGGCCGTATGCCTGGGCGGAGCTTGCCAAGGCTGTTGCGGCTACGGGTGATCTAGACCGTGCTGGCGAGTACGCGGAGCGTGCCGAGCAGGCCACCATGGCGGAAATTGGCATGGATCACGAGTTGGCTGGCCTCGTGCAGCCGTTGCTGGCGATCGGCGAGCCGGAACTTGCCTTGCGGGCCACTCAGCAGACCACGGAGCCGTACCTACGCGCCTGGGCGTTAACGGCGATGGCCGAGGTGTCACCCGGCACCGTCGTGGTGCAAGCGAAAGCGGCCGCGAGTTTGATCACCGAGCCGAGGATGCGCCTCGATGCGCTTTACGCCGTCGCCAACGCAGCCTTGCGGGTCGGCGAGGTACAGACTGCGCGGATGCTCATAGACGACTCCATCGAGCTCGCCGCGACGATAAGCGATCACTTCTATCAAGTCTCGGGCTTAGCATCAGCCATCGAGCTTTCCGCGTCCCTGGGCGACCTCGGTCGAGCAATTGAATTGGGGAAACGCGCGGAAGAGGAAGCATCGTCGATCAGCGACCCATCGACGCGGGCGGCAGCCATGGACCCGGTGCTAACGGCGCTCGGCATGTGCGGTGAGATCGACCTGGCCGGGGAGATGGCTCAGCGCCTTGAGCATTTTGCCGTCGAGATTGACAACGGCCGCGGTGCTGATTTCGCGCGGGCGCATTTGGCGAGGGCGCTCGCTCCGGTGGACAGGGATCACGCCGCCGAGATCGCCCGTCGCATAGCAAACCCGGTCGTGATGACGTTCGGCCCCGGCGCCTTTTCTGTGGTGTTGACCGGCGACTTCGATCGAGCGGAGGAGATCGCTAAGGCCATTGACGATGGCCTGGCAAAGGTTTTTCTGGCGCAGCTGGCAGACGCTGCCGCGGTGAACGGGGATTCGCAGCGCGCGCTCAGCTTGACCCGTGAGACGGCCCAAGCGCTCACCACGGATATCGAGCTGTGGCATGACATCGCACTCGTCATTCTCGTCAGCGCAATGGTTCGGCTGGGTGAGTACACTCAGGCCGCCGACCTGGCCACCAGGATCCGTAGCTTCCATGATCGGCTGTGGGCGGTCGCTGAGTCGAGTCAGGATCCCGCTGAGCGCCGCGCCGCGGTCGCCTCGGCTTTGCGGGTCACGGACTGGTCGCCGGTCTGGCAGCCCATCCTGGCGCCGTTTGATTCAAGACCGCCGGAGCTACAAGACGGCTTGGCGCTGATGCCTGCGCGCATCCTCAAGGCGGCCGCCCCCGAAGCACTGAAGGCCATCGCCGAGGAACTGATTGTCACGACGGAGTCATGAGACGCGACGGTGGTCCGAGCCGCACACGGTCTGCGGACTCATGGGGCCGATCATGGGGCGAAGGTCGGTCGAGTCGGGCACCATCAGGATCACGACCTCGGCCGCATTCCTACGGCCACCAAGACCCAACGACTGAGTAAAACACAACCAGACAAAGGGGTTGAATTCAGACGCCCCGGCAGGGTCCGATTTCACGCGCCGACGATAGCCGTCTTCAGAGGCTGGGCCCCTCGTCGGGTTCCGTGCCGCAGAGATTCTGCTCGGTCCGAGCCTGCTCGCTACCCAGCGGTCGCGCTCGCGCGAGTGCCTTTGCATCTGCTGCATAGCCGCTATATCCGATCATCCTGGCGTGGTTCGCGCGCTCGGGGCGGCCTTGGGGGTTCGGTGGATGTGGCGAGGATGATTGTTCGGTGCTGGCTTTCACACCGGGTGCGATCACGCGGTCGGGCCCAGCCTGGCGCAGCTTGCGGCGCTCCGCCTCGTGAAAGCCGGGCAGGACCTTGCTGCCCGCCTCACCGGCCAAGGCGACGGTCTCCTCGCGCAGCTGTCCAGTGAACCTGAGCAGCGCTGCACCTTGTGGGCTGGCGGGGCTCGCTCTGATCCATTTGGGTCGGACGGCGCGGTCAGGGGGGCGCCGTTGCAGTGGGTCGGGTTCGCGCATGTCCCCGCGGCGCACGGCAAGGAGCGCGCCTTGATGTACAAGGGAGGCGAGGTCAGGCAGCCGGGCGGCGAAAGCAGTACCGGCGGACTGCCATGCTCGGCCGCCTCGTGACCGCAAGAGCGTCTTGGGCTCCCTCCAGTCCCCGTTGGGTCGTAGCTGGTCGCGCAGCCATCTCTCCGCGGCGGCGAGGACCGTAGGGCCGACACCGGATTCTGGGTTCCCCAAGGTGTGTAGGTGCACGGAGGCTTGCGCTGCTCCACGCCATACGGAGGCGAGGATTCCAGCGGTGGGGGTCCGATGGGTGCCAGGGTGGGCGGCTTGGATGAGGTAGTCGATCTCGTAGGTAAGGGCGAGTCCGGTCCGGAGAAGCACCTTGAGATCGTTTGCGGTGAGGTGCTGGTGATGCTGCACGAGCCAGGTGCGGGCGACATCGAGGGCACGAACGCAATCGGTTGGCGAGGTGATTGACGCCCAGCGCTGCGCCGTGTCGGTGAGTGGCGGCGGTTGCAGGTCACGTAGCAGGCTGTGGAGCGGCCTTTCGGAGGCGATGGCGTCCACGGTGTGAGGCAGCATCAGGCTAGTGGTCCGCGCGTCTGACGCTGCGGTCCGCACGATGAGCTGGTGACTTCCTGCGGCCACTCCCTGATGCAGCCAAGCCGCCAGGCCGTGGTCGACTTCGCTGGCCGCGCGGGCGAGCTGGGCCAGGCGTGGGAGGCTGCCGGCATGAAGGATGCCCGTCTGGATGGCGAAGCCTTCCGGCGTACGGGGGCGCCCGTTTGCGGAGTCGAACTGGGCGTAGAGAATGTCGCTCGCTACGCGGGCAGCTTCTGCGGCCTGTCGTAGCGCGGTAGGAATCGGGTGGTCTGTTGTCGGGGCGAGGGGAATCTCCAGAGTGGTGGTATGTGTGGCGTGCTGGAGCTCTCGGATGAGGACAGCATCGCTCCTTCGCGCCGAGAGACGCTTCACCTGACGTTCAATCGCCCTGTACAGGTGGGTGCGCGCAATCGCTGCGGCAGCATGATCGGCGATGCCACCAGGGCGAGGATGTCGAAGGCTCACCTGCGCGGCGGCGATGGCGCCTGCCGCTCGATCGAGCTGCTGGCCGTAGGTCACGGGAGTTCCCGCAGGGCCCGGTCCAGGTGTTGTGCCGCAGACGACCAGGCGAGCCGTCGCCACGGGGGCGACGTGTCCTCATTGGCGGCGTCGGCGTAGAGGTCAGCGAGCTCTCGAAGTAGAGAGCGGATTGGTTCCCGCATCTCCTCTGCCACATCAGCGGTCAAGTCGCTGACGTCGACAGTCAAAGTCACTTCATCGGACAGGTCGCCCACCAGCCGATCAAGGCATTCGGCGACCGAGAGGCTGGCGAAAGTCCAACGGTCTGACACACTGGACAGGACATTGGCTCCTGACATCAGGATTTGCTGAGCACCCAGAAGCGCTGATCGAGCCTCCATCCCGTCCGGATCCGGATTTTGCGTCAGGTGTCGCTGAAGATCGAGAATGAGATTCAGAGTCACACTGCCATCCATCCCTTGGGATTGCGAAAGGCCACAATAGCACGAATCCGCGCAGCGCCGATTTACTCCACGACCTGCCGGTAATTTCGCCGCCGCCGCGCTTCGCTCAACCGATCAGTCAGGCAAGTCGAGAGCGGCGATAATGCCGGAAACTGGAACAATGTAGCGTTGACCTACTCTTATTATCCGAACCGGGAATTGGTCTAGGCGCGCCAACTCATAAGCTTTAGTACGTCCAATCCCCAGGATCGCTCCGGCTGTCACTACGTCCGTTACGAGGCCCAGGCTCTGCACCTGCCCACTCGTCCACATCCTTCTACTGGGAGTTTTCTGTGGCGACATTCCGAGACGATCACCCTTGCCATCCATGGCTCCACACCTCCGTCACGGCCCGCGTAGTTAACGCGCACGTCGGGAATGGCCATGTACCGCAACTACACGAGTAGGTGCCCCCATGCTCATCCCCTAGGGCATCCTAGGAAAGAGGTGATCTTCGGGCCATGGCGGTTCAGGCCTGCACCGCACCGC
>NZ_JBSWBU010000029.1:0-14067 GCF_054052245.1 Micromonospora sp. PTRAS2
TCTGGGTGAGGTGGACTGGGTGGGGGTGCATGCCGGTAAGGGGCATCGCACGACGACGATTCCCACCTACCCCTTCGAACGCCGCGAGTTGAGCGCGCCCCGCGTCCACGAGACCGCCCCCGCGCACCGCCGCCGCCCCGAAGCACAGGTTTCCGTACCCACCGCAGGTGACGAGGCCGCCGGCCATCCGCTGTTCGACCGTCACTACGAGCACTGAGCGAGGGAACGTGACGTACCGGGTTGAGACCTACGAGAAGACCTTCGCGGGGCACGAGCCGTTCATCGCCCAGCACCGCTCCTCCGGCTTCGGCATCCTGCCCGCGTCCGTACAACTGGAGATGGCCCTGCTCGGGGTCGCCCAGCGCCGGGCGTTCGCCCCGCTCGAACTCGTCGACGTCGCCTTCGTCCGGCCGTTCACCGTCGCCGACGACGAGCGGGTCACCGGCCGACTCGACGTGACCTTCGCCGAGCGGACCCGCTTCGAGCTGAGCGCGGTCACCCCCGACGGCCGCAAGGCCGTCTCGACCGGCACCGGCGGACCGCTGCCGGCCGACGCCCGACCGCCGGCCGCGTGGGAGGTGACCTGCCCGGTGCCGGTCCCGCCCGAGCGGATCTACCGCGGCTGGGTCGAGGCCGGCCTGACGTACGGGCCGGACTTCCACACCGTACGCCGGCTCTCCGTCGGCGACGGCACCGCCGAGGCGAGCCTCGCCACGGTGGCCCAGCCGGTGCCCTGGTACTCCCACCCCCTGCTCGTCGACGGCGTCTTCCAGGTGGTCAGCTGCGCCCTGCAGGATCTCGCCGACGGCGACGCGCCCGGCCCGATGCTGCCCATCGGCGTCGCGCGGCTCGCCCTGTACGCGAACCTGTCCGCCCTCACCACCGGGGTGACCGTGCGGGTGCGCCGCACCGCCGTGCAGGACGCCTGGTCCGTCGCGGACGCCGTGCTGCTGGACCCCGCCGGCCAGGTCGTCGCCGAGCTGACCGGGGTACGCATGCGCCGGCTGCCGGCGCACCGGTCCGCCTCGGCACCCGGGCTGCTCACCCGCATCGAGTGGACCCCCGCCGACGCCCCCGCGCCGCGCCGCCCGGCGACCGGCACCTGGGTGGTCCTGCACGACGGCGGCCCCGACGCCGCGGGCGCGGCCACGGTGCGGGCGCTGCGCGCCGACGGGGCCCGCGTCGTCGAGGTGCTGCCCGAGGGGTCGGCCCCGGCGACCGGGGCCGACCGGCGGGTCATGCCCCGGCCCGACGAGGCCGCGTTCCAGCGGCTCTGGGAGGAGATCGGCGCGCCCGTCGAGGGCGTCGTGCACCTGTGGAACACCGGTCCCGCCCGGCCGGACCAGGCCGAGCTGGCCGCCGGCCTGTACGCCTGCCTCGCCGCCCTGAAGACCCTCGGCCAGCGGCAGCGCTCGGGCCGCTTCCTCGTCGCCACCGAACGGGCCCAGCCGGTGGCCGCCGGGGACACCCCCGAGCCGGCGCGGGCCGCCCTGTGGGGGCTGGTCCGCACCGCCGCCATCGAGTACCCGGGGCTGCGACCCCGCCTCGTCGACCTCGACCCCGCCTCGGCCGACGCGCTCGTGGCCGAGCTGGGCGGCGACGGTCCGGTCGAGGTCGGCTACCGCGCCGGCGTGCGGCACGAGCCGGTCCGCGTCCCGCTGCGCGCGTCCGACAGCGGCCGGCCGCCGGTGCGGCGCGACGGCCGGTACCTGATCCTCGGCGGGCACGGCGGCCTGGGCCTCGCCGTCGCCCGCCGCCTCGCCGGCGACGGTGCCGGCCTGGTCGCCCTGGTCAGCCGCTCCGGCGGGACCGGAGCCGCCGCCGACGCCCTGGCCGGGATCGAGTCGTACGGCTGCCGCATCGCCTCGTTCGCCGCCGACGTCGCCGCGCCCGGCGCGCTGACAGGCGTGGTGGCGGAGATCCGGCAGCGCTTCGGCGACCTGCACGGCGTCGTGCACGCCGCCGGTGCCCTCCGTGACGGCCTGCTGCGCGGCACCACCGCAGAGGACGTGGCGCAGGTGCTGCGCCCCAAGGTCGACGGGCTGCACGAGTTGGCCGCCGCCGTCGCCGGCACCGACCTGGACTTCGCCGTGCTGTTCGCCTCGGTCTCCGGGACGTTCGGCAACCTCGGCCAGGGCGGGTACGCCGCCGCCAACACCTACCTCGACGCGTACGCGCACGCGCGGGGCGCGCCCTGGACCAGCGTCGACTGGGGACTGTGGGGCGAGGTGGGCATGGGCACCGCCGTCGCCGAGCAGCTGCGCCGTCGTGGCGTCCGGCCGCTGGGCACCGTCGAGGCGCTCGACGCCCTGATGACCGTGCTGCGCGACGACGTCCGGCAGGTCGTCATCGCCCACCCCGACGCCCCGGCCGGCGCCCCGCCCGCGGCGGCGACGGGCACGACACCGGCCAGTACACCGGCCGCGTCGCCGGCACCGGTCCCGCCGGCCACCGCGCCCGCCGCCGCAGCGAGCGGCCCGTCCCCGGCCGGCGACGTCGACGCCGGGCGCACCGAGGACGGGCTCGCCGAGTTCCTCGCCGAACGGCTCGGCATCGACGGCTTCGACCGGACGGCGCCGCTGACCGACTACGGCATCAACTCGATCATGAGCGTCGAGCTGGCCGAGGAGCTGTCCCGCCGCTGGCGGGTCACCCTCCCGGCGACCCTCTTCCTCGAGTACGGCGACTTCGCCGAGCTGGCCGCCGCGCTCGCTACCCGGTACGCGGCCGGCCCTCCCGCCGCCCCCGAGCCGGCCCCCGCCTCCGCCGAACCGCCGGCCGCCGCCCCGGCCGCCCCGACGCCCGCGCCGGTCGTCGCCATGCCCGAGGCGACCACCCCCGCGCCGGCCACCCCCACGTCCGAGCCGGACCCCGCGCCCGCACCGGTGTCCGCGCCCGCCCCCGAGCCGGCCGCCCGGCCCGCCCCGCGCGGCGGCGACATCGCGGTGGTGGCCGTCTCCGGCGACCTGCCCGGCGCCCGCGACCTCACCGACCTGTGGCCGATGCTCCGCTCCGGCGCCGACGCCTTCACCGAGATCCCGGCCCACCGGTGGAACATCGACGAGCACTTCCAGCGGCGCGGCCCCGACATGACCGGCACCTACTGCCGCACCGGCGCGTTCGTCACCGGGATCGACCGCCTCGACCCGAGGTTCTTCGGCATCGCCGTGCGCGAGGCGCAGGAGATGGACCCGCAGCAGAAGCTGCTGCTGGAGCACGCCTGGTCCGTCGTCGACGACAGCGGCTGCGCCGGACGGCGGGACGTCGGCGTCTTCGTCGGCGCCACCTACACCCACCACCGCGACGCCAACGGCCTCGACGCCGTCGGCCCGCACACCGCCCTCGGCTCGATGAACGCCGTCCTGGCCAACCGCATCTCCTACGCGCTGGACCTGACCGGTCCCTCGCAGACCGTCGACACGCTCTGCTCGTCCTCCCTCGTCGCCCTGCAGCAGGCGGTGGTGAGCCTGCGCACCGGGCAGTGCGGCGCGGCCATCGTCGCGGCCTGCCACGTCGGCCTGACCCCCTGGTACTACCGCAGCCTCAGCCAGCTCGGCGCGCTCTCGCCCACCCGCCCCCGGCCGTTCGACGACCGGGCCGACGGGTTCGTGCCCGGCGAGGGCGCGGTCGCGGTCATGCTCAAGCGGCTCGACGACGCCGAACGCGACGGCGACCAGATCCACGCGGTGATCCGGGGCGCGGCGGTCAACCACGGCGGCCGGGGCAGCGCCCTGCCGGTGCCGCGCAGCGAGGCGCAGGTCGCCGTCATCCGGGCCGCGCTGGCCGACGCCGGCCTCGCCCCGGCCGACATCTCCCTGGTCGAGACCCACGGCACCGCGACCCGGCTGGGTGACCCGATCGAGATCGCCGCCCTGGCCGAGGTCTTCGACGGCGACCGGCCCGAGCCGGTGCACGTCGGCTCCGTCAAGGCCAACATCGGCCACCTCGAACCGGCCAGCGGCCTGGCCGGCCTGGTGAAGGTCCTGCTCTGCCTGCGGCACGGCGAGATCCCGCCCCTGGCCGGGTTCGAGACGCTCGGCACGCACATCGCCCTGCCCGCCGGCCGGCTGGCCATCCCGACCGAGCCCCGGCCATGGCGCTCCGCCGGGCCCCGCCGGGCCGGCATCAGCGCCTTCGGCATGGGCGGCACCAACGCCCACGTCGTCGTCGAGGAGTACGCCCCGAGCCCCACCGCTGCCGCCGCCCGCCCCGACGAGCCCGCCGGCGAGCACCTGCTCGTCCTCTCGGCGCACACCCCAGCCCTGCTCGCCCGACGCATCGCCGACGTGGAACGGCTGATCGGGCGGGACCGGTCGGTCGACGCCGCCGCGCTGTGCTTCTCCGCGGCGGTCGGGCGCAGCCACCTGCCGCACCGGATCGCCGTGCTCGGCGCGACGGCCGACGAGCTGGGCGCGGGCCTGCGCCAGGCCCTGCGCGCCGGGCCGGACCCGTCGGCGACGGTCCTGCGCGGCGCGACCGTCCTCGCCGGCGACCCGGTGCCCTGCGGCCCGGACCTCGCCGCCCGGCTCGCCGCGTACGTGCCGCTGACCGCCGAGCGGATCGCCGCAGAGCTGCGCACGCCCGACGGCACGCTGCTCGCCGCCCTGGCCCACCTGTACGTCGCCGGGCGCGACGTCGACTGGCGGCGGCTCCACACCGGCAGCGGGCTGCGCCGGGTGCCGCTGCCGCCCTACCCCTTCCGCGACCTCGCCGACCCTGCCCAGCCGGGCCCCGCCGGCCCGTCCCGCCCCGCCGCGCCCGACGACCGCGTCCTGGACCGGCTACTGGGCGCGCACCGCGTCTTCGGCGAGGAGACGCTGCCGGCCGCGTTCCTCGTCGCCAGCGGCTTCGCCCGCGCCGCCGTCCTGCACCGGCTCGCGTTCACCGCGCGGGGCACCGGCCGGCACCGGCTCACCAGCGACCCCTCCGGCGACACGACCACCTTCTCCTACGGCGGGCGGCCCGTCGGCCACCTCACCGTGGGCGCGGCCGACCCGTCCGACCCCGCCCCGGAGCCGGTGACGCTGGACGCCCTGCGCGCCGGCTACCCGCGCACGCTCGACCCCGCCGGCCTGTACGCGTGGTTCGCCGCCAAGCACGTCGACTTCGGCGCCCCGCTGCGCGTCGTCGGCCACGTCGCGTACGGCACCACCGGCGTACTCACTCAGGTCGACCTCGCCGACGCGGACCCGGGCGTCCGGGCGGTGGCCGCCCTCGACGCGGCGTTGCAGACCATGGCGGTGCTGACCCTGGCCGACCCGGCCGCGTCCACGCTCACCTACCTGCCGGTCTCGATCGGCCGGGCGGTGCGCTGGGGCGACCCGGCCGGCACCCGACACGTCCACCTGCGCCTCGCCGGGCAGGACGCCGACGGCAGCCGACGCGCCAGCGCCACCCTCCTGGACGCCGACGGCCGCGCCCTGGTCCTCCTCGACGACGTGGTCTACCGGCCCGTCGCGGCGGGCGCGCCCGACCCGGGCCGGGTGACCCCGCCGGCCGGCACCCCCGCGCCCGACCGGGTCCCGCCGGCCGGCGGGACCGCCGCCGACCCGCCGCCGTCCCGCCCCCACGGCGGCCCCCGCCTGCCGGAGGAGACGGTGGTCGACCTGGTCCGCGCGGTGCTGCGGGACCCGCAGGTCAGCGCGACGAGCCCCCTCGCCGCCGCCGGCATCGACTCCATGCTGGCCACCATGGTCGCCGCCGAGGTGCAGGACCGGCTGGGGGCGACGCTCAGCCCGGTCGACGTGCTCCAGGCGCGCGACTGCCGGGCCCTCACCGCCGTGGTGGCGTCCCTCCTGCCCGACGAGCCCCCTGCGCCGCCGGCCCCCGACGCTCCGTCCACCCCCGACGCCGCCCCCACCGGCTCGGACGCGGCGACCGGCGGCGACGCCCACGACATGGCGATCATCGGCGTCGCCTGTGCACTGCCCGGCGCCACGGACCCCGAGGGCTTCTGGTCCCTGCTCGCGGGCGGGGGCAGCGGCGTCGGCCCGGCGCCCGCGTTCCGCTGGCCTGCCGACGGCGACCCCGACGGCGCCCCGGTGGGCGGCTTCCTCGCGCAGATCGACGAGTTCGACGCCCGGTTCTTCGACTTCTTCGCCAAGCAGGCGGAGGTGCTCGACCCGCAGGTCCGCTGGCTGCTTCGCACCGCCTGGGAGGCGCTGGAGTCCGCCGGGATCGCCCCGCTGTCCACGCCCGCCTCGACCGGCGTCTTCGTCGGCGCCAGCTACCAGCACTACAAGGACTACAACATCCCGCCGGAGCTGGACGCCGCCGCCGGTCTCGGCAACCACAACGCCTTCCTGGCCAATCGGGTGAGTTATTTCCTGGATCTGTCGGGTCCGAGCATGACGATCGACACGTTGTGTTCGTCGTCGTTGGTGGCGTTGCACACGGCGGTGCGCAGCATCCGCAGCGGCGAGTGCGACCAGGCCATCGTCGCCGGCGTACGCCTCGCGATGTCCCCCCTGCACTACACCGCGATGCGCAACCTGCGCGCCCTGTCCCCGACGGGTGCGTCGCGGGCGTTCGACGCGTCGGCGGACGGGTTCGTGCCGGGTGAGGGTGTGGTCACGGTGGTGGTCAAGCCCCTGGCCGACGCGGTGCGCGACGGGGATCGGATCCGTGGGGTGATCCGGGGAACGGCCGTGAACCACGGTGGTCGCACGAGCGGGTTGACGGTGCCGAGCAGTGCCGCGCAGCGCGACGTGATCGTGGCGGCGTTGCGTGACGCCGGGGTCGGCCCGGACGGGATCGGTCTGGTGGAGGCCCATGGCACGGGTACGTCGTTGGGTGATCCGATTGAGGTGGAGGGTTTGACGCGGGCGTGGCGGGAGTTCACGTCGCGGACGCAGTTCTGTGCGATTGGTTCGGTGAAGTCGAACATTGGTCATCTGGAGCCGGCTGCTGGTCTGGCTGGTGTGGTGAAGGTGTTGTTGGCGTTCGATCGGGAGCAGATTCCGCCGACGTTGCACGTCAACCGGCCGAATGATCACATCCGGTTCGAGGAGTCGCCGTTCTACGTGGCCGACCAGGTCGTCGCATGGCCTCGGGTGGCGGGTGTGCCGCGGCGGGGTGCGGTGTCGGCGTTCGGGATGGGCGGGGTGAACGCCCACGTCATCCTGGAGGAGCCGCCCCTCGCCGCCCCGCGCGGGCCACTTCCGCCGCGCCCGCACCTGGTCCGGGTCACCGCCGCCAGCGAGGACGCGGTGCGCCAGCTCGCCGCCGCGTACGCCGAGGTATTCGCCGCCTCCGACGACGACCGGCGGACCGCCGACCTCTGCCACACCGCGAACGCCGGCCGCTCCTTGCTCGACTACCAGAGCGCGGTCACCGGCCCCACCGGCCCGGCCCTCGCCGAGCAGCTCCGGGCCGTCGCCGACGGCCGGCTCCCGGTGGCCCGCGTCGACGCCGCCCTGGCCACCGACGCGCCGCCGGCCGCCCCGGACGGACCGCCGGACGCCTGGCACGAGGCGCTGGCCGACCTGGCCCGGCGCGGTCACCCCGGCATCGACTGGGCGGCGCTGTCCGCCCCGGGCTCCCGCATCGTCGCGCTGCCCACCTACCCGTTCGCCCGGGGCCGCTACTGGCACACCCGCAGCGCCGAGGCGACGGCGGCGGCCCCGCCGCCCACCGTGCCGCAGTCCGCCCCGGCGGCGTCGCCCGACGCGCCCGCAGCCGCCGCCGCCGCGCCCGAGGCGCTGTGCACGCGGTGGCGGGCCACCGCGCCCCTCACCGGCGGGTCGGCGTACGGCGTGACCGTCCGGGTGGTCGCCGCCGACCGGGCCACCGAGGGCGTCGTTTCCGCCGCGCTGTCCGCCCAGGGCGCCGACATCGCCGCCCCCGGGGCGCCCGCCCGCGCCCTCGTCGTGGTCGCCGCCGCCCCCACGTCCGCCGCCGCCGAGCCGGACCTGCGCGGCTTCTGGGAGCAGCTCCGCGAGGTCACGGCGGCCCTCCCGCCGCAGGCGAAGGTGGTCTGGGTCGAGCACCGCTCGGCCCCGGTCGACGAGGCCGACCGGGCCCTGCTGGACCCGGAGGCCGCCGCGCGGGCGTTCACCGTCCGGGCCGCCGCCGCCGAGCACCGGTTCGCCGTCGCGGCCCTCGACCTCGACGCGGGCGACCCGGCCGAGACCCGCGCCCGGCAGATCGCCGCCGAGTTCGCCGCGCTGCGCCCCGGCGTCAACACCGCCGTCGCCTACCGGCGGGGAATCCGGTACGCCCCGGAGCAGGTCCCGGCCGCACCCGGCCCGGCCACCCCGCTGGACGGCGACGGGTACCACCTCGTCACCGGCGGCCTCGGCGCGATCGGCCGGCGGCTGGTCGCGCACCTGGTGCGCGGCGGCGCGCGGAACGTCGGCATCGTCGGCCGGTCGCCGGTCGACCCCGGTGCCGAGGCGTTCCTGGCGCAGATGCGGCTGCACGCCGAGGTCGACTACCTGCGATGCGACGTTGCCGACGCCGCCGCCCTGACCGACGCCGCCGCGTCCTTCGGCCGCCGCTGGGGCCGGCTGCTCGGCGTGGTGCACTGCTCCGGCGGGGTCAACCCGTTCGGGTCGCTGCGCCGTCGGCCCTGGTCGGAGGCGGCCCGGGTGACCGCGCCGAAGGTCGCCGGCTCCCGCAACGTGGTGCGACTGGCCCGCGCGCAGGGCGCGGGCCACGTCGCCCTGGTCTCCTCGATCGCCGGCGCGCTGCCGCACGCCGGCCGGGGGCTGGTGGACTACGCCCTGGCCAACGCCTACCAGTTGGCGCTGGCCGAGCAGTCCGGCGACGACGGCACGACGGTGACCGCACACGCCTGGCCGAACTGGGTCGGCATCGGCATGGAGGCCGACGACTCCGTCGCCGCCGGGCACTCGATCACCCTCGACCAGGCGCTGACCGGATTCACCGCGCACCTGCGCACCGGCGGGGGAGTCGTGTTCCCCGGCACGGCCGCACCCGACAGCGTGCCGCCACCCGCGCCCACGACGGCACCGCCCACGACGGCCCCGGCCGCACCGGCCCCGGCGGCGTCGACTGCCACGGCACCGGCGGCACCACGGTCAACGCCGGCCACGCGACCCGCTGCGGAGCCCGCGCCCGCGCCGGCCGCCGCAGCCGGCCTCGCGTACACGCTGGTGCGCGACGCCTTCGTCGACGTGCTCGGCGAGGACCCGGGCGACTGCCCCCTGCCGGACCTGGGCCTGGACTCGCTGGTCATCGTGGACCTGACCAACGCCATCGAACGGCTCGGCGGGATCACCGTCGACCCGTCCCTGGTGATGCGGGCCCGCACCATGGCCGACCTCGCGGCCCGGCTGCCCGGCCCCGCCGGCGCGCCGCCCGCCGCACCCCGGGAGGCGGCCGGGCCCGGCACGCCCGACGCGCCGCCGCCGGCACCCGACGCGGGCGGGCAACCCGCCGCGCCGGCCCCGGACCTCGGCGCGCTGCTGCGGCCCCTGCTCGTCCACGGCCAGCAGCAGGGCCACTGACATGCCCACCGAGCGGGACGGAAGGAGCGACGCGACCATGACGGACAATCGGATCGCGGTGATCGGCATGGCCGTACGGCTTCCCGGCGCCGAGGACGTGACCGACCTGCGGTGGATGCTGACCCACGACTCGGTCGAGGTCGACGAGGTCCCGCCCAGCCGCTGGGCCCGCGACCTCTACCTCGGCGACGGCGACCACCAGGGCACCCACCACCGGGGAGCGTTCCTGCAGGACCCGTTCTCCTTCGACCACGAGGCGTTCGGGCTCACCGCCGCCGACGCCGTCCTGCTCGACCCGCAGCAGCGGGTCATGCTGGAGGTCGGGGCCCGCGCCCTGGAGGACGCCGGATACCTGGCCGCCCGGCGGCGGCTCGACGCGGGCGTCTTCGTGGGCGCCCGGATGAACTCCTACGGCTTCGATCACGGCCGCGGCGTCGCCCCCGCCGGCCGTGCCGGTGTCCCGGTTGCCGGCCCGCCGGTCCCGGCCGCCCTCTGGGGCCGCTCGCAGAACTTCGTCGCGGCGTGGCTGTCCGACCGGCTCGACCTCGCCGGCCCCAGCCTCGTCGTCGACACCGCCTGCTCGTCGTCGCTGACGGCGGTCTGGCTGGCCTGCCAGAGCCTCGCCGCCGGCAGCTGCGAGATCGCCGTGGTCGGCGCGGTGGACCTGCTGGTCGACCCGCTGACGTTCGTGCTGCTCTCCCGCACGGGCGCGCTCTCCCCGGACGGGCTGTGCCAGACCTTCGACGAGAAGGCCAACGGGTACGTCCCCGGGGAGGGCGCCGTCGCCCTGGTGCTCAAGCCGATGGCGGCGGCCGTCGCCGACGGCGACGTGATCCTCGGGGCGATCACCGGCACCGGCGTCAACAACGACGGCCGCACCATGGGGGTGACCACCCCCAACCTGGAGGCCCAGGTCGAGCTGCTCACCCGCGTCTACGACCGGGTCGACCCCGCGACCGTCCAGTACGTCGAGACCCACGGCACCGGCACCGCCATCGGCGACCCCATCGAGGTGCGGGCACTCACCGAGGTGTTCGGCCGGCACGGCGTCGCCCGGGGCAGCGTCGCGCTGGGCTCCCTGAAGCGGCGCATCGGGCACCTGCACTCGGCGTCCGGCCTGGCCGGGCTCGCCAAGATCGTCCTCTGCCTGCGGAACGGGGTGGTGCCCGGCGTGCCGGTGCCCGCCGTCAACCCGCGCCTGCGGCTGGACGCCAGCCCCTTCCACCTGCCGCCGCGCGCCGAGCCCTGGCCGGCGGCACCGACCCGCCGGGCCGCGGTGAGCGGGTTCGGCTTCGGCGGCACCAACGCGCACGTCGTCGCCGAGGCGGCCGGCGCGCCCGCCGCCCCGGCCGGTGCCGGGCGCGCCGCCGAGGTGCTGCCCCTGTCCGCCGACAGCCCGGACGGCCTGCGCGAGCTGGCCGCGCAGTGGCTGGAGTTCCTGCCGACGACCGCCGACGACCTCCCCGACGTGCTGGCCACCGCCCGGCTCGGACGCCCCCACCGCGCCGTGCGGTGCGCCGTCGCCGGCACCGACGCCGCCAGCCTCGCCGCCGCCCTGCGGGCCCGCCTGCTCGCCGCCGACGCCCCGCTCGGCGAGACCGCCGGGCGGCGGCCCGCCGTCACCGTGCGTCCGGCCGCCGCGCCGGCCCCGCCGGCCTGGCTGCTCGCGCTCACCGGGTCCGTGCCGGCGGTGCGGGAGATCGTGGGCCGGTTCGAGGCCGCCGTCGGCAGCCCCGTGACGACGTTCTCCGGCCCGCTGCTGCGGATCTGCGCCGGGGTCGTGCTGGCCGTGGCGCTGCGCGACACCGGCGTGCCCGAGCAGGCGGTGGACCTGCCGCCCGGCTGGGCGCCGATCGCCGACTTCGCGCACGGGCGTACCACGCTGGAGCAGGCGCTGAGCGCGGTCCTGACCGGCCCGGCCGCGACCGCCGACGACCCGGCGGCCGGCACCGCCGACTCCGACTGCGACGCCGGCCCGGAGCTGTGCGCCCGCCTGGCCGACGTCACCGACGAGCGCGGCGTCGCCGCGCTGCTCGCCACCGTCGCGGCGGAACTGTACGAGGCCGGCGCGGACGTCGACTGGGCCACGTTCCAGGGGCCGGCCGGGTGGCGCAAGCGGCTGCTGCCCGCCGCACAGGCCCGGGGGCCCGCGCTGGACCTGCGGGAGCCCCTGCGCTCCGCCGAGCCCGGCGGCCCGACCACCCTGGACGCCGACGAGGGCCCGGCCGGGTACGCCTTCTCCCGGGTCTTCGGGGCGGGCGAGACGCCCATCGCCCAGCACTCCGTGTACCGCCGGATCATGCTGCCCGGCGTCGCCTGGTTCGACTTCCTGCGCCAGGGCGCGCAGCTGCGCGGCGACGCGTTCCACGGGGTGCGGGACGTGCTGTTCCACCGGCCGCTGATCCCCACCGGCGCGCACCGCGTGCGGTGCCGGGTCGACGGGCAGGGCCGGTTCACCGTCGCCGACGCCGACGGCACGCCCTTCGTCACCGGCCGGTACGCCCCGCAGCCCGACCCGGCCCCGGCCACCGAGCCGCTGCCGGAGCTGCTCGCCGCCTGCTCGCGGCTGCACGCCGGCTCCACGGTCTACCGGTGGCTGCGCCGCATCGGCTACCACCACGGCCGCTACTACCGCAACATCTCCTGGGTGGCCGGCCTCGCGGGCGGGGGCACGCTCGCCCGCATCGAGGGCGGCCGGCAGCGCGGGCTGAACCCGCCGGACGTCCAGCTCTTCCCGGGCCTGCTGGACAGCGTCACCATCGCCGCCATCGACCCGGACAACCCCGTCTTCGGCACCGAGCACGCGTCCGCGTTCATCCCGCTGTCGGCGGACCGGGTGAGCGTGCACGGCCCGCTCGACGACGCCGCCTACGTCCGCACCGAGGTGTCGTTCTGGAACGAGGAGGCGTGCCGGGTCACCCAGGTCGTCCTCGACGCGCGGGGCGTGCCCCTGCTGACCTTCGGCGACATCTCGTCGAAGCGGGTGCCCGTGCTCGCGTTCAGCGACCAGCCACCGGCCCCCGCCGCGCCCCGCCCGGCCCTGACCGCCGTCGCGCCCGCCCCGGCCCCGGCCCCGACCGCGGCACCCCCGGCACCCCCGGCGCCGGCCGTCCCGGCCGGGCGGCCCGCTCCGGCCGTCCCGGCCGCGCAGCCCACCGCGGCCCCGGCCGCACCGGTCGCTCCGGCCGCCGCCCCCGCGCCGCCCCCGGTGCCGCAGCGGGCGGCGCTTCCCGGCGGTGTCGCGTCGGCGTCGCCCGTCGCGCGGGCGCTCGCCTGGTTCCTGGCCCTGTCCGGCACGGACGCCGAGCACGCCGACACCGAGTTCCTCTCGGCCGGCTTCGACTCCGTCGGCCTGGTCGGGCTGAGCGACCGGCTGTCCCGGGAACACGGCCTGTCGCTCTATCCGACCGTCTTCTTCGAGTATCCGACGCCCCGCAGCTTCGCCCAGCACCTCGTCGACGAGGCCCCCGACTTCGTCGCCTCGCTGGCGGCACCGCCGGCGGGCCCGGCGACCGCCCCCGATCCGACCCCGGAGCCACCCGTCGCCCCGCCCCCGGCCGCCGTCAGCGCCCCGCCCCCCGGATCGGCCGAGGCCCCCGAGCCGGCCGAGGCCCCCCGGTCGGCCGAGGCCCCCGAGCCGGTCGCGGCGACGCCGCCGGCCGTGACCGCCGGACCGCCGCCGGTCACCACCCCGCCCCAGGCCGTCGACCACGCGCAGGCCGCCGAGCGTACGGACACCGGGCGCGACATCGCCGTCGTCGGCGCCGCGATCCGGGTGCCCACCGCCGACGACCTCGACGGGTACTGGTCCCTGCTGGCCGAGGGGCGCGACACCGTCCGCGTCCTGCCCGACGGCCGCTGGCAGCGCGCCGAGGAGGGGCCCGTCCCGCAGGCGTCCTTCCTGGACCGGGTCGACGAGTTCGACCCCGTGCCGTTCCGGATCTCCGCCCGGGAGGCGCCGCTGATCGACCCGCAGGCCCGCATCGTGTACGAGACCATCTGGGAGGCACTGGAGGACGCCGGCCGGATGGGGCAGGGCGACCGGGAGAACCGGATCGGCCTGTGGATCGCCTACAGCCACGACCACTACCACGAGGAGCGGTCCCGGCACGGGGTGCCCGACGGGCGTGGCCTCGGCCTGGAGGCGATGATCCCGAACCGGCTGTCGTACCTGATGGACTGGCACGGGCCGAGCGTCGTGGTCAACACGCTGTGCTCATCGTCGCTGGTGGCCCTGCACACGGCGCTGCAGCACCTGCGGGCCGACGACATCGACACGGCGGTCATCGGCGGCGTGCACGCCGCGATCAGCCCCGAGTACTTCCGGTCCATGCAGGACCTGCGGGCCCTGTCGCCCACCTTCCGGTGCCGCGCGTTCGACGTCGACGCCGACGGCTTCGTGCCCGGCGAGGGCGCGGTCGCGGTCGTGCTGCGCCGCCGCGCCGACGCCGAGCGGGACGCCGACCGGATCCGGGGCCTGATCAAGGGCGCGGCGGTCAACCACGGCGGCCGGACCACCCGCTACTCCGCCCCGAGCCCCGCCGGGCAACGCGACGTGATCGTGGCGGCGTTGCGGGACGCCGGGGTTGGCCCGGAG
>NZ_JBSWBU010000030.1:0-13222 GCF_054052245.1 Micromonospora sp. PTRAS2
GCGGCAGGTAGCCGTTGACCGGGCCCGGCACGGACATTCCCACGACGGCCACGGATTGTTCCGCGGCGGACAAGCCGCTCGCCCAGGTGAGTGAACGCGGGTTCGAGTTCCGCGCCCCATGAGACGCGGATCCCGGATCGGGTCGCCTGGAACAAGATCCTGGCCGCGTCCCAGACCACCAGCAACCCAGCCCACATATCCCCGGCTCGGCCTGGCGAAGTACCACCAGGGCGAGCCGGCGGCGAGCGGTGGGTCGACCGGAAGGCGGTCGACCCACCGTCCCTCATCCACGCCTGGAGCCGGAGCTGGTCCTAGCCGACCCTGACCAGGTCGAACCGGTCGAACACCATGACGTAGCCGGTGGAACTCGGGTTCTTTCCGACCGCCACGGCCCGGACGGTGTGGTTGCCCGCGGCCAGCGATACCGTGCCGTAGTCGGTCCCGTAGTAGCCCACGTTCCCGTACCCGTCCTGCGGTGGGCCGACCATGACGCCGTCGATGTAGAGGGCGTGGAACGCCCGGTTGGTGAGGCGCTTGAGAACCGCGCGCAGGTCGTAGACGCCGGAGGTGCTCACCGGGAGGGTGAACTGGAGGTACTGGCCCCTGGCGGTTCCGTCCAGGGCGGCCGCCGCACCGCCGCTGGCCCCGGCCTCGGTGAAGACCCGGCCGGCCAGGCCCGGCGAGGCGGTCATCGGCAGCGACTCCGCCTCGTACCGAGTGACCGGCGCGCTGGTCGTGGCCGGGGTGACCAGGACCTTATACACGGCGTTACCCGGCAACGTGCCGAGTGGGACCGTGGCGCCGCCCGAGGCCAGCGTCACGTCCGCGTCGAACACGACAGTCGGCGCGGAGAGGGTCGACGCGTTGCTGATCCGCTCCGCCCGCACGTGCACGACATTGGACAGCGCCAGCGCCGACGCGTTGTTGAGTCGTAGCGACACGTCCTGGTCGCCGGCGGTCTGGTTACCGATCAGTAGTACGCCGCGGCGCTGCCCGGTGTCCAGCGAGCCGAGCGCGTCGACAGTGGTCGCCGAGGACGAGGTGACGTTCACCATCCGGCCGGTCATCGTCTTGTAGGTGTTGTAGTTCCACCAGACGCCCTTGGGCAGGGTTCCGGTCGCCTTGTCGGCGGAGTTGCCCAGCGTGGCGATGAAGTTGCTGTCGTCGCCGATGTAGTCCCAGTCCGAGGTCAGCGCGTCCTCCAGCCCGTTGGGGACGCTGCGTTCGAACTGGGCGAGCCAGCGGACGTTCGGTCCCGCCGCCCAGGCGTCCGGGTTGCCGTAGCTGCTGCCCTGGTACTCGGTGATCGCGATCGGCATCGGGGTGATGCCGTTGGCCTGCATCCAGCTTCTGATCTGGGCCGTGTGGCCGGGCACGTCCGTCGTGGTCGGGTTCAGTTCGTGCCAGGACAGGACGTCGGGCAGGCAGCGGTTGTCTCGGCAGTAGATGAGGAACTGCTGCAGCTTGGTGAAGTTGTAGGCGCTCAGTTCCGGAGCCTCGACCCGGTACGACGAGTTGCGGGCCTTCACCGCGTCGTAGGCCACCTTGTGTGCTTGGAAGTAGGTGGTGGTGTAACGGCTCCCCCACTGCGCTTCCGGCTCGTTCCAGGGAATCCAGGCATTGACCCGGTAGCCCTTCTGCTCCGCCTCCGACACGACGCCGTTGACGATGGTCGTCCACGTGCTGAAGTTGCCGTTGTCACCCGGGCGGTAGCTGCGGTACGGGCTGCTCGGGTTCGCCGTGTAGTAGTAGAGGCCGACCCGCAGGTTCGCGCCGGTCGCCGAGACCCGCTGGTACGTCGCGGTGTCGTAGAGGCTCGGCAGGTTGGGGTGGTAGTCGGCGCCTCGCAGCGACCTGACCTTCACGCCGTCCACGAGATACTGCGCGGGCGAGGTCGCCGAGATTCCGTGCAGGAAGCCGCTGGCGATCTGGGTGGCCGGGCCCCGGTCGGCGCCGTAGTCGACCGTGATGGTGCTGGTGGCCGCCGCCTGCGCCGCCGGGGCCTCGACCGCGGCCAGGCCGGCGGCCACGAGGATGCCGGCGGCGACGGCGGTGAACGTACGTCCTGCTCTGACGGATGTCATCGATCTCCTCCTGGGAAGATCCGGGGACGGGAACCGCGGGCGCCGGACGTCCGGCGCGCGGGCGGAACGCGCACCGTGCGGCGGTGCACGGCGCGGTGGTGCGTGGTGCGGTGGTGCGAGTGGTGGGCCCGCACCGGTGGTGACGGTTCCGGTGGTCCGGCTGGCCGGCGACCGCGTTCAGGTCGCTTGGTAGGGGCTGAGTCGGCCGCACATGCCGAACGGCCGTTGGTCGGGCTCGGGCGCCGTCCGCATGCGGACGTTCGCCTCGGCCAGGTGCGCGCCCGAGCCGTCGGCCAGGCAGCGCAGGCGACGCCGGACCTCGCGAAGGGAGGCGGCGGGCCCGGCGTCGAGGATGCGGTGCCAGGCCGCGGTCCGGGCCGTGGTCAGGGACACCGCCGCGCGGTACAACTCCCGCAGCGACGAGGGGTCACCGGCGGCCAGGTCGCGTCGGATCGCGAGGTAGCCGCGCACCGCGAGGTCACGGCGGGCACGGGCGCGGCGTTCGGCCGCCGGTGAGGTGGCGGGCTCCGGCCCGAGACTGGCGGCTTCGGCGTACGCGGCGGGGTCCGCGAGGATCTCCGGTGGAAAGGTCAGGACGGCGTCCCCGGCCTCCGGCAGTCCGGAGTTCTCCATGATGACCACCACCCGCAGGTCGCCGAGGTTGACCGCCCGGTGCACGGTCCCGGGGGTGAACCAGACGACGGTGCCCGGCAGCAGTGGGGTGGTACCGGGGCCGGCGGGGGTCAGCGTGTGCAGCTCGCCGCGCCCGCCGACGACGACGTACGCCTCCGTGCATGCCGTGTGCAGGTGCGGCGATCCTCCGTGGCAGCCGTCGGAGGCCGCCCAGGGGTAGACCTCGAGCCCGGAGACTCCGACGCCGTTGGGCAGATTCACCACGGGTGCTCCTTCAGGTACCCCTCGACGCGATCGGCGTCCCACGTTCCGTCGGCGACCACCACGCGGTACCGACGTCGCAGGGTGGCGCCGGCGGGCACGGTCACCTCGTCGGCGAACGCCAGCGACGGGTTGATCGCCGGGAAGGGCTCGTTGCGGACGAACCAGACCGGCGGGCTGTCCTCGGCGCCCGGATCGGGGACCACGACCAGGGTCGAGGACGCGTCGACGACGTCGTGCGGGCCGGTGTAGGCGAGCCACGCCGCGCGCCGGCCCATCACCTGTGGCCCTTCCAGGCCACCGGCGGCGAGGATGGTGCCGCCGGTCAGGTCCCGTGGTCCGCGCCAGAAGAAGCCGCTGTAGCCGGCCGCCTCCCGACCGAAGACGGTGGGGCTGCCGATGTCCAGCCGCCCGCCGCTGACGTTGGTGAGCGCGGTGGCGACGGTGAGCTCCCAGGTGCCGCCCGCCGCGTCGGCATCGTGGACGGCGATGTCGCGCCGCTCCTCGATCCAGTGCCGGCCCCGGGCGTTGTGCCAGCGCACCTGCTCGGTCAGGTCGAGCCGGTCGACCCCGACGTCGAACCGGGAGAACGCGCGGTGTCGCAGCGAGCCGACGTTGTCCAGCCGGCGATAGCCCTCGTCCCGCACGTAGCTGTAGCCACCCCAGAAGTTGTCGCCGGACAGGTGGGAGATCGTCATCGCGAGGCCCTTGTGCCAGCGGTGGTCGTGCGGGCGATGCGCCGAGACGAGGTTGCCGGCGGTGGTGCGGATCGGATGGAAGAAGGGCGCCGGGCACTCCCACGGATCCGTTTCGGCGCCGTACACGTACGACATGAGTTCCTGGTGCCGCACGCTGACCGTCACGGCCGTGCCGATGTCGTGCCGAACCCGCAGCGCGGAGCTGTTCGGGAGGTCACGTGTCATGCGTTGCTCCTCGCCGGCGTCCAGCCGGCCGTGTCGCCGTGCAGGGCGTGGTAGAACGGGTTCGCCGGGACCAGTTCGTCCCGTCGGACCGACCGGCCGGTCAGGGCTGCCTGGTAGAGGGCGGTGACGAGTTCGAGGGTTCGCCGTGCGCTCGCCCCACTGGCTGGTGGGCGCACTCCGGCCCGCATCGCCGCCAACACCAGCGAGAACTGAGCCGTGTGTGAGCTGGGTACGTCGGCCTCCGGCGGCTGCCATCGCCGCTGACGGTCCTCGTCCACCTCCGGGGCGGCGGTGTACGTCCAGTCGCTGTTGCGGTAGCCGTACAGGTGGGTGAGTTCGACTGTCGCGTCGGACAGGTCGATCCGCAGGTAGCTCTCCTCACGGGGCGACAGGACGCTGTTGGTGATGCTGGCCAGCGCGCCGTTGGTGAACCGGAGCAGGGCGAGCGAGACGTCCTCGGTCTCGACGTCGCGGTCCAGCCGCCCGGCGATCGCGGTCACCTCCTCCCAGGGCCCGAGCAGGGTCAGCAGCAGGTCCATCTGGTGGATCCCGTGTCCCATGGTCGGACCGCCTCCTTCGGACGCCCAGCTACCGCGCCAGGGGACGGTGAAGTAGGCGGGCGGGCGGTACCAGGCGGTCGTGCACTGTGCCAGCAGCGGTCGGCCCAACTCACCCGCCGCGATCAGCGCGGCGGCGTGCCGCGCGGCGGAACCGAACCGGTGTTGGAACACCACCGAGGCGTACGCCCCGCTGGCCTCTTCGGCCACGGCGATCCGGTCGAACTCGGCGAGCGTGCGGCACGGTGGTTTCTCCACCCAGGCCCAACTGCCGGTGGAGAGGACTGTTTCGATCTGCCCGACGTGTTCGGCCGGTGGCGTGCACACGTGCACCAGGTCCGGTTGTCGCGCGGCGAGCATCTCGTCGAGATCGGTGTAGCCAGCGGTGATGCCGGCCAGCTCGCAGAACTCCGCGACCCGGGACGGGTCCGCGTCGACCGCGGCGACGAGTTCGACCCGGTCCCGGTGGGCCTGGATGGCGGGCAGGTGACTACTGGTGGCGATTCCGCCGGTTCCCACCACGGCCACCCGGATGGGCTCGTTTCGACGTGTCACGCGGCCGACTCCTTCGGGGTTGGTTCGATGGCGACGGGCTCACCGGCCGGACCGACGGTCCCGAGCGGCCACCGAGGTCGGATCGACGAACCGCAGGGCGACGAGCAGCAGCACGAGGGTGGTCAGCATGTAGACCACCGCCATGGCGTTGATCTCCTGCGAGGCGAGCTCGCCGGCCTGGACCGCCGCGCCGTACAGCGCGACGACAAGTGTCTGGCTGTCCGGTCCGGAGACGAGGAAGGTCAGTTCGAACTGGCCGACCACCCGGACCAGGGTCAGGACACCGGCCGCGAGCAGGCCGGGCACCAGCAACGGTCCGAGGATGTGCACGAAGACACGTCGGTTCGTCGCCCCGCATACCCGAGCCGCCTGCTCGACGCGGGGATCGATCTGCTCCACGAACGGGATGAGCACCAGGACCGCGAACGGGATGGCGGGAACCAGGTTGACCAGCACGATCCCCGCCAGGGTGTCGTTGAGTCTCAGCCGGTATACCAGGGTCGCCAGCGGCACCGCATAGGTCATCACGGGCACCACCTGCGGCACGAGGAACAGCAACAGGAGCAGCTTGCGGCCCGGGAAGGTCAGCCGGGCCAGCACGTACGCGGTCGGCAGCGCGACCACCAGCGTGACCGCCACGACGGCCACCCCGACCTCGACCGTGGTCACCAGCAGCTGTCCCAGGTCGAAGGTCACCCACGACTGCGCGTACCAGCGGGTGGTGTAGGTGCGCGGCAACCAGCCCTCGGCGAGCTGCGCGGTGAGCGAGGCGAGCAGGACGGTGGCCACGGCCAGCAGCAGGCCCCCGACGAAGAGCCAGAGCCCGCCCCAGGTGATCGCGCCGGTGAGCGTGTGGCGGATGGGCCGGCGTCCGGCTTCGGGGAGCGTCGCCGTGTTCTCCTCGGCGGACGTGACGGCGACGTCGGTCATCCCTTGCCCCCGCTGGTCGGCCCCCGGTGGAACAGACCACGCCCCCAGAGCACGAGGCCGAGGACGGCCAGCTGGACGACCGCCATGACCACGGCGGTGGCGGACGCGGTCGGGTAGTGCCCGTAGCTGTACTCGGTGTAGGCGATCTTCGAGAGCACGCGGGTCGGGCCGGCGTCGTTACCCACCAGGGTGGCCGAGGGGAACACTCCGAACGCCAGCACGAACGACAGGCAGAACGTGATCGTCATCCCGGGCAGCAGCAGCGGGAAGGTCACCAGCCAGAACCGCTGGGCGGGACGCGCACCGCAGACCGCTGCGGCCTGCTCCAGGCTGGGGTCGATGCCGGAGGTGTAGCCGACCATCAGCAGGAACGCGAAGGGAAGCCCGGTGAACACCAACGACAGCAGCACCCCGGTGAAGTTCCCGACCAGTTGCAGGGGCTGGTCGATCACCCCGGTGTTCAGCAACGCCCGGTTGAGCCAGCCGGACGGTCCGAGGAACTCCTTCATCGCCGAGGCGACGAAGACGGTGCCCAGGGTCATGGGCACCAGGACGATCGCCATGATGGTGCGCTTGGCGCGGACCCGCCGGCGCATGCGGTACGAGATCGGCACCGCCAGTGCGACGTTGATGATCGAGGCGGCGAGTGCCAGTTCCAGCGTGACCAGGATCGACTCGCGGCTTCCGTGGTTGTTCACCAGCCGGTCGGCGAAGAAATCGTGATAGGCCGAGTACCAGCCGTCCGCCCCCTGCAGGGACAGCCCGACGCCGTAGCCCAGTGGATAGACGAAGAACACGACCATGAACACCACGCCGGGTACGGCCAGCCACAGCGTCGGCGTGACGCCCCGCTGGCGGGCCCGGTCCCGCCAGCGGGGCCGGTACGCCTCGGCGTGGTCGGGACCGGCGGCGGCGGCTCCGGAGTGCCCGCTCGCCCTCACGACGGCTCCTGGCCGACCAGCAGGGCACGGTCGATGGCCGGCGCCGCCTCCGCGGGTGCGGGGAAGGTCCGGATCCGATCCGGCGCGACGACGGCGACCGCCCGTTCGCCGGGCCGGAACGGCTGGTCCGACCGACCGTGCAGCAGGTGGCCGCCGGGACCGGTCCCCTCGACGGCGAAGGTCCGGCCCTGATATTCGCACACGCGCACGTCGATCGACAGCTCGTTCCCCGTGCCGCCGCCGGATTCCCGGGTGATCAGCAGGTCCTCGGGTCGGATCATCGCGACGACGCTGCCCTGCTCCGGCAGGCCGCTTCCGGGGTCGTCGATCCGGAGCGCGACGGGACCGGCGTCGACCACCCCGGCGGTCAGCTTCCCCGGCACGCTGTTGCGGTAGCCCACGAACGCGGCCACGAACGCGTTGGCCGGCCGCTCGTACACCTCGGCGGGCGTGCCCACCTGCTGGACCGCCCCGTCGCGGAGCACCACCAGCCGGTCGGCCAGCGACAGCGCTTCGACCTGGTCGTGGGTCACGTAGATCGTGGTCAGGCCGAGCTGCTGATGCAGCGACCTGATCTCGGTGCGCAGATCCAACCGCAGGCTCGCGTCAAGGTTGGACAGGGGCTCGTCCATCAGGACCAGGCGCGGTTCGACGACGACGGCGCGGGCGATCGCCACCCGTTGCTGCTGGCCGCCGGAGAGCTGGCGGGGATACCGGTCGGCCTGGGCCCGCAGCCGTACGAGGTCGAGCGCCCGCCGGACCCGCTCGACCCGTTCGGGCTTCGGGCAGCCGCGCATCCGCAGGCCGAAGGCGATGTTGTCGGCCACGGTCAGGTGCGGGAAGAGCGCGTAGTTCTGGAAGACCATCCCGATGCCGCGCTTCTCCGGCGGCAGCCGGTCGATGCGCCGGCCATCGAGGCTGATGGCGCCGGTCGTCGGTTCGAGCAGTCCGGCCAGCAGGTTCAGCGCCGTCGACTTCCCGCAACCGGACGGGCCCAGCAGCGCCACGAACTCGCCGGCCGGAACGTCGAGGTCGAGGCTCTCCAACGCGGCGAACGAGCCGAACTTCCGGCGCAGGGCGCGGATCCGCAGCGCACCACCGGCGCTGTGCTCACCGGTCATTTCTTCGAGCCGATCAGCTTGTTCCAGATGTCGTACTTGGCCTGGACGTGGTCGCCGACCACGGGATTCCTGACCTGCGCCGTCGCCAGGAGCCGCTGGTTGAAATCGGGGCTCCCGAACTGCTGGTACCGCGTCCGCGCATCCGCAGGAGCCATCGACAGGTCCACTCCCTGGACCGGGAAGGCCGCGCGGAACGGAATCGTCAGCGCCTGATGCTGGGGTTGCAGCAGATACGTGATCAGGGCCAGCGCGACGGCCAGGCGATCCGGGTCCACACCCTTCGGCACGGCGGCCCACTGCGCCACCTCGATCGTGTACGGGTTGTCGAAGGCCTGTAGGGCGAAGTGGCTACCGAGCACACCCTTGGCCTTCATCTGGACGTCGAATCCGGTCTCACTCACCGCGATGTCGAGTGATCCCTTGGCGAGCGCGTCGAAGGTGTCGACGGTCTTGGTGGCGTACGGCGCCGTGTACCTGTTCAGCTCCTCCAGATACGCCCAGGTCTTCGTCCAGGTCGACGGGTCGGCCGGATTCGTGTCGCCGAGCATGTGGGGCAGCGCGTCGGTGAACTGGTTGGCCGGCCCGCTGCCGGTCGGTACGGCCGCGTACCCGAATCGGCCCGGATGGGCCTTCGCCCAGGCCAGCAGGTCCTGCGCGGTCTTCGGCGGGTGCGGGACCGTCCGGGTGTTGTACGCGAGCACCGGGCCGTCCGGCTGACCGGAGATGATCATGCCGTTGCCCGCCAGGGCGTCCTGCAGTTGTCGGGCGGCCGGCGTCATCACGGTGGCGGGATCGGGCAGGGCGGAGGCATAGCCGGGCAGCAGCGGTACGACGGTCTGCTGCTTGGCGAGCAGGGACAGCCCCTCGGTGCCGGTGAGCACCAGATCGTCGGTGACGTTGCCCGACTGCTGCTGGGCGTAGAGCTTGCCGACGACGTCGCTCGGGGTACCGCTCTCGTACCGCACCGACGACACGAACTGCGGATGTTCCTTGGCGAAGTTCTCGATGATCGGCTTGGTCAGGGCGAGGACCCCGGACACGTCCAGGATGCGGAGTTCGACCGGCTCGGACGGCAGGGCCGGCACCGTCGTCGGCGGGGCCGCGATCGGGGCGCGGTCCGGTGCGGCACAGCCGGTGACGGCCGCGAGAGCAAGAGCGGTGGCGAGCGCGGCGGATCGGTAACTCGTCATGGTCGATCCTCCTGAACGGACGTGGAAAGTTGACGCCGACCGACGTGGACACCCCGTGATTCGACGGACGCGCGAGCACACCCGACGCGGGTCGTGTCGACACGGTGGCTGCGCCCGGGCCGGACGCGCCGGAACCGAGCGCAGTACCCTACTGACGGATGGCGACCGGCGTCAATGAGCCGACCGCTCTCGGTTCTGTCGAGGATCCACAGCAAAATTAGACTGACGTCTATGTGATGGCCAAGAATAGTGATCGATCACTTTTCTGTCAACGCCCATCGCTCACCGGCTCTAACCAGGGGGTATGAGAAAGATGGCCATCGGGCAACCCGCACCGGACGGCCGCACCGGAAGGGCCGCCACGATCCACGAGGTCGCTCGCGCGGCCGGCGTCTCCCACCAGACCGTCTCCCGCTTCCTCAGGGGTCAGGGAGGGCTCAAGCCCCAGACGTTGCAGAAGGTCACCCAGGCCATCGAGCGACTCAACTACCGGCCGAACCTCGCCGCGAGGTCGATGCGGACCCGGCGGTCCGGCCGGGTCGCCGTGGTGCTGCCCGGACCCGCCGACGTCGTGCCGACGCGGCTGCTCAACGGCGCCGCCGACGTGGCCCACGAGTTCGGATACCTGCTGGACGTCGTCGGGCTGGAGGGAGACGCGTCGGCCAGGGCCGAGCGGATACGCATCCTGCTGCACCCCGAGAACGTGGACGGCATCCTGTCCTTCACTCCGCTCACCACCGGGATGGCGGGCGTCGATGTGGCCTCCTTCCCGGTGCCGGTGGTTGTCGAGGGCGAGTACGACGACAACATGCGGGCGCAGGGCCTGCTGGCGGACGCCTCGCCGATGGCCGAGATCGTCCGTCGGCTCGCCGCCGACGGCCACCGGCGCTTCGTCCACGTGGCCGGCTCCGACCTGTGGGCCTCCGCGCGCAACCGTCGCACGGTCTACGAGACGACCATCGCGCAACTCGGCCTCACCTCCTGCGCCGTGGTCCAGGGCGACTGGACCGTGCGCTCCGGCTGGGAAGCCGCCACCACGGTGATCCCTCGGTGCGGGGCCACCGCCGTGCTCGCCGCCAACGACCGGGTCGCCTTCGGGGTCATCCAGGGCCTGCAGAGTCTGCACGTCGACGTGCCCCGGCAGGTCAGCGTCGTCGGCTGGGACGACGAGGAGATCGGCAGGTTCATGCGTCCCACGCTGTCGACCGTCAGCATCGATCGGGAGCGGCAGGGCAGGGAGGCGATGGGTCGGCTCCTCGCCCTCCTTCGCGGCGAGGAGCCGACCAGCCTTCCGACCCCTTCCGGTCTCAGCCGCCTGGTGCTACGCGAATCCACCGGCCCGGCACCGACCGGTTGAACCCACCACGCTCAACCCGAGAACGGGGATCAGACAGCGGTCACGCTCCACTGCAAGTTGGTGCTGCTGTCCGGCGCCCACATGCCCACCGTCGATCCCGACGTGGCGTTGCCCGCCCCGTCCAGGGCCGTGCCGGTGCCCCGGTTGACGAGCTGGTAGCGGCCGTTGCCCATGCTGGTCAACCGCCACTGCTGGTTGTTGCCGCCGTTCCACGGCGCCTGCAACGCGCTGGCCCCGTTCGCCGTGTTGCCCCAACTGTCGATCACCATGCCGTTGGTGCGGTTCACGATCCGGTAGTAGCCGCCGCCGACGTCCACCAACTGCCAGTGCAGGTTCGTGCTGCTCCCGTCGCTCCACTGCTTCACCACCGCGCCCGACGCGACGCTGCCACCGCTGTCCAGCACCAGACCCGTCGTCACGTTCTTGATCTTCACGTAGCCGGTCGGCGTCGGACCCGTGCCGGGCGCGGGGATCTGGCCGGAGAAGGTCAGCTTCACCACGTACGCCAAGGCGCTGAACGGGGCGTTGGACGACGGCATGGTCAGGCGCAGGCCGCCGCCGTCCTGGGTGCGGGGCAGGTCGATGTAGGTGCCCGCGGTGGTGCCCAGCAGCCGCGCCGACGTCAGGTTACCCAGGTTGATCCGGTTCGAGCCGAGCGTGGCGATGGTCAGCGTGGCGCCCGGCCAGCCCAGCACGGTCGCGTACAGGACGGTGTTGTCCTTGCTGCGGGTGAAGCGGATGTCCTGCGCGTTGCCCTCGCGCGGCGCCTGGAACGAGCCGCCGCCCATCTGCGTCGGGCCCTCGCCGAAGGTCGACCACGCTCGCGTGTTGTAGAGCCCCTCGCCGAAGCGACGCAGGTGGTCGCCGAAGCCCTGGAGGATGGTGCGCTGGCCGGCGGGGATGGTGCCGTCGGCCATCGGGGCGATGTTGAGCACCATCGTGCCGTTCTTGCTGACCCGGTCGATCAGCGCGTGCAGCAGCGCCTTCGTCGAGTAGTAGCCGATGCCCTGGGTGTAGCACCAGCTGGAGCTGGAGACGCTGTCGTCGGTGAGCCAGTACGGGGTCTGGATGCCGGCCGGGCCGCCGCGTTCGTAGTCGTAGACCTCGCCGCGGTTGTTGAACCCGTCCTTGTAGGTGGCGACCACGTCCCTGTTCCAGGACACGGCCTTGTTGTAGTAGTAGGCCAGGAACTCCAGCCGGCGCCACTCATCGATCCGGCCGATGTAGAGGTCCTGCCAGATGAGGTCGGGCTGGTAGCCGTCGATGACCTCACGCAGCTTGTCGGACCAGAGCTGCTGCTCGGTGGCGGCGTCGAGCTGGCCGTACAGCTTGCGCAGCGTGGTGCTGGACTGGGCCGGCACATACTGGTAATAGCCGCCGAAGTTCCACTGGTGGTGCATCGACACGAACAGCTTGAGGCCCTTGGCGCGGATGGCGTCGGCGTGCAGCCGCAGCAGGTCCAGCTTCGGGCCGAGGGCCACCGAGTTCCACTCGTTGACCCTGCTGTTCCACATCGAGAAGCCGTCGTGGTGCTCGGCGACCGGGCCGGCGAACTTCGCCCCGGCGTCGGCGAACAACTGCGCCCACTCGTTGGGATCGAAGTTGCCACCGGTGGACTTCAGCTTCGGGGCGAACTGGACGAAGTTGCCGGCCTTGTCGCGGGCCCCGTTGATGAAGTTGTGGTACGGCCACGCGGACGGGTCGCCGTACACGCTCTTGTGGTGGTTGTTCTCCGCCGAGCCGGTGTTCCACATGTTGCGCGGGTACCACTCGTTGCCGAACGCCGGGACGCTGAACGCGCCCCAGTGGTAGTAGATGCCGAACTTCGCGTCCTGGAACCACTCGGCGGCCGGCGGGTGCTGGTCGACCGAGGCCCAGGTGGCGGTGTAGCTCTGCGGCCCCTCGGTGGCCAGCGCCAGACGCGCGTGGGTCAGGCCGGTCGCGGTGGCGAGGCCGGTGAGCCCGACGGCGGCGAGCAACCGGCGGCGGCTCAGGTGCGGGGTGGTGAGGTCCATGGGTGGGCGGTCCCTTCTCGTGGTTCGGAGTCGAAGCCGGGGCGGAAGGACGGTGCAGGCGGCCAGCTTCGGATGTCACCTGCGCTCGTGCGTGATGCGCCCGCCTACCGCAGCCGCGGTCGCCCTCCGTCGGCGCCGGCGTGGAAGATCGACGCCGGCGCCGACGGAGGCGGGTCTCCGGCCGTCAGGCGCGGGACCACTGCATGCTGGTGGCGGAGCCGCACGTGCGCTGCTCCAGGGCGGCGCCCGCGGCGGTGGAGCCGTTGACGACGTTGAGGCACTTGCTGCTGTTGAGGTTGACCAACTGGTAGTAGCCGTCGCCGGTCGAGCGCCAGGTGAACGTCTGATTCGCCCCACCGTGGCAGGTGTACTGGACGATCTGCGCCCCGTCGGCGGTGGAGAAGTCGCGCACGTCCACGCACTTGCCGCTGTTGACGCTCTGCAGGGTGACGTTGCCGCTGCCGGCGTCGTTGAACCGCCACTGCTGCCAGGCGTTGCCGTTGCTGGTCCACTGGCCGATGACGGCCAGGTCGTTCAGGTTGGGCGACTGCACGTCGATGACCTGGCCGCTGTTGCGGTTGGTGACCCGGTACGACGCGGCGGGAGTGCTGCCGGTGGCGAACTGCCACCAGTCGAGGTTGAACAGGTCACCGCC
>NZ_JBSWBU010000031.1:0-12081 GCF_054052245.1 Micromonospora sp. PTRAS2
TGGTGGCGGGATGCTGGCGGTCGGCGCGCCTGAGGCTGAGGTGCGTGCGCTGGCCGGTGACGGTGTGGATGTGGCGGCGGTGAATGGTCCGCAGTCGGTGGTGTTGTCGGGGCCGGTCGCCGACCTGGACGTGATCGCCCAGCGGTGTGCGGAGAACGGTTGGCGGGCGAAGCGGCTGCCGGTGAGTCACGCGTTCCATTCGCGGTTGATGGAGCCGATGCTCGCGGAGTTCCGGTCGGTCCTCGAAGGCTTGGCTTGGCAGACGCCGAGGTTGCCGGTCGTGTCGAACGTGACGGGCCGGGTGGCCGAGGCGGGGGAGATCACCAGCCCGGACTACTGGGTGCGGCATGTGCGGGAGGCTGTCCGGTTCGGTGATGCGATCACCACCTTGCACGGGTTGGGCGTGACGTCGTTCGTGGAGGTGGGGCCGGATGCGACGTTGACGGCGATGGCGGCTGACACGCCCGTCGACCGTCCGGTGCATCTGGTGGCGGCGCTGCGCCGCGACCAGCCCGACACGACGGCGCTGGTCACGGCCCTGGCCCGGCTGCACGTCACCGGCACGCCCGTGGACTGGGCGGCGTGGTTCACCCACACCGGTGGTCGACCCCGGACGGTGGACCTGCCCACCTACGCCTTCCACCACCAGCGCTACTGGCTCGACGCGAACCCGACCGGGGCCGACGCCTCCGGCCTCGGGGTCCGCAGCGCCGGGCACCCCCTGCTCACCGCCGAACTCGTCTCCGCCGCCGACGACACCCGCCTGTACGGGGGCCGGCTGTCGGTGCGTACCCAGCCCTGGCTCGCCGACCACGTCGTGTGGGGCTCCGTCGTCGTGCCGGGCACCGCGCTCGTCGAGCTGGCCCTGCACGCCGGGGCACAGGCCGCCTGCGACACCCTCGCGGAGCTGACCCTCGCCGCCCCGCTCGTCCTGCCCGAGCAGGGCGCCCGTGCGCTGCAGCTCAGCCTCGCCGCCCCCGACGAACACGGCCGCCGCCGGCTCGCCATCCACTCCCGGCCCGCCGACGACCCGTACGGCGACTGGACCCGGCACGCCGACGGGATCCTCGCCCCCGGCGGCGGCGACGCGCCCGAGGCGCTCACCGAGTGGCCGCCCGCCGACGCCGCCCCCGTGCCCATCGAGCCCATCTACGCCCAGCTCCACCGCCTCGGCGTCGACCACGGGCCCACCTTCCGGGGGCTGCGCGCCGCGTGGCGTACCCCCGATGCCGTGCTCGCGGAGGTCGCGCTCCCCGACGGCGTCGCCGCCGACGGGTTCGGCCTGCACCCCGCGCTGCTGGACGCGGCGCTGCACGTCGTCGGCCTCACCGACGCCGACGACGCCGACGAGACCGCCGGGGCCCGACTCCCGTTCGCGTGGTCGGGCGTCGCGCTCGCCGCCGTCGGCGCGACCCACCTTCGGGTACGCGTCACCCGCGCCGGCTCGGCCGTCACCCTCGCCCTCGCCGACGGCACCGGCGCGCCCGTCGCCCGGGTCGACTCGCTCGTCTCCCGGCCCGTCGGCGCCGACCAGCTCGACCCGACCGGCCCCGCCGACCTGCCCCTGTTCGACCTGCGCTGGACCGCGCTGCCCCTGCCGCCCCGCCCGGCGACCGGCATCGTCGCGCTCGACGCCGCCGCGCCGACCCCCGGTGGGCTCCCCGCGCTCGCCGACGCCGTCGACGACGGCCGGCTCGACCCCCGGTTCGTGCTGCTGCCCGCCGCCGACACCCCGCCCGGCGACCCCCTCGACGCCACCCGCGCCCGGCTCGCCGACACCCTCGCCACCGTCCAGGGCTGGCTGGCCGACGACCGGCACGCCGACCGCCGGCTCGTCGTGCTCACCCGCGGCGCGGTCCCCGCCACCGCCACCGGCGACGTGACCGACCTGCCCGGCGCGGCCGTCTGGGGCCTGGTCCGCTCCGCGCAACTGGAACACCCCGGCCGGCTCGTGCTGGTCGACCTCGACCCCGAAGCCGGCCCCGACGCCGACGCCGACCTGCTCGGCCGGGCCCTGGCCAGCGACGAACCCCAGCTCGCCCTCCGCGCCGGCCGGCTCCTCGCGCCCCGGCTCGCCCCCGCCGAACCCGACCCCACGGGGGCCGTCGACCTTCTCCCCGACGGCACCGTGCTCGTCACCGGCGCCACCGGCACCCTCGGCGGCCTCCTCGCCCGCCACCTCGTCACCGCCCACAAGGTCCGGCACCTGCTCCTCGCCGGCCGGCGCGGCGGCGACGCCCCCGGCGCCGCCGACCTCCTCGCCGAACTCACCCGCCTCGGCGCGCACGCCCGCTTCGTCGCCTGCGACGTCGCCGACCGCGACCAGGTCGCCGCGCTGCTCGCCACCGTCGCCGCCGAACACCCCCTCACCGGCGTCGTGCACGCCGCCGGGGTCCTCGACGACGCGACCGTCACCGCGCTCACCCCCGAGCGGATCGCCGCCGCGCTGCGCCCCAAGGCCGACGCCGCCTGGCACCTGCACGACCTCACCCGGCACCTGGACCTGCCGATGTTCGTGCTGTTCTCGTCCATCGCCGGCCCCCTCGGCGGCCCCGGGCAGGGCAACTACGCGGCGGCCAACGCGTTCCTCGACGGGCTCGCCCAGCACCGGCGCGCCGCCGGCCTCGCCGCCACCTCCCTGGCCTGGGGGCTGTGGGAAACCAACAGCGCTATGACCCGCGACCTGGGCACCGCCCGCCGGGAACGGATGGCCCGCCAGGGCATCACCCCCCTCGCGGTCGGGCAGGCGCTCGCCCTCTTCGACGCCAGCCGCAGCAGCCGGCAGCCGCTGCTGCTGCCCGTCCGCCTCGACCTCGCCGCGCTGCGCGCCCTCGCCACCGTCGACCACCTGCCCGCGCCGCTGCGTGGCCTGGCCGGCGTCCGCACCCGGCGCAACGCCGCCGGGGCCGCCGCACCGGCCGGCAACTTCCGCGACCGGATCGCCGACGCCCCCGACGCCGAGCGCCGGCGGCTCGTCGAGGAACTCGTCACCGGCCAGGTCGCCGAGGTCCTCGGGTACGCCACGGCCGCCGCCGTCGCCCCCGGCCAGTCCTTCACCGAGCTGGGCTTCGACTCGCTGACCGCCGTGGACCTGCGCAACCGGCTCACCACCCGCACCGGCCTGACGCTGCCGGTCACCCTCGTCTTCGACCACCCCACCCCCGAGGCGCTCACCGGGCACCTGATGACGCAGCTCGGCCCCGGCCGGTCCGCGCCCACCCTCCTCGACGAACTGGACCGGCTGGAGGCGGCGTTCGCCGCGACCCCCGCCGACACCCTCGCCGAACTCGCCGCCGACGAGGAGACCCGCGCCGCCGTCGCCGCCCGCCTGCGGGCGCTGCTCACCCGCTGGGACGGCGACAGCGGTGACACCGCCGGCGTCGCCCAGGTGATCGACGACGCCAGCGACGACGAACTCTTCGACTTCATCGACAGCACGTTCGGTCGCTCCTGACCGTCGTACCGCCCGCTTGCCGACCAACGCGACAGGTGAATCCCGATGGCGAACGAAGCCAAGCTCCGTGAGTACCTCAAGCGCGTCACCGCCGACCTCGCCGAGACCAGCGAACGCCTCAAGGCGGCCGACGCCAAGAACCACGAGCCCATCGCCATCGTCGGGATGAGCTGCCGCTACCCGGGTGGCGTCCGCTCGCCCGAGCAGCTGTGGGAACTCGTCGCCACCGGCACCGACGGCATCACCGGATTCCCCACCGACCGGGGCTGGGACACCGACGCCGCGTACGACCCGACCGGGCAGCGCCGGGGCAGCACGTACGCGCGGGAGGGCGGGTTCCTGCACGACGCCGGTGACTTCGACCCGGAGCTGTTCAAGGTCTCGCCGTACGAGGCCCTCGCCATGGACCCGCAGCAGCGGCTCATGCTGGAGGCGTCCTGGGAGGCGATCGAGGACGCCCGCATCGACCCGCTGTCCCTGCGCGGCAGCCGCGTCGGCGTGTTCGCCGGCATGATGTACCACAACTACGCCGCCGGGCTCGCCGAGGTGCCCGAGACCCTGGACGCGTTCATCGGCGGCGGCACCGCCAGCAGCGTCCTCTCCGGCCGGGTCGCCTACACGTTCGGGTTCGAAGGTCCCGCGCTCACCGTCGACACCGCCTGCTCGTCGTCCCTCGTTGCGCTGCACCTCGCCGTGCAGTCGCTGCGCTCCGGCGAGTGCACCCTCGCGCTGGCCGGCGGCGTCACCGTGATGACCACCCTGGAGACGTTCGTCGACTTCAGCCGGCAGCGCGGCCTCGCCCCCGACGGGCGGTGCAAGTCGTTCGCCGAGGGCGCCGACGGCACCGGCTGGTCCGAGGGCGTCGGCATGCTCGTCGTGGAACGCCTCAGCGACGCCCGGCGTAACGGTCACCGGGTGCTCGCGGTCGTGCGGGGCTCCGCGGTGAACCAGGACGGTGCGTCGAACGGGTTGACGGCGCCGAATGGGCCGTCGCAGCAGCGGGTGATCCGGCAGGCCCTCGCGTCGGCGGGGTTGTCCCCGCTGGACGTGGACGTGGTGGAGGCGCACGGGACCGGCACCACGTTGGGTGACCCGATCGAGGCGCAGGCGTTGCTGGCGACGTATGGGCAGGGTCGGGAGACGCCGCTGCTGCTGGGGTCGATCAAGTCGAACCTCGGCCACACGCAGGCGGCGGCCGGCGTCGCCGGTGTGATCAAGCTGGTGCAGGCGATGCGGCACGGGGTGGTGCCCGCGACCCTGCACGTGGATGCGCCGTCGTCGAAGGTGGACTGGTCGTCGGGTGCGGTCGAGTTGGTGACGGAGTCGGTGCCGTGGCCGGTGGTGGGTCGGCCGCGTCGGGCGGCGGTGTCGTCGTTCGGGATCTCGGGGACGAACGCGCACGTGATCGTGGAGCAGGCGGAGTCGGTGGCGGCCGAGTCCTCTGGTGTCGTCGAGTTGCCGGTGGTGCCGTGGTTGGTGTCGGCGCGTTCGGCGGAGGCCCTCGGTGGGCAGGCGGCGCGGCTTTCGGATTTCGTTCGCGAGCGGGCTGGGTTGTCGCTGGTCGACGTGGGCTGGTCCCTCGCGACGTCGCGGGCCGTGTTGGAGCACCGGGCGGTCGTCCTCGGCACGGGCCGAGACGACCTGCTGTCCGGGCTGGATGCCCTGGCGGCCGGCGTGGATACCCCGGGGCTGGTGACGGGTGAGGTGTCGTCTGGTCGTCGGGTGTTGTTGTTTACGGGTCAGGGTGCGCAGCGGTCGGGGATGGGTCGGGAGTTGTATGACCGGTTCCCGGTGTATGCGGAGGCGTTCGACCGGGTGTGTGCCCTGTTCTCGGGTCGCCTCGACCGTTCGTTGCGGGAGGTGGTGTTCGGGGAGCCGGGTTCCGACCTTGCGGCCCTGTTGGATCAGACGGCGTTCACGCAGGCGGGGCTGTTCGCCCTGGAAGTGGCGTTGCACGAGCTGTTGGCCTCGTTTGGTGTGACGGCTGACTATCTGGTGGGGCATTCGATCGGTGAGGTGACGGCCGCCTATGTGGCGGGTGTGTTGTCGTTGGAGGACGCCTGCGTTCTGGTGGCGGCGCGGGGTTCGTTGATGCAGGCGTTGCCGTCTGGTGGCGGGATGTTGGCGGTGGGCGCGCCTGAGGCTGAGGTGCGTGCGCTGGCCGGCAGCGGTGTGGATGTGGCGGCGGTGAACGGGCCTCGGGCAGTGGTGCTGTCGGGGCCGGTGGCCGAGTTGGATCGGATCGCGGGGGAGTGTGCCGGGCGGGGCTGGCGGGCGAAGCGGTTGCCGGTGAGTCACGCGTTCCATTCGCGGTTGATGGAACCGATGCTGGCGGAGTTCCGGACGGTTCTGGCGGGTCTGGACTGGCAGACGCCGAGGCTGCCGATCGTGTCGAACCTGACCGGGCGGGTGGCGGAGGCGGCCGAGATCAGCAGCCCGGACTACTGGGTGCGGCATGTGCGGGAGGCCGTGCGGTTCGGTGACGCGATCACCACCCTGCTTGGGTTGGGTGTCAGCAGCTTTGTGGAGGTGGGGCCGGATGCGACGTTGACGGCGATGGCGGCCGATGTTCCGGCGGAGCGGCCGGTGCACCTGGTGGCGGCGTTGCGCCGTGACCAGGACGACACGACCGCGCTGGTCACCGCCCTCGCCCGGCTGCACGTCACCGGCACGCCCGTGGACTGGGCGGCGTGGTTCACCCACACCGGCGGCCGGCCCAGCACCGTCGACCTGCCCACCTACGCCTTCCACCACCAGCGCTACTGGCTCGACGCCCGCACCCGCCCCCACGGCACCGCCCCCGCCGGGTCGAGCCTCGACTCGTGGCGGTACCGGGTCACCTGGCAGCCGCTGGCCGACCACCACCGGCGGCAGGCCGCCGACCTCCTGCTCGTCGTGCCCGACGACGCCCTCATGCCCGACGACGCCCTCGTGCCCGACGACGGGGCGGCCGGACAGTGGGCGAGCGCGCTCGCCGCGCCCGGCGTACGGGTGCTGCGGGTCGCCGCCGACCGGGACCGGGCCGGCCTCGCCCGCGACCTCGCCGACGCGTACGCAGACGGCCAGGGGCGACCCGGCACCGTCCTGTCGCTGCTCGGCCTCCCCACCGGCGCCCACCCCGACGCCGCCTCCGTGCCCGCCGGCCTCGCCCACACCGTCGCCCTCGCCCAGGCCCTCGGCGACGCCGCGATCCCCGCCCGGCTCTGGATCGCCACCCGGGGCGCGGTCTCCGTCGACCCCCGCGACCAGGCCGTCGACTGCGACCAGGCGACCCTGTGGGGCTTCGGCGGCGTGCTGCGCGCCGAGCACCCCCAACGCTGGGGCGGGCTCGTGGACCTGCCCCCGACCGCCGACGCGCGCGGCGTACGACAGGTGCGCCGGCTGCTCGGCGGCGAGCGCGCGGAAGACCAGCTCGCGGTGCGCGCCACCGGCACGTACGCCCGGCGGTTGACCCGTGCCCGACGGCCCGCCACCCCCGCACGCGCCTGGACCCCGCGCGGCACCACCCTCGTCACCGGCGGGACCGGCGCGCTCGGCGGGCACGTCGCCCGCGCCCTCGCGGCGGCCGGGGCCGATCACCTGCTGCTGGTCAGCCGCCGTGGCCCCGACGCCCCCGGCGCTGCCGCCCTCGCCGAGGAACTGACCGCCCTCGGCACCCGCGTCACCGTCGCGGCCTGCGACGCCGCCGACCGGGACGCCCTGCGCGACCTGCTCGCGGCGATCCCCGCCGACCTGCCGCTCACCGCCGTCGTGCACACGGCTGCGGCGCTCGACGACACCGTGGTCGACGCCCTCACCGCAGACCGGATGGCGACCGCCCTGCGCGCCAAGGTCGACGCGGCCCGCAACCTCGACGAGCTGACCCGGGACCACGAGCTGTCCGCGTTCGTGCTGTTCTCCTCCCTCGCCGGCACCATGGGCGGACCCGGGCAGGCCAACTACGCCCCCGGCAACGCCTGGCTCGACGCCCTCGCCCAGCGCCGCCGAGCCGAGGGGCTGCCCGCCACCGCCATCGCCTGGGGGCTGTGGGCCGACGGTGGCGTCAGCGCAGGCGACTTCGAACACCGGATGGCCCGCAACGGCTTCGGGGCGATGGATCCCGCCACGGCCGTCCGCGCCCTCACCGGCGCGTTGGAGGACGACGAGACCCACCTCGTCGTCGCCGACGTCGACTGGGACCGGGTGGCGGGCAGCGCCGCCGGCCGCCGCCCCGACCCGCTGATCCGGGGCCTGCTGACCGCGCCGCAGGTCACCGACGCCGCCACCGCCGACCGGGCAGCCGGCGGCGGTGCCCTGCGGGACCGCCTCGCCGGGCTCACCGACGCCGAGCAGCTCGACACCCTCCGCGACCTGGTGCGCGCCGAGGTGGCGGCGGTGCTCGGCCACGGCAGCGCCGACCGGGTGCCGGCCGAACGCGCCTTCCGGGACCTCGGCTTCACCTCGCTGACCGCCGTCGAGCTGCGCAACCGGCTCGACGCCGCCACCGGGCTCACCCTGCCCGCCACGCTCGCCTTCGACCACCCCAATCCCACCGCCCTGGCGGCCCACATCCGCGCGGAACTGCTGGGCGGGCAGTCGCCGTCCGCGACGACCCCGGCCGTACGCCCCGTCGACGACGACCCGATCGTCATCGTCGGCATGGGCTGCCGCTTTCCCGCCGGGGCCGGCTCGCCGGAGGAGTTCTGGCGGCTGCTCGCCGACGGCGTCGACGCCATGTCGGACTTCCCCACCGACCGGCACTGGGACCTGGCCGTGCTGCACCACCCCGACCCCGAGCACCCCGGGGCGTCGTACGTGACGCAGGGGGCGTTCCTCGCCGACGCGGGCGCGTTCGACGCCGGGTTCTTCGGCATCTCCCCCCGCGAGGCCGTCGCCATGGACCCGCAGCAGCGGCTGCTGCTGGAGGTGTCCTGGGCGGCGATCGAGGACGCCTGGATCGACCCCCTCACGCTGCGCGGCGGTCGCGTCGGCGTCTTCGCCGGCACCAACGGGCAGGACTTCGACAACCTCATCCGCAACGGCGGCGAACAGCTCGCCGGCTACGGCGCCACCGGGGCGTCCGCGAGCGTCCTGTCGGGGCGGGTGGCGTACTCGTTCGGGTTCGAGGGGCCGGCGGTCACCGTCGACACGGCGTGCTCGTCGTCGCTGGTCGCGTTGCACCTGGCGGCGCAGTCACTGCGCTCGGGCGAGTGCGACCTCGCGCTGGCCGGCGGCGTCACCGTGATGGCAACTCCCGGCGCGTTCGTCGAATTCTCCCGGCAGCGGGGACTGTCCGCCGACGGGCGGTGCCGGTCGTTCGCGGAGTCGGCGGACGGGACGGGTTGGGGCGAGGGCGTCGGGGTGCTGCTGGTGCAGCGCCTGTCGGACGCCCGGCGGGACGGCCGTCGGGTCCTCGCCGTGGTGCGCGGCAGCGCGGTGAACCAGGACGGGGCGTCGAACGGTCTCACCGCGCCGAATGGTCCGTCGCAGCAGCGGGTGATCCGGCAGGCCCTCGCCTCGGCGGGATTGTCCCCGGCGGACGTGGACGTGGTGGAGGCGCACGGGACCGGCACGACCCTCGGGGACCCGATCGAGGCGCAGGCGTTGCTGGCGACGTACGGGCAGGGGCGGGAGACACCGCTGCTGCTGGGGTCGGTGAAGTCGAACCTGGGTCACACGCAGGCGGCGGCGGGCGTCGCCGGGATCATCAAGATGGTCCTCGCCCTGCGGTATGGCGTGGTGCCGGCGACGCTGCACGTGGATGCGCCGTCGTCGAAGGTGGACTGGTCGTCTGGTGCGGTCGAGTTGGTGACGGAGCCACGTGAGTGGCCGGTGGTGGGTCGGCCGCGTCGGGCGGCGGTGTCGTCGTTCGGGATCTCGGGGACGAATGCTCATGTGATCGTGGAGCAGGCGGAGCCGGTGGAGGCCGAGGTCGACTCGGCCGGCTCCGTCGGCCTGCCGGTGGTGCCGTGGTTGGTGTCGGCGCGTTCGGCGGAGGCCCTTGGGGGGCAGGCGGCGCGGCTTTCGGATTTCGTTCGGGAGCGGGCTGGGTTGTCGCTGGTCGACGTGGGTTGGTCGCTGGCGACGTCGCGGGCTGCTCTGGCGCATCGGGCGGTCGTCCTTGGGGCAGGTCGAGACGACCTGCTGTCTGGGCTGGATGCGGTGGCGGCCGGCGCGACCGCTCCGGGTGTGGTGACGGGTGAGGTGGTCTCGGGTCGTCGGGTGTTGTTGTTTACGGGTCAGGGTGCGCAGCGGTCGGGGATGGGTCGGGAGTTGTATGAGCGGTTCCCGGTGTATGCGGAGGCGTTCGATCGGGTGTGTGCCCTGTTCGTGGGTCGCCTTGACCGTCCGTTGCGGGAGGTGGTGTTCGCGGAGCCGGGTTCCGACCTGGCTGCCCTGTTGGACCAGACCGTTTACACGCAGGCGGGTCTGTTCGCGGTGGAGGTGGCCCTCTACGAGTTGCTGGCCTCGTTTGGTGTGACGGCCGACTATCTGGTGGGGCATTCGATCGGCGAGGTGACGGCCGCCCATGTGGCGGGTGTGTTGTCCCTGGAGGACGCGTGTGCCTTGGTGGCGGCGCGGGGTTCGTTGATGCAGGCGTTGCCGTCTGGTGGCGGGATGTTGGCGGTGGGCGCATCCGAGGCTGAGGTGCGTGCGCTGGCTGGTGACGGTGTGGATGTGGCGGCGGTGAATGGTCCGCAGTCGGTGGTGCTGTCGGGGCCGGTGGCCGACCTGGAGGTGATCGCCCAGCGGTGTGCCGAGCAGGGCTGGCGGGCGAAGCGGTTGCCGGTGAGTCACGCGTTCCATTCGCGGTTGATGGAGCCGATGCTGGCGGAGTTCCGGTCGGTGCTCGAAGGCTTGGATTGGCAGACGCCGAGGTTGCCGGTCGTGTCGAACGTGACGGGCCGGGTGGCGGAGGCGGGGGAGATCACTGACCCCGAGTACTGGGTGCGGCATGTGCGGGAGGCCGTGCGGTTCGGTGACGCGGTCACCACCCTGCACGGGCTGGGCGTGACGTCGTTCGTGGAGGTCGGGCCGGACGCGACGTTGACGGCGATGGCGGCCGACGTTCCGGCGGAGCGGCCGGTGCACCTGGTGGCGGCGCTGCGCCGCGACCAGCCGGACATGACCGCGCTGGTCACCGCCCTCGCCCGGCTGCACGTCACCGGCACGCCGATCGACTGGGCCGCCTGGTTCACCCACACCGGCGGCCGGCCCCGGACGGTGGACCTGCCCACCTACGCCTTCCACCGCAGGTGGTACTGGCCCGAGCCCGTATCGACCGTCGGCGGCACCTCGCGAGCGAGCGACGACATCGACGAGCGGTTCTGGGCGGCGGTGGAGCGGGAGGACCTGACCGGTCTCGGTGCGGAGTTGGCGGCGGAGCAGTCGCTGAGTGACCTGCTGCCGAAGCTCGCCCAGTGGCGGCGGGCGGGTCAGCAGCGGTCCACCGTCGACTCGTGGCGCTACCGCGTCGAGTGGCGGCCCGCTCCGGCCGTACCGTCGGAAGGGCTGACCGGGAGGTGGCTTGTCCTGGTGCCCCCGACGCAGGGCGACCACCCTCTTGCCGAGGGCCTGGCCGCGCACGGCGCGGAGGTCCTGACGGTCAGCCTCGACCCGGCGGGGACGAGCCGGGACGACGCGGCCGAGCGGCTGCGGGCCGCGCTGCCCCGCCCGGGTGAGATCGCCGGTGTGGTGTCGCTGCTGTCGTTGGCCGGTGCCGGCGTGGGCGAGACCCTCGCCGTGGTGCAGGCGCTGAGCGACTGCGGCGTCAGCGGCCGGGTGTGGTGGGTGACCCGGGGCGCGGTGTCCGTGGGCAGGTCGGACGCCCCGGTCGACCCGGTCGCGGCGGCCGTGTGGGGCGTGGGTCGGGTGGCGGCGTTGGAGCTGCCGGGCTGGTGGGGTGGCCTGGTGGACCTGCCGGAGGTGGTGGACGGCCGGGCGGTGCGCCGGGTGTGTCAGGTGTTGGCGGCGGGTGTCGAGGATCAGGTGGCGGTGCGGTCGTCGGGGTTGTTCGTGCGGCGGCTGGCGCGGGCGGGTGGTGAGGCTGCGCGGCGGGAGTTCCGGTTGTCGGGGACGGTGCTGGTCACCGGCGGCACCGGGGCGTTGGGCTCCCGGGTGGCGCGGTGGGCGGTGGATGTCGGGGCAGAACACCTTGTGTTGACGAGTCGGCGTGGTGAGCGGGCCGCGGGTGCGGTGGAGTTGGCGGAGCGGTTGCGGGCGTGCGGGGCGCGGGTGACGGTGGCTGCTTGTGACGTGGCGGACCGGTCGGCGCTGGGCGCGCTGCTCGACGGCCTGGCCGACGCGGGCGACCCCGTCCGTGCCGTCGTGCACGCCGCCGGAGCACCCCAGTTCACCCCGCTTGCCGACGTCACGCCGGACGAGCTACGCGAGGTGCTGCGCGCCAAGGTCGACGGGGCGGCGCATCTCGACGCGTTGCTGCCGGAGTTGGACGCGTTCGTGGTGTTCTCGTCCATCGCGGGGGTGTGGGGTTCGGCCGGGCAGGCCGGCTACGCGGCGGCCAACGCCTTCGTCGACGCCCTCGTCGCCCGCCGACGGGCCCGGGGCACCGCCGCCACGGCCGTGGCGTGGGGCCCGTGGGCGGGTGCCGGCATGGCCGTCCAGGGCGAGGCGCAGGAGCAACTGGC
>NZ_JBSWBU010000032.1:0-11826 GCF_054052245.1 Micromonospora sp. PTRAS2
TCCGGTCGGTTCGTCCAGTTCGCCCCCAAGCTCAAGTCCGCCGGCGGCAACTTCGACCCGAACGAGTGGGCGCAGCTGTTCGTCGACGCCGGGGCGAAGTTCGCCGGCCCCGTCGCCGAGCACCACGACGGCTTCTCCATGTGGAACAGCCAGGTCAACGAGTGGAACTCCGTCGCCAAGGGACCCCGCCTCAACCTGCTGAAGCTGCACACCGACGCGATCCGGGCCCGCGGCCTCAAGGTCCTCGTCGCCATGCACCACGCGTTCAACTTCACCGGCTTCTACCAGTGGGCGCCGCAGCAGTCCGACGCGAGCCTGCGCAAGCTCTACGGCCAGCTGGGCACCGCCGCCGAGGAGCAGCTCTGGTACGACAAGCTCCGCGAGATCATCGACCAGTCCCAGCCGGACATCATCTGGCAGGACTTCGACCTGGCCCGCATCAGCGAGGCGCAGCGGCTGAAGTTCCTGGCGTACTACTACAACCGGGCCGTCGCGTGGGACAAGGAGGTCATCGCCACCTACAAGGACGGCCTGGAGCGTGGCGGCGCGGTCTTCGACTACGAGCGCGGCGGACCGGCCGCCCTGCGTGACCCCTACTGGCTGACCGACGACAGCATCAGCAGCTCGAGCTGGTGCTACACCACGGGGATCGGCTACTACACGCTCAACCAGATGCTGCACTCGCTGATCGACCGGGTCAGCAAGAACGGCAACATGGTGCTCAACATCGCGCCGATGGCCGACGGCACGATCCCGTCCGGGCAGCAGACGATCCTGCGCGGCATCGGCGACTACCTGCGCCGCTTCGGCGAGTCCGTCTACTCCACCCGGGCCTGGACGACGTACGGCGAGGGCCCCACCCAGATGGGCGGCGGTTCCTTCACCGAGCCGCGCGCGGGCACCCCCCAGGACATCCGGTTCACCCGCAGCAAGGACAACCGCGTGCTGTACGCGACGATCCTCGGCTGGCCGGGCAGCTCCGTCAACATCACCACGCTCTCGTCCAGCCGGATCAACCTCAGCTCGCTGGCCGGCGTGCAGCTCCTCGACACCACCGCCGGCAGCTACGTCAACCTGCCCACCCGCACCCAGGACGCCAGCGGGCTGCGGATCACCCTGCCGTCGGCGAGCGCGCCGTTCAGCGCGCCCGCGTACGTGGTGAAGCTGACCTTCAACGGGACGATCCCGACCCCCGGTGGCGGGCCCACCACCTCCGCACCGGTCGGCGTCTACGCCAACGTCAACTACGACAGCGGCGTCAACCTGTCGGTCGGCAGCTACACGGCCGCGCAGCTGCAGTCCGCCGGCATCGGGCTGCGGGCCATCTCGTCGGTCCGGGTCACCGCCGGCCACCAGCTCGTCGGGTACGCCAACGACAACTTCTCCGGCACCAGCTGGACGTTCACCGCCGACAACGCCGACCTGCGCAACACCGGCAACAACGACGCCATCGCCTCGCTGCGGGTCACCTTCAACCCGGCGACGTACCAGCGGATCGTCAACGTGACCAACGGCCTGGCGCTGGACAGCGGCGGCAACGTCGCCTCCGGCTCGCCGCTGAAGCAGTGGACCTGGGACAGCAACGCCAACCTGCAGTGGCAGATCGTCGACCTGGGCACCGGCTACTACCGGATCGTCAACCGCACCAACGGCATGGTCGTCGACGGCTTCGGCCTCACCAGCAACGGGGCCGCGGCGCAGCAGGCGGCGTGGAACGGCGGCAACAGCCAGCAGTGGCAGATCACCGACCAGGGCAACCGGCGGTACCGGATCGCCAACCGGGCGACCGGGCTGGTGCTCGACGGCGGCGGCCAGGTCGCCTCCGGCTCGCAGGTCAAGCAGTGGACCTGGGATGGCAACACCAACCTGCTCTGGACCATCACCACCGCCTGATCCCCGCAGCGCACCACCCGGCGCGTGTGTCGCCGCGATCCCCACGGGTCGCGGCGGCGCACGCGCCGGACCCACTCCCCCCAGAGATGGAGAAACCATAATGAACCGGAAAAGCGTGTTGGGCACCGGGCTGACGTTGCTGCTCGGCGCGACGGCCGCCCTCACCGCCGGCTGCGGCGACCAGGCGGGCGACGGGGCCGCCTCGGGCGGCGGCAAACCGCTCGTCGGGGTCGACTACCCACGCTCGGACACCGACTTCTGGAACTCGTACATCAAGTACGTGCCGAAGTCCGCCGAGGAGCTGGGCGTCGAGGTGAAGACCACCAACTCGCAGAACGACGTCGCGAACCTCATCTCGAACGCACAGACCTTCATGAGCCAGGGCGTCAAGGGGGTGGTGATGGCCCCGCAGGACACCGCCGCCATCGCGCCGACCCTGGCCCAGCTGGAGAGCCGCAAGATCCCGGTGGTCACCATCGACACCCGGCCCGACACCGGCAAGGTGTTCATGGTGGTGCGCGCCGACAACCGCGCCTACGGCACCAAGGCGTGCCAGTTCCTCGGCACCAAGCTCGGCGGCAAGGGCAAGGTCGTCATGCTCCAGGGCGGCCTGGACTCGATCAACGGCCGGGACCGCACCGAGGCGTTCAACGAGTGCATGGGCAAGGAGTTCCCCGGCATCAAGGTGTTCGGCGAGGCCACCGACTGGAAGGCCGACGTGGCGGCGTCGAAGCTGCAGACCCGCTTCGCGTCGGACCCGGACATCAAGGGCATCTACATGCAGTCCTCGTTCGCGCTGTCGGGCACGCTGCAGATCCTCAAGCAGCGGGGCCTGCAGGTGCCGCCGACCGACCCCAAGCACGTCTTCGTGGTCTCCAACGACGGCATCCCCGAGGAGCTGAAGAACATCGGCGACGGCCTGATCGACGCCACCGTCAGCCAGCCCGCCGACCTGTACGCCAGGTACGGGCTGGAGTACGCCAAGGCGGCGATCGAGGGCAAGACGTTCCAGCCGGGCCCCACCGAGCACGGCAGCACCATCATCCAGGTGCGCGACGGCCTGCTGGAGGACCAGCTCCCCGCGCCGCTGGTGACGCTGGACGGCGCGCCGGTCGCGGGCCAGCCCACCCTGAAGTTCGACGACGCGTCGCTGTGGGGCCGTAACGCATGAGTGCCGCCCCGCACCGCCCCGGCGACGGGCTGGCCGACGACGGCCAGCCCGTCGTCGAGGCCGTGAACATCACCAAGCGCTTCGGGTCCACGCTCGCCCTGTCGGAGGCGGGCATCCTGGTCCGCCGGGGTGAGACGCACGCCCTGGTGGGACGCAACGGCGCCGGCAAGTCGACGCTGGTGAGCATCCTCACCGGGTTGCAGGCCGCCGACGCCGGCGCGGTGGCCTTCGACGGGCGTCCGGCGCCGCCCCTGGGCGACCGCGACGCCTGGCGGCAGCGGGTCGCATGCGTCTACCAGAAGTCGACGATCATCCCCACCCTCACCGTGGCGGAGAACCTGTTCCTCAACCGGCACGCGCGGGGGCGCAGCGGACTGATCCGCTGGTCGAGCCTGCGGCGGGAGGCGGAGCAGCTGCTGGCGACGTGGTCGGTCGACGTCGACGTACGCCAGCCGGCCTCGACGCTCTCGGTCGAGCAGCGGCAGTTCGTGGAGATCGCCCGCGCCCTGTCCTTCGGTGCCCGGTTCATCATCCTCGACGAGCCGACCGCCCAGCTCGACGCCGCGGGCATCAACCGGTTGTTCACCCGGATCCGGGACCTGCGGGCGCACGGGGTGACGTTCCTGTTCATCAGCCACCACCTCCAGGAGATCTACGAACTCTGCGACCGGGTGACGGTCTTCCGCGACGCCCGGCACGTCGTCACCGCGGACGTGGCCGAGTTGAGCAAACAGGCGCTGGTCGCCGCGATGACCGGCGAGGACGTGACGATGCCGGAGGCGGACCATCGTCCCCTGCCGTCCGACGCTCCGGTGCTGCTGTCGGTGCGCGACCTGGTCACCTCGTCCGGCGCCGAGTTCTCGCTGGAGGCCAGGGCGGGCGAGGTCGTCGGCATCGCCGGTGGCGGCGGCAGCGGCAAGGTCGAGGTCGCCGAGGCGATCGTCGGTCTGGCCCGCCCGGCGGGCGGGACCGTCGCCCTCGGTGACCGGGTGCTGCGCCCGGGCAGTGTGCCCGACGCGATCGACGCGGGCGTGGGGCTGGTGCCGCAGGACCGGCACCGGGAGGGCCTGGTGGCGTCGATGTCCATCGCGGAGAACGTCACGATGACCGTGCCGCACCGCGTCGGGCGCTACGGCCTCATCTCGTCGGCCCGGCGCGACGCCCTGGCCCGGGACACGATCGCCGACCTGGCGATCAAGGCGTCCGGGCCGCACGTGCCGGCCTCCGACCTGTCCGGCGGCAACCAGCAGAAGGTCGTCATGGGCCGGGCCCTGGCCAGCGATCCGCGGGTGCTGGTCCTCATCACGCCGACCGCCGGGGTCGACGTGCGGTCCAAGCAGACCCTCCTCGGCGTCGTCGAGGACGTGCGCAGCCGGGGCACCACCGTGCTGGTGGTCTCCGACGAACTCGACGACCTGCGGATCTGCGACCGCGTGCTGGTGATGTTCCAGGGCCGGGTCGTCGGCGAGATGGCCCACGGCTGGAGCGACAACGATCTGGTAGCCGCCATGGAAGGGGTGGACCTCCACCATGTCTGACACGCTGTCCACCACCAAGACGCCGTCCCCGGCGCCCCCACCGTCGGCCGCGCCGTCGTCGCGGAGCCTGGCCATCGCCCGGCTGCGTGACCTGGCCCTGGTGCCGGCGATCATCGCGGTCGCGATCGTCGGGTCGATCGTCAATCCGGTCTTCCTCAGCTCCGACAACATCATCAACGTGCTGCAGAGCATGTCGGAGATCGCCATCCTCGTCCTCGCGCAGACCATCGTGCTGATCACCGGCAAGATGGACCTGTCGCTGGAGTCCACGTTCGGCCTGGCGCCCGGCATCGCCGCCTGGCTGATCGTGGACCCCGCGCTCACCCGGGGCCTCGGGCTCGGCGTGCTGCCGGACGGCTGGGCGATCCCGGTGGTCCTGCTCGTCGGCGCCCTCGTCGGCGCGTTCAACGGGCTGCTCATCGTCCGGTTCGGCCTCAACGGCTTCATCGTGACGCTGGGCATGCTGATCATCCTGCGCGGGCTGCTCACCGGCATCTCCGGCGGGCAGACCTTCTTCGCGCTGCCCGAGTCGATGACGTACCTGGGCTCCGCGAGCTGGTTCGGGGTGCCGGCCTCGATCTGGGTGTCGCTGCTGCTGTTCGCCGCCGGGGTCGTCGTCCTGGGGCACACCCGTGCCGGCCGGGCGCTCTACGCGATCGGCGGCAACGAGGACGCGGCCCGCGCGGCGGGCATCCGCACCGACCGGGTGCTGTGGATCGCACTCATCGTGGCCAGCGTGCTCGCGGCGCTCGCCGGCCTGCTGATCAGCGGGCGGCTCGCGGCGGTGCCGTCGGCCCAGGGCAGCGGCGCGATCTTCCAGGTCTTCGCGGCGGCGGTGATCGGCGGCGTCAGCCTCAACGGCGGCAGGGGCAGCGTGTTCGGCGCCTTCACCGGCGTCCTGCTGCTGTTTATGATCATCAATGTGTTGACCCTCGCCGGAGTGCCCGCGCAGTGGACCAACTTCCTCAACGGCGCCGTCATCCTGGTGGCCCTGGTGGTCTCCCGCATCACCGGGGGGAAGGCGCAGACGTGAGACGACCGGCCCGCCGGGCGGGCCCGTCGCGAGGCAGACCCACGAGCCGGGCAACCCGGCCGACGTTCTATCCCTTCAGGAGTTCCGGTGACTGAGCGCATCACGTCCGTAGCAACCATCGACGTACGATTCCCCACCTCCCGGCACCGCGACGGGTCGGACGCGATGAACCCGTTCCCGGACTACTCCGCGGCGTACGTGATCCTGCGGACCTCGTCGGGGGCCACGGGCTACGGCCTCGTCTTCACGGTGGGCCGCGGCACCGAGATCCAGGTCGCGGCCGTGCAGTCGCTCGCCCCGATGGTGGTCGGCCAGTCGGTCGACGAGCTGACCGCCGACCCGGGCGCGCTGGCCCGCCGGCTCGTCGGCGACAGCCAGATCCGCTGGCTGGGCCCGGAGAAGGGCGTCGTGCACATGGCCGCCGGCGGACTGGTCAACGCCGTGTGGGACCTCGCCGCCCGGCGGGCGGGCAAGCCGCTGTGGAAGCTGCTCGCCGACCTCACCCCGGAGCAGCTCGTCGCGCAGGTCGACTTCCGCTACCTGCGCGACGCCCTCACCGAGGACGAGGCGCTCACGCTGCTGCGCGAGGCCGCCGACGGCCGGGCCGAACGCGAGGTCCGGCTGCTCGCCGAGGGCTACCCGGCGTACACCACGACCCCCGGCTGGCTCGGCTACGACGACGAGAAGCTGGCCCGGCTCTGCGCCGAGGCGGTGCGCGACGGGTACGGGCTGATCAAGCTCAAGGTCGGCGGGAACCTGGCCGACGACGTCCGCCGGATGGGCATCGCCCGGGCGGCCGTCGGGCCGGACGTGCGCATCGCGGTCGACGCCAACCAGATCTGGGGCGTGCCGGACGCGATCCGGTGGATGCGCGAGCTGGCCGCGTTCGACCCGTACTGGATCGAGGAGCCGACGTCGCCGGACGACGTGCTCGGGCACGCCGCCGTGCGCAAGGCCCTGGCCCCGGTGAAGGTGGCCACCGGCGAGCACGTGCACAACGCGGTGATGTTCAAGCAGCTCCTGCAGGCCGACGCCGTCGACGTGGTGCAGATCGACGCGTGCCGGGTCGCCGGGGTCAACGAGAACCTGGCGATCCTGCTGCTCGCCGCGAAGTTCGGGGTGCCGGTCTGCCCGCACGCGGGCGGCGTCGGGCTCTGCGAGCTGGTGCAGCACCTGGCCATGTTCGACTTCGTCGCGCTCAGCGGCAGCACCGACGACCGGTCCATCGAGTACGTCGACCACCTGCACGAGCACTTCGTGGATCCGGTACGCATCAGCGGCGGGCGGTACCTGGCGCCCACCGCGCCCGGGATGAGCGCGGAGATCGTCGCGGCGTCCGTGACCGACTTCCGCTACCCGGACGGGCCGCAGTGGACGCGCCGGCCGGCGGCGGCGGGAGCGGCGACGGCATGATCATCGACGCGCACCACCACCTGTGGCGGCCGGAGCGCGGCTACGCGTGGCTCGACGCGCCCGAACTGGCGACCATCCGCCGGCCGTTCACCCCGGCGGACCTGACCGCCGAGCTCGCCGCGGCCGGCGTCGACGGCACCGTGCTGGTGGAGGGGGGCCGCTGCCACCCCGACGAGGCCGCCGAGTTCCTCGGCTACGCCGCCGACACCGCGCCGATCCTCGCGGTGGTGGCCTGGCTCGACGTCGCGGCCGACGACGTGGCCGCCACCGTCGAGCGCTACCGCGGGCTGCGGGGCGGCGACCACCTGGCCGGGGTGCGCTCGCAGGTGCAGGGCGAGGCCGACCCCGACTATCTCGACCGGCCCGACGTGCGGCGCGGGCTCGCCGAGCTCGCCGCCGCCGGGCTCGTGTTCGACCTGGTGATCCGCGCCGACCAGCTGCCGGCGGCGGCCCGGGCGGCCCGGGCGCTGCCGCAGCTGCGGTTCGTGCTCGACCACCTCGGCAAGCCCCGGATCGACGAGGGCGGGGCGGGGCTGCGCCGCTGGCGCGGGCCGCTGGCCGACCTGGCCGCCTGCCCCAACGTCACCGCCAAGCTGTCCGGCCTGGTCACCGAGGCCGGGCCGGACTGGACGCCGGACGACCTGCGCCCGTTCGTCGAGGTGGCGGTCGAGGAGTTCGGGCCGCAGCGGCTGATGTTCGGCTCCGACTGGCCGGTCTGCCTGCTCCGGTCGGACTACGCCGGCGTGGCCCGGGCGTTGGCGGCGGCGCTGCCCCCGCTGTCGGCCGCGGAGCGGCACGAGATCCTCGCCGGCACCGCCGTGCGCGCCTACGACCTGGCGCGGCGGGTCGCGCAGCTCCCCCCGGCGCCGGCCGGGGAGCCACACCCCACCGGAAAGGCATGACGTGCGACGCTACGGCTGGGTGATCCGGCTGCGACCGGACCACCGCGACACCTACCTGCGGCTGCACGCCGCCGTCTGGCCCGGCGTCGAACAGACGCTGCGCGAGGCGAACATCCGCAACTACAGCATCTTCCTGCACCGGGACCTGCTGTTCGGCTACTACGAGTACGTCGGCGAGGACCACGACGCGGACCAGCGCCGCATCGCCGAGGACCCGCAGACGCGGGAGTGGTGGAAACTGACCGACCCGTGCCAGGAGTCGCTCGCCGAGCCCGGCTCGGGGCACTGGTGGGCCCCGATGCACGAGGTCTGGCACCTGACCGAGGAGGCGTCGTGAACCGCAGCGCGCAGTACGTCGGCGACAACACCTTCGTGGTCGCCGAGGCCGACCCCGTGCCGCCCGGCCCCGGCGAGGTGCGCATCGACGTCGCGTACACCGGGATCTGCGGCACGGACCTGCACGTCGCGCACGGCGCGATGGACCGGCGGGTCCGGGTGCCCGCGGTGATCGGCCACGAGATGGCCGGCCGCATCGCCGAGGTCGGCGCGGGCGTCGAGGGTCACCGGGTCGGTGACCCGGTGACCGTCATGCCGCTGGACTGGTGCGGCGAGTGTCCGGCCTGCCGGGCCGGCCACAGCCACATCTGTCACCGGCTCAACTTCGTCGGCATCGACTCGCCCGGTTCGATGCAGCGTTCCTGGACGGTGCCCGCGCGGCTGCTGGTGCCGCTGCCCGCGGACCTGCCCCTGACCCACGCCGCGCTGGTCGAGCCGACCGCGGTCGCTGTGCACGACGTGCGGCGCTCCCGGCTCACCGCCGGCGAACACGCGGTGGTCATCGGCGCCGGCCCGGTCGGGCTGCTGATCGGCACGGTCGCCAGGGCGGTCGGCGCCGAGGTGACGGTGCTCGAACTCGACCCGCACCGCCGCGAGCTCGCCGCCGAGCTCGGGCTGAGCACCCTGGATCCGGCGGCGGTCGACGTCGTGCGGCACGTCCACGAGGCGACCGGCGGGGCCGGCGCCGCCGTGGTGTTCGAGGTGTCCGGCTCCGCTGCCGGGGTCCGCGCCGCGACCGACCTGCTCGCCGTACGCGGGCGGTTGGTGGTCGTGGCGATCCACCCCAACCCGCCGGCGGTGGACCTGCACCGCGTCTTCTGGCGCGAGCTGGAGCTGATCGGCGTGCGGGTGTACGAGCGCGACGACTACGCCGAGGCCGTCCGGCTGGTGCACGGCGGGCAGGTGCCCGCCGAGCGACTCATCACCCGGATCGTGCCGTTGACCGAGGTGGCCGAGGCGTTCCGGGCGCTCGCCGCCGGCGGCGAGGTGAAGGTCCTCGTGGACTGTGGAGGTGCGGCGTGAACCCGTTCGACCTGAGCGGCCGGCTGGCCGTGGTGACCGGCTGCCGGCGCGGGATCGGCCTGGCCATGGCGGAGGCCCTGGCCGCGGCCGGAGCGGACATCGTCGGCGTCAGCGCGGCGCTGGAGGAGTCCGGCAGTGAGGTCGGCCGGCGGGTGGCGGCGCACGGCCGGTCGTTCGAGGCGTACCGGACGGACCTGTCCGACCGCGTGGCCGTCCGCGCGCTCGCCGAGCGGCTCGGGCAGCTGCCCAGACCGGTCGACATCCTGGTCAACAACGCCGGCACGATCCGCCGCGCCCCCGCCGCCGAGCACTCCGAGCAGGACTGGGACCACGTGCTGGAGGTCAACCTGTCCGCCCCGTTCCTGCTCGCCCGGGAGATCGGCCGGGAGATGGTCCGGCGCGGCAGCGGGAAGATCATCTTCACGGCGTCGATGCTGAGTTTCCAGGGCGGCGTGACGGTGCCGGGCTACGCGGCGGCGAAGTCGGCGATCGCCGGCCTGACCCGGGCGCTGGCCAACGAGTGGGCCCCGCACGGGGTCAACGTCAACGCGATCGCGCCGGGCTACATCGACACCGACAACACCCGGGCGCTGCGCGAGCAGCCGGAGCGCAACCGGGCGATCCTGGAGCGGATCCCGGCCGGTCGGTGGGGTCGGCCCGACGACCTCGCCGGGGCCACCGTCTTCCTCGCCTCCGACGCGGCGGCGTATGTCAGCGGGGCCGTCATCCCGGTCGACGGGGGCTGGCTCGCGCGCTGAGCCGCCGAGGGCCGCAAGGCCGTGGTGCCGGGCCGGGGGCGTCGCCCCCGGCCCGGCGTCTGTCACGGGGTGGTCAGGTCGAACCGGCGGACGGTGACCGCGCCGCCGAGCGCCTGGGTGGCGTAGTTGAAGATCGCGAAGCGGTAGCCCATGAAGAACTGCCAGGCGTTGTTCAACGTCAGCGCGTTGCCCAGCGGGACGAAGTTCACCCCGTCGGTGCTGTAGGAGAAGGACGCCTGCCGCCCGCTGCCCGGCCTGATGTCGGCTTTGGCCCGCAACCAGATCCGGCCACCGCTGACCGCCGCGCTGGCGATCTCGGTGCCGGTGCTGGTGGTCCGCCAACTGCCGTCCATGGTCAGGCCGTTGGTCATCACCACCCGGGTGGCCCCGTTGTCCCGGCGTACGCCGATCCAGGCCGAGGAGTCGCGGAGCATGGCCAGCCCGGAGCGGTCGCCGTCGCGCATGGTCGAGTAGTCCAGCTCGATGGTGGCCGTGGAGGTGGGCCCCTGGATGCGCCGGGTCGCGGTGTTACGGGCGCTGTAGAGGTCGTTGGTGACGGTGGCCGTCTGCAACCGCAGGCCGCTGCCGGCCGACCACTTCGTGTTGTCCGGGTTGTGGTTCCACTCCCAGTGCGGGCTCAGCGTCGTGCTGGTGAAGGTGTCCGCGCCGGTCATCGGCGCGACCGGCCGGGCCGGCAGCGGCGACGGGTAGCTGCTGCCCCAGGCGCCGTTGACGGTCTGGATCTGCGGCCAGCCGTCGGCCGTCCAGGTGATCGGCGCGAGCGCCGGCACCCGGCCACCCGGGTACGCGTCGACGAACGCCATGTAGTACCACTGGCCGTTCTGGGTCTGCACCAGGCCGCCCTGGTGCGGCACGCCGCCGCCGGAGATCGGGCCGGGCATGTTCAGCAGCACCTGGCGCGTCTCGTACGGGCCCCAGGGGCTGGTCGAGCGCAGGATGTACTGCCCGTTGGCCGGCTTGGTGACGAAGATGTAGTAGTAGCCGTTGCGCTTGTAGAACCGCGAGCCCTCCAGCGTGCCGATGTTCGACGGCGTGGTGTACACCTGCTGCGTGCGCACCTGGCTCAGGCCGTCCGCCGACAGCTGCGCCACGTGCAGGGTGCTGTTGCCGTACGCGACGTACATCGTGTCGTTGTCGTCGACGAGCAGGCCCGCGTCGTAGTAGCAGTTGTTGATCTCGGAGCGCTTCTGCCAGGTGCCGCTGACCGAGGTCGACGTGTACACGTACGACTTGTTGAAGTCGATGCAGCCGATCCAGTAGAACGTGCCGTTGCTGGCGCGGTAGTTGAGCGTCGACGCCCAGATGCCGTTGACGTAGGCCCGGGAGGTGGAGCTGGGCAGGTCGTACTTGGTGCCGAAGTCCAGCCGGGGCACCGAGTGACCGGCGAACTCCCAGTTGACCAGGTCGTACGAGCGCAGCACGGGCGCGCCCGGGGAGTAGTGCATGGTGGACGAGGAGAGGTAGTAGGCGTCACCGACGCGGATGATGTCGACGTCGGCGGAGTCCTGCCACAGGACCGGGTTGGTGTAGCTGGAGCCGCCCGGGTTGCCGCCGTCGCCGACGCGGACGAGCTGCCACTGCTGGTTGTTGCCGCCCCAGTCGGCGTACTGCACCACGTTCCCGCCGTCGGCAGTGGAGGCGTTCTGGATCTCCACGGCCTTGTTGGAGTGCCGGGCGATCAACCGCACGTACCCGTCCGCGGAGTCGGCCAGGCGGAACTGCTGGTTGGTGCCGTTTG
>NZ_JBSWBU010000033.1:0-10939 GCF_054052245.1 Micromonospora sp. PTRAS2
ACAGCGGCTGTTGCTGGAAACCTCGTGGGAGGCGTTCGAGCACGCCGGCATCGACCCCGCCACCGGCCACGGCACCGTCACCGGCGTCTTCATCGGCGCAGCCTCCTCCGGCTACGCCGCCACCGGCAGCGACGGCCTCGAAGGGCTCGAAGGGCACCTGCTCACCGGCACCGCCGGCAGCGTCGCCTCCGGCCGCGTCGCCTACACCTTCGGCTTCGAGGGGCCGGCCGTCACCGTCGACACGGCGTGCTCGTCGTCGCTGGTCGCCCTGCACCTCGCCGCGCAGGCGCTGCGCTCCGGCGAATGCGACATGGCCCTCGCCGGTGGCGTCGCGCTGATGGCCCAGCCGGGCATGTTCTCCGAGTTCTCCCGCCAGGGCGGCCTCGCCCCCGACGGCCGGTGCAAGGCGTTCGCCGCCGCCGCCGACGGCACCGGCTGGGGCGAGGGCGTCGGCATCCTCCTCGTCGAGCGCCTCTCCGACGCCCGGCGGCGCGGCCACCGGGTCCTCGCCGTCGTGCGGGGCAGCGCCGTCAACTCCGACGGCGCGTCCAACGGTCTCACCGCGCCGAACGGGCCGTCGCAGCAGCGGGTGATCCGGCAGGCCCTCGCGAACGCCCGGCTGACCCCGGCCGACGTGGACGCCGTCGAGGCCCACGGCACCGGCACCACCCTCGGCGACCCGATCGAGGCGCAGGCGCTGCTGGCCACCTACGGGCAGGGCCGGGAGACGCCGCTGCTGCTCGGCTCGATCAAGTCGAACATCGGGCACACCCAGGCCGCCGCCGGCGTCGCCGGGGTGATCAAGATGGTCATGGCGATGCGGCACGGCGTCGTCCCGCCGACCCTGCACGTCGACGCGCCGTCGGAGCACATCGACTGGACCTCCGGGGCCGTCGCCCTCACCACCACCGCCGCGCCCTGGCCGGCCGTCGACCGGCCCCGTCGCGCCGCCGTGTCCTCCTTCGGCATCAGCGGCACCAACGCCCACGCCATCATCGAGCAGGCCCCCGCCGAAGCCCCGGCACCCCGCCCCGAACGCCCGGCGGTGCCGTCGCCGGGCCGCCTGGTCGCCGCCGACGCCGTACCGCTGCTCGTGTCGGCCCGCAGCGCCCGCGCCCTGCGCGACCAGGCGGCCCGGCTGCGGACCCACCTCGCCGACGACCCGGCCCTCGACCTCGTCGACCTCGCGTACTCGCTCGCCACCGGCCGCGCCCACCACCCGTACCGGCAGGTCACCGTGGCCGCCGACCGGGACTCCGCGCTGGCCGGGCTCGCCGCGATCGCCGAGGCCGACCACCACGCCGGCATCCCCGACGGTACGCCGAAGGTCGTCTTCGTCTTCCCCGGCCAGGGCTCCCAGTGGGCCGGGATGGCCCTCGACCTGCTGGAATCCTCGCCGGTCTTCCGGGACCGGATGGACCAGTGCGCGGCGGAACTGTCCCGGCTGGTCGACTGGAACCCCGAGGACGTCCTGCGCGGCGCTCCCGACGCCCCGCCGATGGACCGGGTGGACGTCGTCCAGCCGCTGCTCTTCTCCGTCATGGTCTCCCTCGCCGAGGTGTGGAAGTCGTGCGGCGTGCGGCCCGACGCCGTCATCGGCCACTCGCAGGGCGAGATCGCCGCCGCCTGCGCCGCCGGCGCGCTCACCCTGCCCGACGCGATGCGGCTCGTCGTCGCCCGCAGCCGGGGCCTGCTCGCCATCTCCGGGCTGGGCGGCATGGTGTCCGTGCCGCTGTCCGCCGTCGACACCGAGCAGCTCATCGCGCCCTGGGCCGGTGCCCTGTCCGTCGCCGCCGTGAACGGGGCCGCCGTGACCGTGGTGTCGGGCGACGCCGGCCCCGTCGACGAACTGCTCGCCACCTGCGCGGAACGCGACATCCGGGCCCGTCGGATCGCCGTGGACTACGCGTCGCACTGCGGGCACGTCGAGGCCGTCCGCGAGGACCTGGCCGCCGCGCTCGGCACGATCGAGGCCCACCCCACCGAGGTGGCGTTCCACTCCACCGTCACCGGCGAGCCCATCGACACCGTCGAGCTGGACGCCGACTACTGGTACCGGAACCTGCGCGAACCGGTGCGCCTCGCCCCCGTCGTGGACGCGCTGATCGAGGCCGGCTACCGCACGTTCGTCGAGGTCAGCCCCCACCCCGTGCTCAAGGTGGTGGTGCAGGACGCGCTCGACCGGGCCGCCGACGGCCAGCCCGGCGTCGTGGTCGGGTCGCTGCGCCGCGACGAGCACGGCCCCCGGCAGCTCCTCGCCGCGCTCGGCGGCCTGCACACGGCCGGCGTACCGGTCGACTGGGCCGCCGTCCTCGCCGGCTCCGGCGCGTCCCGGGTGGACCTGCCGACGTACGCGTTCCAGCGGGAGCGGTTCTGGCCCGAGGCGGGCACGTGGCACGCGGGCGACGTGTCGGGGGCGGGGCTCGCCGCTCCGGGGCATCCGCTGTTGGGTGCGGCGGTGCGCCTTGCGGGTGACGACGAGATCGTGTTGACCGGCCGCCTGTCAGTGTCGACGCATCCGTGGTTGGCCGATCATGTGGTGTCGGGTGCGGTGGTGGTGCCGGGTGCGGCGCTGGTCGAGTTGGTGGTGCGGGCGGGCGACGAGGTGGGTGCCTCCCGGGTGCGGGAGTTGACGATCGCCGCGCCGTTGACGCTTTCGGCCTCCGAGGCCGTGCGGGTGCGGGTGCAGGTGCGGGTCGGCGCGGCCGACGACTCCGGTGCCCGTGAGGTGACGGTGCACGCCCAGCCCGACGGGGACGGGGACGGGGACGCGGAGTGGGTCCGGCACGCCGAGGGTGTGTTGGAGCCGGCCGCGGCCGAGGAGCCGACGGTCGGCGCGTGGCCGCCGGTCGGGGTGTCCGAGGTGGACCTGTCGGGTTGGTATGACGCGCTTGTCGGGCACGGGCTGGCGTACGGGCCGGTGTTCCAGGGGCTCCGACGGGTGTGGGCGGGCGACGGCGAGCTGTACGTCGAGGTGGCCCTGCCCGACGACGCCGCCGAGAGCGCCGGCCGGTTCGGGGTGCACCCGGCGTTGCTGGACGCCGCCCTGCACCCGATCGGGTTGCTGTTGGCGGAGGAGGCGTCGGGGCCCCGGGTGCCGTTCGCGTTCGCCGGTGCGCAGGTGCACGCGGCCGGCGCGTCGGTGTTGCGGGTGCGGTTGAGTCGTGCCGGTTCCGGGGTGCGGCTGGTTGCCGCCGACGAGTCCGGGTCGCCGGTCGTCTCCGTCGACTCCCTCGTCCTGCGGGAACTGACCGGGGTCGCCGCCCCCAGCGCCGCCGACCGGTCGGTGTTCGAACTCACCTGGCACGCCGAGGACGTGACCCCGGCCGCCGACGTGTCGGGCGCGGTGGCGCTCGGCGAGGTCGACCTTCCGGACGTGCCGGCGTACCCGGACGTGGCGGCCCTGGCCGCCGCCGTCGACGCGGGCCGGCCCGCGCCGAGCATCGTCCTGCTGCCGGCCGGCCCGAGCGCTCCCGGCGAGGCCGGCTCCGCCCCGGACCGGCTCCCCGGGAGCACCCCGGACCAGGCTCCCGGCGGCGAGCTGCCCGGCTTGGTCCGGGCCACGACGTCGAACGTCCTCGTGGCCGTCCAGGCGTGGCTGGCCTCCGCCGCCCTCGCCGACACGAAGCTCGTCGTGACGACCCGCGACGCCGTGGCGGCGCTGCCCGGCGACCGGGCGACCGACCTGGCGGGTGCGGCGGTGTGGGGTCTGTTGCGTTCGGCGCAGTCGGAGCACCCCGACCGCATCGTGCTCGCCGACCTCGACGGCCCGCTCGACGCCGAGGCGGTGGCGCTGCTCGCGGCGGTGGCCGCCGACCCCGCCCCCACCGGGGGGCAGCTCGCCGTCCGGGGCCGCACCGTCCTCGCGCCCCGGGTCACCCGCCCCGCCGGCGACGCCCTCACCCCGCAGGGCGACCTGTGGCATGTGGCCGCAGTCGCCCCGGGCACGATCGACGGCGTCGACCTGCTGCCCGGCACCGCCCAGCCCCTCGCCCCGGGCGAGGTCCGCGTCGCCGTGCGCGCGGCCGGGGTGAACTTCCGGGACGTGTTGATCGCGTTGGGGATGTATCCGGATCCGTCGGCGGTGATGGGTAGCGAGGGTGCGGGTGTGGTGCTGGAGGTCGGCCCGGGTGTCGACGATCTGGTGCCGGGTGATCGGGTGTTCGGGTTGTTTGAGCCTGGGTTTGGGCCGCAGGTGGTGGCGCAGCGGGAGCGGATCGCGCGGGTGCCGTCGGGGTGGTCGTTTGTCGAGGCGGCGTCGGTGCCGGTGGTGTTCCTGACGGCGTACTACGCGCTGCACGATCTGGCGGGTCTGCGCTCCGGCGAGTCGGTGCTGATCCACTCGGGTGCGGGTGGCGTCGGCATGGCGGCGATCCAGCTCGCCCACCACTTCGGTGCGACCGTCTACGCGACCGCCAGTCCCGGCAAGTGGGGGACGTTGCGGAGCCTGGGCGTGGCCCCGGAGCGGATCGGGTCGTCGCGGTCGACGGAGTTCGAGCAGGTGTTCGCGTCGGCGTCGGGTGGCGCCGGGGTGGATGTGGTCCTTGATGCCCTCGCCGGTGAGTTCGTGGATGCGTCGTTGCGGTTGTTGCCGCGTGGCGGCCGGTTCGTCGAGATGGGCAAGACCGACGTACGCGACCCGAAACTGGTCGCCCGCCAACACCCCGGCGTGACCTACCAGGCGTTCGAGCTGAACGCCGCCGGCGGCGAGCGCATCGGGCAGATGCTGGCCGAGCTGTTGGCGTTGTTCGAGAGTGGTGCGCTGTCGCCGTTGCCGGTGCGGGTGTGGGATGTGCGGCAGGCCCGTCAGGCGTTGCGGCACCTGAGTCAGGCGAGGCACGTCGGCAAGGTGGTGCTGACCGTGCCGGTGCCTGCTGATGCCGAGGGCACGACGCTGGTCACGGGTGCCTCGGGCACGCTGGCCGGGGTCGTGGCCCGGCACCTGGTGGCGTCGGGTCAGGCTCGTCGGTTGGTGTTGGCGTCGCGTCGGTTGCCGGTTGAGGGTTCCGACTATGCGGCGCTGGTGGCGGACCTGACCGAGGCGGGTGCGGAGGTTTCCGCCGTGTCGGTGGACGTCGCCGACGCGGGGCAGGTGGCGGCCCTGGTGGCCGGCATCGACTCGGTGCACCCGTTGACGGCGGTGGTGCACACGGCCGGGGTGATCGCCGACGCGACGATCGGCTCGCTCTCCTCCGACGGCGTGGCTGCGGTCATGCGGCCCAAGGTCGACGGTGCGTGGGCGTTGCATGAGGCGACTGCGCACCTGGATCTGTCGGCGTTCGTGGTGTTCTCGTCGATCGCGGCGACGTTGGGTTCGCCGGGTCAGGGCAACTACGCGGCGGCGAACGCGTTCCTCGACGCCCTCGCCCAGCACCGCCGCGCCCAAGGGCTGCCGGCGACCAGCCTCGCCTGGGGTCTCTGGGCCACCACCAGCACCATGACCGCCCACCTCGACGCCACCGAACACCGGCGCGCCATCCGCGCCGGCAGCGCCCCGCTCACCGACGCCGAAGGGCTGGCGCTCCTCGACGCCGCGCAGCGGCACGGCGGCGCGCACCTCGTACTCATGAAGGTGCCGGCGGCCACGGGCGGACCGGTCCCCGCGCTGCTGCGCGACCTCGTGCGCCAGCCCCGCACTCGGCGGCGGGCGGCGACCCGGGCCGCCGCCGACCTGTCGCTGGGTGAGCGGCTCGCCGCCCTCAGCCCCGCCGAACGGCGCGGCCAGCTCCTCGACCTCGTCGCCGGTGCCGTGGCGGCCGTGCTCGGCCACCGCTCCGCCGACACCGTCGACCCGCAGCGGCCGTTCAAGGAACTCGGCTTCGACTCGCTCACCTCCGTCGAGCTGCGCAACCGGCTCGCCACCGCCACCGGGCTGCGGCTGCCCGCCACCGTCGCCTTCGACTACCCGACGCCCGCCGTGCTCGCCGACTTCCTCGACCGGGAGATCGGCGGCCGGGCCGCCACCGCGCCGGCCCCCGCCGCCGCCACCGCGCCCGGCGTCGACGAGCCCATCGCGATCGTCGGCATGGCCTGCCGCTTCCCCGGCGACGTGCGGACCCCCGAGCAACTGTGGGACCTCGTCACCGCCGGCGCGGACGTCATCGCGCCCTTCCCCACCGACCGCGGCTGGGACCTCGCCGACCTGCGCGGCGACGCCGGCGACGACACGGCCACCCCGCAGCGCGGCGGGTTCCTCTACGACGCCGCCGACTTCGACGCCGCGTTCTTCGGCATCAGCCCCCGCGAGGCGCTCGCCATGGACCCGCAGCAGCGGCTGCTGCTGGAAACCTCGTGGGAGGCGTTCGAGCGGGCCGGCATCGACCCGCTGACCGCCCGGGGCAGCAGCACCGGCGTCTACGTCGGCCTGATCTACCACGACTACGCGGGCAAGGCCCTCGGCACGTCCGACGAGCTCGACGGGTACGTCGGCAACGGCAGCGCCGGCAGCGTCGCGTCCGGCCGCATCTCCTACCTGTTCGGACTCGAAGGCCCCGCAGTCACCGTCGACACCGCCTGCTCGTCGTCGCTGGTCGCCCTGCACCTCGCCGCGCAGGCGCTGCGGCAGAACGAGTGCGGCCTCGCCCTCGCCGGCGGGGTCAGCGTCATGTCCACCCCCGGCATGCTCGCCGAGTTCTCCCGCCAGCGCGGCCTGTCGCCCGACGGGCGGTGCCGGGCGTTCGGCGCGGGCGCCAACGGCACCGGCTTCGCCGAGGGCGTCGGCATGCTGCTGCTGGAACGGCTCTCCGACGCCCAACGCAACGGCCACCGGGTCCTCGCCGTCGTCCGGGGCAGCGCGATCAACCAGGACGGGGCCAGCAGCGGCCTCACCGCCCCCAACGGCCCCTCGCAGCAGCGCGTCATCCGGCAGGCCCTCGCCAACGCGCGGCTCACCCCGGCGGACGTGGACGCCGTCGAGGCGCACGGCACCGGCACGGCCCTCGGCGACCCGATCGAGGCGCAGGCGCTGCTGGCCACGTACGGGCAGGACCGGCCCGCCGACCGGCCGCTGCTGCTCGGCTCGATCAAGTCGAACATCGGCCACGCCCAGGCCGCCGCCGGCGTCGCCGGGGTGATCAAGATGGTCATGGCGATGCGGCACGGCCAGCTCCCCGCCACCCTGCACGTCGACACCCCGTCGGAGCACATCGACTGGTCGGCCGGGGCGGTGTCGCTGCTCGCCGAGCCCCGCCCCTGGCCCGAGGTGGACCGGCCGCGCCGCGCCGCCGTGTCGTCGTTCGGCATCAGCGGCACCAACGTCCACACCATCCTGGAGCAGGCGCCCGAGGCGACGCCCGCGCCGACCGTGACCGTCCCCGCCGCCATCACTACCGGCGACCTCACCACGCCCTGCGTGCTCTCCGCCCGCACCGGCGACGCCCTGGCCGAGCAGGCCCGCCGGCTGCGCGACTGGCTGGGGGAGAACCCGGCCGTCGGCCTGCCCGACCTCGGCCACGCCCTCGCCACCGGCCGGTCCGCGTTCGAACACCGCGCGGTGCTGCTGCCCCGCGACCGGCAGAGTCTCCTCGCCGGCCTGGCCGCCGTCGCCGCCGACGAGCCGTCGTCCGTCGTCGTCCGGGGCACCGTCCGGCCCGGCCGGCTCGCCGTCCTCTTCTCCGGCCAGGGCGCGCAACGCCCCGGCATGGGCCGGGAGGCGTACGGGGCGTTCCCCGTGTTCGCCGCCGCGCTCGACGAGGCGTGCGCCCACCTCGACCCGCTGCTGCCCCGCCCGCTGCGCGACGTGCTGTTCGCCACCGAAGGCTCCCCCGACGCGGACCTGCTCGACCAGACGGTGTTCACCCAGGCCGGCCTCTTCGCCGTCGAGGTCGCCCTGTACCGCCTCGTCGAGTCGTTCGGGATCGTCCCCGACCTCGTGGGCGGCCACTCCGTCGGCGAGATCACCGCCGCGCACGTCGCCGGGGTGCTCTCCCTCGCCGACGCCTGCGCGCTGGTCGCCGCCCGGGGCCGGCTCATGCAGGCCTTGCCCGCCGGGGGCGGCATGCTCGCCGTCGCCGCCGGCGAGGCCGACGTCCGCGCCTCCATCGAGGGCCTGACCGACCGGCTCGGCATCGCCGCCGTCAACGGGCCGGCGGCCGTGGTCGTCTCCGGCGCCGCCGACGCCCTCGACGCCGTGGAGGCGAACTGGCGGGACCGGGGCGTACGCACCCGCCGACTGCGGGTCAGCCACGCCTTCCACAGCCCGCTCATGGAACCCATGCTGGCCGAGTTCCGGGCCGTCCTCGACGGGCTCACCTTCCAGCCGCCGACGCTGCCCGTCGTGTCCAACCTGACCGGCGTCGCCGCCGACCCGGAAGACCTGTGCGACCCCGGGTACTGGGTGCGGCACGTCCGGGAGGCCGTCCGCTTCGCCGACGGGATCGCCTACCTGCGGCAGCGCAACGTCGGCACGTACCTGGAGGTCGGGCCCGACGGTGTGCTCGCCGGCATGATCTCCGACTGCCTCGCCGACGCCGCGGAACCCGCCGCCGGGCCGGTGGTCGTGCCGACCCTGCGCCGGGGCCGCACCGAGGCGTCCGCGCTGCTCGCGGCCCTCGCCGAGGCGTACGCGGGCGGCGTGCCCGTCGACTGGGCCACCCTCACCGGCGGCGGCGCGGCCGTGCGCCCGCTGGACCTGCCGACGTACCCGTTCCAGCGGCAGCGGTACTGGCCCGACGCGGCGGCCTGGCGGGCCGGCGACGTGTCCGGTGCCGGGCTTGCCGCCCCCGGGCATCCGCTGCTCGGCGCGGCGGTGCGCCTGGCGGGTGACGACGAGGTCGTGTTGACCGGTCGGTTGTCGGTGTCGACGCATTCGTGGTTGGCCGATCATGTGGTGTCGGGTGCGGTGGTGGTGCCGGGTGCGGCGCTGGTCGAGTTGGTGGTGCGGGCGGGCGACGAGGTGGGTGCGTCGCGGGTGCGGGAGTTGACGATCGCCGTCCCGTTGACCCTGCCGGCCGCCGAGGCCGTGCGGGTGCAGGTGCGGGTCGGCGCGGCCGACGACGCCGGTGCCCGTGAGGTGACGGTGCACGCCCAGCCCGACGGGGACGGGGACGGGGAGTGGGTCCGGCACGCGGAGGGTGTGTTGGAGCCGGCCGTGGCCGAGGAGCCGGTGGTGGGGGCGTGGCCCCCGGTCGGGGTGTCCGAGGTGGACCTGTCCGGCTGGTACGACGCGCTTGTCGGGCACGGGCTGGCCTACGGGCCGGTGTTCCAGGGGCTCCGACGGGTGTGGGCGGGCGACAGCGAGCTGTATGCCGAGGTGGCCCTGCCGGAGTCGGCGGCGGACGCGGCCGCGTTCGGGGTGCACCCGGCGCTGCTGGACGCCGCGCTGCACCCGATCGGGCTGCTCGACGCCGGCACCGGGCCTCGGGTGCCGTTCGCGTTCACCGGTGCGCAGGTGCACGCGGCCGGCGCGTCGGTGTTGCGGGTGCGGTTGAGTCGTGCCGGTTCCGGGGTGCGGCTGGTCGCCGTCGACGAGTCCGGGTCGCCGGTCGTCTCCGTCGACTCCCTCGTCCTGCGGGAACTCACCGGCGTGGCCGCGCCCAGCGCCGCCGACCGTTCCCTGTTCGAGGTGACCTGGCAGCCGCAGGACGTCGCCCCCGCCGCCGACGGCTCTGGCTGGGTGGCGCTCGGCGACGCCGGGCTGCCCGAGGTGCCCGCGTACGCGGACGTGCCGGCGCTGGTGGCGGCCGTGGAGGCGGGGCGGTCTGCCCCGGCTTTTGTGTTGCTGCCCGTCGGCGTCGCCGGGGGGTCTGTGCCAGACGCGGTGCGGGATGTTGTTGCAGGTGTGTTGGCTGTGGTGCAGGGGTGGCTCGCCGCCGATCTGCTTGAGGGTTCGCGGTTGGTGGTGGTGACCCGGGGTGCCGTGGTGGTGCGGGACGAGGACCGGGTGGCCGATCTGGCGGGTGCGGCGGTGTGGGGTCTGTTGCGTTCGGCGCAGTCGGAGCACCCCGACCGCATCGTGCTCGCCGACACCGACGAGGCCATCGGCCCGCAGGCGCTCGCCGTTCTGGCGACCGTCGCGGCCGACCCGTCCACCGTCGGCGGCCAGCTCGCGCTCCGGGGCGACGCGGTGTGCGTACCCCGGCTCGTGCGCCAGCCGGGCGCGGAGCTGACCCCGCCGGCGGACCGTGCGTGGCACGTCGCCGCCGCGCGCCCCGGCACGCTCGACGGCGTCGAGATCGTCCCCGCCGCCCCGGCCGCCCTCGCGCCCGGCGAGGTCCGCATCGCGGTACGCGCCGCCGGGGTGAACTTCCGGGACGTCCTGATCGCGCTCGGCATGTATCCGGATCCGTCGGCGGTGATGGGTAGCGAGGGTGCGGGTGTCGTCTTGGAGGTCGGCCCGGGTGTGGATGACCTGAGCCCGGGTGATCGGGTGTTCGGGTTGTTCGAGCCTGGGTTCGGGCCGCAGGTGGTGGCTCAGCGGTTGCGGGTGGCCAGGATCCCTGCCGGCTGGTCGTTTGTTGAGGCGGCGTCGGTGCCGGTGGTGTTCCTGACGGCGTACTACGCGTTGCGTGATCTGGCGGGTTTGCGGTCGGGTGAGTCGGTGCTGGTCCACTCGGGTGCGGGTGGGGTCGGGATGGCGGCGATTCAGCTCGCCCACCACTTCGGTGCGACTGTCTACGCGACCGCCAGCCCTGGCAAGTGGGGGACGCTGCGGGGCCTCGGGGTGGCTCCGGAGCGGATCGGGTCGTCGCGGTCGACGGAGTTCGAGCAGGTGTTCGCGTTCGCGTCCGGTGGTGCCGGTGTGGATGTGGTCCTTGATGCCCTTGCGGGTGAGTTCGTGGATGCGTCGTTGCGGTTGTTGCCGCGCGGTGGCCGGTTCGTCGAGATGGGCAAGAGCGACGTACGTGATGCTGCCGTGGTGGCGGCGGAGCATCCGGGGGTGGCCTACCGGGCGTTCGACCTGAACGAGGCGGGCGGCGAACGTATCGGGCAGATGCTGGGT
>NZ_JBSWBU010000034.1:0-7535 GCF_054052245.1 Micromonospora sp. PTRAS2
GCTGGTCGGCGGCGGCGACCGGGCCGAGGGGGCCGGGAGCGACCAGCGGGGCGACCGATTCGCGGACCACGATGTGGGTGCCCAGCACGACGTGCTGCGGCTCGGTGGGGCGTAGGGCGAGCCGGACCGCGGTGCGGCCGAGTTCCTCGGTGGGGATCCGCACCGTGGTGAGCGCCGGCGTGACGTTGATCGACAGCGGAATGTCGTCGTAGCCGACGACGGAGACGTCCTGCGGGACGCGGACCCCGGCCTCGCGGAGCGCCCGCAGCACGCCGGCGGCGACCATGTCGGTGGCGGCGAAGATGGCGGTGAAGTCGACGCCCAGGCCGAGCAGCCGTCGGGTGGCCGCCTGGCCGAACGCCTGGCTGAACTCGCCGGGGACGATCAGCGTGGGGTCGAGCGGCACCCCGAACGCCTCGTGTGCCCGGGTGAAGCCCTTGACGCGGTCCAGGCTGGTGGTGTGGTTGGGCTGGACGTTGCCGAGGTAGACGATCCGGCGGTGCCCCTGGGACAGCAGGTGGCTGGTCATGGCGTAGGCGCCACCCTCGTTGTCGTACTCCACGACGGTGGCCGGCACGCCGTCGCCGAGGGGCGGCCGCCCGCACAGGACGAGACGGGAACCCGCCTTGTCCAGCGCGTGCGCGAAATGGATCATGCGCTGCCGGTGTTCCTCGTCGAGGAACCCGCCGCCGACCAGGATGACCGCCTCGGCGCGCTGCTCTCGCATCGCCTCGACGACCGTCAGCTCCCGGGCCGGATCACCGTCGGTGACGCAGATCAGGCACAGCCGCCCCTCGGCGGTGGCCTGCTGCTCGACTCCCTTGGCGACATAGGCGAACGAGGGGCCGGTGACGTCCTCCATGACGAATGCGATCATGCCGGGGCCCGCGCCCTTGAGCGCGCGGGCCTGGGCGTTGGCGACGTAGTCCAGGTCGCGGACCGCGCGCTGGACCCGGGCGCGCGTGGCGGCCGAGACCGGGTAGTCGCCGGCCAGTACCCGGGAGACCGTCGCCGGGGACACCCCGGCGCGGGCGGCGACGTCCTTGACCGTGGCTCGTGGGCTCATGTCGGAATCACCGGCGCCAGGTCGCATGGCTGGATGCTACGGCAGGGCGGTGCGGGGCCCGACCGACGTGGCGGGCCATCATGCGGCCCGGAGCAGCTCGTGCTGACGGACCTGGTAGCGCAGGGGTCGCCCGGTGAGCAGCCGCTCGAGCTCGTCGGCGATGTGGCTGCCCATCCGGGCCAACTCGTTGCCGTGCGAGCCGGCCACGTGCGGAGTGAGGAACACGTTGGGCAGGTCGAACAGCGGTGAGTCGGCGGGCAGCGGCTCGGGGTCGGTGACGTCGAGGACGGCCGAGATCCGGCCGGTGGTCAGCTCGTCGACCAGCGCAGGCGTGTCCACCAGCACCCCACGGGCCGTGTTGATCAGGACGGCGCCGTCGCGCAGGAGCGCCAGGCGACGACGGTCGAGCAGGTGGTGGGTCTCCGGTGTGGCCGGCGCGTGCAGGCTCACGATGTCGCTGGTGGCCAGCAGTTCCTCCAGCGGCACGTTCGGCACGCCCGACACGGTGGCGTAGGGGTCGTACAGACACAGCCGAAGGTCGTGCCGGCGCAGCAGCCGGATCACCTGACGGCCGGTGCGGGAGGCTCCGACGATGCCCACCCGGCGGCCGAAGTTGCCGACGGAGGGCGCGATCTGCGCCACGGTGAACGTGCGTGCCGCGTGGTAGCGGTCGTGCAGGGCGAACACGCCCTTGCCGGCCAGCAGGACCATCGCGGTCGTGTACTCGGCGACCGGGGTCGCGTTCGCCTCGGCGGCCGAGCAGACGGTGATCCCGCGTTCCCACACACCGTCCGTGACGTGCGGCTTGATGCTGCCCGCAGCGTGCAGGACGGCGCGCAGCTTCGGCGCGGCGGCCAGGAAGGCGTCGTCCAGCGGGGGGCACCCCCAGCCGGTGATGAGCACTTCGAGGTCGCGTAGCCGGTCTGCGGCCCGCGGGTCGTCGAACCGGTCCACCGCCAGGTCGGCGTCGATGTCCACGAGCGCGGTGATCCGGCGCCGGACGGGGGTGGGGAACAGCAGCGGCAGGTGCACCGGGCTCATGGCGTACAGCGCCGTCGGGCGTTCGGTCACGGACGGTCCCCCACTCGTGCTATCTCAGGAAATCGTTCTCTACGGTATGGGCTCTGCGGGCGTCCGGTCAAGGCGAGCGCCGCCCTTGCCGTGGAATGCCTGGACGTGCGGCGATGCGACGAGCGGCCAAGCCGGCCGGCAACGTGCTCGTAACGAGCCCTTGCCTTCTCCGTCTTCCAGTCCTAGCCTCTGGAGAACGTTTTCTACTCGACTCTCGGGCCACGCCGGCAATGCCAACCCCTTGAGGGGACGTGACCCACCAGTCCGCCGAAGGAGTCGTCCGATGACCCCGCTGCGCAGACGTACCGCCGGTGCCCACCCGCCGCCGACCGGGGCCGTGCCGAATGCCTCCGGCGCCCGCCGGCACCCGAGGACCCCCGGCCCGGAGGCCCGGTCGTGAGCGCCTCCCCACCCCGCCGCCCGCCGGGCGGGCGGCTCGGGCGCTGGGCCCTGCTCCTGCTCGCCGCCCCCGGTGTCTGCTACTTCGCGGTCTTCGCCTATCTGCCGATGGCGGGGCTGGTGGTCGCCTTCAAGGACTTCAACATCCGGGAGGGCATCTTCGGCAGCCCGTGGAACGGGCTGGCCAACTTCCGGTACTTCTTCGAGACCGGGGACGCCCCACGGATCGTCTTCAACACCCTGTTCCTCAACGGGCTGTTCCTGGCCGCCACGCTGGCCTGGGGACTGCTGCTGGCACTCATGCTCAACGAGATCCGGTTGCACCTGTTCAAACGGGTCGCCCAGTCGGTGGTCTTCTTCCCGTACTTCGTCTCGCCGATCGTCATCAGCGTCATGCTCCAGGTGCTGCTGGCCGGCGTCGGTGGCGAGGGCGGTGCGCTCAACGACGCGCTCAGCGTCCTGCACCTGCCCGAGGTCAGCTGGTACACCGAACCCGGAGCATGGCCCTGGATCCTGACCGTGGTCAAGGTCTGGCAGCTCGGCGGCTACCTGTCGGTGATCTTCCTGGCGGCGATCACCGCGATCTCCCCGGACGTGTACGAGGCCGGTGTCATCGACGGCGCGAGCCGTGCCCGGATGGCCTTCTCCATCACGGTGCCGCTGCTGCGGCCAACCGCCGCGGTCCTGCTCGTGCTCGGTATCGGCCGCATCTTCTACGGCGACTTCGCGACCATCTACGCGATCGTCGGAGACAACGGGGTGCTGTTCTCGACGACCGACGTGATCGACACCTACGTGTTCCGCGCCCTGCGTAGCCTGGGCGACTTCGGCACCACCGCCGCCGTGGGCCTGTTCCAGGGCCTCGTCGGCCTGGTCTTCGTCACCGCAGCCCTGATCATCCAACGCCGGTACGCACGAGAGAGCAGCCTGCTGTGAGCACCGCGACCATGCCCAGCCAACTCCCGACCTCGCCCGCCGCGCCGCCCGCGAGGGCGGCCCGGCACCGGCGCCGCACCGTCGAGCCGTTCACCGTCGTCAGCTACTTGACGGTGACTCTCTTCGCCCTGTTCTGTCTGGTCCCGCTGTGGATGATCGTCGCCGGGTCGTTCACCGACGAGAGCGTGTTGTCCCTGCGGGGCTACAGCCTGCTGCCCGACCCGTTCTCGGTCGACGCGTACGCGCAGCTGTTCAGCGGCCGGGCCATCGGCCGCGCGTACCTGGCGACGCTGTTCATCACCGGGGTCGGCACGGTGCTGTCGGTGGCCTGCACCGCCGGCCTGGCCTGGGTAATCGCCCGCCGGCTGCGGCCGGTGAGCCGGCCGCTGACCGCCTTCACCTACCTGCCGATGCTGTTCAGTGGCGGCCTGGTGCCGATCTACCTGCTCGTCACACAGGTCCTGCACCTGCGCGACAGCTGGTTCGCGGTGATCCTGCCGCACCTGATGATGCCCTTCCTGGTGTTCATCACGGTCGCCTTCTTCCAGCAGATCCCCACCGAGATCATGGAGTCCGCCCACGTCGACGGGGCCGGTGAACTGCGGATCTTCTTCCGGATCGTGCTGCCGTTGGCCAAACCCATCCTCGCCGTGATCGCGCTGTTCTACGCCGTGACCTACTGGAACGAGTGGTTCATGGCGATCCTGTTCATCTCGGACCCGGACAAGTACCCGCTGCAACTGCTGCTGCAGAACCTCATCGCCAACGTCACCAACGCGACCGTGCTGCCCGGCGGCAGCGCCCCGGTGGTGCCCGTCTACCAGCTGCGGCTGGCCCTCACCGTGGTCACCATCGGGCCGATCATCCTCGCCTACCCCTTCGCCCAACGCTACTTCGTCAAGGGCCTCACCCTCGGCGCCACGAAGGGCTGACCCCCCACCCCCACCCCCACCCCAAGGAGAAGCCCCATGTCCCACCCGCTCACCCGCCGAGGCTTCCTCGGCCTCACCGGAGGGGCCGGCGTCGCCGCGCTGCTCGCCATGGCCGGCTGCGGAGACGACTCCGCAGCGAGTTCCGACACCGTCCGGATCCTCGTCCCTGGCACCGTGCCACCCGGCTGGGAGGCGGTCAGCCGGAAGGTCAACGAGAAGCTGAAGGCCGACACCGGGCTGAGCCTGGACGTGCAGTTCATCAACTGGCAGAACTACCAGCAGCAGGCCCTGCTCAAGTTCACCTCGGGCGAGACGTTCGACACCGCCCTGCAGGCGCTCTGGCTGAACATGGCCCAGCTCCAGCAGGACGGTGCGCTCGCCGACCTGACCGCCGAGGTCGACAAGCACCAGAACCTGCGTGCCACCCTGGACGACCGGCTCATCAAGGCCAACCGGTGGGACGGCAGGCTGTGGGGGATCCCGCAGGTCAACAGCGCCGGCCGGTGCCAGCACTTCGCCGTCCGGCAGGATCTCGCCGACAAGCTGGGCTTCGGTGAGATCACCGACTACGACACCCTCGAACGGTTCTTCTACGCCGTCAAGCAGCGCGGCGGCGGGACCATCCCGTACGGGCACAACTCCGCCAGCGGATACCTGGGCGTGGTGCCGTACCCGGCCGGAATGTTCAACGTCCAGTCCTGGCAGGATCCGCACACCATCGCCCGCGCGTTCACCGGTCGGGGCATGTTCTTCGTCTTCGCCAAGGACGCCGCCCAGACTCGGGCCAGCCGTCCGGTGCCGTTCTGGGACGATCCCGGCGTCCTCGACGCGATGCGCCGCATCCGTCGCTACTACCTCGACGGCATCATCAACAAGGACGCCACCAACGCCGACGTGGACACCGTCAAGAGCCAGTGGGCGGCCGGCAAGTACGCGGCGACCTGGGCGATGACCGACGGCACGACCAGCAACGTGATGCCGGCGCTGACCAAGGCGGTCCCGGGGGCGATGGTCGCCGACGTCATCCCGTACGGCAAGGGCCTGAACGCCAAGCCCAACCAGACCTTCCAGGCGGACAACCTCGTCGTGGTCAACGCCAACGGGGGGAATGTCGGCAACGCCATGCGGCTCCAGGACTGGGTGTCGGTCAAGGAGAACCACGACCTGCTCGAGTACGGCATCGAGGGCACCGACTGGAAGCCGGTCGGCGAGGACCGCTTCGAGGCGCTCACCCAGTACTCCAGCTTCCCCGGCTACGCGGTCTCCTGGCGGGCCAGCCTCGAACGCAAGGCCTCCTACATGACCGAATCCGAGGAGCGGGTGTTCAGCTGGGCCCAGGACTACGACAACTTCACCGTCGACCCGTTCGCGTCGTTCGTCCCCGACAACAAGCCGGTCGAGCAGCAGATCGCCGCGATGACCACCGTCATCACCCAGTACGCCAACCCGCTGTACTACGGCGTGGTCGACGTCGACCCCCAGCTCGACAAGCTCAAGAAGGCTGCGGCGGCGGCCGGGGTGGACAAGCTCCTGGCGGAGATGGAGAAGCAGGCCGACGCCTACCTGGCCAAGAACGCCTGAGCACCGTCACCACCGAGTTCACCGACGTCACCTCACGGACGGACGAAGATGCCGGACACCGAACGCGACCTGCCCGCCCTGCACCACCGGGACACCGGGGCGGGGGAGCCGACCCTGCTGCTCGTCCACGGATGGGGCGGCGACCTGCGGGTGTGGGACCCGATCCGGTTCCCGGGGCACCGCACCGTCGCCGTGGACCTGCGTGGCCACGGCCGGTCCCCGGCGCCGCCGGACGGCTACCGGCCCCCCGACCTCGCCGGTGACCTGGCCCGACTGCTCACCCGGCTGGGCATCGGGCCGGTGGTGGCCGTCGGCCACTCGATGGGCGCGCAGGTCGTCACCGCCCTCGCCGTCGAGCATCCGGCGCTGGTCTCCGCCCTCGTGGTGATCGATCCCGCATACGGCGCCGACGACGAGGAGGCGGCCTCCTTCCACGACCGCCTGGCCCGAATCCGTGCCGGGGGCGCCCGGGCCGCGCTCGATCCGGCCGTCCCGCTGCCGCCGGGGGTGCCCGAGCAGATGCTCGCCACCCCCGGTCCGGTGCTCGCCGCCTGCTACGCCGGCCTGTACACCGACCCGGGAGCGTTCGGGCACCGGCCGGCCACCGAGGCGTACCTGCGCCGACGTACCCAACCGGTGTTGTGCCTGCGCTCGCTGGCCGAGCCCGCCCGGTGGGAGGCGGCCCAGCCCGCTCCGCCCGGCTCGCGGGTGGTGGTGTGGCCGGGCACCGGCCATTTCCTGCACCTCGAACACCCCGACCGCACAAGCCGTCTGATCACCGACTGGCTGCACCGATGACCAGGATCCTGCTGTTCACCCGCACCACCGGATTCCGGCACGACTCGATTCCCGCCGGGGTGCGGACGATGCGGGAGCTGCACGACGCAGCGGAGAACACCGAGGACCCGGCCGCCTTCACCCCCGACAACCTGGCCCGGTTCGCCGCCGTGGTCTTCCTCAACACCAACGGCGACGTGCTCACCGACGCCGGCCGGACCGCGTTCGAGGCGTACGTGCGCGGCGGGGGCGGCTTCCTGGGCGTGCACTCGGCCGCGGCCACCGAGTACGGGTGGGCGTTCTACCGCGAACTGGTCGGTGCCTGGTTCGACCGGCACCCACCGGTCCAGCCCGCGAGGATCACGGTGGCCGAGCCCCGGCACCCGGCGACGGCCCACCTGCCGACCACCTGGGAGCGGGTCGACGAGTGGTACGACTTCCGGTCCCGCCCGGACGCCCGGGTGCTGTTGCGGGCCGACGAGTCGACCTACCGGGGCGGCACGATGGGTGGTGACCACCCGCTCGCCTGGTGCCACGAGCGGTGCGGCGGGCGGTCCTTCTACACGGCGCTCGGCCACACGGTCGAGTCCTACGCGGAACCGGAGTTCCGCGCGCATCTGGCCGGCGCGCTGCGGTGGGTGGCCCGGGCCAGGTAGCCCGACGCCGCGCGCGAGTGGGTACGGTTTTCGATGCGTGGAAGCACAGGCATCGAACACGTCGCCGGGGCGGGAACGGCCAGCCCGGTGGCGACGGTCCGGGGGAGGGAGCGAGAT
>NZ_JBSWBU010000035.1:0-7115 GCF_054052245.1 Micromonospora sp. PTRAS2
CCTGCTCGGCGGCATCCCTGAGGCCGGCACGGCGGACCGAGCCGAGCCGCCGGCGGACTCGGGTGCCCCGCAGCAGCTGCGGGACCGGCTGGCCGCCGCCGGCGACACCGAGCGGGACCGCATCCTGCTCGACCTGGTACGCGGCACCGCCGCCACCGTGCTGGGGCACCGCACCCCGGCGGCGATCCGTGCCGCCCGGGGCTTCCTGGAACTCGGCTTCGACTCGCTGACCGCCGTGGAGCTGCGCAACCGGCTCACCGCCGAGACAGGTCTCGCCCTGCCCAGCACCCTCGTCTTCGACTATCCGACGCCGGCCGCGCTCGCCGAGCACCTGCGCGCCGAGCTGGTGCCGCACGGTGCGGCCACCCCGGTCGTCGCCGAGATCGAACGGCTCGACGAGCTGCTGCGGACCGTCCCCGCCGACCGGCGCGACGACTCGGAGATCACCCGCCGCTTGGAGGACCTGCTGGCCCACTGGCGAGCCGCCACCGCCCCGTCGTCGCCGTCCCCCGCCTCGCTGGATCCGGCCTCGCTCGATCCGGCCTCGCCGGCTCCCGCGTCGCCTGCCCCGGCCGAGGCCGTAGCCGTGGCCGACGACCTGTCCACCGCCACCGAGGACGACATCTTCGCCATCATCCAACGCGAATTCGGCAAGTCCTGACCCACCCCACCCTGTGCCCCCGGCCCCCGCCCCCGCCCCCGCCCCGCCCTCGCCCCGGTGATCAAGAGAAAAGCGTCAAGGTTGATCTCGGCGATGACGCAAACCTCTTGATCACCGGGGGGAGGGAGACCGCCGGGGGAGGGCCGGGATGGTGGCCGGGAGGGTGGGGCTAGGGGTCTGGTGGGTGGATCTAGGGGTGTGTCGCCTCCTGCCGGGCTCCGTAGGGTCGGAGCCCGACAGGTTGTCGTCCCGCTTGGCGCGGGACGGGCGGAGGCGGGGGTGCGCGCGGGTGCCCGGAGACACGGGAGGTGCCCTGTGACCGGCTCCCAGAGCGGCCAGCTCCTCGCGATCAGCGACCTGCACGTCGTGTACGCGGAGAACAAGGCCATCGTCGAGGCCCTGCGCCCCGATAACGACGACGACTGGCTGATCGTCGCCGGTGACGTCGGCGAGTTCGCCAAGGACATCGAGTGGGCGCTCGGCCTGCTCCGCGACCGGTTCGCCCGGGTGATCTGGGCACCGGGCAACCACGAACTGTGGACGCCCCGCGACGACACCGTCCAGTTGCGTGGCGAGGAACGCTACCGGCACCTCGTCGCGTTGTGCCGCAGCCTGGGCGTGGTCACGCCGGAGGATCCGTACCCGGTGTGGGACCCGGACGGGGATCCCGTCCTGATCGCCCCGCTCTTCGTCGGCTACGACTACACGTGGCGGCCCCCGGGGACGTACACCCGGGAGCAGGCGTTGGCGCGGGCGCACGAGACCGGCGTGGTCTGCACCGACGAGATCCTGCTGCACCCCGACCCGTACCCGAGCCGGGACGCCTGGTGCCGGGCGCGGGTGATCCAGACCGAGCGGCGGCTCGACGCCGAGCGCGGCGGGCTGCCCACCGTCCTGGTGAACCACTACCCGCTGGTCCGCGAGCCCACCCGGGTCCTGCGCTATCCCGAGTTCGCCCAGTGGTGCGGCACCGACCTGACCGCCGACTGGCACCTGCGCTACGACACCCGCGTCGCCGTCTACGGCCACCTGCACATCCCGCGCACCACCTGGTATGACGGCGTCCGCTTCGAGGAGGTGTCCGTCGGCTACCCGCGCGAGTGGCGTCGCCGCGCCACCCCGCCGGGACGGCCCCGCCAGATCCTTCCGGCCCCCGCCCGACCCCACGGCTGACCGCCGGGAACGGGCGTCCCCGAGGGCCCTCCCACCGGCCTCATCCTGCGGTTATCGCCCCTCCGGGAGGCGCCGCGCGGGGGCTGATTGAGGGGTCCCGTAGGGGTTGGGCCGCCGTAGCGCGCTCAGTACCGTCCACTCACGGTGAGGGTCGGATACCGGCAATTCCCAGGGCCGGATGCCTGCGGTGGTGGCTTCCTCAGTGTTCGGCGGAATCGATCGGTAGCAAGCTCCGGGCGGGTGGGTCATGGCGGACGAAGAGAAGCTCCTCGAACACCTCAAGTGGGTGACCACCGAGCTCCGCCAGGCGCACCGGCGCCTGCGGGAGCTGGAAAGCGCCGAACCCGAACCGATCGCCGTCGTCGCGATGGCGTGCCGGTTCCCCGGCGGCGTCGGCTCCCCCGAGGACCTGTGGGACCTCGTGGCCGCGGGCACCGACGCGACCGGCCCGTTCCCCACCGACCGGGGCTGGGACCTGGCCCGGCTGTACGACCCGGACCCCGACCACCCCGGCACCTCGTACAGCGACCGGGGCGGGTTCCTTGACGACGCCGGCCACTTCGACCCGACCCTGTTCGGCATCTCCCCCCGCGAGGCCCTCGCGATGGACCCGCAGCAGCGGCTGCTGCTGGAGACCACCTGGGAGGTGTTCGAACGCGCCGGCATCGACGCCGGGTCGCTGCGCGGCAGCCGCACCGGCGTGTTCGTCGGCACCGCCGGGCAGGACTACGCCTCCGTGCTGCGCCGCCTCCCCGAGGGCGCCGAGGGCTACGTGCTGACCGGCACCGCCGCCAGCGTCATCTCCGGGCGGCTCGCCTACTCGTTCGGTCTGGAGGGGCCGGCCGTCACCATCGACACCGCCTGCTCGTCGTCGCTGGTCGCGCTGCACCTGGCCGGTCAGGCCCTGCGCGACGGCGAGTGCACCCTCGCCGTGGCCGGCGGCGTCAGCGTGATGGCCACCCCCGGCGGGTTCGTCGAGTTCTCCCGCCAGCGGGGGCTGGCCGCCGACGGCCGGTGCAAGGCGTTCTCCGCCGACGCCGACGGCACCGGCTGGGCCGAGGGCGTCGGGATGGTGCTCGTCGAGCGGCTGTCCGACGCCCGCCGCAACGGCCACCCCGTGCTCGCCGTGATCCGGGGCAGCGCCGTCAACTCCGACGGGGCCAGCAGCGGCCTCACCGCCCCGAACGGCCCCGCCCAGCAGCGCGTCATCCGCCAGGCCCTCGACAACGCCGGCCTCACCCCGGCCGACGTGGACGTCGTGGAGGCGCACGGCACCGGCACCCGGCTCGGCGACCCGATCGAGGCGCAGGCGCTGCTGGCCACGTACGGCAGGGACCGGCCCGCCGACCGGCCGCTCTGGCTCGGCTCGTTGAAGTCGAACCTCGGCCACACGCAGGCCGCCGCCGGGGTCGCCGGGGTGATCAAGATGGTCCTCGCGATGCGGCACGGGCTGCTCCCGGCGACCCTGCACGCCGACGAGCCCACGCCGCACGTCGACTGGACGGGCGGCGCGGTCGCCCTGCTCACGCAGGCCCGCCCGTGGACCGGGGACGCCGGCCGGCCCCGCCGCGCCGCCGTCTCCTCCTTCGGCATGAGCGGCACCAACGCCCACCTCGTCCTGGAACAGGCCCCGCCGCCCGAGCCGGCCGCCGCGGCCGAGGCCCCCGGGCGGGAAGTCCCGGCGGTGCCGGTGCTGCTCTCCGCCGCGCACCCCGCGGCCCTCGCCGCGCAGGCGGGCCGCTGGGTGGCCTGGCTCGACGCCGACCCCGACGCGCGTCCCGTGGACGTGGCGTGGTCGTCGGTCACCGCCCGCGCTGCCCTGGACAGTCGCGCGGTGGTCGTGGCGACGGGCCGCGACGATCTCGTCGCCGGGCTGCGCGCCCTGGCGGCGGGCGAGCCGTCCGGCGCGGTTGTCGCCGGCCGCGCCGCCGACCGGGGTCCCCTCGCCGTGCTGTTCTCCGGTCAGGGCGCGCAGCGGGCGGGGATGGGTCGGGAGTTGTACGCGTCGTTCCCGGTGTTCGCGTCGGTGCTGGACGAGGTGTGCGGGCACCTGGACCGTGGGTTGCCGCAGCCGTTGCGGCCGGTGTTGTTCGCGGAGGCGGGGACGCCGGAGGCCGAGCTGCTGGATTCGACGGTGTTCACGCAGGCGGGGTTGTTCGCGGTCGAGGTGGCTCTGTTCCGTCTGGTGGAGTCGTTCGGTGTGGTGCCGGATTTCGTGGGTGGTCATTCGGTTGGTGAGATCGTGGCGGCGCATGTGGCGGGGGTGTTGTCGCTGGAGCATGCGTGTGCTCTGGTGGTGGCGCGGGGTCGGTTGATGCAGGCGTTGCCGGCCGGTGGTGGGATGTTGGCGGTCAATGCGGCCGAGGCGGACGTGTTGTCCTCGTTGGACGGGTTGTCCGATCGGGTGGGCATCGCGGCGGTGAACGGCCCGACTTCGGTCGTCGTGTCGGGTGCGGTGGACGCCCTGGACGTGGTGGAGCGGGCGTGGCGGGGTCGGGGGGTGCGGACCCGTCGGCTGGCGGTGAGTCACGCGTTCCACAGTCCGTTGATGGAGCCGATGCTGGAGAAGTTCCGGGCGTTGGTCGGCCGGTTGACGTTTTCCGTGCCCGTGCTGCCGTTGGTGTCGAACGTGACCGGTGCGCTGGCCGACGCGGACGAGGTTCGTAGTGTCGACTACTGGGTGCGGCATGTGCGGGAGGCGGTGCGGTTCGCCGACGGGGTGGCGGCGTTGCGGTCGGCGGGGGTGGACACGTTCCTGGAGGTCGGCCCGCAGAGTGTCCTGACGGCGTTGACGGCGGACGCCGTGCCCGACGGCGGGGACGTGGTCGCGGTGGCCGCCCAGCGTCGGGATCGGCCGGAGGTCGCCGGTCTGCTGGCCGCCCTGGCGGAGCTGCACGTCAACGGGGTGTCGGTCGGGTGGCGGTCGTGGTTCGCCGACACGGGCGCGTCCCGGGTGGACCTGCCGACGTACGCGTTCCAGCGGGAGCGGTTCTGGCCCGAGGCGGGCACGTGGCAGGTGGGCGACGTGTCGGCCGCCGGCCTGGGCGTGGCGGGGCATCCGCTGCTCGGTGCGGCGGTGCGCCTCGCCGGTGACGACGAGGCGGTGCTGACGGGTCGCCTGTCGGTGTCGACGCACCCGTGGCTGGCCGACCACGTCGTCGCGGGCGCGGTGGTGGTGCCGGGCACGGCGCTGGTCGAGCTGGTGGTGCGGGCCGGCGACGAGGTGGGTGCCTCCCGGGTGCGGGAGCTGACGATCGCCGCCCCGTTGACGCTGCCCGCCTCGGAGGCCGTGCGGGTGCAGGTGCGCGTCGGCGCGGCCGACGACTCCGGTGCCCGCGAGGTGACGGTGCACACCCAGCCCGACGACGAGCCGGACGCGGAGTGGATCCGGCACGCCGAGGGTGTGCTGGAGCCGGCCGCCGCCGAGGAACCGACCGTCGGCGCGTGGCCGCCCGCCGGGGCGACCGAGGCGGAACTGGCCGGCTGGTATCCGGCGTTCGCGGAGCACGGCCTGGCGTACGGGCCCGTGTTCCAGGGGCTGCGCCGGGTGTGGACCAACCCCGACGGCGACGTGTACGCCGAGGTCGCGCTGCCCGACGAGGCGGCGGCCGACGCCACCGGCTTCGGGGTGCACCCGGCGCTGCTGGATGCCGCCCTGCACCCGATCGGGCTGCTCGACGCCGGCACCGGCACCGGGCCTCGGGTGCCGTTCGCGTTCACCGGTGTGCAGGTGCATGCGGCGGGTGCCCGTGCGCTGCGGGTGCGGTTGAGCCGTGCCGGTTCCGGGGTGCGGCTGGTTGCCGTCGACGAGTCCGGATCGCCGGTCGTCTCCGTCGACTCCCTCGTCCTGCGGGAGATGGGCACTGTCTCGACCCCGAGCGCGGCCGACCGTTCCCTGTTCGAGGTGACCTGGCACGCCGAGGACGTCGCCCCGGCCGCCGACGCGTCCGGCGCGGTGGCGCTCGGCGAGGTCGCCCTGCCCGAGGTGCCCGCGTACGCGGACGTGCCGGCGCTGGTGGCGGCCGTGGAGGCGGGCACGGCCGAGCCGAGGCTCGTGTTGCTGCCGGCCACCGCTGCGGGGGCCTCTGTTCCGGGCGCGGTGCGGGATGTCGTCGCGGGTGTGTTGGGTGTGGTGCAGGGGTGGCTTGCCGCCGATGTCCTCGCCGATTCGCGCCTGGTGGTGGTGACCCGGGGTGCCGTGGTGGTGCGGGACGAGGACGGGGTGGCCGATCTGGCGGGTGCGGCGGTGTGGGGTCTGTTGCGTTCGGCGCAGTCGGAGCACCCCGACCGCATCGTGCTCGCCGACCTCGACGGCCCGCTGGACGCCGAGGCGGTGGCGCTGCTCGCGGCGGTGGCCGCCGACCCCGCCCTCACCGGGGGGCAGCTCGCCGTCCGCGAGGGCGCGGTGCGCGTACCCCGGTTGACGCGGCTGACCGGCGACGAGCTGACGCCCCCGGCGTCGGGCCTCTGGCACCTCGCGCCCGTCGCCCCCGGCACGATCGACGGCGTCGACCTGGTCGCCGCCCCGGCCGCGAAGCTCGGGGCCGGGCAGGTCCGCATCGCCGTACGCGCCACCGGCGTGAACTTCCGCGACGTCCTGATCGCGCTCGGCATGTACCCGGACGCGGCGGCCCGGATGGGCAGCGAGGGCGCGGGCGTCGTGCTGGAGGTCGGCCCCGGCGTCGACGGCCTCGCGCCCGGCGACCGGGTGTTCGGCATGTTCGAGCCGGGCTTCGGCCCGCAGGTCGTCGCCGAGCGGCAGCGGGTGGCCAGGATCCCCGCCGGCTGGTCCTACGCCGAGGCCGCATCCGTCCCGCTGGTCTTCCTGACGGCGTACTACGCGTTGCGCGATCTGGCGGGTCTGCGGGCTGGCGAGTCGGTGCTGATCCACTCGGGTGCGGGTGGGGTCGGGATGGCGGCGATCCAGCTCGCGCACCACTTCGGTGCGACCGTCTACGCGACGGCGAGTCCCGGTAAGTGGGAGACGCTGCGGGGCCTCGGGGTGGCTCCGGAGCGGATTGCGTCGTCGCGGTCGACGGAGTTCGAGGCGGTGTTCGCGTCCGCGTCCGGTGGGGCCGGTGTGGATGTGGTCCTTGATGCCCTCGCGGGTGAGTTCGTGGATGCGTCGTTGCGGTTGTTGCCGCGTGGTGGCCGGTTCGTCGAGATGGGCAAGACCGACATCCGCGACGCAGACGCGGTCGCGCAGCTGCATCCGGGGGTCGCCTACCAGGCGTTCGACCTGAACGAGGCGGGCGGCGAGCGTATCGGGCAGATGCTGGGC
>NZ_JBSWBU010000036.1:0-5895 GCF_054052245.1 Micromonospora sp. PTRAS2
GCGTTGCCGGGTGGTGGTGGTTTCACCAGGTCGGTGGCGGTGGAGAAGTTCTCCTACAACAGTGACGGCACGATCCCGAGCATGAACATGACCACGACGGGGGCCCCGCAGGTGGGCACGCTGAACCCGTACGTGCGGCAGGAGGCCGAGACCATCGCCTGGTCCGTCGGCGTCGAGACGCAACCCGCCAGCGGCGGCACGCAGAACGTGTGGTCGATCAACAACGGCGACTACATCAAGGTCAAGGGCGTCGCGTTCGGCACCGGGGCGGCCTCGTTCACCGCCCGGACCGCGTCGGCGACCAGCGGCGGCACGATCGAGGTGCGGCTGGACAGCACCACCGGGCCCCTCGTCGGGACCTGCCGGGTCGCGGGCACCGGGGGTTGGCAGACCTGGGCCAACACGTCGTGCGCGGTGACCGGCGCGACCGGCACCCGCGACCTCTACCTGCGATTCACCGGCGGCAGCGGCGACCTGTTCAACCTCGACTGGTGGCAGTTCACCGCCGGCACCGGCACCACCACGTCCTACCGCGTCACCAACCGCAACAGCGGACAGGTCATCGACGTGCAGTCGCCCAACCTGAACGACCTGGCCGTCATCGGCCAGTGGACCAGCAACGGCAACGCCTGGCAGCAGTGGCGGTTCAACGACGCCGGCAACGGCAACGTCACCCTCCAGAGCGTCAACAGCGGGAAGTGCGCCGACGTGCTCGACTTCTCGACCGCGGACGGCGCGCGGGTTGTCCAGTACACCTGCCACGGTGGGGCCAACCAGGTCTTCACCTGGCGGTCGACCGGCGACGGCTACTACCAGCTGGTCAACCTCAACAGCAACAAGTGCCTCAACGTGGTCGGCGGCTCGACCACCCCGGGCGCGGCCCTGGAGCAGCGCACCTGCGGCTCCGCGACCAGCATGCAGTGGTCCCGCGCCTGACGGCCTGGGACCCGCCCCCGGTGGGGTCGGCGCTGATCTTCCGCGCCGGCCCTGCCGGGGCACCCCGCGCCCGCCGTCCGCTACCACGGCTGCGGTAGGTGGGCGTACCACGCTCGGCAGACGCTGGTGGGCCGGGCCGCCCGGTAATGTGATCTTCATGGACGAACCGGGCGCTCACCAGTCGCCGGCCTGGTGGCGGACGCACCCGGGCGCACGCGACGCGCTGCTCGGCGCGGCCGTCGCGGCGCTGATCCTCGTCATGACGCTCGTCGGCCGGCCGGGGGAGACCGAGGGCCGCCCGTTGGCCTGGCCCGACGCGTTGGCCGCCGGGGCGGCCTTCACGCTGGTGCTGGTGCGCCGCCGGTGGCCGCTGCCCGTCCTCGCCGTCTCGGCCCTGCTCGCCGCCGGCGCCGTCGCCGCCGGCGGGCAACCCCCGGCCTTCCTCGTGGTGACCGCCGTCGCCGCCTACACCGTCGCGGCGCACACCAACCGACCCACGGCCTGGCTCTCCGGCGGGGGCGCGGCGGTCGTCGTGTACGGCGCGGCCGTCGCCTGGACCGGCGAGGGCTGGCTCGGCCCGCCGCTGGGCGTGGCCGCCTGGATCGGCATGGCCACCGCGATCGGCGACGCCGCCCGCATCCGCCGCGCGTACGTGTCCGCCGTCGAGGAGCGGGCCCGCCGCGCGGAACGGACCCGCGAGGAGGAGGCCCGCCGTCGGGTCGCCGAGGAGCGGGTGCGGATCGCCCGTGACCTCCACGACGTCGTCGCGCACCACATCGCCGTCATCAACGTGCACGCCGGGCTGGCCGAACACAGCGTGCACACCCGGCCCGACCAGGCGGCGGCCTCGGTGGCACACGTGCGACAGGCGGCCAGGACCGTGCTCGACGAACTGGCCACCATCCTCGCCCTGCTGCGGCAGAACGGCGACGCCGACGCGCCCACCGAACCGGTGCGCGGCCTGGCGCAGCTCGGGGAGCTGCTGGACTCCGTCGCCGCCGCCGGCCTGCGGGTCGAGCACCAGCAGGTCGGCCCGGCGCGGCCGCTGCCCGCCGCGATCGACCAGGCCGCCTACCGGATAGTGCAGGAGGCGCTCACCAACGCGCACAAGCACGGCACCGGTGACGCGGCCGGCCTGCGGGTCGAATACCGCCCCGACGACCTTGTCATCGACGTCGACAACCCGACCGGCTCCGGCCACCAGCGGTCGGACCCCACCGGCCACGGCCTGATCGGCATGCGCGAACGCGCCGTCGCCGTCGGCGGCAGCCTCGCCGCCGGGCCCGCCGGCGCCGGCCGGTTCCACGTCCGCGCCGTGCTGCCCAGCACGGCACGCCCCGGAGGCACCCCGTGACCATTCGCGTGCTCCTCGCCGACGACCAGGCCCTGATCCGCACCGGCCTGCGCGGCATCATCGAATCCGTGCCCGACCTCGAGGTCGTCGCGGAGGCGGCCAGCGGCCGCGAGGCGGTCCGGCTGGCCCGCGCGGCGCGCGCCGACGTGGTGGTCATGGACATCCGCATGCCGGAGGTCGACGGCCTCCAGGCCACGCAGCTCATCACCGCCGACGAGGACCTGGCCGGGGTGCGGGTGCTCATCCTGACCACGTTCGAGCTCGACGAGTACGTCCTGGGAGCGCTGCGGGCCGGGGCGAGCGGGTTCCTCGGCAAGGGGGCCACCCCCACCGAACTGATCGAGGCGATCCGGACCGTCGCCAGCGGCGACGCGCTGCTGTCCGGGAAGGCCACCCGGGCGCTGATCGCCCGGTTCCTCACCAGCGGCGACCCCGCCCCGCCGCCGGACACCACCGTGCTCGACGTGCTCACCGACCGGGAGCGGGAGGTCCTCGCCCTGGTCGCCCTCGGCCTGTCCAACGACGACATCGCCACCCGGCTGCACCTCGCGCCCTCCACCGCGAAGACGCACGTCAACCGCGCCATGACCAAGCTCGGCGCACGGGACCGGGCGCAGCTGGTCGTGGTCGCCTACCAGAGCGGGTTGGTCAGGCCCGGGGACGCCACCCCGTAGGGGACGCGCCCTCCCGCGGCGGTACGACGGTGGGTCGGAATACCACATTTGTGGTAGTGGACCGACCGCAGCTGGACGATGCCAACGGGACCCCTCCGCCCGGAGACTTTCGCCAGGCGCCCTGCGCGCCACCGAATCGTCTAGCCGCGAGCGAGGTCGCTGGTGTTGTTCCTGTCCCGGGTCAGTCTCGCGAACCGGAGGCTGGTGGCGCTGCTCACCGTCCTCCTCGTCGCCCTAGGGATCTATGCGATCCCGTCGCTCAAGCAGCAGCTGCTGCCCGATCTGTCCTTCCCGGCCGTGACCGTGGTCGCCAGCTACCCCGGCGCCGCGCCCGAAGTCGTCGAAGAGCAGGTCACCGGCCCGATCGAGAAGGCCGTCGAGGGCATCGACGGGGTCGAGAGCACGACCTCGACCTCGCAGCAGGGCTCGGTGCAGGTGATGGTCTCGTTCTCCTTCGACAGCGACATCGACCAGGCCTCCACGGACGTCGAGCAGGCCGTCTCCAAGATCTCCTCCGCGCTGCCGGCCGGCGTCGACCCGCAGGTGCTCACCGGCAGCACCGCGGACCTGCCGACGATGGTCCTGGCCGCCACCTCCGGCGGTGACCAGCACGCGCTCGCCGCGGCCCTCGACGAGAAGGTCGTGCCGGCGCTGCGGGCGGTCGACGGCGTCAACGACGTCGCGATCTCGGGCGTACGCGACCAGATCGTGACCGTCACGCCGGACACCGCCGCCCTGAGCAAGGCCGGGTTGAGCACGCAGTCGATCGTCACCGCGCTGGGCGCCCTCGGTGGCACCTCGTCGGCCGGGCAGATCACCTCCGACGGGCGCAACCTCAGCCTGGCCATCGGCCAGCCGGTCACGTCGTTGAGCCAGCTCCAGAACATGTGGCTGTCGCCGGCCGCGTCCGCCGGCAGCCCGGCCGCCGCCGGCCGCCCCGCGGCCGGACCGGGCGGCCCCGCCGCCGCGCCCGCGCCGGCGGCCGCGGCCCCGTCCGGTGCCGGTTCGGGCAAGCCCGTGCAGCTCAAGCAGGTCGCGACCGTGGCGCTCACGGATGCCCCCGTCACGTCGATCACCCGCACCGACGGCAAGCCCAGCCTCGGCATCTCCCTCACCATGGACCACGGCGGCAGCAGCCCGGAGATCTCCGACGACGTTCGAGACCAGCTGCCGGAGCTGCAGGCCGCGCTCGGCGACGACGCCCGGCTCGTCGTCGTCTCCGACTCCGGGCCCGGGGTCAAGAAGGCGGTGAACGGCCTCGTCGAGGAGGGCGCCCTGGGCCTGCTGATGGCGATCCTCGTCATCGTGGTGTTCCTGCGCTCGGCCCGCGCCACCGTGGTCACCGCGGTGTCCATCCCGCTGTCGTTGCTCGTCGCGCTCATCGCGGTGTGGTTGCGCGACTACTCGCTGAACATCCTCACCCTCGGCGCCCTGACCATCGCCGTCGGCCGCGTCGTGGACGACTCGATCGTGGTCCTGGAGAACATCAAGCGCCATCTCGGCTACGGCGAGGACCGGCGCTCGGCGGTCCTGTCCGCCGTCCGTGAGGTCGCCAGCGCCGTCACGTCGTCCACGCTCACCACCGTGGCGGTGTTCCTGCCGATCGCGCTGGTCGGCGGGTTCGTGGGCGTGCTGTTCGGCTCCTTCGCGATCACCGTCTCCGCCGCGATGCTCGCCTCGCTGCTGGTGTCGCTCACCGTCGTCCCGGTCCTGGCCTACTGGTTCCTGAAGGCGCCCGCGGACGCCGCCGGCGTGCCGGCCGACGAGTATCGCGCCCGGGTGGAGGAACGCGAGCGGCAGGGCCTGCTGCCGCGCGTCTACCTGCCGGTCATCCGCTGGGCGGTCGGCCACCGCAAGACCGTGCTCGCCGGGGCGGTGGCCCTGCTGGCCGCCACGGTCGTGATGGCCGGGGGCCTGAAGACCACCTTCCTCGGCGACTCCGGCGAGGACTCGATCGGGGTCACCCAGACCCTGCCGGCCGGCACCGACCTGGCGACGACCGACGCCGCGGCGAAGAAGGTCGAGGGCGTCCTCGCCTCGGTCGACGGCGTGGAGTCGTACCAGGTGGTGATCGGGTCGTCCGGCGGGTTCTTCGGCTCGCGTACCGCCAACAACGTCTCGTACACCCTCAACCTGGCCGACGGCGCGGACAGCGCGACGGTCAGCGACGCGGTGCGGGACAGGATCGCGGACATCACCGACGCGGGCGAGCTGAAGCTCGGCGGCGGGGGCGGCCCCGGCGGCGGCGGGCCCGGCGGCGACAGCACCATCTCGGTGTCGATCCAGGCCGACGACGACCAGGCCCTGAGCCAGGCCACCCGGCAGGTGCAGGAGGCCCTGACCGGCGTCTCGCAGGTCACCGACGTGGAGAGCGACCTCAGCGAGAGCGCGCCACAGATCAGCATCGTGCCCGACGGCGAGGCCGCAGCCCGCTCCGGGCTGACCACCGGCGCGATCGTCTCGGCGCTGCGGCAGTCCGTCGAGGGGACCACCGTCACCCAGGTCACGCTCGACGGCGCCCCGCGCGACGTGCTCGTGCGGACGGCCGACACCGGGCCGGACAGCCTCGCCAAGGTCAAGGCGCTCGTGCTGCCCGCCGGCACCGGCACGGTACGCCTGGACCAGGTCGCCACCGTCAGCCGCATCGACGGGCCGGTGCAGCGCACCCACGTCGACGGCGAGCGGACGAACACCGTCACCGCGACCCCGGTCGGCGACAACACGGGTGCGGCCAGCAGCGCCGTCACCGACAAGCTCGAGACCCTCACCCTGCCGGCCGGGGCGAGCTACGAGATCGGCGGCGTCACCGCCGACCAGAGCGAGGCGTTCTCGCAGCTCATCCTGGCCATGGTCGCCGCGATCGCCCTGGTGTTCCTGATCCTGGTGGGCGTGTTCCGCAGCATCCGCCAGACGCTGATCCTGCTGGTGTCG
>NZ_JBSWBU010000037.1:0-3742 GCF_054052245.1 Micromonospora sp. PTRAS2
AGCGGTGACCTGTTCAACCTCGACTGGTGGCAGTTCGCCACCGGCAGCACTCCCGCCACGTCCTACCGCGTCACCTGCCCCGCACCCAGGAGGCGGCGGCCTGCGCCTGACCATGCCGTCGTCCGGAGAAGTTGACCTTGACGGCGCGCGTTATGAGTGGTTTCGCCTTCATTGCGAGGACGGGCCGCTCCAGACTCTGTTCGTCTATAGGCATCGTCGTTTGCGTGGGTTGCTGTAAGTGTTGATGTCATCGGCTGCCGGACATCGAAATATTTCGCCTGACAGGGCGGTGATGCTGTTGGGGGTGGGGCTTTGGCCTACGGGTCTTGCGTCGGAAGACGCAGCATTTCAGACGTGGACCGGTAAGATGGAGCGAGAGCACGGATTTGCAGGCGTCCTTCCTGCGGACGCGGGTGGTAAAGGGTGGCGTCTCCGTTCGCCTTCAGTTCGGGCGTTCGAGGTGATCAGTGCAGCCGAATGGCGTCTTTTCCTACGTGTGATTGTGCAGTCTGGCGGTGACATTGTAGATGTCGCCAGGGCTATCCGTGCTAATGGGGGGCTGGTCAGCATATTCAGGCTGCTGCGGCGTTGCGTCAGGAGTTTGGCTTAGCGATCTCCGAAGCGCTTATAGTTGTTGGCTGGGCTGAGGGGACTGTTGACGACGATGAGTCTCTTGCGCGCCTTCGGGTCGAAGTTCAAACCCCGCTAAGGGCTGCCGACGCGAACCCGATGCCCGGTCGTGATGGTCAATCCGAGCCGGCTCGGCCCCCGTTTACCCCCCGAAAACCCCGGCCCAAGGATGTCGGTCAGTAACAACTAATGACTAGCGCTTGGCCGTGTTTGTGCAGCTCAGTGGCGGCTTGCGGCAAGCGATGACAAGTTCGATTTGGCTACGTTCCGTAACAAGGGGTCGTCGGTTCGAATCCGGCCGTCCCGACACTTGCTAAGGAACCCGTTGACCAGGACGTATGCCCTGGTCAACGGGTTCTAATTCATTCTGCCTCAGTAGGGCATTGCTGATCTAGACGGCGCGTAGCTGGGGACCACTTGGGGACCGGCGTGCCTTCAAGTGCGCGCTGAGCGCCGTTCCCGCGTCGGTGATCGACTGCCGGTCGGGGTGCAGGTAGCGCTGTGTCGTGGTCAGCGACCCGTGGCCGGCAATCTTGCGGAGCACGTGCACCGGCACCCCGGCGTCGGCCATCCAGGTCAGGCCGGTGTGTCGCAGGTCGTGTCGGCGTAGGTGTTCGTAGCCCAGCTTCGTGACCACCTCATCCCAGTGCGTGGCGTCGCGCAGTACGGCGGTGCTGATCCGTCCGCCGCGCGGCCCGGTGAACAGTCGAGAATGCGGCTCGGTGACGGAGTCCAGGCGGCGGGCCACGATCGGTCGCACCTCTTCGATCAGCGGGACCACGCGGGCGCGCTTTCCTTTGGTGCCCTTGTCGATCAGGCCACCGGGTCCCGGTGTGGTCTGTCGGCGTACCGTCCACATCCACGTTTCCCGGTTGATGTCCTCGGCCCGGACGCCGGACACTTCGCCGATGCGCGCTGCCGTGCACGCGGCGAAGATCGTGACGTCACCCCATCCGGGGAAGCCGCTCGCGGACCGTTCGACCAGGGCGGCGGCAAGCCCTGTCAGGGCTTCCCAGTGCGGCAGCGCCAGCGTGCGTGGGTCGTCCAACTCGTCTTCTGCCCGTTGGTACTCGCGCTGCCATCCGGTGACTTGGGCGGGGTTCCGCGAGATGATGCCGTCGCGTACGGCCTGTTGCATGACCCGGACCAGCACGGCGAGGCTGTTCTTGACCGTGGAGCGGCTGCACTCGTCGGCGATCCATCCGTGCACGGCCCGGTCAACCGCGCCGTTGGTGATCATTCGGACCGGGATGTGTCCGAGAGCGGGCACGACCCGCTTTCGCCATCCGGCGAGGTACGGGTCGAGGGTCTTGCGTTCCAATCCTCGGAGTGCCAGCGTCATCACGCTTTCCCCGTACTCGGCCAGTCGTTTCGTCGCGGCGAGCGGGTCGACGCCACCCCGTGCCGTGTTGACGATTTCATCGATCCACGCTTTCGCCTCTTCGGGCGTGGCTACCGACGTGGACTTGGACAACCGGCGCTTGGTCGATGGGTCGATCCACCGAACGCGCGCCCGGTAGGGATGCGCGCGGCCGGGGCGGAACTCCACATCGGTAGCGAGCTGCACGCCGATCGGTGGTTGCTGTGGGGTTGCCATCAAGCCGCCTTCGGGTAGACCCGGCGAGCGGAAAGCCACCGCTCGACGTCGGCCGTCACGTACTTGACGACGCGGTCGGAGATCTGGATGAACGGCGGGCCCTGCAAGGGCGGGACCGTACGCCACCGTCGGATGGTCGACGGGTCGACGTCGAGCAGCTCGGCAAGCTCCTCGGTGGACATGAACGGCTTGGACGAGAGCCGGATGGTGTCGTCTACCTCTGGCGCGGCGGGCATCTCTGGTGAGGCGTTTTGCGTCACGAGTCGCACGGTGGGTGCCTTTCGGTCGGCGGCTTGCGAAGGGGGAGCAGGAGGTATCCGCGCAGATGGGCGCAGAACGGCCCGCTGAGGGCGTCGTGGGGCCGCGATCCGGTGTTGCCCGGTGTACCGGGTGGACCGGTGCGGCTGAGGGCTTCTCAGCGGGCCGTTCTGAGGGGGCAGGGTTCCCGGGGCTGCCGGTTGGGGCTGTTTCGGGTAGCCGGGGTACGCGTACCACCCGTACCAGGGTCGTTTTCCCTGGTCAGGGTTGGTACGGGTTGAATCGCGGTACGGGTTAACGCGTACCGGGGGCGGTGGTGAGGGTGCGTCGTGGTACGGATCGATCCGTAACAGGGACGTGACCCGTACCGGGGATGACCTGCGGAATCGAGGTTGGTACGGGTGGTACCGATACCCCCGTGGAAGGGGTTTCGGGTGTGGGGCAGTAGCGCTGCCACGCGTCGGCGAACGCGGTCCGGTTGTAGCCCTTGGCCTGGCCGACGGGGAAGCGGATCGTCTCCGACTTGACGCCGAACTCGCGGAGCAGGTCGCCGAGTCTCTTGCCGGTGAGTCCGTTGGGGCCGCTGTCGGCCCAGGGTGCCTCAGGGTCGCCGTTGAGGGCGGCGAGCAGGTCGGCGGTAGGTGCGGCGGGCGGGTCGCCGAGGGTGGCGAACGCGGCGCGGATGTCGGCGAGGAGCCGGACGCGTTGGGAGACGTTGCCGGCGTCGTCGGCTTCGGCGGTCAGGACGGTGACGGCCTGGCGGGCGCGTGTCGGCCAGGTGCCCCCGGCGAGATCGGCGACGGCCACGAGGGGTTCCCAGGTGTCGGCGGCCCGGTCCTCTACCGGCATGGGCGGTTCCGCGGCTTCGAGGGTGGCGAGGTTCGCGCGGAGCCATCCGGCCAGTTGTTGGGCGACGGTTCGGAGGGCGGGGCCGTCGCGGCGGTGTCGGTAGGGGGCGACCTGCTCGCCGGGGGCGCGGCGGCGCATGCGGATGACGACGGCGCGGTCTTCGATGGTGTCGGGCATCGCGCCGATGCCGGCGAGGGCGGCCATGGCGAAGGTGGGGATCTTCTCCAGGCTTTGGGTGTTGTTGTCCCAGCGGATCGCGGGCCGGTTGCGCTGGTGACCGGCGTTGAGCAGTCCGCGTAGGTCCTCGTTCGCGTCGGCGTTCTTCCCACCGAACAGGGTGTCGGCCTCATCCACGAGCAGCGTCGGGGGTTGGCCGGTGCCGATGGCCCGGTAGACGGCGGCAGGGCT
>NZ_JBSWBU010000038.1:0-3338 GCF_054052245.1 Micromonospora sp. PTRAS2
CGGGACGCTGAAGACGCCCCAGTGGTAGTAGATGCCGAACTTGGCGTCCTGGAACCACTCGGCCGCGGCCGGGTGCTGGCCGACCGAGGCCCACGACTCGGAGTAGCTGGTGGGGCCGGGGATGGCGGCGGAGGCGGGGAAGGGACGGATCAGGCCGCCGGTGGCGGCGGCGGCGCCGGTAACACCCAGTGCGGCCAGCAGCGAACGTCGGGAGATCGAGGGACGGGACATGGAGCTCCCTCCAGAGGCGGAGTGGGCGGTGGTGGTGTGGCGGCCTGTCTCACGGCCGAGACGTCAGACGTTAAAGGTTTCCGATGCGTAACGTCAATGCTCATCGACGGCTGCGCGGGCTGCTCTTGCCGTGCGTGCCTGGAGGGGCGGCGGGGCCGGGCGTCAGGCAGACATCAGATCAATGCCCACAGCGCCCGTGTCGAGGCGGCGGGGCGTCGGTCTCGCTCCGCGAGACATCGTATGAACGTTAACACCGAGGGCTCTCATCTTCACCCCGATCGTCCCGACTCCGCGAGGGGTGGCGCAGTCCCCCTCGCGCGGGCGTCCGGGGGGCGAGCCGCCTGCCGCGCCGTGTGTTAGCGATAACATCGCGGCGTCGGGGGCGAGGCTTGCCCGCCGGGCCCTGACCTCGGGGCGCAGGCAGGAGCGCCGTCGGGACGGCGGGGTTTCCGTCTGGCATCTGCGCCGTTAAATCTTGACGAGCGGCTATGTTATCGCTCACAGTTGTGAAACGCCGGCCGGCGCGCGACCCCTCCGGTCGCTGCAGGGAGCTGTCCGGAGGGGTCGAAACCCTGCTGAGAACGTTCACATTCCGTGCGCCGGGCTGCCCTTCCGGCGCTGGTGCGGTGGGTCGGCGCGGGGGCGCCACGCCGACAGGCCTGCACGTTGCCCCCGTCCGGTCGCACCCATCCCGCCGCCCCCGTCGAATCCGCTGGCCCGTCGAGCCGCGGAAACCCGTCCCGAGAGGAGATGCCTGATGCCCGACAAGGCTGTCGCGCGACGATCGAGAAGACGATCGAGGTCACTACGCGCCGCGGTGCTGACGGTGGTGACCACGCTGCTGGCCGCCCTCGCCGCGGTGGTCCTCGCCCCCGCGCCCGCGATGGCCGCCGACTCCGCCTACGTGATGGCGTACTTCAAGGAGTCCGTCAGCGGTGCCGGCAACGTCAACAGCGTGCACCTGGCGGTCAGCTCCGACGCGTTGGAGTGGACGCCGCTCAACAACAACGAGGCGATCCTGACGCCGACGGCCGGCACCCGGGGGATCCGCGACCCGTTCCTGTTCCGGCTCAACGACGGCACCTGGGTGCTGGCGGCCACCGACATCCCGGTCGGCGGCAACTTCTGGGCCCCGAACCCGAACATCCACATCTGGACCTCGCCCGACCTGGTGAACTGGTCGGCGGACCGCCTGCTCAACATCAACTGGCCGAACCCGGGCTCGTTCACCTGGGCCCCGTCGATCTACTGGGACGCGTCCCGCAACCAGTACGCGATCACCTACTCGACCGTCCCGGCCGGCTACACCTACTCGGTGATCATGGTCGTGTACACGAGCAACTTCACCAACGTCACCTCGCCCGTCGTCCTCTTCGACGGCGGCCCGAGCGGTGTCATCGACTCGCACGTCGTCACCGGCGTCAACGGCATGAACTACCTCTACTACAAGAGCAACTCGCCCTCCACCCTGTACGGCGCCCGGTCGACGTCGCTCAACCCGGGCAGCTTCGTCCGCTACACCAACGGCACCGGCGGCGGCTGCATCGAGGCGCCCACGGTGGTCAAGTCGCTGACCTCGTCGACGTGGTGGCTGTGGGGCGACACGTTCTGCCCGAACAGCGTGTTCCTCGCCTGGCAGGGCGACATCGTCGCGGGCACCTGGACGGCGGTCAACCAGCGCAACTACACGCCCCCGCTCAACGCCAAGCACAACTCGATCCACCCGATCAGCGCCACCGACCGCACGAACCTGCTCAACCGTTACGGCGGCACCACCCAGTGGAACCGCATCAAGTCCTGGACCAACCCCGGGTCGTACGTCCGCCACGCCAACGGCGTCGGCCGCGTCGACGCGATGCCGTTCGACCCGTACCAGGATTCGCAGTGGCGGCTCGTGCCGGGGCTCGCGGACCCGGCCGGGGTGTCGTTCGAGTCGGTGAACCAGCCCGGACGGTACCTGCGGCACTCCAACTACAGCATGGTGCTCGCGGCCAACGACAACAGCGCGATCTTCCGCGCCGACGCGACCTTCTACCGGGTCGCCGGCCTGGCCAACTCGGGCTGGTCGTCGTTCCGCTCCTACAACTTCCCCACCAGGTACCTGCGGCAGCAGAGCAACCAGCTCTACATCCACGAGATCACCACCGCCACGGAGCGGGAGAACGCGACCTTCCGGGTCGGCTACTGACCGCGTCGCCGGCCCCGCACACCACCACCAGGAGATGACGATGACAGTCGCAAGCCCGCCCGCGACCAGGGCCCGGATCAGACGCGCCGGCGCCTGGCTCGTGAGCCTGTTCCTGATCGCGACGCTGCTGCCGGGGAGCCCGGCCCACGCCGACAACCCGATCGTGCAGACGATCTATACGGCGGATCCTGCGCCGTTGGTGCACAACGGTCGGGTGTATCTGTACACCGGGCATGACGAGGACGGGTCGACGTACTTCACGATGAAGGACTGGCGGGTGTTCTCGTCGGCCGACATGGTGAACTGGACTGATCATGGTTCGCCGATGAGTCTGGCGACGTTCGCGTGGGCGGAGTCGGATGCGTGGGCGGGTCACGTGGCGGCGCGTAACGGGAAGTTCTACTGGTATGTGCCGGTGAAGCAGCGTGGTGGCGGGATGGTGATCGGTGTCGGGGTGGCCGACAGTCCGACCGGTCCGTTCCGCGACGCGATCGGTCGTCCGTTGCTGGGTAATGGTGAGATCGATCCGAACGTGATGATCGACGACGACGGGCAGGCATACCTGTACTGGGGTAACCCGAACCTGTGGTACGTGAAGCTGAACCAGGACATGATCTCCTACTCGGGCAGCCCGACGAAGATCCCGTTGACCACGGCCGGGTTCGGCACGCGTAACGGCAACGCGAGTCGTCCGACGTTGTATGAGGAGGCGCCGTGGGTGTACAAGCGCAACGGTGTCTACTACAACATCTTCGCGGCGGAGTGTTGTGGTGAGTTCATCGCGTATTCGACGGCGCCGGGTCCGACGGGGCCGTGGACGTACCGGGGGACGGTGATGCCGCGGCAGGGCAGCAGTTTCACCAATCATCCGGGGATCGTGGACTTCAACGGCGGGTCGTATTTCTTCTACCACAATGGC
>NZ_JBSWBU010000039.1:0-2991 GCF_054052245.1 Micromonospora sp. PTRAS2
GGTAGGTGAACTTCTCCACCGCCACCGAGCGGGTGAAGCCGCCGCCGCCGGGCAGGGCCCCGTTGTGGTAGAAGAAGTACGACCCGCCGTTGAAGTCGACGATCCCCGGGTGGTTGGTGAAGCTGGCACCCTGACGCGGCATGACCGTCCCCCGGTAGGTCCAGGGTCCGGTGGGCGTGGGCGCGGTGGAGTAGGCGATGAACTCGCCGCAACACTCCGCGGCGAACACGTTGTAGTAGAGCCCGTTGCGCTTGTAGACCCAGGGGGCCTCCTCGTAGAGGGTGGGCCGGCTCGCGTTGCCGGTGCGGGTGCCGAACCCGGCCGTGGTCAGCGGGATCTTCGTCGGGCTGCCCGAGTAGGAGATCATGTCCTGGTTCAGCTTGACGTACCACAGGTTGGGGTTGCCCCAGTAGAGGTACGCCTGCCCGTCGTCGTCGATCATCACGTTCGGGTCGATCTCACCGTTGCCGAGCAGCGGGCGGCCGATCGCGTCGCGGAACGGGCCGGTGGGGCTGTCGGCGACGCCGACGCCGAGCACCATGCCGCCACCGCGCTGCTTCACCGGCACGTACCAGTAGAACTTCCCGTTGCGTGCCGCGACGTGACCGGCCCACGCGTCGGACTCGGCCCAGGAGAACGTGGCCAGACTCATCGGCGAACCGTGATCGGTCCAGTTGACCATGTCCGCCGAGGAGAACACCCGCCAGTCCTTCATCGTGAAGTACGTCGAGCCGTCCTCGTCATGCCCGGTGTAGAGGTACACCCGACCGTTGTGCACCAGCGGCGCCGGGTCCGCGGTGTAGATCGTCTGCACGATCGGGTTGTCGGCGTGGGCCGGTCTTCCCGGGAGCAGCGTCGCGATCAGGAACAGGCTCACGAGCCAGGCGCCGACGCGTCTGACGCGGGCTCTGGTCGTGGGTGGGCGTATGACTGTCATCGTCATCTCCAGGTGTGGTGGCGGTGATCTCGTGGAACGGAACGGGTCTTGGTCGTCACCAGGCGGGTGGTCAGCCGTGGCGTGCGGCCGTCACGGTCCTGCGGGCCAGCGGGCAGCGCCCCCGGTCGCCAGTGCGTCACGGGGGCGTTGGTGCGGCTACTGGAACTGGGTGATGAAGCCCCACGCCGCCGCAGGAACCCAGGTCCGCGGTCCGCTGTCGCCGGGCGCACCGTCCTGGGGCGCGGCGATGTGTCCCCCGTCGAACGCGGCCCAGACCACCGGATACCCGGAGCGGCAGCCGGAGTAGGTGGTGACCACGTGGGTCAGACTGCCCGCCGACGGCTCCCGGGGCGACTGCGGCGTGCAGCCGTTGTTGGTGACGAACCGGTCGCGCAACGCGCGTCCGCTGGCGATGTTGTCACCGATGCCGTGCACGCCCATGTACGCCACGGGCTGGGTGCCACCGCTGCAGCCGCTGAGCGTGCCCGGGGAGGACTGCACCACGACCGCGCGGAAGATGTTCGGGCGGGAGCAGGCCAGGGAGAAGCTCATCGCGCCGCCGTAGCTGAACCCGATGGAGAAGCGCTGGCGCGGGTTGACGCAGAGCGCCCCCTCGATCCGGCTGAGCACGTTGTCCACGAAGGTGACGTCCTCACCGCCGGAGTTCGCCCAGCCGTTGTCGATGCCCTGCGGGGCGACGAAGATCGTGGAGTTGCCGGCCAGCCGCTGCAGGCCGTAGTAGGACCAGGTGTTGCGGTCCACGGTCTGCCCCGTGTCCACGTCGATCGCCGTGCCACCCCACCAGTGGAAGCCGAAGACCAGGCGGTAGGGGGTGTTCTGATTGTAGTTGGCCGGGATCCGCAGGATGAAGCTGCGGTTCTTGCCGCCGCTCGCAATGGTGTGCGTACCGCCGGCGAGGCCCGGCGCCTTGCCACAGCCAGCGGTGCCGTTGCCCGACGGAGGCGGGGTCGTCGGCGTCGTGCCTCCGTCGACCCGGACGAGCTGCCACTGCTGGTTCGCCCCGTTCCAGTCGGCGTACTGGACGACGTTCGCGCCGTCGGCGGTCGAGGCGTTCTGCACCTCCACCGCCTTGTTGCTGTTCCGGTTGATCAATCGAACATAGCCGGCGTCGGAGTCGGCCAGCCGGAACTGCTGGTTGGCGGCGTTGAGATCGGTCCACTGGTTGACGGCCGCGCCGTCGGCGGTCGACCAGCCGGCCACGTCCAGCACCTTGCCCGAGTGCCGTGACTTCAACCGGTAGTAGCCGCCGCCCGAGTCCACGAACTGCCACTGCTGCTGGTTGCCGTTGTTGCGCGTCCACTGGGTGATCCGCGCCCCGTCGTTTGTGGCCAGGTTGTACAGGTCCAGGGCCTTGTTGCTGTTGCGGTTCAGCAGCACGTACCAGGCGCTGGTGTCCACGCTCGCCGCCGCGGCCGGTGTCGAGTTCACCGCGACGACCGCGCCACCCGCCAGCACCGTTGCCGCAGCCGCGGCGATGGCCCGGACCGCCCACCCGCGTCGCCTGAACGACGCGGGGGACAGATGCCTTGCGAGAGCAACCATGTTTCCTCCAATGACGATGGTTGGACCGGAGGCGCCGAACGAGCCACGCCGCGACGGAGGGCAGCCACCGAGGAGCATCTGGTCTCGAACGTTCAACCGGGGCGCGCACCCGCCCGGCCGAGCGACATCCGAGTCGACGCACGGCGGGTGACCCGTATGCGGACCACATCACGGCACCCTGCCTTCCGACTGTGATCGATCACATTGCGTTCGTCAAGTTGTAACCATTGATGTCTTGCGCCCCTCCCACAGCGGCTGCACACGATCGGCCGACCGGTCTTGCGGCGACGTTACGAGCAAGTTATGTTATCGATCACATTCACCTCGCTGCATGGTTGGCACCTACCACGCACGTCCTCCGGCCGAGGTCACGGCGCGCCCCGAGACTCGTCCGGCAGCACCCGAAACCGGCGGCGTCGCAGCCCCCACTCGACTCCGGTCACGCTGCGACGACGAGCCGGAGGCACTCCGCGCCCCAGCCATCCGTACTC
>NZ_JBSWBU010000040.1:0-2221 GCF_054052245.1 Micromonospora sp. PTRAS2
TCTGCTGGACGAGATCCCCGAGGCGCGGCCCGCGTCACCCGACGCCGCCGCCGATGCGGGGGAGGAACAGGCGCAGCTCGGCCGCCGGCTCGCCACCCTGACGACCGCCGAACGGGACGCGTACCTGCTCGACCTCGTGCGCGCCCAGGTGGCCGCGGTGCTCGGGCACGCCACGCCGGACGCCGTCCCCGCCGACCAGGCGTTCCAGCGGCAGGGCTTCGACTCGCTGACCGCCGTGGAGCTGCGCAACCGGCTCACCGCCGAGACCGGCCTCGCCCTGCCCAGCACCCTCGTCTTCGATCACCCGACGCCGCTGGCGCTCGTCGCCCACCTGGCCGCCGAGCTGACCGGCACCCCGGCCGGGGCGGTGGAGCGGGAACGGGTCGCGGCCGTCGACGACGACCCCATCGTCATCGTCGGCATGGCCTGCCGCCTGCCCGGCGGAGTCGACACCGCCGACCAGCTGTGGGACATGCTCGCCGCCGGGCGCGACGGCATCTCCGACTTCCCCCTCGACCGGGGCTGGGACAGCTTCCTCGACGGCCGGCTGTCCGACACCTCGTTCCCCCGCCAGGGCGGCTTCGTCTACGACGCGGGAGCGTTCGACGCCGAGTTCTTCGGCATCTCCCCCCGCGAGGCCCTCGCCATGGACCCGCAGCAGCGGCTGCTGCTGGAGGTCTCCTGGGAGGCGGTCGAGTCGGCGGGCGTGGACCCGTCCCGCCTGAAGGGGGAGCGGGTCGGCGTCTTCGCGGGTGCCAGCTTCCAGGGGTACGCGTCCACGGCCATGGGCCGGGACCAGGAGGTCGGCGGCCACCTGCTCACCGGCAACGCGACCAGCGTCCTGTCGGGGCGGGTGGCGTACTCGTTCGGGTTCGAGGGGCCGGCGGTCACCGTCGACACGGCGTGCTCGTCGTCGCTGGTGGCGTTGCACCTGGCTGCGCAGTCACTGCGCTCGGGCGAGTGCGACCTGGCCCTGGCCGGCGGCGTGACGGTCATGGCCTCACCGGCGACCTTCGTCGAGTTCGCGAAGCAGGGCGGCCTCTCCGCCGACGGGCGGTGCCGGTCGTTCGCGGAGTCGGCGGACGGCACCGGCTGGGGTGAGGGCGTCGGGGTGCTCCTCGTCGAGCGGCTGTCGGACGCCCGACGTAACGGTCACCGGGTCCTCGCGGTCGTGCGGGGCTCCGCCGTGAACCAGGACGGGGCGTCGAACGGTCTCACCGCGCCGAACGGGCCGTCGCAGCAGCGGGTGATCCGGCAGGCTCTGGCGAATGCGCGCCTGTCGACGTCGGATGTGGACGTGGTGGAGGCCCACGGCACGGGCACCACGCTGGGTGATCCGATCGAGGCGCAGGCGCTCCTTGCGACCTATGGCCAGGGTCGGGGCGACGCCGCGCCGCTGCTGCTCGGGTCGATCAAGTCGAACATCGGCCACACGCAGGCGGCCGCCGGTGTCGCCGGGATCATCAAGCTGGTCCTCGCCCTGCGACACGGCGTGGTGCCAGCGACCCTGCACGTGGACGAGCCATCCACGAAGGTGGACTGGACGTCGGGCGCGGTCACGCTGGTGACCGAGCGCCGCGAGTGGCCGGCGGTGGTGGACCGCCCGCGCCGGGCCGCCGTCTCCTCGTTCGGCATCTCCGGGACCAACGCCCACGTGATCCTCGAGCAGGCGGAGCCCGTCGAGGCCGAGCCGCCCCGGCCCGTCGAGCTGCCCGTGGTGCCCTGGCTGGTGTCGGCGCGTACGCCGGAAGCCCTCGCCGCGCAGGCCACCCGGCTCGCCGAGCACCTGGGATCCGACGCGGGGCCGACGGCGACGGACGTCGCCTGGTCACTGGCGACCGCCCGCGCCGCCCTGGAGCACCGGGCGGTCGTCCTCGGCACGGGCCGAGACGACCTGCTGTCCGGTCTGGACGCGTTGTCGGCTGGCGCGGCGGTTCCGGGTGTGGTGACGGGTGAGGTCGTCTCGGGTCGTCGGGTGTTGTTGTTTACGGGTCAGGGTGCGCAGCGGTCGGGGATGGGTCGGGAGTTGTATGAGCGGTTCCCGGTGTATGCGGAGGCGTTCGATCGGGTGTGTGCCCTGTTCGCGGGTCAGCTCGACCATCCGTTGGGGGAGGTGGTGTTCGCGGAGCCGGGTTCCGGCCTGGCGGCCCTGTTGGATCAGACGGCGTTCACGCAGGCGGGTCTGTTCGCTCTGGAAGTGGCGTTGCACGAGCTGTTGGCC
>NZ_JBSWBU010000041.1:0-2147 GCF_054052245.1 Micromonospora sp. PTRAS2
GCCGGCAACTGGGTGCAGTTCGCGCCGAAGCTCAAGTCCGCCGGCGGCAACTGGGACCCCAACGAGTGGGCGCAGCTGTTCGTCGACGCCGGGGCGAAGTTCGCCGGCCCGGTGGCCGAGCACCACGACGGCTTCTCCATGTGGAACAGCCAGGTCAACGAGTGGAACTCCGTCGCCAAGGGACCCCGCCTCGACCTGCTGCGGTTGCAGGCGGACGCGATCCGGGGCAAGGGACTCAAGCTGTGGGCATCGCTGCACCACGCGTTCAACTTCACCGGCTACTACCAGTGGGCGCCAGCCCAGTCCGACGCCAGCCTGAAGAAGCTCTACGGCCAGCTCGGCTCCACCCCCGAGTACCAGCTCTGGTACGACAAGCTGCGCGAGGTCATCGACGGCTACCAGCCGGACATCATCTACCAGGACTTCGACCTGTCCAAGATTCCGGAGTCCTACCGGCTGAACTTCCTGTCGTACTACTACAACAAGGCCGTCTCCTGGAACAAGGACGTCGTCGCCACGTACAAGGACGGGTTCAACAACCGCGGTGAGGTCTACGACTTCGAGCGCGGCGGCCCAGCGGTCATCCAGACCCCGTACTGGCTGACCGACGACAGCGTCTCCAGCTCCAGCTGGTGCTACACCCAGGGCATCGGCTACTACTCCACCAAGTCGCTGCTGCACGCGCTCATCGACCGGATCAGCAAGAACGGCACGATGGTGCTCAACATCGCGCCGATGGCCGACGGCACCATCCCGTCGGCGCAGCGCACGATCCTGCAGGGCTTCGGCGACCACCTGCGGCGGTTCGGGGAGGCGGTCTACTCCACCCGCGCCTGGTCCGTGCACGGCGAGGGCCCCACCCAGATGGGCGGCGGTTCCTTCCAGACCCCCCGCGAGGGCAACGGGCAGGACATCCGCTTCACCCGCACCAAGGACAACACCGTCCTGTACGCCACCGTGCTCGGCTGGCCGGGTGCCACCCTGAACATCACCACGCTGGGCTCGAACCGGATCAACCTGAGCACCCTGACCTCGGCGCGGCTGCTCGGCACGACGGCCGGCACGTACATCGACCTGCCCAACCGCACCCAGGACGGCTCCGGGCTGCACCTGACCATGCCGTCGGCCACGGCACCGTTCAGCGCCCTGGCGTACGTGGTGAAGCTGACCTTCTCGGGCCAGATTCCGACGCTCGGCTCCGGCCCCACCCCCACCGGGTACGTGAAGATCGCCAACGGGGCGACCGGCCTGGTGCTGGACAGCGGGGGGAGCGTCGCCTCGGGTGCGGTGGTGAAGCAGTGGAACGACGTCAGCAGCACCAACCTGCAGTGGCAGCTGGTCGACGTCGGCGGCGGCTACTACCGGATCGTGAACCGGGCCAACGGCATGGTCGTGGACAGCTGGGGCAACACCGCGAACGGGGCCAGCGCGCTGCAGGCGCCGTGGAACGGTGGGAACAACCAACAGTGGCGGCTGAACAGCGTGGGTAACGGCCGCTACCAGATCATCAATCGGGGCACCGGCACGGCGCTGGACGGTCTGGGTAGTTCCACCGCCGGGTCCACGGTCGCCATGTGGGCCCCGAACACCAGCACCAACAACCAGTGGAGCATCACCGCCGTCTGATTCCGCCGGCCACGGTCGCCGTCGCCAACTCCGGTAGGGCAACCCCCGGATCCGATGGGATCAGTCGAGGTCGCGGTAGTAGTAGAACATCGGCTCGGGTGCCCCGGGCTCGACGTTGGTGAAGCCGTGCGCCTCGTAGAAGCGGCGGGCGTCGACGTCCGCGCCGTCGACGGTGATCTCCAACGATCCGGCGCCGCGTTCGCGGGCCAGCCGGCAGGCGGCCTCCAGCAGGGCGTGTCCGTGCCGCTGTCCGCGCGACCCGGGCCGCACGTAGAGCTCGTCGAGGGTGGCCACCGGACCGGCGGCTGAACGCCGGCCAGTACACCGAGTTCGGCTTCCAGGGCACCGGGTCCGCCAACGGCCTGGCCCCGGTGTGCACCGCCTCCTGAGCACCACCTGTCCTGGACGGGCGCGAGCCGCCTGTCCAGGACAGGGGAGTCGATGCCGCTGACGAGACTCGGGTCAGGCCGTGGCCGTGGTGGGAATGTCCGTGCCGGGCCCGGTGAACGGCTACCTGCCGT
>NZ_JBSWBU010000042.1:0-2015 GCF_054052245.1 Micromonospora sp. PTRAS2
CCGAGCTGTTCCTGCTGCTCGCCGTGCGCCATCCCCGCGCCGGCCCACGGGCCCCACGCCACCGCGGTGCCGGCGGCACCCCGGGCGCGCCGCCGGGCCACCAGCCCGTCGAGGTACGCGTTGGCCGCCGCGTAGCCGGCCTGCCCGGCCGAACCCCACACCCCCGCGATGGACGAGAACACCACGAACGCGTCCAGCTCCGGCAGCAACGCGTCGAGGTGCGCCGCCCCGTCGACCTTGGCGCGCAGCACGTCGCGCAGCTCGTCGGCGGTCAGCTCGCCCAGCGGGGTGGAGTGCGCCGCGCCCGCCGCGTGCACGACGGCGCGCACCGGGTCACCGGCGGCGGCGAGGCCGTCGAGCAGCGCGCCCAGCGCCGACCGGTCCGCCACGTCACACGCAGCCACCGTCACCCGCGCCCCACGCGCCCGCAACCGCTCCGCCAACTCCACCGCACCCGCGGCCCGCTCACCACGCCGGCTCACCAACACCACATGCTCGGCACCCGCCCCGACCGCCCACCCGGCGACCCGAGCGCCCAACGCCCCGGTGCCGCCGGTGACCAGCACCGTCCCCGACAACCGGAACTCCCGCCGCGCAGCCTCACCACCCGCACGGGCCAGCCGCCGCACGAACAACCCCGACGACCGCACCGCCACCTGATCCTCGACACCCGCCGCCAACACCTGACACACCCGCCGCACCGCCCGACCGTCCACCACCTCCGGCAGGTCCACCAGGCCACCCCACCGTCGTGGCTCCTCCAACGCGGTCACCCGGCCCAGGCCCCAGGCGGCAGCGGCGACCGGGTCGACCGGCGCGTCCGACGCACCCACGGACACCGCGCCCCGGGTCACCCACCACACCCGGCCGCCCAAGTCGGCGGCGGCCAGCGCCTGCACCGCCCCCAGCGCCTCGCCCACGCCGACGCCGGCCAGCGACAGCAGCGACACCACACCGGCGACCTCGCCGACGTCGCGGAGCGACTTCGCCACCAGTTCGCGGTCGTCCGCCGGGCCGTCGAGCGTCAGCGTCCGGACCTTCGCCCCGGCCGAGGCGATCCCCTCGGTCACGGCCGCGAGCACCGGGGCATCGACCCCGTCGTACGGCACCAGCACCAGCCAGGTGTCGGTCAGTGCCCCCGAGGTGTCGGGCACGGCCTGCCACTCGACGCGGTAGCGCCACGAGTCGACGGTGGACCGCTGCTGACCCGCCCGCCGCCACTGGGCGAGCTTCGGCAGCAGGTCACTCAGCGACTGCTCCGCCGCCAACTCCGCACCGAGATCGGTCAGGTCCTCCCGCTCCACCGCCGCCCAGAACCGCTCGTCGGTCGCCGAGCCCCCGGTGGTGCTCACGGCGGCGGCCGGCGGCACGTCGTGCAGCCAGTAGCGCTGGTGGTGGAAGGCGTAGGTGGGCAGGTCGACGGTGCGGGGCCGGCCGCCGGTGTGGGTGAACCACGCCGCCCAGTCCACGGGCGCGCCGGTGACGTGCAGCCGGGCCAGGGCCGTGACCAGGGCAGTCGTCTCGGGCTGGTCACGGCGCAACGCCGCCACCAGATGCACCGGACGGTCAGCGGGGGTGTCGGCGGCCATCGCCGTCAACGTCGCATCCGGGCCCACCTCCACAAAGCTGCTGACACCCAACCCCAGCAGGGTGGTGATCGCGTCACCGAACCGCACGGCCTCCCGCACATGCCGCACCCAGTAGTCCGGGCTGCTGATCTCGGCCGCCTCCGCCACCCGCCCGGTCAAATTCGACACGATCGGCAGCCTCGGCGTCTGCCAGTCCAGACCCGCCAGAACCGTCCGGAACTCCGCCAGCATCGGTTCCATCAACCGCGAATGGAACGCGTGACTGACCGGTAGCCGCTTCGCCCGCCAGCCCCGCCCGGCACACTCCCCCGCGATCCGATCCAACTCGGCCACCGGCCCCGACAGCACCACTGCCCGAGGCCCGTTCACCGCCGCCACATCCACACCGCTGCCGGCCAGCGCACGCACCTCAGCCTCAGGCGCGCC
>NZ_JBSWBU010000044.1:0-1523 GCF_054052245.1 Micromonospora sp. PTRAS2
CAGGCGCCGTCGTTGCGCGTCCACTGGGTGATCCGCGCCCCGTCGTTGGTCGCCTGGTTGTACAGGTCCAACGCCTTGCCGCTGTTGCGGTTCACCAACACGTACGACGCGGTGGTGTCCACCGTCGCGGCCACGGCCGCCGACGGCACCACCGCGACGATCCCGGCGCCGAGCAGCATCGCCAGCATGGCGGCGGCGACCCGGGGCAACCGGCCACGCCGTCGCGCGCCCGGCACGACCTGTTCGATGAGTGCCATGTCCCTCCTTCGTGGACGGTCGACGGACGGCCAAGGCCGTCGACACCAACTCCTGTTAGCGCTCACATCGAGCACATTGACTGTGGGCGATAACACTCCGGACGTCAAGCCGTAACATTCGCCGGGCCCTCGGTCGACGGGGCGTGGGAACGCGCACACCGCGAGCCCACCGGCGACGGCCACGGCCGGGGGCCGCCCGGCGGTCGGCATGACCCGCCGGGCGGCCCGTCACGGCCCGTTCACTGCAACGGCCCGGTCACTGGAACTGCGTGATGAAGCTCCACGCCGTCGCGGGGACCCAGGTCCGGGCTCCGCTGTCGCCTCCCGCGCCGTCCTGGGGCGCGGCGATGTGGCCACCGTCGAAGGCGGCCCAGACCACCGGGTACCCCGAGCGGCAGCCGGAGTAGGTGGTGACGACGTGGGTCAGGCTGCCCGCCGACGGCTCGCGGGGCGACTGCGGGGTGCAGCCGTTGTTGGCGACGAAGCGGTCGCGCAGGGAGCGGCCGCTGGCGATGTTGTCACCGATGCCGTGCACGCCCAGGTACGCGACGGGCTGGGTGCCGCCGCTGCAGCCGCTGAGCGTGCCCGGGGAGGACTGCACCACGACCGCGCGGAAGATGTTCGGTCGGGAGCAGGCCAGGGAGAAGCTCATCGCGCCGCCGTAGCTGAACCCGATGGAGAAGCGCTGGCGCGGGTTGACGCAGAGCGCCCCCTCGATCCGGCTGAGCATGTTGTCGACGAAGGTGACGTCCTCGCCGCCGGCGTTGGCCCAGCCGTTGTCGATGCCCTGCGGGGCGACGAAGATCGTGGAGTTGTTCGCCAGCCGCTGGAGCCCGTAGTAGGACCAGGTGTTGCGGTCCACGGTCTGACCGGTGTCCACGTCGACCGCCGTGCCGCCCCACCAGTGGAACCCGAAGACCAGGCGGTACGGGGTGTTCTGGTTGTAGTTGGCCGGGATCCGCAGGATGAAGGTGCGGTTCTTGCCGCCGCTGGAGATGGTGTGCGTGCCGCTGGCGATGCCCGGCGCCTTGCCGCAGCCGGCGGTGCCGTTGCCCGGCGGCGGCGTGGTCGGCGTGGTGCCGCCGTCGACGCGGACGAGCTGCCACTGCTGGTTAGACCCGTTCCAGTCGGCGTACTGGACGACGTTCGCGCCGTCGGCGGTCGAGGCGTTCTGGATCTCCACGGCCTTGTTGGAATGCCGGGCGATCAACCGCACGTAGCCGGCGTCGGAGTCGGCCAGCCGGAACTGCTGGTTGGTGCCGTTGA
>NZ_JBSWBU010000045.1:0-1360 GCF_054052245.1 Micromonospora sp. PTRAS2
TAAGGCCGGACAGTCACCCACCTGGGACCATCCGGCGCCCACCCTCCGCCAGATCCACGACGAGTACGCCCGGCTCCGCGACGCGGCCGACCTGCCCGCCCAACGCGCATACTGGCGCGGCCAACTCCACGGCCTCCCCCGGCAGGGCGACGGTGGGCCGACCGTGTCGCTGGAGCAGGCTCTCGCCTGGGGCCCGAAGGCGGGGCACACCGTGACGGTGCCGCCCGAGGTGATGCAGCGGTGGGACCGGGCCGCCCGGGAGCACCGGTTCAGCCGCTCCAGCTACTTCGTCGCCGCCTTCGCCACCGCCCTGCGCGCCGTCCACCAGCAGGACGACATCGGCCTGCTGATGGTGGTCGCCAAGCGCGGCAGCAGGGTGCTCGACTCCGCGTTCACCACCCGACTCAACCTCAACTGCGTGCGGGTGCGCTTCGACGGGCCGCAGGACGACAAGCTCGTCCTGCGGGTCCACGAGACGGTCGCCGACCTGATGCGGGCGCAGGACGTGCCCTTCGCGGAGACCGCCGACGATCCCGCGGCCGGGCTCTCCAGCGAGGTGGTCGCCAGCCTGCCGACCTTCGTCTACCAGGACAACGTGGTGCTCCCGCTGGACCTGCCCGGCTGCCGCACCGAGGAGGTCGTCGACCCGTACGCCCGGGAGGTGTCCAACGGCCTCACCGTGGAGGTGCTGCCCCGCGCCGACCACGCCCTCCTGCGCGTCACCATCCGCACCGACTACCTGCCGTACCGCTTCGCCGAGGAGCTGAACGGCCACATGCTGCGCTTCCTCGAGGCCGGTCCCGCGCCGGCTCCGGGTCGCTGATCGCACGTCGTACCCCCTCGTGCCGGTGGGCGCGGACGACCGCGTCCACCGGGTTCACCTGGGTCTTTTCGCACCGGCCCCGCCTGCGGGCGACGCCGGTCCTGATCGGAGGTTTGGCTCATGTCCGTCGGGTTCGTTGGTGGTCCGGCCCAGGCTCCGGGGCTCACCGCCCCCGGCACCGACTTCGAGACCCTCGATCTGGTGGGTGATCTGCGGCGGGTGGTGGTGTGGCCGGCGCGGGCGGGTTCGGTGTCGGGGGTGGTGTCGTGGCCGTCGGGTGTGGCGGGTTCGGGTGTGGTGGTGGTGGCGGGGTTGGTGGGTGTGTTGGCGCGGTATACGGGTCAGTCGGAGGTGGTCCTCGGGCTGGCCTCGGGTGGTGTGGTGCGCGTGGATGTGGCGGGTGACCCGGGGTTCGGTGAGTTGACGGGTCGGGTGGCGGAGGCGTTGGTGGCTCCGTCGCCGGCGGCGGGTGGCCCGGTTGGTCCGGTCATGTTGCATGTGGTGGATGGGCCGGTGGGCGAGGTGGGGCCGGATGTG
>NZ_JBSWBU010000046.1:0-1359 GCF_054052245.1 Micromonospora sp. PTRAS2
CCGGCCGATCTCGTTGAGTTTGAGTTCGGTGGCGGTTTCGTCGCGGTGCAGGGAGTTGATGTCGAGGCGGTAGTGCAGGCCCCGCACGATGGCCCGCGCGGAGCGGGTGGTGTGTTTGATGGCGTAGCGGCCGCCGACGGTCAGGGGGCGGGTCTCGTCCATCCAGCAGACCATCGCCTCGATGTCCTGCGCGACCGTGGGGGCGTTGTGGGGGCGGCAGATCATGTCTCCGCGGGAGATGTCGATCTCGTCTTCGAGGCGGACGGTGACCGACATCGGGGGGAACGCCTCCTCGACCGGCCCGTCGGCGGTCTCCACCGCCGCGATGCGCGAGGTGAACCCCGACGGCAGCACCATCACCTCGTCACCGGCCTTCAACACCCCCGAGGCGACCTGACCGGCATACCCCCGGTAGTCGGTCACCGTGGTCGACTGCGGCCGGATCACGTACTGCACCGGGAACCGCACGTCCTGCAGGTTCCGGTCCGAGGCGATGTGCACCCGCTCCAGATGGTGCAGCAACGACGGCCCCTCGTACCACGGCATGTTCTCCGACCGGGACACGATGTTGTCACCCTGCAACGCCGACACCGGCACCACCGTCAGGTCCGGCACGTCCAACTTCGCCGCGAACGCCGTGAACTCGTCCGCGATCGCCTCGAACACCTCCCGGTCGAAGTCGACCAGGTCCATCTTGTTCACACACAACACCAGATGCGGCACCCGCAACAACGAACACAAAAACGCGTGCCGCCGCGACTGCTCCACCAGGCCCTTACGCGCGTCCACCAGGATCAACGCCAGGTCCGCCGTCGACGCCCCCGTCACCATGTTCCGCGTGTACTGGATGTGCCCCGGCGTGTCCGCGATGATGAACTTCCGCCGCGGCGTCGCGAAATACCGGTACGCCACATCGATCGTGATGCCCTGCTCCCGCTCCGCCCGCAACCCGTCGGTCAACAACGCCAGGTTCGTGTACTCGTCCCCCCGCGCCGCACTGACCGCCTCCACCGCCGCCAACTGATCGGTGAACAACGACTTCGTGTCATACAACAACCGGCCGATCAACGTCGACTTACCGTCGTCCACACTCCCGGCCGTGGCGAACCGCAACAGATCCATCGGCCGCGTCTCCACCTCGACCGGCGCCATGTCGATGCTCATCAGAAGTAACCCTCCCGCTTACGGTCCTCCATCGCGGCCTCGCTGACCCGGTCGTCGCCCCGCGTCGCGCCCCGCTCGGTGATCCGCGTCGCGGCCACCTCCTCGATCACCGCCGCCACCGTGCCGGCATCCGAACGCACCGCCGCCGTGCACGACGCGTCACCCACCGTCCGGTACCGCACCACCTCCACGAAC
>NZ_JBSWBU010000047.1:0-1341 GCF_054052245.1 Micromonospora sp. PTRAS2
CAGGGCGATTGCATAGTCGGCCGGTGGGCCGTTGACGAGGGATTCCGAGGCGAGTTCGGCCTCTGTGGAGGCGTGAGAAGCGGGTGAGGTCGCATCGGTGATCATGGAGTTGCGACGCTTCACGACTCCGAGGAAGACCCCACCCGCCGATGGCATCATCTCTCATTCCTGCGCTGGCCGTAGCAGCACCCGCCTCCATCGCCGAGGCCGTGCCGGTCACCGACGGTGAACATGGTGGTCTGCTGCGGGCGCTCGCCGCTGTTCCTGATCCACGCGACCCACGGGGTGTGCGGTATCCGCTGACCGCGCTGCTGGCGGTGGCGGTCTGCGCCGTCATGGCCGGGGCGTCGTCGTTCGCCGCGGTCACGGATTGGCTGCACGACCTGGACGAACAGGCCCAGCGTCGGCTCGGGTTCTCCGCAGGGGTACCGGTCGGCAGCACCGTCTGGCGGCTGCTGACGCGCCTGGACGACACGCTGCTCGGCACCGTCCTGGCCGGCTGGCTGCGTACCCGCACTCCCGTCGCGGTGACCCCGCCGGGGCGGTACCGCACGGTGATCGCCATTGACGGCAAGACGCTGCGCGGCGCCCGTATCGGCGGCGGCCGCCAGGTGCATCTGCTCTCCGCGCTGGACACCGGGACCGGCGTTGTCCTCGCCCAGGTCACGGTGGACGCCAAGAGCAATGAGATTCCGGCGTTCGCGCCGCTGCTCGACGCCGTCGAGCAGGTGCTCGGCACCCTGGCCGGGGTGCTGTTCATCGCCGATGCCCTGCACACCCAGACCGGTCACGCCGACGAGGTCACCGCCCGCCGAGCGCACCTGCTCGTGCAGGTGAAGGCCAACCAGCCGACCCTGTTCAAGCAGCTCAAACGACTGCCCTGGGCGCAGATCCCGGTCGGTGACCGGACCCGCGACCGCGGTCACGGCCGCCGCGAGACCCGCACCGTCAAAGCCGTAACCGTCGCCACGCCCGGCGGCATCGCCTTCCCGCACGCCCAGCAAGCCGTGCGGATCACCCGCACCCGCATCGTCGCTGGTACGACCAGCCGCGAGACCGCCTACCTGACCGTGTCACTACCCGCTGGCCAAGCCCTACCCCGCGACCTGCAGAGCTGGATCCGCCGACACTGGCACATCGAGAACCGCCTCCATCACATACGCGACGTGACGTTCCGTGAAGACCTCCACCAGGCCCGAACAGGCAACGGACCCGCCGTCATCGCCACCCTGCGTAACACGGCGATCGGCTGGCACCGCACCACCGGCGCGACCAACATCGCCCGCGCCACCCGCCAAGCAAACCGCCGATCACACGACCTGATCACCGCCGTGACCAGCA
>NZ_JBSWBU010000048.1:0-1313 GCF_054052245.1 Micromonospora sp. PTRAS2
GGGTTGGTTGTTTGTTGAGAATTGCACAGTGGACGCGAGCATCTTTGTGGTCAAGTTGTCAAGGGCGAACGGTGGATGCCTTGGCACCAGGAGCCGATGAAGGACGTGGGAGGCCGCGATAGGCCTGGGGGAGCTGTCAACCAAGCTGTGATCCCAGGGTGTCCGAATGGGGAAACCTGGCTGGAGTCATGTCCAGTCACCCGCACCTGAATTCATAGGGTGTGTGGGGGGAACGCGGGGAAGTGAAACATCTCAGTACCCGTAGGAAGAGAAAACAATAGTGATTCCGTGAGTAGTGGCGAGCGAAAGCGGATTGAGGCTAAACCGGTTGCGTGTGATACCTGTCAGGGGTTGCGTGGTCGGGGTTGTGGGACCCTGCTACACGAGCTGACACTCGTGTGAGGAGTGATAAAGCCAGTGTATAGCCGAATGGTCTGGAATGGCTGACCGTAGACGGTGAGAGTCCGGTAGGTGAAATGTGCTGGTCTTCTGTGGGTGTTCCCGAGTAGCGGCGGACTCCTGTAATCTGCCGTGAATCTGCCAGGACCACCTGGTAAGCCTAAATACTTCCTGGTGACCGATAGCGGACGAGTACCGTGAGGGAATGGTGAAAAGTACCCCGGGAGGGGAGTGAAATAGTACCTGAAACCGTTCGCCTACAATCCGTCGGAGCCTTGCGGGGTGACGGCGTGCCTTTTGAAGAATGAGCCTGCGAGTTAGTGGCATGTGGCGAGGTTAACCCGTGTGGGGGAGCCGTAGCGAAAGCGAGTCTGAATAGGGCGTTTGAGTCGCATGCTCTAGACCCGAAGCGGAGTGATCTAGCCATGGGCAGGCTGAAGCGTGGGTAAGACTACGTGGAGGGCCGAACCCACCAACGTTGAAAAGTTGGGGGATGACCTGTGGTTAGGGGTGAAAGGCCAATCAAACTCCGTGATAGCTGGTTCTCCCCGAAATGCATTTAGGTGCAGCGTCGCGTGTTTCTTGCCGGAGGTAGAGCACTGGATGGTCTAGGGGGCCCACAAGCTTACCGAAATCAGCCAAACTCCGAATGCCGGTAAGTGAGAGCGCGGCAGTGAGACTGCGGGGGATAAGCTTCGTAGTCGAGAGGGAAACAGCCCAGATCACCAGCTAAGGCCCCTAAGCGTGTGCTAAGTGGAAAAGGATGTGGGGTCGCATAGACAACCAGGAGGTTGGCTTAGAAGCAGCCACCCTTTAAAGAGTGCGTAATAGCTCACTGGTCAAGTGGTTCCGCGCCGACAATGTAGCGGGGCTCAAGCACACCGCCGAAGCTGTGGCACTCACATGATACTTTG
>NZ_JBSWBU010000049.1:0-1267 GCF_054052245.1 Micromonospora sp. PTRAS2
AGTGGACCCGGACGGGACGACCCTGGTGACCGGGGCGTCGGGCACCCTGGCTGGGGTCGTGGCGCGGCACCTGGTCGCCTCCGGCCGGAGCCGTCGGTTGGTGTTGGCGTCGCGTCGGTTGCCGGTTGAGGGTTCCGACTATGCGGCGCTGGTGGCGGAGTTGACCGGGGCGGGTGCGGAGGTTTCCGCCGTGTCGGTGGACGTTGCCGACGCGGGGCAGGTGGCGGCGCTGGTCGCCGGCATCGACCCGGCGCACCCGTTGACGGCCGTGGTGCACTGCGCGGGCGTCCTCGCCGACTCGGTCGTCACGTCCCTCACTGCCGACGACGTGGCTGCGGTCATGGGGCCGAAGGTGGATGGCGCGTGGGCGTTGCATGAGGCGACTGCGCACCTGGATCTGTCGGCGTTCGTGGTGTTCTCGTCGATCGCGGCGACGTTGGGTTCGCCGGGTCAGGGCAACTACGCGGCGGCGAACGCGTTCCTCGATGCCCTCGCCCAGCACCGCCGCGCCCAGGGGCTGCCGGCGACCAGCATCGGCTGGGGCATGTGGGCCACCACCAGCGCCATGACCGCCCACCTCGACCGCGACGACGCGCAGCGGCTGCGGCGGCTCGGCATGACCGGCCTCACCGCGGACGAGGGCGTGGCCCTGCTCGACGCGGCCACCGCCAGGGCCGTGCCGGCGATCGCGGCGGCCCGCCTCCGCATCACCGGGGACGCCGGCCAGGTCCCGCCGATCCTGCGGCTGCTCGCGCGCGCCGGCGGCCGCCGCCAGGCGGGCGGCGCGACCGGCGGCACCGGCACCTCCTGGTCGGACCGCCTCGCCGGCCTCGCCCCCGACGAGGCGCGTCGGTTGTTGGTGGAGCTGGTGTGTGGTCAGGCGGCGGCGGTGTTGGGGCATGCGTCGGCGCAGGCGGTTGCGGGTGGGCGGGCGTTCAAGGAGTTGGGGTTCGACTCGCTGACGTCGGTGGAGTTGCGTAATCGGTTGGCCTCGGCGACGGGGTTGCGGTTGACGGCGACGCTGGTGTTCGACTATCCGACGCCGGAGCGGCTGGCCGAGCACCTGCACGAGCGGCTGGGTGAGACCACCAGCGCCGCCCCGGCCGCCGCCCGCGCCGCAGGCCCGGCGGGCACCGACGAGCCCATCGCCATCGTCGGCATGTCCTGCCGGTTCCCGGGTGGGGTGTCGAGTCCGGAGCAGTTGTGGGATCTGGTGGCGTCGGGTGGGGATGCGATTGGTGGTTTCCCGGCCGATCGGGGTTGGGAT
>NZ_JBSWBU010000050.1:0-1258 GCF_054052245.1 Micromonospora sp. PTRAS2
GGTCGATCTGGACGGGACGACCCTGGTGACCGGGGCGTCGGGCACCCTGGCCGGGGTGGTCGCCCGGCATCTCGTCGCCACGGGCCAGAGCCGTCGGTTGGTGTTGGCGTCGCGTCGGTTGCCGGTCGAGGGTTCCGACTATGCGGCGCTGGTGGCGGACCTGACCGAGGCGGGTGCGGAGGTTTCCGCTGTGTCGGTGGACGTGGCCGACGCGGGGCAGGTGGCGGCGCTGGTGGCCGGCATTGACCCGGCGCACCCGTTGACGGCCGTGGTGCACACGGCCGGGGTGATCGCCGACGCGACGATCGGCTCGCTCTCCTCCGACGGTGTGGCTGCGGTCATGGGGCCCAAGGTCGACGGTGCGTGGGCGTTGCACGAGGCGACGGCGGGTCTGGATCTGTCGGCGTTCGTGGTGTTCTCGTCGATCGCGGCGACGTTGGGTTCGCCGGGTCAGGGCAACTACGCGGCGGCGAACGCGTTCCTGGACGCCCTCGCCCAGCACCGCCGCGCCCAAGGCCTGCCGGCCACCAGCATCGGCTGGGGCATGTGGGCCACGGGCGGGATGACCGCTCAGCTCAGCGCCGACGACCGGCAGCGCCTGGGACGGCTCGGCATGGCCGGCCTCACCGCCGCCGAGGGCGCCGCCCTCCTCGACGCCGCGACCGCCGGGTCCCGGGCGGCGGTGGTCGCCGCCCGGCTGCGGATCACCGGAGACGCCGGGCAGGTCCCGCCGATCGTCCGGCTGCTGGCCCGGACCGGCGGACGCCGCCAGGCGGGTGCCGCGCGGGCCGGGGCCGGCTCGGGCTGGTCCGAGCGGCTGGTCGGGCTCTCGCGGGACGAGGCGCGGCGGTTGTTGGTGGATCTCGTGTGTGGTCAGGCGGCGGCGGTGTTGGGGCATGCGTCGGCGCAGGCGGTTGCGGGTGGGCGGGCGTTCAAGGAGTTGGGGTTCGACTCGCTGACGTCGGTGGAGTTGCGTAATCGGCTGGCCTCGGCGACGGGGCTGCGGTTGACGGCGACGCTGGTGTTCGACTATCCGACGCCGGAGCGCCTGGCCGAGCACCTGCACGAGCAACTCGGCCACTCCGCCACCCCGGCCGCCACCACCCGGGCCGTAGCCCGGGACGACGACGACCCGATCGCGATCATCGGCATGTCCTGCCGGTTCCCCGGCGGGGTGTCGAGTCCGGAGCAGTTGTGGGATCTGGTGGCGTCGGGTGGGGATGCGATCGGTGGTTTCCCGGCCGATCGGGGTTGGGAC
>NZ_JBSWBU010000051.1:0-1235 GCF_054052245.1 Micromonospora sp. PTRAS2
GGGGCGAAGCGGAGAACTTAAGCGCCAGTAAACGGCGGTGGTAACTATAACCATCCTAAGGTAGCGAAATTCCTTGTCGGGTAAGTTCCGACCTGCACGAATGGCGTAACGACTTCCCCACTGTCTCAACCACAGGCCCGGCGAAATTGCATTACGAGTAAAGATGCTCGTTACGCGCGGCAGGACGGAAAGACCCCGGGACCTTTACTATAGCTTGACATTGGTACTTGAGTTAGCTTGTGTAGGATAGGTGGGAGCCGGTGAAGTCCATACGCCAGTATGGGTGGAGGCAATCTTGAAATACCACTCTGGTTGATTCGGGTATCTAACTTCGGGCCGTTATCCGGTTCAGGGACAGTGTCTGGTGGGTAGTTTAACTGGGGCGGTTGCCTCCTAAAGGGTAACGGAGGCGCCCAAAGGTTCCCTCAGCCTGGTTGGCAATCAGGTGTTGAGTGCAAGTGCACAAGGGGGCTTGACTGTGAGACTGACAGGTCGAGCAGGGACGAAAGTCGGGACTAGTGATCCGGCACTTGCGTGTGGAAGCGGTGTCGCTCAACGGATAAAAGGTACCCCGGGGATAACAGGCTGATCTTCCCCAAGAGTCCATATCGACGGGATGGTTTGGCACCTCGATGTCGGCTCGTCGCATCCTGGGGCTGTAGCAGGTCCCAAGGGTTGGGCTGTTCGCCCATTAAAGCGGTACGCGAGCTGGGTTTAGAACGTCGTGAGACAGTTCGGTCCCTATCCGCCGTGCGCGTAGGATACTTGAGAAGGGCTGTCCCTAGTACGAGAGGACCGGGACGGACGAACCTCTGGTGTGCCAGTTGTCCCGCCAGGGGCACGGCTGGTTGGCTACGTTCGGAAGGGATAACCGCTGAAAGCATCTAAGCGGGAAGCCTGCTTCAAGATGAGGTATCCCACCCCACTTTGTGGGGGTAAGGCCCCCAGCTAGACGACTGGGTTGATAGGCCGGAGATGTAAGCTCGGTAACGGGTTGAGTTGACCGGTACTAATAGGCCGAGGACTTGACTACGAAGCTGCTACGCGTCCACTGTGCAACTCTGAACAAACAGACGACCCTTGGTTGGTTGTTTGATATGTTCATAGAGTTACGGCGGTCATGGCGGAGGGGAAACGCCCGGTTACATTCCGAACCCGGAAGCTAAGCCCTCCAGCGCCGATGGTACTGCACTCGGGAGGGTGTGGGAGAGTAGGACACCGCCGGACATTCTTTC
>NZ_JBSWBU010000052.1:0-1051 GCF_054052245.1 Micromonospora sp. PTRAS2
ACCGCCGGGAACGCCGCCAGGCCCGCCGGAGCAGCCCCGCGCCGCAGCCCGAGACCGTGGCCGAGGAACCGGTCCCGGTCGCCTGACGAGCCTGGCGACCTCGGCCCGCACCCCGGCCGGTACGCGGATCACGCGTGCCGGCCGGGGTGCGTCCGGTTGCGCGGGCCCCACCGGGGCGACCCTGCGTGCCACCCGACGCGCTTCATCGAGCCACCTCCCGGGCGACGGTGATGTTAACGTTCACGTCGATACCCAGCGTGACGTTCGCATTCGCGTCTGTCAACGCATGTATCGACGAAGGTCGAGCAAGATGCGTCGCGTCGCAGGTCACGATCGCCGGTCGGCGAGGCTCGACGCCCCACTGTCGGCCCGCGAAGGCCGTGCTGCGGCCTCGCCGGAAATCATCTATTGACACCGACGTTTATCCGCCTGTTACATGGGGTGGCCGGGGTCATGTTAACGGTAACAGGGCATTGTCGAGTCGGTCGGCCGGAGCCACGGCGCCTCAGTCAGGCGTCGCGCCTGCACCGGCCGCAGACGGCCACGACGCCCGGCGAACGCAGACAACGCATGCCCGGGTACGCGCCGGCGGCTGGGCACCTCCGGCCGCGTCCCGGGGCGAACGAGCGTGCCCGCACCAGGGGCGCGCAGCGGCGGCCCCGGGGCCCGGGTCGCGCCGACCAGCGACCGACGGTCCGGTCGCGCGCACGACGTGCACAGCAGGCAACGAGCAGAGGTGGGCCCGCAAGGCGGCTGCCGACCCCACCGTCCTTCGGCCACACAGAGCTCCGGCTCCGAACCACGAGAAGGGATGTCACCAATGGATCCAACCTCCCCGCACCTGAGCCGTCGACGGCTGCTCACCGCCGTCGGGCTCACCGGCATCGCCACGGCCACCGGGCTGTCCCGGATGGGACTGGCCCTGGCCACCGAGGGGCCGCAGAGCTACACCCCCACCTGGGCGTCCGTCGACCAGCACCCGCCGGCTCCCGAGTGGTTCCAGGACGCCAAGTTCGGCATCTACTACCACTGGGGCGTGTACAGCGTCCCC
>NZ_JBSWBU010000053.1:0-836 GCF_054052245.1 Micromonospora sp. PTRAS2
GAGTGTGCGGGGCTTGTTGCCGGTGAGGTGCCGTTGTTGGAGTTGTTGTTCGGTGGTCGTGGTGGGGAGTTGGTGCAGACGCGGTTTGCGCAGGTGGGGATTGTTGCGGTGCAGGTGGGGTTGGTGCGGTTGTTGGAGTCGTGGGGGGTTCGGCCGGGGTTGGTGGTGGGTCATTCGGTGGGTGAGTTGTCGGCCGCGTGGGCGGCGGGGGTGTTCGAGCTGAGAGACGTGTTGGGGTTGGCGGTGGCGCGGGGTTCGTTGATGCAGGGGCAGCGGTCGGGTGGGGCGATGGCGGCGGTGTTCGCTGATGCCGAGGTGGTGGGGTCGGCGGTGGTCGCTTATCCGGGGTTGGAGGTGGCGGCGTGGAATGGGCCGCGGAGTGTGACGGTGTCGGGGCCGGTGGATGTGGTGGAGGCGTTTTGCGCTGGTTCTGGTTTGCGGTGTCAGCGGTTGGTGGTGAGTCATGCGTTTCATTCGGAGGCGATGGCGGGGGCGGTGGGGCCGTTTGCGGAGGCGGTGTCGCGGGTGGTGGTGTCGGCGCCGCGGATTGGTTTTGCGTCGTCGATTTCGGGTCGGTGGCATGACGCGGGGTCGGTGGCGGATGGTGGGTTGTGGGGTGGGGGTATTCGTGGGCCGGTGTTGTTTGGTGAGGCGTTGGGGTTGGTGGGTGCGGCTGGTGGTGGGGTGTTCTGGGAGATTGGTGCGCATCCGGTGTTGACGGGTCTGGGGAGGCAGGTGTTGCCGGATCCGGGGTTGGTGTGGTTGTCGACGTTGCGCAGGGACCGTTCGGATCAGGTGCAGGTGCATTCCGCGGTGGCGGAGTTCTACAGCCGTGG
>NZ_JBSWBU010000054.1:0-792 GCF_054052245.1 Micromonospora sp. PTRAS2
TGGTTGCCGTTGTTACGCGTCCACTGGGTGATCCGCGCCCCGTCGCTCGTGGCGAGGTTGTACAGGTCCAGAGCCTTGTTGCTGTTGCGGTTGAGCAGCACGTACCAGGCGCCGGTGTCCACGGTCGCCGCGGCGGCCGGTGTCGAGTTCACCGCGACCACCGCGCCGCCCACCAGCACTGTCGCCGCGGCCGCGGCCGTGACCCGGGCCAGCCACCCGCGTCGTCGGAACGACGCGGGTGACAGGAGCCCTGCGAGAGCAACCATGTTTCCTCCAATGACGACGGTCGGACCGAACGGTCCCGGGCGGGCACGCCACGCCGAGGCGCGACCGCCGAGACCAGCTGATTGAGGGCGCTCACCAGGGCATATGCGTGCCCCGGCCAGAGCGACATCCTGAGTCGAGGCACAACGACCGGCCGCCCTCGGGCCACCTCCCGGCACCTCGCCTATCGACTGTGAGCGATAACATGATGTTCGTCAAGTCGTAACCGTCGGCACCGGGGCGCTCCGGCGTCCAGGGCTGCGAGCAGCGGTGATGCGCGACAGCGCCGCGCGGCCTTGCGGCGACGTTACGGCCACGTTATGTTATCGATAACATCCAGACCGATGCATGGATGTGCAACCCGCGTCTGCCCTCAAGCCCGGGTCACGGCACCGATCCGAGGCCCGGTCCGACGACGCCCAGAGCCTGGTGGCGCCGTCGGATCCCCCGCTCGGCCAGGTCCACACCCGGCAACGGGCCCGGCACGAGCACCGGGGCCACCCCCTTGTCCCGAGTCCATCCCCGCGA
>NZ_JBSWBU010000055.1:0-787 GCF_054052245.1 Micromonospora sp. PTRAS2
CAGGTGTGTGGGTGGGTAGGGGAGCGTCGTGCCGGGGGTGAAGCAGCGGGGTGACCTAGTTGTGGACGCGGCACGAGTGAGAATGCAGGCATGAGTAGCGAAAGAAGGGTGAGAAACCCTTCCGCCGGATGACCAAGGGTTCCAGGGCCAGGCTAATCCGCCCTGGGTGAGTCGGGACCTAAGGCGAGGCCGAGAGGCGTAGTCGATGGACAACGGGTTGATATTCCCGTACCCGCGAAAGAGCGCCCGTGATGAACCTCGTTGTGCTAACCACCCGAACCTTGTGAGGTCTTCGGACTGATCGTGGGGAGCGTGGGAACCTGGCGGGTAGTAGTCAAGCGATGGGGTGACGCAGGAAGGTAGCTGATCCCGGCCGGTGGTTGTGCCGGGGTAAGCGTGTAGGCCGTACCGTAGGCAAATCCGCGGTGCATGTAGGCTGAGACGTGATGCCGAGCCGATTCAGGTGAAGTCAGTGATCCTATGCTGCCGAGAAAAGCCTCTAGCGAGTTCTTAGCGGCCCGTACCCCAAACCGACACAGGTGGTCAGGTAGAGAATACCGAGGCGATCGGGCGAACTGTGGTTAAGGAACTCGGCAAATTGCCCCCGTAACTTAGGGAGAAGGGGGGCCGGAGACGTGAAGGCACTTGCTGCTGGAGCGTTGTATGGCCGCAGAGAGCAGGGGGAAGCGACTGTTTACTAAAAACACAGGTCCATGCGAAGAAGTAATTCGATGTATATGGACTGACGCCTGCCCGGTGCTGGAACGTTAAGGGGACCTGTTAGCTC
>NZ_JBSWBU010000056.1:0-674 GCF_054052245.1 Micromonospora sp. PTRAS2
TCTGGGGCATGCCGGGGTTGGGCGGGATGATCGCGACGGGTGGGTCGACGCGTCGGTAGCGGGCGTGCAGGGCCTCGTGCCGGCGGTGCACGTCGCCGAGCGCGGCCATCAACGCCCGCAGATTGAGCTCACCCTCCACCCACCAGGTGGTCGGGCAGACCAGCTCGAAGGGGAGCCAGACGCACTTGGCGACCGACAGCGTCAGCGGCACCGGCTTCGCCGGCCCGGAGCGGGCGGCACCCGACGGTTCCGCCTCGACCCGGGGGCGACGCGGCGCGGTGGCGAGCCACGCGGCGAGCGCGTGCGGCGTGGGGGTGCGGCGGATCTGGGACACGGGGACGACGGCGTCGGTGGCCTCGTCGAGTGCGGCGGCCACGGCGGCGGACTGGAGGCTGGTGCCGCCGAGGTCGAAGAAGCTGTCGTGGACGCCGACCCGGTCGATGCCGAGGACGGTGGCGAAGGCCGTGGTGACGAGCTGCTCGTCGGCGCTGCCGGGCGCGACGTAGTCGACGCCGACGTCGGGGCGCTGGGCGTCGGGTGCGGGCAGGGCGCTCCGGTTGATCTTGCCGGTGCCGCCGACGGGGAACCGGTCCAGGACCATGATGACGGCCGGCACCATGTACGACGGCAGCACCGCCGCCGCGTGCTCACGCAGCGCGGGCACCGATGGCGTA
>NZ_JBSWBU010000057.1:0-668 GCF_054052245.1 Micromonospora sp. PTRAS2
CTCACCCGCCCGCGGGGTGAAGAACTCGTTCACCGCATACAACATGCCGTCCCGCTCCACCACCTCACGCTCGTGCGCGAAGTAGATCGACGGCAACGGAATCCGCTCCCGGGCGATGTAGTGCCACACATCCAACTCGGTCCAGTTCGACAACGGGAACACCCGGATCGACTCACCCGGATGATGCCGACCGTTGTACAACGACCACAACTCCGGCCGCTGGTTCTTCGGATCCCACTGCCCGAACTCGTCCCGGAACGAGAACACCCGCTCCTTCGCCCGCGCCTTCTCCTCATCCCGCCGCGCCCCACCGAACAGCGCATCGAACCGGTGCTTCTCCACCGCGTCCAACAACACCGGCGTCTGGATCCGGTTACGCATCCCGTCCCCGGACTCCCGCACCAACCCCCGCGTCAACGCCTCCGGCACCGACGCCACGATCAACTGCAACCCCAACTCCGCCACCCGACGATCCCGATACTCCAGAACCTCGGGAAAGTTGTGCCCCGTATCCACATGCATCACCGGAAACGGCACACTCGCCGGCGCAAACGCCTTCTGCGCCAACCGCAACATCACGATCGAATCCTTACCACCCGAGAAGAGCAGCACCGGCCGCTCCATCTCCGCAACCACCTCACGCATCACGAAGATGCTCTCCGCCTCCA
>NZ_JBSWBU010000058.1:0-668 GCF_054052245.1 Micromonospora sp. PTRAS2
GTTGCGGCATACCCGGGTTCGCCGGGACCAGCGCTACCGGCGGCTCCACCCGCCGGTAGCGGGCGTGCAGGGCCTCGTGCCGGCGGTGCACGTCGCCGAGCGCGGCCATCAACGCCCGCAGGTCGAGGTCGCCCTCGACCCACCAGCTCACCGGGACCACGACCTCCAGGGGCGACATCAGGCACTTGGCCACCTGCTGCGCGAGGGGCACCGGCCCGGGACGCTGGCGGCCCTGGCCGGCGGCCGGGGTGGTGCCCGTACGCCGCGGCGCAGTGGCGAGCCACGCGGCGAGCGCGTGCGGGGTCGGAGTGCGGTGGATCTGGGACACGGGGACGACCACGTCGGCGGCCTCGTCGATGCCGGTGGCCACGGCCGCCGACTGCAGGGACGTGCCGCCGAGGTCGAAGAAGCTGTCGTGGACGCCGACCCGGTCGATGCCGAGGACGGTGGCGAACACGGTGGCGACGAGTCGCTCGTGCTCGGTGCCAGGTGCGACGTAGTCGACGCCGAGGTCGGGGCGTCGGCCGTCCGGGGCGGGGAGCGCCGCCCGGTCGATCTTGCCGGTGCCGCCGAGGGGGAACCGGTCGAGGACCATGACGACCGCCGGGACCATGTACGACGGCAGGATGGCGGCGGCATGCTCGCGCAGCGCCTCCGGCGTGGGGGTG
>NZ_JBSWBU010000059.1:0-653 GCF_054052245.1 Micromonospora sp. PTRAS2
ACACGGCACCTCCTGCACCCGACCCCACTCGTCCGACCGGGACTCCTCGCCCCGGTAGTCCTTCTTGCCGCGGTCCTCGCCGTCGGTGCCGCGCTGGCCACGTTCGTCCTGCCCGTAGCCGCCGTCCTTGGCGACCTGCTCCGCCGTGGACCACTTCAGGTTCGTCAGCCGATCCATGCCGGCCGCGCCGGCGCTGCCGGCGACGCCGATCCCGGCGAGGCTGACCACGCCGGTCAGGCCGGCCACGCCGGAGGCGAGCCACACCTTCCGGCGGCGCGTCTTGAAGGTGGTCCGCTGGGCGGTGTCGTCGTTCTTCCGAAGGTAGTTGGACATCGGAGTTCTCTGCCCTCTCCTCGTATCAGACAAGGGCGCACCGCCACGGCGAGGCGCCCTTCGCTACAAATCGGTTGTAGCCCGTGAACAACACCGTATGAGAGTCTTCTTCGCGAGGCGCTCGTATCAGAAGAAAGCCCACATTCGGGGCGGGTGGCTTCCGGCGGGGGATGGTCGGGCCGCTTCGCCGCACGGGGCGCAGCCGGGTCGAGTCGGGCCCGGGGTGGCATCGCCGGGCACGCGGGTGACGGGCCCGCCGGCCTCCGGACGTGTCGCGGCCCCTCCCGCTGACCGCGGGAGGGGCCCGACCGTTATGTGTC
>NZ_JBSWBU010000060.1:0-567 GCF_054052245.1 Micromonospora sp. PTRAS2
GGCAACCGGTCCATCGGCGCGGGCGGTGGCATCGCCACCGAAGGCGGCATCGTCGACCTCAAGGACACCGAGGTCACCGACAACACCACCGGCATCACCGGCGGCGGCATCGGCGTACTCAACAGCCAACTCAACCTGCGCCACAGCACCGTCGCCCGCAACGCCTCCGTCGGCGGAGGCGGCGGCATCGCCAACACCTCGGGCCTCCTGCTGTCCAGCACCGTCACCATCGACGACAGCAAGATCACCGAAAACTTCACCGACGGCCTCGGCGGAGGCGGCATCCTCAACGTCGACCTCACCCCGGCCCTCGGCGGCACCGCCAGCCTCACCGTCCGCAACAGCGAAATCGTCAAGAACAAGGCCACCCTCGGCGGCGGCATCCGCAACATCAACGGCACCGTCACCCTGACCAACGCCAAGATCATCAACAACACCGCCCTCGCCCCCAACGGCGGCGGCGGCATCAACACCAACGTCACCATCACCACCGTCGACCCCACCACCGTCATCGCCGCCAACCGACCCAACAACTGCACCGGCACCGTCACCAACTGCTTCGGCTGA
>NZ_JBSWBU010000061.1:0-563 GCF_054052245.1 Micromonospora sp. PTRAS2
GTGGACGCGGGGCTGGTGGTGTGGGTGGCTGGTGATGGGTCGGGGTTGCGGGTGGACTTTGCGGTGGAGGAGTTTTCGGCGGGTTGGGTGCGGGGGTTCGTGGATGCGGTGGTGACGCTGGTGTCGGCGGGTGTCGCCGGGACGGAGGTGGCGTTGTCGGGGCTCACGTTGGTGTCGGTGGTGGAGCGGGAGCGGTTGTTGGGGTGGGGTCGGGGTCCGGTGCGGGAGGTGCCGACCACGCCGATTCATGACCTGGTGGTGGGGTGGGCGGAGCGGTCGCCGGAGGCGGTGGCGGGCGTGGCGGGTGGTGTGGTGTTGACGTATGGGGAGTTGGAGCGCAGGTCGGGGTTGGTGGCGGGGTTTCTGCGGTCGGTGGGTGTGGGTTGCGGTGATGTGGTGTCGTTGGCGTTGGATCGGAGTTTGTGGACGTTGGTGGCGGCGTTGGGGGTGTTGCGGGCGGGTGCGGCGTACACGCCGATGGATGTGGCGTGGCCGGCGGAGCGGATGCGGGTGTTGTTGGCGGATCATGGTGCGCGGGTGGTGTTGACCGTGGGTGAGGTCGC
>NZ_JBSWBU010000062.1:0-560 GCF_054052245.1 Micromonospora sp. PTRAS2
GAGGTGTAGTTCACCAGGAACAGGTCCGTGCTGGTGTTGGCGGAGTAGACGATGGCGTACTGGCCGCGCCCGGCGTCCCAGAACACCGTCGGGGCCCAGGTGTGCACGTTGCTGTAGGTGTGCATCTGGATCCGCCGGTAGCCGGTGAAGCTCGTCAGGTCCGTCGAGTCGTACACGTGCAGGTACTGGCTGTTGCGCCCGAAGTTGGTGCCGTAGAGGTCGGTGGCGACCACCACGAACGTGCCGTCCTGCTTGCGGTGGATGTACGGGTCGCGCAGGCCGAGGTCGCCGGCGGTCGGGGTGACCACGGGGTTGTTCTGGTTGAGCGGGGTCCAGTTGAGGCCGTCCCGGCTCACGGCGACGTGCAGGCCGTAGTTGGCCCCGGTGAAGCTCGGCGACTCGGTGAAGTAGGTCATGGCGTAGGCCGTGTAGGTGGCCGCCAGGGCTGGCCGCGCGCCGAGCGACAGCCCGGTCGTGGTGAGCGCGGTGGAGGCGAGCGCCCCCAGGGTGAACTGCCGTCGGGTCAACGCCATGGTGTGTCGGCCTTTCTGGTCGCAGCG
>NZ_JBSWBU010000063.1:0-523 GCF_054052245.1 Micromonospora sp. PTRAS2
CCCTCGGGTGCCGTGTCCGGGTGGGGTGCGGGTGGTCGCGTTGGACGAGGAGTGGCCGCAGATCGAGGCGGCCGATCCGGTGGACCTGCCGACGGTCGCGGTGGATGGGCCGGCGTTTGTGATCTACACGTCGGGGTCGACGGGCATCCCGAAGGGTGTGGTGTTGACGCACGAGAAGCTGACGAACTTCCTGACGTGGATGGCCGACGAGTGCGCCATCGGCCCCGACAGCAGAATGCTGCACTCGGCCGCACCGGTCTTCGACGCCGCGTTCGGGGAGGTCTTCGCCACGCTCACCTCCGGTGGACGCGTCGTCGTCTGCTCCCGCGACGACCTGCTCGACGTACGCCGGCTCACCGGGCTCATCGAGCGGCACGGCGTCACCCACACCTTCGGGCCCGCGACGAACGTCGCCCCGCTCGACCCGACGGCCTGCCCCAGCCTGCGCTGCGTCGTCCTCGGCGGCGAGGCCGCACCGCCGCAACTCGTCCAGCGCTGGCTGGCGGCGGGCGCCCGGGTCCTG
>NZ_JBSWBU010000064.1:0-523 GCF_054052245.1 Micromonospora sp. PTRAS2
TCCTCGGGTGCCGTGCCCGGACGGGGTGCGGGTCGTGGCGTTGGACGACGAGTGGCCGCAGATCGAGGCTGCGGAGGCTGGCGACCTGCCGACGGTCGCGGTGGATGGGCCGGCGTTCGTGATCTACACGTCGGGGTCGACGGGCATCCCGAAGGGTGTGGTGTTGACGCACGAGAAGCTGACCAACTTCCTGACCTGGATGGCCGACGAGTGCGCCATCGGCCCCGACAGCAGAATGCTGCACAGCTGCACGCCCGTGTTCGACGTGGCCCTGGGCGAGATCTTCACCGCCCTCGCCTCCGGCGCGACCGTCGTCGTCTGCTCCCGCGACGAGCTGCTCGACGCCCGTCGCCTCACCGACCTGATCGCCAAGCAGCAGGTGACCCACGCGTTCTGCCCGCCGACCAACCTGGCGGCCGTCGACCCGGCCGACTGCCCGAGCATGTCGTGCCTGACCCTCGCCGGGGAGCCGGTGCCGCCCCGGATGGCGCAGCGCTGGCTGGCCGCCGGCGTGCGGCTGATC
>NZ_JBSWBU010000065.1:0-479 GCF_054052245.1 Micromonospora sp. PTRAS2
CGTCCGTCGCGTCCGGTGACGTAGGCGATGAGGCGGGGGGTGTTGTTGTCGTCGCGGCGGGTGACGATGGCGGTGGTGACGTCGGGGTGTTGTTCGAGGGTGGTTTCGATTTCGCCGAGTTCGATGCGGATGCCGTTGATTTTGATCTGGTGGTCGATGCGGCCGAGGATTTCGAGGGCGCCGGTGGTGTTCCAGCGGGCGAGGTCTCCGGTGCGGTAGGCGTGTTGGCCGGTGTGGGGGTCGGTGACGAATCGTTGGGTGGTGAGTTCGGGGCGGTTGAGGTAGCCGTCGGCGATGCCGTGGCCGGTGATGAGGATTTCGCCGGGCATGCCGGCGGGGACGAGGTTGAGGTTGGTGTCGACGATGTGGATCTGTCGGTTGGGCATGGGCCAGCCGATGGGTACGTAGGGTCCGCCCCAGCCGGTGGAGGCGTCGTACCAGGTGCACGCCACGGACGCCTCCGCCGGCCCGTACGCGTT
>NZ_JBSWBU010000066.1:0-458 GCF_054052245.1 Micromonospora sp. PTRAS2
CCCGACAAACCCTCGGCCACACCCGCACCATCCACACCCGACACCGCCACCCGGAACCGATGCGACGCCCGACCCACATTCGCCGTAAACCCAAAATCCCCCACACCACTCGTCCCCACACCCGACAACACCCGCGCATAATCACCCGCCAAACGCCGCACACCCTCCACACTCGACGCCGACACCTTCACCACAAACGACTCCTGCGACACCACCTCACGCGGGGCGACAACCGGCGGCTCCTCCAGAATCACGTGAGCGTTCACCCCACCCATCCCGAACGCCGACACCGCACCCCGCCGCGGCACACCCGCCACCCGAGGCCATGCGACAACCTGATCCGCCACGAAGAACGGCGACTCCTCGAACCGAATGTGATCATTCGGCCGGTTGACGTGCAACGTCGGCGGAATCTGCTCCCGCTCAAACGCCAACAACACCTTCACCACACCAGCCAA
>NZ_JBSWBU010000067.1:0-458 GCF_054052245.1 Micromonospora sp. PTRAS2
GCCGACAACCCCTCCGCCACACCCACACCATCCACACCCGACACCGCCACCCGGAACCGATGCGACGCCCGACCCACATTCGCCGTAAACCCGAAATCCCCCACACCACTCGTCCCCACACCCGACAACACCCGCGCATAATCACCCGCCAAACGCCGCACACCCTCCACACTCGACGCCGACACCTTCACCACAAACGACTCCTGCACCGACACCTCACGCGGAACGGCGACAGGCGGCTCCTCCAGAATCACGTGGGCGTTCACCCCACCCATCCCGAACGCCGACACCGCACCCCGCCGCGGCACACCCGCCACCCGAGGCCATGCGACGACCTGATCCGCCACGAAGAACGGCGACTCCTCGAACCGGATGTGATCATTCGGCCGGTTGACATGCAACGTCGGCGGAATCTGCTCCCGATCGAACGCCAACAACACCTTCACCACACCAGCCAG
>NZ_JBSWBU010000068.1:0-400 GCF_054052245.1 Micromonospora sp. PTRAS2
CGTGATCGCGGTCTTCTGGACCACGACGGTGCCGGTGAAGTTGTTGACCGCACCGCCGGCCGCGCCGGCGACGTTGCCGGCGATCTTCGACTCGTTGACCTTGAGCAGGCCGGTGTTGTTGACGGCGCCGCCGGCCAGGATCGCCGTGTTGTCGCTGAGGGTGCTGTGGTCCAGGACGGTGGTGCCCTCGTTCTCGATGGCACCGCCCGCGGCCAGGGCGTCGTTGTTCACGAGCCGGGACTTGGCGATCTCGGCGCTGCCGCCGCGCTCCACCAGGATGGCCCCGCCGGTGAGGCCGTTGCCGCCGGTCAGGGTCAGGTCGCTCAGGCGCAGGTGGCCGCCGGAGACGACGTCGAAGAAGCGGAACGGGGTGGCGTTGGCGGCGCGGACGAGGGTGGAA
>NZ_JBSWBU010000069.1:0-400 GCF_054052245.1 Micromonospora sp. PTRAS2
GGTGACGGCGGTCTTGGTGATGGTGACCGTGCCGGCGAGGTTGTTGATGGCGCCGCCGGCGGCGCCGGCGTTGTTGCCGGCGAGCCGGGACTCGTGGATCTTGAGCAGGCCGGTGTTGCTGATGCCGCCGCCGGCCAGGATGGCCGTGTTGTTGGTGACGGTGGTCTGGTCGAGGGTGGTGGTGCCGTCGTTCTCGATGGCACCGCCCGCGGCCAGGGCGTCGTTGTTGACGAGCTTCGACTTGGTGATGTCGGCGGCGCCGCCGCGCTGGACCCAGATGGCTCCGCCGGCGAGGCCGTTGCCGCCGGTGAGCGTGAGGTCGGCCAGGCGCAGGTGGCCGCCGGAGGCGACTTGGAAGAAGCGGAACGGGGTGGCGTTGGCGGCGCGGACGAGGGTGGAG
>NZ_JBSWBU010000070.1:0-382 GCF_054052245.1 Micromonospora sp. PTRAS2
GAGGGGGCCGGCGGCGAGGCCGCCGGCGAACGCGAGTCCGGCGATGCCGAGGATGCTCTTGCGCAGGATGGTCGTGTTCATGGGGGTGTCTCCTATCCGGGGGGTCGGCACACGTCCCACATCCGCCGGAGGGGGATGGCGGGGGGTGTGCGAGCACCACGTCGAGGCGCCCGAACAACGAACAATGGGGGAAGAAGAAGGAGGAGGGGGCGGCTGCCTTGCGGCGCCGGGTCCAGGTGTAACGACCGGCGGCCGGCCCCCATTCCCCGGGGGATGATGCCGAGGCGGCCGGCATGCCGCGGGGCGGACCGGGCGTCGGTGGGGCAGGCGTGTCGGGTGGGCCAGCACGCGGGCGGCCCGGGGCCTGCCGGATCGGGGGATC
>NZ_JBSWBU010000071.1:0-379 GCF_054052245.1 Micromonospora sp. PTRAS2
ATCCCGTTCGCGTTCGTCGGCGCGTTCGCCCTGCTGCTGGTCACCGGCACGCCGCTGGGCGTCGCCGCGCTGATCGGCATCCTGATGCTGATCGGCATCGTCGTCACCAACGCCATCGTGCTGATGGACCTGGTCAACCAGTACCGCGAGCGGGGCATGAGCGTCGCCGAGGCGGTCGTGGAGGGCGCCCAGCGCCGGCTGCGCCCGATCCTGATGACCGCCCTGGCGACCATCTTCGCCCTCCTGCCGATGGCGCTGGGCATCACCGGTGAGGGCGGGTTCATCTCCACCCCGCTGGCCGTCGTCGTCATCGGCGGCCTCGTCACCTCCACCCTGCTCACCCTGGTCCTGATCCCGGTCCTCTACACGATGGTCGAGG
>NZ_JBSWBU010000072.1:0-319 GCF_054052245.1 Micromonospora sp. PTRAS2
TCGGTCAACAACCTCGCCTACGCCTACCAGGCGGCGGGGGACTTGGGGCGGGCGATCCCGCTGTTCGAGCAGGCCCTCGCCGATCGGCGGCGGGTGCTCGGCAACGATCACCCCGACACGCTGACTTCGGTCAACAACCTCGCCTACGCCTACCAGGCGGCGGGGGACTTGGGGCAGGCGATCCCGCTGTACAAGCAGGCCCTCGCCGATCGGCGGCGGGTGCTCGGCAACGATCACCCCCAGACGCTGACTTCGGTCAACAACCTCGCCTACACCTACAGGTCGGCGGGGGACTTGGGGCAGGCGATCCCGCTGTACA
>NZ_JBSWBU010000073.1:0-304 GCF_054052245.1 Micromonospora sp. PTRAS2
GCCGTGGGGGATCAGCTTCCCGGCGTCGGTGGTCGTGTCGGCCTGTGCGGCGGCGACGGGCCGCGCGTCGACAGTGCCGGTGCCGGTGTCGATGGCGTGGTTGAGGGGGCCGGCGGCGAGGCCGCCGGCGAACGCGAGTCCGGCGATGCCGAGGACGCTCTTACGCAGGATGGTCGTGTTCATGGGGGTGTCTCCTATCGGGGGGTCGGCACACGTCCCACATCCGCCGGAGGGGGATGGCGGGGGGTGTGCGAGCACCACGTCGAGGCGCCCGAACAACGAACAACGGGGGGAAGAAGGAGGA
>NZ_JBSWBU010000074.1:0-257 GCF_054052245.1 Micromonospora sp. PTRAS2
TGCGGCGGCGACGGGCCGCGCGTCGCCAGTGCCGGTGCCGGTGTCGGTGGTGGTGTGGTGGAGGGGGCCGGCGGCGAGGCCACCGGCGAACGCGAGTCCGGCGATGCCGAGGACGCTCTTACGCAGGATGGTCGTGTTCATGGGGGTGTCTCCTATCCGGGGGGTCGGCACACCCGCGCCCGCCGGAGGGGGATGGCGGGGGGTGTGCGAGCACCACGTCGAGGCGCCCGAACAACGAACAACGGGGGAAGAAGGAG
>NZ_JBSWBU010000075.1:0-252 GCF_054052245.1 Micromonospora sp. PTRAS2
AGCAGGCCCTCGCCGATCGGCGGCGGGTGCTCGGCAACGATCACCCCGACACGCTGACTTCGGTCAACAACCTCGCCTACGCCTACCAGGCGGCGGGGGACTTGGGGCGGGCGATCTCGCTGTTCGAGCAGGCCCTCACCGACTGCCGGCGGGTGCTCGGCAACGATCACCCCCAGACGCTGACTTCGGTCAACAACCTCGCCGGCGCCTACAGGTCGGCGGGGGACTTGGGGCGGGCGATCTCGCTGTTCG
>NZ_JBSWBU010000076.1:0-251 GCF_054052245.1 Micromonospora sp. PTRAS2
TCGGTGGCGCGCAGGGCGGCGCGGGTGAGGGTGTGGTTGAAGGCCATGGTCCAGGCGAGGAGGCTGCCGGTGGCCAGGGGGAAGGCGACGGGGTCCTCGGCGGCGCGCAGGACGCGGACGCCGTCGGCGTACTCCTCCAGGGGTGCGCCGTCGGCGTGGCGGGTGACGACGGTGACCTCGTGGCCGGCGGCGGCGAGGGCGACGGAGAGGGCGTGCACGTGGCGGCCGAGGCCGCCGACGAGCACCGGCGG
>NZ_JBSWBU010000077.1:0-242 GCF_054052245.1 Micromonospora sp. PTRAS2
TCGAGTACAACGCCGCCGTCAGCCGCTGGGGCGCCCCGAACTGGGTCCGGCTGAAGTCCTCCAACCTGCCCGACTACTTCGTCCGGCACTCCAACGGCGCGGTCCGCATCGACCCGTATCCCTTCGACCCGTACCAGGACCAGATGTGGCGGATGGTGCCCGGCCTCGCCGACTCCTCCGCGGTGTCGTTCGAGTCGGTGAACCGCCCGGGCAACTACCTGCGGCACAGCGGCTACGTGGCG
>NZ_JBSWBU010000078.1:0-242 GCF_054052245.1 Micromonospora sp. PTRAS2
CCGAGTACAACGCCGCCGTCAGCCGCTGGGGCGCCCCGAACTGGGTCCGGCTGAAGTCCTCCAACCTGCCCGACTACTTCGTCCGGCACTCCAACGGCGCGGTCCGCATCGACCCGTACCCCTTCGACCCGTACCAGGACCAGATGTGGCGGATGGTGCCCGGCCTCGCCGACTCCTCCGCGGTGTCGTTCGAGTCGGTGAACCGCCCGGGCAACTACCTGAGGCACAGCGGCTACGTGGCC
>NZ_JBSWBU010000079.1:0-236 GCF_054052245.1 Micromonospora sp. PTRAS2
CGGGATCAGCTTCCCGGCGTCGGCGGTCGTGTCGGCCTGCACGGCCGCGACGGGCCGCGCGTCGACAGTGCCGGTGCCGGTGTCGATGGCGTGGTTCAGGGGGCCGGCGGCGAGGCCGCCGGCGAACGCGAGTCCGGCGATGCCGAGGACGCTCTTACGCAGGATGGTCGTGTTCATGGGGGTGTCTCCTATCCGGGGGGTCGGCACACGTCCCACATCCGCCGGAGGGGGATGGC
>NZ_JBSWBU010000080.1:0-226 GCF_054052245.1 Micromonospora sp. PTRAS2
CGGGCGGTGTAGGCGTGGGTGAGGTCGTGGACGAGGAGGGTGTGGGACCAGCCGTCGAAGGCGATGTGGTGGATGCCGATGCCGAGGAGGGTGCGGTTGGTGGAGCGGTCGCGGATGATGGCGGTGCGCCAGTTGCGGCCCTGGGTGTAGTCGAGGGGTTGTTGGACGGCGTCGGCGAGTTGGTCGAGGGCGTCCTGGGTGGTGGCGGCGTCGGTGAGCAGGAGCA
>NZ_JBSWBU010000081.1:0-206 GCF_054052245.1 Micromonospora sp. PTRAS2
CGGCTCGCCGCCAACGACAACACCTCGACCTTCCGGGCCGACGCGACCTTCTACCGCACCGCCGGGCTGGCCGACAGCTCCTGGTCGTCGTTCCGCTCCTACAACTTCCCCGACCGCTACCTGCGGCACAGCAACTACGTGCTGCGCATCGACCCCCTCAGCGCGGGCTCGTCGGAGGCGGACCGCCAGAGCGCCACCTTCCGGGT
>NZ_JBSWBU010000082.1:0-203 GCF_054052245.1 Micromonospora sp. PTRAS2
TGCTGGAACAGGCCGAGGGAGTCGTGGTCGTTGCGGTCACCCAGGTGACCCAGGTTCTGCAGCTTCGACTCCTGCAGGGCGGTGCCGATCGAGATGACCGCGGCGCGTTCGTCGAGGCCGGTCTTCTTCGTGGCGGCGATGATGGCCTTGGCGTTGGCGGTCTGCTCGGCGTCGAGGTCGATGCGCGACTGCGCGCCCTGCAC